>PLZV01000022.1 GCA_003152315.1 Verrucomicrobiota bacterium
TTACGGGACTTGTCGAGGAATCTCTGTCGTTTCATCATCGGCACGTGCGGGACTACTATGTTTACATTCTGGGAAGCAAATCCGGCGTACTTTACATCGGAGTCACGAATGATCTGTCTCGACGGCTCTTCGAGTATAAACAGAAGCTGATTGAGGGCTTCACTAGCAAATACAATGTGACGCGTTTGGTTTATTTTGAAACATTCGAGAATATAACGGATGCCATCAAGCGTGAAAAGCAACTCAAAGGTTGGCGGCGAGAGAAGAAAACTACCTTAATCGAATCGACGAATCCGATGTGGCACGACCTCAGTGAAGAATGGACAAACGACAGAGACCCTTCGACAAGCTCAGGGTGACACAGCTAATCTCGCATACAAATCCGCCGATATTCCTCCAACGCGAAACGGTCGGTCATGCCGGCGATGTAGTCGCAGATGGCGCGGTAGAGGCCGACCTTTTCCAGGCGGCGCTGGGTACTTTCGCCCATAAGGCGCGGGTTGGCGGCGTAGGCGCGGAACAATTCGCCCATCGCGGCGACAGCGCGCTCGTGGGGCTTGTGGGCCACGGGGTTGAAGTAAAGATTCTTGTAAAGAAAATCGCGCAATTGCTGGTTCGCCTTCTTCAATTCCTTGCTATAGCTGACCAGCGGTTTGCTTAATTGGCGCACCTCGTCGGGGCTGGTCACCTCGGCCGCAAGGATGTTGGCGGCACTCGTGGCGATCACGTCCGACACTTCGCGCTCGATCAATTCGCGGATGGTGAACGCGCACTGCCTTTCGCGATCCATGCCGGGATGTTCGCGACTGACCCGCGCGAACGTCGTCTGCCAGATTCCGACCTCTTGAAGTTGTTCGACGGTAATGAGTCCCGCATCCAGGCCATCGTCAAGGTCGTGCGAATAATAGGTGACTTCGTCCGCGACGTTGGCGATCTGCGCTTCGAGCGAAGACGACTTGAAGTTGAATTCCTCCAGATGCGTCGGCTTGTCATACTGCGTGTAATGTTTCGCCAAACCTTCGCGCGTTTCCCAGGTGAGATTCAGCCCGTTGAAGTCGGGGTATTTTTCTTCCAATTCGGTCACGACGCGTAGCGATTGCAGGTTGTGCTCGAATCCCCCGTGGTCTTTCATCAGTTTATCCAACATCACTTCGCCCGTGTGGCCGAACGGCGAATGCCCGAGGTCATGCGCCAGCGCGATGCTCTCGGCCAGGTCCTCATTGAGCTGCAACGCGCGGGCGATGCCGCGGCTGATGCCCGCCACTTCCATCGTGTGCGTCAGGCGCGTGCGGAGATGGTCGCCGGTGCCGTTGAGGAAGACCTGGGTCTTGTATTCGAGCCGACGGAAGGCGCGGCTGTGGATGATACGGTCGCGGTCCCGCTGAAAATCCGTGCGCAGACCGTGCTTGGGCTCCGGAAAGGCCCGTCCACGCGAGTCGGCGGCCTTCTGCGCATAGGGTGCGAGAAGTTTGTATTCGAGCTGTTCCAGTTCGACGCGGTCGCGCGGCATAACAGGATCGGAGTGTCGCAAATCAAGTTCGCGGACGCAAGTGTTTGACCTGCGAGAACAGTGCGGTAATAATGTCCGAAATGAACCCCGGCGCCATCGATTTCATCTACGATCCACTGCGATATATGGCACCGGCTATGAGCCTCTGCGTCTATCATGTTTAAGATCACACAACTTCCCAGCGGCGTGCGCGTCGCCACCGCCGAGATGCCGCATATGGACAGCATCTCGCTCGGCATGTGGGTGGGCGTGGGTGGCCGCTATGAATCCGCGCGCTTGAGCGGCGCTTCGCATTTCATCGAGCATCTGCTTTTCAAAGGCACGCGCCGCCGTAGCGCCAAACAGATCAGCCAGACCGTCGAAGGGGTCGGCGGTTACCTCAATGCCTTCACGGGCGAGGAGACCACCTGCTACTATGCGAAGGCGAGCCACGACCATTTCGATACGCTGCTCGACGTGCTCGCGGACATGTATCTGCATTCCCGTTTCTCGGCTGCCGACATCCACAAAGAGCGCGGCGTGATCAAGGAAGAGCTGCTGATGTACCACGACCAGCCCGACCATTACGTGCACGAACTGCTCAACGAGACGCTGTGGCCCGAACAGCCGCTTGGTCGCTCGCTCACCGGCACGGCCAAGTCGCTCGACGGCATGGATCGTGGCGGGCTCCTGAATTTCAAGCAGAAGAAGTACGTGGCCGCCAATACGGTCGTGGCGGTCGCCGGTCACTGCGAGCATAACGATATTGTCCAGCGCGTTGCGAAGGTGCTCGTGCTACCGAGGAATGGCCGCTCGCCAGGCTTCGAGCCGGCGCATGAAGCGCAGCGGGCCCCGCGCCTCCGCTTCTTCACCAAGAACTGCGAGCAGTCCCACCTCGCCATCGGGATTCGCGGATACTCACGCCATGACGCGCGGCGCTACGCCTTGAAATCGCTCAGCGTCATCCTCGGTGAGAATATGAGCTCGCGGCTATTTCAGGTGATCCGCGAACGACACGGTCTAGCCTATTCCATCCAGTCATCGACGAGCTACCTCTCCGACACCGGCGCGCTGCTGATCTCCGCGGGCCTGGATACGAAGCGGTTGCACCGGGCGCTGGCATTGATTCTCACGGAGCTGCGCAAGATTTCCCGGCAACCTCCGTCCGCGATCGAATTGCAGCGCGCGAAGGATTACGCCATCGGTCAGATGCGCCTGGGGCTGGAGAGCACCGCAAACCGCATGATGTGGTTGGGCGAACACTTGCTGGCTTACGGCTCGATCCAAACGCCCGCCGAAGTCGAGCGGCATATCGCCGGGGTCACGGCTACCGACGTGCAAAAGGCTGCGGCTGACATTTTTCGCGACAATCGCCTCAACGTCGCCGTCATCACCCCGAGCAAGGACGAGAAGGCGATTAGTTCCCTGTTGTCGTTCTGATAACTACCCACGCGAGCGCCGGCAAGGCCCAGCCCCACGGGGCGCGAAAATCCCGCAGTTCATCCAGCGTTTTCGTCACCGCGTAGAGGTGGCGAAGCCGTTCGGGGCGGTCGTGGTAGTAGGTGACGAAATCGTACAACCAGACGCCCCAAAGTCCCCACGTCGCCAGGCGCGTTTGCCACGCGAAGATGACGAGCATGAGCACGCCATAGATCGCGAAATCAATTTTCCGTCTTGTCGGCAATTCGCGCAGCACGAGTAGCCGTTCCGACGCGGCCATTTTGAAGCGCAATTCGAAGACTTTTACCACGAGCCCAAGCGGCATGGCCGCGATAATGAGCAGAACCACACCCAGCCAGTTCCAACCGTGCACGCCAATCCAGAACAGTTGCGCAACGTTGAGCAGCGCGATGACCACGAACCCCACGTTCATCCAGCGCCGCCGTGTGCGATCGTGCTCGGCCTCGCTCGGATCGTGCATGCGCGTCGCGCCGTGCATGCCACCGGGCGCGGCATCCGATGGACGGGTAGATGGATTCATGGTTGGCCCGAATGATAACGGGGTATACTATGGACGTAAACAAGAACCCAACCCGACAGCCCGCAGCCTGGCCCCGTGAGTCATCAACCCGTCGTACGAAAACAGCCGTGGACTGAACCGTGTGACCGCTTCGCCGAGTTCGCGGCGAAACCGCATGCGGTCTGGCTCGATACCGCTACCGGTACGACCGGTTATTCGATTCTTGCCGCCGGGCCGACGAAGATTATCCGCTCGAAGGGCAGCCACACCGACATCATCACCCCGACGGGCTCGACGGCTGCGAAGGGAAATCCCTTCGATATCCTGAGTGAACATCTCGCGCTTCACCAGCACGACGCCTCTGCTGATTTCCCTCTCGGCGCGGCCATTGGCTATTTCGGGTACGACCTCAAGAATTTCGTCGAGAAGCTTCCCGCCAAAGCGGTGGACGACATTGGCTTGCCAGATTGCTGGTTCGGTTTCTATGACAGTCTGCTCGTCTTCGATCACAATGCCCGTCAGGTGTTTGAGGTAGGGCGCGCTGGCCCGGCGCGCCGTGCCGTTGATGATCGGCGCAGGTCTCCCGACCGCGCCGAACGTGACGCAGTTCTCCACTCCACTTTCACGCGCGACTCCTATCGCGCCGCAATTCTCCGCGCGAAGCAATACATCGCGGCCGGTGACATCTATCAGGTGAACCTTTCACAGCGGTTCCAGTGCGAAGTGGACGCTTCAGCGCCGGAGCTTTATCGGGCTCTCCGCGAATCGAATCCAGCGCCATACTGCGCGTACCTAGACATCGGGGAAGCACAAATCCTCTCCAGTTCTCCCGAATGCTTTCTGAATATCCATGACCGTCATGTTGTCACACGTCCCATCAAAGGCACGCGTCCGCGTGGCGCAACAAGTGAAGAAGATACGCGCATCGCCGCCGAGTTGCTCGCTTCGCCAAAGGACAACGCCGAACTGGTGATGATCACGGACCTGGAGCGCAACGACCTCGGACGCGTCTGCGAATTCGGCAGCGTGCGCGTGAGTGAACTGGTGCGCGTCGAGACCTACGCCACCGTCCATCATCTGGTTTCGACGGTCGAAGGGCGGTTGCGCGGCGATGTGAGTCCTGTCGATTGCGTGCGCGCCTGCTTCCCCGGCGGTTCCATCACCGGCGCGCCGAAAATCCGCGCGATGGAGATCATTGATGAGTTGGAGCCGCATGCGCGCGGCGTGTACACGGGAGCGATTGGCTTTCTCGGCTACAACGGTCTGACCCACCTGAACGTTGCCATTCGCACCGTCGTGCAGCAGGGCAGGGAATTGACATTTCACGCCGGCGGCGGCATCGTGGCCGACAGCGAACCTGATGCCGAATACGACGAGACACTTGTGAAAGCACAGGGAATCCTCAATGCAATCGAACAATTACGCTTACGTTAACGGGCGGTTTCTTCCCGAGTCAGAAGCCACCGTATCCATCTTCGACCGCGGTTTTCTCTATGGGGATGGAGTCTTCGAGACCATGCGTGTGTATGGCGGCCGCATCTTCCGTGCGCTCGATCATTTTGACCGACTCTCCGCCGGACTGGAGGCATTGAAGATTCAGTCCCCGTTGACTCAAGAAGAATTGCGGGCTGCCTGTCGCGTCCTCATTGAGAGAAATGAAGTTGCGGAAGGTGTGGCAAGAGTTTACATCACCCGCGACTCGATCGTAGTGACCGTACGCCCCTACGCGATGCAACCAGTCGAACTACGGGCGATGATTTCCACAGTTCGGATTGATCCGCGATTGTCCAGGTACAAGACCGCGAATCGTCTCCCGTATCTGCTCGCACAACAGGAGGCAGTGGAGGCGAATGTAAACGACGCGGTGCTGCTTAATACGGCCGGCCGCGTCGTCGAGTTTACTACCAGTAATCTATTTGTGGTGAAGGACGATGAATTGTTGACCCCACCGTTGTCCGACGGACCGTTGCCGGGCGTTACACGCCGAGTGGTGCTGGGATTGGCTGCGGAAAAGCGGATAGCCGTGCGCGAGCACAGTTTTGGGCAGGAATTTCTTGAGAAGGTCGACGAGGTCTTCGCGACGAACAGCCTGATGGAAATCAGTTCCGTCGTGACGTGGAGCCGCTGGCCGAAAATAACCTTACGATTGCAGGACGCCTACCGGGTCTTGGTGGCGAATGAACTTAGTAAGCCCGGGCCATGATGACGCGCTGGGTTGATGGCTGACCCGTCAGGATGCATTTCCCTTCACCTTTTGCCTCTTCGGGGATCTGGTCAGGAAAAGGAATGCAGCGGATCGTGGTTTCGAAACGCTTGGCCATTTCATCTTCCTGCTCGTGATTGCCGGCCCAATGGACCCAGGCAAAGCCGCCACCGTCCTTGGCGAAATAGCTTTCAAACTCTTCCATGGTGTTGATGACACGCGATCGCTTGGTGCGGAAGACCCGGGCACGTTCGAATAATTCGCGCTGCATGGTGTCGAGCGTGGGCTTGATCGAGGCAATGGCTTCCATGCGGGGGACGAACGTCTTGCGGCGCTTGCGGAGTTCCTGCTCGGTTTCGCCTTCTTTCTCCAACACGAACCGGCGAACGAGGCAGAGGCTGCCTTTCTCTAGATCTTTCGGGCCGACTTCGATACGGAGCGGCACACCTTTGGCTTCCCACTCGTAGTATTTCGCGCCCGGCATGATGCCATCGCGGTCGTCAAGTTTGACGGCGAGTCCCTGCGACTTGAGTTCGGCGGCGACTTTGGTGGCCTCTTCGAGGACAAGCGCCTTCTCCGCATCGGTCTTAAAGATCGGGATCACGACGACGTGGATCGGGGCGAGCTTCGGCGGCAACACGAGGCCGTTGTCATCGGAATGGGTCATGATCAGCGCGCCGACAAGGCGCGTGGAGACGCCCCAACTGGTGGCGTACACGTATTCGCGTTTGCCTTCCTTGCTGAGGAAGGTCACATCGCTGCTCTTGGCGAAATTCTGGCCGAGATAATGGCTCGTGCCCATCTGGAGAGCTTTGCCGTCCTGCATCAGGCCCTCGATGCACAGAGTGTCCAACGCGCCCGCGAAGCGTTCACCGGGCGTCTTGCGCCCCTTGATGACGGGTACGGCGGCGACGTTTTCCGCGAAGTCCGCGTACACGTCGAGCATGCGGGCAGTCTCTTCCACGGCCTCGGCCTCCGTGGCGTGGGCGGTGTGGCCTTCCTGCCAGAGAAACTCGGTGGTACGGAGAAACAAGCGGGTGCGCAATTCCCAGCGGACGACGTTGGCCCATTGATTGATGAGGATCGGCAGGTCACGGTAACTCTGGATCCAGTTCTTGTATTGCGCCCAGATGATGGTTTCACTGGTTGGACGAATGACCAGCGGTTCATCCAGTTTGGATTCGGGATCGACCACCACTTCGCCATTCACGGACTTCAGGCGGTGATGGGTGACGACGGCGCATTCCTTCGCGAAGCCCGCTGCGTGCTGCTCTTCCTTCGTGAGGAACGAGAGGGGAATGAACAGCGGGAAATAAGCGTTCACGTGTCCGGTGGCCTTGAAGCGGTCGTCCAACTCGCGTTGCATCTTCTCCCAAATCGCGTAACCGTGGGGTTTGATGACCATGCAGCCGCGCACGGGCGAATTCTCTGCCAGATCGCCGCGTTTGATCACGTCGAGGTACCACTGTGGGTAGTTCGTCGCGCGTGGCGTCACGCTCGTGGTGTCAGTTGCGGCCGGCTTGTTGGTATTTTGTTGGCTCATTAAAGATTGTCCCTCTGCAAACCGTGTTGTCTGTAACGCAGAGTGGGTGAGAATTCGAGCCGAAAAAAGTGCGTCGAGGCGAGAAACGTCCAGAGGCGATGAAATGTCACAGTTTTCCTAAGAAATCCAAAGAAAGGTTTGACGGGACGGTGTAAAACTGTTTAAGTGCTGATTGCCCTGAAGACCTTCGGGGCACAAGGAGGATTGGGGATGAATGTCGTTCTCGCAGCGGGTGGCATCTTGTACATTTTTGGACAAGCTGACTGGCCCGGCAAAGTAATCGTTGTGGTGTTGTGTCTTGGCTCGGCCTTTACCTGGTCGGTCATGCTCACCAAGTGGCAGCAACTCCGCCGCGCGCGTGGCACTGGCGAATCGTTCCTGGCGCAGTTTCGTCGCGAGCGCGACCCGCTGCATCTTTTCATTAAAAATTTCGAGGTACCGGAGTGCCCGCTTTACAACATCTACCGCATGGGCGCGGAAGAAGTCTCCTCGCAGTTCGGGAATGGTAGCAATCCCCGCAAAGTCGCCGGCGGCTACAAGGCATTCGGCGGCAGCGGCACGACGACGCTCGCAGCAGTCGATACCGATGTCAGCATCTCTGATCGAACCGTTGTGAACCTCGATACACTGCGTGGCGCGTTGGGTCGCTCAATCGACGCCGAAGTGATGAAGCTCGAATCGCAAGTCAGTGTTCTCTCCACGGCGGTGACCGGCGGCCCATTCCTCGGCTTGCTCGGCAGCTCCTGGGGTGTGATGAGCGTTTTTGCCGCGATGGGTGAGTACGGAACCGTGCGGCTTGGCGCGGTGGCCCCGGGTATTTCCGCGGCGTTGCTGGCCACGGTCGTCGGCCTGCTGGTGGCGGTCCCGTCGCTGTTTGCCTACAACTGGCTCGCACAACGGATTCGGCACGCGACGATGGAAATGGAAAGCTTTGCCGACGAGTTCGTGAATGCCGTCGAGCACAACTACGTGACGAACTGATCCATGAGACGCCCCTCGAATCGCGGAAAACGATACGGACATCTGCCCGAGTTGGGTGAGATCAACGTCATGCCGCTCGTGGATTTGTTCATGCAGTTGTTCATTGCGGTCATCATTTTCTTCCCTGTGGTCGAGTATGGGATGAATATCAATTTGCCAAAGGGCACCACCGACCAGATCAAGCGCGAACAGACGCGTACGCTCTCCGTGGACAAGCGCGGGAAGATCTACCTGAACGACATCGGACTGTCGCAGGCGCAATTACGGGGTGAATTGGCGAAACTGGCCCAGTCCGATCCACCCATCACGATCCTCGTCAAGGCCGATGAAGTGAACAATTACGGCGCCGTCATGGAAGTACTCAAGGAGTTGCACGCCGCCAAGATCACGCGCATCGCGCTCCTGACGCAGGAAGAATCGCCACCGAAACTCGCGCGGAGATGAGCACGATTGAGAAAAGGTTCCGTCGAAATTTCATTGTCGCGTGCCTCGTTCATATCGCGATCATCGGTGGGATTGTGGTCTTTGAAGGTGTCTTCAACAACGCCCACTCCAACGTTCCCGCAACGACTGAATTGATCATACCCGCTGACATCCTGGGCGATTTGCCGACTGGGACAGGGACAGGACGGGGCAACTATGCTCCACCGCCTCCGGAACCAGCCGGCGAGAACGCCGGGCCCGCGGCCGGGCCAAGCGAGCCAGCCGCCAAACCCGAAGAGCCGGTCGCGCCGAAAGTGAAAGCGACTCTGCCGGAAGCAAAAGATCCGAACGAAATCGCGATTCCGAAGAAGCCTGTTCCCAAGGAGACCAAGAAACCGGTCGACGCGACCGCCAAGAAGACGGTGACGAGTGACAAGACAGCGGACAAGACTGTTGACAAGTCAACGGCCACCCCAAAAAAGACGGTTGCGAACGCGAAATCATCTGGCAAGACCGGCTCGGCTGGCACGGCCGTCAGTGCCGACACAATTCGCCAGCGATTTGCGAGCGCACTTTCGGCATCCGAAGGCGGCACCCCGGGCGGTGACAATCGTGCCCCGGGCGGCGGCACGGGCGTGTCGAAATACGGACGTTTAGGTTCACCCGATGGCGCGGCGGACGGGATTGCGGGCGGAGTTGGCAAGGGTTCCCAATTCTGGTCGTACTACATGCACGTGCACGACAAAATGTACGAAGCGTGGGACCAGCCGGGAAAGGCCAATAGTCTCGATAGGAAGCTGGTGGCGACCTTGGTTTTGCATGTTGCACGCGATGGGCGAATTGAGGGCGTCCGCATGGAACGTTCGTCCGGTAATAAGTTGCTGGACGATTCCGTAATGACGGCGGCGCACAGTGTGCCGCGACTGGATCCGTTGCCCGAAGGATTGGGCGGCGACTTTGCTGATATTTCTGTAAATTTCCGATTGGAGGGATAGAGGTATGTTTCTACGGTTCAAGGGGCAGGCCGTCATCGCGCTAATACTGATTGGTACTGGAGCGACGCGTGTGTTTGGCGCGGATGTGGATGTAACGAAGGGAAGCCACATCTCGTTTGGCGTTTCGGGTTTCGGAGGCGATGCGTCGATTGCGGGACAAGTAACGGAGGTATTGAAGAACGATTTGCGGTTGTCGGGCTATTTTTCCCTGACCCCGGTGGGCGGCGCAAAATATGTACAGTCGGGTGCGGTGCGCGGTGACCGTAGCGGCGTGGTTATCGAATGCGTCGTAATGCAACAGGACATGAAGAAGGTTGTGTTGTCAAAGACCTACCAGGGCAGCGGACAGGATTTGCGGCGCGCGGTGCACAAGCTGACGGATGACATTGTCCAGGCGATCACCAGCCAGCCGGGCATCGCGCAGACGAAGATCGCGTTCGTCTGGTCGCACGGCGGCGTGAAGGAATTGGCCGTAATGGATTACGACGGCTATAACGTGAAGCAACTCACGTATGACCGTTCGATTAGTGTGCGCCCCCGCTGGTCGCCGGATGGCCGCAAGATCGTCTACACCAGTTATAAGAACCTCTTTCCGGATGTGCTGGAGGTGGACCTTTATACCGGCCAGCGGCTGCGTCTCGCGGCCTACCCGGGGCTGAACACCGGCGCGGCGTTTTCGCCCGATGGTTTGAGCATCGCCTTGACGCTGAGCAAAGGGGGGAATCCCGAATTATACACGATGAACGCCCAGGGGGGCGATTTGCGACAGTTGACCCACTCACGCGGCGGGGAATCGTCACCGACATGGTCGCCCGATGGACGGGACATTGCGTACGTAAGTGATGAAAGTGGCGCGCCACAGATTTGGATGATGGGCAAGGACGGGGGCGCGGCGTCGCGGTTGACAGTGTCGCCGAGCTACAATACAGAGCCCGACTGGTCGCGTCCACCGGCCAACTCGGATATGAAACCGATGTTGGCGCTGACGTCGCGGGTGGGTGGCAAGTTTCAGTTGGGAGTGTACGACCACGGCACCGGCGCGGTGACGCCCGTCGTGGCCGACAGTGCCGACAACGAAGATCCGTCCTGGGCACCGGATGGGCGACATCTGGTTTTTGGGAAGACGCAGCACTGGCGGACGCAGTTGTATCTGCTTGACGTTGTGACCGGCGAGCAAGTACAGTTGCCTGCTATCGAAGGGGGCGCGTCCGAACCCGCGTGGGGACCGTAAGTTACGGACGCGAAGAAACAAATCGTTACAAGGAGAAAGCCTCTCATGAGGAAGAAATTTTTAGTACAGATCATTTTGGCGACCGCGGTTGCGGCATTTGGATTGACGGGCTGCAAGAATAAGACCGGAACCGGCTCCGGCTCGAAGCAGCCTGGTGCGGAAGGGGGCGTACCGCCGCTCGGTTCTGGTTCGGACGTTACGAGCACGGGCGGCAACGGCGTTCGCCCGGAAGGCCTTTCCGGCGATCTTGCGCACGGACAATTTGCACCCGTTTATTTTGACTACGACAGCGCACGCATTCGTCCCAGCGAGGGCCCGAAGCTCCAGGCAGTGGCCGCGTACTTGAAGTCAAATCCCGGCAAGCTGGTGGTGGAAGGCCATTGCGATGAACGGGGCACCGCTGAATTCAACCGGGCGCTGGGTGAACGACGCGCGCTGGCGGCCCGCGAGGAGCTGGTCAAGCAGGGCGCTGACGGTAGCCGGATCACGACCATCAGCTACGGCTCGGACCGACCCGCGGACATGGGTCACGACGAAGCGGCGTGGTCAAAGAACCGTCGCTGTGAGTTTGTGGTCGTGAATCAGTAGACTTTGGCTGCTTCGTTGACAGGTGGGAAACGCCGTAGTAGGGTGCACCTGTCAGGAGACACGTATGACACCTGTATTAGCCGTGTTGAGTGAGTGGCACATCTTCCTTGTGCTGATTATCGTTTTCTTGCTGTTTGGAGGCAAGAAGCTGCCGGAGTTGGCCCGAGGAATCGGCGAAGCGATGAAGGAGTTTAAAAAAGCCTCCCGCGACATTCACGATGACACTCCCCAAACGCCACCGCCGCCGCCTGCGCCGAGCAAGCCGGAAATCACCGCTACCAGCACTCAGCATCCGCCGGACACGAAACTGAACTAGCTGTACGACTGATGGACGAGCTTGCTTAGATGGCTTGCGATATTGACGGGCTGGCTGGCCAAGCAACAGAACCAAGATTCGCGCCAGGAACTCCAGGTCGTGTCCGAAGATGTGGAAGGTGAGAGCAAGTCCTTCCTTGAGCATCTGGAAGACCTCCGCAGCACGATAATCAAAATTGGCGTCGCGCTCTTCCTCGGCTTCAACATCTGCCTGGTGTTTGCCAATCACATCCTCGTATTCCTCGAAGAGCCGTGGCGGCGAATCGTGCCGGGCCCGGAAGGACAGCTCGTCAGCCTGAGGGTTACCGACGCCTTTTTCCTCTGGATGAAGTTGTCGTTTTATGGCGGGTTGGTGTTGGCCTCGCCGGCGGTCTGCTATTTCCTGGCGGACTTCATTCTTCCCGCGCTGAAGAAGAAGGAAAGGGCGCTGCTCATGCCCACTTTCATTTTTGGGACACTACTCTTCCTGTCCGGCGCAGCCATTTGCTATTACGTAATGATCCCGCAGACATTGAAAGTGTTCCTCAAGTATACCGATTGGTTGGAGATGAAGCGCCAATGGACAGCTGTGGACTACGTCGGCTTCGTGACGAACTTCATGCTGTCGGTGGGGATCACGTTTGAAGTGCCGCTGGTCATCCTGATGTTGGTGCGGCTCGGCATCCTCAGCGCCAGCACGGTGGCGGGCGGACGTAAAATCATGATCGCTGGGGCGGTCATCCTTGCGGCCATCCTCGCGCCACCCGACCCATTTTCAATGGTTATGATGTCGCTCCCACTCGTCGTGATCTGCGAGATCACCATCTGGCTGGCGTGGTTCGTGGAGCGGCGGCGAAATAAACGGCTAATGAGAAGCTAGTCGTAGGTCTTGCGGAACTTGACCTTCGGATCGTCGGCTGCGCCTTCCGCAGGTTTGGCCGGTTCGGAAGGTTTCTCGGGTGTTTGGGGTGACTTGGTTTCCTCGACGAACATCAGTCGCAAGTCGGTGAGCGTGGCGCGGAGCACCTTGGTTTCGTCAGAGTTGAGGTTGCCTTTGGTTTTGCTCTCGAGCATCTCGAGTGTGTCAATGAAAAGACGGGCGGCCGGCAGGTTCTTTTCGGCTTTCCCGGTGGCGGGGTTGGCGAGTTTGCCGAGGGCGATCATCGCCTGCGTGCCGAACAAGCCAACCATGTCCAGAAAGCGGAGTGTGTCCTCGGTTGAACCCTGCGTGTCTTGTTGAACTTCGGCCATGTTATTTCTTCTCCTCTGCCGGCGTTACCACGACGACAGCATGCGGCTTGTTGTTGAAGTACCGATTCGCCACCCGCTTGATGTCATCGAGCGTCACCGCGCGGTACTTATCATCCATCGTCCTGAAATAATTATAACCGAGGCCGGACAACTCGTCCATTCCCACCATCAGGCTCAACTCGGAGTTATCCTGCATATGAACGCGACGCTGCCCGATGATACCGTTCCTGGCGCGGGTCAACTCTTCCTCATTCAACCCGTTCGCTTCCAATTTCTCAAGCTCGGCGAAGATCTCTTTTTCGCAAGTGCCGACGTTCTGTGGTGTCGTGCCGACGTAAAAAGCGAAATAGCCGGGATCAAGGCCCAGCAACTGGTACGCGCCAACATAGTAGCACAGGCCCAGTTCGTCGCGGAGACGACGGAAGACCCGTGAGCCTTGTCCGGTATACGCTTCGCTGAGCAACTCGAGGGCGAAGCGGTCCTTGCTGAAAATATCCGCGCCGCTGTAACCAATGAGCAGGACGGCCTGCTCCTTTGGGACATTCTGCAGCTTGCGCATGTCGGCGAGGAGCGGCTCTGGGCCCGACTGCGGGAATTCCAGCTTCACCGATCGCATGACGCCGAACTTCGCCTCGACTTTCTTGCGCACCTCCTCGGCGTTCACATTACCGAACACGGTGAGCACGAGGTTATTCGGCACGACAAAGCGGCGATGAAAATCAACGAGATCGGCGCGGGCGAGTTTCCCAACCGCATCCGGGTTCCCCAGGGGGTTAAGGCGATAGGGATGCCGGGTAAAAAGCGATTCGCGGAGAGTTTGCTGGCCCTTGCGCAGGATCTGGTCCTGTTCGGCCTTGAACTCCGAGAGTTGCACCGTGCGCTCGCGGGCCAGCATGTCATCCGGAAACGTCGGATTCTGGAGTACATCGGCCAACAGGTCGAGTGTGCGATCGAAATCCTCGCTTAACGACTGCGCCGCAATGCCGAAACTATTGTTGCCTGAAAAATGGTTAATGGCCCCGCCGACGGACTCCATCGTCTCCGCAATCTGCTCCGCGGTGCGCGTCTTCGTGCCTTTCAGCAGCATACGCGCGGTCAACTTCGTAAGGCCGTTGTTTGCTCCGGTCTCGGCGATGACGCCACCCTTTAGGATGGCATGGAAATCCACGAGCGGCAGCTTCGGATCTTCGCGCACGAGCAGGCGGAGTCCGTTCGAGAACTCAAACTTCTTGATCGTGATTTCAGTTTTGACCGCCGCTGCAACTGTTGGTTTGGCCAGCGTACCCGTCGGGTTGAGCGAGGTGATGGTGAGATTGTTGTCCGTGAAGTACGTCTGAATCACGCGTTGCAAATCGTCACGGGAGACCTTGCGCAGGTTCTCCAGGTACACATCCGAGAAGTTCGGATCCCCCACGAGAAATTCATTTTGCGCGATGTCCGAGGCCTGACCTTGCATCGTCTTGAGCCGCTCGAGGTAATTGCTCGTGCTGATTTTGATAGCCTTGTGCAATTCTTCTTCGGTGACGGGTTGTTCGGCGAGATGCTTCACCTGCTCGCGAATCGCCGCAATGGCCGCTTCCCGCTTGTCGGGGTCGGCGCTGGCTTCAATGACGAAAATTCCCGGATAGCCGGGCGTGTAGCTGCCGGCGCCAATTCCATGCACCAAACCGCGCTTTTGACGAAGTTCGCGGTACAGACGCGAGCTATTGCCCTGGCCGAGAACAATCGCCAGCACGTCGAGCGGGTAGACATCGGGATGCGTGACCGCGGGAATGTGCCAGGCCAGATGGATCTGGGAGAGTTGCATCGGCATCTCTTCGTGGTATTCGCGCAGACTGAGCTGGGGAGGTTCGAGCGGGACGAAAGCCGGCGCGACCGCGCCCATAGCGGCGTCCTTCGTTTGGTCGCGCACTTCTTGCTCGACCTTTGCTGCATCCACGTCACCGACGACAACGAACACGATGTTGTTGGGTACGTAATGTTCCTTGTAGTAGGCGACCACGTCGTTGCGGCTGAGGCGATTGTAAATGTCGGGATAGCCGATGACGGGGAAACGGTACGGGTGGGTCGTGAATGCCGTCGCCCATAGCGTACGATTGGCACGCCGCCCGGGGTCGTCGTTATTCATCGCCATCTCGCGGAGAATTACCCGTTTCTCTTTCAGCAGCTCCGGCTCGGGAATGGATGCATGCTGCATGCAGTCGGCCAGGATGTCGACGGCGGTTTGCCAGTTTTCCGACGGGAGATTGATGTAGAAGACGGTCTGTTCAAAGGAGGTGTAGGCGTTGATATAGCCGCCCTTGCGCTCGATCTCCTGGGCGATTTGCGATACGCCGCGGGTGGTCGTGCCCTTGAAGAGCATGTGCTCCAGGACATGCGAGAGGCCGGCACCCATCCACGGACCTTCGGTGATGCTGCCAGCCCGCACCCAGGCCTGGGCGGTGACGACCGGCGCGCTGTGGTCTTCGCGCACCAGAAGGGTGAGCCCGTTATCGAGGACGACCTTGTGAACGGGCGGGGACTGGAGAGTTTGGGCTTGAGTCATGGAAGTACCTGCGGTGAATAGGAGCGCGACCGCAAGGCTGCGCCGGAGGCAGTGGGATCGCATGCCGTTTCAGACACCTAGTTCGAACCGCCGCTCAATTTCTTCGCGTCGGCGGTCCGGCTCGGCACGCTGTGATAACGCTCAGTGGCGTCCTGATGACTGGCGGGACGACAGCTGCGCGTGCCCGGGGGCGGCTGGTAGGGTTTGACGAAGGCCTCGTCGAAATCGTAACCGCCCTTGAAATCTTCGCGGGTATCCTGTTCGGTCTTGCCGAGAATGCCTTTGTCCACCATGCAGAAGACAATCTCGCCGAAATCCTCGCATTGCTTCACGCCCCAAAAGCTGAGCACGGTCTTCGCCATCGGGCCAAACTGATCGATCGCGAAACGCCGCAGACCGTCGAGCAATTCCTGGCCACTGACATGCCGTCCCACGCCGCGCGATTCTTTTTTGAGTAATTTGATGGTGAAGTCGAGGCCCTCGCGCACGAAGTAGTACGCGTCACGGTCGTAGCGGCCATCCGCTCGCGCGATCTCGTCGACTGCCTCGGGCAAATTCAGCTTTTGCATTAGCGGCCCCTCATTTCCGATGTTGCGACGCTGGCGGCCTTTGGATGCCGCGCGCGCCATTCCCTCACCGCTGTTCCCAACAGGAGCGCCGACAAGCAGAACGCCACGATGTATTGCTCCTGTCTCGTCAACTTGAACATAGCGACCTCACTCACCTGCTCCTGTACAGAATATAGCGGAGTTTCGCCGCGTCTCAACTAGAATCTGGCATTCGCTTCAAATGCCCCGGCGCAGTTGTTACGGGATTTCGCGACTTGCCGGAATCCGGAGATCGGGCTCATTACGATGCGGCGATGTTAACCAACTTCCCCGGGACAACAATGATTTTTTTAATTTGTTTGCCCGCGAGGTGCTCCTGCACGCGTTCGTTTGCGAGCGCTATCTTCTCCAGGTCCTCCCGCGAGATCTGCGCGGGGACGTCCAGCCGGTCGCGGAGCTTCCCGTTGACCTGCAGAATGATGGTGACGGTATCCTCTTTGAGGAGCGCCTCATCGAATGCCGGCCACGGCTCGTAGGCGAGCGTTTGCTTGTGGCCGAGCTTCTCCCAGAGTTCTTCCGCCAAATGCGGCGCGTAGGGCGCGAGCGCGAGCACGAATGGTTCGAGGAGCTTGCGCGGACGCTTCTCCTGCGCGGTGACCTCGTTGACGAAGATCATCATCTGGGAAATGGCGGTATTGAAGGCGAGCGTATCCGTGTCCTCGCCGACTTTCTTGATGGTTTGATGCAGGGCTTTGAGAAGCGCTGCTGATGGCTCGCTGTCGTCGAGGATGAGCGTTCCGTCCTCGTTGCAGTACAATCGCCACACGCGGCCGAGGAAGCGATAGACGCCTTCGAGTCCCTGCGTGTTCCACGGCTTGGTCGCTTCCAGCGGGCCCATGAACATCTCGTACATACGCAAGGCGTCTGCGCCATAGTCGCGGACCACGTCGTCGGGGGTGATCACATTGCTCCCGCCGCGCGACTTGGACATCTTCTGGTTGTCCTCGCCGAGGATCATGCCCTGGTTCACGAGCTTCATGAATGGCTCCGGCGTGGACACGTGGCCGAGATCGAAGAGGACCTTGTGCCAGAACCGCGAGTAGAGCAGGTGCAACACGGCATGCTCCGCGCCGCCGATGTAGAGATCGACCGGCATCCAGTATTTTTCCTTCTCCTTCGCGACGAACGCCTGGTCGTTGTGGGGATCGATGTAGCGCAGGAAATACCAGCACGAGCCCGCCCATTGCGGCATCGTGTTCGTCTCGCGTGTAGCCGGGGCGTCGCATTGCGGGCATTTCGTATTGACCCAATCCGTCGCCTTGGCCAACGGCGGCTCCGCATTGCCCGCCGGCGTGTAATCCTTCATCTCCGGCAACTGCAATGGCAATTCACGTTCCGGCACCGCCACGGCGCCATGCTCCGGACAATGCACAATCGGAATTGGTTCGCCCCAGTAACGTTGTCGCGAGAACAGCCAGTCGCGAAGCTTGTACTGGACGGTTGGTTTGCCCAGCTTCTTTTCTTCGAGCCAGGCGGTGATCTTCTTCTTGGCTTCGGGTGTCGGAAGGCCGGTGATCGGGCCGCTGTTTACGGATGTACCATCGCCGGTGAATCCCTGTGGGTCAATTCCAGCGGGTGATTGAACAACGGTGCGAATCTCCAGGCCAAACTTCTTGGCGAACTCGAAATCGCGGGTATCGTGGGCGGGAACGGCCATGATCGCGCCGGTGCCGTAACCCATCATCACGTAGTCGGCCACCCAGATCGGAATCTTCTCATTATTGACCGGGTTAATGGCGTAACCGCCGGTGAAAACGCCGGTCTTTTCCTTCTCCAACTGCGTGCGTTCCAACTCGCTCTTCGTTGCCGCGTTTGTACGGTAGGCGTCCACGGCGGCGCGCTGTTGCGCTGGCGTGACTTTCTCCACGAGCGAATGTTCTGGCGCTAGCACCATGTACGTTGCACCGAAAAGTGTGTCCGGCCGCGTTGTGAAGATGCGGAGCCTATCGCCGGCTTCGGTCTTGAAATCGACTTCCGCACCCTCGCTCCGGCCAATCCAGTTGCGCTGTTGTTCCTTGATCGACTCGGGCCAATCGACCAACTCCAAATCTTTCAATAACCGGTCGGCGTATTTCGTGATGCGGAGAATCCACTGACGGAGTGGCCGGCGGTAAACTTCCTTGTGACCTTTGCGATCGCACGTGCCGTCCGCATTGACCTCTTCGTTGGCGAGGACGGCCTTGCAGCCCTCACACCACCAGACGGGCACTTCGGATTCGTAGGCGAGTCGCATTTTGGGGATGAAAAGTTGACGTACCAGATCGCGTGCCCCCACTTCCGATTTCCCGAAGAACCCTTTTCGGGTGCCGGCAAGAAAGGGGTTGTCCTTCCATTCGTCTTGCCGCTGCGGCGTTTCGGCAAGTGCGTCCTGAAGGAGGGCGATTGGCTGCGCTTTCTCGAGTTCAGGGTCATAGTAAGAATTGAAAAGCTGCAGGAAAATCCACTGGGTCCACTTGTAGTAGCCTGGATCTGTGGTATCGACTTCGCGGTCCCAGTCGTAACTGAGGCCGAGCATCTGGATCTGGCGGCGGAAGTTGTCAATATTCTTGCGCGTGGTGATCGACGGATGCGTGCCGGTGTCGATGGCGTATTGTTCGGCGGGGAGGCCGAACGCGTCCCAGCCCATCGGATGAAGCACGTTGCAGCCGCGCATCCGCTGGAAGCGGCTGTAGATGTCGGTGGCGGTATAGCCTTCGGGATGGCCCACGTGCAGGCCGGCGCCGCTGGGGTAGGGGAACATGTCGAGGACGTAGAGCTTTTTCCCGGCAGAATCGTCGCGCGGGGCGAACGTTTTGTGTTCCGCCCAATAGCGCTGCCACTTCGGCTCAATCTTGTCGAACGGATATTTCTTACGGAGTTCCGGCATAAAGCGAGGAGACTATACCGGCTGGCATATGTCTAGGCAAGCGTAGCTCAACATTCAATCCAACCGTGGTAATGCAATCGTTTGTATAGTAGGGATTTGAGCTTGAGCAATTTCCAACATCCCCTTGATATGGCGGATCGAATGTAATCCGTGGCCTTGATTGTCTGTGACAACAACCTTGACAGTGCAATCGTTTGTATGATAGGAGATAAGCGCTAGGCAATTGCCAGCACCCCGTTCGTGCGGAGCAGTCTATAGCCCGAGAAGGCCCATTCCGAAAAGGATCATTTACGATGAACGTCGCCATGAAGCGAACATTCCCCATCCATTTGGCAGCGATCGCCCTGGTATTTATTATCGGTACGGGTGTGAGCAGAGCACAAGTGCAGCTCAACATTCAACCCGGCGCTCAGTTGAGCTGGCCGACACTTAATACGACCAATACCTATCATCTGCAATGGTCGCCCAGCTCCGGCGACGCGTGGAGCGATCTCGTCGCGGCGGTCCCCGGCAATGGAACCACGCACACAAACATCGATATCGTCCCCAGTGGTAGTCGACAGTATCAGGATCTGGAAATCATTCCGGGTACAGCCCCGACTACTCCAATGCCCGCGAATGGGGGATTTGAAAACGGAAGCGGAAGCGGCGCCACCAGTTGGACTGTGGATACGGCGGCCGGCGGCCCCGTGTATGGGGTTCGCACGAACGACAGCCCGCACAGCGGCTCATTTAACTTTCTAGTCCATCTGGCCAGCACTGGTGCTGGTCCGGTGGTTCAGTTTAACCAGGCCGGAGTGCCGGTGACGGGAGGAACAACCTACCCGTTTAACTTCTATTCCAAAGCTCTGACGGGCAACTCGGGACAAAACCCACAGTGGCGAATTCTGTGGAATGCCGGAGGGGACACGGGTTACCAAACTTTCACTCCCGGAGCCAACACCTACGCCTTGTTTACCACCTCCGTTACCGCGCCTGCCGCCGCGACGTCGGCGACCATCTTTTTCCACTTTGCTGGCTCGGCGACGGCGGGCGTGACGGCCGATATTGATATTGATGACGTCGTATTCGGGAGCGGCGGTTCTACCCCCGGCACTCCCGCTGTGACCAACGTCCTGCAGGTGGCGACCCTGCCGGTCGCCCAAATCAGTTGGCAATCCACATTAGGTGTTCAGTATTACCCCGAATCAACCACCAATCTTACCGCGGGAACCTGGACCAATACCTTTGGCATGATGATGGGAAATGGCGGCACCATGTCGATCGTGTCTCCGATGACGAACAGCGCGATGTTCTTCCACTTGCGAATTCCGCCCGTTGCTGTCCTGCCGCCGACAAATCTGCACCAGGTCCCGTCGGGATCCACAAACTCCGTCGACGTCGCCTGGACTGCCAGCCTTTCGCCCGGGATAACCAACTACCGCATGTTCTACGGTGACATCAGCGGAACCACAACCAATACGGTGGACCTCGGGAACGTGAGCAGCACCGTCATCTCCGGCTTGACGTCGGGCGTCACTTATTTCGTGTCCCTCATCGCAATCTCTCCCAACGGCCAGAGCCAGGCGTCCGACGCCACCATCCAGGTTCAAGTTTCTACCAACAGTGGCGGTGTCGTGTGGTCGGATGAGTTCAACGGCAGCGTGATCGATACCACTACGTGGACGTATGACTACGGCGGCGGAGGCTTTGGCAATGGCCAATTCGAATATGACACCGCCCGCCACGAGAATTCTTACATTACGAACGGAAATCTCGTGATCGAGGCCCGCCGTGAGAATTATCTCGGAAACTCTTTCACGTCCGCACGGATGATGACCCAGGGACGATTCGCCTTCCTATACGGTGATCTCGAAGCCCGGATCAAGCTCCCGAATACCGCCAATGGTTTGTGGCCGGCTTTCTGGATGATGGGCAACAATGCCGGTGCCATCGTCTGGCCGGCTTGTGGCGAGGTGGACATTACCGAGATGGGCGGCGCCGCGGGGATCGCTCAGGGTCTTCAGCAGAAGCTAATCGACAGTGCTGTGCACTACTCCAATGTCACCAATGGCTATAGCAACTATGTTACGTGGGACACGGCCCCGGTTGACCTGACCCTCGATTACCATCTCTACAAGATGTCGTGGACACCGACAGCCATCATGTTCTACCTCGATGAGGTCCCCATCGGGTCCATGGATATCACCGCGGATTATCTCAGCGAATTTCATCAGCCGATGTTTCCGATTCTGAACATTGCCATCGGCGGCTACAATCCCTCCTATACGGGCGTCTACAGTCCTGGCGCAGTCACGGCCACTTTCCCGGCAAGGATGTACGTCGACTGGATCCGCCTTACTGACAATGGGTATACGCAGCTATCTCTCGGCGATGATAACGCGGAAACCGGCAACTTCGGGGTTTTTACCGAAACCACGCCGGTGAACCACTCCCTGGTCTACGGAACCGGCTCTGAACCGGGGTTTGAATACGGTACCAATGCCGCGCTGTACATCTGGGAGAACATGGTTCCTTCCTTGACACCGCCGCCAGCTTCCGAGGGAACCACCTGCTGGTCGTTCAATATTGCCGGGGGCGACTGGTTTGGCATGGGCGTCTTCCTGCCGAATTTCCGAAACATGAAGAACTACTCGGATGGGAATCTTCACTTTGACCTTCGGACCACCAGTACCGTGGCCATGCAAGTCGGAATCAAAAGTTGCCGGGGCGGCGAGTTCTGGCTGCCGGTGGGAGACCAGACAGCGGAGTTCGGGTTCGCTCGTGATGGCCAATGGCATTCGCTCACGATTCCCTTGAACCGATTTGCCAACACTGATTTCCGCACCTTGAGCCAGATGTTCATGATCTCCAGTGTCGTTAACCCGACGGCGGCACTGAACCTGTCCATCGACAATGTTTGGTATGAACCCAGCGTAGCCAGGGCAACCCCTCAAAATGGCAATTTCGGGGTTTACACGGAGACGGCATCTCACATGAACGCGGGATCATTTACGTTGGGGGTTCAAGGTAACTTTTTCATCTGGGCGAACACGATGGCGGCAGGCACGCAACAGCCCTATGAGGGTGCCCAAGATATCAGTCTTGTATCGGCCGGACTCGGTTGGACGGGCCTGGCCTTTACGCCGAACGTAAAATACAATCTAACGGCCTTCCAATACCCGGGTTGCCAATTGCGATTCGCCATGAAGACCACCACCACTACCCCTTTCATGCTCGGCATGAAGAGCGGCAACATCGATGGGGTCGGGCAGAAATGGATCACCTTCCAGGCGGGCAGCGATCCCTACGGATTTCTCCGGGACGGTCAATGGCATGTGGTCAGCATCCCGATGTCCGACTTTGCCCCGGAAGTTGACCTTAGTGCGGTCAGCCAATTCTTCGAGATCTTGAGCAGCGCCGCGGCGATCTCTAATATCGAGCTGGATGATATCCACTTTACCAACGGCGGAGTGGCCTCACCACCCGATTGATAAAGTGGCGTCTGATACCGGGCGCACGACAGCGCCGCAAGTCTTACGCGTGAGGACAGCCCAGCGATTCGAGGACCGCTGACAGCAGTTTCCATTCGCAACGATATTGGTCCAGCACACGCCGACCGCGGGTGCTGACGCGGTAGTACCTTCTGTCCCGGCCCGAAACGCTCTGGCGTCTCGACGTGATCAAGCGCGCGCGCTGCATTCGGCCCAGCAGGGGATACAGCGGACCCTCCTGAATCGGGAACAGACCCTTCGACTTCTCGAACACCTCGCGTCGTAGACCGTACCCGTACAGCTCACCGCGTTTTTCCAGCACTGCCAACACAATCCAGGCTGTTGTGCCCTTTCGCATCTGCGCCATCAGGTCGCCCGTTGCAGGCTGTCTGCGTCCCCGGAGCGAAGACCTCGGAAAGAAGCCGGCCGAGAACGCATTCTCTCGACCCTTCCGTCCGTGCGATTGGGGATAATACATATCTAAGATATGTATCATCGAATGCGCACGAAGGCAAGAAGGAAGATGCGTAACTGTGGGAAGTTGGTGGGGAATGGTGAGTGCGTGACGAACGCAGAAAGGCAGGGGGATAGCTGGCAACCCTGAGGGGAACGCGAACTCCTTGCAGGAAACGCGACAAACGTCGATGTATCGGTACGCGATAAATGTGCTGGACACGGTGTAATGGGCTAGGTATAGTCGGGACAGTTCTTTGACAAGGGATCACTCTTCGCGAGTCGCTGCGGCGCGACAAGTTGGCGCGAACCTGCTTCGTAAGGACGCTACCAAGACCAAGAAAAGGGCACCTATACGTTTCTGCGAAACGAACCCATTTCGTTTTCTCATAGTTGTTGATGGATCACTTTTCTTCGCAGAGACTTACACGGTTTGCAGCGACGTTTGCAAATGGGTTCGTTCTCCGAAAACGAACCCATTTTGGGAGGTATTTAGGGGGCAAACTATGCAGTCAGGCCACCTTTTGGGAGCTGTGTCGCCTATGCCGGGGCAGCCAGTTTCTTCCGCAAGGCGTGCCGGTAGACATCAACGTAGTGCTGCGCGGAGACGGTCCAATCGAAGTTTTGTGCCATGGCTTGTTGACGCAGTTGGAGAATGTGTTGGGGTCGGTCGAACCAGGTTGCGACGGCCCAGCCGATGCAATAGTACAGCGCACGACCGGCGGGTTCCCAGAATTTGAATCCCGTGCCGTTGCCGGTCGCTTCGTCATAATTCTGCACGGTGTCGTCGAGGCCGCCCGTGGCGCGGACGACGGGCAAGGTGCCATACTTGAGAGAGTAAATCTGGTTGAGTCCGCAGGGCTCGTACAGCGACGGCATGAGGAAGAAATCGCAGCCGGCTTCGATGAGGTGGCTGAGTTCGGGGGAGAACCCGATGTGCGCGCCGACGCGACCGGGATACGCTCCGGCCAGATAGCGAAAAAAGTTCTCGGTGTCCATATCGCCGTTGCCGAGGACGACGAACTGCATGACCATGTTATCGAGAGCGGAGGGGAGCGCCTCGCGCAGGAGGCTGAATCCTTTCTGGTGGACAAAGCGGCTGACAACACCGAACAGCGGGACATCGGCGCGCTCTTCGAGGTGAAAATGATTTTGAAGCGCGGCCTTGCAGACCGCCTTGCCCCGAAGCGAGTTCGGGGTGAAGTGCGCGGAAATGGATTTATCGGTCGCGGGATTCCACTGCGAGTAGTCCACACCGTTGAGGATGCCGAAGAGATCGGCGCGGCGATTGTTCAGGAACATCGCGAGACCCATGCCGCCCACCGGCTCAATGATTTCCTTCGCGTGTGTCGGCGAAACGGTAGTCAACGCATCCGCGAACGAGACGCCCGCCTTGAGCAAGTTGGCCTTGCCGTGGTCCTCAAACTTATCGGGAGTGAAGTGTTCCGCGCCCAGGCCAAGATACGGCATGACGTTCGCGTTGTAGACGCCCTGATAGCCGATATTGTGGATCGTCAGCACGCTGGCTGTGTTCGACAGTGGCGAGAGCACCCGGTCCCAAGTTTTCAGAAACACCGGCAGGGTGGCGGTCGGCCAGTCATGGGCATGCATGATGTGCGGGATGAAATTCTGGTCCTTGCAAATCTGCAGGGCGGCCTTCGACAACAACGCGAAGCGAAACGCGTTGTCCATATAATGGCCCGTCGGCCCGTCGTAGATGCCCGGCCGCCCGAAGTAGGCGTCGAATTCGACGAACCACACCGGCACTTCCCCGTCGAGGAGGGCGGTATGCAACCCGATCCAATGTTCCATGCCGGCGCCCATGTGCACACAGGCGGGGCCGACGAACTTGATGCCGTACAGGGCGCGGTCGATAAGCGAATACAAGGGGATGATGATGCGCACGTCGTGGCCCAGCCGCCGCAACGCCTTCGACAAGCCGCCAACCACGTCGGCGAGGCCGCCGACCTTCGCAAACGGCACGCACTCGGACGAGACGAAGAGGATCTTCAATCCATCCTCGTGCTCACCGTTCGTCGGGGGCGGATTCCGCGCCGCGGGTTCTTGGCGCGGCACTGGTGTTCTGATTTTTGCTACAGGGGGCATCCGGAGCGGGAGTGTAACAGGGCACCGAAGCGCCCGCAAGCATCGGGCTGGACGGGCCCGAGGAGACGATGAATGAGTTGCCGCGCGTGGCATATATCCGCTAGCCTCCCGCACGTGGAGGAGCGCAAACGACTACGGGCGGTCTGGATGCTCTTGCTGGCGACAGTCTGCTGGGGGATGAGTTTCCCGTTGATGAAAGGGCTGGTCCTGCTGCAAGAGCACTTGCTGCCCGATGCGAACGTGTGGTTCATCACGGCACAGACGTCGACGGTGCGCTTTGCGCTCGCGGCCATTGTGCTGGCGCTAATCTGCGCGCGGCGCATGCGAGGATTCACGCGGCTCGACCTGAAACTTGGCGTGGGGCTCGGGTTCTTCGCGGGAACCGGCACCCTGCTGCAGATGGCGGCGCTGAGCCAGACGCTCGCGTCCACATCGGCGTTTCTGACACAATTCTATGTGCTGCTGCTGCCGTTATGGGTGGTGTTGTGGCAGCGCCGCCGGCCATCGTTGCTACTGTGCTTTTGTTGCGCCCTCGTAGTCGCGGGCATGGGGGTGCTGTGCGGTCTGCGGTGGAATGATTGGAAACTCGGGCGGGGTGAATGGCTGACGTTGCTGGCTGCGGTATTGTTCACGGGTGACATCCTGTGGCTCGACCATCGTGAATTCGCGTCCGCCGACAAGGTGCGAGCAACGGTGGCAATGTTTGCGTCGATGGCCATCATCCTCTTGCCCGTGGCCATCTGGCAGGCGCCAGTGCAGGGTGACTGGTGGCGCGTTTATCTTTCGCCTGGCATGTCCGTGATGTTGCTCGCGCTGCTGGGCGCCTCCACGCTGGTGGCCTACACGCTGATGAATGTGTGGCAACCGCACCTGCAACCGACGCACGCGGGCCTGATCTATTGCGCCGAGCCGGTGTTCGCGAGTCTGTACGCGCTATTTACGCCCGCGCTCCTGGCGCACCTAGGCGCGTTTACCTACGCGAACGAATCGGTGACGGGGAACCTGTTTGTGGGCGGCGCGTTGATCACGCTGGCCAACGTCCTCGTGCAATATGACCGCTGAGCTGTTCGAGTTTGCCAACGGGACTCCATCAGCCTCGATGCTCTGTCCACGGCGCGGAGGAATATCTACACTGAAAAACCGTGGGCGCGCCGCCAGGCTGTGGTATCATCGACGACAACGCTATGTACCGTTTGGTGTTTCAGAATGCTGTCGCAGCGAGGGAGCCGGTGGTCGTTGAGTTGCCATCGCTCGTCATCGGTCGCGATGTCGGTTGCAACGTACAGCTTGTCGAACCCGGCGTGTGCGGGCGGCATGCTGCCATCGAACGACAGACGGGCGGTTACTACCTCCACGATCTGGACAGTGGTGGCGGAGTTTGCGTCAACGGCAAGCCGGTGAGGGAGAGCCGCCTGGCTTCCGGCGACGAACTGGAGATTGGTGGCGCGCGCCTTCGCTTTGAAATTATTCATGGCACGGGCGGCAAACGACAGCGTCGTCCTATCGACCTGCTCCAGGTCCTGGCGATTACCATTGTCCTGCTGGTGATCGGTGGTCAGGTCATGTTGCTCAGTTCGATGTTCTCCGAGGAGCGACCGAGGAAAGTGAAATTGGAAACGGCCCTGGTCACGCACACGGATCAGGCGGCGACCGCGCCCGCCGAGCCAATGGCAACCAATCCGTTGGCATTGAGTGAGCCGCGTCCGCGGGCGGCAGCGGTCGCGTCGGCGCCACCGGTTGCCGAGCCGGCCGTGTGGAATCGCATGATTCGTATTGCGCGCGTGGACCGCAGCGAAAGCGGTGGCACGGTGAGCATCAACATTCAAGCGAAGGCGCAGGTGGGCGAGCGCGAACTCAGCACGGGTGCGGTGGCCATCTGCGTCCAGTTCGCCGCCCTGGATGGCACGGGGTCGAAGGTCGTTTGGCGGGAACCGAGCTGGTTGCCAATTCCACAGTGGGAGAATTTCTCGACCAAGTCGTTTGCCGTTCGCTTTCCTGGTGCGCCGCGCGAATTCGTCGGTTTCGTTGTGCGCACGTACTATCGCAAGCAGATGCAGGACATCGCCGCGACACCGCCGTCATTGCGCCCGCTGGCTCCCCTTCCACTGCTGGGAGGCGCGTCGTGACGGAGCCGACGCCCGCGCCCGACCCGCTCATCGGCCGGACGCTTCGTGCGTACGAGCTTCAGGAAGAGATTGGCATCAGCCGCTGGGGCAAAGTCTATCGCGCGATTCAGACGTCGACGAACCGCACGGTCGCGGTACGCATCCTCTCACCGGAGCTGGCGGCCATGGCCGGCAAGACCAACCACTTTCTTGAGGAATCACGGACCGACGCGGCGCTCGTTCACCCGAATCTGGTGGCCGTGTACGAAGCCGGGCAGGCGGAGGGCATTTATTTCTGCGCGATGGAATATATGGACGGCCCGCCGTTGTCGCAGTTCCTTTGCAGGGACGGCGGGGTGGACGAACACCGCCTCCTGCTGGCGCTCGTCGGAGTGGCGCGCGCGCTGGATTTTTTTTGGCAGCGCCAGATTCCCCACCAGCCGCCGCAGGACAAGAATGTACTGACGAATGCCGACGGTACCGTCAAGCTTATCAACGTCGAACCCATCGAGATGCAACCCAGCCAGTCGCCCCGCGAGGATGTGTTGAATCTCGCTGTGATGTTCGCCACCCTTGCCAATGACATCGCCCCGGTGAGTAAATCCATCAGCGAGTTCGTCGAGACCATGATGGTGAGGGAGGGCCACAAACAGTTTGCTTCGCCAGGCGAAGTGGCCGACGCCGCCGAGGCACTCGACCGCAAACTCTTTCCACCCGTCAAGGTCGTTAGATCGAGAATCAGCCAGATCCGACCAGCACACATCAGCCCCGCGGCCGCAGCCGCGCTCGGGTTGCTTGCACTCGCCCTGGTTGCGATTGTGGCCTGGTTTTGGTGGCACGCACACCATCCACGTTGAGGCGGCCGCTACGACTCCGGTTGAGGAGCGGTCCAGTGGCGGACAAGGTCGGGAAACTGGCATTGGCGGCAGGCGGATTTATCGTTGAGGCAGAAATCCTGGAAGATTTGCATCAAGCCTTGTTGCTGGCGGGTGGTCTTAATGTAACGGCGGGCAGATGATGGCTGTTCGAAAAGCTGACAACTCGCCAGGCGGATGATGCTGTTCGACGGCGCGGCGGGCAACCCTGCGTACCGGGCTTTCGCAGTCTCGTGAAGCTTTCGGTCGCCATCATTTTCCGCGTAGGCGGCAACGAATGGCAGGACGATGTTGGCGACGATCTCCCGCGCGCGGTTCTCGCCGATCAATTCACTTGCTCGTGACTGTGTCTTGCTGCCCAACGTGAAGTGATGGTTCCAATAATCGTCGCGGATTTCCGAAAACAACTTCGCGGGATCGCCGCCGCTTTGGATCGCGCCGACAACTTTCTCCATGAAGTGCGGATCCTTCTTCAGCAAGGCGACTGCGGCGCCGAGGCGTCGGTGCGGATGGTTCGCCGGTCGCACGCCGCCGAACCGCCACGTTTCAGGTGAAAGAATTCGCGCCTCGAAATCGGGGCGAAGTTTCCACCACGTGTTCCAGAGTCGCTTGACATAGCGCGCTGCTGCCGAGTCGCGGGACTGCGGCACACCGGTCGGCAGAAAATTGGCCACGCCGAAGAGAATGGACGCCAGTTGCGAGCGCTGGTCGTTCAACTCGGCCAAGGGTACTCGCCGGGCCAAGGTGCGAAACGCCAGCTTGTTTCCTTTGTAGCCGAGCGCTTCCATCCAGCCCTCGTAGAAGGCCTGTTCCGGGCCGCCGCGATGAATCCAGCGCGTGAAACGCCGTACTTTGGCGGCGAACCGTTCATCTCCCGCGGCATCGAGCATCGCGGCCAACGAGCCGGTGGGCAGCGCGCGCAGCACTTGCGCGCATTGGCCGTGATGATTGCCAGCGTTGTGCGGATAGGAATCGAGGTCGATCTCGTCGTACAGTTGCTCGAGCGCGGTATCCAACTGATGCTGGATGACAATCTGCGGAATGATTTGGCCGGCGCGCGTCCGTGGGACGTGCTGGCTGCCCGCTTCCCAGAGGACGACGTGGAGGATCACATCGTTGAAGTGCGCGTCATGTTCGTGCCCGTGATGGTTCCAATCCTCGGCTCGCAGATGCAACTCAATATCGCCGGTGCGCTCCGCATCGTCGCCAATCTGGACCGTCGCATGACGAAAGTCGGGCCCGGCTTCCAGGTTCCACCAGCCCTGGAAAATGATGCGCATCGGGCGGCCATCGGTCGTTTGCAGCGCATCGAGTTTCAGCCGCTGGTCATACCAGATGCACTGCACAAGACGCTCGCTGATCGGGATGGGGACGTAATTGCTGTCAGCGTCGCGCAGGACGGCTGGTGCGAAGACGTTCGGAAAGTTTTGGCGCATTAATTGGTTGCGTAGTTCGCCGTAGCGGGTCAATGCCATCGCTTGCCTCACCGAATGATAGTGGAATATACTGCGGCGTGATGAAAATGCGAACTGGATTTTGCAGGGGACTGGCCGTCGGCGTTTTTTTTGCTTTCGGCGCACAGGCGGCGTCGCTGGTCGATGAGCCCACGTCCGACGCGGCGCGCGATCCGGTTGTTCTCGCAGTGCAGAGGGTTCTTCCGGCAGTCGTCAATATCAGCACGGAACGAATCGTCGAGCGTGAATTCAACGATCCCTTCGAAGAACTGTTTCAACAATTCTTTCACCAGCCGCACCGCCCGCAAGTGCGGGGCGTGCAGAGCCTCGGTTCGGGCGTGATCGTGGACGAAGACGGCTGGATCGTCACCAACTGGCATGTCGTGCAACGCGCGACGAAAATCAACGTCATCCTTGCGGACGGATCGCATTACGACGCCCAATACGTGAGCGGCGATGACAAGAATGACTTGGCGTTGCTGAGGATCCAGCCGAAGAAGCCGTTAACGGCAGTCGAGATCGCCAGTGAGAGCCAGACCATGCTGGGTGAGACGGTAGTGGCCATTGGCAATCCATTCGGGTTTGACCACACGGTGACCAAAGGCGTCATCAGCGCGAAAGATCGGAGTTGGCCGCCCGAGAACCCCCAGTTTGAAGACGTGTTGCAGACCGACGCGGCGATCAACCCGGGCAACTCGGGCGGACCACTCATCAATACGCGTGGACAACTTGTCGGCATCAACATGGCAATCCTCTCTCAAGCCCAGGGCATCGGCTTTGCAATCCCTGCCCGGCGCGTCGCGAATCTACTGGCGACATGGTTTACACCCGAGAAGCGTTCCCGTCTTTGGCTCGGGGCACGGTTTGGTCGAGAGGACGGCGGGATTGTGGTGACCGATGTGCAGGCCAACAGCCCCGCGGCGTTAGCGGGGGTGCAAAAGAAGGACAAGGTGGTGGCGTTCGATGGGCAGGAAGTCACGGACGTATTGTCCCTCCAGCGCTGGCTCATTCGTAAGAAGGCCGGTGACGTGGTGAAGTTCGATATCGAGCGGGGAGGGGCGGCGAAATCCTTTGCCGTAAAACTTACCGCTCTCCCGGTATTGTCGGTGAGAGAGATGATGCTCAAGAAGTTTGGCGTGCAAGTCCAGGCCCTCACACGCGACCTGGCGCAGGGACTGGGCATCCCGTTTACGCAGGGCTTGCTCGTGGCCGATGTGGAGCCGGGCAGCCCCGGCGCGGCGGCGCAGTTCCAGCGCGGGATTGTGATCACGCAGGTCGCCGGCGAGGGGGTCGCGTCGATGGATCGCGTGGCCGAACAACTGGAGGACGTGAAGGCGGGTGACATGGTGAGCATGGCAGTGGTCGTCACCGAACGTCGCGGCAGTATCCTGCTGCAACAGACGGCAAACGTCTCGCTAAAATCGCGGTAGCAATGGAAGGCGAACAATGGCAGCCAAAGTAGCGAACAAAGTTCGTGCGGTGGGGATTTGTGGCAGTTTGCGCAAGGAGAGCTACACACGCATGGCGCTGAAGGTGGCGTTGCACGGCGCGGAGGAAGCGGGCGCGGAGGCACAGTTGATCGATCTGCGCGATTATCAACTCGTCTTCTGTGATGGCGGCGACCGTGGCGGCGAACTGCCAAAGGACGTGGTGCGTTTGTACGATGAAGTGAGGCATGCCCAGGGCATCCTGCTCGCCACACCGGAGTACCACGGAGGCTACAGCGGTGTGCTGAAGAACGCGCTCGACTTGATGGGCTTCGACGAGTTTGAGGGCAAGATGATCGGGCTGGTCGGCGTCTCGGGCGGCAACATGGGTGCGTTCGACGCGCTGAGCGCCTTGCGCAGTGTCGGGCGGGCGTTGCATGCGTGGGTGGTGCCCGAGCAGGCGGCGGTAGCGAACGTGGACGAGGTCTTTGACGACAGGGGCGAGTGCAAAGACGAGGCGATTGAGAGACGGTTGAAGGCCGTGGGCCGCCAGGTGGCGAAGTTCGCCAGCCTGCATAATTCTGAACAAGCCAGGGAGTTTCTCCAGTTTTGGGAAGCGGCAGCCGAGAATCCGGGCGGCGGGAACACGTAAGCCAATAATATCCGTTCCCAACGGGTCTTGCTGGCATATTCGCTGCTCATCATATGGTGGATGAGCCAACACTCTGTGAAGTTCGTGTGTGTGTGGATTATTCTCTGCGCTTTCGGTTGCGTGCAGCAGAAAGTCGAAGAACCCACGCGGTCGGTCGAAATCAGCCTCCAAGCGGTGGACACGTCGGTCGTTGGCGTTCCCGTGAAGATCATCGACGAATTGGCAGCCGCCAAGGCGATCGTCCCACTGGCTTCCAGTGAAGATCTTCCAACCGGAATTCCCGAAGCGAGCTATGGAGCTTTCTTCAAGGCGCTCAGACCCGTGGACGGGTCGGATACCTCCACGACCGATCACAACGGGAAGGCGGTCATCAATCGGCTCCGGGCCCAGCACTTCATCGTCGGCTGTGACGGACGGCATCTATGGGTAGCCGCTGCGAGCGAGACACGGGACCGGAAGCTGCAACTTGGCCATGAGAACTCGGGAGGTCAACACGCGTTAGACGTCCTCGTAGTGCAGCCGGCAGTCCTTCGCGCACTAACGGCCGCCACGCTGGAGTCGATACGCGGTGGGAGATTTGACCAGGCGCGCAGAATCGCACGCTGCGCCCGGTCGCGGGTACTTTTGACCGAGGTGGATCGTGCAGAGGCCACCGCGTTGCTCGCGCAGGCGGAACAAGCGATGCAACAGAAGGACTACGACACCGCGGCGCGACTGGCAGCGCGCGCGGACACGGAGAGTCCAAATCAGCCGCAAACGAAGGAATTGCTCCAGAAGATTATGGTCGAATACGGCGGTGAGTTGCGCGTGTTCACGGGAGACAAAGGTGCTGTAACCACGGTTGCCTACAGCCCGGACGGCAAATCGGTCCTGAGCGGCGGCGAGGATCAGACGTTGACATTGTGGGATGCAACCAGTGGCAAGGAGGTGCGGACGTTCACCGGACATCAAGGCGCTGTCACAAGCGTCGCGTTCAGTCCGGATGGCAGGATGGCGCTCAGCGGTAGCAGCGACAGCACGTTGCGGCTTTGGGAAGTCGCGTCGGGGCACGAACTGCACGCGACCGAAAGCCTGGGCTGGAAGGTGACCAGCGTGGCCTTCAGTCCCGACGGAAAATTCGTCGTGAGCGCCGCCGACGATAATCAAGTGAAGCTGTGGGCGTTGCCGAAAATGGAACGGGTGCGCGCGTTTGCTGGACATAGCTGGCGGGTGACGAGTGTCGCATTCAGCCCGGATGGAAATTTCTCACTGACAGGGAGTGAGGATGATTCCCTGAAACTGTGGGACGTGGCGAAGGGCCAGGAGGTGCGCTCCTTCCGCAACGGCCTGGCGGATGTGACGTGTGTGGCGTTCAGTCCCGATGGCCGATTCGGGTTGAGCGGCAGCCGGGACAAAGCGGTGAAGCTGTGGAATCTCGCCAGCGGACGCGTAGTTCAGCAATTCGACGGGCACAGCCAACCGGTGCGGAGCGTGGCGTTTACGCATGACGGACGCTTTGCGGTCAGCGCGAGCGAAGACGGAACGATCAAGGTCTGGGACTTGGGTACGGGAAAGGAATTTCGCACATTCCGTGGACATACAGCGGCGGTGACGAGCGTCGCCGTGAGCCCGGACGGTCACAATCTTGCCAGCAGCAGCACTGACGGCTCCGTGAGGATTTGGCAATTACCGCATCCGGTTTGGCCCATTCTCGAAGAGGCCAGGAAGTAATCATCTTCTATGTTGCTGTAACCCCGTCTGGACAGGCCTTGATGCCTGTCCTTTCTTTTGTCTGTTGAACATTCCGTGGCTTGCCAAGGTCTATGCCAATATGCTAGAAGTCTCAGTGCTTTCCTGATTGAAGAGATAAAGGAGGAAGTTGACGGATTTCGGGAGCGCTTTCTGGCTGTGTTATGCAACCGATGATCAAAGTGGAAAACCTGACGAAGCGCTACGCGGGCGTCACCGCGTTGAATGGCGTTTCCTTCGAGGTGCAACGCGGGGAGATTGTCGGCTTTCTCGGCCCGAACGGCGCTGGCAAGAGCACGACGATGCGCATTTTGACCGGTTTCATCCCCGCGTCATCGGGACGCGTCGAGGTGGCGGGGCTGGACGTGTTTGAGAACTCTCTCGAAGTGCGCGAGCGTGTGGGGTACATGCCGGAGAATAACCCGCTCTACGTGGACATGCGCGTGAGCGAGTACCTGAAGTTCCGCTCGAAACTCAAGGGCCTGCCGCGTGTCGAGCGCAAGGAACGCATTCCGGAAGTCCTGGAGATGTGCGGCCTGACGGATGTTTCGCACCGCATCATCGGCCAGCTCTCGAAGGGCTATCGCCAACGCGTCGGCCTGGCGGACGCGCTGTTGGCCGAGCCGGACCTGCTGATTCTGGACGAGCCGACGATTGGTCTCGACCCCGTGCAGATTCGCCAGGTGCGGCAACTCATCAAGGACCTGGGCAAGCGGCACACCATTTTGCTTTCGACGCACATCCTGCCGGAAGTGGAGATGACCTGCAATCGGGTGATCATTATCCACCATGGACGCATCCTGGCCTCGGATACGCCGGACAATTTAATGAAGACGCTGCATGCGGGCGGGCTGATTCAAGTGGAAGTGCGCGGTCCCGGTTCAGATGTGCAAGCCAAGCTGCGCGCGGTCGAGGGCGTGGAATCGATCAGCGCCAAGCTTATCGAGGACGGCTGCGTGCGGGTGGCGGTGACGCCGAAGCCGGGAGATGATCCACGCGAGGGAATTTACCAGACTGTGGCGGCCAACGGATGGACGTTGCGCGAACTGACGCGGACGCGGACGACGCTGGAAGACATCTTCGTCCAAATCACGCACGAAGAGGACGAGGCGGAAGAGGAGCGGCGCGAGCAGCGGAGGAGCGTGCTGCGATGAGGAATGTGCCGGCCTTGTTGCGACGGGAATTGAACGCGTATTTCGCGTCGGTCTTGGGATACATCGTCATCATGTTTTTCCTGGTGGTGATGGGAGTCAGTTTCGTTTCGATTGTGGGCGAGCTACTCTCGCGTGGGTCAACGCAACTGACGGTGATGGAGGGCTTTTTTAGTTGGTTTTGGCTGCCGTCGCTGTTTCTCGTGCCGGCGATCACGATGCGGTTGCTAGCGGAAGAAAAGCGCGCCGGCACGCTCGAAATGTTGATGACTGCGCCGGTGACGGATTTTGAGGTGGTCCTGGCGAAGTGGTTGGGCGCGGTGGCGTTGTACACATTGATGTGGGCGGCCACGGGATTCTACATCGTGATCTTGCGGCATTTCTCGGGAGGACAAACCGCGTTGGACCTCGGCCCAATCTTCAGCGGATACCTGGGGATCGTGGTAATCGGACAGTTTCTGATCGCGGTTGGATTGATGACGTCCGCCATGACCCGCAACCAAGTGACGGCCTTCTTGATCGCGTTTGCCCTGCTGTTCCTGTACCTGATCGCGATCTGGTTTGGGTATTACTTCACTCGCGGGACAGCCGCCGGGAAAGTTTTTGAATTTCTGTCGGCCTTCGAGCAGATGAATGACTTTCAACGGGGCGTGGTGGACCTGCGGCCGCTGGTGCTGTACGCGAGCGGTACGGTGCTGGCATTATTCGTGACGACCCGCGTGGTCGAATCCAGGAAGTGGAGGTAACAGCCGTGGCGAGCGAGACCCCGCGAGGCGACAAACCCCCGACGCTGCGCCACCGGCGACTGGTCATTGGCGCCAACGTCCTGGTGCAGATCGTGGCGCTGCTGGCGGTCGTGGTCATGGTCAACTGGCTGGCGTCACGGCATTACGTTCGCTTCGACTGGACGAAAGCGGGTTATTACCAACTGGCCGGAAAGACCAAGCAGGTACTCATGAGTTTGAAGAACCCTGTCGAGTTGATTGTCTTCCTGCCGCCCAACGACCACCGCGATTACGTCGAGAAAATCCTCGATGATGTGCGCAACCTACTGAAGGAATTTCAGTTTTACGGTAAAGAGAAGCTGCATGTGGAGTACGTCGATCCGCAGCGCGACCTGGCGCGTGCGCAGCAGTTGGTCAAGCAGTACACGCTTGACTCCCCGGATGTGATCATTTTCGCCAGTCGCGGGCATCACAAATACGTGCGGCTCGATGAAATGGTCGATCTTGATACCCAAAGCCAGGAGATGGGTGAAAGCCGCGTCAAGGCGTTCAAGGGGGAAGGCCTGTTTCTTTCCGCGATCCAGACCGTGACGGAGGAAGAGTCGCCCAAGGTCTATTTCCTGACGGGCCATGGTGAGCGGGATCCCGAAGATTTCGACCAACGCGAGGGCTATTCGGAACTCGCGCGCTACATCAAACGGGACAACATCCTCGTGCAGAAATGGAATTTGCTGGAGAACCAGGCATTGCCGACGGATGCGAGCGCGATTGTCATCGCCGGCCCGCACCAGGCGTTCGCGCCAACCGAATTGAACGCGCTGGAGCAGTACCTGAAAGGCAATGGGCGGTTGCTGATTCTGCTCGACCCACACACCCAGACCGGTCTCGAGGCATTTCTCAAGCGCTGGGGTGTGCAGGTGGACGACGACCTGGCGATGCGCCAGGCGGGGGTGCTGCTCGGCACGCAGATGCTCGATGTCAACGCCGTGGCCGCCGATTACGCCGCGCATCCGATTACCGCCAAGCTTGCCGACACGAACACGGAATTCCCCTACGCGCGGTCGGTTCGCCGCTCGCCGCAGACGGAAGGCGGGACGCCGGATCAGCCGCGGGTCACTGAGTTGGCAAAGGCGGCTCCCGCGTATTGGGGCGAGACCGATCCGGACACGGAGCATGCGACCTTCGACCCAGCGACGGACATTGCGGGACCGCTCCCGCTGGCGGTGGCGGTCGAGACGAGCAAGCCACACGGGGTGGACGTGGACATCGGCGTCACACGCCTGGTGGTCATCGGCACTTCGCGGTTTGTGGACAATAGCAGCCTCGGCGGCGGCAATCTCGACTTCTTCATGAACTCGGTGAACTGGCTGCTCCAACGCGAGCAACTGATGGCCGTCAGCCCGAAGGTGCCCGATGAATTCCGTCTCGACATGTCGCCGAGCCAGCAGCATGCCGTCTATATGCTCGTGATTGGCGGCTTGCCGCTGCTCGTGGCGATTCTGGGCAGTGTGGTCTGGCTGAGCCGCCGCAAGTGACGGTTTCCGGGATGTTTCGCGGGTCTGAAGATGACGAATGATTGGATATGAAATCGCGCACGACATCGTTCCTGGTTATGATGGCCCTGGTGATTGGCGCGCTGGCCGCCCTTGATTACTACTGGGGCACTTCCACCCATGATTTGCTGGCCAAGAGCAAGCGCGTCCTCGATTTCCAGTCGAAGGACATCACCGGCTTGAAGATCGATTTGACGAACCAGGTTTACACGCTCGAAAGATCGGGTGACCAATGGCAAATCAAACAGCCTCTCAACGTCCGCGCCAATTACAGCACGGTCAGCTCGATTCTGGACGAACTGGAGTTTGCCGAGCGCAACCGTTCGATCACTGAGAAGGAACTCAAGGGATTGTCTCCAAACGACTTCGGGCTGGAGATTCCACGCGTCCGACTGACATTGCAGAACAAGAAAGGGAGCGTGGTCCTGCTCATCGGCAACGAGACGCCAACAAAGGACGCAGTCTACGCCCAGTTGCAGGGGAAGAAGGGCGTACTGGTTGTGCCGAAGTCGATTTATGAGCGGGTAGACCGCACCTTGGACGACCTCCGTGATCGGACCGTTATTGATTTCCAGGCTGCGTCAGCCACTCGCGTCGAGATCAAGAGCGCCGACCGCGTGATCGAATTGGCGAAGTCGGCCATCACTACGAATGCGGAACCACGCTGGGCGCTCACGCGTCCGCTCGCCGCTCGCGCCGATCAACGCAAAGTCGGCGAACTACTTGCCGATTTGGGCGGCCTGCGCGTGACGGACTTCGTCAGCGAAAGCCCGCGGGACATCCCCGCGTATCAGTTGGATGAGCCGGAGCGCGAAGTCACGGTGTGGACGGGTGAATCCGGCAAGACGTTGCAAATTGGCCGCGCCTCGACCAACGACCCAAGCAAGGTGTACGCAAAACTCAAGAGCACCGACTCGATTTATACCGTGCCCTCCGCCAGCGTGCAGAAGTTTGCGGTCCAAGCCAATGATTTGCGCGACGCGCAGGTGCTCGTGTTCGCGGAGGGTGACGTGCATGGGATCGAAGTGTTGCACGGCACCGACAGGATTTCCCTCGCGTATACCGATGCCACATGGAGGATCGCCGCACCGGTTGCCGCCGCTGCGGACGATGCCGCTGTGGAGCAGTTGTTGAGACACCTCGGCGGGCTGAATGCCCGGCAATTTACCGCGGATGTTGCGACTGATCTGGATAAGTACGGGTTGGCGGCGCCAATGGCGACCGTGAGCCTGCGCGGGGAGGGGACAAACCTGCTGGCGCAACTGCTGGTCGGCGCGTTGGATCCGTCGAATACGGTCCGCTTCGTGAAACGGGTTGACGAGCCGTTTGTCTACGGTGTCGAGACCAACATTGCCGGCTGGTTGCACGCAAACTGGCTGACGCTACGCGCGCGGGAGTTGGTCGATATGAAGCCGGACCAGATTACGAAGCTGACGATTGAGAAGAAGTCGGAAAAGGTGATCTTGCAACGTGACGCGGACAAGAAGTGGAAACTGCTCGAGCCCGTCCAAGGGGTGATCGACAACGATGCCCTGCAGCGCTTGCTCGACGAATTCGCGGCGTTGCCCGCCGAGGAGTTTGTGCGCGAAGGGCGTGACAACCTGGCCGAGTTCGGCCTCGACCAACCCGAGGCGACGCTCGCCGCGACCGTGGGCGACAAGACGTACACCCTCGTGCTTGGCAAGCCGCAGGATGCCGAGAGGGAGTACGCATTCTGGAGCGATCCGCCACTGGTTTTCACGATCTGGACGAGCCGGGCGAATACGTTGGTGCGAGACGTTGTCACGCAGTCCAATCCACCGGCCGCGCCCGCCGTGACAAACATTTTACCTGCAACCGCCGCTCCGTCTGTGATCCCGGTCACTACGTTGCCGGCTGCAACGCCAGTAGCGACGAATGGGCCGGCCAAACAGTAATGACTGCGGCCGGTCTTTGAATAGCCGTCTCTCGAAAGCGGTGGCAGCGGCGCTCCTGTACTTGCCAAGTTGGGTGATGACTACAAACAGGCGATTATGCGGCCCTTTCCGTAAACCTTGCTAGTTGGGTGGCGGGCTGTTAGGCTTTCGGTTCTTCGGAGGCCCCATGCGAAAAGATTCACAGCAAGTTCGCTACGACTAAAATCAAATTCCTTGAGTATGACGACCTGATTCGACTGATCGACAAATACATGGGACACTACTGGACGTTGGTTGATGTGCCGGTCGGCGAATACCTGAATTCCATTGATCACCAGACACAAGAAGAGGACGCGATACGGTCTTTTCTGCCTAGGACGGCAGAGCAGTTCTACGTGGAGCTTACACTTTCACCTTGTGAAATAGAGTTTGAGGATCGACGGACAGCAGAAGGTCGCTCCCGGAACTTGATGGAGCTTATGTCCTTTTCTTCGGTGGCTTATTCTACGGTCTTGCGACCACATCCACAGCCGTGCAGAGCACTCCACCCGGAACTTTTCCCGATGTCGGGCATACGATGGCGCACATGTTAATGTGGGTGTTTGCGGGGTTCGGTCCGCTGTTACTGGGTTTACTTGCGGGAGCATCGGGATTCTTCCTCAGCATCTATTCGCTCATTATGCACTTCTGTAGAACCGAAGATGCGAGATGAAGGGGAAAGGCGGCGAACGGGGATGGAAAGGGCGATGCGCGACCGCAGGCAGGGACGCCTGCGCCACCATAAGCCGGAATCATTTCAACACGGCGAGACGCCCGCGCCACTACAGTGAATTGCCCGCATATCGTAAAGCGATTATTTCACTGGACAGCGTGATGTGAGAGGGGTATAGTCGAGGCGGTTCTTTGACAGCCTACTTCGCGAGGACGCTTCCTCCGTCGCTAAAGCTATGGAGGACGTGACGAAGGCCAAGTAAGGGAAAGAAGGAAAGCGGGAAGCGCAGAGCGGAAAGGTTGAAAGCGAAAGGACGAATCCGCCTTCACTAAAGCTTCGGCGCGATACTTGGGGCGGAGCTATGCGGGGAAAAAGTCTCTTGTGTAAAATCGAGGGTTCACAAAACATGGTTTCTGCGAAACGAACCCACCGTTTTGTGAGCGCTGTTTTGATGTAAGCACCTATGAATAGAAGTGTTGCGGCGGAATGTTACGGAAAAAATCGGTGGGTTCGTTTTGGAAAACGAACCCACCGGAGGCCACAAGAGGGGGCATTTTGAGCGTCGGAGGGCCAGATTTTGGGTTCGTTTGTTGCAGAAGCACAGCGCGCGCGGTGTCATCAGACTCGGCTCGTCTGGCTCGGCTCCGTCAGATTCGGCCTGCAGCCAGGAGAAGACTTTGGCCGGGATGAAGTTCTCCGACAGGCGCGTGGGAAACGGGGTAAGTTTTCTGTGAGATACTGATGGGCACCGGGAATCACGTTGACGGGCCGAGACGGTACGATTAAGAATCACGCGTCGTGAAATTCCTGTACAGGCTTTTTGTTCGCTTGCTGATGCTGGTGGTGCTTCTCTTAGTACTGTCACTCGGCTACCTGCACTTCTACGGTTTCCCCGATCGTCTCAAGCAGCTTCTTCTGAGTGAGTTGAATCGGGTGGGCTATGCCGCCCAGTTCACCTCGATTCGCCTCGACCTCTTTCGCGGGGTTGTGGCCACCGATGCGACGTTTGCGGACGCGAAGACGCCCGATCAACCGCTGGCGCAAATCGACGAGTTGGAAATGCAGTTCAGCGTGAAGCGTCTTCTCCACAAGCAGCCCTTCATCCGTGCCATCCATATCGCCAACGCAGTTATTGCCATACCCACGCCTCCGGATGAGAACGGCCCGGCCAAGTTTACGGCAAAAGATGCATACGCCACTTTCAAATTTGAAGATGACGGCTCGATTCGGGTGGATCGGCTTACGGGTGTTTACTGCGGGATTCGCTTGAACGTCTCGGGGCGCATCAAACCCCGTTCGGCCTTCAGGACAACGGCAACCCCAGCCACGGCAAATGTTCTCACGGGTGGAGGACAGTTTCTCTTCCTCACCAAGGCCGTGCGCGAGTTGAACCAGATTCAGGTCACGCTCCCGCCGCAGCTCGACCTGGATTTTGACCTCGATTTGGCGCAACCTCTCGCGGGGCATGTCCTGGCGAAGTTGCGCGGCAACCAGCTTCAGTATCGCAACCTGCAGCTTGACTCGGCGGGCGTGGATATTGAGATGAGCGGCGGCGCGATCGAGGTGCGTCGCTGCGAAGCCTCGCTGTACGGCGGCGAAATCGACATTCATGGCCGCTATGACCTCGCCATGGGACAGTTCGATATGGCGTTGTCCAGTACGACCGATCCTGCAGCCATCGTTCCGTTGTTCATCAAGGAGGCCGGGCCAATACTGCGCGATCTCCATGTCGAGGAGAATCCAAAGATCCTGGCGCGCTACCGGCTGAGTCCTGAGACAGGGAGCCTGCCCGAGTTGACGGGCACCGTGCAAACCGGAGGGCTGGCCATTCGGGGTGTCGAATTTCGCTCGATCAAGTTTGCCTTTGAAGACCGCGGCCCGCAGGTCAAGTTTAACGGCGTCGAAATCGTCACGCCGGAAGGTCGGCTGGACGGCCATGGTGAATACCACATCGAGAGCACCGATTTTGCCTACGAGTTCGATAGTACACTCGACCCGACGAAGCTCCAGCCATTGATGACCAACTACGTGCGGCAGATCGTCGAGCCAGCGTGGTTCGAAACACCGCCGCACATTGTCGCGAAAGTCAGCGGCGATTTTGTCGATCCGGATGCGCTTGCGTACGATGCCCGCCTCGACGCTCACCGCTGCAGCTATCGTGGCGTTGGACTCGAAGGCGCGTCGGCGAGGTTGCGTCTCCGCGAGAGCCGGCTCGATGTGCGGGATTTGCGGCTGGAGCGGCGGGAGGGCGATGTCCGCGGCACGTTGTTTGCCGACTTCAACCGTCATCGCGTCAACTTCGATCTGGCGGCCCGGGCGAACCCCTCGGAAATCGCCGGTTTGCTGGGTGAGAAGGCGGTGAAGACGATGACGCCCTACCGGTTTGGCCCGCGCACCGATGCGAACGCACGTGGTGTAATCGATTTCGACAAACCTGAGGGCACACTTTGGGCCGCACACGTCGTCAACGAGGGTTTCTCGTACTGGAAGTTCACTGCCGACCGGGCACAGGCAACGCTTGTGTTCACGAACAACACCATGCAAATCAATGGTTTTGACGCGGATTTCTACAGCGGTAGACTGCGGGGCCACGCCGGCTTTATCTTCTCGGATACCGATCCATCGTATAACTTCGAGTTCTCGGTCGATCGTGCGGACGTGCGCAACCTGCTCAGCGCGGTTGAGGACCGCGAGAGCACCGTCACCGGGTTGCTGACCGGTCAGGCGACGATCGACGGGCGCGGGACCGATTTGGGCGCGCTGAGTGGGAAGGGGCAACTCAACGTGGCGGATGGCATCCTCTGGCAGGCTCCTGTCTTTGGCATTTTCTCGGAGGTCCTTGGCAAGACCAAGGCGACGCGCGCACAGGCCTCGTTCACCATCACCAATCAGGCCGTGAGCACGGAAGACATGCAAATCGCCGCCGGCGCGTTCACCGCCCAGAGTCGCGGCCAGCTTGGTTTCGACGGCAAGCTGGATTTCCGAGTCGAGGCCCAGTTCCTGCGCGCGTGGCCCGGCATTGGGTGGATTTCACCACTCATCGGCAAGCTTCTCGAATACAAAGTCGGTGGCACAATCGGCGATCCGAAGTATCGCCCGGTCAACCTGCCAAAAGAATTGCTGCCGAACCGGTGAGACGCGCCGCGCCGTTTGACTTTGCTCAACCCCTTCGCTAGGCTCGCTCACGTGAGGGTCGAACTCATCAACACTGGTAGCGAGCTGATGCTTGGCTTCACGGTTAATACGCATCTGAGCTACATCGCCCGCCAACTCGCCGGCATCGGCCTGCGCCTCGACCGCCAGGTCACCGTTGCCGACGACCGCGCGGAAATGCGGAGCGCGATTGGGGAGGCAATGCAACGTAGCGATGTCCTGATCATTACCGGTGGACTAGGCCCGACCTCTGACGATTTCACGCGCGACGTTGTCGCGGAACTGCTGGACCGCAAACTCGTGCGCGACGAAGCGGTCGCGAGCCACATTGCCGAGCGCATTCGCAGGCGGCGGATTCGCTTACCGGAATCTATTTACGTCCAGGCTTTGGTACCCGTCGGCGCGCAAGTGCTCCCGAACCGCAACGGCACGGCCCCCGGCCTGGTCATCGACGAGGGAGGTAAGCTGGTTTTGTTGCTGCCTGGTCCCCCACGTGAACTCAAGCCGATGTTTGAGGAATACGTCTTGCCGGTCTTGGAGAAGCACTTTGGTGCACAACCGCGGTTCGATTGCCGCACGTTCAAGGTCGTCGGGCTTGCCGAGTCAATCGTCGAAGAAAAAGTCGCTCCCGTATTGGCGGATTTGCCGGACCTCGAACTCGGCTATAGCGCGAAGATGGGCGAAGTCGAGGTGCGGATAATCTCCGATCTCAAATCGACTGCGGATGAAGCCGAGAAGCGAATTCGGACGGCTCTGGCGGACAACATCTATGGGGTTGGTGATGCCAGACTCGAAGAAGTCGTGGTGAAGATGCTGACGGCAACTCGCCAGACAATTGCCGTCGCCGAATCGTGCACGGGTGGTTTGATTGCCAACCGCATCACGAATGTGAGCGGCTCGAGCGAGGTTTTCATCAATGGTTGTGTGACCTACTCGAACGAATCGAAGACCCGGCTGCTCGGTGTGTCGGAGAAAACCTTGGCGTCGCATGGCGCAGTGAGCGAGGAGGTCACGCGGGAAATGGCCGAAGGTGTCCGCACGCGCAGTGGCGCAGGGTTCGGTGTCAGCACGACGGGAATTGCCGGGCCAACGGGCAGCACGCCGGACAAACCCGTGGGTCTGGTCTATATCGGCTTCGCCACCTCCAAAGGCACCACCGTCCAGCGCCATGTCCTGACTTTCGACCGCGAAACCTTCAAGTTCTTCGTTGCGCAATACGCACTCGATGCAGTCCGGCGCGAGTTTCTCAAGAAATGATGCGCGTATTTATTGCCATCGACCTTTCCGACGACGTGCGCGCTGCCATTGAGGAGGCGCAAACGCGGTTGAAACAGTCGCCCATCGGCGTGAAGATTTCGTGGACCAAGGTCGCGAACCTCCATCTTACGTTGCAATTTCTCGGCGATGTTGAGGAAGTGGTCGTTGACAAGCTCAAGCCAGCCTTGCAGTCGGTCGCGGCCCAGTATCAACCCTTCGACGTATCGGTGCGGGGCGCGGGAGCGTTCCCGGATGAGAAGCGCCCGCGTGTGGTCTGGATTGGATGCGGTGACGCCGGGAACAGGTTGCAAGCACTGGCGCGGGCGGTGCAGGACGCGGTGCAGCCATTCGGGTTTACCCCTGAATACCACGAGTTTTCGGCTCACCTGACGCTCGGACGGATTAAATCGCCGCGCCCGGACGCTGCGTTGACAAGGGCCATCGATTCCCTTAAAGATACAACCTTCGGGACGTTGCGGGTGGAGGCCATTCATCTATTCGAGAGCCAGCTTCATCCCGAAGGTTCGATTTACACGAAGCTTTCGTCACACGCTCTGGGAGCGCACAACTAAAAGGAGATTCACCATGTCGGTCAAAGTTGAAACCAAGGAAAAAGAATCCGCAGCGAGCAAGGCCGGCGCGCTGAAGGACAAGAACCTACAGGCGGCGCTTGCGGCCATTGAGAAGCAATATGGCAGCGGCTCCATCATGCGCCTCGGCGACGAGATGTCGCACGTGGACATTCCAGTCATTCCCACGGGTGCGTTTGCGCTCGATTTGGCGCTCGGCGTCGGCGGCATCCCGCGCGGACGCATTACCGAGGTGTTTGGTCCCGAGAGCAGCGGCAAGACGACGTTGATGCTCAGCGTAATCGCCAGCGCGCAGCGCGCGGGCGGCCTGGCGGCGTTCGTGGATGCCGAGCACGCGGTGGATCCCTCCTACGCCAGGCGCATCGGCGTGAACCTTGACGATTTGTTGATCAGCCAGCCCGACAGCGGTGAGGAAGCGTTAACGATCGCTGAAACGCTCATTCGCAGCAATGCGGTGGACGTGGTGGTGATCGATTCCGTCGCGGCCCTGGTACCACGCGCCGAATTGGAAGGGCAGATGGGCGATGCCACCGTTGGCGCGCAGGCACGGTTGATGAGCCAGGCGATGCGCAAGCTGACCTCCTGCATTCACAAGGCCAAGACCGCGTGCATCTTCACCAACCAGATTCGCGAGAAGATCGGTGTGATGTTTGGTAGTCCCGAGACCACGCCTGGCGGACGGGCGCTGAAGTTTTATTCCAGCGTGCGCATCGATATGCGTCGCGTGAATGTCATCAAGGATCCGGCGGGCAAAGTGGTCGGCAGCCATGTGCGCGCCAAAGTTGTGAAGAACAAGGTCGCGCCGCCGTTTTGCGAGTCTGAGTTCGACATCATGTATGACGTGGGCATCTCGAAGGAAGGCTCGGTCATCGACGTGGCCACTGACATCGGCGTGATCGAAAAGAAGGGCTCGTGGCTGGCGTTCGATGGCCAGCAAATCGGGCAGGGCCGTGAATCCGCGAAGGATTTCTTGCGCGAGAACGGCAAGATGCTGGAGCAGATTATCATCGGCGTGAAAGCCAAGATGGCCACGGGCGTCAGCCTGGGGAAACGCATCGGCGGCACCGAATAACCGTCTCTCCCCGGGCGAATTGCCGGATTTATGACTTCCGCTGAAATACGCCAGAGCTTTCTGGATTTCTTCCGCGAAAAACAGCATACCATCGTGCCGTCCAGTTCGTTGCTGCCGGATGCGCCGAACTTGCTGTTCACGAATGCGGGGATGAACCAGTTTGTGCCGATCTTTCTCGGCCAGGTGAAGCCGGAGTGGAACCCGGCGCGCACGGCGGACACACAGAAGTGCATCCGTGCGGGTGGCAAGCACAACGACCTCGAAGAGGTCGGACTCGACACGTATCACCATACGTTCTTCGAGATGCTCGGTAATTGGAGCTTCGGCGATTATTTCAAAAAGGAAGCCATCGATTGGGCGTGGGAACTCGTCGTCGAGCGGTGGCATTTCCCGAAGGAGAGGCTCTATGCGACCTACTTCGGCGGCGACGACAAGATTGCCGCTGATACAGAGGCGCGCGATTTGTGGCTATGCTATTTGCCAGCCGATCATGTGCTTCCCGGCAATCGCAAAGATAATTTCTGGATGATGGGCGACACGGGCCCCTGCGGTCCCTGCAGCGAAATCCATGTTGATCTTACCCCCAATGGGGACGGGGGACCGAAACTCGTCAATTCGGGTTCGCCACTGAGCATTGAAATCTGGAACCTGGTCTTCATCCAATTCAACGCCAACCCCGACGGTTCACTCGCGCCGCTGGCTGCCAGGCACGTAGACACCGGCATGGGCTTTGAACGCGTCACCTCGATGATCCAATGCACTAACGGCTTTAAGGGTTTCACAAAGCGTATCTCGAACTACGAAACGGATGTTTTCAGTCCGATCTTCCGTGAATTGGAAAAGCTTAGCGGGAAGAAATACACCAGCACCCTTCCGTCCGACAACGCGGGCGAACAGGGCAAGGTGGACATCGCCTTCCGCGTCATCGCCGACCACATTCGCTGCCTGAGTTTTGCGATTGCTGATGGAATTCAACCTTCGAACGAAGGCCGTGGCTACGTGTTGCGCCGCATACTTCGGCGGGCTGTAAGATACGGTCGGAACCTGGGATTTCGTGAGCCGTTTTTTTACAGACTTGTGGATGTGGTCGCCGTGAACTTTGGTGATGTCTTCCCGGAATTACGCCGCAATAAAGCCAAGGTGGAGAATACCTTGCGAGTGGAGGAGGAGTCGTTTAACAGGACACTGGATGTCGGAATCAAACATTTCGAAGATGCGGCTGACAATGCATTATTCGGGGGTCGCACGGTTTTGATTGGCGGACATCCTGCTCGGGTCGGTCGTAGCTCAAAGTCCGGTTCAACTTCGGGTTCGCATTCTGGTTCTGTTTCCCATTCTGCCACGGGAACGAGAGCGACATCAGGACCAGCTGTTTCCATTTCAGCAGCGGATGCGTTTGAACTCTACGACACCTTTGGTTTCCCGCTCGATTTGACAGAACTTATGGCGCGTGAGCGCGGATTGACGGTGGATATCGGTGGCTTCGAGATGTTGATGGAACAGCAGCGCCAGCGGGCTCGTGAGGACCACCATAAGAAGAAGTCGGTAATCAGCGTTTCTGCCGAGGATTTGCAGGTCGAGCCGACGAAGTTTCTCGGGTATGACAATCTTGAACTCGAAGCTGTGGTGGAAGCGGTATCGCTGGGCGCGGAGAAGACTTTTGATGTCATTCTCGACAAGACACCATTTTATGCGGAGATGGGCGGTCAGGTTGGGGATACGGGGCTGATTGCCTCGGCAAAGGTGCTCGATACTCAGAAGCAGGGGAATGTGTATGTGCATCGCTCGGCTGCGCCGCTTGAGCAAGGACAAACAGTTCGTGCGTCGGTGGATGTTCCGAGGCGAGCCAATATCCAGCGGCATCACACCGTTACACATCTTTTCCACTGGGCGTTGCATGAGGTCGTGAGTAAGGACGCGCGACAGAAGGGTTCGCTCGTCGCGCCGGACCGATTTCGCTTTGATTTCAATCAACCCGAGAAACTCAGTGACCAGCAGATTGCGGACATTGAGAAGCTCGTGAACGAGCGGATCAAGGAAACTTTACCCGTCTATTGGTTTGAAATGCTTTTTGCGGAGGTGCGCGGGAAGCCAAACATCATGCAGTTTTTCGGCGATAAGTACGGTGACGTCGTCCGCATCGTGCAGATTGGTGGACACGACAAGGCGCTGGATGGATTCTCCATGGAACTTTGTGGTGGTACGCACACGAAGACCACGGGTGAGATTGGCTTGTTCAAAATCATGCGAGAATCGGCAGTTGCGGCGGGGATTCGGCGCGTCGAAGCGGTCTGCGGACAGTTTGCCCGGGAATTCATTGCGAAGCAAGGTGACCAGGAAAAGGCTGACGCCGAGAAAGCCAAGGCACGCGAGCTGGATAAGGAGTTGGCCAAGCAACGCCAGGCCGCTGTGGAATCGCAGGCCCCCGCCATGGCCGAGCAGTTGCTCGCGAAATTGCAGGGCAAGTTGCTCGTGAGTAATCTTGGTGACGCCAACGCCGATCTGTTGCGCGCCGTCGTCAACGTGCTCAAGCCGAAGCTGACAAGCGGGATTGTGGTTCTGGGTGGCGTGGCTGAAGGCAAAGTCTCGCTCATCTGTTTGGTTACCCCCGACCTGGTCAAAGAGGGCAAGAATGCCGGCAAGATCGTCGGCGAACTGGCCAAGATTTGCGGCGGCGGCGGTGGTGGGAAACCTGATCTGGCCCAAGCCGGTGGCAAGCAACCCGAGAAATTGGCTGAAGCCCTGGCGGCGGCGCCGAAAATCATAGGCTCCTGACGCGCTTGCTCTGGCGCGCGCCTCGCCGTATCATCCGTTCCCATGCTCGACATCAAACTCATTCGCGAAAAACCTGATTTCGTGCGCCAGCGACTCGCCACGCGCGGTCGCGGCGACGAGGCGCGGATCGCGGATATCGCCGTGTTGGATGAGCAGCGACGCAAGCTGATTAGCGAAGGGGACAACCTCAAGGCCGAGCGCAATACCGTTAGCAAGCAAATCGGCGCGCTGAAGTCGAAGGGAGAGGACGCGAGCGTGCAGATGGCCGCGATGAAACAGGTCGGTGAACGCATCACGGCGCTCGATGCTGAGGTTGCGACCCTGGACGCCAAGTTGCAGGACATCCTTCTTATGATCCCCAACCTGCCGCACGAAGGCGTCGCGGTGGGGAAGGAGGCGGCGGACAACCCAGAGGTGAAACACTGGGGTGATGCGCCGAAGTTTGCGTTTCAGCCGAAGGCGCATTGGGACATCGGCGAACAACTCGGCATTTTGGATTTCGCACGAGCGGCGAAGATTTCCGGCAGTGGATTTATTCTCTACAAAGGCGCGGGCGCGCGTTTGGAGCGGGCCTTGATCAATTTCCTGCTCGACCTGCACACGAGTGAGCACGGCTACACGGAAGTTTTTCCACCATTTCTCATCAACCGCAATGCAATGATCGGCACAGGTCAGTTGCCGAAGTTCGAAGAGGACATGTACCGGCTGCGCGATGAGGAAATGTATCTGGCACCTACCGCAGAGGTACCTGTGGCGAACATTCACCGCGACGAGATTCTCCGTGAGGAGCAGTTACCGATTTATTATTGCGCTTATACGCCCTGCTTTCGCCGTGAAGCGGGCGCCGCAGGTAAGCAGACACGAGGCATGATTCGCGTCCATCAGTTCGACAAGGTCGAGATGATCAAGTTCGTGAAGCCCGAGAACAGCTACGAGGAGTTGGAGAAGATGCTCGCGAACGCCGAGCACGTTCTACAGTTGCTCGGGTTGCATTACCGCGTTGTCCTGCTGTGCACCGGCGAGGTGGGGTTTGCCAGCGCCAAGACCTACGATATCGAAGTCTGGGCGCCGGGTCAGAACGCCTATCTCGAAGTATCGAGTTGCTCGAATTGTGAGGATTTCCAGGCGCGCCGGGCCAACATTCGTTTTAAGGGCAGCGACGGCAAGAACCGTTTCGTTCATATTCTCAACGGCAGCGGCACGGCGCTGGCGCGTTTGTACGTCGCGCTGCTGGAGACCTATCAGCAGGCCGATGGCACAGTGAAAATTCCGGAACCACTGGTGCCATATATGGGCGGACTGCGGGAAATACGGCCTGCTTAGGCTGTCATTCTTATCGAGGCGAAGCATCTCGTTAGGGAGCGAGACCCTTCGCTCCGCTCAGGGTGACAACAGAATCAGTCATACTCTCCAAAGTGCAAGCCGCTCTGGCAAAAACACTCGCGCCGGGCGAGGCTCTACTCGTCGGTGTGTCAGGTGGCGCGGATTCCGTTGCCTTGCTCAGTGTCCTTGTCGAAGTCGGCTGGCAACCGCACGTCTGTCATCTCAATCACCAATTGCGCGGCGCGGACAGCGATGGGGATGCCGAGTTTGTGCGGCAACTTGCGACACGGTACGGTTTGCCAAGTTCCATTGAGGCGTGCACGGTTGCGCGGGATGAAGATAGCGCGCGTCGTGCGCGGCAGGAGTTTTTTGGACGCGTGGCCGAACGCACCGGCCTCAAGAAGCTCGTGCTCGCGCACACTGCCGACGATCAGGTTGAAACATTCTTGATGCGGCTTCTACGTGGCGCCGGCGTGCCCGGATTGGTTGGCATTTGGCCGGAACGCCAACTGGGGACGTTGCGCGTGATTCGACCGCTGCTGAAGGTACGGCGGCTGGAAATCATGGAATACCTAACGGCGAAGAAGCTCTCGTATCGCGAAGATAAGTCGAATGCCGACACCCGATTCACCCGCAATCGAATCCGCCACGAGTTGCTGCCGTTGCTTGAGCGCGAGTACAACCCCGCGATCCGCGACGTCCTCCTCAGCACGGCCGAGATTTTGCGGGACGAGGATTTCTATCTATTGCATCACGTCGCGCAACGATTCTACATGGCGGCCTGCCAGAACGACGCGGTGAATGTGAAGACATTGGCGAATTACCCGACGGCCATCCAGCGGCGCGTCTTGCGGTTTTGGCTCGGGGGTGACTCCGAGAGCGGGCCGAGTTTCACCTTTGGTCAAATCGAGGCTGTGCGACATGCGGCGCTTGGTGATGCGCCCAGCGCGGCCATTGATCTGCCGGATGATTTGGTCGTGTACCGCGAGTACGAGTGGTTGCAGAAAGCGCAGCGGAAAGACCTGGAGCCTGTGAAGGGAAAGTGGGCCCTGAGCTTGTCAGGTGAGACGATTATCCGAGAGTTGGGCGTGCGGTTTGTTTTGGAGTGCGGTGACGAATCGGCTCATCCCAAAGAACGCTTCGATGCTGCTGCACTCGGCGAGGGACTATTCGTCCGCACGTGGGAGAATGGTGACCGTTTTCAGCCGCTGGGGATGAGTGAGACGAAGAAGTTGCAGGACTTCTTTGTGGATGAGAAAGTGCCACGATTACAGCGCGGTCGTGTGCCGCTGGTTTGCACAGCCGACGGACGCATCGCGTGGATCGTCGGCCAGCGAATCGCCGAACCGTTCAAGGTAAACGACGATACATGTCGTATCCTGCGCATGAGAGCCGAGTCGATTCAAGGTTGACAAGTCCCGGCGCGGCGGGTTGTAATCTGCCGCAATCCCATGAGTGCGAAAAAAACAGGCGTTCCCGAGCGGGTGCGCGTCGAATTGGGTGAACGTAGTTACGACATCTTGATCGGCAAAGGCTTGCTGTCGCAAGTCGTTGAGTACTTGCGTCCGCTGAAACTGGGCAAGCACGGCGTCATCATCACGGACACGAACGTGGAGCCGCTGTATGCAGGGGCAATGTGCGACGCGTTGGGAAAGGGCGGGTTTGCCGCCGAAGTGCTCAGCGTGCCGGCGGGCGAGGCGTCGAAATCACTGCGGCAAGCCAATCGGCTCTTCGAGAAACTGCCGTCGCATGGATTGGATCGTCAATCGTTTGTCATCGCCCTCGGGGGCGGCGTGGTGGGTGATCTGGCCGGCTTCGTGGCCGCCAGCTATTTGCGCGGTCTGGCGCTGGTGCAGGTGCCGACGAGCTTGCTGGCGCAGGTTGACAGCTCGGTCGGCGGCAAGACGGGCGTGAACCTACCGCAAGGCAAGAACCTGGTCGGCGCGTTCTACCAACCGAAACTTGTGCTCGCCGACATCGATACTCTTGGGACATTGCCCGAGCGCGAACTGCGTAGCGGCTTCGCTGAAGTGATCAAGCATGGTGCGATTCGCGACGCGGAATTCTTCGTATGGCTGGAACGGGAATTCAAGCGGGTTCTGGCGCTCGATCCGAAAGCGGTGACGCACGTGGTGCGGCGTTGTTGCGAGATCAAAGCGGAGGTCGTCAGTGCGGACGAACGTGAGTCGGGGTTGCGCGCGATCCTTAATTTAGGCCACACGGTGGGCCACGCGATGGAGACGTTGTCGGATTACAGCGGCCTGCTCCACGGGGAAGCGATTTCGATGGGCATGTGCTGCGGGGCGCGGTTGTCCATCAAGCGCGCCGGCCTGAGCAAAGCGGATGCGCAACGGTTGTGCGACCTGATTGCGGCCAGCGGTCTGCCAACACGTCTGGGCAAGACCTTCAAGCTGGGAGAGTTGCTGGAAGCGGCGCGTCTTGACAAAAAGGCCCGCGACGGCAAGCTGCGGTTCGTGTTACTGAAACGCCTCGGTGAAGCGTTTGTCTCGGACGCGGTGACGGACGTGGACATCAGGGAGGTCGTGGATGTCTGCCGTTGACGAGAACATCGTTCGCGAATATTTCGAGTTACATGGCTTCCTGGTTTGTCAGCGGCGCAAGTATATCGTCCAGGCGCGACAGAAGAGCGCTGATGAGGAAGTGGATCTAATCGTACTGAATCCGGCTGTCCCACCGGAAGCGGTGCCGGCCGAGTTCGAGATCACTTCCAGGACATTGTCGCAAGTGTCGCGAGCGATCGTTGCGGTGAAGGGGTGGCACACCGGAGTGTTCGCGCCGGGCGTGCTGGCGAACCAGCCGAAGATTTTTCGGTTTGTGGAGAAACGGGTCATCGAAGAGGCGCAGCGGCTGGTCGGGAGCGAAGGCTTGGTAAAAATCCTGATTGTGCCCGGACTGCCGCGCGAGGCAAAAACGCGGCAGCGCAGCATCGAGGTGTTGCGGTCGAAGGGGGTCGACGGCGTGATCTCGTTTCGGTCGATTTTGCAGGAATTGGTTGCGAGCGTGGCGATCAATCACAACTACCGAAAATCGGATTTGCTGCAGATTCTGCGGTTGCTGAAGAACTATGAGTTGCTGAAGGAACCGCAGTTGGAATTCGGGTGGAAGCGGCGCAGCCGGAAGGTGGCGTCGTAAACAGGTCGCGGTGTCTCGGGTGGCGGAAGCGCGTATGACTTCGCGCGAAGCGTACATTGCCCTCAACATGGTCGACGGCGTCGGACCGATCCGTGTCCGCGCCTTGCGGGATCGATTTGGCGAGGCACAGGCGATTCTGGCGGCGTCGAAAACCGAGTTGATGCAGGTCGAGGGCGTGGGCGAAGAAGTCGCGCGGAGCATCATGGGTTGGCGGGAGAAGGTCGATCTCGATGCGGAATTGCAGCGGGTTGAGAAGGCGGGAGTGCGCGTCGTTTGCCGGGACGACGCGGAATACCCGAAGAATTTGCGGGAGATTTACGACCCGCCGCTTGTGTTGTACGTGAAGGGAAAGTTGACGGAGCGCGACGCGCTGGCGATTGCTGTGGTCGGGTCGCGTCGCACGACGCTCTATGGGCAGGATATGGCGCGAAAGCTGGCTTTTCAGTTGGCGCGGGTCGGCGTGACGGTAGTGAGCGGTTTGGCGCGCGGAATCGATACCGCGGCGCATAATGGCGCGCTGCAGGCGAAAGGAAGAACGGTGGCCGTGATCGGTTGCGGAATCGATATTGTCTATCCCACGGAGAACAAGAAGTTGGCCGACGAGATCGTGGAGAAGGGTGGGGCGGTGGTGACAGAGTTTCCGTTCGGCGTGCAGCCCGACCGCCAGAATTTCCCGATGCGGAATCGCATTATCAGCGGTTGGTCGCTTGGCGTCGTGGTAGTGGAGGCAAACTTGAAGAGCGGGGCATTGATTACAGCAAATCAGGCGGGGGAGCAGGGTCGGCAGGTGTTTGCGGTGCCGGGGCGGGCCGATTCAATTTTGTCCAAGGGCGCGAACAAATTGATCAAGGATGGTGCAAAATTGACCGAGGATGTGGAGGATATCCTCAGCGAATTTGAGTACTTGCTACCGAAAATGGCCACCGAGCCCGCGGAACCGGGCTTGGGGGGTGGGGGTACCAAACCTGCTTTGCAATTGAGCGAAACGGAGGAGAAGGTGATGGCGCAAGTCGGCAACGAGGAGGTTGCCATCGACGAGATCATTCGAGCCAGCGGTTTGACAACGGCGTGTGTTTCCGCCACGTTATTAGCGCTGGAGATGAAGCGGCTCGTGAGACAGCTCCCCGGCAAGCAGTACGTGCGTAATGCGGCCTTCGGGTCTTAAGAAGAAAAGCATGGCAAAAAAACTGGTCATCGTTGAATCGCCCGCGAAAGCGAAGACGATCAACAAGTATTTGGGCTCGGACTTCAGCGTGAAGGCGTCCATGGGTCACGTCCGGGATTTGCCCGAGCGCAAGTTCGGTGTCGAGATCGAGAAGGACTTCAAGCCCACATACCAGATCTCCGCCAAGCGGAAAGCGCTGGTCACCGAATTGCAGAAGACCGCAGAGAGTGCCGAGCAAGTTTACCTGGCGACCGACCCGGATCGCGAAGGGGAGGCGATTGCCTGGCATTTGCGGGAAATCCTGAAGAGCAAGAAAAACGGCCCCAAGTTTTTCCGCGTCCAGTTCAACGAAATCACGAAGAACGCCGTACGCGCCGCTTTCGATCATCCCGGCCAGGTCGACATGAAACTGGTCGATTCACAACAGGCGCGACGCATTCTGGATCGGATTGTGGGCTACAAGATTTCGCCTTTGCTGAACAAGCGCGTAGCGCGCGGCTTAAGCGCCGGGCGCGTGCAATCCGTCGCGGTGCGGCTGGTGGTCGAGCGGGAGCGTGAGATTCGCGCGTTCAAGCCGCAGGAGTATTGGTCGGTCGAGGCGGAACTGCGCAAGCTTATCGACCCGAAGGATCATTTCCTTGCCCGCTTGATCCAGGTGGGTGACAAGAAGGTCAGGTCACCCAACGGCGAAGCTACGAAGGCGGACATCATGATCATCGATGGCAAGGAACAGGCCGATGCCATCCTGTCTGATCTGCAGCAATGCGAGTACAAGGTCGCGAAGATCGATATCAAATCGAAGAAGCGTAGTTCGCCGCCGCCGTTCACGACAAGCACGCTGCAACAGTCCGCGTCGAAAGCCCTCGGCATGGGCACCTCGAAGACGATGATCGTAGCGCAGCAACTCTACGAAGGCGTTGAGATCGGTGAGGAAGGCGCAGTCGGTTTGATCACCTACATGCGTACGGATTCCTTTAACATTTCGAAAGAGGCGCAGGACGAGGCGTTGGCGTTTATCCGCGAGACCATCGGGAACGACTACGCGCCGGCGACGCCGAATTTATACAAGTCCAAGAAAGATTCGCAGGGCGCGCACGAAGCGGTCCGCCCCTCGTCGGTGCGGCGCACACCCGAAAGCCTGCGGAGCTACCTCGATCACGACCAATTCCGTCTTTACAAATTGATTTGGGAACGATTTGTCGCCAGCCAGATGACGCCGGCGGAGATGAAGGTGACCAGCATCGATATCGACGCGCGGCGCGACCCGAAGTTTTTCCTGTTCCGCGCAACGGCCACGGAGGTCGTGTTCGCGGGCTGGTTGAAGATTTACGGTATCGAGGAAGAGGCCGAGAAGAAGGCGGAACCGGAGAAGCCGTCGGAGGAGGAGGAGAACAAGAAGTTGCCGCCATTGAGTGAGAGTGAGCGGTTGCACCTGGTCAAGCTGCTGCCCGCGCAACATTTTACAGAGCCCCCGCCGCGCTTCAGTGAGGCGACACTGGTCAAGGCACTGGAAGAACTTGGTATCGGACGCCCAAGCACCTATGCCCCGACGATTGCGACGGTCCAGAAGCGCCACTACGTCAACAAAGACAAGGGTCGCCTCGCGCCGACGCAATTGGGCGAAATCACGACCGACGTGCTGGTGAAGCATTTCACGAAACTGCTTGATGTCCAGTTCACGGCGCATATGGAGGAACTGCTCGACGAAATTGAAGAGGGCAAGGTCGGGTGGCAGGAAATGCTCGGCGAATTCTACAAGGATTTCGAGCCGACCCTGAAGGCCGCGAGCGAGAACATGGAAGACGTACGGCCGAAGCCCGTTCCGATTGGCATCAAATGTGAACTTTGCGGTGAAGTGTTGGTCACCCGTCCCGGTAAGAATGGTGAATTCATCGCGTGTTCAGCGTACCCGAAATGCAAGAACACAAAGAACTTCAAACGTGGTGAAGATGGGAGCATTCAGATCGTGGAAAAGGAAGAGACTGGTATCAAGTGCGAGAAATGCGGTTCGCCGATGGTCATCAAGGCGGGCAAACGCGGCGAGTTCCTGGCGTGTTCGGGTTACCCCGAGTGCAAGAACGCGAAATCATTTACGCGCGATGTCACGGGTAAGATTACGGTCGTTGAAAAGCCGGCGCCGGTGATGACCGACGTGAAATGCGAGAAGTGCGGCTCGCCGATGTTGATCCGCAACAGTCGCCGCGGACCATTCCTGGCCTGCTCCGGCTATCCGAAATGTCGCAACGCCAAAACGCTGCCGGACGAATTGAAAGACAAAGCGCCGCCGCCTCCGCCCAAAGAAGAGCCCGTGCTGACCGACGAGAAGTGCGAGAAGTGCGGTTCGCCCATGGCGAAGCGTCGTGGTCGCTTTGGTGAATTTCTCGGCTGCACCGGCTATCCGAAGTGCAAGAACATCAAAAAACTGGCGCCGGCGGAGGCGTAGCAGACTCGCTGGTTGACGGGTTTCTTGGCCACCTGCATGCCGAGCGTGATGCTTCCCCGCTGACCATCCGCAATTACTCGGCCGACATCGCGGCGTTTGGTACGTGGTTCGAGGAAAAGTACAAGCAGCCGTGCGCGTGGGTGCCGGTCGATTCATTTCATTTACGCGGCTATCTGGTCCACCTCACCGAGCGTCAATTCGACCGCGCCACGATTCACCTCAAGATGTCCGCGCTCCGCAGTTTCTTCAAATGGTTGGTGCGCACGGAGCGCGTGAAACTGAATCCACTGGTGGGGTTGACCCTTCCAAAAAAAGCCCGGAAACTGCCGAAGTTCCTGACGATCCAGCAGGTCGAGGCGCTGCTCGAAGCGCCATTGAAGGAAAACGCGAAGGACAAGCCGTTCGCGTGGCGTGACAAGGCGATTCTGGAAACTCTCTACAGCGCCGGGCTACGCATTCACGAACTCGTTCAACTTAATGATGACGACCTGGATGTGCTCGGCGAAGTCGTTCGTGTTCGTGGCAAAGGCAAGAAGGAGCGGTTGGCCGCGCTCGGCGGTCCGGCCATTGAAACACTGCAGAAATACCTCGAAATACGCGCGCGTAGTATACGCGGCCCGCTATTTGTGAATCGATTTGGCGGACGCATGACCGCGCGGAGCATGCAACGAATGTTGAAGAAGTATCTTATTGCCGCCGGACTGGACCCATCGCTGACACCGCACAAACTCCGACACAGCTTTGCAACGCATATGCTCGATGCCGGCGCCGATTTACGAAGCGTGCAGGAACTCCTCGGCCACGCCAACCTTTCCACCACGCAGATCTACACGCACATCACGCCGGAACGCTTGAAGAAGGTGTACGAGAAGGCGCATCCACGGGCGTAGTTTTGGAGTGCGGCGACTTGTCGCCGCTTTGTCGTTGGCGTTTATCCTACTGATTGACAATAGCGGGAGGCGGTCTATTTTGTACGCTAGGGCAGCAGGTTTCAGAACGTAAGGAATAGGTGCGCAATGCGTAAAAGAAACAGCCGTCAGATTCGGCAAGCGTCAGGGTCTGTAGCGGCATCTGGTAGCACGCTGTGTCGTGGTGGTTGTGGAGAATTGGTTTTCCAAGATGGGTCCTATGCCGCCAAACACGGTTATCATCAGAAGTGCCTTGAAGCCGCGATGCACGGCAAGAAGAGTTGACTAGAGGGTCAGACCGAGAAAGGGGGCTACGGGTTTTGCCGTAGCCCCTTTCTTGTGGCGAAGTCGTCGAGGAGGTTGACCAACTCCTGTCCGGCATGGAACCAGCGACAGTGTGGAACATCTTTCGCTCCGTTGATCTTGTAACAACCTTTGGTGAGTTTCCATCTGCCACCAATTAAGCGCTTCACATCGTCTGGTTCGAGCCAGCACCCTGCCGACGGGTGGCCATGCAGGAGTACTATCGCCCACGGCTTTCTCCGTAGCCGTTTTCAACACGTTGTGGCGGGCGATTGCTACCGGCAAATCGCCGACGAGTCGGCGCACTCCATACCGGAAACGGTGGTGAGACGAAGCGAGCGTGATCCAAATCAGAAGTCGTCGGGGACTGTAAGTTGGTCGCTTTTGAAGGTGTAGACCATTTTCACTGTCGCTGGCGGGCATGTGCGCTCGAACCATGCGGCGGAGCACCACCGGTATTGATTTGCCACCGGCGCGAGTTGATGGTGTACGGGATTCTGATGGACATAGTTGAGCCGCGCAAGGTAGGAGCGTTCAAATGTCAGGCGAGTATCCCAAAAGTTGTGCCATACCTTACGGACGGGCTCGTTGTTCAGCTTGTTTATCTTGCGTGCAGTATCGGCATGAAGATGCGTGATGAATTCTCGTAATGACTCAGCATTCGCCGGCGATCTTCCGACGAAGTGGTAATGATTGCTGAATACCGCCCACGCTTCCAGTTGCCAGCCGTATTGTTTGGCCAAGCGCAAGAGTGTTGATTCGAGAACGTCGAGCGCGTCATCGCCTCGAAAGAAGTGGTCCTTGTGATACGTTCCGGCCGTGACCATGTAGACGCCTGCTTCGGACAGCCGGTGAACAGGTGCATGCGGCCAATCTTTGGAGCGCGGCGACCTGTTGCCGTTTTCTTGTTCCTCATCCATAGTCTGGGCTGAACGGCAAAGCGCTGACGAGTCAGCGCACTCCAAGAGAAAACGGATCAGACACGATTCAAGTACTTGCCGGTGCGGGTGTCGACGCGGATGCTGTCGCCGGGGTTGATGAAGATGGGGACGGCGACTTCGATGCCGGTCTCGACTTTGGCTTGTTTAGTGACGTTCGTGGCCGTGTCGCCGCGGATGCCGGGCGGGGCTTCGAGGACCTTGAGGTCAACGGCGGGTGGGAGCTCGAGTTCGGCGATCTTGCCTTCGACTTCGGTCAAGGTGCAGCGCAGATTCTCCGTGAGGTAGTTCTTGGCATCGCCAATAAACTCTTCGTTGAGAGTGGTCGTCTCATACGTTTCGGGGTCCATGAAATGGTAGCCGGCCTGGTCTTTGAAGCTGAAGTCCACGGGTTTGGTATTCTTGGAAACGGCCACGATCGATTCGGTCGAGGCGAAGCGGACATTGGACGATTTGCCCGTTTTCAGGCTGCGCAAGGTGGCCTGGACGAACGCGCGGAGGTTGCCCGGTGTGCGGTGTTGCATGTCCAACACGACGCAGACGTCGTTGTTGTACTTGATGGCCATTCCCTTTCGGAGATCGTTGGCTGACGGCATGGTTGTGTGTCCTCTCGGTTACAGTAGTTTAAATTTCGGCAGGTCCTGTGAATCCACGATGCCCACGGGACGCTTCTTCTCATCGACCACAATCAAATCGTCGATCTGCCGCTGCTCGAAAATACGGAGTGCTTCCATGGCCAAGGCATCCTGGCGGATCGTGACCGGGTTGGGCGTCATCACCTTGTCGATCGGCACCTGAAGCACCTCGGGGTCGCGCGCGATGTGACGGCGAAAATCTCCGTCCGTGAAGACTCCGGCAATGCGCCCTTGTTTGTTGACGACGCTGATCGTGCCGGACTTCGCCTTGGTCATGGCGAGCAACGCATCCTTCACGCTGCGGTAATCGGCGATCACGGCGTTGCGATTGCCCGTCCGCATGATGTCCTTGATCTGCACCAGCATCGTGCGGCCAATCGCACCAGCGGGGTGCAAGCGGGCATAGTCGGACTTCTTGAAACCGCGGGCGTCCAGAACGCACATGGCGAGTGCGTCGCCGAGGGCAAGCATGGCCGTGGTGCTTGAGGTCGGGGCGAGGTTGAAGGGGCAGGCTTCTTTCTTCACGTACACGTTCAACACAATGTCGCTGTGACGCGCGAGACTGGATTTCGCGTGTGCGGTCATGGAGATGATCGTGACGTCAAAGCGTTTGATTGCCGGGAGAATGCGGCTGAGTTCCTCGGTTTCCCCGGAGTAGCTGAGGGCGAGGACGCAGTCGCCGTCATTGATGACGCCGAGGTCGCCATGCAGGGCGTCCACGGAATTCAGGAGCACGCTGGTGGTGCCTGTGCTGGTGAGCGTGGCGGCGATCTTGTGGCCAATGTTGCCGGACTTGCCGACACCGGTCACGACCACTTTGCCACGATTCCGGAGGCACTTCACGATCACCTCGACGGCCTTGGAGAAACTCTCGTCGAGACGGGCGCGCGTGTGGCGCAAGCCGTCGATCTCGATGTCGAAGACAGTCTTTGCAAGCTTGACGTAACTCATGAAAGCACGGGAAGGACAGGATAGTGGATGTGATTGCGTTTGGCAAGGATAGGGCAACAGCCCACGTCAGTGCGTCGCGGCCGATGACGACCCAAATCCTCGGCAATTACATCACACTCAATTGGCAGTTGGCACCGTGGGAGCGAACGTGACCTCTTACATGGACTCGGGGCTCGGCTCCTCCACGACGTATTACTATCAGGTCGCCGCATTCAACTAGACGCATGACACGAAACGAATACTATAATCGCATGATGTTCAAAAACTTCATCAGTCTGCAGCTTGTCAGACGAGTTTGCGGCAGCGTCGTCGCGTTTGTTCACGGGATGCCCGAAGCCGACGTGAAGAAGAAACTGGCTGATGCAGAGGAGATACGGGCCATTGCCGACAAGGAGAAGGCGTCGGCTGAAAAACTTCGAGCGCAAGCGGCAACTGAGTGGGCAAGGGCGTTGAGGGAGAATGTTAAAGCAATCAGTGAGATGTCAAAAGTCTTCAAGCGTCTTGGCTATACGGACGAGCAGATCAAGCGGGCCGTTATCGCACCGAAATTCTTGGAATCTGTGCACGAAACTGAAGAAAAGATCTCGCCCGGGACTTCGCCTCATTCGTAACCACTCTTCTATTTGTAGCTGATCTTCTCCCCGCCGACTCCTCCTCGTCTTGTCGCGCGGAAAGAGCCCTGCATTGCTAATCTGAAGCCTTAGGGCATGGCCCTTGTCAATTGTTGCGGCAATAACGGCCCAAATCCTCGTCGGCGCATGCCCGCGGAATACGCTGTGGAGCAGTTAAATTCTAGGTTTGGGGAGGGTCGGATCGCCTACAGGATGTCACGAAAGTTTTCACGGGTGGAAAGAAAGTTGCCACTGATCAAGCAGTCAATGACTACGGGTGCGACCGTTTGCGAGTTTTCTCAAGTATCAATAGTGGTTAAGAAGTACCATCAGGGATGGCTGCGTATCGGTTGTCAGTAATTACGTATAGCCATGCAAGGCAGTAAATTACTGGGCTATAAGTCCATGTGTTTTCGAAATAAGTTGCCTGGAAATCCGCGATATCACTCTGAATTACTCCCCGGATCGAGTGAATCCCCATGTGCCGGCAGGGTGCTGGCACACCGCCTGCGTTTCTCCCATCTGCAAGTTCAGGGAGTCTGTCTAGGGAATTCGTAATGCAGGCAACAAAAATCCGTTTCGAAGGGTTGTCGAAAGTAGCCGTAGATGCGAGCGCCAGAACGTCGTTTCTGAGAAGCTTTTTTCATCACTGCGGGTTACTTTCACTTCTGACCGTCCTCATATTTGGGGCAGCGGTGGTCCGCGCGGACACCATCACCAACGCAGCCGGTGCCATCGAGGCACAAGTATCTCCGTTGTTGGACAGTCTGACGGAGGCTTCGGTCAGCGTGGCGCAATCTGACCGGACTACCGGCTCGACGCAACTCGGTTTGACCATTAGCCTGGCGGACGGCCTCATGGCGACAGTACAGTCGCCGGAGATGACGGTCGCGCTGGGAAAGAAGAGCAGGTTGATGCAGAGGAGACTTTCCCTTTTCCAGAGCCAGCTCTTGAAGGCGAAGTCTGCGGTGGACAACTCCACCATCACGGACGTGGCGGCCTTGCGGGCGATGTTGAGAGCAGTGACCAATGGGAAGCAGTTGAAGGCCCTCCTGCCGACTCTCCCGTCCTCTGGTACGGTCGTCATGCTCAGTGAAGCCAGATCCAGCGTAATCGCCCTGCATTATGCAGGTGATACGGTTTGCTTGCACGTGGACATCCTGAATGCTGGCAGCGACCCTTCCTGTGGCCCCGTGAATGTGTCGGTTGACCGCGTGGGCGGCGACCCGACAGATGTGGTGGTCATTGGAACGCCTGACTTGTCGAGCGCGACCGATTTCTGCCTGACCATGGGACCGGACGCCGGCACGCTTCGCGTCACCGTAAGCACCTGCAACCAGACCAACAGCTTGCTTCTCTATAATTATGGCGTGCCGAAAAAGAAAGGGCCAGAGCTGCCGGCGCCAGCAGGCCTCAACGCCCCTGCGAACACTTTTAACACGATCCAATTGGCCTGGTCTTACACTGCTGCGGGCGCTGCTGGCTTCAAGGTTGAGCGGGGTCCGACGCCAACCGGGCCATGGGCTCCCGTTGGTATCACCAGCTCGACGACGACTTATGCGGACACGGGGTTGTCCGGCTCGACGGTCTATTATTATCGCCTTCGCGCCTACAATAAGAAGGGGTACTCGCTTTACTCGAACAACGCGACCCGAAAGACCTCGGCCAAGACGGATAACACCCCGCCGTCTGTTCCAGGTGGACTCAACACCGTGGCGGTAGGTTCGAGCCAGATCAATATCTCCTGGAGTGCAGCCACCGACACGGGCGGATCCGGCATGGGTGGCTACCGCCTCTATACCAATGGCGTGCAGTTCGCCACGACAACAGCCACGAGCTACTCTTGGACGAATCTGACGGCCAGCACGCAATACTGCGTTACGGTCGCCGCCTACGACAAGGCGGCCAACGTGTCGGCGCAAAGCAGCCAGGTTTGTGTCACAACGCTGGCCGCAGCGCCCCTGACGCCGACCGCACTGCTTGCGGCAGCCGTTTCCGACACGCAAATCAACCTGATTTGGACGGACAACTCCAATAACGAACTCGGGTTCGTTGTCGAAGGCGCGCCCGCCGCAGGTGGCCCGTGGACGGGAATCGCCACGCTGGGGCCGAACGTAACCACGTACGTGCAAATGGGCCTAATGGGGCTAAGTACCTACTATTTCCGCGTTCACGCCTACAACAACGTCGGCAACTCGCCGTATTCGAATGTCGCTGGCGGCACCACCCTGGCAGGGCCGGACATTGTTGCACCCTCGATCCCTTCCGTACTGATTGCGAGCGCCATTTCCGGCAACCAGATCAACCTGAGTTGGGTCGCAGCGACTGATTCCGGCGGTTCCGGCGTAGCCGGGTATCAAGTGTATCGCGACGGAACGCAAATCGCCACAGTGACGACGGCAAGCTACTCGGCGACGGGACTTTCACCGAACACCCAATACTGTTTCACAATCTCCGCATATGATTATGCGGCCAATATCTCAGCCCAATGCAGCCCAGCGTGCGCGACCACTCTCGGCACGGTCCCGGTGGCACCTTCGGGCCTGGTGGCCCTGACTGTTTCTTCGAGCCAGATCAACATCACTTGGCAGGACAACTCCAGCGATGAGAGCGGGTTTATGGTCCAACGTGCCAGTAGCTCCAGTGGCCCGTGGACGCAAATCGGGATTGTGGGCGCTAATGTGACATCGTGCGCCCACACGGGACTTACCGCATCGACGACGTATTACTATCGGGTCTGTGCCTACAATGCTTCCGGCAATTCCGTCTTCTCAAGTGTGACCAGCGCCGTTACCCCGGCGGCTCCCGACACTACCGCACCATCGATCCCGACCGGGGTCATCGCGACCGCCACTTCGACATCGCAAGTCAGCGTAAGCTGGAATGTCTCAACCGACTCCGGCGGCTCCGGTGTGGCTGGTTACCAGGTCTATCGCGACGGCACCTTAATCACTACGACAACGGCAGCCAGTTACGCCGATAGCGGTTTGTCAGCCACCACGCTGTACTGCTACACAATTGTCGCCTCGGACAATGCCGGCAACAACTCGTCGGCAAGTTCAGTCGCCTGTGTGACGACGCCTTCGGGGTCGTCGACAGATCCTGCACCGCCTTCCAATCTGGCGACGATGGCTGTGACTTCCACCTCCATCACGCTCAACTGGCAGGACAACTCGAACAACGAACTTGGATTTCAAATCCAGCGGGCGACATCGTCTGGCGGGCCATGGAGTGTTGTTGGCTCCGTGGGAGCGAACGTGACCTCTTACCTGGACGCGGGACTCAACTCCTCCACGACGTTTTACTATCAGGTCGCAGCATTTAACTAGTCTTATGGCACAGAAACGAATAAAGTACGCGTGTTTTATGAAACCTCGCCTCCGAATGTTGGCTTTCTCGGGACTCCTCGCGCTCTATAGCTGCGAGGCGCAGGCGGGATTCTCGACCCCATCAAATGTGAGTGCCGGCACGACACTGGCTTCGTCTTCTACTCCACCCGGCGGAGGAAATGCGGTTGCTGAATGGTACGGTCCCTTTTCATCGTGGACGAACGTCACCGCTTTCGGAGCAGCTTGCGATGGAGTGACAGACGACAGCGTGGCCGTCTCCAACGCTCTGGCGGTGATTGGTACGGGCCATTGCTCGCCCGTACTCCTGATCCCCGGTATGTGCCGGGTCACGAAAAAACCCTGGCTCAATCAGCGCAAGAATGTCGCGGTGGTGGGCTTGGACCAAAACACCTGTGGCTTTCTCTACGACGGACCAACCGTGTCCGCGAGCGATGCCAATAATTCCGGCCCGGCCACTTGCTTCCACGTGGACGGGGCGGTGAACTGCTACTTTGCGCGGCTGAAATTCGACGGCAACTTCAAGGCGCGGACCGTCCTAGCCTCAAGCCAGCAGTCGTTTGCCATCTTTGACAACAACAATCTCTACGAAGATTGCATCATCAAGAACTCCGCGCCCGGCGGGATCGGCTTGGATGGCGGACATTTTGAACCGTGGGAAGGCTTCTCGAACGAGGATTTCGTGCGGTGCCTGATCCAGACCAACTCCATCGGTGTGGAATTAGAGAACTTCAACGCGCTGGACATCTGGTTCACCGATTGCCTGATCGAGAACAACACGACCTATGGGATTTACGTTAGCAAGGGCGACGCGCACGCCTATCACTCGTTTTTCCAGCACAACGGCATCGATTTCTACCATAACCCCGGCGCGGCCTTCTGCTCGATGGTCAGCAACACCAGCTACCAGTCCGGCGCGTTCTTTGTAACCGTCAACCAGGGGGCCAACACCACGCCGCTCCTGTTCAAGGGCAACACGGTGATCGACCCCGCCGGGATTCCCTACCAGATGCACCAGTATGGGCCGGTCATCATGCTGGACAACTCCACGCTGACAACCAACGCGACGATTTCTTTCACCAGCGGCTCGTTGGCGGACTTGCTGGCGGTCGGCAACACGAACGGCATCTCGAACTGGGCGACGTTTTCGGGCGGGATTTCTGTGCACAGCAACCTGGTGGACAACTTCGTTGTCAGCCGCGGGTCGCAGACCTTCACCCTTCCAGGACGACCTGTCGTCGCGGCCAACTTGAATCGCGCCGTCTTTGAGATGACGACGAGCATGACCTCGGCGTCACTGCAGGGTAGCATCAACAGCGCGGGTGACGGCAGCGTGTTCCATATCCCATCACCCGTGCAGGAGCCAAATCACCAGATTTACCTGACCAGCACGGTCACGATCCCCACCGGTAAGGACGTGCGGATTGTCGGCGACGGTGCGGATACGGCGCTATTCTGGAGCGGTGCCAGCGGAGGGACAATGTTTTCCTGTCCGCATCCGTCACACGTAACGTTCTCGCACATTGCGCTTGTCGGCAATTACGGTGGCGCGGCCAAACTGGTCGGTGTCTCGGGCGTCGGCAGCACGCCGGCGCGGATTTACATGAGAGATTCCTTCGGCACCCAGCCGGTTCAGGCGAACATTTCCTTGGGGGATTGTCCGAACACAGTTATTGACGTGGCGGGACTGAGTTATGGCGGGGGGAACTATAGCGGAACAGCGCCAGCAAGCGGAGCGAACAACGTGGTGCTCAGCGGTGGGGGCAAGGTGCGCTACATCAACACCGATGGGGGCGGCAATGCCATTAGTTTTGTTAGCGCCAATGGCGGCCAGCTTTACGTGGAGAACTCTTACAACGAGGCCAGCAATACCTTCTCGAACAGAATCCTGCGCCTGTCGGGGGGCGGCACTGTTACATTTCTCGGCTCAAAAATGGTTGAGAACATCGGCAGTGCGGAAGATTTTAGCCGTGCGACATCCAGTGGTTTTGCCCTCGCGAGTTTTACGGGACAACTGTCATTCCTCGGCATTCAGGTCATCGATTGGTTCAATATCAGCGGCGCGACGACAGGCTCGATTTGGATTGAGGGGGCCAACACCTTCAGGAATCCAGTGAGCACCTGGCCGATCAACAACTCGACGGGCGATACCCCGGTCCAGACGATGAACTACAACTTCACCGATGCTAGCGGCAGCACGAGAATCCCTGACATCGGCACAGCCTCAGCCGCCTTCACGCGCCAGATGCTTATGCAAGCGCGAGCCGAATACGTGGACCGAACTCCCATGTCTCGGAGGACGAATCAAACGGACGTCTTCTTGGAGCAGGTTTACTTTCAGCTGGGGACTCAAAACCTCGCAGTGTCGCCATGATGGGTGTTTCGCTCACCGTAGGCGCAGTGTAGCGTCATATCTCACGCTCTCAACGAGACATCTCGCACGCATGAGCATGAGCGACCGCGAGCTTCCTGCCCAGTGCGGCTCATTTACCGATGCTTTGCACATTCATCGCCCTCGATGGTTGAATTTGCTGCCTGGGAATTGAACGAACTTCGCTTGTGTTGCACGACTGATGGTCGCCACGGCGCTCGAGCGAATGTTTAGCCGTTCCCGCCTCTGGTTGAACCACGAGCGCGGCACAGATGAACTTGTTGATGCTCTAGGCGATGACTAGGTCGCCGCAAGTCCCAGCCGCTCAGAAACCTGACTTTTTCAGTGGCCCCTCAACGTCTGAGAAGAGGTATGTGGAGGTTCCTGGTTGTGGCAATTCCTCCAGCGAGACGCGGAACTGGCGCACCGTTACATCGTGTTGGTGACACAATTCCTTGAGTTGCTCAAGTTGCTGGGGCGCGAGCTTGGTGGTGGCAATGATCAATTCTTCAATACCACCGTCACGGAGGACCTCGGGGAGAACCATAAACGACCCAAGAATCGGGTATCCATGCAAAATCTTGCGGTTCTTTCCGTGATACTCGTCGATGAAACCAACCGGGGCGAGTGAATGATGTTGGTTGGCAAGAAGTTCGCAAATCAACAGGCTGGCGCTGGGACCCGTCCCGTAAATGAGCACCCGCTTCTTGTGAGCGGGATTGGATTGCGCGTAATAATGGATCAGGCGCGCGGAGAATCGCGAACCCAGCAGGAAAGAACTCACAACGTAAAAATCAATTACCAGTGTCGTGGCGCCGATGTTTCCCACCTGCATATAGGTCAACACCACAGCCGCTGCGGCACTTCCCAGTACCATCGAGCGGCAGCCGCGCAGCATTTCTGGAACACCGGCCTGCCGCCAGCGGATACGGTATAAGCCCGTCAGGTGGAAAACGACAATCTTGGTCAGCAGCATCGCCGGCAATGTCGCAATGAATGTGGCCTTCACCGGGCCGGTGAACACACCGTCGTAGCGCAGCCAGTAGGCGACATAGTAGGCCAGCGACACCATCACGAGATCGATGGGGATCTGGAACGACTCATATCCCAGCACCGGGAAACGGGAGAGTGGAACTAGCGAACCGTTGCGGAGGAACTGCAACTCTTCGTAACGCAGTTTGCGGATACCAATCACGACGGCAATGCCAATTGCGGCAAGAACGACGCCCGTGTCGATGTTGCGATACGACGCAATGACGAGGGCGGACACACTCATCGCCGCACAAATCGCGTAGAGGAATATGACCGCGTTGCGATGGTAGATTCCCAGGCGCATCAGGCGATGGTGAATGTGATCGCGGTCAGCCTCAAACATCGATTTGCCGCGCAAAAAAAACACCCGGTAGGTTCCTTGGCCTGTCGTTTCCCAGACGTGCATCGCGCGTAGGAAACGGCGAATCATCGCCAGCAGGGCATCCATGATCGGCAGGCCAAACGCCATCATCGGGATCAGGATCGACACGGCGACTGTGCTCTTCTGCGAGGTTGTGATGCTCAGGACGGCGAGCGTGAAGCCCAGAAAGAGACTGCCGGAATCACCAAGGAAAATCGACGCGGGGTGGAAGTTGTAAGGCAAGAACCCAAGGAGGCAGCCCGCCAACGCGGAGCACACGAGCGCCAATTCAACATTCTGACCGAGTAGCGCCACGCCCATCAACGTTAACGACGAGATTAAAGCCACGCCATTGGCCAAGCCGTCCAAGCCATCAATGAGGTTGAAGGCGTTCGTTAGTCCCACGATCCAAAGGAGAGTAACCGGAATGCCCCAGAGACCCAGATGGATGGAAACACCCCACGGTAGATTCAGGCGATCAATGACGTATCCGAAATACATCGCGCAGCAGGCGGCGAGTGCCTGGGTCAGGAACTTCACCCGCGCGCCCAGTGGTCGCAGGTCGTCGAACACGCCCAGGCCAACGATAATGCTGGCGGCTGCGAGATAGCCTCTCCACCAATGTTTCCCGACCGAGACAAACGGATTCGTGACCAGTGCGAAGGGTGAAAACGCGAGGAAAACCATGGATGTGAACGCCACAAAGATGGCCACGCCGCCAAGCCGGGGGATGGGACGGTCATGGACCTTCCGTTCATTTGGAATATCCATGGCGTTGACACGGATCGCCAGCCATCGCACTAGCGGCGTCAGCGCGAACGAAACAGCGAAACCACCCAAAAACAATAGTAAATACTTGCCCATACCCCTCTCTATGTCAAACTTGACGACCCCCTGAGCCTACAATAAACTGGCCTGGAAGGCAATTAATCTTTCACGAAAAATGTGGCGTTTCTCATCGAAAGTAGCATCTGTCAGTCGACCCTGTCACCCTTATCCAGTTTGATGATGAGAATCTGCATGAGGGTAGTGAAACGTGTCCCGAGGGCGAGGTCCCAAGCTCTCGGCGACCATCTCAGCCAACTCGGAAAATAGGTGTCCCATTGCACGCAAGGGTAGTGAAAAAACGTCGCGCTCTGGAACCCGAGTCCGCGGATCGCGGACAACACGGATCGAGAAGTATTGCACCGGTAGTAGGCAGGGTAATCGTTCACGCGTATGGCGCCGGACTCATCACGTCCGATGCGCCGGCGGGCCATGCCTTTGAGTCCAAGCCGTTCGATGGAACGTGACAGAACAGGAAACGGGTGATGGCCGTTGGGGGTCAAGGCCCAGAAGACACCGTTCTCTTTCAACACCCCGCAAACCTTCGAGAAAAACGCCCTTGGGTCGACGATGTGTTCCAGGACATTGTACGCGTAGGCCAGATCGTAATTGCTTTCGGGGACAGCGCTTGTCTCAAATGGTGAATTCCATCGCTGACTTAGTAAAGGATGCATCGCAATCGCTGGGTCTGGGTCGATTCCGTCAATCGTGCCATATTGCCCGGCCAACTCCTGCAGCGCGGTGGGCAGGTTCCGCCCGCAACCAATGTCGAGAACCCGACCTTTCAATCCCGGTGACCCTAACAACAATTGCACGAAGTAGTCTTGAAACCCGCTACGGTCGGCATCCAGAATCGGCCAACTCACCGGGATATCGGCACGCACTTGGCGGACGGCTATCGTGCCGTTCACGGGCGGTTCTCTTCGTACCATTGAATCGTCTTGCGGAGACCTTCTTCAAAAGGCGTTCTTGCCAGAAAGCCAAACTCGCGCTGCGCCTTCTCCACGTTAAGACACCGCCGCGGTTGGCCGTCAGGCTTCGTTGGATCCCACCGTATTTCGCCCGTGAAACCGGTAAGTTTCGCGATCAGGTTCACCAAATCGCGAACGGAAATCTCCCGGCCACTCCCGAGATTGACAGGATCCGGCTTATTGTAGTGCTCGGCAGCGCGCAGGATACCCTCGGCGGCATCCTCGACATAGAGAAATTCACGCGTCGGGTTGCCGGTGCCCCAGCATTCAATGAATTTGTCGCCGCGCTCACGGGCGTCGACACACTTTTTGATGAGCGCGGGGATGACATGCGAGGATTGCGGGTCGAAATTGTCGCGCGGGCCATACAGGTTGACGGGTAACAAGTACACGGCGTTCAAGCCATACTCCTGCCGATACGCCTGACATTGGACAAGGATCGCCTTCTTGGCAATGCCGTAGGGGGCGTTGGTTTCTTCCGGATAACCGTTCCAGAGATCCTTTTCCTGAAATGGCACGGGTGTGAATTTGGGGTAGGCGCAGATGGTTCCGGCAATCAGGAGTTTTGACAGGTGGAACTGGCGGGCTTGTTCAATCAACTCGATGCCCATGATGGCATTTTCGTAAAAAAACTTCCCGGGATGTTCACGGTTCGCACCGATGCCGCCGACCACAGCCGCGAGATGCAGCACCATCGTCGGTTGCGTGTCTTCAAAGAGGCGAATGATCGCCACCCGATCGAGCAAGTTGCAATCACGACTGCGCGGCACAAATATGTTTGTGCAGCCCCGTGTCTTCAGTCCCGCAACGACGAAAGAGCCGAGGAAACCGGCGCCGCCGGTGATGATGACCCGTTGTTCCTGCCAAAAGTTCATGATATTTCGGTCAAGCTGTTAGTTCCGGAATCAGTGCTGTCCCACATCCACCCTGGCAACCTTGCCGGCCAATTGATCTTCCAGCGTCTTGAGGTCGGCATCAACCATCAACTTCACCAGGTCTTTGAACCGCGTCTTTGATTCCCACCCCAAAACCCGTTTCGCCTTGGACGCGTCCCCAATCAATAAATCGACTTCCGCCGGGCGGTAGTAGCGCTTATCGATTTCGACGTACTTGCCCCAATCCAGCCCCGCGTGCGCGAAGGCTTCTTCGCAGAACTCCTTGACCGAATGAGTCTCGCCCGTGGCGATGACGTAATCATCCGGCTTGTCCTGCTGCAAAATCAACCACATCGCCTCCACGAACTCCGGAGCGTATCCCCAATCGCGCTTCGCATCCAGATTGCCGAGATAGAGCTTCTCCTGAAGTCCGAATTTGATGTGCGCGATGGCGCGGGTAATCTTCCGGGTGACGAAAGTTTCGCCGCGCCGCGGCGATTCATGATTGAATAGTATCCCATTGCAGGCGAACATGTTGTATCCCTCACGGTAATTGACCGTTGCCCAATAGGAGAATACTTTTGCGACGGCGTATGGGCTGCGGGGATGGAAGGGAGTCGTTTCCCGTTGTGGGATCTCCGCCACTTTACCAAACATCTCGCTCGACGAGGCCTGGTAAAATCGAGGGTTGCTCTCGGTTTCGCGGATCGCCTCAAGGATGCGGATGGTTCCAACGCCCGTGATGTCCGCCGTGTATTCGGGAATGTCATAGCTGACACGCACATGACTCTGGGCACCGAGGTGGTAAACCTCATCGAATTTCAAGTCGTACATCATTTTCACCAGGCTCACCGAATCACTGAGATCACCATAATGCAGGAACAGTTTGACACCCCGCTTATGGCGGTCTTGGTAAAGGTGGTCGATGCGACTGCTGTTGATGCTGCTGGCGCGGCGGATGATGCCGTGAACCTCGTAACCCTTTTGCAGAAGCAGCTCGGCCAAATAAGATCCGTCCTGTCCTGTGATGCCGGTGATAAGTGCTCGTTTCATGCCGTCCTCTTAGTATGCGATTTTGTCCGCCGCGTCACGCCGATTCTCCGGATGTCTGGATCGGTTGCCCATCAGCGCGCGCAGCAGCGGACTCGATTGTCTCAAGCATCCGTGGAAGTTGCGCGGCCTTCGAGAAACGGGCGGCTATGGGGCTTTGTTTTGGCCCGGTCGCGGTTATCTCCACTTCGGCCAGCTCTCGGAGATGTTTCACCAGGATTTCAGTTTGACCATGTGCAACGGTGCGCGCGCGCCCGTCAGCACGAGTCTCTCGGACAATGTCCGAGAGGTGACTCTCGAGAGGTCCGATGATGAGATAGGACAATCCGATCGCCAGGATATTGTAAATCTTACAGGGATGGATAATGCCAACGAAGGGCTCTCCCATCACGACGACATGAAGGTCAGCGCTGGACAAGGAGGCTGCGAGTTGATCCAGAGGCTGGTAGGGGAGGCAAATGATATTGCCCAGGCGCTTCTCCTGCGCAAACCCGCGCACCTTGTTGAACTCACTGCCACCACCGACGAAGCAAAAGACAATCGCGGGATGTGCGGCGAGTTGCTCGGCTGCCTGGAGCAGGGTGTTCAGCGGATGACAGGGACTGTGATTGCCCGAGTACATCACGACGAATTTCTTTGACAGCCCGTGGCGGGCGCGGAACGATTGCCGTCCCTCGGGGTCGTATTGGACAGCATCATCGTGTGACCAGGGAGGTATGACCACCAGCTTTTCCTCCGGGATTCCCTTGTCGAGGATCCGTCGCACCATGAAACGGTCGAGCGCCACGATCCGTTCTGCATGCCGTAGACTGTAGCGCAGCATCGACCCCAGGATCCGTGCCGCGGCGGACTGCTCGCGCAGCCAACCGGCGGCGAGCGCTTCATCAGGGTTTAAATCCATCACCCAAAACACGAATCGCCCGCCTTTGAGACGCACGAACAATGCCCCCAGAAGGGAGATCAGCGGCGGGGATGTCAAGGCCACAACGACGTCAAATTTCGGGAGAATGGCCAGCCGCAAAGTGCAATTGAACAGGAAGCTGGCGAAGCCGAGCGCTCGCCGCAATTTCGTCTTCTTCCCCAATGCGAGCGAGGGGATACGGATGATCGTGACGCCTCGCCACTCTTCACGCGCTGGAAACCGTATGCTCGGGTCGTCGTAGCCGCGTCGACTGGCCACAACCGTTACCGAATGCCCGCGTTCCGCCAGTGCCACGGCCAGATCCGTCAAGTGCTGCGCGGTGGAGACGACGTCGGGGTGGAAACACTGGTTTAACAGTAATACTCTCATGCAGTATTCACGGTGCAAATCAGCAATTTACTGGGAGGTGACCTGCGCACGTTCGAGTCCCTTCAGTTTCATGACAATCATTCGCTCATAAGTGGCCAATAGGCGGCAGTATACGAATCCCGGCCACCCATCCAGGAAACCGAGGCGGAGCACATACATATACAGAAAACGCAGGGTAGGGCGGCACGGAAGCCGCGTCGAAAGTCTCTTGAGTGCACGTCGCCGTGCGACGGGATCGGTTCCCCACAGGTCGCGCCAAGCAATCTGCCCGTTCTGTCGCTCTCGCAGGCTCTCCTCAGCTTCCTTGGTCGAGTACCGATCATGCTTCTCCCGCCAATCGTCGAGGCCCTTCGAGAAATTGTAGTGCAGGTACGGTTCGCGCAACTTGCCGACCCCGCGTTTGGCCTCCGCCTCCCGTTGGCCGTGGCCAGTCTGGATAAACCGGATTTCCCCGAGCTTCATCAACCGCATCTGATACACGGGATACATGGCCGACCAGCGCAGCCATTTGTCCATGAGCATTAGTTTGCTCGGTACGAGAAACCCGCTCTGCCTGTCCGCCGCGATCACGGCCTCGCACTCGCCCTGCAGCGACTCCGTGAACCGTTCATCTGCGTCGAGATGAAACACCCAGGGATGCTGGAACGGGATCTTGTCGAGCGCGTAATTGCGCTGGGTGGCAAAATCGTCGAAGGAGCGCTCCACCACGCGCGCTCCGGCGCTCCTCGCGACTGCGACCGTCCGGTCCGTGCTAAGTGAATCGAGCACGACAATATCGTCGCACCACTTTACCGACGCCAGACAGTCGGGAAGGTTTTGCTCTTCGTTCCGTGTGAGGATCAGAACGGAGAACACGGATCATCCCTTCGTGATAACGTAGCGACCGAGGCACAGGGCGTCCATGTCGGTGCGCTTAAAGCAATCGACCGCCTGCGCGGGCGTGTCAACGATGGGCTCGTTTTCGTTGAAGCTAGTATTCAAGACGATCCCGATGCCGGTGCGTTTGCGGAACGCGTCAATCAGGTCGTAATACAGCGGATTATGCGATCGGTCGATGCTCTGTAGGCGGCCCGTGCCATCGACATGCGTGATCGCGGGCAGTTTCGGCCGCCACTCGGGCCGAATCTTCACGACGTGCATCATGAAGGGACTGAGGATGTCCTGCTCAAAATAGGTGCTGACGTATTCCTTCAGCACGGTGGGTGCGAAGGGACGGAACGATTCGCGCCGCTTGATCTTCGCGTTGATGATCTCCTTCATGTTGGGGATGGCGGGATTGGCCAGGATTGAACGGTTGCCTAGGGCGCGCGGGCCCCATTCGCTCCGGCCCTGATACCAGCCGAGCACCTTGCCCTGAACGATCAAATCAGCCACGGCCTCGACCAGTTGCGCGTCGGTCGCATGATGACGCACCGCATAACCGCAGGATTCAGCCGCCTTCTTCAAGTCAGCGTCTGGATAGCCGGGACCCCAATACGCGTGGTTCATGTAAAAGCGCTTCTTTTGGCCCAGCACCTCGTGCCAGCAATAATACGCCGCGCCCAGGCACGTGCCATCGTCGGAAGCGGCGCTTTGATTGTAGTATTTCTTAAAGTTTGTCTCCCGCAGGATGCGGGCGTTGGCGACACCGTTGAGCGCACAGCCGCCGGCCATAGCCAATTGATCGGTTTTCACAAGTTTTTCCAGCTTGTGCATACAGTGCATCGCCGCTTCCTCGAACCGTACCTGTACGGAACGCGCTATGTCCTTCTCGCGTTGGCTGATTGGTTCGGCGCGTTGGCGTGGGGGGCCAAGTCGTTTCACGATCTCATCGCTGTAAAGCCGGCCCATGATGAGGTGGTTGCGGTCATCCACCGCGCCGCTCTCGCCACCTTCGTGCATTCCGAAATAACCCGGCTTCAACCGAAACCAACTCTTGCCGTTCAGCAGCACGAGTTCGCGCATCAGGTCGGCGTACTTGTCTTCGCCGTACGGCGCCAGGCCCATCACCTTGTATTCTTCGCCGAATTCGTCAAAACCAATGTACTGGCAAAGTGCCGTGTAGAAGAAACCGAGGCTGTGCGGCAGATGCACACGGTCGAGTACTTCGATGCGCGGGCCTTCGCAACGCGCCGCCATGGCGCTCACAAAGTCGCCGGAGGCGTCATACGAGAAACCGGCCGTGAGGCTTTCGAACGGTGAAAGGTAGTACGAACTTGCAATGTGCGCGAGATGATGTTCCACCCACACGGTCTCAAATTTCATCGGCGCGGCGTCTTCGCCGCAGACCGTGGCGAGCTGCTCCAGCATGCTTTCCGTGTGCGTGTTGCGGCGGAAATGTTCGACTACCGCGCTGGCGGCCTTTATCGGGTGCTTGGCGACGTAGGCCATCTTCCTGGCGTAGTTTGCCTTGGGATTCCGCGCAATGGCGACGTGGGTCACGTCCTGCAATCGCACGCCCGAGTCTTGCAGGGCGCGGCGAATGGCGTTTTCGGGGAAGCGCGGACAATGTTTCTCGCGTTTTCCCAGCCGCTCTTCGGCTACGGCAAATTTCAGTTCGCCATCGATGACCACGCATGCCGCCGAATCGGCGTGAAAGGCGTTGATTCCAAGTATGACCACCATGTTAATCCATCACTTTGTCGTTGCTAGTTGCTCCCGCGAATTCGGAAGCGGTTGTTGTTTGAAAAAACTGTCTTCCAACCAATGGCCGAGCACGGCAAATTGCCAGACACGCGACCATTGGAGCCTGCCGTGTTCAAAATCGTCCAAGAGCTGACCTGTCTTGATCTTTGACAATGCCTTCAAGCCATCGATTACAGCAAGTCCTTCGCCAACGAATCCCTTCAACGGCCCGCGCATCCATTCCGCCATCGGCAGGATGAACCCTTGCTTGGGACGATCCGCGACCCCGCGGGGAAGCAAATCGCCGGTGGCCTTCAGCAGCCACGCCTTGTTCAACAGCGAACCCTCCGGGTCGGCCAGACCGTACTTGAGGCACGTTTCCACGAGCACATGGTCGAGGAAAGGAACGCGCAATTCCAGCCCGTGCGCCATGCTCAATACATCGCTATCGCGCAGGAGCACGCTCCGCATGTAGCCGCTCAGTTCCAGCACGCTCACCCGTGACGCCAGCGGCGCATCACCGTCCACGGCATCACCCCAATCGGGCGCGTCGGCCAGTCCCATCTGCTCCAGATCGTTTCGTGACCAGAGAGCACGCAGGCTGGCGTAACGCGCTGAGAGAGACGCATTTCGATCCAGAAACTCCGCCGCTCGACGTCCTTTGTTTCCGCCGCCCGCAGCCAGCGCCCGTAGCGATCGCGGTACGAGCCCCAGGGACGGCGCCCAGCGTTCCGCCCAAGCGGCCCGCTGAAAGCTCGGATAACCGCCGAACAGCTCGTCGCCACCAAGCCCGGAGAGCACGACCTTGAACCCGTGGTCCGCCACGGCTTTCGAAATGATGTAGGTATTGGCGCCGTCCATCGTGGGCAAGTCCATCGCTCCAACCGCGATGGGAATCTGGGCGGCCACTTCGTCGTGCGACAGTCGTACCAGATGGTGTGTTGTCCCGCACTTTCGTGCGACCGCGTCGGCATACGCGGACTCGTCCGCCCTGGTTTCGTGAAAGCCCAGGGTAAAGGTCTGAAGCCGCCTGCCGAGTTCCTTCGCGGCGATAGCAGTGACGATGGACGAATCGATCCCACCGCTCAGGAAACAAGCCACAGGTACATCAGAAAGCAGATGCTCATGCACGGCGCGCTCGAGCTGTGTCCGGATCTCGGACACGATCGATCCGCGCTCCACATCAGCCTGCCGCGGCTCGGGATGCCAGTACGGTTCCACTTTCTCAATGCAGCCCGCACGAACGAGCATCCAATGGCCCGCAAGGAGGGACTGGACACCCTTGAGCAACGTGTACGGTTCGGGTACCGCACCGAAGCGGACGTAACCGGCCAAGCCGACGTGATCCAGTTCCGACCGCAACCAGCCACTTGCCAGCAGCGCGCGAACTTCGGACGCAAACAGCAGGGCATTCTTCTGCGCACAATAGTAGAGAGGTTTGATGCCGAGTCGATCGCGGGCGCACCACATCGTGCCGTTTGTCGCATCCCAAATCGCGAAGGCGAACATACCGCGCAATCGCAGGACGCAATCCCGTCCCCACAGTCGATACGCGTGCAGGATCGTTTCGGTGTCGCTCAGTGAATGCCATTTACCAGCGCGCTCGCCAATCTCCGCACGGACTTCGAGGTGGTTGTAGATTTCGCCATTGAAGACAATCCAGTTGCCCGTCTCAGGATCGTGCATCGGTTGATGGCCGGCGGGACTCAAGTCGAGGATCGCCAGCCGGGTGTTGGCCATCGCAGCCAGGCCATCGGCTTCGCGTGACGTGGATACGATCTGGAAGCCGTCATCATCCGGCCCGCGGTGTTTGATGCCCGCGACCATGCGTCGGATCGCCGACTCTACCTCGGAGAGCGGACGATCAGCGCGACTGCAAATTCCAGCGATGCCACACACTTCAGGATTTGCGCTCCAAGGTGGTGACCAGATACGAACCCATCCGCAACCGATTGAGCAACACGCGGGTAAAAGAGTCGGGAATCACCCTCAGCGCCATGTCCTTGAACCGCCCGCGGGGTAGCGGCAGCGCTTCCGCCTTGCTCCCGTAGACGCGAACCTGGCGAACATGGAAGAGGTCGCCAACCAACTCTTTCCATTCGTTGGTCGTATAGAATCGCGCCAGGGCGCCGTCAGTCCAGCGCTGCATGATGTCGTGAATGGTCTTGCCTCGGAACAGCTCGCCCTGGATCAGTCCGTGGAGCAGCCCGCAAGTCACGTAGTAATTCCACCAACTCCGGTAGTAGACCATCACGGTGGCCGTACCGCCCGGCCGCAGGACGCGGTGGATTTGTTGGAGCACCTTGCGCGTGTTTGAGGAGTGATGGATGACTCCCCAGCTCCAGACGAAGTCGAAGGAACCATCCGGGAATTCCAGTTGCTCGGCATCCATGCGCAAGATCCGTGCGGTAATTCCCTGTAGACCCAGTCTCTTGGTAGTGCTTTCCACGGCGTACGCGGTGAGGTCGACGCCGGTAAACGATCTCGCGTGGGCAGCCAGCAGTTGTGCGTGGCTGCCATTGCCGACACCGATTTCCAGCACGTCCTGGCTCCGCAGCAATTCAAAGTCAATCAAGGCATCAAAGGGGAGCACTTTCCACGGCAGATAGGTCCGCGCGTCGGAGAAAAAACGCCGGTCGATCTCCAGATAGAACTCGCGGCTGAATTCCGGCGCGTCGATCTTGGCCCGCCAATCGTAGCGCATGGAGTTGTTTTCCCACCAGGAGCGGTTGGTGTCCTGCCACAGTTGAGCCTCTTCGGATGTTAGTGGCAGTGCGGTCGGGGTGGTGAACCCATTCGGCGCATGATCCTTGAGATTAGCTTTCATATATATTCCTTTCAAATCAAACAGGCCCCAGTCCCAGCGCCGCCAACAGGCGAGCGCGGAAATGGTCCTCGGTGAAATGATGCAAGTATCGTTCCCGACCCGTGCGGCCCATCCGGGCGCAGAGCACCGGATCGTTGAAAAAAAGAGTGAGCGCCTCAAGCAGGGCTTCGCGGTTCTGGTCGGGTACGATCAAGCCGGTGATACCTTGCTCGGTGACCTCCTCTGCCGCCCCTTCGCCAGCGATACAGGCCTTGCCGGCCCGCATCGCCTCCAAAAAGGCCAACCCAAAGCCTTCCAACCGGCTGCTCGGCATTACGAAAAAAGCGCAATTTGAATAAAGGCGGCCGAGTGTTTCCTCATCAACCCGGCCAAGAAAATCGACCGAATCTCGGAGACCAAGATTCACGCTCTTTTCTTCCAGCCGCTGTCGATCATCACCATCACCAGCGATCACCAGGCGGGCGGTGCCAACACGCTGCCGGATTGAGGGCCAAAGGTCCAGCAGTAAATCATGTCCTTTATGTCGTTCGGTGGATACGATGCGACTGACAATCAGTGCATATGGCTCTTTCGGACTGTCCCCGGGGACTGTGGACTGCCCCGGCGGGACGCCGAGCGGACAGACACGGATCGCCGTATCGGCAAAGTCCGGGTTCACCCTCTTGAAGTGATGAATCGTGTGGCGTGAATTCGCCATCACGAGCCCGGAGTGCTCCAGCGCGCGGGTTCGTATTTCGCTCAATGGCTCCCAAGCCTCGCTCCCATGCAAAAAAACAGCGAGACGCGCTCCGCGCTTGACGAGCGGCACAGCCAGTGGCGCCAGATGCAGATGCGTTGCAAATACAAGTGTATGTCGTGCGTCGCCCAATCCGGCCTTCAATCCCCACCACGCCGCCGTGGCCTTGCTTCCGTGCGCATAACGAAGCATCCAGCCCGGAACATGCTGGAATGAAGTCTCAGGGGCGGGCTCACCATACGACCACACCTGGCCGTGACAACCATTCGCGGCACCGTACGATTGCAGCGCCCGCAACGCCAGCCGCGAGACCATGCCGATGCCACCGACCTCGTGCAGATCGGGGCAGAGCAGAATAAGGCGGCGCACTTCTCCTGCGGGCAGGGGAGCCGGCCGCGCTTGCACAGAATCAGTGGCAGTCGACGGTGTGCTCATGAACAGCCAAAGTCTCCTCTCTAGCTCGTGAAAGTTTCTTGTACACTACGACCCATTCGTCAGCAATTCTCGGCCAGGTGAAGCGTTTGCGCACCAGCGCGCGTGCGACAATGCCGCGGGCGGATAACTCCAGGGGGGCACTGGTTGCCTCCGCGAGTCCGGCGCGCAGCCCGGTGGGATCCAGATTAATGACCCAACCAGCCCCGGCCGCCAGCACCTCCGAGGCCAAGCCGACTTGTCGGCTCAACAGTACCGGCGTACCGCAGGCCATCGCTTCCACTGCGCCGATGCCAAAGTTCTCCTGGAAAGAACTCAAGGCGAACAAATTGGCTTCCGCTAGCGCCGCAGATTTCGCCGCGCCTTCAAGCCAACCAACCCAATGGACCGCATCCTCAAACCCGGTTCCACGCGTGATCTTGCGCAGCCGCTCGACGTACTGCGCCTCGCCATCGCCCGCGACGACGAGATGCCACGTGGCGAGTTTACCCTCCGCGTGCAGATCAAGGAAAGCTTCCAACAGCAGATCGACGCCCTTTTTGGGATGCAGGCGCGAGAGGCACAGCAACACCGGCGCGTTGGCAGGGATGCTGTGTTGCTCGCGGAACTTGCCGGTTGGCTCGACCGCCAGCAAGGCCTCGTCAACGCCGTTTGGAATGGTAATCCCTTTGTTCAGGTGCAAGGATCGTTCGGTCAGTTCCCGCTCCTGTTCAGTTGTGTAATGGATCGCAGCCGCCTCACGGAGCTCGCGGCGGAAGAGGAAGTGCCAGGCCAACACCTTGCGCGACCATTTTTGTTGCATGCTCCATGGCTCCAGTGTGCCGAGGGGTCGCACGATATAGGGTACCCGGTGCCGCCGGCATGCCCGTGCGGCGGCGTGGGTCGCGTGGGAGAATACGGCGTGAATGTGAACGATGTCGTACCGTGCCACGTTTTCGTCCAGCCATTTCTGTAGCGAGCGCGAGAACTTGAACGCCTCGCTCCGGTCACGGCGAAAGAAGTGCGTCCGCACGCCGTGGTACAGGCTCGGTTTGTCGAGTACGACGGCGAGTCGGCCATTCCCGTCGGCGTCGGTCGTGCACAGCTCGATATCGATACCGGCGCGCTGTAGCGCGAGGCACATCTCGATGGCAGCCTGACTCGGGCCGCCGTAACGGGGAGCGACGGCTGGAATGACCTGGAGAATCTTCATAATTGCGGTGAATCGGTGGACGTATCCACGGAGCCTTCCGGCAGACCCATGCTCGGGTGGTCCGGATAGAGGTACCGGAGCCCGGCCGTCAGGACCACAGCGAGGACCAGGTTCGGCACAATCTCGATAATGGAACCACCAACGAGGAGGAGGAATTCGCCGATCAGAAACCACCTTGCGAAGGCAATCGGGGATCCCCAGCGTAACTCCACGCCCGCTCGACGATCAGCGTACCGAACAAGAGCGCCGACGATGAACATACCGATGAGCACACCGTACGTGCCAAAATTCACGTAGAATTCGAAGATCAGGCCCATCCCAACGGAAGTTCCTTCAGCAAACTTCACTCCCGTATAGTGGCTGACGAAGTTCATGCTTCCGGCCTGAATCGGTTTGTCCGGCCAGAGGACGCGTGGAATGATCGCCAGGACGCCCATCCACAGAGTCTCGCCTTTGCCGAAGTCGTTAGGAGTCCTCAGGTGAGCCATCGCGGCGCCGACCATCCAATTGTAATTCAACCGGCGATCAATGTCATCCAAGTGCCTTCGGTTGAGCGGATCGAACCACTCAAATTGTTGGAACGTTTCCTCCGCTTGATTGATACGCTCCTCCATTCGGCCACCCCCCCAGACGACGGAGCGTATTTGATTGCGATCACGCATGTACGTGACAAAAAACGAAAGCGCCAAATAACCCACGGGAATTACTAGCAGCGCCATTGTCCAGCGCGGTCGATAAATCGCCACAAAAAAGCAGACCACAATGATGGTGTAGCCCACCCCGAAGCCCAGAAACCCCTGGAGAATCAATGTCAGCAACGGGAATGCGGGTGCGGCCGCCAGGCAAAGCAACAGTTGCTTCCGGTCTTGATGGAGGTACGACTGCCAAATTCCAAAGCCGATCCCGGCAAATCCAAAGGCCTGCCCGCCCGACAGGATTGCCGCCGCTGACGGGATCTCACGGGCGCCCACGGCCCCCAAGACCAGGGAACCAATACCGATTGTTAAAAAAAGACGGAGAAACTTGGAATCCGACTCCGCTATGCGAAACGGCGACGTCTCGTCCTCGACGTGAAAAAACAACGGGGCAAATCCAAAACATCCGATTGCGAACGCCGCCATGCCGGCGGTGCTCACTCCAAACCCGGCTGTCGTCGTAGAATACTCCGCTGACGAATACCACGGGAAAAAGGTGATTACGCCGCTGAACCAGTGGATGAGCGCCATGTTGCAGAAGAACGCCAGGACCAGTCCCGTCCCCTGTCCCTGGCGGCTCCACATGATGGTCAGCGACAACACGCCGATGATCACCCAGGCCATCAGGCAAACAATGTAAAGGTTCTCACTCATGTATTCACAGGTTCGCCGCTCGGTAACGGCACCAAAGGGGCAATCCGGAATTTCATGTCGTCACGCGCTCCAGCATCGCTTCGAGCCGGTCGCGATAGGTGTTGTGGCCCTTGGTGACGACGCGATGCGCCGCTTCCTTCAGGCGGCTGCGCTCGCCATTATGCGCCAGCAAGTGCCGCAGCTTTACAACCATTTCCTCGCGTGTGCGAAAAAAGCTCACGGCTTCGCCGTCGTCACCGAAGATCTCCCGGTGCTCCTCCGTGTCCTCGGTCAACATGCATGCGCCCATTGCAGGTAATTCAAAAGTGCGCATCACATTGCCGTCGCGGTTGGCGCGCCGCACCAGGCACAGGGAAACCTTCGCGGCGCTGACGGCTTTGCGCAGCGTTTGGGCATCGGCGTGGCCGCGCGCGGAGCCGGCGGTCTGCGGGTAGCGCTCCCAGTAGCCCCCGTAGAGCGCAACTTGAAAGCCCGCGTGGATTAGTGTAGCCATGTAAGGTACCCGGTCACGATCAGCTCCACCCGCAAACAGGATATCGGACGCGAACCGGGCGCGTTCGGAATCATTGGCCGGTGATTCGGGGAAATGCAATTCGGGCTCGTACGCAAACGGCAGATGACAGGCGCTCATGCATCCGAGTTGCCGCAAGTCGCTCAATATGGCGCGCCGCGGCGAGAAGACGTAGTCGTATTGCGGCAGTGCTCGCAAAAACCACGGCGCGCGGTGGGCGCGGTTCCATGGATCGTCCGTCAGGTAATTCATGCGCCGCACATGAAGCTTGCCAATCTCTTTGAGTGCGGCCTCTTCGAGGGGCGCAACGCCGGTGGTCAACAACCATTTTGGCTGGACGTTGCGGCACGTCTCCAGCACCTTGGCACTGAACTCCTGCAGTCGCGTCGGACGCCGTCCGTGAAGCCACCAATTGACACGGTTCTGCCAGAAAGCCCCGTCGTATGCCTCGGTCAGGTCGCAGACGACGGTGTGGAGGCCCAACGCTTCGGCGGAGGACCTGAAATGCGCCCCCACGTGGACTGGGTCCGGGTTGCCAACCAGCAGCAGTGTCTCGTTCATGCGCAATGGAGGACGGGTTGTTCGTGCCGGACAATACTGCGGAACGCTTGCGCGATGCCCGCGGCAGCCTTCTCAGTGGTGTAGACGCTAACTTTTTCGCGACAATTCGCACGCGTTTCGGCATGTTCCGTTAGCGGCAAAATCCGGCAAATAGCCTGAGCCAGGCTTACGGCTGATCCGGTCTCGAATACCTCGCCGGTCTTACCGCGCTCAACCAAATCCGGAGCGCAACCCACAGCGTCGGACACAAGACACGGCAGACCGTGGTGCAAGGCGTCGTTGACGACCAAGCCCCACGTTTCCGACTGCACACTGGGCAACGCGAGCAAATCCGCGGCATGGTAGTACTGGCTCAATTGAGTTTGATTCTGAAAACCAAGAAAGTGCGCCGGGACAACAGGTGTTTGCTGGGCCAGCGATTGGAGTGCGTCCTGTAACTCACCACTGCCGAGGAAAAGAACCACGATCCTCTCGCGTGTCTTCGCTGGCAACTGTTTGATAGCTCGCAGCAGGATGTCGGGACCTTTCCGTGCACTCAGCTTGCCTGAGAAAAGGACCGCTTTCTTGTCGACACTGATCTGGAGCGCCGCACGCGTCAGGTCGCGCAACCGGACACGGGCTTCTTCGTCAGAATGGAATGGAGTTGTGTCCACGCAGTATGGCGAGAAGACCAGTTTGTCTTCCGGGCATCCGAGCCGGCAGAAATGTTCGTGCGAGCGCTGACCGACGTAGAGCAGGCGCTCGCAGCGCCGATAAAACCAGCGCAAGGCTTGATCGCGGGCCCAGGTTTTCAGCGCACTACGCTGGCGCGCATGGTCAGCCGTCTCACCGCGGAAAAGAATCGGAAAACCGGCATGACGGGCAGCCAGGAAGGCTTCGCGATGGAAGCGTGGGCGGTAGCCGAGCACCATCACGGCATCGGGCGCGGTTTCAACGAGTGCGTCCCGCAGTCCGCGCGTCGTCACTTCTCCAGCCGTGCTCGCGCCACCTTCGGCGACCCGTGAGAGAAACCGGGTACTGTAGCCCGAAAGCAAATCCGTGTCCCATGCGAATGTGGTGCCAAACTCGGAGTCGCGGTAGCCAGCCACGCTGAAGTCCGAACCGTAGATTGCCGTCACGGAAATGCCCCAATTCCTTTGGAGTTCCCGGTAGACCGGCGCGTGGTATTGGATCGGATGCGTCTCGATGACGGTCAAAGACATGAGAAGTTTCTAGGCGAATACGGCATCGATACCGGTACGTCGTTCGGACGGACACAGCAGCAAAGTGCCCCAAACGCCGTGTGGATGGGGATGAATTTGATCAGGAACGGTCACCCATTGGTTGTTGTCCACGCGATACGCGGCGTAGTCGTGTCGACGGATCAGGTCGCGAATGGCGCAGTCCTCGTCCGGCGTGTGGGACTCGATCAAGAATAGTGGGCGGGTTTTGGCCACGACCCGGTCGCATCCCCGCAGTGCAAAGACTCCACCACCTTCGATATCCATCTTGATGAAGTGCGGGCAGGGGTGGGGCTGCGCTCCCAAAAAGAACTCGTCCAGAGTCATACCCGGGACAGAAATCTTCTCGGCTTGAACCCGATCGCCCCCGGCCCACTCAGCGTTCAGCGAGGAGGTATGGTGATGGTGGCCCAGAAAAAACTCGACTGGACCGATTCGGTCCGTACAAGCGAAGGGGACAACCTCGATGTTCGACGCGTTGTTCAAGGAGAGATGGTCACGCAGTTTTTCGAGGGTTTGCGGCGCAGCCTCGAAGGCATAGACCCGCCCTTGGGGCACATAGTGGCGCGCGAACCAGAGCGAGAACAAGCCGATGTTGGCCCCCACGTCGCAGACGACCGCATCCGGAGCGACCAATGGATGGCCGTTCCGGTTCAATGTCGTGAGCACACGGAAGTTTGCCACTTCCCAGAGGCCGAGCATCGCGTGATAGTTGATGGTGGAGTTATAACGGAGACGGAGACCGCGCAAGGGGCCGAAAGGCACGCGGTACACATGTCCCTCACGGTAGTACAAACCTAGGATGCCGCGCACCAGACGAGAGTTCCATCGCGCATCACGCAATTCGTTAAAAAAAGAAAGACTCAAGAGCACCTCGCATGGCGGGGCTGTTCCGTGAGCCGCAGCAGCACCGGGGCAAACTGCTCGGCGTAGTTCCACTCGCGCAGAATTCGTTGCCGCCCTCGCTCGCCCATGGCTCGCACCTCGGATGGGTGCTCTAGTAGCCACCGCACCGCTGTTGCAATACTGTGGGGATCGGCGGGATCCACGGCCAGCGCGTACCCACCGTCCACGAACAGTGCCCGCCAATCCGGCAGGTCGGACACGAGCAATGCCAAACCGCACGCGAGGTAGTCGAACGGTTTGTTCGACGCCCCCGTCATGGCCTGTTCGTTATTGTCGAGGCTTTGCTTGGGCATCAGGGACAATCCCACGTCACATTGACGGCATAGCGCGAGCAATTCCTCCCGCTGCGGCACCGCACCAAGAAACTCCACGCGGTCGATAATTCCCAGTTGCGCGGCCAATTCCTGCAGTTGACGGACGTACCCCTTGTGGCCGATCGTTTCGTAGCCGACGATGCGCAGGTGCACTCCCTTGGGCAGCATGGACAGGGCAGTCAACGCCGTCGTGGGCAGGCGCGCTGGGACAATCGAGCCGTGGTAGAGCATCCGCAATGTAACGCCGTCCAGTGGTGGGCGCGTATCGGAAACTTCACTGCGCGCGGGACAGTTCCAGACACAGTCAACGTGGACGCCATTTCCGATTTCCTGCGCGAACCGTCCTGCGCGTTGCTCGTTCGGTAGAATGCATAGCTGCGCCCGAGCGGACAATGGACGTCGCGTCCAGAGCACGAATCGCATGAACCGGGTGCCCTCCGAATTCGGTGAGTCGTGTTCGTGATAGACCATTTGGATCCCGGGCAGGTAACTTAGCAACAAAGCCACGGGGCAGGACAGTGGGTCCGAAGCGTACACCCATGCCGGTCGCCAGCGGATTATCCAGGACAGCGTCCAGAGCGCGAACCACACGTAGTGCAGCTTTTGCCGCCAGCCCGCGGAGCGAAACGGAAGTTCCCTCACGGTGATCCGTTCGTGATGCGGGAACCGGAGGCCCTCCGCTCCCGTTCCCAGGAAGAGCACGTCCCAGCCGGCATCGGCAAGCAGTCGTGAGCTGTGTTCCAACGGAGGATAAAGGGCAGGATTGGTGTACTGGATGTAGACGATGCGGCGCATGAAGAGTTCAGGAAAGTTTTCCGGCAGAGTGCTCGATGTGCGGCCTCGACTTCCGCGCAAGGAGAGCCTCGTACAACACCAACATTTCGCGCGCGACCTCGACGCCAGTTCGGGGCGGGCGGACTCCGTCCTTGAGCCGCGCCCGCAGGGTGGCATCCTCCGCCACGCGGCACAGAGTCTCCTCCCAGCCCGCACTGGAGTGCGGCTCAATTAGCAGGCCATTGACCCCGTGCTGCACGATTTCACTGATACCGCCGCGGTTCCAACCGATCACGGGAATTCCCGCGGCAAAGGCTTCCAGCGCAACCAGTGGCCCTGTCTCGAGCCATTGGGAGGGGATGGCCAAAAAATCGTACTGTCGCAGGCGGGAGACGACTTCCTGCGGCGCGATGGGCTCACAGAACGAAATGCGCGGATCATTGCTGGCGAGCGCCTGCATTTTCTTCTGATAGTCGGCGCTGGCGGGACCTTGCACGACACCATAAACGTCGAGCCTGGCCTTGAGCGTCGGTGCCATTTTGAACGCCTTGATGAGGATATGTAGCCCTTTTGTGGAATCAAACCGGCCGACAAAAGCGATGTGTGTCTCCGCGCGGAGGTCGCGCGTCGAAGATCGGTTGGTCACAGTCTTTTGACCTGGTGTCCAGTTGATCCCGTGCCGTGAGAGGGAGACTTTCGCTGCGGGAACGTCGTTAAGAAGAATCACGTCCCGAACCCAATTGCAAACGGCCACAATGTGATCCACCTCCGCAGCCAACTTGCGGAAACCAGCGTGACGCACGCTGATTAGTTCGCTCATGCGCAAGGCTGTCCAGATACCGCCCTGCAAACCACGTTCACCCAGCCAGTGACCAATCCCGGGGGACAATCGACCCATCTGAGCCGCCAGCGGCGCATATACCCCGAGGCCGTGGAGCGTGCAGCCGGTACAGCGGATGATGTCCAGCTTGCCATCGCACAAGTCCTCTCCCCACAGCAACAGCGTGCCGCGCTGACAACTTACCGTCGGCGTGTGATACGTAAAAACCACCGGAATGCCGCGCTCTTTGGTCGCCTGGATCAGCCTCAACGACACCCCGCGTGTAAAGGCGTGCATATGCACCAGGTCCGGCATCTCTTCGTCGAGGATCTTTGCAAATTCGGTCGCTGCCAATACATCGCCCGGTCCATAAAGTTCCTTAATGTCGGTTAGGTTGCCGCTGACGGCATAGCGACGGACCCGCAAATCATCGATCGTGTACGCCCGACTTGTCTCGCTGGGGGCGGCCACCATGGTCTCCACGCCAAGCCCTTGCAGGTCCTGCGCGAGGTTGGCGACGTACACTTCCGTCCCACCGGAGGGATCAGGCGCGAAGCAGAATGGAACGTGGATGACTTTCATTTGTGCTTCTGTGAAAACCACATCGTTCGTCAGTGTGGACGCTGCCCGCTCGTGGAAGCCTTGAGCATTGCCTTGCTCTTACGATACGTGACCGCCAGCGCTTCAGCGCGCCGATAACCGACGAGTTTCGCTGCGAGCGCGAGATGTTTCGGATGCGACGGGACGTACCCGCCGGGGCTGAGCCGTTCGAGCGCCCCGAACGCCGCCTCAAATGTGTCGGGATCGTTGTCAAATGTGGCGCGTGCGACCTGCTCGAAGACCTTGATGAGCGCGGCCCGGCGTTTTGCCGTGATGCCGCCATGTTCCTGGAACCATTCCTCGACTTCGCACGCGCTACGGAAGCAATCGGTGATGAAAGCCGCCGGATCGCGGCGGGAGAGGGAATCATGTGAGTGGATGCGATAATACGCCATCGTACCGCGGCAATACGTGAAGGTGGCTCCGTGCAGAGCACAGTCGAGCGCGAAACGCGCATCCTGAATGACCGGCAAATTCACGTTCCAGCCACCGACCCGCTTGACCAACTCGCGATGAAAAAGATACGCGGCGGGTGGGCACCAGAAATCCACGAGCAAGGCGATCTCAGGTTCTTCTTCCATCTTTCGTTGCATTACATCACCGTGTTTGAATGTGCCATCGCCTTGCAGGACCAACCCTTGCCAATCGCCGTACGCCACTTCCGCGCCGGTGTTTTCGAGCGCCTGGACCTGCCGCACCAGCTTGTCGCGCACCAGCAGATCGTCCGCGTCCAGGTACTGAAGGAATACGCCACGGGCGACCGCCGTTCCGGCGTTTCGGGCCCGGCTTGCCCCGCCGTTTGCGGTGCGGAGCAGGCTCACTCGGGGGAACTCCCGTGCGACGATCTTCGCGCTGGCATCCGCCGAGCCATCGTCGATGACGATGACCTCAACGAGTTCCCGTGGGTAGGTTTGGGCCTCCACGCTGGCGAGGGTCTCGACGATCCACCGCTCGGCGTTGAACATGGGAATGATGACACTAACGAGTTGGTTCATAGATTACTTCCTATTTGTCTTCGGTGGCAGTCGCGGGGAACAACACCCGCCGGATAGTTCCCAGCGTGAAACGCGTCAGCCGAGTTCGCGGATCGCGACATGCCGCAGCGCCGAGCCAGAGCACGCGCAGCAGACGCGATCGCTGGCGATCTTCACGGGTCGTGTTCACGAAGTCCCTCCAATCCAAGCGGCGGATCTGCTGACAACAAGCCGTGCGGGTCAACGATTGGGACGAGGTTTCGCTGAGTTTGTGCAGAATGCGATAGCGTTCCTGCATGAAACGCTCCCAATTGGAAACCGTTTTGGATTCCGGGTGTAGACGAAAGTGCACCAGCACGTCCGGGAGACGGTTCACGCGGTTAAACCTGCCCAAATAACGGATCGTGAGGTCCCAATCGAATGAATAGTGGTACGAGTCGTCGATTCCACCGCAGGCAATCACGCCCTGGCGCCGGAGCCACAGTCCAGGCTGATGCCATCTTGTGGAAGATTCGGCAAAGATAAGCTTCACAGCGTCCAATTCACCCGGTACCAGGGTTTCCCGAATACCTGTCTCATCGAAATTGATAACAACACCGGCGACGGCGTCCGCGTCTTCAAGGGCTTCGGCGACTTTTCCCAGTGAGCCGGCGAGCAGATAGTCGTCGGAGTTGATCCATTGGAAGATCTCGCCGGTGCAACGCGCGAGGCCTTTGTTGATCGCTTGTGGTTGCCCCTGGTCGGGCTCGCTCACCCAATGCGTCAGCCAGGGCTCGTATTTCTTGATGATCGCGACACTTTCGTCGGTGGAACCACCGTCGACGATGATGTATTCGAGGTTCGGATAACCCTGCAATAGAATCGAGCGGATCGTCTCTTCGAGGTAGGCTCCTTGATTGAAAGAGGGAGTCACGATCGAGATTGACGGCCACGGCCGGCCCGCCTGCGCCGTCGCGGGCAGAGACGGTGTCCCCTCCGTCCACGGCCAACCGACGCGGCCAGGCGGCGGCGGCGGCAGCTCAGCTAATCTTGGGCAGTTCATGAGATAGTTCGGATGGATAGTGTGCGTGGTACCAAGCCTGCCTGACCAGCCGTGCCCCACCAGTCACCTGCGGCCGTTCACCTGAATGCGGACAATGCCTTGGAGATTCTCTCGCGAAGTCCGTATGGGCTTGATCCCTCGGCTACCAACACGCGCTCGTTAAACGCCAGATCCGCGGCGGCGTCCGGCGTTACGACGGAGGGATGCACGAGCGGAAACTTCATCGGCTCCGTCTGTGCCACGCGCCACGGGCAATTGGCCGAAAAGATGTGCGTCGCATCCTGGTCGAACCCGATATTCCGGCACAATTCGACATTCGGAATCACCGACAGCCCGTTTTCCACCCAGCAAGTAAACGTCCATTGATAGTCCGAATAGGATGCCCGTGTGCCCGCCGTGTGCGCCTCGTCAAATATCCGACGCCACACCGCCGCGCCGCGCGACTCGCCCACGATGTAATTCAACCACGGCGTGTCCCGCAGCGCCGGCCAGCGCTTCAACTCGATGTCATAACACCGCCAGGCGCGCGCCCATGTAGCCCAACCACCGAGGCAGATGTTGTGACGCGAAAAGAAGTAGCTCGTGTTCACAAACCGTTGATTGTCTTGAAAGTGGTTTCCCGCCACATGCATAATGCGCTCATCCTCGCGGTAGCGCTCAAGTACCTCTTCGCAGAAAGGGAAGAACGACGGATCGGGCACGCAATCATCCTCGAGCACGATCGCACGATCGACATTCTCGAAGACCCACGTCAATCCGCTGGCCGGGCACATTCCACAACCCAGGTTGCTGCCCGAGTACTTGCGTTGAACTTCGCATTCCCAGTCCACCTGCGCGACCACCGCGCGAGCGGCGGCGCATTTTTCGACATCCGTCGCGACATGGGGGCGCGGACCGTCGGCGATTAAGAACAGTTTCTTCGGTTTTGCCCGGGCAATTTCAGCAAAGACGCGGGCCGTTGTGTCGGGACGGTTGAAGAGAATGAGTGCAATGGGAGTGTTCACAGTAATTGTCCGGAATACTTCTGGTGCCGCCACGAGTGATGAACCAGCACGGTTGCGCCACGCCAGTCCGGCGGGTAGTTGCGGCCCGTGCCGTAGAAATCACCGTCAATCACCGACATCTCCGCGGCCCGATCCACCCAGTCCTGAACGTCCGGGCCCGATTGGATGAAGGTGGTCAGATCGTAATTGCCGGCGGTAAGTGGCAACTCCGGGACAACGAGATCGATAGTCCCTTCGCCTTCGAGATCGATTTGCGTCTTGTCGACAAGGTCCGTAGATAAGAGGAAGTAGAGTGCCTCGGCTTTGTGGACCGTTATGCAGACCCGGCAATTCCGGATGACCTTTCCGGGTTCAGTTCGATAATGCAGCCGGAATATGACCTGCTGGCCTGAGACCGGATGGCCCAGCGCGTTGTCCGTGGCGTCCCGCAACTCGACTGCCACGGCGCGGACATCGCCGCGTCCCTGGCGGTCAGTGCGGTGGGCGAGGGGAGTGCTGCTCATCTGCGAGAGTTCCGCGAGATAGCTGCTGATGACGTCGCTCGGAGCGCCATCCCGGGCTATACGACCATCCTTCAGCCAGATCACGCGCTGGCAGAGGTTATGGATCATCGCCATGTTATGGCTCACGAACAATACCGTGCGACCTTCCTTGTTGGCGACTTCGCCCATTTGGCCAAGGCACTTTTTTTGAAATGCCGCATCACCGACGGCGAGGACCTCGTCCACCAGGAGGATTTCCGTTTCAAGGTGCGCCGCGACGGCGAAGGCCAGGCGGACGTACATGCCACTGGAGTACCGCTTCACGGGTGTATCGACGAACTTTTCTATCTCCGCGAAATCAATGATCTGCTCAAGCTTGCGGTCAATCTCTCCCTTCGACATGCCGAGGATCGCGCCGCTCAAATAGATGTTCTCGCGGCCCGTCAACTCCGAATGAAAGCCGGTACCAACTTCCAGCAGCGAGCCGACACGCCCATAAATCCTGGCCAGGCCGTCCGTGGGATCGGTGATCCGCGAAAGCAGCTTTAGCAGCGTGCTCTTCCCGGCGCCATTGCGTCCGACGAATCCCACAATCTCACCGCGCGGCACATCGAAGGAAACGTCCCGCAACGCCCAGAATTTATTGCTCGCGGCCGGGCGGTTTTTCCATCGGGTCAGTGACCGCAGGCCACTGCTTAAGCGGTCGCGCAACGTATTGTACCGCTCCTGCCTGGCGCCGATGTCGTACACCTTGGAAAGATGTTCGGCGCAAATGGCTATCGAGTTCATTTAGATGATGTCTGCAAAGAACCGCTCGGTACGCTTGAAATAGACAAGGCCACCCAGCAAGAGGACGGACGCGACGACCACGCCCATGGCCATCACGGCGAAATCAGGCCGGGCATTGCCCAGCAGCGCCCAACGGAAACCTTCGATGACCCCGACCATTGGATTCAGGCCGTACAGCAGCCGCCATTTTGCGGGGACGAGGTGCAGCGAATAGACGACGGGTGAAGCGTACATCCAAAACTGGATGAGGAAAGGAATCGCCTGTCCGACGTCGCGATATTTTACGTTGAGCGCTGAGAGATACAGGCTCACAGCCACCGCCGTCACCACCGCCAGAAGCGTGAAAAACGGCAGCGCGAGCACACCCCACGTCGGCGCCACTCTATACCACGCCATCATGCCCAGCAGGATGACGAACGAGACCGCGAAATCGACCAAGGGGCCGAGCGCGCCCGAGATCGGTATGATCAATCGCGGGAAATAGACCTTGCTGATCAAGTTGGAGTTGCTGACGAGGCTGATGCCGCTGCGGGCGATGGCTTGGGAAAAGTAATTCCACGGCAACAACGCCGTGAAGGCAAAAATCGGGTAGGGCGACCCGTCCGAGGGCAGTTTCGCAAACAGGCCGAAGATCACAGTGAAAACAACCATGGTGAGCAAGGGTTGCAAGACGACCCACGTGATGCCGATGGCGGCCTGTTTGTAGCGTACCAGTACGTCGCGCCAGACGAGAAAATAGAGCAACCCGCGATAGCGATAGACCGCCTCCAAGTCGAAGCTCAACCAGCCCGTGCGGGGCCGAATCAACACAACTGGCTGATTGTCTGTTAGCGACGGAATGGCGGCTGTGTGCACCAAGCTCATTTTCCGGTGACGATCAGTTTCTGGCCTTCTTTGGGGTCCGCCTTGAGCAAGTACGGCTCCCAAAAGGCGCGGTCGTACCGTGCCCAAGCGTGGCAACCGAATGGGAGTTGATGGTGATTGCGCTCCAGGCAAACGCGCGGCGAAACTTCGAAGGCAAAACGCAAGCCGGTTGCCACATCCGCGATCTTGAACTCCGGATAGTAGTGCACCGCCTCGTCCGACCAGAAGATGTCGGCCTCGGTGCGGCGCCGAAGCCAGCGAAACATGTGAAACTGTGACGAGTTAAAGACGGGCAACCGCTTCAAGAATCTCTTGGGCAGGTTCAAGTATTGGATGTACTTCGGCTTCGACCCGTAGTACTCCTGCCAATATTGATCGGGATCGACGGTGGGTTTCGGGGAGTACAGTACCTTGAGGAAGCTCTGGACCTTCATCAGCGCAAAACCATTGTTGCCGACACGCTCCCTCTTAACCCAGGGCGAGTCAGGACAATGGATCCACGGCGGGCCGACGTAGTCGAGACCCGACTGGCACCATTGCTCGAGCTGATCGGACAAGACCAGGCTGTCGAGGTGATACATGAGGATGTACTTGTAATCAGCGAATGTCTCATAGAACAAGGGCGCTGTCACCAGCCGCGCATGCGCTGCGGCGCTGCCAAAGAATTTCCTCGCAAACGACTTTACTTGAAAGCCGGGGTGATCGAAAGTTACCGCACTCGGCGAGACCAGATACTTGTCGTAGCACGACAAGTAATGGATGGCGTGCCGTAGAGAGATTTGCTCATCGGGCGTCAGTGTCAACCGTTTCGAAAGAGGCACCACGACTGCCACGAGCTTGGTCGGCTCCTTCAGAACGGGGGTGTTAACGTGTAGGATCATCGTCCGGCTCCCTGGAAATGGATCTGTTCGACTTCGCTCAATTCACTCCGCATTCTCACCACGCGTGCCGGCGACCCAACCACGACCGCGCCGTCCGGCACGTTATGCGTTACAACCGCACCCGCGCCAACCACGGCTCCTTTGCCGATGCGGACGCCCGACAGCACGATGACACCAAAGCCAAGCCACGCGTCGTCTTCGATAATGATCGGACCCTTCGATTGCAGCGGCTGGTTGCGAATCAACGCTCCCGGCGCGATCCCGTGGTCGTACGAATAGAGTGCGCATTGGGGTGCGATCTGAACGCCGTTGCCGATCCGAATCGGCGCCACCGCCGCCGTGAAGTGGCAGCGTGGTTGAATTGCGGTGTCCGCGCCGACATGCAGGCTACCACCGGCGAAGGTTTCCACGATGATCTCCTGGAACAACATCACGCGGTCAGCCAACTCAACAGCGCCGCCACCTTCGTGTTGATAGATGATCACGCGGTCACCGATGAAGACATTATTCCCTAATGTCAGGTTCGTGTGCGAGATCTGCGCGCTGGCGGAGACGTAGCCTTTGAGCTGAATCCGCGCCAATTCGAGGCCGCCCGTGTATGGCGGATACCCACATCCAGCGAGGCGCGTGGCAATCCGGCCGAAAAACCCACGGCCGGACCGTGCGAGCCAGAAGTTCACCCACATCCACGCAAGTCGCTTCCAGGCGCGAGCACCGAGGCCATCCGTATGCTTGGATACAGTCATGGACGTGTCCGAAGGTTTCGCAGAAACATCCGTGTGGGCTTTGGGACAGCAGCGGTATAGGCCGTGCGCGCCTTGTTGAACGCCCGCCGCAACGTGCTTTGCGTCCGTGGCATATCCATCAGCACGACTTCCTGAACGAAGAAATCATCGGCTTGTTTGTCGCGCAACATGCCTGATGGATGCTGCAAAGGGAAGGGCATTTCTGCAAGCGGAAGATTCGCCCATTTGCTTCCCGTCCAGGTGGTGTGCGTCGCATCCTCGCCAAAGCCAATATTCGAAACCAAGTTGACGTTGGGCATGATGCAGAGGCCGTTGTGCACCCACGTTGCGAAGAGCCACTGGTAGTCCCAGTAATTGATCATACCACTCGCACGGTAGGCGTCTTCGAATTTCGTGGCCCAGTGTTGCGCCACCCGCGCATCGCCGACGAGATCCACCAACCACGACGTGTCGCGCAAGGCGGGCCATCGTTTCACGCCCATATCCATGTGCCGCCACGCACGACGCCAGGTGGCCCAGCCCCAGCAGATCTTGAATTGCGACAGGAAATAACTGGCGTCGCCGCGTTTGTGGCCGCGCTGGAAGTTGCTGCCGGCAATCTGCATGATTCGTTCATCATCACGATACAATTCGAGCAACTCGTCGCAGTAACGAAAGAAAGACGGGTGGGGCAGGCAGTCATCTTCCAGAATGATTGCGCGATCCGTTTGCTCAAATACCCAGTCGACCCCCGATGTGGGACCGCGACCGCACCCGAGGTTTATGTTCGAGTATTTTTTCACGACTTCGCACGGCCAGTCGATGCGCTCGATGACGGCGCGGGTGGCGGCGCATTTCTCGGCCTCGCCTGGTCGGTCGGGGCGGGGACCATCCGCAATAACGAACACTTTGGGAGGCTTGGCTTGGGCAACGGTCTCCGCCACCTTCGCGATCAGATCCGGTCGATTGAAGATAATCAATGCCACTGGAGATTGCACGAAACGCCCTCCCAGTCTCTTACTGCTGCCGCTGCAGCATACATTGCCGCCATGAACGCGCCCCAAGATCGATCAATTTCATTTCGACCAGCGATCCGCCGCCGAAATGTAGGAAGTAGCTGTTGGTCATGGTCGCGTTCAGGCAGGACCGCCGAACGTCGGAATATCGCAGACCGCCCAGATGGCGTGCGAGTTTTCGACCGATCCGCGCCACATAGGGCAGTTGTGGCTCTTCATTGATAAGAAACGGATAATGCAGGCAGATCTGGTCGAAGAGTGTGACATTGAAGCGCGGGTCGATCCAGCTTACGGCCTTGGCTCGAAGTAGTTCATAGGAGAGCGGGCGCATCTCGTAATTCCATTCCGCACCGCCCTTTTCCTCATGGTCGCGGTACGTTGTTTCAAACAATTCCCGATGATATCGTGGTGAGAACACGAGAACACCACATTGTACGACGTCGTCGAACTCCACAGCCAAACCATAGTTTGCATAATATTGTTTAGCCGTGGCGTTTGGAATGGCCCTGTCACCCCAGTACTCCTGCAGGCGCTCGAGAATCTGCGCGTATTCCCCAACCGAAGGAGCGGCCCATTGATTGACCGCGCCGACCTTGTCGACAGGCACCATGGCGCAGATGCACGGGGCCGCGGCAATGTTGATCAGGATGTCAGAATCGATCCACACGACTTGATTGTAGTTCTTCACGAATTCCTGACCGGGAATCAAGCATTTTTGCCAGGAAGGTGATCGTCGGGAAGCGCGTACGGAATTATCCAGAGGCTGATCGATGCAGATCAGGTCATACCCGTGCCGGTTGGCGTATTCGTTCCAATTCGCCTCGCACGACTCTTTCCAGGCATGGAGATAACGGTCCCCGACGGCCATCGTCACAATTGCTTTCGAATGTTTCATTCGGTGCCCGTCCCTTGCCGTCTCTGGCCGCTAAAACTGGAAATCGCGCCATGAGTTCACGCGTTGGTTGACGAGCCTCATTTCATCGGTTGCCAGACCGCCAAAATGCAGGAAGAAACTGTTCAGGTACGTTGCTGTCAAACACGCTTCCTTGATCGTGGTCAAGGACGGCAAATTCATGATTGCGCCCAGTTTGCGCTTTACCCTGGCGACGTAACTGTGGTCCATCGTGGGTCTGATCAGAAAAGGGTAATGCAAGAATAAGACCGCCGGCCACATCACGTTGAATCGGGGGTCGATCCATTGCACGCAACCCGCCTTGAGCATCTCATAGGACAGTGGACGCATCTCCATTTGCCATTCGCGTCCTCCCTTTTCTTCGTACTCGAAATACGTGCGCTCAAGCACAGCCCGGTGATGGCGCGGTGAAAGCACCAGCACACCGGTGTTGGCAACTTCATCGAAACCGGAAGGCAACCCGTAGGTCATGTAGTATTCTCGGGCGGTATAGTTCACGACCGCGTGGCCTTCGCAGAAATCGTAAATCCGGTCGTGCACGGTCTGTCGGTAATGGCGCCACTCGCGCGAATACGGGTATTCCTCGACGGCCCCGATCTTTTCCGGGAGAACGCCTGCAATAATGTCGAGAGCCGCCGCGGCGTTGATCATGATGTCCGAATCGATCCAAACGATTCGCTCGTAGTCTTGCGCAAAGTCCTGTTCCAAGATAAGGCATTTCTGCCACGCCGGCGAGCGTTTGCGGGCGCGTTCCGAATTATCGAGCGGTTTGTCGAGGCAGATGACATCGAAGCCGTGCTGCGCTGCGTAGGCGCGCCAATTCGCTTCGCAAGTGCTCCTCCAGTGGTGGAGGTACCGGTCGCCAACGGCTAACGTAACAATTGCCTTGGTATGGTTCACAAGTGACCGGCCACCAACGTACACTGTTTCCATGAGGTGATGGACGGGTCCAACAGCCGCATATCTTCCTTCGTATCGCCGCCGAAGTGGAAAAAATAGCCGTTCAAGAATGTCGTGTTGATACACGCGCGCTTTACCTCTTCGAAGGAATCGCCCCCCATCCACTGCACCAACTTGCGCCGGATCCTTGCGGGATAGCCTGATACCAGCGGCTGTTGCAACAGGAACGGATAAAACAGGAATCGCAGTTCCCACCAATTCATATTGAACCGATGATCCAGCCAATGATCGCAACCCGCCTTCAGCAGTTCGTAGGAAAACGGTCGCATCTCCGCCAACCAGGCCGGTCCGCGATCTTCATAAGCGTGGTAATTGTGCTCCAGCAATTTCTGATGATGTCGCGGCGAGAGTACCATCACACCGTTGCCCGCCACGCGGTCGAACGCGCGATCGAACCCATAATTCTCGTAGTACTGCGGTGGATCATAATTCACCACCGCGCCGTCACCCCAAAACTCGTACATGCGGCGTAAACACTCGCGGTAAAGATGTGGCACCGGTTGCTCCCAGTAATCGGGTACGCCGATCTTTTCCAGCGGCACACCCTCGGCAATGTCCGGTGCCGCCGCCACGTTGATCACGATGTCGCTGTCCATCCACACCACCCGCTCATACTGCGCCGCGAAATCCTGGCTCAAGATCAAACACTTCTGCCATGACGGTGACCGCTTCCGCGCACGTTCCGATGTGTCAAGCGCGCCCTCGAGGCAAATCACATCGTAGCCATGCTTGTCCGCGTATTGTTTCCAATTCGTTTCACAGCAATCCCTCCACAGCTTTGTGTAATAGTCGCCGACAACGAGCGTCGCGATGGCTTTTGTGGGCTTCATGGTTTTTGCATGGGTCGAATGTCGATCTCGGTGACTTCGGCCGTGCGCGGCAGGCACAGTGTGTGGGCCACCACCGACGCGATGTCCTCCGGCTGGAGCAACCGCTCGGGTCGATACTCTTTGCCTTCCAACCGATAAATCGCTGCCTGCATCGGCGTGGCCGTCCGTCCGGGGAAGACGCTCAAGACACGGATGCCAGCGGGGTTCACTTCGTCTCGCAGGTTGTCCGCGAACGCCTTCAGCGCCGTCTTCGTCGCGGTGTACTGACAAACGCCCGCGGGCAATCTGCGGGCAACGCTGGAGTTGATAAAGACGATCTGGCCGTGGCGGACTCGCAGTGCGGGCAGGAGTTCCTGCGTAAGCAAGGAGGGCGCACGCGTGTTTATGCGATGCTGTAAATCAAAATCAGCCAGTGTGGCTGGATCGACCCGATCTTGAACGAATACGCCCGCGCTATGAATGAGAATGTCCACGCCTTCGAAATCTTTCCGCAGCCTGGCGGCGACTTCACGAATCTGCGGTTCATCACCCAAATCAATGGGGAACGTCGTCACGCGCGGAGCCGCGAGTTGCAGCGCTTTGGCGTTACGACCGAGGAGGCAGAGAGTCGCACCTTGGGTGCCGAGCGCCAGGGCGATGGCCTTGCCGATGCCGCTGCTGGCGCCGGTGATCACCGCAACTTGATTCGTGAACGCGCCGTGCATTACACGGTCTCCTTCAACAGGGTATGTTGAACAAGCGTATCCGCAGCTTTGCGGATGAGCCCAAACTCGAGACCTGAACGCTCTGCGATTTGAAGGAGCGTATGCTTGCCATCGGAGAGGTTTAACACCCAGAGCATCGCCAACTCAAACTGGCGCGCATCCGCCTGCCCGCCGATGGTTTGATACAGGCCACGCTTGCCGAGTTGCGGTTCACATTTTGGGTTGAGGTTTACGTACGCTTGGTTGCCCTCAAGCACCGCCAACGCCGCGAGGCATTTTGTGAAGGAGTCAGCCAGGCTGGCTGGCTTTACGAAATCGAGATTGTCCGCGGACGTGTGATACTCGGGGTAGCAACCGTTCGGCGTGCGCATGAAACAACCGACCGGCAGGTTGAAACCGGGCGAGCAGTATTGGCGCTCGTCGAAACCATACGGCGTGAATTCGAGGATTTCATGGTCCTGGCCGGAATGCTTCAACACGTGGGCCACGGCTCGATCAATCTCGGCGTCACCGCGCCGGCTCTTCTTATAAGTCAACCGGCCCGCGTCACCGACGCAGGTGATCACCAACCCATGCTGGATGTTCGCGACGTTCGCCTCGTTGCGTGCGAGCCAGGTGATCGAGCCGATGGTGCCGGGGATAAACAAGAAACGATAGGAATAGCGCGATTTGGATTCACCCAGGCGTTGCGCCAGAAATGTCGCGAGCGCAATGCCCGAAAGATTGTCGTTGGCCAACGATGGGTGGCAGGCGTGACAGGAGATAAGAACCTCGTCAGAACTCTGTCCGCGCAGGAGAAATTCGCCGTACGTGAGATGGCCATCTTGCAGCGTTGAGTCGATGCAGACTTCATAGACGTCGTCGGGGAGCGCGAGGAGCTGGCGGTGGCTCAAGCAGAACCCCCAGCGCTCTGCGTAGTAGGACGTGCGATACGGGATCCAATCCGGGTGCTCGGGAAGTGAGAACAGATGCGATCTCAATTCGGCGAGTGATAACTTCGTCCGGATCGGCGTGCTGTAGTTGAGGACGTGGAGGTTTGACTCCTGGAAGTCAACGATGCGTTCGCCCCGGGTATTCTTGATGTAGGCGTCGCGAATATTCCATTCCTTGGGCACGATCCAGTCAAATACCGGCGTACCGGTCGGCACCTCAACGACTTCGAGCGGGATATACCGGTGAATCGCTTGCAGCGTTTCCCGAAAGCCATTGCCTGTGATGCTGCGGCAAATCGGGTACAATTCGGCAATCAGCCGGTGCATCTCGTGGCCGATGTTGTCGGTCATCATGGTTTGAAATCGGGGTAGTTGCGGTCGCGGTCGGCAATCACCTTCACGTCACCGGGCCACTGGATGCCGAAAGCCGGGTCATTCCAGCGGACGCCCGCGCCGTGCTGGGGTGCGTAGTACACGGACATTTGGTAGGCGACCTCGGTGTTCGCTGTCAGTGTCAAGTATCCATGCGCACAGCCCGGCGGAATCACGAGCATCTCCCGGTTTTCCGCGGTGAGAGGCGCGCCGACCCACTGCCGGAACGTGGGGGAGTCGCGTCGCAGGTCCACGGCCACATCGAAGATGGCGCCCATCGTGCAGCGCACGACCTTGGTCTCCTCATGCGGCGGAAGTTGATGGTGCATGCCGCGCAGCGTGCCCGGGTGCGGGTTGAAGGAGAGATTACATTGCACGAGGCGTGAATCGATTCCGTGCTTCGCGAACTCCGTCTGGCACCACAGGCGGCCGAAGAAGCCGCGTTCGTCGGCTATCCGCTCGAGTTCCAGTAGGCACACGCCTTGAATTCTGGTTTTTTTGAAGATCATTGTGATAACAGTCGCGTTGCCGCCGGGCTCGTCAAAGTAACAGCATTTTCTGGCAGTAGAAAGCCTCAGCGTATTTACCGGGCGCATTCGATTCAATGCCGCGGAGCCGCAGCAGGGCCAGGAACGTGTCCTCGCTGAACCACTGTTTGGACTTTTGGGTCTTGAACTGCTCGCAAATGTGGCGGACCTTGCGTTTCGCCATCTCTTTGCTGAGATGGACGTAGGCATTGGGGGCGCCCATGTCGCCGTCGTATTTCGGAATTTCGTACTCGAGAATCAGGTGGTTACGAAAAGCATTCCACGTTAACTCGGCCAACAGACGATGATCCTGATGCAGATCTTTGCGGTGGTGGGTGAAGATCAGGTCCGGCGCGACCTCGTGACTCAACTGTTGGACGAACTTCTTGATCCGCTCGCCCATGAACGGGAAGTAACTGTCCCGAAAACGCTTGACCACGATCCTCTTTGCAACAGCGCTCCGAAGGAAAACCTGTGCGCTGCCTTTGGCCTCGCGGGCGCGCAAGGGCGTAGCGCTGAAGACGACCCAATGGATGGTAACGTTGGGATTCTGTTCGGTGAGTTTCAAGAGCGTGCCGCCGCAGCCGATCTCAATGTCGTCGGCGTGCGCGCCCAAGCACAGCACGGTTCGTGGAGCGCGGGGTCGACTGTCGAGGTTGAGGGTGATCATGGGCAAACGTGATGAACGTGACCTTCAGGCAACGGCAGCCGGCGGTGGCTGCTTCCAGACTTCCCACGGGGCCTCACCGCGGGCGTGCATGTCTTCGAGTTGTTGTTTGTCTTTGAACGTATCCATGCCCGCCCAGAAGCCATCGTAGGTGAAGGCGCTGAGTTGGTTGTCGTCAGTAAGCCGCTGGAGCGGGCCGGGGACGAGTTCCTCCCCATTCTTAATGTAGTCGAAAATCCCCTGACGGAAAACGTAGAACCCGCCGTTAATGCGAATATTGGAGCCTCGAATGTCGCTGATCTCGGTCACCCTGCCATGATCACTCATGGTGACGAAGTGATAGGTGAGGTTCGGTTTGACGCAGAGGAATGTGGCGATCCGACTCTCTTGCTGGGCGAAGTTGATGAGATCGGACAGGGGTACGTCGGTCAGCCCATCACTGTAGTTGGCCAGAAACATCTCTTCGCCCTCGAGGTGGTGTCGGACGAGCTTGAGTCGCTGGCCAACGGTGCAATACATGCCGGTGTCGACGAACGTGATCCGCCAGTCCTTCATGTCGTGGTTGAGCAACTGGATGTCGTGACCGCCGTTGGTCATGACGAAGTCGTTCAGAATGCACTCGTTATAGGTGAGGAAATACTGTTTGATCACATCGGCCTTATAGCCAAGACAGAGAATGAAGTCCTTGTGTCCGAAATGAGCGTAGTACTTCATGACATGCCACAAGATCGGCATGTAGCCAATTCTTACGAGCGGCTTGGGGAGGCTTTCCTCGGTTTCCTTCAAGCGCATCCCGAGACCGCCGCAGAACAAGACGACCTTCATGGTTTCATTCCTTTCACATTGTGCGTGTGTTCATCACGGGTTGCCGGAAGTGCCCCGTGACGGATAGATCCTGACCTCGGGTATCGGCACCACAAATTCTCCACCCCATTCGCGGATAAACGCCATCTGTTGCATGATTTCATCTTTGATGTTCCAAGGCAAGATGATGACGTAATCGGGCTTTGTCTCCCGAATCTTGTCCGGATGATGGATCGGGATGTGCGTGCCCGGCAGAAACAACTTCTGCTTGTGCGGGCTGCGGTCAACAGTGTAGTCGATGAAGTCCGTGCGCACGCCGCAATAATTCAGCAGCGTGTTGCCCTTCGCCGGAGCGCCGTAACCGACAATCGTCTTGCCGCTGCGCTTCGCGGCAATCAGGAATTCCAATAGCTTGCGCTTGGTCTCTTTGACGCGCTCCGTAAAGGAAAGGTAGGTATTCAGCTGATCGTAACCGGCCCGCAACTCACGCTGGCGCAAGTCCTCGACGCGAGGTGTGCGGGGCCGTGACTCATCGCTAGTAAGCCGCGCGTAGATTCGCAGCGAGCCGCCGTGCGTGGGAAGTTCTTCGACATCGAACACCGTGAGTCCATGGGTGCCGAAGATCTTCTCGACCACGAGCAGGGACAGGTATTGGTAGTGCTCATGGTACATCGTGTCGAATTGATTGTCCGCGATCAACCGTAACAGGTGCGGAAACTCCATCGTCAGGACACCCTTCGGCTTGAGCAACAGGCGCAGGCCTTCAACGAAGTCATTGATGTCCGGCACGTGCGCAAGCACATTGTTGCCGATCAGCAGATCGGCTTGACGGCCGCCTCGCGCCAGGTCCCGCGCGGTTTCTTCACCGAGAAATTTTACGACGGTCGGGATACCCTTCTGCGTCGCGGCGGCGGCGGTGTTGGCTGTAGGCTCGATACCCAAGACGGGAATTCCTTTCGCAACGAAGTACTGGAGCAGGTAGCCATCATTGCAAGCGACTTCGATAACGTGGTGTTGCGGACCGAGTTGGAGCCGCCCGGTGATCATCTCGACATACGCTTTCGCGTGCGCCAACCAGCTATCGGAGAACGAGGAGAAATACGCGTAGCTGTCACTGAAGATATGCCGGGCGCTGATACAATCGGCAACCTGCACCAGAAGACAGCGGTCGCAGACCTTCACGTGGAGCGGGTAGAATGGCTCCATCTCGCTGAGCTGCGACACATTCCGATAATCATTCGCAATTGGTGAAGCGCCGAGGTCGAGGAAGGTATGCTCCAGGTCCGCGCCGCAGAATCGACACTGGCCGGGTTTGGTCATGCGGGTCTCCAATGAAGGTTTTTATCAATCTGTGCCGTGCGCAGCAGATGCTCGAGTTGTTTCAGTCGCGTAAACGCGCGAAACTCAAATATCTCTCGTGTCATCTGGATCTTCTCAAACACTCCGTGGAGTTCCTGCGCGCCCGTGCGCGCGTCGCGCTGGCAGCGGAAACCGGGGAGCCGCGAGTTGATCTTGTCGAAATTAACCCGGTAGCTTCGATTGTCGGCGGCATTCGCGCCGAAGCTGAGTCGGCAACCAGGGAACACGTCGGCTACGATCTCCGCGATCTCACGAACACGGTAGTTCTGGCCGTTGTCGCCGACATTGAACACTTGATTGTGCACGATCTCGCGAGGCGCATTGAGGGCGCAAGCCACGGCGTCGCAAATATCCAGCACATGCACCAGCGGTCGCCATGGCGTGCCATCGCTGATCATCTTGATTTCCTTCGTCGTCCACGCGAGGCCCGCCAGATTGTTCAGCACGATGTCGAACCGCATCCGCGGCGACGCGCCGAAGGCGGTCGCGTTGCGCAGGAACGTCGGCGAGAAGTTGTTGTCCGCAAGCGCCGAAACGTCACGTTCGACGAACACCTTACATTCAGCATAGGCGGTTTGCGGATTTGTGGGGGATGTTTCCGTGACATTCTCGCTGGAGGCAACACCGTAGACACTGCATGAGGACGTATACACGAAGCGTGCGATCCCAACCTCCTTGCATTTTGTGGCCAACGCGACACTGCCGCGATGATTGATCTGGAAGGTGAGTTCGGGATTGTGTTGCCCGAGCGGGTCGTTGGATAGTTCTGCGAGGTGGACCACCGCGTCGTAACCGCGCAGGTCCTTGTGCGTGATATCGCGAATGTCCTGCTTGATTTGCCGCGCCGGGGGTAACACGCCGTTGTAGAGCAAACCATCACGGTAGAAGCCGGCATCCAGTCCGGTGACGTGATGGCCGCGTTTCGCAAGCACATCGGCGAGCAATACGCCGATGTATCCGTCAGTTCCTGTGACTAGTAACTTCATGTTTCCTCGTTGCCGGAGTTCTATCCATTATCATTTCCAGATCTTCCAGGGGACGTGGCCTGAGTTCCACAACTCCTCGAGGAGGTTCTTCTCCTTCAGCGTGTCCATGCACGACCAGAAGCCAGTGTGCCGGTAGCCCATGAGTTGGCCGGCGTGCGCGAGACGCTCGACCGGTCCGCGCTCCCAGGAACAATCATCGCCGTCGATGTAGTCGAGACATTTGCGATGCAAGACGAAATAGCCGCCGTTGATCCAGCCCTCCCGGGCCCCGGATTTCTCATAAAATTCGCGGACCTGGTTACCGTCGAAACCGATGCGGCCAAAGCGGGCTGGGGAGTGAACGGTGGTAACCGTCGCCAGTTTGCCATGCGCCTGATGGAATTTGATCAGCGACGTGATATCGATGTCGGCCACACCGTCGCCGTAGGTGAACATGAATGTCTCATCGTCGTCGATCCAATGGGCCAGCCGCTTGAGCCGCCCGCCGGTATTAGGATTGAGGCCGGTGTCTACAAGGTGGATCTTCCACTTCGGCTGGTTGCCCTTGTGGATACTCACCTTGCCGGTTGCGAGGTCAATGGTCACATCGTTGTTGAACGTATGGAAGTTCAGAAAGTAATCCTTGATGACCTCGCCGCGGTACCCGAGGGCAATGATGAACTCAGTGACATTATGGGCTGCGAAGATGTTCATGATGTGCCAGAGAATCGGGCGTCCGCCGATCTCGACCATCGGCTTGGGTCGCAGGACGGTTTCCTCTGAGAGGCGGGAGCCGAATCCACCAGCGAGGATGATTGCTTTCATGTTGTTACCTCAATACTTCGGCGCGTTCTTTTATAAGTGCTGTTTCCGATGGCGGACCTTCATCAAATCACACTGTTGGCAATGTCTGCAAACGGCTAGCGGGATGGAGGATGGACTCGTACCACTCGAGATAGGCATCTACCTGTTGTTCCAGATCGAAACGCGATCGGGCCGCCATGGCGGCACATCGCCCCATGGCGGATCGGCGGCTGGTGTCGCGCAGCAACTGCTCGATACGCCCGGCCATGGATTGTTGGTCACCAGCCTCGATCAGGAAGCCGGTTTGGCCTTCATCCACTTGCTCAGGGATACCGCCCACAGCGGACGCAATGACTGGCCGACCACAGGCCAGCGCTTCCAAGACCGTCGTGGGGAAGGTGTCGGCACGGGCGGCGTGAACATAGAGATCAGCTGCCTGATAGTACTTCGCCATCTTCGCGGGGTCCGGCTCGAACGGCAGAAAGCGGATCTCGGCATTTCCGATTTTCTCCGGGGGAGACTCCTGGCCGATCGCCAGGAATAGCAACGGGTGGCCGGCCATCTGTTTTGCCACCGTGATCACCGCTTGATGCAGCATCTGAAAGTCCTTCCAGCGGTTATGGCGAACGCCGTAAGCCGCGAACATAAGGATGGACGTGTCTACCGGTAGGCCCAATTCCTGGCGGACTGTTCGTTGATCAGCGGGCTTGAACGTGCGCAGATCCACGCCATTGGGGATAACCCGTTTTTCGATGATCGCGGGTGCGAGGATCGACTGCTCGACCTTTCTCATCAACCATTGCGACGGTGTGGCAATATAGATGCGTAAGTTTTCGAAAATCTGTTTCTTGCGTCTCCAGTTGTAAGCAGTCCCGTCGCGTTTGAGGGCCGGGTAGATCGTCAGATCGGGACACTGGCCACAGCCGGTTCGCCACCGGTCACAATCGAAGGAATGCGCGCAATGACCGCTCAGGAGCCAGGCGTCGTGCAAGGTGATCATAAGCGGTGCCTGGCGACTCAGCCAGGGCAGCATCCGCAGGTCGAAGTAATCTCCTCGAGGTCCGCTGCGGGGGCCGTGGAGGTTGTGGCAATGGACAATATCGGGACTGCCGGGTGTTAGCGCCAGGAGATCCCGTGTGCCTGGGAAATCGAAGTACTCATGGCCGAATTGCCAATTGAGCCAGCGGCCGGGCTGTGAAAGATACTCCGACCATTGCTTGCCGCGACCAGCTCCCTTCGTGCTGCCGATGTGGGGACTCAATTTGGCGGCGACATGTGTCCAGAGCCGATACCAGAAGTGCTCGGCATCGGCGTGGTCCAGCGTTACCACGTTAGGATCGCGCGTACGCTTCGTGCCCACCGCCAGCCACGACTCGTGCCCGAGCTCGCGGTACCGATCAAAGAGCCCGAAGGCCACGCGTTCCGCGCCACCTGCAATATCGGCTGTGCTAACTTGAAGAATTCTCATTATCCATTGCGAACGCAGGCGTGCAACCGTTTGGTAAACTCATCGCCATCCCAGTCGCGCACCATGAATCGGGGCAACTGGAAAGGGTCTGATTCACAGCGTGTCGCCCGCTCGATGCACGTGCAAGCACCGCTGTAACCAGCCTGACGGACCAGTTCGATCGTAGGGTTCGCGTAGAACCCGTAGGGATAGGAAAAATCATGAACAGGACGCCCGATCATCTGCTCGAGGGCGATTTTGCCGCCGGAAATCTCCTCACGTTGAACCGCAAGCTCTTGTTCCGGCAGAAGTGGGTGTGTCACGGTGTGGCCCCCGATATCGATGAGGCTTGTCTTCACCAGGACCGCGAGTTCCTCGGTGGTCAGTGTCCGATACGGCGGACGAGCCTCGAGGGCGGCACCGGACCATTTCAGGAGCGCATCCATGGTTGCCGTCCGCTGCACCGATGGCAATCCGCGCAGGAGCTTGTGGACTGTCTGGTACAACTCGTGACGGCGAGCAGGTAGTGATGCCACATCAATATCCCAATGATGAGTGTGTCCGTTGACTTCCAACTCCAAATGTTGCGGTAGCGGGCCTGACAGGAGCAAGACCTTCTCCAGTTCGTCCCACCAGAACTCACGGGGGTTGTTGATTTGGCCGGTGGTGATGAACAGGGTGGCCGGAAACTCGTGACGTTCGAGCAGCGGCTTCGCGGCATGGAGATTGTCGGCATAACCATCATCGAAGGTAATCACAACAACATGACGCGGGAGGCGACCCTGGCGCATCGCGTCCACGCACTGTGGCAGTGACAGGGGCGTGTAGCGCTGTTTGAGGACCGTGAGTTGTTCGGCGAAGTGTCGGGGACTAACGCACAACTGGTGCGGATCAATTTCAGTATCCGCGATGCGGTGGTACAAGAGGACGATGGCCTTCGGCGCAACGAGATCCCGTGCCCGCCAAATCGCTCCGCCTACTTTTTGGGAAAGAAGCATTCCTAGCCTCGACTGGGCCTTTCTGCAAACGCACGCAGATGGTTACGGACGGAGGAAGGAAGAATCCGTCTCGCGATGCCACGGGAAGCTGTTTTCGCACGCTGGGCTCTTTTCGAGAATCGGAACAAATGTGGATGGCGGTAGGGCCACAGTTCTTCCTGCAGGGTCTTCCACACTTCCGTGCCAACCAATCCTGTGCTCCTGAGGTAACTTTCAAGCCAGACCAGATACTCACCACGCGCGGGGCTCGGGCCGTCGTAACTGAGTAAGCCTGTGCGGAGCGCCACCGCGCAGCTGCCATCGGGATGTTGGCGATACCAAGCCCAACATCCTTCCGCCACAAACACCGGGTAGCGGAGGAGAATCTTCTGGTTCAGCACCAGGTCGTCGTACTGATCGCGGAAGGCATCCTCAAATCCGCCCACGGTCTCGACCGCGTCACGACGCAAGAGCATGCTGCACGGGCTTGGCAAGAAGGCTTCGCTGCGGATGAATTGGTTAGCCAGGGTAGGGGGACTGACCAAAGTATTTGGAGGCACACCAGTTTCTGCCAGGTAATCCCTGGATTGGTCTTCCGGTTTTCCCGACCAGCTAAACCACACGAGCGTCCGAGTGTACAACATGGCCGCTTCAGGATGCGCCTCCAGGGCCGGTACCTGATTGGCCAATTTACCCGGCAGCCAGACGTCATCAGCGTCCAGCAAGGCCACATATTCTCCACGCGCATGCCGCAAGCCAAGATTGCGCGCTGCGCTCTTACCGCGGTTCTCGTGACCGGGATGCTCCAGGTAATGTATGCGATCCGGGGATTTTGCGGCGTAGTCGCGGGCGAACTGTGAACTACGGTCGGTCGAGCCGTCGTCCACCAGCCACAGTTCCCAGGTCGGGTAGGTCTGGGCCAGGACGCTTTCAACGGCTTCGGCAAGGAATTTCTCCGCGTTCAGAAAGATGATAATTGTCGAAACCAGCGCCTTGGTGACGGGGCGATTGTGTTTTTCCGTGGCCATGGCCTGTTCTGGTGAATGATCGGACATCAGCCTCGATGGTGGGGACGGAATTTCAGGTCGCCCACATACGTCACTTTGAGGTTGTCGGGGGAACCGGGAACGAGGCGGACCTTGTGCCCCGCTCGTTTGACGACGGCCGCGGTGCCTTCTTCGTTCCAATTGTTGCGTGCCGCGAGGCGGTTCGCGTGAAGGAGGATTTCCCGTCGGTATGCGTGCGGAATCTGCAGTGCGACAACCGAACGGCGAGGCAGAATCATTTTCAGCCCCTGCTTTTCCAAAAGACCCAGGCTGTCCCGCACGGGGACTTCCGTGTACAAGGCCACCGCACCGTGGCGTTGCACCTCTGCCAGCAGCCTCTCGAATAACTCGGCGGTGACAAACGGTCTTGCGACTTCGTGGAGTAGTATAATCGGCTTCGTACAGCACCGCAGGAGGCGGGACAAGGTTTCCTGCCGGGTCGCACCGCCGGCGACCACCTGTACGGTTTTCGGCACGAGCCGACGGGCTCGCGCCAGATCCTCGGGTCGTACCCCAACGATGATCTCGGTGGCGAAGGGCGTTACAAGCGCCACGGCACGTTCGAGCAGCGTCCGGCCTTCAAGACGAAGAAACGCCTTGGGGCGTCGACCGATACGATCACCCGAGCCGGCGGCCAGGATCAGGACGCTGACGCAGTCGGGTTTCACTTGCGAAGCGCGATTTACAGTGACCATAGCCGGGTTATTCCTTGTACGGCACGACGAGCCGCCCACTTGACCTTCCTCGCAGCGAGGCGCGCCGCAGGTACGCTGGCGAGATAAGACAGGTGATTCGAAGGTATGGTGGCCGCCAGCTTCTCCACGTTATGGCAAAGTCGCTCCACCGCCTTGCCATCCGTCAGGTCGCCGAAAAGAAGTTTCCGATAATGCGCGCGGCGGTCAGATCCCCGCACGGGATCGGACAGGGCGGCGGCTACCGTTGCTGGCAATTCTTCCACGTTTTCAATTTGTCTTCCCATATCTCGCCAACTCCATTCGAAGCCGCGCGGATCGAAATACTCACAGCCGAACCGATCAGGATTGTTGATCAGGATCATCGGCCGATCGAGGGCCAGGTAATAGAGTTGGACGCTGGAAGCGTCCGTGATGAGGGCGTCCGCGGCGCGGAGGTAGGGCATCACATCGTCGTTTGCGTTCGCAACCAGGTGAACGTCTTCGTGCTCGTGCGCGAGACGGCGCCAGGTCTCCATCCATTCCGGGCTCTGTTCGGCGATCAACGGATGCGGCTTGATGATGATGGAGATGTCCTGTCGGGAACCGCGAATCAATTCGACCAGACGAGCGCCCAGCATACCCGCTGAAGAAAGAGGACGGTTGAATGTTGGTGCGTAGAGTACGGTCTTCTGTCCGGGTTTCCGGTCGAACGGCAAAGCCGGGCTGTCGCCGCGAAAGAGAGGATCCAGACCCACGTAGCCAATGACCCAGAAATCCTGGCGCGGCTTGGAGCCGCCCTGTTGGTACCAGTCCCGCATGAAATCACTTGTCACGCACAGGTAGTCGCATTCGTTGGCGCCCTGGTACGCCACCATCTTGCTGGCCAGTCCATGTCGCGTGTGAACGAAGATGGTCTTCGGCAGACGCGGTCGCAATTCCCCGAAGATGGCCTCGGCCATGATCGTCACGTGTGGCTGAAAATCGAAAAGTGCCTCACGGTTCTCGGTATACAAACACCAATGCCTGCGGCTCAACATTTCGTGGATCGGTCGCAGGATAGCGTCGTGAAACTTATTGCAGGGAAGAAATGCAACGCGCATATCACTCTCGTCCAAACCGGGTGAGTGTACTGGCTCGCCTTGAAAATACTGCCGGCCGAAACTGCTCGGCCGAGGGCAGGCGCGACACTGGCAATCCCGCGAAGACGGTCCGGATGGGCCTAGGACGCGTCAACGAGTTGGGAACGGCTGACGATCAATCGGGCCTGGCAACCCAGGGTTGAAAGCAGAACGGCGACACGATCATGGTCGCTCATCTCTTGCAGCACGACCGCCTGCAAACCGCGCAACGGGCCGTCGGCGATCTCGACGAGATCGCCGGGGTGAAAGCCGGGGCGTACCGTCACGATATCGACCGCCTCGCCCGCCCATTGCTGGAGTTGCTCGATGATGGAATCATCGACCGGGGTGGGGTGGCCGCCAAAGCTGACGACCCCGACAACTTGCGGCGCGTATTGCACCGCTCGGAAATTCTGGGCCAGATTCAGACGGCAAAAGAAGTAGCGTGGGAACAGCGGGCCGACAATCCAGCGCTTGACGCGGCGGATGGTTTTGAGGTGCTTGAGTCGCGGATAAAAGGTATCGAAGCCGAGTACTTCGCGACAATAGCGCTCGGCGCCGGCTTCCTTGCGCGGGCGCGTGTGGACGCAGAGCCAGCGCGTGACGTTGGGCAGGGGATCGACGGGGGTGGCGGCCCGTCGGGAACTGGGCTCGTTGTTCACAGGATCAATCATTGCTCAAATGCCTGCCTTTGTACAGCCCGGGCATGCTGCCGCCATTCCGGTGCATTCTCCCCGCTCCAACGCGAATGCCGGCTGACTTCCTTCGCCCGTTTGTCGGTTGCCGCACATTGCGGCGCACCATCACTGCTCCACGGGAGGAGCGTTACGCGGCGCCATTACCTTTCCGCTTCTTGTGGTAGTAGGAGTACTTGTACGGATAGTAGTAATATCCGTGCAGTTCCTGGTCGATGTTGTTCATGACCACACCGACGAGCGGAGCGCCGCACTCGCGCAGTCGTTGCATTGTGCGCGCGACGATTTCACGACGAATTTTGCCAAAGCCAATGACATAAATAACACCTTGCACGTACGGCAACAGCACGAGCGGATCGCTGACTGCGGTGACCGGCGGGCTGTCAATGATGACGCGGTCGTACTGCTGGCACGCATCGGCGATCAATTCGCGGATGCGGTCGGACGCGAGCAATTCCGGCGCGTTGGGCGGTATGCTGCCAACGTGAAGTACGTCCAGATTAGGGACGTTCGTCGGTTGGACGACCTCTTGCAAGGTGACGTTGCTGGTCAGGTAAAGTGAGATTCCCTTGTCGGGGTCGGCCGGGAAGACGTGGTGTTGCACCGGGTTGTGCAAATCACAATCAATCAGCAGCGTACGTTGTTTATTGGTCGCGAACGCGATGGCGAGGTTGGCGGAAACAACGGACTTGCCTTCTCCGGGCGCCGTGCTGGTGACGAGCAGCGGCTTGGCCGAGTTTGCCTCCGGCTTCAAGCTGATGCTCGCACGCAGGTTGCGGAAGGCCTCGGCGGAGATGGAATGCGGATCGGCCTGGAGCACGCGGCCATTCTGGGAAGCATCCTTGAGATCAATGTGCGGCACGCCGGTGAGCAGCGGTAACCCGAGCGAATCGACGTCCTCGTAGGTCTTGATCTTGTCATCGAACGTGTTGAGCAAATAGCTGGCGGCGAAGGCGGCGCAGACGCCGAGGAGCAGCCCGACCGCCAAGTTGCGACCTTTCTGCGGCTTGAATGGAGAGCCGGGAACCTGAACGGGATCAATGAGACGGATATTGTTGGATTGCAGCTTATCGGCGACGCCGGTTTCTTTTATACGGGTGAGGATGGAATCATAAAGCTGGCGGTCAGCCTCGGCATTGCGCTTGAGCATATTGTAATCCGGCTGCTTGCTATCCATCTCCATCGATTCCTGTTCCTGTTCATGGAGCGCTTTTTGCAGGATTTCCTCATTCGCCTTGGCCATCAAATACCCGGCTTGTAGGGCATTGATGGCATCGTTGCACGCACTGGTGAGCTTGCCAGAAATCTCGTTCAGTTCGGTTTGGATGGCGACCATCGACGGGTGCTGGTTGCGGTAACGCTCGCGGAGGACGGCGAGAGTAATCTGTTTGTCGTTCAATTGTTTGCGCAACTCGCTTACCTTCGAGTTGTTCATAATGACCGGGATCTCGGAGGCGCTGCGCCCGGCATCCAAAAGGGCTTTGACCCCGTTCCATTCAGCTTCAGCGCTGAGGCGCGCTTTTTGTGCCTGGGTCACCGAGTTGTTCAGATCCTTCAGCTTATCGACCACGCTGTTCTGGCGTTCCTCGCCGGACTGCGTGCGCTGCCGGTATTCAGCCAAAGCGAATTCGGATTTCTTGACCTTGAGCTTATATTCATCCGCCTGTTCGCTGAGCATGCGAACGGCGTCGGTCGACGCCAGCATCTTTTTTTCGAGGTTCTGCTTGATGTATTGCTGGGCTACCCCGGTGGCAAGATCCGCGGCCAGTTTCGGATCGGGATGATCCACGTGAATGTCAATGATGGTGGTGTTACGTTCTGGCACAACGCTGAGACGTCCTTGGAGCGCCCCGGCGAGGTCACCCTGGGAGCCAGCGTAGGCGAGGAAGCTGGGATTCCTGTCCAGACGGAGCGTCTGGACGACCTGTTCGCACAGGGTGCGGCTCTGCATGATCTTGATCTGGGTGTTGAAGTATTGGTCGTCACGCGTATCGGTGCTCAATACGTCCTGGATATTCAGCACCTTCATCGTTTCCGATGCCACCTCCAGCGCAGCCGTCGCCCGGTAAATGGGGGTCTGGTGGTAGGTGTAGATGAGATTGATCGCCAGTACGGTCAGAAACGAAATGAGAGCCACCCATTTGTGTTCGAGGACAATCAGGAGATAATGTCGCCAATGCAAACCGACCGTGGGGCGCCGCCCGCTGGGAGCGCGCTGCTGCCCGTTAGGGTTATAGGGAATGAGGGCTTGCATGGGGGTTAAAAAATGGTTTCGGGCACGGATACAACGTCATCGGGTTTCAGTCCAACATCCTTGCTCCGGTCTCCACCCTTGATGATGGCGGCGACGTTCACGACGATCTTTGTAACGCCGCCATTCTCGGTGCGGATGACGGTGATACGGTCGGTAGCCGCTACATCCGTGAATCCCCCCGCTCGCGCGATGGCCTGCACCACCGTGAGCCCTTCGTCGCCAATGTCGTAGGAACCGGGTGACTTTACCTGGCCGAGAATGACGAGGCGGCGGCTGTTGGGGTGATCCACGAGAACCGTGACCTGCGGGTTGACGAGGTAGCTGCGTCCCAGCAAGTCCTTGAGTTTGGTTTCCGTCTCACCAACGGTCAGTCCGCCGACCTGGACGGAGCCAAGAAGCGGATACGTGATATAGCCTTGCGGCGAGACACGCCTTTGCACGGAAAGGTCAGCCTCGTTGAAGACGGAGACCTGAATCGTGTCCAACGGCTGGATGCGATAATCGTTTTGGACGGGCGAGGGTTTGTTGGCGGCCGGTTGGGCGTCATGCGGGATGCCCGCTGTGCCTAGCGGAAGTTGTGGCGCACCGGGGGTGACAGTGCGCACCTGTATCGTTGTCGGGCTGCAAGAGGTGAGTGCCAAGCAAAGCAATACACCCAGCGCCATGTCTGCGTGTGCGAGCGTAGCCTTTCGCGTCCTGTTCAAACTCTGTTCAGCCTTCGTCATATGCATTTTTAGCAAACCTCTACCAGAAAAACTCGTCGATCTTCCAGCGCGGACTCGGCTGGTCGACGGTCGTGGAACGATTTGTTCGTCTGGCCACCAATCTATCAAATGCCTCATCCGCCACTCGCACCTCAAGCGGCGTTCGCCCCGCTTGATTGTAGCGCAATTATGCTCGTTTTCAAAACTACGTCAACCGCAAACCAGCCCGCGTGGGGGCAACTTCGGCGTATCACATTCTATTCAGAAGACTTATCATCAGCGCGCCGCGTGCCAAAAGCCAGTCTTTCCCTCTTCCGAATGGGTCCTGCGGTGGCCAGAGCCGTAAGTGGGTTCAGGGACGCGGGTTACTGCGAAAAAACGTTTCCAGAGCGGGCTAACGCATGGTCTACGAAATAGTTACGTCTGCCTGTTATTGTCCAAAGTTCTGGCCGAGGCGTTCAGTTTGACGACCCACCTTCTCAGCGCAAGCGATCAGAAGTGCAAGAGCGCATCGACGCTAGCGAGGTCCTGCTCGAAGGAGATCGAAGTTGCGGTCGATGCGTTGTGCTGATAGCGATAGGATGCGCCAAACTCCAACCACTTCGTCGCGAAATACTTGGCGCCAACCCGGCCCTCCCAAATATTATCTATGCGGCTTACTCCTGAGTATTCATCGTGCTCGTAGGCGCCACCGGCATAGACTAGGAACTTCTCCCGGTAAATCTTCTGATTGATCTGAAGATCCGCGCGCGTCGTGGTGACGGAAGTTGAAGCGTTGGTGATCGAGGGACTGATCTGTCGCGCGATCACAAGATCCGCGAAGGTGTGTTTCGTAAAATCTCCATGTAACGAGACCGTGCTAACCACGGTGTCAATGCTGGGGCTGGAGCCGGAGAAATCACGATGTTCATAGCCGACCCCGATATTGCCCGTGATTTTGCTGGTGACCTTCCCGCGCAGGCCGAGATTTACGGTTTCAAATTGCGCATTCTCGCCCTGCGAGACATCGGCCAACCCATAATCGAATTCCCCGAATACGTCCGTCTTGGGCGACACGTGGTAGTAGATGGCGACACCGGGTTCGAAGAGTTCATTATCAATCTGCCCCGGGGTCGGAAAATGATGGAATTCCTGGTGATACAGTGCGCCAAGCGAGAAATACTGGTTCACGCTGTACTCCGCGCTGGCGCTGGTCAGATTCTGCTGTTGTTCAACGCGCGCACCTGCCTCAAAGTCTTCCGAGGTTTCGTCTTTGAATGTGTGGTCGATCTTTAGTTTGACACGGCTGAACTGAAAAAGACCCTTAAGCACCACGTCGTGATTGATGGCATTGAGGGTTGTCAGGCGGTAGAACTCTTCGATCCCCATTGTGTAATCGAGCGACAAGTAATTGTGGTCAAGGTTGCCGTATTCCAACTGCAGTCCCGGGCTGACCGTGAAGTAAAAGTCGGCGAGCTGGTTTGCAGAGGAGATCAGCACGTTGTCGTCATAGCTCGACTGGAGGTCGAGGTGTGGATGAAATTTGATGGGCCAATCATCCATGAGGGCTGCGCGGCTACTACGGCCGGACCACAGCAGGGCGGCCAGCACGAGGACGGTCCAAACTGTTGCGAGCATTGAGAACCGGTATCGGATGTTATTCATGGGTGAACCTTTCGCTGTTTCGTTCAAACATGCGGCGGAGTGTAGGGTCAACTACAGGTGCCGACAAGTGTGAAATACGTATGCTGGCGTGCCGAGGCCCGCGCAAATCGCCACTATTCCCAGTGCATTCATTGTGGGATACGAAATCCTGCGCCTAATGGTTCAGCAGGGCCAATGCCGACGTGAGAAGGAGTATTGCCTGCCGGGAAGATGTCCTTCGGCGCGTGAAATACTCAGGAATGAAACCAATGATGATGCGTCGCAGGTACGAGGTTGTGCTGTACATAATTGTCATGGTGACATTTCTGTTCGGCAGGTGTCTACCGCTCACCAACCAGATGCCGGTGATCCAAACCGGAGCGCGGGCATCTGCGATGCGGGCGCCAGATAGTGCATTCGCTTCTACTTCTTCTGGGAATACTTCTTGAGAAGCAAGCCCAGTTTCTTGCGCGTGGCCGGCCGCAGGAGCCGGTTATGCGTCATAACTGCCGTCGCCAGCGCGTGACGGCAGGTGCAATCCGCCGTGGGGTCGAGTGCCGCCACGGCGCGACGGATAATCTCCTGCGCGGTCTTCGAGTTCTTCATCAGGTTGGCAACGACCATTTCCACCGTGACAGCCTCGTGGGCCTCGTGCCAGCAATCGTAGTCGGTTACCATCGCCAGCGTCGCGTAGCAAATCTCCGCTTCGCGCGCACACCGCGCCTCGCCGTAGTTCGTCATGCCAATGACATCCCATCCCATCTGGCGGTGGAACTGCGACTCGGCGCGCGTCGAAAACGCCGGTCCTTCCATGTTTACATAGGTGCCCCCCACGTGTACGGTCGCCCCCGCATCCTGGGCGCAGGCCGCGAGTGTCTGCTGGACCCGCCGACAGATTGGATCGGCAAACGAGATATGCGCCACAATGCCGCCGCCAAAGAAGGTGAATTCCTCGCTGCGCTTCGTGCGATCGAAGAACTGGTCGATGACCACGATGTCTGTCGGCTGGTACTCTTCCTTTAAGGATCCGACCGCGCTAACGCTGACAATGTGGCTGACCCCCAGCTTCTTCATGCCATAGATATTTGCCCGATGATTCAATTCGCTGGGAAGAATCGTGTGACCTCGCCCGTGGCGGGGCAGAAACACAACCTCGCGCGCACCGATGCGCCCGCTAAGATACTGGTCGGATGGTTTGCCGAACGGCGTCGTTACCCGGCTCCAGCGCTTCCGCTCGATGCCTTCCATCTCGTAAAGTCCGCTGCCGCCAATGACACCGATTTTCATGGACCCACCCGTTTGTTAATGAGAATTCCCGCTCGCATTGCTTCCGGATACGGAATTTGGAGACGAAGGGCAAGACGATTCATATCTGGGAGGTTCTGCCGCCGGCAGAACACCTCGCAGGCAAAAGGCCCTCGGGATGGGGAGGGCCCGATTGCGTGACGACGCTGTGGCGTGCTAGGGTTCCCCTTGCTCCCGCGCGCCACAGCGTGCCACGACACAGTCACTGACGTATCATCAGTACGCGCCCCAGTCGATGCCCACACCATCCAGGGACGACTTGGTCGATGCGTTCACCGCAATCTGGGTGCCCCCGACCACGGTGAGTGCATAGGAATTGCCGAGGAGGTCATTTGGTTTCCAAGTGGTCTTCAAGTACGTTTGCGCGGCGACGGTATCGATGGTGTTGCCATCCGTCTGCCCGGTCTCAAGAGCCCATTGATTGATGGCGGAATCCATCTGACGGCAGTCGTTCAGGATGCGGCGGCCCTGCGATTGCTTGCGCGCTTTGACGAAACCTGGAATCGCCAGGGCGGCCAACAATCCAATAATTGCGACGACTATCATTATTTCAACCAGAGTGAAACCCTGGTTATCCCGTTTGAGATTATTATATCTCATAACTCCCTCTGCTCCCTTAAGTATGATGTTGATTATTGCTGTTCCCACGGGAGTAATCCGGCAGCACTGGAGATGCCAAAAGCTAACTAGCGGATAACCCTACTGGTTAGTTTATACTTGGCAACCTAACTATGCTGATTCGCCTCTTGGCGGGCCGATGATTTCGGCGGAGATAACGATATTCCGGATGTTCTGTCGGTCGCGCAAAGCTTGTGCCCACTGTGTGGCGCGCGACGGTTGCGTCGGTGCCGGTGCGTCCGCAATCGTTTGCTTTAGCTCGGGCGCATCCGTGACCGGCTCTGGCGTGGGGGGTGAAGGAGGGGGCGACGCTGTGGGAATGGGTGGCGGAGCGACGGGCGGGATCGGCGTTGGTTGGCCGCTTAACTGTTCCACAAAGCGGCGGATCTGATCAGCGTCGATTCTTCCGGCTTTGCCCGCCGGCGCGGTAACAGAGCGGGGACCCATCGGTGCCGCAGTCCGCGGGACCGTCGCGGTCGTGCGCGGCGACGGCACCACCACCGGGCGCGGTTGTGGCTGCCGGCGTGGTTGCGCTTGCGGGCGTGACGTCCTGGGGAAGGCCACCGGCGGCGTTTCGTCCGAATCAGTCGTGTCTTCATCGGCCGGCTTTTGTAGCTTCGTCAAGCCTTTGACGATGGCGACCACGATGACAATGATCACCCAAATCAGGCCGTCGATATTGGCAAGTTTCACGATTCTAACTGGCTGTGCCGGATTTGCTGACGTCTTCTCCCGCTATCGACTGGCGCATCCGGGTATCTGATTGGATGTTCTGCATGCGATAGTAATCCATGACGCCGAGCCGGCCGCTGCGGAATGCTTCCGCCATAGCCATTGGAATCTGGGCCTCCGCTTCGACGACCTTCGCGCGCATCTCTTGCGTGCGGGCCTTCATTTCCTGTTCGTTGGCAACCGCGATGGCGCGCCGCGTTTCGGCGTTGGCGATGGCCATCTGCTTGTTGGCTTCGGCTTGTTCCTGCTGCAGACGCGCGCCGATGTTGTCGCCGACGTCGACATCCGCAATATCAATGGACATGATGCCAAAGGCCGTGCTGGCATCGAGTCCCTTTTCCAATACGCGCTTGGAGATCGTGTCGGGATTCTCCAGCACATCCTTGTAGGAATTCGCCGAGCCGATGGCCGTGACGATGCCTTCGCCGACACGGGCAATGATGGTCTCCTCCGTGGCGCCGCCGACAAACCGGTCGAGATGCGTGCGCACCGTGACCCGCGCCTTGACCTGAAGCTGGATGCCGTCCTTCGCAACGGCGGCGATCGTTTGCTTGCCGCTGGCCGGGTTGGGGCAGTCGATGACCTTGGGGTTCACGGAGGTCATCACGGCTTCGAACACGCTCTTGCCGGACTGATGGGTGGCGAGGTCGATGGCTGCCGCCTGGTTGAAGCCAAGATTCAAGTTGGCTTTTTCCGCAGCGATGAGGGCACGGACGACCTGGTTGACATCGCCACCAGCCAGATAATGCGCTTCGAGTTGGTCGGTCGTGAGGGGTATACCGGCTTTCACCGCGGTGATGCGGCTCTGGACGACCAGTCCGATGGGCACGCGCCGCAGCCGCATGCTCAATAGCGTGAGGAACGACACCGGTGCGCCGGTCATGCGGGCTTGAATCCAAATATTGATAAATGAAAGGACCACAAAGAAAACGATCAAGACGACGATGATGCCGACCGCCAAGAGCGCCATCAGAATGAGTGAGCCAATGTTGTTTTCCATAATTCCATTTCCTTTAACCAAGTTTCCTTACCACGAGTCGATTTTTATGCACCGCCACAATTTTGATGGGACTGCCGCTCTCGATCATGCCGGATTCGGCCTCCACATCGAGCCGTTTGCCACCAATCATCGCCATGCCTGCGGGCCGCAACACCGTCTGGGCGACCCCTTCGCGCCCGATCCATTCCTTCACTCGCTCCGCCGGGGCGCTGGCACCCGTTTCCATCTTTGCCAAAATCATTTTCCGGCCGACAGCCGTCCGCGGGAAATACTTGATGGAGGCATAACCCACACCGAGGCCCAGCGCTACTTCCATACAGAACAGGGCGATCGTCTGATCCCGGCTGCCGGTGCTACTGTAACAGATTGCCGTCGCGAACAACATCAGCACCGCGCCGATACTGCCCAGCACAAGGCTGGGCAGGTAAAACTCGACGGCGATGAACACCAGACCCACGACTGTTAGCAGGACAATGGCCGTCCAGTTCATATCGCTCCTACGCCATTGCCTTCACCACGACGCGGCTGCCCTGGACTTCCACAATCGTGATCGGCTTGCCCCTTTCGATCAGATCGCCCTCCGTCACAACATCCACCAGCTTGTCGCCAAAGCGCCCTTTGCCGGACGGACGCAGGTTTGTCTCCGCGACACCGGCCGCGCCGAGTAATGCTTTTGCTTCGCCCAGGCTCGCCGAGTACCCTTCCGCCGTGTTCGTTGCCGCCACCAGTTCCATTTTCCGAAACAGTGTGCTCTTTGGCAGGTAGCGGCCGAGCAGTATCGCGACCAGGAAGGCGCCGATCATACTTCCGAATACTTTCATCAGCGGGAACTGCACCTGCTCCCAGCTCGGCAGTATCGGGCCGCCCGGAACATGGCCGGTCATAGCCAGCACCAGGGCCGCCAGCACCGCGACCGTGCCCAGTGCCGCAGAAAGAAAGTGACCCGGAAACAGGAAGAACTCCAGCGCCAGCAGTAACAGCCCGAAAACAAACAGCCCCACTTCCTCCCAGCCCGCCAGTCCTGCCACGAAATAGCCGAGGAAATAAATGGCAAAACAAATCACGGCCACAATTGCCGGCAGCGCGACGCCGGGGTGTGACAACTCGATGTACAAGGCGAGGAATCCAACCAGGATGAGCAGCGGGGAGATCGTCGTAATCCACCGGGCCAGTTGCTCGAATCCGGACGGTGCCACTTCGAACGTGCGGGCTCCCGACAACCCGACTTTCTGGAACAACTCATCAAGTGATTTTACCGTGCCCGCGGACAACAGCGGTGTGGGTGGGTGACCGTACTCGCGAGCCGCCTCTTCATTTGTCAGGGTCAATAGTTTGCCCTTGGGTGTGATCTCCTTGCCGTCAATGGTCAACCCAAGCTCGGCATCAACCATCGCCTCGAAGACCGCCGCGTTATGGCCTTTCTCCTGCGCCGCGCTGCGAATCCGTCCGCGCATGGCCGAAATATTTTTTTCCTCATCACTCTTCGGCAACTGCTGCACCCCCGAGGGGCCAACCACTATGGGCGTCGCGGCGCCAATCACGCTTCCGGGCGCCATGAAAATCTTGTCCGTGGCCGCGGCGATGTAGGCCCCGGCCGAGTAGGCCTTGTCATCCACGTACGTGTAGGTCTTCATCGGCGCGCGACCGAGCAGGCCAATGATCTCTTCCATCACGTCCACGCTGCCGCCGTTGGTCCGCATCTCGATCACGACCGCCGCCGCCTTCTTCTCTTCCGCCTCACGCAACCCGCGCCGGACCAGGTACAGCGTGTTGGGTGTGATGTCCTCGTGAATGGTCAGGACGCACACGGATGGGTTATCGGCGGCGCGGACGGAAACCGGGACGGCCAGCGCTACCGTAAGGGCCATCACGGCCCGCACCAGAAACAGCACCACGCCGCACCCGTCGATCTTCGCACTCGGACGCTCTGTCTGCCTCAACAACATTGCCTCAACTCCTTCCACCGTATCGTGCCGCAATGGTGCAGCCAGCGCCACTATAAAAGCATACCCTCGTTTGTAATGACCTCCAGACGCTCCATTCCCATCCTGGTGGCATCACCTCTACAGATTGACCTGTGCGGCTGCATGGTGACTTTGTCCTTGATCTTTACGCCCAAGCAAATGAAGATTGCTGCCCAGATCACTTCCAGACGGAAAGGGAGAAGGCGCCATGAGAATGAATTTGTGCAAGGAATATTTTTACCTCAAGAGCCTCGGTGTATTATTGCTCGGTGCGGCGATCACGAGTTGTTCCCCGAGCGAGACCGCCACACCCGCAAAATCTGATAAATCGGGAGCCGTCGTTCTCACCGGCTCGAACACGATTGGCGAGGAATTGGCGCCCCGGCTGATTGCCGAGTACAAGAAAGATCATCCAGCCGCGACGTTTCAAACCGAATTCAAAGGAACCGGGTATGGAGTGGCGGCAATGCTGGGTGGACTCAGCGACATCGCGGCAGCTTCCCGGGTGCTCACCACGAACGAAATGGAGTTGGCCCGGACTCGCAATATCAATTGTAACGATTACACCATCGGCTCGTACAGCGTCGCGGTGATTGTCAATCTTGGCAACTCTGTCGGAAATCTGACACGGGACCAGGTGCGGGACGTTTTTACCGGCGTTATCCAGAACTGGAAGGAAGTGGGTGGGTCGGATGGGCCCATTCACCTGTACATCCGCGACCCCATTTCCGGAACGCACCTGGGCTTTCGCGAGTTGGCGATGGAGAACAAGCCGTACGGCGCAAGCATGAAGACCTTCCCCAGTTACGCGGCCATCGTTCAGGAGGTTGCCGGCGATGCGAACGGAATTGGTTATAGCAGCATTGAGTTGTCGACGAAACCCAACGTCAAAGGCGTGTCCATCGGCGGAATCGCCCCGACGTCTGCGATGGTGAACCAGGGCCAGTATCCCTATGCGCGCGTTTTGCATCTTTTTACCGACAAGGACAAGGAAGCACCTGCGGCGCACGATTTTATTCAATTTGTCCAATCTTCCACGGGACAAAAGCTCCTCGATCAACTGGGCTTCATACCACATTCGTAAGTCGCGACCGGAAGTCGGCATCGTCAATCAGTCACCGACTTACGGTCGTTTGTTCGCGGTCCAAGCCTCCGGCAACCTTCCTCTCCGACTGGCCCTGCTTCTTCCGCTTTGCCGTTGGAGTTGGCGGCAGGGCGCACAAATAGTTGAGAGGGACATGAATCGCGCATTCATCAGCATTGTGATTGGCCTCGCGCTTCTAGGTGACACACCGAACCTCCCCGCCGAGACGGCGCAATCGACACCGACCGCGACGCCCGAGCAAACGCTCTCGCCCGCTCAAGTGGCCCAGAGGCAGTTCGATTTCGGCGTGCAGTTGATGCGTGATCGCAAGTGGGCGGGCGCGGCGCAGGCGTTCGAACGGGCGATCCGTGCGCGCACGAATTTCCCGCAAGCGTATTACAACTGGGGCATCTCGCTCGTGCAACTCGGCAAACAGGGTTTGACGGGGCCGGAGCAGTTGCAGTCCTTCCAGGCCGCCGCCGAGAAGTTCAGCAGGGCGGCAGCCCAGAAGCCGGACGACAAGCTTACTTATGCGTCCTGGAGCGAGACCCTCGTGTTGATCGGTGATTTGCCCGTGGAATCCCGCATCCGCCTGGCTTGTTATCAAGGCGCTGTGGAGAAATGCCGCAAAGCCGCCGAACTCGCGCCCGACGACTGGGAATCCTACAACCAGTGGGCGGTGATCCTCTCCACAAAACTGCCCGATTATGCCGTGAACGATCGGGCGCGTTTTCAGTTGTATAAGGAGGCTGCGGCGCTCTTCGCCAAGACTGCCGAACATGCGCGCTTCAGCGGCGAGATCAGCCCCGTGTGCAACAACTGGGCCAGTGCGCTCGTGCGCGCGGCGCAGGTCACGACCGACCGTGAGATGGAGCAATCACTGCTGCGCGAGGCGCTGGAGAAATTCGAGCGCGCCGCGAGGGCGCAACCGGGCGCGGCGGCCACGTACACGATGTGGGGCGACGCGCTCATTGATTTGGGCAGGGTCAGCCGCCTCCGGGGCGATTTCCGCGATGCCATCGAGAAGTTCAACACCAGCCTCGCCCTGCGGCCCGATGACCCCGCCACGCTTTTCAGCCTCGCCCGCGTTTACGCGCAGCTCGACGATCCTGTCATGGCCGTGCAGAGCCTCAAGAAATGTTTCGACGTTGATACCAGCCGGCTTTATCGCCAGTCCGCGTTACAGGATGCCGACCTCGCCGCCCTCCGCGGCACTCCCGAATTCGACGACCTGATGGGCAAGCCCGGCCCGCGCGGCCTCCCCAACTACAACCCCCACCTGAGCGACAGGCCGCAATAGCCGATACTTCCACGAATTGCCCGAAGCAGACACGAAGAGCACGGAGTGGGGTGGGATGGCTACAAGTGTGTGATTATGGGGGACTGAACCTTGGCGACAGCATTCTTCTACGGGATCGGCTCGCGTCTCTCGAGGAATCCGTTAATCTCCTCGACTGAATGCTCATCGAGATGGGGGCTGATCTCTACGGCTATCATACCAGCACCATGTGTGGCCGCTACACTCTAACCGCTGACTTGAAGAAAGTGGCGGACCGGTTCGGGGCGACGGTGCGGGGATTGAGGTAAGGAACTCAGCCCAAGCCGAATCGAGACGACCTTAACGACAGAGATGCTTCGACAAGCTCAGCATGACAGGCTGAGGAATTGAGGTAGAGCACCCACCGCATTATCCCCTCCGAAGAGGGGAACATACTTGCCTATCGTTAAGCGATATTTTTTGCTGGACAAGGTGTTGGGGGAGGGGTATAGTTGGGGAAACTGGGAACAGATGAACGCTCAACATGAAACGCTCAACGCTCAACTTTCAAGGGGCCGGGGAAAGACGACAGCGGATGGGCAAGCGCGGACGGCTGGGCCAGCCGTCCCTACCATTCTGGTTGCGACGGTTGTGGGGCATGTTTTGATGAACGGCGCGGCGCGATACCCACACGACAGGCATCGCGCCCTACAATCTTCATTAAAATCGCGAAGGGCAATGGGAGCTCAAAAACATGCGTTTCTGCGAAACGAACCGGATTGGCAAACGCGAAATTACGAATGGATGTGGCAGGGCTGCAGGAGGTTAGGATGCGCAGAAATATTTTTTCAATCCGGTTCGTTTCAGTTCGTAATGCTCATGCCCATTCGCATTACCCTTCGGGCCTCGAAACTACACGAGGCGGTTTGCCGCATACAACAGCGGCGTCTCGTCCGACTCGGCTTGCGCCTTCCCGAGGCGCTCGGCTTGGCAATGAAATGGACTCGTTTCAGGGAAACGAAACCACAGAGGGAGTCGCGACGGTGACGTCCCTTCGACGTTCAAGCCCCGAATTGGAAACGCGCCAGAACCGACTATCGGGTCGCCGCTTTGGAAGGGCGGGTCTTCGTGGGCTTCCCCACGAGCTCGCGCGCGGTCAAAGAGGTGTCGATATCCGGCACGCGGTAACGCAGCCAATGGATGGCGAAGCGCGCCAGTTCTTCGCCCGTCTTCAGATTCAGCTTCTCTTTGATGTGTTCCCGATGAGACGCCACTGTTTTGGAGCTGAGATGCAGACGGCGGGCGATTTCGTGGGTGGCATAGCCGTCGCCGATCAACTGGAAGACCTCCAACTCGCGGTTACTCAGTCGCTGGGCGAGGGAAGTGATCTTGCCCTCCGGCACGTTGCCCCCGATGCGGTTGACGATCGAATCCCTGACCTTCTCGCTCAAATAGACCTGGCCGCGCAGCACCTGGCGGATCGCCTGCAACAGGATGGCCGTTTCCTGCTGCTTCATCACATAGCCCTTGGCGCCGGCGTGCAAGCTGCGTTCGGCATAGAGCGCCTCGTCGTGCATGGACAACACGAGCGTGGGCAGTTGCGGATAGCGTACTTTGACGTCCTTGATCAGTTCGATCCCATTGCCTTCGCCCAAGCCGATGTCCACGACGGCGATGTTGGGCCGCAACTTCTCGATCGCTGCCAGGGCGGCATGGGCATCCCGCGCCTGGCCGCAAACCTCCAGGTCCTGTTCCGCGTTGATCCGCTGGGCCAATCCCTCGCAAACGACCGGGTGATCGTCCACCAACAGAACTCGCTGCTTGACGCCGACAGCTTCCAACTGTTTTCCCCGTGCGCTTTTCATTTTGGTCTTCGCACCCGAGCGGGCAGCGTGCAGCACATAATCGTCCCGCCTCCGCGGCAGGGGGCAAATTGAATCCGTGCGCCGATTGTGCGGGCGCGGCAATTCATGTTTTCGATACCCATTCCCCAGTCTTCGACGGAAACGTTGGACAACCCACGACCGTTGTCGATAACGCTGAGGACAGTCCCCCGGCGTTTCCGGTGGAGGGAGACGCGGATCTCGGTGGCTTTCCCGTGAGTGATGCTATTGTGAATTGCCTCTTGCGTGATGCGGTAGAGATGGACGGCGGCGCCATGGTCCCGAATGCGGACACGGTGAGTGGATTCAAATCGGCAAGAAATGGAGAACATCGTCCCGATGGAAGACGCCAATTCCTCCAGTGCCGCGACCAGTCCCATGGTTCCCAGGTTCACCGGGTTGAGTCCGCGCGCGATCTGGCGTGCCTGCACGGCGGTCGCCCGCGACAGCTCGGCAATTCGCGCCGCCATGACCGCTTCCGCGGGGGATTGCTTCGCGAGCTTGCTGTGCAGGTTGCTGGCAATGTAAGCAATGCCAGCCAACTGTTGGCACAGGCCATCATGCAAATCCCGCCCGATGCGCTGCTGTTCGCGTTCGCTAATTTCCAGCAACTGCCTCTCCGCGCGCCTCCGTCCCATCACCTGACCGATCTGGCTGCAGATGTCCTTGAGCAACTGCAGCAAATGTTTGTCAGGCGGCAACACGCGCCGGCTGAAAACGGTGATGACTCCAAGGACTTCCCGGTTCAATCGGATCGGGAACGCGAACACGGTTCGCAGGCCGTACTTGTCAGCCGCCCGCGTTCGGTGCGCGGCCGGCTGCTGGGAGATGTCGGCGATCCAGAGCGGCTTGTTGCTCGCCCAGACCGAACCGGGGATTCCTTCGCCGCGCGCAAAGCCCATGTCCCGCGTGGCCCGCTCGACTCGTGGCAGCCGTTGCGACGCGGGATGCCAGGTCTGCGCACAGCGCAAGATGTTCGCCGCCGGATCGACAGTCCACAACTCGCCCCAGTCGCCACCCAGGTTTTCACAAATGGCCCGAAAAATCTTCGGACCGGCTTCGGTCAGAGTGTAGGATTCCGCCAGCGCCTGGGTAGTGGCTTGGTGCGCCCGCAACCGCTGCTGGGCGCGCCGCTTTTCGGTGACATCCTGAGCCAAGAGCAAAAACAGCCGCCTGCCTCGCAAGGGGATCACGGCTGCATCGATCTCGACGTCGATCAGGCTGCCGTCCTTTCGACGATGGCGAAAGACGTTGTCCTGCCCGTCAGTCGTGCCGCGTTGCGGCGAAGCCAATTCCTGGCAGAACGTTTTAAAACTTCCGAGGGACTCCGGCACGCTCAGGTCAGTCACCTTCATGCGGTGGAATTCGGATCGCGAGTACTTGTACTGGCGAACAGTCGCCTCATTCACGGCGAGAATGCGCAGCGTCTTGGCATCGCAGACGAAGCGTGGTTGCGGAATCTTCACAAACAGCAGTCGATGCAGTTCCTCCGCTTCCCACAAGGTTTCGAGCGCCTCTTGAGTCCTGCTCAGAGCTTCGCCAACCCACTCAAATCCTTGCTTTTCATCCAGGCGCTCGACACGCCCTCGATTCCTGCCAAAAGGAAGGATGGACGGGAGCTTCGGTTTCAATGCCGACACCGAGGCCGACCGCCTTGCATCCACTCGAATCAATTCGCCCGCCATCACTTTTCTCCAAGTACGCCATTAGCCTACCTGAGGTTACGCAGTTTGCAAGCCTAATACGGCCTATGTTAGCCTGTGTGGCAGTAACATATTGGCTTGGGAGGGAGCAAACATTATAAGGGTTTTGGCCCTATTAGACGTTTGTTTCCGGTTCAGAATCAGGGAAATGCGGGGCTTTTACAGGACCCTGCGTGCGCCAGGACTGGGGACGCGAGAAAAACGAGTGGGAAGATGAAGAGGGGATTCTGGGAGTCTTCGTTGCCGCCGGGGCGATTCCGCCAGACCCTGAGACTCCTGCCGGGATTGCGAAGAATACCGGGCCTAGTACAGCAAGGCCCTTCTTATCGCTTCGGTTTCGGCTGGTGATTATTGCCCGGAGACGGTCCCTGCAGATCGCGCAGGGAGACGATTCCCACCAGGTGCTTCTGCCGATTCTGCACGGGCAAACGGCTGAGCTGCCACTTCTGCATCAGGTCGGCGGCTTCGTTGACGTTTTGGCCTTCGCGACCGCAAATGGCTGGAAACATCATTACCTCCCGCACCTGACTGGTTCGCGGGTCACACCCTTCGGCCGTCGCCCGCACGGTAAGGTCCCGCGCGGTCAATAAACCCACGATTCTCCGGCCTTCACAAACTGGGAGCACACTAACGTTGTGAACGCTCATCTTGCGTGCCGCCTCGTGCAATAGGGTGTCGGGGGCGACCACCTCGACGCTTCTCTTCATGACGTTCTTAACTTGCATGATGCCTCGTCAGCCGATGGTCGCTGGCGACGCGAGCAACGAGGCGGCCCATCATGCCGCTACGCATCTTTATCCAGCTTGGCATGCGGCTACTCTATCCTGCCCATTCGGGTCGGCACAATAGCCACCGGGCCGATTTGTACATCGGACGAATTCCCATACGCTCTCAGCCGATCTCCGAGTAGAAAACCGTCCTCCTACCGATTGTGGAGGGGCCCGCCATTGGCGTAATAAAGGGAGCGTAAGAACACTCATGAACAACGAGCCTACAGTAGTCGAAGAAAAGAAGGTCGGCCCAAGAATGACCGGGTCGGCCAGCCATCATCAGGCGGGAGGCGGTTGCCGCGTTGCGTTGCGCAACTCTTCCATTGATGAACATGAGTTTGTATTGAATGTGGTCGGATCAGGGGCATCAGCGGCGTTAGCGTCGGACTCTCCCCGTGCAATAAACTCGCTTCGTGACTTGTCGCTTCTCCAAGTGCAAGACACCCTCACCAAATTGCACAAACTCGCACCGAGCTACCGCCAGTTGATGCCCCAACCACCCTCCTCGTCGCTCTTACCGACTTGGAATTGAGATCCATGAAACGCTTTCAACAATTCCCCAATGAATCAGCCAAAGTCGGGCAGATCCTGTTTTGGCTGTTTCCGTACGAACAGAGCACGTTTTGCCGTCGCTCGGCACGGGCACGCCGCGAAACCCGCGGTGCCGCCTATGTTCGCGCATATCAGGAGGCGCGCCAAATCAGTCGCGCCGGGGTCCGATAGACGCAACCACGCGCAGGGGTAAGTCAAGGGAGCGCGTGGGGAGTCGTCAATCGACAGGGTGAACCTGATGTGAACACGGGCTGAAGCTGCCACCAAGGAAATCAGGGGGGTGGCAGCTCAAGCCGAAAAAAGATGTGCGTCGAGTCGTAAATCTGGAAGCTGCAGCTGGCGTCAGGGAAAAAAGGGATCGGCCAGCCGCAGCTTCAGAAACATAGGCCGGAACTGCCACTAGGGAAAAGGGAGTGGCAGCTTCAGTCGATAAAAATGAAAGTCTGTCGAGTCGTTCGTCGACAAGCGTAAACGGAAGCATCACGCCTAGACAAATGTCTCTTACGTTAGCCGGGGCTTTAAGGGTAATCGGGTATGAAAACAGTTGTGCGGGGCCTCGTCGCCTTGGCCTTATTTATCGTCGGCAACGCCGCTCATGGTTTGACCTACACCGCAACCAATAAGACGCTGAGTGCCTCGGCCACATTCGCCATCTCCGACCTGAAGCTGGTCATCACGCTATCGAATACCGCCACGAACGACCCGGACAAGAGCGCGGAAATCCTCACCGGGATCTTTTTCACGCTGGCCGGAGATCCGTCGCTTACTCCGGCTTCGGCATTTCTCGGCACTGACACGGCGATCAAAGTTCGTCCCGGAGTGAGCGGTCCCGGTATGAACGTTGGCGGCGAGTGGGCTTATCGCAACGATGTGACTGGCCTGCCGCATGGAGCCAACGAGGGCATCTCCAGTACAACCCTGAACAAATTCAACCAGCACTTCCGTTTCCCCGGCCCAAACCTTCAGGGACCAGCCGCACCCAGCGGTGTGCAATACGGGGTCACGACGGATTTCGATAACCTGGGCAATGACAAGAGTAGTATCAAGCATCAACAGCTCATCGAGAATACGGTCATCTTCACGCTGGGCGGATTACCCACAAATTTCACGCTCGCGGACATTTCCGACGTCAGTTTCCAGTACGGCACGAGCCTCAGGGATGCGGGTCTCAATCTGGCCGGCACGACCAGCGGCGGCAATGACGGCCCAGTGATCCCCGAACCGGGCACCAGTGTCCTTATTGCCACGGGTCTGCTCTGGACGTTCGCCTTGGTGCGTCGGCCAAGAGTGTCGCCTGCGTTTTCGCGGCTGCCAGGGGGGCGCAAGAGGTTCGCCAACAAAGCACGTCGCGTCGTCAATCCGTAAGCTGAACTTGAAATTAAACACGCTGAAGCTGCCACCAGGGAAATCAGGGAGTGGCAGCTTCAGCCGAATAAAGGTTGTGCGTCGTAGGGTTAATAAAAGGGAGCAATATGCGTATCAAGAAAGCGGTATGGGGTAGTGTCATTGCCGCATCGCTCTTTGCGTCGGTGGCGGTATTCGCCGATACAATCAGTGGAACGGCCGGTGCGGCGTTCCAGAGTTGGGCGGGCGCCAATCTCGATCAAAACGGCAAGCCGTATTGGGACAACACTTCCATTGACGGCAGCAATAAGAACGTCGGCTTCTTCCTGGTCAATGCGCCGACGGCCCCGCTGGCGGGCGCACCCGGTGCGCTGCCGTACTGGGGCAACACCTTCAACTCGGGCACCGACAGCGGCGGCGCGCCGGACCTGAATTTCACTTTTCAAAGGACGGTCGCCTCCAGTACCGCCGGCTTGAAACTGGAAGTTGCCCAGAACGCGGACATCAACGAATTCGGCTGGTACAACACGACGGACCCGTCGGTGCTGCATCCTATCTTCCTTGGCGCTGATTCCGCACCCTCAGATAATTCGTTCTCGCCCAGCGCCCAATATGGCCTCTACCTGAAGGGCGCCGATGGCATCTACTACACGCAGTCGTCGCTGAACCCCAGCGGCGATACGAATCACCAACATTTCGCTGTCTTCCAGGAATCCTCAACGACGGGCGCGGAAAGCTATTGGATCGGTATTGAAGACCTCGGCGTGTCCGGGCTCAATGGTGCGGAGGGCTCCAAGGGCGACTACAACGACATGCTCGTCCGCATCTCCGCCGCGGTCGTGCCATCCGTGCCGGAGCCGTCAACCGTAATGCTGGTGCTGGGCGGTTGCGTGCTTCTACTGGGCTTGCGACGCTCACGGTTTCGCCCCCGAGGTTGGCGCCTGGGGTCTTGAAGCCGGAGTTTCACTAACGGAGTAGAACTCCGTATCTTTCGCGCCGGCACCGTGGCATATATGGAGCGATCCTCCCGATTAGCTTCTCCGAGGACCTGCCATCTCCGACAACCAAAGCCGAGCGTAGCCGAGTTCGACGCGACGCCATCAGCCGATGGTAAACGAACCCATTGGCGTTATCATCGTAAAGCCCTACCACTATTCCACTTGCACAGAAAATGCGACCCAACCAATGGGAAATTGGGTCCGTTTTTGCCAAACGAACCCGATTCAAAAATCCGTCTCCGTCTCCATAACATCCTATCGCCCTATCACTTCCAATTAAAACCACACGATGAAAATTCGGGTTCGTTTCGCAGAAACACATGTTTTTTCAGTCCCTCTTCCCTTGGGCGATAGGCTTGAGGCGATCACGCCCAACGCTATGCCTTCAAAGAGATCCCCTTCCTCTCCCCTTGGGGGAGAGGATTGAGGTGAGGGTATTTGGGTCTTCGCGACAGCGGACGTGTCGCGCCGTCTCGTCGCGCCATAGCTCGGAGAGCGACGGCGGATTCCCCAATGTCAAAGAACTGCGCCGACTATACCATTATCGCAATTCGATGTCTAGTCCAAATCGTATCAGGCAGGGACGGCCCGAGTGCCGTCGTCAGTTAGTTGTAGCGGCGGTCGGCGCCTGCCCTGAGCCAGGTCAAAGGGACCATCGCCATTTTTGTGAGATACGCAGCACGGTAAAGTTGGGGTTGCCGCTTTCCACGGCCAATCTCCTTTGGAGTTGCCGCGCCTCGCCTCGCAAGCGTATATTGCCGCCTCTCGTCGCGCACTCGGCGAGCCGGTAGCTCAGTTGGTAGAGCAACGGCCTTTTAAGCCGTGGGTCGAGGGTTCGAATCCCTCCCGGCTCACCATCCAATTTTGTAGGGCGCGCGGCCCGCGCGCCGCGTCCGATTCATTTCCCGATTGCCCCGCAATGCGCCTGACCGCTAAAATCTTCACATGGCGCGTCCGCCACGGATTCCGGTCTGGTTGCCGCTGGATCAACCGGTCATCTACTTCGTCACGTGGTGCGTCCAAAATCGCCGACCCGTGCTGGCCAACGCCGAGACGTTGATCGCCTTCCAAAATGCCGTTGCCAGATTGACCCGCTGGCAGGTCATCGCCGCAGTCCTGATGCCCGATCATGTGCATGCGCTGGCCTATCCGTCGAACCGCGAGGAGCCGGTGGCCGATTTTTCCGCATTGGTGAAACGCTGGATGCGTCAGGAGTTGACCACTCTCCACATTGTAGGGCGCGCGGCCCGCGCGCCGTCGTCCGGTTCGCCGTCGTCCGATTCATTGGCACGCGGGCCGCGTGCCCTACAATGGCGCTGGCAACCGGGGTGTTTTGACCGACTGCTGCGCGCGAATGAATCCGCTCAGCAGAAATGGGAATACATGCGGGAGAATCCCGTGCGTGCCGCGCTGGTAAGCAAATGGCAGGCCTGGCCGTACCGTATCGGGTTCGATCCGCCCCGCCTCCACCAACCACCCTCCGCTTTGTAAATCAACGGCTTCCGTTGCCGCCGTTTTGTGGGGCGCGCGGCCCGCGCGCCATCCTCTGTCGGTTGTACCGGACATCTTTGTCGAGCATGAAGAACTGGCCGCGAGTCGAGTGATGTTTGATGCGGCTGCGGAGAAGAAAGCCTAACAATTAAAGTGGGACGGAGCGACGGCTCCTAGACTGCCGAGGCTTGAAAGAGTCTCGGCAGTTCTGCTATTGGTCTTTGATGGCTAAATCAATGATGCGCGCCCGCGAGCCTCTCGTACGAGTATCTGCCATCACTTAAAGTCTATGAGCGTGTTCAAATATCGAAACGGAGAAAAGGGTCTGAAGATTCTAGCGGATTTAGAAATGCCACTGGCGGCTTCCAACGAATTCAATGACCCTTTCGAGTATCAACCGACCTTGACCTCCGATGAAATGACAAAAGAAAAGGCAATTCAGTCGCTAAACAATGAGGAACTGTTTGAGTTGTGGTTTAGCCAGCCTCGTCTTCGTTATGACAACAAAAAATGGTGGCGAGATTGGTATTTCAACAACCTTGATAAAATTTACGCTGATCTCAGCGGGCATTTAATGGTCGGAGTCAAATGGCTTGAGGAGAACTTTGCTAATCAGACGGCGAAGTTCTGGAAAATAGGTTGCTACTCCCTTACATCCGAAGATACTTTGATGTGGACTCATTACGCGGACGAACATAAAGGCATTGCAATTGAGTTCGATTTAACACGCCCACCCTTTAATAAGACATCGACCATCAAAATCTTAGAAGTCGATTATAGCGATGAAAAAGTCCCGTATGACTTTCCCCAAAGCAATGAAGATTTCGAGAAGACTCTCCATGCGATTAGTAAGAGAAAAAAACTCTGCTGGTCATACGAGCGCGAGGTGCGAATCCTCGTGGCAATTGGCTCGCTTCGCGAAAATCGATTTCTGGTACTCGATGCATCTTCTATTGTTTCAGTAACGTACGGGCTCAGATGTCCTGAAGAGCTAAGAAAAAATGTTATCGAGGCATTGAAGCCGAGCTATTTTCAACATGTAAAAGTTTACGAAATAAGAAGAAATCTCGAAAATAATACTTTTTGTCGAATGCAAATTAGTCCCTAATCGCCTGCCATCCGGCAAAGCAGCCCCAACGCCAGAAGCAATCGACTTGATCAAACCCCGCGCCTCGTAGAAGCTCCTCATTGAGCCGTTGCTCCGTCGCCACTTTGATTGTCAGGCTTGCTTCTCCGGAGGAGGCTTCGCTGGTTATCTCTCGTCAAATACTTGGTATCACACTGTCGTGACCTGGGACTCATCGCATCTGAAACTTTGGGTCAATGGCGTAGCCGCTCGAACTGCTTGCCACCACTGCCACCCGCTCACTAGAATCAGCCCATGACCGTGGCGCTTACACCGCATCAACTCCTCGAGACCCATTTCGGGTTTCGGGAATTCCTCGAGGGGCAGGAGGATGTGGTCAATGCCATCGTGGAAGGACACGATGCGCTGGTCATCATGCCGACGGGTGGGGGGAAATCTCTCTGCTATCAATTGCCCGCCCTCGCGCTCGAAGGGATCACGGTCGTCATCTCGCCCCTGATCGCGTTGATGAAGGACCAGGTGGATTCGCTATTGGAAAAAAAGATTCCGGCGACATTCATCAACTCATCGCTGGGCCAGTCCGAGATGAATGAGCGGATCGACGCGATGGTGCGCGGGGAATATCGGCTGGTGTACATCGCGCCCGAGCGTTTCAAAAGCGAACGCTTTGTGCAGGCCCTCGCGCCGCTGTCCATCGCGCTCTTTGCCGTCGATGAAGCGCATTGCATCTCGCAGTGGGGACACGATTTCCGGCCCGATTACATTCGCTTGAAATGGGCGTTGAAGGACCTGGGGCAGCCGCAGGTCATGGCGTTGACCGCGACCGCGACGCCGGAAGTCCGCGAGGACATCATTGAGCAGTTGGGGCTTGGCAAATTCGGTCGGCAACCGCCCAGCGTCTTTGTTTCCGGGTTCGCGCGCCACAACCTTACCCTGGGCATGACCTCCGCCAAGGGCCGGGCGGAGAAGCTCGCGCGCATCGTGGAATTTGCGCACCAATTAAAAACCGGCATCGTCTATTGCGCGACGCGCAAGAACGTCGAGAAGGTCGCCGCCCACCTCAAGGGAGAGAAGATCCCCTGCGTTGCCTACCACGCCGGGCTGACCGACGACCAGCGCACGAAGGCGCAGACCAAATTCATGAACGGTGACTGCGGCGTGGCGGTGGCGACGAACGCCTTCGGCATGGGGATCGATCGCGCCGATCTGCGGTTCGTTATTCACTACGACATCCCCGGCAGCATCGAAGCCTACTATCAGGAAGCCGGCCGCGCGGGTCGCGACGGTGAGCCCTCCCGCTGTGAGGTCCTCTACAACTATGCCGACGTGCGGACGCAGGAGTTTTTCATCGAAGGCGCCAATCCGTCGCGGGCAGTGATCGCGAACCTGTATCAAGTGCTCCGCCGGCTTGGTTCACGCGGCCCCATCGAGATGTCCATCGCCGAGATTGCCGAGTTGGTTCCCGCGACGAAGAACAGCATGGCCGTCGGCTCGGCCTTGTACCTCTTGGAGCGCGCGAATTTCATCCAGCGCGAGTACCGCCAGGGCTCGCGCACCTACACGACGCGGCTCGTGGACCCGATCAAGCCGCTCGACGAATTACCCATCGATTTCGTGCGGCTGGACAAGAAACACGAGCGGGACTTTGCCAAATTGCACCGCATGATCGAGTACGCCGATCACCACGGTTGCCGCCATCATTTTATCCTGCAGTATTTCGGCGACACGGAGACAGGCGAGGGCTGCACTGTCTGCGACAACTGCCTCGCCAAAGCCGATTCCGCCGCCCGCTTTCCGACCGACGAAGAGACGGTCGCCATCCAGAAAGCGTTGAGCTGCGTGGCGCGCGTCGACGGACGTTTCGGACGCGGGCGGATCGCGCAGTGCCTGGTCGGTTCGCGATCCAAGGAAGTCCTCGATACCGGTCTTGACCGTCTGAGCACGTATGGCTTGTTGAAAGATTTGGGTGAGGACTACGTGTGGGGCTTATTGAATACGCTCATTCGCACCGGCTGTCTCGCGGTGAGCAGCGGGCAATACCCAACCCTGTCCCTGACCGAGTTGGGCGGAGACATCATGCGGAAGCAGCAGCGGATTCCCATGGTCTTGCCGGAAATCAAAGCCAAGCCACGTCCATCCAGTCGCGCGAAGAAGGTCGCTACCACACGGCGTGATGAACCGGCCGATTACGACGAGAAGCTGTTTGACGCATTGCGCGCCTGGCGGCGGGACAAGGCGACCGCCATGGGGAATGTGCCCGCGTACATCATTTTCCCTGACCGGACACTGCAGGAACTGGCCCGCGTCAAACCGCAATCAGTTGCCGAACTCCTGGAGGTACGCGGCATCGGCCCCGCGAAGGCCCGGCAATTTGGCAAAGAAACACTGGCAATGATTAAGCCGTTCGGTAAACCATAGCGCAACTACAGGAGGACAGAATGTTGTAGCGGCGGTCTATGACCGCCGTTCGCTATCGAGACTCGCTATGCGCAAACCCCGCCTGACACGGTTGGAGCGTCACTGGGTTGATCAGCCCGTGTACTTCATTACTGCGTGCATCCATCAGAGAAAACACGTGCTCAACAACAACCCGGTACACGAGGCGTTTCAAGGTTTCGCTCAACGAGCCGCCTCCCGTGGAGCATTCGTGGGCAATTATGTGCTGATGCCCGACCACCTGCACCTGTTCGTGACATTTTCGCCGGACGCAACATTGGTCTCGGGTTGGGTCAAATCCTTGAAGAACTCTCTATCCAAGACCCTACGCGAAGAAGGCGTCCTCGCACCGCACTGGCAAAAGGGATTCTTTGATCACGTGCTCCGCTCCGAAGAATCGTATGCGGATAAATGGAACTACGTGGCGCGCAATCTGGTGCGCGCTGGTCTCGTGGAGCATCCCGAAGACTGGCCGTTCCGTGGCGAGATCCACGCTCTCTTCGTCTCCTGACGACGCCTGTCCTGTAGCGGCGGTCTATGACCGCCGTCGGTTATTTGCCCAGAAGATCGGCGCTCATAGAGCGCCGCTACAGTTGCGGCACCCCGTTTCGATTTGCGGGCAGCGAAAAAGTGTTCTATCCTTCTGGGGTATGTTGGGGTCTTCAAATCAACGAAGTGTGCACGGACCGTTTGAACGGTTCTCGGGTTCATTTCGCGATTTGGTCGAACGCTTCGGGTCTGTCATCCAATTCATCATTGTCCTCAACGTCGTTGTCTTTTTCTTCCAGCTTATCGGCAATGCCGTAAAACTCCCGTACCTGGAACAATTCCTCGCGTTGAGTGCCGACGGACTGCGTCGCGGCTTCTTGTGGCAGCCGTTGACGTACATGTTCCTGCATTACGACATCTGGCACATCCTCGTTAATATGCTGTTTCTCTGGTTCTTCGGGAAGGAAGTGGAATACTTCATCGGTCCGAAGCATGTCACGCGGTTGTATTTGGGAGCGGGAATCGCGGGCGCGGCGTTTTGGCTGTTGTTCAACTTCACCTCAGCAGCGTCGGTGCTGGGTGCGTCGGCGGCTGTATTGGGCTGCGTTATTGCCTTTGCGACCCTTTTCCCCGACCGTGATGTAACGCTACTGGTTTTCTTCGTGCTCCCCGTGACATTGCGAGCGAAGTATCTGGCGCTGATCGTGATCGCGTTCGATATTGTGCCCTTGTTACACGGCACCGCCACCAGCGTGGCGCATCTCGCGCATCTCGGCGGCGCGGCCTTCGGTTACGTTTACATCAAGCAGCTCGGCTACGGCACGACGCCCCGGTGGTTGCTGTGGCTCCAGGATATCACCGGGCGGATGAAATCACGCCCGCTCCCGACGCCCCGCAATATGTCCTCCGAGGAATTTATCCGGGAGCAGGTCGATCCGATTTTGGATAAGATCGCCCGTGAAGGCATGCAGAGCCTGACCCGCCGCGAGCGGAAGATTCTTGAATCCGCGAAGGATTTGATGCAGAAGCGACAGCGGTAAACCCGCATGTCGCGCACGCGCCAGAAAAAACCCTCGGTAAGAGCCGCCTCCGCGCGGCGCTCGGTGGCGACCACGGTGTCCCTGCTGCCGAGGCTGATTGGGAAACGCCCATCCTCGAAACCGGCGGCGCAACAACTGTTGCGCGACCATGGGTTTCGGGATGTCGCGCGGGTGCTCGCCGCCGTCAGTCGGTTGTACGAAGACGAATTGCAGCGCCGCAATCTGGCGACAGTTTTCAGCCATTTGCTCCGCGCCTGCGAGAAGTCGGCCGATCCCGACCGGGCGCTGGTCAATTTCGAGCGGCTCGTGGCCGCCTTGCCGAACCCCAACATTTTCTACCACTACCTGCATGAATCACCGGACCGGCTCGATTTATTGATCAAGATTTTCGCGCACTCGCAGGCCCTCGCCGACACGCTGACGCGCAACGCCGAGCATTTCCACTTCCTGATCGCGCCGCAGACGCTGGAGAAACCGCGCGAGAAAGCGTGGCTCGCGGCCGAATTGAAGCGGCTGTTGTTGCCGATGCGGGTGCCCGCGCAGAAGTACGACGCCATCCGCCGTTTCCGTCGCCGCGAAACGCTGCGCGTCGGTGCGCGCGACCTGATCGGGAGCGCCACGGTGGAGGAGACCACGCTGGAATTGTCAAACGTGGCCGACGTGTGTTTGCAGTCCGTGTTTGAGATCGCCTTGGGCTCCCTCCGCGCGCAGTACAAATTGAAGGAAAGCACGGCGGTTGTTACAGGGCGCTTTTCCATCATCGGCATGGGAAAACTTGGCGGACAGGAACTCAACTACTCCAGCGATGTGGACGTGATCTTTGTTTACGGCGAGGAAGGGACCCTCACGCCGACGCTTACCAACCACCAATTCTTCACCAAACTCGCCGAGGAAATCATCCGCGCCGTCGCCGCGGCGAGCGCCGAGGGGAATATCTTCCGCATCGACCTGCGGCTGCGGCCCGAGGGGAAATCCGGCCCGCTCGTGCGGTCGCTCGATAGTTGCGAGAACTACTATGCGGAGTTCGGCGAGACCTGGGAGCGGATGGCGTTGATCAAGGCGCGGCCCGTGGCCGGCGATGAAAAAGTTGGCGGGGAGTTTATCGAGATGGTGCAGCCGTTCGTGTACGCGCGGCACGCAGGCGAGAACGTCATCCAGCAGATGGCTGCCCTGAAGAAACGCATCGAGGAGGAAGTCGTGCGCGAAGGGCACCTCACCCGGCACGTCAAACTCGGCATCGGCGGCATCCGGGAGATTGAATTCATCGTCCAATCGTTTCAGGTGTTGCGCGGTTCACGGCTCGTGCAGTTGCGCGACCGCGGCACGTTGCGAACCCTCCCGCTGCTCGCGAAAACGAAGACGCTCTCCGAGACGGAAGCAACGAAGTTGGCGGATGCCTACCGGTTTCTGCGCAACGTCGAGCACCGCTTGCAGATGGAGATGGAACTGCAAACCCATACGATTCCCGACGAAGAACACGCGCTCTACCGGCTCTCACGTAGTTTGGGATTCGACACGGTCAAGAAGTTTTACGCGGCGCAGGAGGCGCATACCGCGGCGGTGCGGAAGATTTACGAGTCGGTGCTCGCCGACGCCGGGGTCAGCGGGGTCGCGAAAACGGCGGAGACGTTGCTGGCGCCGGACAAATTGCCCAAGGTATTGGCGGACGCAGGGTTTGCGGATGTGCCGGCGGCGCTGAAGGTGGTCGAAAATCTCTGGGATGGACCGGGATTCGGCCACGTGTCGCAGCGAACGAAGGACCTGTTTGTCACCTTGTTCCCCGCGCTGCTGGGTTGCTCGGCGCAGGTGGCGGACCCCGATGCCGCCCTGGCGCGGTTCGACAAATTCGTGAGCGCCTACGGGTCGCGTGGTTTGTTGTACGAGATCTTTGCGAGCCACCGGAAACTCGTCGAAATGCTGATGCGGTTGGGGGATGCCAGCCGGTATTTGAGCGAAGCGCTCGCGCGACAGCCGGAATTGTTCGATGAAATCGGCGGCGGCGGCACGTTGAGCGATCCCAAGAACCTCGACCGCATGTATAAGGAATTGTGTGCGGTGCCGGAAGAGGATTTGGACTCGATGGTCGTGGCGCGGCGATGGAAGCAGTCGGAAATGGTGCGCATCGGGATTGAGGACGTGATGGGTTTGGTGGACATCGAGCAGACACATGCGGAGATGACAGCGCTCGCGGAGGCGTGCCTGCGCTTCGCCGTGGCGCACGCCCAGAAGGAATTCGGCCTGAAACGGCTCCCGTTCCTCGTGATCGGTATGGGCAAGTTCGGCGGCCGGGAGCTCGGTTACGGCGCAGACCTCGATGTGCTCTTCGTAGGCGGAACCGGCGGCAACGACCTGGCCCAGGCAATCAAGCTGGCGTCCACCGTGATCGATTTCATGAGCCGGCAGACCAGCGCGGGGGCGTTGTTCCCGGTGGACCCGCGGCTGCGGCCCGACGGCGTGAAGGGGACGCTGGCGAGTTCGTTGGACGCGCACCGCGATTACTACATGAAGCGCGCGCAGTTTTGGGAGCGACAAGCGCTCATCAAGGCGCGCTTCGTCGCGGGGGATGCCAAACTCGGCCAGGACTTTATGCAGATGGTGCACGAGATTGTCTACGGCCGCGCGGCGACGGCGGAGGAATTGGAACAGATCCGGCAGATGCGCCACCGCATCGAGACCGAACGCGGCGACCAGCAGCACGTCGATCTGGAATTCAAGACCGGTCCCGGCGGGCTGGTGGACGTGGAATTCCTGGTTCAGGCGTTGCAGCTGCGCCACGGTCACACCTACCCGCAGCTGCGCACCGCCCACACCCTGGCAGTATTGAACCGCCTCACCGCGCTCGGCCTCATCGAAGAAGACCCTAGCGCGTTGCTGCGAACGAATTACTTCTTTCTCCGTCGCATCGAATCCGTCCTGCGCCGCGTCGAGAACACCAGCATCTCCAAAATCCCTGTCGACGATCGCGAACAGCAGCGTCTGGCCAAACGCCTCGGTTTTACCACGGCCGCTGAGTTCCTCAAGACCTACCGGCACACCACTCGCAAGACCCGCGAGATCTACGAACAGCTTTTTCCCGCCAGTTGACTACGGCGACGAAGCGAGTTCCAACTCGCGAAGCCTTGGTCCAACGAGGTTGCCGATGTATCCGCCCGTCGAGAAGATGACGAAGACGAAACCGACGATCGCAACCAGCACGGCGATAAAGGCCCGGAAGTGTTGTTTTTCGAGGCGTTCCAGTGACGGCGTGTAGGCAATGAGCCCAATCACCGCCGCCACGACAATGACGGCGTCGATGCTGGCCCGCTGCCAATAGCTGCCGCCCAGATGCAACCACATCCCAAACTCATCGAACGTTAGTCCCATGGCCAGCCCGTAGAGCAAGGCGGTGATTTCGGCCTCACGCCCGTCGGGTCGCGCGAAGATGGAGTACCCACAAATGGCGGAGAGCAGGAAGATGCCGTAGTTGAGGTGGTGGACGTGTGTGCCGTGCAGGAAAAAATAGAAATTGGGCATTCGGCCCGACATGATCAGGAACACACAGGTTCGTGAAACGATGAACGTCATGATGAACCCAAACAACGCCCGCCGCGCCAGCCGGTCAAACGTCTCCTGAGGATGCGTGGATTTGAGAATTGTGGGGATGCTCATCTCTCACATCCTACTATTACGCAACATGGACGAGCAAAGTCAAAATGCGCGCCGCCATTGGATGAACGCGGGATTGACGGGGGTGGGGGATTCGTGTAAACCGCTTGGCGAAGCCATGCTGATTAAGAACGCCACGGTGCTTTCGCTTGCGGGTTCGACGGTCGAGCGCGCTGATTTGCGCATCGAACGAGGTTTCATCACTGCCAGGGGAAGGAAGCTCAAGGCCGGGACGGGCGAGAAGACGCTCGATCTTTCGGGCAGGTACGTCATGCCGGGGATGGTTTGTGGACACACCCATCTTTATTCGGCGCTGGCGCGTGGAATGCCTGCTCCCAAGAGAACACCGCGCAACTTCTATGAAATCCTCAAGTACGTCTGGTGGACGCTGGATCGCGCGCTTGACGACGAAGCGGTCTATTACAGCACGCTCGTCGGTCTCCTCGATGCGGTGCGCTGCGGGACGACGACGCTGATTGATCATCACGCCTCGCCGAGTTTCATTCGCGGGTCGCTCGGCACAATGGGGGAAGCGTTCGAGAAGGTCGGTCTGCGCGGAGTGCTGTGCTATGAGGTGACCGACCGCAACGGAATGCGCGGCGCGAAGCTCGGCCTGGAGGAAAACGAGACCTGGGTCACCAAGAACCGCGGGCCGATGTGCGGCGGGCTCATCGGCGCGCACGCCTCGTTCACGCTTTCCAATGAATCGCTCTCGGCGTGCGCGGAGTTGGCGGAGGGCTTGAAGGCGGGTGTTCACATTCATGTGGCGGAAGATCCGTGCGACCAGGCGGACTGTACCAGGAAATATGGAATGCGGTTGATCGACCGACTGGCCGAGGCTGGCGTGCTGGGACCCAAGACGATTCTCGGGCATGGCACGCATTTGGACAAGGCGTCACTCGACATAGCGAAGAATGCGGGTTGCTGGTTCGCGCACAACCCGCGCTCGAATATGAACAACGCGGTCGGCTACGCGCCCGTGCAGCAGATGGGCAAACGCGTGGCGCTCGGGACGGACGGCATTGGCGGGGACATGTTTGAGGAAGTGAAGTTCGCGTGGTTCAAGGCGCGGGATGGGCGGAACGGGCTTGGCATCGGCGACGTCGTTGGATTTCTCACGGGCGCGCAAAGTTTGGCATCGATGCTCCTTGATACACGGCTCGGGGTGCTGGATGTGGGTTACGCGGCGGACTTGGTGGTGCTGGATTATCCGACGCCCACGGCGGTCACGCCGCAGAATCTCTACGGTCATCTCATCTTTGGCATGTCGTCGCAATTCGTGACCGACGTGATGGTGAATGGGCGTTGGGTCGTGAAGAGCTGCCGCGTCGTCGGCGTGGATGAGGAGAAGATTCGAGCCGAAGCGCAACGCGTGGCCCGGAAGGTATGGCAGCGATTCCAGAAAATGCCGCCGAAAGGTTGATCAGGTTTTTGCCGCGATCTTCGCGTCGATTTCGCGGATCATCGCGGTGTTCTCGTCGATGACTTTGTATTCCACCCAGAACGAGTACAGGTTGAAGATGACCACAAAACAGGAAAACCAGGCATGGGTCATTCCCTTGATTATCCCCACATCCTTGGCCCCGCCCAGCCAGGCGGCGGCGATGATCAGCAGGCAGGAGAGCGTGGCCAGGCCCGAGGTGCGGCCCTTGAATTTCCTGGTGCGACGGACATAGCCGGTCCTGGGATCATCCGGCAGATCGTACGTCTCGACCGCTTCCTTGATTGCTTTCCCGGAACCCATGAAATGCATCAACACGATGCAATGAGTCAGGAGCGTGTAAATCGCCGTGAGCACACCCGCCGCCTCATGCTGCCAATGCGCGGTACGATGCGTAACGCCCAGCCAGATGGTCACGCCAAACAGGACGATGTTCCAGAGGACAAGTCCGATAAAGATTTTACCCATTTGAAGCATGATAAATCAGGCAGCGGGTTGTGCCAGTACCTTGTGAATGATGGTGAGTTCGTCCCGTGTCAGGGGCGGCAGGATGCTGACGGCGACGTTGCGTTCGAGCTGGCTGCGGTTCTTCGTGCCGGGGATCGTGGTTGAGACCGCGACCTGTGTCAGGACAAACTTCACCGCCAATTCCGCCATGGTGAAACCGTACTTCTCCGCGAGGGGCTTCAGGCGCTCGACGGTAGCGACATCACGCTCAAAAGTCTGGCGATTGTCACCTTCGAGCCACTTGTTGCGGATGTCATCGGCGTCGAACGTTTGGTCCTTGGTGAATCGGCCCGATAATTTCCCCATGGCCAGCGGCCCGCGGGCGATGAAGGCGATTCCACGCTCGCGGCAATAGGGAAGGATGTCCTGTTCGACGTGGCGGTCGAGCAGATTGTAGTTCGCCTGCACCGAGGCGAGGTGCTTTCGTTCGTCAAAACGCTGGATCATGTCGAAGTCGTTGGTCGAGACGCCGTAGAACCGGATCTTACCCTGCTTCTGCAAGGTCTCGAACGCGTCGAGAAACTCCATCCAGTGCTCGGTGCGCCACAGGTGACATTGGTAGAGATCGATATGGTCTGTTTGCAGTCGACCCAGGCTCGCGTCGCAGGCGCGCAGGATCAGCTCCTTCGATTCGTTGCGGGTGCGGCGGTCCTGGTCGTCGTGCCAGAAACCGACCTTCGTGGCGATGTGGTAGCGGTCGCGATGGCCGAGTTCCTTCAGCGTGTGCCCAAGGACTTCCTCGCTGTGGCCCCAGCCGTACATGTCGGCGGTGTCGAAGAAATTGATACCGAGTTCGACCGCGCGTTTGATTGTGGCGACAGACTCTTCATCGGTGATGCCCGACCAGCCGTCAGGCTTGCCGTCGATCATGATCGCGCCACCAAACTGCCAGCAGCCCAGCCCCACCTGGCTGACCCGCCACCCTGTCTTTCCAAAAGCACGATTTACCATGGCCGCTCTGAAGTACCCGATTCGCACACACTTGGCAAGAGCGGCAGCACGCTCGCCGACACCCGTCAGCGGCCAACCCCCAAACCGAGTCCGACGGAGCCGAATCCGATGGAGCGGAGTCCGACGACACGCCACACGTCGTACTCCCGTGGCAAACGCCACACGCTGTTTTCCTGTGGCAAATGCCGAGAAGTAGTTGTCGCGGCAACCGAACCCCACCAAAGCCGAGTCCCACGGAGCGGAGTCTGACGACACGCCACACGCCGTACTCCCGTGACAAACGCCGCTGTCGTCTGCGGCAATACCCCTCCGGTGGGTTCGTTTTCCAAAACGAACCCACCGATTTCCCCCGCGTGTTTCTTCTCTAACCAATCTGGCTATAGGCACTTCCATCAGAAAATTCTTCACAAAACGGTGGGTTCGTTTGGTAGAAACATATAGGGCCCACTCTCGTCTGGCTTTCGTAACTTCACAGCCCCTCCCAAACCGATTCGGCTTTCCCAAACGAACCGGATTTGGTTTTTGGAAAGCTTCGCTGCAATTAACGCATTCATAGCCAGTTACATCGCAAAATGCATCAAAACCAATCCGGTTCGTTTCGCAGAAACCCGTGTTTTTACAGTCTCCCGAGCTGCGTACAGCAGCGAGTCCGCCGTCTCGTCCGCCGAAGCTTTGGCGAAGGAGGAAGCGTCCTCGCAAAGGCGGATCGTGCATCCTTCGATCATCGTAGCTGATCACAGCCGCATTCTAGCATTATCGTAATACGATGTCAAGGAAGTGATAGCGCGTCAGTTTGAATCCACAGTAGTTCTATTAGGGATGGCCTCCAACCGCAGTATTGACCCCGCTCGCCCATTCGAGCAGTATCGAAAGCTAGAAAAATGCGACGAACCTGGTGCACCCTTGATGCTCTCTAATAACAAAAAGCGAACTGCCCCCTTCACGCTTTCTCATGGCTTCGGAGTGTAGCGGCGCGAACACCGTCTGTCTATCGGAATGGCTAAGCGATTCGCGTGTGCGCTGGCGGGCGGAAGTATCAAGAGAAAAGCCCTCACTCCTTCACTGACATTGCCCATCTGAAGTGACATTGCTACAATATCAGACATGAACCGCCTTTTCTCCGGCGACCTCGATAACTACCTCGCCCCAACTGAGTATTCTCTGGACTCAGTTTCATTCGATTGCGCGGGCAGCCACTGTACAGGCGACGGTGTATTAAAGTGGCATCCGGAAGATGGCTTTCAAATTACTGCATTTGTACGGCGGCGTGACTCGTCACTGCCGCCGGGAACCACCTTGGGAATAGGGCCAGGTGGTACGCTCTTTCGCGAGAACGGTTTTGTACGAGACAGTACAATTCGCATGCGAGGCAGTAAGAGCCAAAGCTCCTTCAAGCGGGCTGTTACACCGAATGTTGCCTTAGGACTTAATCGCTCTTTTGAGGTGCTTCACACTAACAGACTTATGGCGAGACTCGCACGCGTGATTTTCTTTTCGCAGACAATTGCCAAATCCGATCTTGAGTGGTCCGGTATAGCTATTTATCGGAAGGATGGTTCCATTAATTGGCCTGATCACGTGGATCAGGAATTCCGGGTCGCAGATCAAAAAATCGCCGCGAATCGAAGCGAATCCGGGATTCTTTGTGATTCTAATATTGGGCATGAAGTTGTCGGGTATGAAATCGATGAGAACCACATTGAATTTCGCTGGAAACTAGCACCGATGCGCTGGGGGAAAAGGCATACTTGGGATTGGCCAACCGCCGCCCAGTGTGCCCTCTCGGTTTTGACGGGAGCAGGTATTTGTCTTTTGCAGAAAACAATTCATCGAAGTGGCAGGAACATCACGGAGGTTAGCTTTCGACACGACTCGAAGCCATGGGGCTACTATTTGCGTCTCGTACAAACCCCTACGCTGGATAGAAACATGTTTCTTCGTCTGACGGAATTTTTCCTGACTGGTGAAGAAGACGCTTTTGTTTGTCGGAACATTCTGGCCCAGATGGAGGAGGCTTCTCGTCAACAGACGTGGCAGGCTACCGAATTACTTGTTTCCACGATCCTAGAAGCGGCCCTCAAGACTCTCGATAAACGTCCTTTTGAACCTCATGACCGTTCATGGAAAATCGTCCAGAGTCTGGACTCGTTTCGTAGCCGGTGCCTTTCTGATCAATGGACTCAGACGTGCGAAAGGGCGTTAGAGGTACGTGCGAGACTTCGTCATAGAAATGCACATCCTGACTGGCTGTTTAAAGAAGGAAAACGTAGGTCAGAACCAGAAAAAATAAATGTGCTTCAGGATATCAGTTTCCTTAGTCAGTTTTATGGGTACATGATTCTTGCTCTGGCTGGATTTAAGGATCTTAAGCCGAACTTTCTTTAAGGAGCCGAAAAGGGTTAGTTCACTTTTTGTCATTAGGTTTGACCCACACACAACGGACCACTATGAAACATGTATGCCGCGTGCAAATAGTTTTCCAGCTTGTTATCCACACGCCGCAAGCAAAGGGTCGGCAATGCCACGAACAAGGTCTCCCGCTATGAAACGCATTCTGCCTGTGATTCTGCTTTTGTGCTCATGCGGCGCGTCGATGGCAGAAACGAATTCCTTGGGCTTCGGCCGAGTCAGTGGAGTTCTCACCTTCTACTTCAATCAGTATCAGGGGACGAAGCCCGACGTTGGGTCGAAAGTGTTTTTGGTCGAAGAGGCCGCTGTTACTAACATGCCCTCGACGCCGGCACTGGTGCCGGGGGACCTCATACCAGCCGATTGCATCGTTCTCGCGATAGAAAAACGCATACAGATCATTCCGCCCGGCGCCGGGAGAGTTTATGGCTCCAACTCAGTGGCTATACCCGTTTTGAGAACCGCTACCGCTGATGGTTCAGGAAGGTTTACGATTGACCACGTTCCCGTGGGAAAGTATATCGCCATCTGCCAGAGCAAGAACACAAACGGCAAAGACATTCGTGATGCGGCCGGGAAGTTTGATTTTACCCGCGTCTCCGTGCGACCCGATGAAGAAGCGGACGCCAGCCTTGATTTTCGTGAGACTTGGCTGGCTTACTAGGACGATTGGACGCCGATGGCCTCCAACCGCAGTATTGACCCCGCTCGCCCATTCGAGCAGTATCGGGAGCTAGAAAAACGCGACGAACCTGGCGCACCCTTGATGCTCTCTAATAACAAAAAGCGAACTGACCCATTTTTAACAAGAACTGAACTGCCCCTTTTTCTAATGCTCATTTTAAGTTTTGTGGGGTGCGATAGGGGCGTCGCATCCAAGGCTCGCGCCGACGCCGCCGATGTGCGTCTCGCTGGCACCAACGCGCCGCCAATGGGAACTCTGGCCTACTTAGACTGGAAGAACGGCTTCCGCGATCTTCATTTCAGGGACGTCATTTCCAACCGGGCCGACATGGCTCGCACATATTACGAGGGGTATGACGAGACGTATTGGCGGGCCTCTGACGATCTATATTTCGAGAAGGTTATGGCGACGCGGATCGTGTACATTGCGCATCTAGGCGAGCTGTATCGCGTAGACATTTTGGTTCCCAAGATCGATCAATATGAGGTACGCGACATATTTATCGCGGCGTATGGAAAGCCGAGGACTGCGACCAATAGCCTTGATACTATTGACTGGTGGAACGGGAAATCGGTGTATGCGAACCTTTCGCAGGAAGTGTTCGGTGAGAGCGCGGTTTTTTCCATCGAGGACGTTAATGTCTCCACGCAGATATTTACCGAGAAATATGCCCGGGAAAAGGCGGCTACAGCCGAGGCCGCGAAAGGACTTTGATGGCTTACGATCCCGAGGAAATGCGTCGCGGTGTACTTTGGAACCGGCGGTTCCTAGCGAACGTCGTCACGGTCATCGCCGCCATAACGGTGACCGGGGGAATCGTCTTTCTTCTCGCCGGGATGTCGGAGACTGATGGCAAACTGAACACGGCAACGTTTCTGGCCGTCGGGTTCGGAATCATCGCCTCCGCATTCCCGCTATTCGGTATTGCCTCTTGCATTCGTCAATCCGTCGAGAACGCCGAAGCGCTACATCGCATCGAGATAAAAATCGCCGATCACCGGGACAATTCCACCGCCAGTTCCTCGCAGTAGGAATGTAAGGGGGAGCAGAATCTGCGGGAGCGGTCTATCATGTCATGTGTGCGTGGCAAGGATCGGCGCGGGGGTGCGATCGGACGGGCCTGTCGTCCGAAAACTCATCCATAGGCGCTGCGGCAGCAGACCCAGTGCAATCAAAAGGACCTGGCTGGCGTCAAATGCCATCAGCCATCTGAAGGCCGCGTCCATGAACCCGTAGCTGTGCAGCCCGATACCCAGCATATTCACGCCGAACCATGAGAATGAGGTCACAATATTTCCGAAAACCGCGAGGTTCATGAGGCCGCGTTCGCGGACGAGACCGCCCCAGCGCGCATGCAAAATGAGCACGTTCCAAATCACAATCATCAAGGCGCCGTTCTCCTTGGGATCCCAGCCCCAGAAGCGGCCCCAGGATTGGTCCGCCCAAATGCCGCCGAGCACCGTGCCGACGAAACTGAACAGCGTAGCGAAACACACGATGGCGTAGACCATTTTGGCCATTGCCTTTCCCAGGGTGAGATCGCGAGTCTTGCTCTTGGGTGAAGTGTCCCCGACCTTCCTCGAAAGCAGAGGCGTGAAAACCCCGAGAAGAATGTAGGCCAGCCCGAGCGTGCCAGCCACGAAGGTGGAAGCGTACCCAATCGTGACACAGACCACGTGGGTGGCCAGCCAGAAATTCGTGTCGAGCACGGCCCGGAGCATTTCCATCGTATCTCCGCCCAGTGCGAGGTTGTGCGCGATGAGCAATGTGACAAAGCCGGCCAATCCGGCAACCGCGCTGCCCAGGCCAAGCTTGTAAACCCGTTCCAGCGCCATTCCCAGGATGCACGCGCCCCAACCGATAAAAATGGCGGACGAATAAAGGTTGGTGACGGGCGGACGGCCTTCCAGCGCCATGCGGAAGACGAGGCCAAAGGTATGGACCACAAACGCCAGGACGATGAGGTAAAACGACGAGCGTCGCATCGATTCCGATAACTTTGGCGCCAGGCCAAACGTCAACAACGCGCCGCACGCCAGCAGGAACGCCACGAGATAGATAATGGTTGCGTGGAGAAAGACCTTGATCTGGTTAAAATAATATTCCGCCCGGCCCTTCGCCGCCACGCGCGCAAAATCCGTCGCCAGCCAGGTCTTGTATCCCGCCACGGCACTGTTGAACTCCGCGACATCCGCTTGTTCGTACGCTGTCGCCATCCGGGCAAAGTATCCGACTGCGGGTTGGATTTTCGCATCAGGAATCGAGGCCAGCACGCTCGCACCCACGTTCATCCAGGCGTCTTTGTCGGCTGGATTGACCGGGGGGACGACCAGCGGATAGGCGAAATTGGCCATGTCCTCGAACTGCTTCGCCACGTTGGCGAATTGCTGGAGCGTCGTGGCATCGACCTTTTCGCCGGCTTGTTGCGCGCGAAATGCGGCCTTCGCGGCGGGCAACGACGCCTGGTAGTGGGCCATGACGGAGGTAAAATCATGCGTGCCTTCCGGTTCGATACTGCTCTTGAGGCGCTGGTACAAGACGAGCGCATTGGCAAGCTTCATGACCTGCTTTTGATACGTCGTCCGCAGGGCGTCTTCGGTCTCATCGGCTTTGCGTCCCTGCTCGGCGATTTCGGGCAGTACGGGCGCCAGTTCGTTGTACGAGTAATAGCGCAACCCGGACTTCTCAACACCCTTGTTGTCCAGCTTGAGTTCGCTGATAAGATCGGGATGGTGAATCAGGAAAATCGGGCGCGTGTCGGCCACGCTGGGATTGAAGAAGACCTCCAACAACCATTCGGTGGATTTCAACTTCTGTGGATGATGCCAGAATTGCCAGGAGGGAACTTCCTCAAGCGGAACGTCACCGGTACTGCGCATTTGTAACAACGAATTCCGCGCCACAGAATCGAAAGGCTGGATACGACCATTCAGCAATACCGGTAGACGACCGAACTCGGCGGTGTGGAATCTTCCGTCCGCCTTCGGCAGGAGCACGGCGACAATTTCCGTGGCGAAGAGCACGAGGAAGAACCAGGGCAGGATTTTGTACAAGACCTTCATGTCGCCTTTCGTTTCGCGGCGAAATTAAAGAGGTGGCTGGAGAATTGCGTCATCAACCCCACGCCGACCAGTACGCATGAGAAATACGGTGTGAGCCAACTGGGATTGTGGACGACCTGTAGCACCGTGCCCTGATCGTCCGGATCAAAGCTCGCCTGATAGTACGTTTCGCCGGCATATCGCAACGGGTTGTTCATGTAGATGAGCACTTCACGGTCTTCGCCGGTGTCGGGCCTTTGCAACCTCACCCGGCTGGAAAAATTCTTCGGGATGTCGGTGCCCGGATACTTATCGTGTTTGAACTCGAGTAAGTGGACCGTGAACGGTTTGTAGAGTCGCTCCAGACGAAGCCGTAGCTCGTACGTGCGGTTGTTGTAGGTCAGATTCTGCGGTTGCGTGAGATAGGCGGAGACGAGGTACGTGCCGAGCGACCCTTGCGGCGTGATCAGTTCGACAATGCCGGAGGGCATGTCGCGTTTGTCCATGTCAGTCTCGCGCGGCAGGCTGCGCCACCAGATACCGGAACCAGTGCCGGCAGTTGTCTGGACTTGTACATGATCCGTGGCGGCGGTTTCCGTGAGCGACGAATTGCTGTAAAATGCCGCGACGCGAATCGTGAATGGCATCCCCGCGTGGCTGATGTCACCCGCCCGCAGTAAACGGCTTTCGGGAATTGCCACAACCTTGTCGACCTGCGGATCAGTCGTATCAACCACGGCCAGTTCGTACCGGCGCGATACTTCCGAGTAGTTCTTCATCTCACCGTTGCGCAGATGCATGACGCTTTCCGTCGAGAGTACATCGGTGAGTAATTGTCCGAAGAGCAGCAGCACGACGCCAAGGTGAATCATGATGATGCCGTATTTCTTTCGTCCCGGCTGATAATAGCGGAAGTGGGCGGAGAAAAGATTGATCAGCAACAGCCAGCCAATCAGATAACCGCCCGGGAAGATCGGGATGCGCAGGCTTGACTGTCCTGGCGACCAATAGATGAAAAAGCTGCGGAAGAAATCGTTTTGGGCTTTGTACAGGCCCAGCTGAACTTGCGCCAGCGTGCCCCAGAACACCAGGATCAAGCCCAGCGCCAACAACGTCACGGTAAGTCGGAGCGATGTAAAGACCCGGTAAAGACGGTCGCCCATGTCAGTACTCCACCTTTTGCACAAACGAGGTGAACGCTCCCTTTTGGGTTTCGACGATCTGCGCGTCGCCCATCAACTTGTAAAACCAGGCTTGTCCCGGCTGGAGTACGATGGCCCCAACGAGTGCCGCGGGCTGGCCGCTGCGGGCGTCCTTGCCGCTCATCTCAACGAGTGTCGCCTGGCCGCTCGCTGTCGTAATTGGCCGCACCAGCTTCGCCAGTTCTTCACCGGAAAGCTCATCCAAACCCAGTTGCTTTCGCCAACGATTCACATTGGCCGTTACACCGCCGCCGTTTCCTGCCGACGAACTTACATTTACCGCTGCTTGCGCGCTACCATCGCCGGTGATCACAAATTTCGCCGTGAGAAATTGCCCGCCGGGAACTTCTTTCCAACCGCTCGGCACATTCCACCTGGGCTTGCCGGGGCTGGATACCGGCACCGAACCCGCACTGGTCGGCGCTGCAGAAATATCCGGATGCCCGGCGGGCAAACTTCCTTCCGCGAATGGAGATGATGAGGTGGGCAGCGCGGCAACTGCTTCGCCGGCCGTGAACTGGATTGATTTGAGAAACTCTATGAAATTGGGTTTTTCTCGCGCCACGAGTTGACTATCGCCGGTCATTTTGAAGAACCATGCCGTTCCATCACGACGTTGGATCACCGCCAGAATGCGGGTCGGATCGCCGGCCGGGTTCTTACCGTCTTGTTCGTAGAGGTCGGCCGGTTGACCAGACAACTCCACGGATTGCGCGAGTTTCTTCAGGTTCTCCTCGGACACCGGTGGGAGACCGACCTGGCCGCGCCAGCGGTTCACGTTGCCAAGATCGCCGCCAGCTTCCCCGGGCAGCGGGACCACGCTTACGTCGGCCTGTTTGCCATCCGTGTCCATGACCTTAAACGAGGCCACGCGCACTTCGCCCGGCGGGATCTCTTTCCAGCCGCTGGGTGTTTTCCACTGCAATCGCGGTATGGGAGCAGCGGTGCCCGGTTGGGATGGTGATTGGTCCGCTTGAGTCATTGTTGAAGATGACTCTTTCGGGACGCTATAAACCTTAATATCATTCCTTCCGCAGCCGCCAGCGAGGGCAACAACCAGCAGCAGACCCGAAAAGTCACGTGATTTGGGAAACGACCGGTACACAGCTCACTTGTACTTTCTTTTGATTCGTGGAGCAAGCCAGTGTTTGGAGCGGCCTCTTGTTAGAGGCCGCTCATTGGTTGCGTTCAGCGGCATATCTGGCTAAAATTACCGCGGTGAACTCGCTGTGGTTGATCATCGGGTCGTTGGCGGCGTTTGCCGTGGCATATCGCTACTATGGTGCGTTTCTGGCGGCGAAGGTCGCGGTGCTCAACGACGCCCGTCTCACGCCGGCGCATCGCTTGAAGGACGGCGTCGACTATCACCCGACCAGTCGTCTGGTACTCTTCGGCCACCACTTCGCGGCCATCGCGGGCCCGGGTCCACTGGTCGGTCCGGTGTTGGCGGCCCAATGGGGTTACGCACCGGGATTCATTTGGATTGTCATCGGTGCGTGTCTGGCGGGCGGCGTGCACGATTTTGTGATTCTCCTGGCATCGGTGCGACAGGATGGACTGTCGCTTCCGAAAATCGCGCGCGAGAACATTGGACCATTTTCCGGCATTACCACATCCATCGCCACGCTGTTCATCATTATCACGATCCTGGCCAGCATCGGCATCGTGGTCGTCAATGCCTTGAGCGAGAGCGCGTGGGGCATGTTCACCATCATGGTGACGATTCCGGCGGCGCTCATCACGGGTTTTTGGATGTACAAGCTGCGTCCCGGTAAAATCGCCGAGGCATCGGTAATCGGGGTAACGATCGTCATGGCGGGGGTGATATTCGGAAAGCAGTTTGCGGATTCCGGCCTTGCCCATTACCTGCTCTTCGACAAGCCGACGCTGTCGCTGATGCTGCCGATCTACGCGTTTATCGCGTCGACGTTGCCCGTCTGGGTCCTGATGTGTCCGCGCGACTACTTGAGTTCCTACATGAAAATCGGCGTGATGATTGTGCTGGCAGTCGGGATTTTCCTGGCGCACCCGACACTCAAGATGCCCGCGACAACGCCGTTCCTCAACGGTGGGCCGGTGGTTTCGGGGGCGGTCTGGCCCTTCGTCTGCATCGTGATCATGTGCGGCGCGCTTTCGGGGTTTCACGCGTTGATTGCGTCGGGCACAACGCCGAAAATGCTGTACCGCGAGTCCGACATTCGCGTGATCGGTTACGGTGCGATGGTCCTCGAAGGTTTTGTGGCGGTGACGGCGCTGGTGGCTGCCTGCACCCTTCAACCCGCCGATTATTTTGCGATTAACGTCGCTCAGGACACGCCTGCGCAGAGGTCAGCGTATGTGCAGATGGTCAAGACGCAGGCGGAACACGGCTGGGATTTGACCCCGAACGGATTGCCCGAATTGGAGCGGGAAACGGGAGAGAAACTGGTCGGACGCGTAGGCGGCGCGGTGACGCTGGCGGTCGGCATGGCGAACGTATTCTCCAAATTCATGAAAGGCCTGGCCGGGTATTGGTACCATTTCGTGATCATGTTCGAAGCGTTGTTCATCCTCACGCTGCTCGAAACCGGCACACGGGTGGCGCGGTTTGTTTTCCAGGAAAGCGTGGCGGAATTTTCGCAATACGCAAAGGTCAACGGCAAGCCGCCGTGGGGCATGAATATCTTGATGAGTTTCCTAACCTGTTGCGCGTGGGGATATTTGTTGTACACCGGCAACATCAACACGCTGTGGCGAATGCTCGGCATCTCGAACCAGTTGCTGGCCGCGATTGCGCTGGCCGTGGGGACAACCTACCTGTTGAACCACGCGCCGAAGCGCAGCTACGCGTTGTGCACCGGGATTCCGTTTGTGTTTGTGGTTATCACCGTATTGACCGCGGGCGTGCAGAGCGTGCTGGGTTGGTGGCGGAAGATTCCATTGGCGCCACCGTCGGAGCAGCTTTCCCTCCGGCTCATGTGCTGGCTCGCGTCCATCATGTTGGTGCTGACCGCGGTGATCGTGGTGGACGCGGTTAGAAAGTGGAAGTGCATCCTGGCGACACCCTCCGTCCCCGCCGGGCCGGCGATTATTACTGAAACAGCCTGACGCTGCGTTTCTTGAAGATCGGAATCAGCAGCATTCCCGCGACAAAACCGCCGACATGCGCCCAAAAGGCGACCCCGCCGTTGATATCCGCGCCAAGAGCCGCGAGTCCGCTGAGCAGTTGCATCCCAAACCAGAACGCAAGGAGCAGAAGTGCCGGCACGGAGAACACGCGCCAGAAGATCCAGATCGGAAACAAAACGAACACACGTGCTCGCGGGAAGAGCAACAGGTAGGCGCCGAGGACTCCGGAAATGGCGCCGCTCGCGCCAATCATTGGGACGGTAGAGTCGGGCGCGATCGCGACCTGGGTGGCGGCTGCGGTGACGCCGCAGAGCAAGTAGAAGAGGATGAACTTGAGGTGGCCGACGGAGTCCTCGACGTTCCTCCCGAAAATCCAAAGGTAAAGCATGTTGCCGAGGATGTGCATCCACCCGCCATGCAAAAACATCGACGTAAAAATGGTTCGATACGAGTCGGGTGAGGGCGCTTGTGTGAGGTGCGCAGGTGTGAGGGCAAAGTCGGCGAAGAACGCCTGCGCGCGATCCGGGGTGGGCAGTGAGAGTTCGTGCCAAAAAACAACGGCATTGAGGACGATGAGCGCGACCGTGACAAAGGCAAACGTACGGGTGGGTCTATCGTCTCGCAGCGGGATCATTTCGTCGGAGCAGTTGTGTCACGAGAAGGGGCCGGGGGTTGTGCGTTGGAGGGTGGGGTCGGGACTCCAAGCAAGGCTTCCTTCAACCAGGAAAGCACGATTTGGGGAAGGCTTCGAACGCCCTTGAGCATTTCCGTCCCCTGCAAACTGCCGGTGCAAACGGTCAGCTCGTTGGTGGCGGCGTCGATGCCCGACTCCTGGCGAATTTCGACCAGGCGTTTTGAAGACTTGAAAGCAAAGTCGTCGTTCTGCGAGACGAAGATGTGAAACGGGACCTGCCCGAGTTGGCGGATCACATCGTCCGTGCGCACCCCCCGGTAGTTGAGGCCCGGGCTAAAAACCGCCACGGCGGAGAGATCTTCGTTGATGGCAGCATAGCGCAGGGCGACATTGGCGCCGAAGCTTTCGCCGATCAGGGCGATGTGTTTCTTGTCAATGTCAGGCTGGGTCTGCAGCCAGTCGATGGCCGCCTCGACGTCAAGCAACATGTCCTGATAGTCACCGCCCGTCAACTCGCGCACGTTGATCTTGACCGGGCCCGCAGCGGTCAACTTGCGCGTACTCTCGCCATGTCCCCGCAGGTCGATCGCCAGCGCCGCAATGCCGTTATGTTGGAGGAGAGTGGCGAAATCGGTCCAGACGCTACGGTCCCGAAGTATGGAGTGGAGCAGGAGCACTGCCGGCGCGTGGGGGCGGTCGGCTGGGTAGTACGTTCCCATAATCCCAACATCGTCAGTGGTGTCGAGGCGCACGGTTCGCGTCGTCTGCGCAAAGGCCAGCGAGGCGGTGAGGGAAAACAACAGGGGCATGAGCGTTTTGCGCAACACGGTGCCGACTCTAACAGAACGTCAATTCAGTTCAACGGTTTTCAAGAGTTCCTCGCGCAGGAGCTCGCGGCTGCGGCGGCGGCGGTCCTCCGTGCGGAGACCGGCGGGATTCCAGAGGCAGAACGGGCAGCCGAACGTGATGCCAACGGTTTCATGGCGGAGCCAATTGCGACCGAGGTACGGCTTGCGCGTATCTCGGACGATGACGGGCAAAATCGACGCCCTACCGAGGAGTGCGATTGACCCGGCACCAGGCTTGAAAACAGGCTCGCCACCGAGCACGGACTGTTCGGTGAGACGAATCCCGCCTTCCGGAAATATCACCACGCAACGGCCCGCGCGGAGACGGCGGATTGCTTCGCGCGCCGCACCATGATCGATGCGGGACCGGTCGACTGGAAAACATCCGACGATACGGAGCAATCGCGCCAACCACGGCTTGCGAAACAATTCAGTCATTGTCATGAAATCCACGGGGCGGGGCATCACAACTCCAAGCAGTGGCGGGTCCAATAAACTGATGTGATTGCAGACAACCAGGAGACCACCCTCCCGGGGAACGCGTTCGCGTCCAATGATGCGAGTGCGGAAGATCAGACGAAAGACGATGGAGAAGAGGAATTTGCCGACACCGTAATAGAGCAGATAGAAGCCAAGACGCACGGCGTTTTGTACACAAAAAGGACCAGTCCTGCAACTCTGCGTAGTTGGCTTACGATGGGATAGGACATTTTCGGAGTGTATTATAAAAACCGCTTTATCAAAGCGATTTAACTATGGGATTGACTGTTTTCAAGCTTGCTTCTAAAATATTAGCGTAATACACGAGGCTGCGGCTGTATACGAACCGTGCTGGTTCAGTTGAGGTCCGGTTTAGAGTTCGATCTGTTTGAAGCATCGTTCAGCAAATGTTTGCAGCCGTGAGATCTTTAGAATTTCAGGTATGCTGGCTAAGAGGAAAGGCAACTCGAATGAGCGAGTCCAAGAAACGGTATACAATTAAAGATATTGCCGAACAGAGCGGCGTGTCTCTCTCCACGGTCTCGCTCGTACTGAATGACAACCCGCGAATCAGCCAGGCCACTCGCGCGAGAGTTCTGAAAACCATCGAGCGGCTTGGGTATCAACCAAACCGCATGGCCCGTGCGCTCGCGTGGCGGCATACCCGGACGCTGGCGGTACTGGTGCCGCAACTCCGTCACGCATTCGCCGATGTGTATTTTGGAGAGATCGTCAGCGGCATCTACGATCGGGCGAGCCGGCTCGGCTACAAGATTCTGCTCGAAGTCGCCCGCAATGAGTTTATTGAGAGCAAGGAGTACCTGCAGCTCTACGACCAGAAGTTCATCGACGGCATCATGTTCATCGGCGCGAATTCCCGGCACCGCTTCATTGCCGAACTCGCGGACGGCACGCGCCCGTTCATGCTGGTGAACAACTATACCAAGGAGTTTGATCTCAATTACGTCGTGTCGAATTATCGCTACGGCGGATGGCAGGCAGCCAAGCACCTGGTGCGCTTGGGACATCAGCGCATTGGGTTTATCTCCGGTGGTGTTGCCGAAATCCAGACGAGCCAGGACATCCTCGAATCGTTCAAGGAAGTCCTCGATGAGAGCGGGATTGCGTACGATCCGAAACTGATCGTAGACGGCTGGTTGACCGAAGAAGGCGGGATGAAAGCCGCCGAGGAATTGTTGCGCCAGAACCCCGATGTCACCGCGATTTTTGCATTGAACGACAAGATGGCGTTGGGCGCGATGAAGAAAATGAACGAACTCGGGTTACGCGTGCCGCAGGACGTTGCCGTGGTCGGTTTCGATGACATCCCGCAGGCAAGTTTTGCGATTCCGGGCCTGACCACCATTCACCAGCCGCTCTATGAAATCGGCAAACTTGCCTGTGAACGCATGGTCGAGTTGATCCACGGTAAAGTCAGCCGCGTTCAGGAAGTTATTCCGATTTATCTGACGGTCCGTGAGTCCTGCGGAGCGCGACTGAAGGAAGCGGCCGCCGCCAAGACAGAGTAACCGAACCGGGTCAATGATCATGTATGTGAAGCGCTACGTTGCGCTATTTCTCAGTGTTGCTCTTACAGCCACCGCCCTCGGTGCGGTCTCGATGCTGACCAAAGACGAGATCGACCAGACTTTCAAGTATACCGGCCCTGATGCCAAGACGGTCGGCGTTGCGGGTGAGTTCAGCAACTGGAGCGAGCTTCCCATGGCCAAGGATGATTCCGGTACTTGGTCGCGGACGATCCATCTCAAGCCCGGCTACTACGGGTACAAGTTCATCGTCAACGGGGAGTGGGTGCTTGATCCCGCTAATTCCGCGCGCAAGGAGGTCAATGACCTCGAGGACTCCGCCGTTTCCGTGGGCGGTGTGCTGCCGGCGGTGGCAACGCCCGGTCCGGCTGTTTCCGGGAAGGCTCCGACCGCGTTCTCTTACACCGATCCTGCCGCCAAGAGCGTCTCCATCGCCGGCGAGTTCAACCAGTGGAGCGCCACGGCAAACCCGATGCAGAAAGGCCAACAGGGCCTCTGGACGGCTACCGTCCCGCTCAGGCCGGGCAAGTACCCATATAAATTCGTGGTCGACGGGACTTGGAAAGCCGACCCGTTGAGTCCCGACGGGGACGACGATGGTTTCGGCGGGAAGAACTCAGTGAAGACCGTTGGTCCTTAAGTTTACGGGGATTACGTTCCTGAAACATGTATTCTACTGTGTCAACGTTACCAGGGCGCGGCCATCGCATTTGACGAACCGAGCATGTCCACACACGAACCTGGCAACTCCTGTATGCGCCATGAGCCGCAGTCGCGCCGCTTTGTCAATGCGCTTGGCGATGGCCGGGTCGTCGTCAAGCTGCAGAGCACCTGCGATTTGGTTCAGGATGCCCACCTCGTTTGGCGTGACGGCAAGAGGGAGAGCAAGCACGAACTGAATCGGTTGGGGAGTGTCAATGGAAGCGAGTTTTTTTCCGCGACCGTGCCGGCGCACAAGTCAGGCAAATACATTTTTTATATAAACGCCTGTGGTCAGCCGCAGTGGCTAACGCCCCAGGGTCTTGAGCCCAACTCCGTCAAGCCGAAGACGTGGTTCCATTACGAGCCACGTGGACACACGCCATTCGCGACGCCCGCGTGGGTTCGTGACGCGGTTTTCTACCAGATCTTTCCAGAGCGCTTCTGGAACGGCGACCCGTCGAATGACCCACCCAACACGGAGCCATGGGGCTCGCCGCCCGCATTGCGCAACTTCATGGGCGGCGACCTGCAAGGGGTTCTCGACAAGCTGGACTACCTCGGTGACCTCGGCATCTCCGCGCTTTATCTCACGCCGATCTTCCAGAGCGCCAGCAGCCACAAGTACGACATTATCGACTACTTCACGGTGGACGAGCATTTTGGCGACATGGGGTTGCTGCGGAAACTCGTAGACGCGTGCCACGCGCGCGGCATCCGCGTGATCCTCGACGCGGTTTTCAACCACTGTTCCAATCTCCACCCCTTCTTTCTCGACGTGAAGAAGAATGGCCGTCGCTCGCGTTATTGGAACTGGTTCTTCGTCAAGAAGTGGCCGATCCCCGATCGCTTCGCACGCCACAAGGACGCGCTCGAATGGTACGAATGTTGGTGGGGTTACCATACACTGCCGAAGCTCAACTACACGAATCCGGAAGTGGAGGAGTATTTTCTCAAAGTCGCCCGGTTCTGGTTGCGCGAGGGGCACACCGACGGTTGGCGGCTCGACGTACCGAACGAGGTCATCCAAACGTTCTGGCCAAAGTTCCGTCACGCGGTGAAGGAGGCCAACCCCGAAGCGTATATCGTCGGCGAAATCTGGGATGATGCCACGTCATGGCTGATGGGCGACCAGTTCGACGCGGTCATGAACTATCGTTTCCAGAAAGCCCTACTCGGCTACTTCGCCGAGGAAACACTTGACACGAAAGCGCTCGACCACACCTTGCGGCAAATCATGCTCGATTACCCCGAACAGGCCACGGCGGTGATGCTCAACCTGCTGGGCAGCCATGACACGGCACGGCCCATGACCGTGGCGAAAGGCGATGTCGCTGCGTTGAAGTTGATGGCGGCGATGCAGTTCACCTTTGAAGGGGCGCCGTGCATTTACTACGGTGACGAGATCGGGATGGAAGGCGGCAAAGATCCCGACTGCCGCCGCTGTTACCCATGGCACAAGCCCGAATTGCAGAACCGCCCACTCTTCGACTATTACCAGAAACTGATCGCGATTCGGAAGGCGAACCCGGCGTTACGAACGGGCACCTTCCACCCGTTCCTGGTGGATAACGAGCGCGAGTTGTACGCGTACGAGCGCAGCGTGGAGGGCAATCGCTGTATCATCGCGCTCAACCGCAGCAAGTTGGAGCACACGGTGACATTGCCGGCGCGGCTCACGGCAACCGAGCTTCTCTCGGACACTTCGGTGAAAGGCGGCGAGTTGATTGTTCCCGCCCGTCAGGCGGCAATCCTGCGAGTCGAGGCCTAGCCCGCGGTGGCTTTCTTCAATGACGTTTAATAGTGTAAGAGGAAGGGCGCAATGGACATGCAGTCATTACGAATCGTTTACCTGGCAGTATTATTCTCAATCGCGACGGACCTGGATTCCCGCTGGGTTCTGGCCGCCAATGAACAGGCGGGCCAAAAGACTTTCGAATTCTCGTATCGCCCCAAGGACGATGCCTCCCTGCGCAAAGACATGGAGGTACATTCCGTGAATCTCGCAGGATCGTTCAACGACTGGAGCGGTTCGGCCATGCCGATGACGGATCGCGGAGACGGCACCTACGTCAAGGAACTCAAGCTCGACGAGGGAGTATACCATTATAAATTCGTGATCAACGGAGAGACCTGGGTCCAGGATCCGAAGAGCGATTCTTCACTGCACGAGGACGACGGGCACAGCAGTTTCAATTCCGGCGTATTTGTCGGCGAACAGGGCAAAGATTTCGGGGCCGCGCCGCCCAACGACGTCAACCTGGCCGCCGTTCGCCATTATCCGGGACAGATGCGCTACTTCAATGTCGTTTCAGGTGGCCTGGTGGATGTGAAACTTCGGACATTGCAAAACGACGTCCAGCTCGTGATGCTGCATTGGAAGGATCGACGTGAGAGGGATGTCCCCATGCAGCGAGGTGAGACAATATCCGGTTTTGATTATTGGATTGCTTCCGTGCCCATCGAAGGCGCGAACAAAACAGCATCCTACTACTTCACGCTCACGGACGGTTCGACAACGAGGACGTACGGGGCAGGAGATAACGGCGGGTCAAAGGACGCGCAGTGGTTTACTGCTGACCTAACGGAGCGGTTCACGACCCCGGCTTGGGCGCGCAATGTCGTGTGGTATCAAATTTTCCCCGAACGGTTCCGTAATGGAACGACCGAAAATGATCCGCCGCACACGCTTCCGTGGCGCTGGGATTGGTACAAATTGGCGACGTGGGAAAGGCCACGGGCGGGGCTGCCGTTTTCTAACGATTGGTACGGGCGCCGTTTTGGAGGTGACTTCCAGGGGGTGATGAACAAGTTGTCCTACTTTCGCGAGTTGGGTGTGACAGCGCTGTACTTTTGTCCCGTCTTCGAGTCGAGTTCGAACCACGGGTATGACACGACGGATTACCGCCATATTTCGCAGTATTTTGGCTTCAAAGGTGACAATGAGGAGATTATCGCCCACGAAACGCTCGATCCCAAAACGTGGAAGTGGACACCATCGGACAAGTTGTTCCTGCAATTCATCAAAGCGGCGCACGCGCAAGGGCTGAAGGTCATCATCGATGGGGTGTTCAATCACATGGGCAGAAACAGTTTTGCCCTGCGCGATGTACTCGCCAAGGGTAAGCAGTCACCTTATGCGGATTGGTTCGAGGTGACGGATTGGGGGCCGCCTGTGAAATATCATTCCTGGGACAATGGCGGGGCGATGCCAAACTTTCGCAAGGATTCGCAGAAGGGCTACGCGTCTGACTCCGCGAAACAATATATCTTTAACATCACGCGTCGTTGGATGGACCCGGATGGCGACGGCGATCCATCCGATGGCGTGGATGGTTGGCGGCTCGACGTCGCCCAGGATGTCCCGGCCCCGTTCTGGATTGATTGGCGCAAGCACGTGAAGGGCATCAATTCCAACGCCTACATCACCGGCGAAATCTGGGGCATGGCGTCGAGGTATTTGCAGGGTGATGAGTGGGACGCGGTGATGAACTACCAGTTCGCGATGCGCGCGACTCATTATTTCATCGACCAGAAGCGCAAAATTCCTGCCAGCGAGTTTGACCGCCAGCTCAAGGAATTGCTAGGGGCATATCCCCTGCAAGCCGACTTTGTGATGCAAAACCTATACGACTCGCACGATACCGATCGCCTGGTAAGCATGATCGTCAACCCGGACCGCAACTACAATCAGGGCGATCGAGCACAAGACGGCGGGCCCTACAATGGGTCGAAGCCGGGAGCTTCCGCGTATCGCGTCTTGAAGCTCATGGCGACGTTTCAGATGACGTTCCTTGGCGCGCCGATGATCTGGTACGGGGATGAAGAGGGTATGTTCGGCGCGGGAGATCCGACGGATCGGAAACAAATGCTCTGGCGCGATCTCGAGCCGTACGACAACCCGCAAGATGCCGTCATGCCGGAGGTGTTCGAGCATTATCGCCGCGTGATCGCGATTCGTAATACCTATCCCGCGCTGCGCACCGGCAGCTTCGAAACGCTATTGACGGATGACAAGAATGATCTGTACGGATTCACTCGCACCTCTAATGGCAGTGTTGTGGCCGTGCTCGTGAACAATAGCGATAAGGACCAATCGGTTGATTTTACCGTCCCATTTCCCACTGGCAGCCGCGTTGTCGATGTGGTGACGGCCGCGCCGGTGGAGTTTTATCAGGCTTCGGCCCAGAGCCTGAACTTTCCGAATTTTGAGAAAGGCGCCACAGTCCGGGCGTTGCGACTCGGGCGGAATGCAGGCCCGACCTATATTGTGCGCGGCGGAAAACTTCACCTTGATTTGGCGGCGAAAAGCGCGGCGATACTGGTGAAATAGTAGGTGCGAGCAGGAGATTCACCGCTACGGCGATACCAGACGCACGCGGTAGAACCTTCCCACAACTGCGGTTGTGTCCATCGTGAACGTTGATGGTCCGCTGGCGGTGATGTCGGGGCCGGCTACGTCGGTGAAAGTTCCTGTCAGCGTGTCTGTCGACTGCAGGTGGTAGGTCTTGCCGTTGACGCTGTCCCACGTGATCGTATTGATGTTGCCCGTGCGAATGATGCTGGTGATTCGCATGGTCGAAGCGCTACTCGTGGGGTCCGTGCCGGCCAGGAATTCCTGCAAGTTCGACAGGCCATCGCCATCGGGATCAGCGTTCGCCACACTCGGGTCCAGTGGATTGAATCCGTATTGCAACGCCCAGTAATCGGGGATCTCATCGCCAGCGTAACTGTTGGTGCCATAAGTGACGATGATCGAATTGACCCCCGCAGCATTATTGAATGCGCCGTGCACGTGGACGCGTCCCGTGGACGTATCGTAGTCCGCCCCGGCAGGTACGTAGTAGGCGCCGTTGGTGACGACCATGACAGGCGGCCCGCCGGCGGGGATGCGCAGGTACGCGTCGTAGTTTAATGCACCCGCTGTGCGCTTGTTGATGTCCGCCCGCGTGTTCGAGGCATTCTCGGTGACCGCGATGTCGAACCGCTGGTTCTCCAGGAGCATATTGTTGAACGTAATCGTGCTCCAGCTATTCGGCAGTTTGGGCGCGAAATAACAGGTGTGGTTGGTTGCCTGCGGCTTGTAGTCGAGAAACATCATCATCTGGTCGATGAGTGTCGAGTGGGACTCCCAGACATTGGGCCAGGCGGTCTGAAGCCAGAAGCCCGGATACTTCTGCAGGCCGGTGGTCGGCGCGATTTGCTCGGAAGCCAGCCCGACCGGGCCGAGTTTGGCAATGAGCTTGTCTAGCATGGTCAGGTTGGTGGTGACCAGCGTCTTCCCGCCGACATAATCCTGCCAGCGCGCGTAATACTCGCCATACCAGGAGGACGCGAGGAACCAGGGGCTGTGGAGGTACGCGCCCGCGGCCGTGTTCCAGTAATTATCGGTATTGCCGCTGACGTTGTGCGAATAGCGATCGGCCAAACCGACGACGCCGGGATAGTTGACCGTGTCGTTTTCGATGAGGTTATCGGTGTATGATCCGCCCGTACACGTGGCGCACGTGCCGACAGCCTGCCGGCCGTTGACCCACTCGACCACGTTGGTCATTCGCGGGTCGTTAGGTGTGTAGACCTCGTAGGGAACCACCAGGCCGAGATGGCTGATGTCGGCGGGCTCGACCTTCGCGTCGATCCGCGCGTCGATGCCCGTCTTGATGCCGGTGGCGCGAGTGTGGAACGTAGCTGCCCAGCTGTTACTGCCGACATAGGTCGCGATATTGGCGGCGTCGTTCAAGCCGCGGACGATGCTGCCGTTGGAATAGATGAACAGGCCGAACGAATCCTCCCAGACGTTGTTGCCGTTCATCAACCCAAAGGCGCTGAACACGGTCGCATTGCTGCAGCTGGTCTCGCTGCTGGCATTGGCGCATTGATACGCAAGATTCCAGTAATTCGTGAGGAATCCGCCATCGCCGGTCGCCAGGTAATGATAGTACAGACCCCACGGGATGCTGGCGGTCTCGTCCAACTGCGGGGACGTCCACACCTTGTACCCGTCGGTGGTGTACTTTTGGTAGAAGACGCCCTTGCCGCCGTCCACGCAATCGTCGTCGCGGAAGGCGACGTCCCGGCACCACTTATAGAAAGCAGCGGCCTCGTTGGTGTGGCCGGTGCGATCCAGCGTTACGGCGGCATACACGCCATCGCGCGGCCAAACGAACGGATACGCGCCGTTGTGCATGCCTGCGATGATCGCCCCTGTCTTGGCGTCGATGTGCAGGGCCGTCACGAGCAGCGAACGATTGAACAGCGTATTGTATTGAACACCCGGCAGGTTGACAGTAACACCTGACCCAAGCCAATTTGACCAGTAAGCTTCGGTCGAGGTTTGGATATTGGAAATGTTGCTGGAGTAGAACCAGTCAATCATCGGCCGGCCCCAGAAACTGTGCGTGCCCGTGGCCCCCGCAACGTCGTCCCATGAACCGACAATCATCACGTCCACTTCGACCTTCTGACCCGGGGGAAGCGTGACGACCTTGCCGATCCAGCCTTCTTGATTGTCGGTGGCTGTGAAGTCGCGCCAGCTTCCATCCGCGGGCGCACCGGTGCCCGCGATCGTATTGGTCACGAGTTTCATGACGGTGCCAAAGTAGATCGAGCTGCTCTTCTGCCACGGGAAGGCGAACGACGGCGAGTACTCGGTTGTGTAACCGTTGGGATCGCAGGAGTTCGTCTGCACCGGCACGAGGCGGCTGGTGTTGTCGAAGGCGACCATCGCATTGTAGTTTGTCCCGTTGACGGTAGACTCCCAATACATCGAATCATTTTGGTTCCCACCGTTGACATTGAAATTGACGTCGTAATAGAAGTCGATGGTGTTCGTAGTCGCCTGGAGATTCGTCAGAAGGAAGCGTTTGACGTAGACACCGTAATTTGTGCGTATGCCGTCGGTGATCGTAGGCAGCGCGTTGGTCGATGGACAAAAGTCGTACTGTTCGACGAGGATGTTGTTACCGCCCGCCGTGAGGAGATTCGTCGTGTACGCAACGTTGTTGTCGGGCACATAGCGCTGGCCAATGTTGGCGTAGTCGACGCCCGCCGAATTTTGCAACCAATAGATGTTGTTGGTGCCGCCGGTCGGGATGCCGATGCCGCCCATGCCGGCGATGACATTCATCTGGCCGTTGGCTTCCTGATCGAGGCCGCCACAACTCGGAAACTCTTCCGGGCCACGGTAGCCTTCGTTGGCGGTGCTGACGCCGTGCCGGTCACCAACGCTGGGATAATAGATGTCATAGAGCGAACCGTTCTGGTCGAGTTGCGCGGTGATGTAGCCGTTGCCAACGATCGCCTCTTCCTTCCAATGGTGAATTTTGGTCGCGGGATCGCTCGGATAGCCAACCCCGGGCCAGAGAATGGCGGATGAGGTGACGGTGTAGGTGAAATTGCTGCCGTTGTTACCGTCGAGATTCAGCGTCAGGGCATCGGCTGTGCTCGCGTTCAGCGCGCCACCCGTCGTTGCCGTGGAACTGAATACGTAATATTTCACGACTGACGCCGTCGGCAGGGCGGGAATCGTGCCGGAATAACTCGTGCCGGAACCGGTGGCTTCCGTGATCGTCGACACTGCGAAATTGTTTGTGGTCCAACGCACGTAGATATGTTCTTCCGTCGACTTGGTGGCGCCCAAGGCGATGTTGACAGCAACGCTCTGGGAACTCGAGGGGGTCACGGGGGACTGACCCGAACGCGTGAGGATCACCGGTCGGTTGCTGGTTTTCATGACGGCAAGCGTGGCATTGTTGCCGCTGGGCGGATTCAGTGTGCGGAAGGAATAGCAGAAGCCGTTTTGGACCGTGATGGTGCCGTTGTTGCCGGAAATCCAACCGAATGTGGTCGTCCCGTCGATGGTCACGGTCGATCCGCCCCAGTTACTTCCAAACGAACCGTCGGCGGCCAACTTGACCGCATACGTACCGCCGGTGACGTCGCCGCCCAATGCTGCGACGAACATGACGTTGGTGAACCAATCCGCCCCCGCGGGTGTGGCGGGCGGGGAGACCTTATTCATGCGGAACGGAGGGATCGTATTCGCGGGGTTGAAGCCGTCCCAAGTGCCGGGAATATTCATTGTCGTCCACGCCGAAACGGTTGGCGCTGAAAACGTGGTGACCACTAGCGCAACGAACAAGGCAACAATGAATCTTCCGTACCGATCTGTTAAAGCGCTTGAACAACCAAGACGCGTGATTCGAGATTCCCGTTTCATGGTGTGCGTATCCCTGTAGCCTCGAACGAATCAGCCCATGCCGGCGTATTCTTCGTCGGTGATGATGTGGCGTCCCATCAGCACGTAGTCGTGCGCGAGGGCCTGCATGTCTTTGACGTAATCGGGCAGAACCAACAAATCGCTGAATCCCAACTCCGCAAATGCCAGTCGCGCGGCTTGCTGGTTTCCCAGAAACTCGGCTTCCAGCTTCTCCAAGCCGGCATCGCTGGCGACGTCGATCAACTCCTGGATCATTTTCCGCGCCAAGCCACGGCCACGGTAGCCGGGATGGACCACGACGCTGATCCGGCCGATGTGACGCTTCCAGCCGCCGAGCTGTTGATGCAGAGAAGCGTCGGCAACGATTTTGCCATCCGCGATGGCGAGCAACGGTAGAATCTTGCCGTAGTCGATGCGCTGACACCAATCATGAATGACCTCGGGTTCCGTGACGCGGTGCTTGAAAAGCAGCCGCTCTGTCTCGGGAACGGTGCAGAAGAACTCGTGGAAGGCTTTCTCATCCGCAGCCACCAGCGGGCGTAGCGTTGCTTCCAGGTTACCCTTCAGGGTCACCGTTTTCGGATAACGCTCCAAATAATCGTCCACTTTTTGCTCGCTGCTCCCAATTTCATTATAATATCAGATCGGCCGGCAAACATCAAGACACGAAATCGCTTCGATCGCGGCGGTGATCACGGGATGGCCTTGACCTTGTAGTATTTTGTTACATCCGTGACACCGGGGTCTGTGTAGCTCGTGGTTGCGCCAACGGAGGGTAAAGTGCTGCCCACGGGCGCGTAGGCGCCCGCCAGATCCGTCGTGGCATACACCTGATAGTTCTTGCCCGGGGCGCTCGTCCAGACGATGACGTTATCGCCGTTTGGCTGCCGCGTAATGCTCATAATGCGCAGGGCAGAGGTGCTGTTCGTCGGGTCGGTGCCCGCGAGGAACTCGTGGAGGTTGGTGAAGCCGTCTCCGTCAGGATCACAGGTGGCGCACGACTGGTTGTTGGTCGATGTGCCGTTGACGTTGTTCGTTGGCTGGTTGGGGAAGTATTGCGCCCGCCACGAGTCGGGAATCCCATCACCCACGCTGTCAACAATCTGACCTGTAACCACGGTGCGCGAAAGCGTTGTGAAATGACCGGCCACATCATTGGTGAGGCTCATGTCGGTTGACGAAGTAAGCTTCCGCAGCCGCGCTTCGATCAAGGCTGTGCCGTTGGCGGGGACGTTCGTATAGTTGAATCGCCATTCAAGCGGATAGATCGTGTTGAGACCCGGGGTGGACGGTGAGATTTGAGTTGCCTGGGTCCACACACTGGTGCCGTTGCTGTCGGTAATGCGATACCAGGTTTCCGTGACCGTGCGGTCCGCGCGCACGACAACATTGTAGTTGGAACTGGTGATAGACTCATTGTTGGCGGGGAACAGGATTTCACCCTGGGGGGTTGTCGTGTCGTAATAGAATGTCTGGACGTTGAGGTTGTAGATCGACGCCCGCCCGGAACGCTGCAGGAATGTCTTGGTTCGCAGGACATGGAAGCCCTGATCAAGCCCCGTTTGCGTGACGCCATAGTCGTTGTGCGGATAGAAGGACACGGTTTGCGCATTGAAATTCGTGATCTGATAAATCGACTCCATCCGCTTCTTCAGCGTGATATCCGAAGCGCCAAATGGGAACCATGGGCCCGCATCCGTGCGATACACACCGACCTTGTAACGAATTACCGTGCCCGACGGCATCGCGGGCAACGTGGTCTTCCACCACACTGGAGTGCCCGAGCCATCGGCGGGCCCGTTGCTATCAAAGGCCAGCGTCGCGGCCTGTGTCGTACCTTTGCCAACGGCGGCGCTGCCCTCCGGATACAGCATTCCATTTGTGGTGGAACTTGTCGTGTAATACAGAACCGCATACTGCGGTTGATTGGTGTAGCCGATCTTTACCCAAACGGTGATCGGCTGGTTGGCGGCGGTTTGTGGCGCGGGGAAAAACTGGAGCGTTGGCGACCCCAATTGATTGTTGGCCGCGGGATCGTGGTACACCCAGGTGACCGTACCCACGGAAGTGTTCGCACCGCCGCCGTTGTTGACGACGAATCCGCTCGTGCCGATCGTTGCCTGATATGTTTCGCAACCGGGCGAGCCAATAACATTGCGCGATATGTCGCGGGCAGCGAACTTCTCGGCGACACGCTGCACAAAGCCCATCTGTTCGTAACCCAGGAACACGTCGCTGGTCACGCCGGGCGCATTGTCCCGCTTCCCACCGGTTTGCGGGCCGAGACCCATCTGCGAATTGACGTCGATGCCCCCATCGAGTTTCATCAGGATGTTCGCGCAGGAACCGTCTGCGTGCGCAAGAAACGTGAGGTTCGACGCGCTGGTAACAAGCGGCACGGTCATGGTGTACTGGTAATCGTTGGTGGGCTGGTTGGGGATGCCATACGGGTTGAAATTCGGATCACCATTCCGGCCGTCCTTGCGGTCGTAGCTCAACGTGCCAACCTGTTGCCCGTTCTGCAGGATGGTGATCGGTGTCACTTGGCCAAACATCCCGTCGTCCCAGACCGCCGGCATCTCTGGATTGCGCCACGAGAATGCCCAATAGCCGCCTGCGGGAGCGATGATCAGGTTGTTGCTGTCGTCGCGTAAGATGCCGTTGGTTGCCACGGTGGCTCCAAATCCTTGCGCATTATTGAACGTCGAATAGTTTACAAGGCGCGCGCCCACGGGAAACGTCGTCGTGTAACTGCGCGAGGCGCCGCCCGATCCATTCTGGGCCATCATGAAAAGCAGTACAGTGCCGTCCGCATCGGACATGCCGGTATTCTCGCGCTTATCGCGGCGCTCGTAGGCGCAATAGGATTGGTCGCTCCACTTGCCGATCTGGTCGCCGCGAGCGAACAGTTGATTGATGTACAGCAGGTTGGGCAGATGGTTGTCACCGAATTGCCCTAGAAACGCGTTGTTGCCAATCGCCGGGAAGTACTTCCCATCCGATTGGATGGTCTGTTCTTCGTTATAGCCGTCCGTGTAAACGCTTGGCAGGCCCGCGCGGGTCAGCAGCGTCGCGTGCGCCGATGTGCGGTCGAAAAGGGAGATGTCGTTGTAGTCGTGAGTTCCGACGTGGATGAGGCTGGTTCCCACACCCCCGAACGAGTACGCACCTGGCTGGTCCAGGCCCCAGAGGCCGTTGCACCCGCCGCAGACGGCCTGGAACATGCGGCTGTAGAACTCGTTGTCGTCAACGCGCATCCCGGCATCGACATATCCTTGCTGGCAGGTAAACGTGCAGGGATTTGGCTGGCCAAGGTCTTCGCCGAAAATCATCGCGTCGTCGCGCGGCAGTTGGTCGTTGAATAGCGAATCACGGTGGTTGGTCCAATCGCCATAGCCATGCGTGATGTTGAATTGTTCCTGGATGCCGCCGCAATAACCGGCGTTGTCAACGTCCTTGTTTGTTGCATTTTGGTCGCCAAAGAAGTAGCTGGGCACGCTCTTGACGTCGTCGAGACGGAAGCCATCACACTTGCTTTGGTCTAGAAACCACCGCGCGGCGCGAATAAGCATCGCATTGACGTCTTCGGAGACGGGCTGCCCCGTACCGGTGAACGGATGGACAGCCTGGCCGAAGCCATTGACGGCGGCGGTAATGTTCGTATCAGGATAAAATTCCGGATGGGTCGGCTGGCGGATGCCGTGAAACTTCGGATACGTGTCGCCTTCCTGGGGGCCGAAGCTGGTATTCGGGTCTTCCTGGGCGATATCGAGTCCAAAATCACTGCGGTTCAATACCTGCCATTCATTGCCGTTGTAGTCGATGGAATTCGGTGGTGTGGCGTAGGTGCCATTGGTTTGCTGGATCAGATGGAAGTCCTCAGGCACGAAGTATGGTTGCGTGGTGGACAACGTACTGACAGGGGTGTCGGGGATCGGTCCGCCGTTGTGCGCCATGACGTTGTCGAAATACACGCGGATGCCGAAACGGTGCGCGATGACCACCATACTGAGCAAATCATCCGCCGTGCCGTAACGCGTAACAACGCTTCCGCTGCCAAAGTTGAAGCGATCAAAGACGTCATAGCCGACAGAGTTTTGGCTGCCCGCTTGAAATGGCGGCGGTAGCCACAGCGCTGTGTACCCCGCCTCCGCCAATTCCGGCATGCGCGTGGCGATCTCATTCCAACTGGTGTTGAAATACTGGAGGATGACTTCCGCGCGGACGTGGGCGGCCCACGCCAGCCCCAGCAAGAGGGCGATCGCCAGTTTCCTTCGACTCATTGTTCGGCTCTTTCCGTTAATGAACCAGCCGCCCAAGCTATGAGGAAAGCTTGCCACGAACTTTCGGAACCCACCATGAGGCAATAAGGTCGCATCTGCTAAATCGCTTTACGTCTAAACTAAACATTCAACACATTTTCGACCATAAGTTTGGAAACACTGCGATTCAGACACGCATATTACTAATCACTTTTTCCAACTATTTCAAGGACAAACTGGCCTCAATCCCCGTAAGTCCATGACCTGTTGGAGAACTATTTCCTGACAATGAACTACCATCCTATCAATCAATAGCTGCTGTGGATCTTATAAAAGCGCTGGATCCCATTCGTTGCTGAAGTGTCCGCAAAGGACAGTGACGTTTGGCCACTGCCCGCGGTAACCAGTGCATTGGGCAAATTAGTCCATCCGCCCGCGAGCGAATCGCTGTACATCACTTGATAAGACTTCCCCGGTACAGCTACCCACGTGATGGTGCACCCGCTGCCGCCGGATGGTTGAGCGTTCTGGACGTGAAATCCAAGGTTCGGGTCGAGATTATCCAGGACGCCGTCGGCAGTGCTGTCGCGAATTGAGGCGACGGGAACAGCCAGGAATTCGTTGGATTCGATATTGCCGTTTCCATTTCCGGCCGGCGCTTGCGCGACCAGCCCGCCGCCGTTGGTTGTCGTATAGGCAGCCGCGCAGAAGTAGAGCATCGACGGCATCGAGCCGAACGCCTGAACAAGGTCAATAGTTCCCTGGATTTGACCGGCGTTTGTCGACGCCTTCATCGATTGATTCGACACCGATACAGATGATCCGGTGATTGTCTGCCACCCGACGAACGTTCCCTGGCTTTCACCGCAAAGCATGACCTTGGTGGATGGGATGGCTATGGTTCCAGCCTTGCCCCAAGGCGCCGATGTCGTGGGCGAGCCCAGGACCTGGTCGGAAACGAGAACGAAATGATCGTTGTTTGTGTTGCTGGTGGGATAGTTGCCCGGCGACCATGTGGCAACGTAGAGGACGGTGCCACGAATGGCGGCGTACAGGGTCATGCCCGGCGAAGTCAGCAGGTATCCCGGGTAGTTGCTTGCGCTGCCGTTCAGGACGAAGGCCGGTAGCGGCCCGGCAAACGTCGTCGCGCAACTGGAAGATGAAAAGGCTGATGCGCCTGCGCTGTTGGTCGCGGCGATCGTGTAGCAGTAGGTTGTGTTCGGCGTCAAGCCGCTGTTCACGTACGAGGCTGTTGCGACGGTGGCGATTGGATTGCCTCCGCGGGCAACGATGTAGGATGTGGCACCCGTCGATGATGACCAGGTTACGCTAATCTGGTTCGTGGCCAGGGCTGTGGCTATGACGTTGATTGGCGTGGGTGGCGGATTGGGCAGTGAATTGGTGAAGGTTGTCGCGCACACCGGGAAGCTCTGTGCCGAGACGCCCGCGGAATTCGAGGACGCGACGGTGTAACAGTACAACGTGTTTGCCAATAGTCCGAGATCGCTGAAGGTGGCGGTCACCGTTGTCCCGATCTGGGCGCCGCTCCGGTACACCACGTAACCGACGGTGTTCGACGTCGTCGGCCAGCCGAGGTCGATTTCCGACGAACTGACTGCGGTGGCCGTAACATTCGTTGGCGTTGGCGGGGGTGACGGTGGTGCGCCGGCCGTCACAGCGAATTTCCAGTCCTGACTACTGTTGTTGTCCCACGTGCCGGCCCCATTGTTAAACACGCAATCCAGTTCCGTCGCGGTGCCCGCAACCGTGGTTGAATACACCCACGTATTGGATACGGAAGTCATTGCGGCATCCGGCGAAAGGACGGTGGACCAATTGTTCCAGCCGAGATGGATATCGACCTGGCTTGCGCTGGCGAGAGGGCCGCCAGCTGGCGTGAAGGTAATCGTGACCGGGCTGCCGGCTACGGGCGGCGCGGGCGAGACGCACACGCGTCCGTTGCAGCCATTTGTCGACCCCCCGCCACCACCGGTGGGAGTAGGGGAAACGTAGACGTGTTGAATAGGCGAGTTGTAGGTGTTTCCCTGACCGTCCGTCGCACTTACGTAGTAATCGACGTACGTGTCCGCGAGCCCGGTGACCTTCGTATAATAGTAGTCGGCGATGTATTCCGGGTTGGCACTCAGGACGGATGCAACGACACGTTTCGTCAGGGACTGTTGAACCCACGAACCGGTATCTGGGCCGCCCGCGTATGTTTTGAATTCATCCTGCGTTGGTGGATTATTGCTTCCATTGGAACGATAGAACAGGGTTGCATTCGCAACCCCCGAAACGTCGTACGCATACGTCCAAACCCAGAAATCGGTATTGGTGGCCGCCGGCGCGTTCCAATTGCCATTCAATTGATATTCGGGACCGAAGTTGGCGCCGCCCGGATTCCACGGACTGCGCTGCGGGATAAAGACTGTTGGCGGTGTCGTGTCCAGTGTTGGATTCGCGTTCAGGATGGAATCCACGTTACGCACGGCGTTGGACTGGGCGACGACGGCGCTGGCGCAATGCGTGCCGGCGCACCCGTAGTACACAAACCCACTGTCCAGGCTCCCGAGATAGTAATGCCACCCGAGTTCCACTGCGCTGGGGGTTTGATTGAAACTCCACGGGTCACGAATCTGGTCGATGCGATTGGTGTACCCTGTCAGTGTATTCTGGATTTGTTGGGCAGTGGTAACACGGTTCTCGGTGGCGACGATGGTTCGCCACTCGTCGGCCTTGTCGCTAACAGCCGCGCTGGGGTCGACAACGTTTCTTCCGCCAACCGTGACGGTGCCGGGCCATAACCAATTGATCATGATCGGAGATCCAAAATCCTGGTCGGCATACGACCAGCCGCCATCCTCGACATGCACGATGTCATTGGTGTTGCGTGGAAAGTCAGACAGAAACTGTTCAACCGTGGTCGGCTCGTAGCCTGACGACGCTGCTGTGTTGGCAAATGTGTCGACCGCTTGGCCGACGCCCCAATAGGAGTAACCATCAGCCCAGGCATTGTCACCGTCATGCGCCAGCAAGAGAAACGACGGATTGGCCGGATTGTTGCGCGACGCGATTGGACTGATGAGCCCCACATCCCACGTGGAGTAGCTATCCTTCCAGCCGAGCGCTTGATCGCTCGGGACGACGATAATCGTCGAGGCCACGCCATTACTCGGATTGACATAACGCGCATAATGCAGCTGGTATCCGAACGGCGCCACCGCTGAAGGAGAGCAACCGCGGTCGATGGAAGTCGTCCAATAGTTGCCTGTGCCCTGCGCGGGGTTGAGTTGATCGGCTTTGTTCGGAATTTCCATGTTTTCCGGGGAGCCGGACATAAATGGGTAGTCCGAGCAGGCGCGCGCCAGATGACTCCCGGAGATAACGCTCCACGCAATGCCCAGTTTGCTGAGGACCGGAATGATCCGCTCGCTGAAGCATGTTTCCGCGGGAAAAAATCCTTGCGAAATCTGGGCGCTGGAACCATTGCCCCAAAAGATTTGTTGCTGCCGCTGGTGGATCCGTATCTCCATCTCCAACGTTTCGTCGCTGACAAACGGAGCGATGCAATGATGATAGGTAAAGTTGGTTAGATCGATGCGGGGTTTGAGACTGGAGGTCGTCCAGCCATGCGCCTGTTGATTGTAGCTGTTCCAATTCGACGGATAACCGTTCCACGCATGGCTGCCAAGGCTCGCGACGTCTTCCATCAAGGCGCCGGAATAGTTGAGCTGTCCACCCGCGTTGGGAAGGTTCAGAATGTTTTGCACGGCATCGTGTGGAAACAAGGTGTAGTCATTGAGGCGATTCACGTCGCCAAACGTACCCGCGAGGTCATCGCTGGGCACGAGCGAGCCATTTGCCTTCAACTGAATCGTGTCGTAGGCATTTTGATAGTGGTCGCCGGCATGATTGGCAGGAGCGCGATCTGGCCAGTAAATCGGCTGATGCATGTGCCACATCCAGGAGGTGTGAACGCTGGTATTGGCCGAAGCAAACAGGCAGGTGAGTTGCAGCGCGACAGCAGACCAAACTAAGGCACGACACTCTAAGGTCATTGTTTATCCCGTCGTGGGGGCTCAAGCCATTGTAAAACCGTTTTACCAGCAGCATTTGTAGCATTTTGCAGTTCCCAATTGCAAGCAGAATCTCCGAAGACGTGCTCAGGACCGGCCCTAAATGCATCGGCTGGCAAGCACGGCATCGCCATTGCTGCTACAAAGGTCATCTGATAGGTTGACCGCTGATGAGATTCGGAAAACACATACCATGGCTCTGTAGCCTGGCGCTCGCCTGCCTTGTTACGCTCACGACGAGTGCGCAGACGAATCCGCCCCCCAAGCCAATCGTCACTGAGGACACCCGTTACGCCGCGCTCGCCGCCAAACTGCAGGCCAAAAATGTGGATTTCGACCACATCTTTCAGGATCTTTGCCAAGTGGTCATCACCAACGTCAACACCAACGCCAAAACGCGACTGGATGATCAAGTTCGCGCAATGTTTGGGGGTCTATGGTTGTGGTGTCGTAACGGCGGGACGCCGGAATTCCAGGGCCAGAATGATAAGGCGATGCATTTTATCGGTGGCGGGGCGTTCGAGGGCTACTTTGACGTCGGTCGCTCCGCGGCCATCATCAAGGAGGAAATTGACCGCCAGGACCCCAATAACTATTTCGATCTGGACGACATGGCGGCCACAATGATGGGTGCCCGCTGGGTCGATATCGCCACGACTGAGAACGCGAAGCAGTCACGGGCGTGGGTCGAGCTGTGGGCGTCGGGCAAGGACACGTTGTCACGTTCGTTGCCCAGGTTGCATTGGGGACACATCGAACCCGGCAACGACGCGCCTCCGGAAAAGGTGAAGGCGGTGCTGGATGCCATCACCGCAGCGATTATGCCGCCGGAAATTCCGAAATAGCGGTCAGCAATGCCGCCATTCTCTCAGCCGCTGGGGAAGGTTCGCGCACGGCCTTGCCCATCTTCGTCGTCCGACCCCGTGCGATGAACTCGCCGAGGACTTTCGCCAACGCTTTGGGATCGGCGCAGTCCACGACGGCCCCCTCGGCTCCATAGTGGTGATGCGAGACCACCTGACACGCCGTCGCCAGCGCCTCGGCAATGGTCAGCCCGTAGCTCTCGTGCTTCGAGGGGGAGACGAAGATGTCCGCGCGTTGCAGTAACGCCGCTTTCTGCGCGCCGGTGACATGGCCGGTGAACTCCACATGAGTGGTTGTGATCCGCGCCGCGAGCCGGCGCAGCTTCCGCTCATAAGCGCGTCCTTTCATATAAGCCGGCCCGCCGCAGATGAAAACGCGCACCTTCTTGCCCGTGGCATCGAGATGGGGCAGGGCAGCCAGCAAACGTTCGATCCCCTTCTCCGGTGACAGCCGACTGAGCGTGATAACGACTATCTCGTCTTCGCCGATACTGTAGCGGCGCTCTATGAGCGCCGATTCGCCTTCCAAGATTGAAAGACGGCGGTCACAGACCGCCGCTACAGCCGCAATATTCCCCCACGGCATTACCATAATCTTCTCCGACGCGCACCAAGGGTAGCACCGCAGAATCACGTCGCGCATCGGCGCCGAAGGCACGACAATCCGTATACTGTGACGCACACATTGATATTGCTTCTCAAACACCAGCTTCAACACGTCCGGCATGATGCCGAACCAACGGAACCGCGCCGCCGTTTCCGGACGAACCAAGCCGCGCAAATAGAACCGGGTGAAATACTCAACCACATCCACATGAAAGATCGTCACGACCCGATAGCCACGCTCGCCCAGCACCGCAAAATCCGGCCCTTCGCTGATGTCATTGCCAAGAACGACGCACCGCTGCGGATCACGTTTCAAGATCTCACTCGTAGCCGCCCGCTCGAACTCCCGACAGAACCGGGCGTATTCCAGTTCTGTCATCTGTGCCAATGGGTTGGAAAGCTTCAGACCCAGCGAACCGGGACTCAGGACGCTCAGAGCAAATGGCTCGTGCGCGCGCCATTCGCGGATCAAATAGTCCGCGACGGCTTTCCCTCCGCCAAGCGGCTCCGAGTCCGGAAAATCAGCATGAGCGGCGGAATAGAGGATCTCAAGATTCACAAAGGATGTTTTCTCCGGTCATCTCTGAAAGCGCGCTTGGTG
>PLZV01000037.1 GCA_003152315.1 Verrucomicrobiota bacterium
AAAACTCATTCGACTTGAGCGGGGCTTTCGACTATTACTGGTCAGATGCTTGCCAAAGTTCATTCCGCGGCGGTTCTGGGCATTGATTCCTATCCGATTGAAATTGAGGTGAACGCGGGGTGGGGGCAGCCGGCGGTCATCATTGTCGGGTTGCCGGATGCGGCGGTGAAGGAATCGCGCGACCGCGTGAAGACGGCCATCGAGAACAGCGGGTTCAAGTACGTCATGGGGCGGACGACCATTAATCTCGCGCCGGCGGATGTGAAGAAAGAAGGGCCGAGTTTCGATTTGCCGATTGCGGTGGGAATTCTCGCCGTGAGCGAGCAGATCGTGGCCGATGAGCTTGACGACTATACCATCGTGGGCGAACTCGCGCTCAGCGGCGAAGTGCGCAGCGTCAATGGCGTGTTGCCGATTGCGATTTGCGCGCGCGACGAGAAGAAGCGTGGGCTGATCGTTCCCGCAGACAACGCGGCGGAAGCGGCGGTGGTGCAAGGGATCGAAGTATATCCCGCCAGGAATCTGCGCGAGGTTGCGGAGTTTTTAGCTGGCAAACGAGAACTGCAACCACTCCGCGAAGATCCGGCGACGATTTTCCAGGAACAGCGCAGTTACGACGTCGATTTCGTTGATGTCAAAGGCCAGGAGCACGTGAAACGCGCGCTGGAAGTCGCGGCGGCGGGCGGCCACAACATCTTGATGATTGGCCCGCCGGGCAGTGGCAAGACGTTGCTGGCGAAACGCGTCCCGACAATCCTTCCCAATTCGAATCTCGACGAGGCGCTGGAGACGACCAAGATCCACAGTATTCTCGGCTTGTTGCCCAAGGGACAGGCGCTGGTTGCCACGCGTCCGTTCCGTTCGCCGCATCACACGACGAGCAACGCGGGCCTGCTCGGCGGCACGGCGAACCTCACGCCCGGCGAGATCAGTCTCGCGCACAACGGCGTGCTGTTCCTCGACGAATTGCCGGAGTTCCACCGCGACGTGTTGGAAGCGTTGCGCGAGCCCCTGGAGGAGGGTCGCGTGGTAATCTCGCGCGCCAGCGGCACGATGACCTTTCCCGCGAACGTGATGCTGGTGGCGGCGATGAATCCTTGTCCGTGCGGATTCTATGGCGACCCGAAGCGCGAGTGCCGTTGTTCGCCGAACATGATCACGAAGTATCGCAACAAGATTTCCGGACCGTTGCTCGACCGCATCGATATCCACGTCGAGGTTCCGTCAGTGAAGTACAAAGAGATGGCGGGCGAGGGAACGGGCGAAACTTCCGCGAAGATCCGCCCACGCGTCGAGGCGGCGCGGGTTATCCAGCGCAAGCGTTTCAAAAAGACGAATTCAAGAATGTCCCCAAAAGAGATCAAGGAATTCTGCAAGCTCGATGAGGAGAGCCAGCAATTGCTGAAGATGGCGATGACCGAATTGAATTTAAGTGCCCGCGCCTACGACCGTATTTTGAAAGTATCCCGTACGATTGCTGATCTGGAAGGCAGTCCGCAAATCCAGTCGACGCACATTTCCGAGGCGATTCAGTATCGGACGCTGGATCGGCAGTTGTGGGTGTAATCAGGGCGGAAGTTGCCATACATGGGGAATTTACTTGCAATTATTCCCCCATGCGTAGTACAAGCATGACCGTGGTGTCACGTAGGTTGTGGGCTATGCAGAGTTCCTTTGGGCCGTTGCGAGCGGCTCATAGGGGATACGATAAGTATGCGGGCGTGTTGAAGCGCGGCGAGTAAATCCACCAGTCAGATTGGAAATGTCTCTTAAGTGAATTTCACTGGGTGCTCCTCGGCGTTTGTCATACCTCCATAGCTATCGTGGTTCCTTGCCCCAGTGCGGCCAACCCGAATGGCAAAACTATGACCGCGAGTTGAACCCATTCAATCCATAAAAAGGGGAGAAGAAGAGAGAATGAAAACGGTATTGTACAAAAAGCAGTTCGCAGCAGTCGTGCAAAAAACAACAGATGGCCCCAAAGAGGGCCAAAGGAGCCTCAAAATGAATCGGTCAATGATTGCAGTCACTCTGACGGTGGCCTTGAGCGTCCTGCCCGGTCTCGGCAGCGTTACGCTCGGCGCAACCCCACTTCCCTATGCAACAGGCTTCGAGTCGTCAGACTCCTTCGCCCCGGGTAGCGTCAACGGACAGGGCGGCTGGTCGGCCGACGGTTCTTCCGTCGAAAGCGTCACCACCGCTGCCGCTCACACCGGTACGCAATCCCTCCTCGTCGCCCCCACCGCCGGTGATGGTAACGTCGTTAAGAGTTCCACCCCTATATTCGATCCATCTGGCGAAACGCCCAGCGTCTACGTCCCCACACCTGCCAGCAACTTCATGGCCACTGACTTCTGGTTCCGCACCGTCGCTCTCACCGCCGACACCGGACTCTACGTCAGCACCTCCATGGGCAATCCAGCCTCCGTACGCAATACCTGGCTCGGCGTTTTGGAAGGTTCCGAAGCCACTGCCATCGGAGGCACCGGAGCCACTGCCGGCAACCTCTACGTCGGGGCTGTCGATTTTGACGCCCTTGGAAACGAGCTGGTGTCGTCCCTCAGCCCCGCCCTCAGCTGGGGCCAGTGGTACCATGCCCGCATCTCCGAACAGTACGTCAATGGCCCCAACAACGACCTCGTCACCTACTCCATCGCCGACGCCGCCGACGCCCCCGTCTGGAGCGTCACCATTGGATCGTGGGAGAACTACTACGCCACTGACAATACCGCCGAACAGGCCCCCGGTCCTGTCGTTTCCGACCGCACCAGTTTCGGCGGATCGGCAGCTGACGGCGGTCAGGGCATCTACGTTGACGACTTCTCCATGACGAACGTCGTCCCCGAACCGACCACGATTTCATTACTGGCCATGGCCCTGGGCGGGTTGATGTTCATTCGCAAGCGAAAGTAAGCGCAGAATTCTTAAAAGGAGAGAGCGGGCGGGCCTCGGGTCCGCCCGTTTTCTTTTCGGGATGCGGTTGCTGGACTTCCTGTCGAGTGGAAGTGGAATGCACCGCAGAAGTATTGACCGTCCTGTCGGAGTCACACCAGCAACGCCTTCAAGCGAACGTCAACAGCCTGATCCGTGGCCAACCGATTTTACAGTCCGAACCAAGGCAGCCTGCAAATCCAGTCAACGCACATTTCCGAAGCCATTCAGTATCGCACGCTGGATAGGCAATTGTGCGTGTAAAGGCATGAAGAATCAAATGAGCGACTTGGCAAACTGTCAAGAGTCAAGCCCTGACCCCTTTATGGCAAACTGTCAAGAGTCAAGCCCTGACCCCTTTAGGCAACGCCCGCCAACTGCAAAAACTTTCGGGCCACTGGCGCGACTTTTTCAACAGCCTCTCAAGCCCTGACCCCTTTCTGGCGACGCCGTCGCCCAGTTGCCGTGGCGGTACCATTGCGCCCGACCGCGCCCGTGATTATCATACAAGCGGCATGTGTGGTCGTTACACCTTGACGGCAGATTTGAGGAAGGTGGCTGACTGGTTTGGCGCGCCGATGACAGAGGAAGAATACCTTAACGCTCAACATTCAACGCACAACACTCAACGCTCAAGTGAGCGGATTGGAAATTGGGACGAGGAGAGGAAAGCGCGGGGGGATTTGAAATTGGAGATTTGCTTCGCAGGTCTCGCAGACTCGGCTTCAGATTTGAGAGCGAGAGTACCCACCCCTTTATCCCCTCCAAGGAGGGGAACGATGTGTGGAGGCCACGGTGCAACATTGCGCCGACGCAGGCGGTGATTTGGGGAGAACACCTTAACGCTCAACGTCCAACATTCAACGCTCAACGTTCAATGAGGAAGTGGGCAAGCTGTCGGGTGGCAAGCTGATCCACGAAGTGAACGACAGAGACCCTTCGACAAGTCCCGCAATCCTGCGGGATCCCGCCGGATGGCGGGGCTCAGGGTGACAGATCGGGGAATACTGAGCCTGTGGCTGCGACTTGGCCCGGACTGCAGGTACCTGTCCTCCTGTGGTTTACTCTGTTGCCGGCTGGCCAGGCCCCTCGTCAAGCCTGTAATGAGAATTATTAATCGGGTATTAATATTTCTTCATAGACATCGTATTCCGATGCTGGTATAGTGCGGGGCATGATCGCTAACCTGGAGAAGAGGCGGTTGGGTGGAGGGGCAATCGTTTTATTCTCTGCCGACCGGCACGACGGCAGGCGGAGCGCCTGCCCTACAAGTCGGACCGGCAAACAACAAAGCTGCGACGAGTCGCAGCACTCCAAAGAAAGACCCGAGTCATGAACGCCAACCCCAATGATGTCTCCTCCACAACAGAAGTAATGAAGCAAACGCCGGATGCCAATTTAGCGGCGGGAGTCAAAGATACCTTATCTATTCCGTTGTCGCCCAATAAGTTAGCGGCGAATCGGCGGAATGCGCAGAAATCGACGGGGCCGAAGACGGCGGGTGGCAAGGAGGCTTCGCGGATGAATGCAGTGAAGCATGGGATTTTGTCGACGGCGGTGGTGGTGCGGGGGTTGCGGATCCGTGAGCACGAGGAGGAGTTCAAGGCGCTGCGGGAACAGTGTTGGGAGTGTCTCGCGCCGGTGGGGCGGATGGAAGAAATGTTGGTGGACAAGATCGTGGCGGCGCAGTGGCGGTTGCGGCGGGCATTGATTGCGGAGACGGGGGAGATTGTTAAGAGCGTGGACGGTGGGCGGCAGCATCGCGCGAATCGGGAACCGCTTTCGCCGTGGATATTCATGGATCCGACGCATGACGCATCGGTGGAGATGACGAAGTCGAGCGCCGGGTTGGAGTACCGGAAGCATATCCTGGAGACGGTACGGGAGGACGTGAAGCGGGACGGGGAATTGACGGAGAAGACGCTGGATTGGGTACGGCGACGGTTCATGAATGAACCGAACAATATGACGCGGGCACTGGAGGAGTATCGGGCGACGTACCTGGCGAACCCGGAAGGGTTGAGCGCGGAGGAGTTGAAGGAGAGGCACCAGACGGCGGTGGACCGGTATGTGGAGGCGACGCTTTGCTGGCAGGCGGAGTTGAACGCGGAGCACAAGGAACGTGAGGACAAGCAGGAGACGGCGGGGCAGGCGGCGGATGTGTTGCCGTCGGCGGAGGTGCTGGACAAGATTTTGAAGTATGAGACGGCGCTGGATCGGCAGTTGTACAGGGCGATGAACCAACTGGAGCGGCTGCAACGTCGGCGCGAGGGGGACAAGGTGTCGGCGCCATTGATGATGGACGTGATGAGGTAAACCACAAATGCGTGTTTTTCCCAAACGAACCCACCGATTTTGAGATGAAAAACATGGGTTATCCGGCACGGAGAGAGGAAGTTATGGAGAAAAAATCTCCGGAAAAACGGTGGGTTCGTTTTCGAAAACGAACCCACCGGGAGGGTGTTTTTTGTAGGTATTTGCCATTTGCCGACGGAATTTATGGTCTGTTTTGGCTCGGTTCGGGTCGGTTTCGATTCGCTTTGGGGGTTGAAAGCGGGGTGCCGGGGGCGAGATACTTGAATCCAAACGGTTCGGTTGCTGCGTCCCACTTGTGAACGAGGGGATATACTTATGAAAAACACATGGAAGAAAGTCGTCGTGGTAGTTGCGCTCTTGGGCGCTTCATCACTGGTGAGTGCGCGGGCGGCGGTAACCGTCTATGCCGAGGAGATACCGAGCAATGCCGCAGTGGCGCCGGCGGAAGCGGTCGGCGAGAGCAATGCTCCCGTTGCGGCGACCCAGGGAGCCCGTGGAACCTCAGCCGAGGCGGATCATCCGCCGGTGCGGATTGACGAGACGGGGGTTCACGTGGGCGGGCCGAACCCGGTGGATATTAATGTGCCGGATTTTGCGCGTCGACATGGGGAGTGGGGAACGAGTGCGTTTCATTGGACGGGGATACTCGCCGTCATTGGTACGTTTGGCATGCCGGTGGCGATCATCATTGTAATTGGTTATTTCGGTCATCGTCGCAACAAGCTGGCGCATGAAACCATGCGGGCCATGATTGAGAAAGGCATGCCGATGACACCCGAGTTGGTCGCGGAGATACGAAACAGAAGCAGCACCACTTCGACAGGCGGCCGGTCACGCAGGCTTCTGCCCGGTTTGATACTAACGGGCGTCGGAACAGCTTTGCTGATCGCGGGCTCGGGGGGAGACAGGAGGGGAGGATGGATCGTGCTCTTCATTGGCATGGCATTCTTGATTGTATGGTTTGTGGAACAAAAGAATCAGAACAACAGCCAACCGCCCCGATAACGCGTGTCCCTCACCGACACCGATCTTATCGCCCGGGTTCTGTCGCGCGAGGACCAGCACGCCTTCGGCGAGCTGGTTCGGCGCTATCAGTCGCCCGTGCGCGCCTTCCTGGCGCGGCTGGCGCGGGGCGATGCGCATTTGGCGGACGACCTGGCACAGGAGACGTTTGTGAAGGCGTGGCGGAAATTACATACGTATCGCGGCAGCGCGCGGTTCTCGACGTGGCTGTTCGGTATCGCCTACAACGAATATCGCACCGTGGCGCGACAGAGGAAAGAGCTGGCATTGGAAGACGTCGAAGAGCCGGCGGCGGAGCCGGCGAAGTCGGCCGCGGATGCACGCAGCGATTTGCGGCTGGACTTGACCGAAGCGTTGAAAGAGCTACATTCCAGCGAGCGGGCAGCAATTGTATTGTGCTGCCAAAATGGTTTGACGCATGAAGAAGCGGCGCAGGTTTTGGATTGTCCGCTGGGCACGGTGAAGACCAATGTGCTGCGCGGAAAAGAGAAATTGAAACGACGATTGTTCGGTTATCAGAATTATGAATCAGCCTGAAGAGAACGATCCGATTGATGTGCTGTTGCGCGAACAGAACACGCATGTTGAGAATGATGGCTTCACGACGCGCGTGCTCGCGGCGCTGCCGCCACGCCGTCGCGCGTGGCTGCGACCCACGTTTTTTCTGGGGGCGGCGGCCATTGGCTCGGCGCTGGCCAGTCGCTGGTTGCCGTGGGAGAAGCTGTCGCCGGTTGACTTGTCCGCCCTGCTGTCACTCAATTCCCAGGTACTCTTGCCGTGGTTGCTCGTGCTCTCGGTAGCGACTTCCCTGGCCTGGGCTGTCACGGCCGCGATGCAATGGGAGGATTGATTTCCGAACGGGATGGCGCGCCCTGGCAGTTTGGCCGGTTGGATCGCCCGAAGTGGGTATGGCCGCAAGCGTGAATTTGATTGACGCTGGGGGCCGGTTATGGCACAAAAAGACCAGTCTAACGGGGGTCGGGATAAGGGATTCGAACGGTAACCAAAGTATTTCGTGCAAGGAGAAGACATGAACAAAGCGCAATTGGTAGATGTCGTACAAAAAGAGTTGGGGAAAGAGTTCAGCAAAGCCGCGGCCGAGCGGTCGTTGGACGCGGTGCTGCGTTCCATTCGCAGAGGCGTGCAGACTGGCGGATCGGTGCAGATCGTCGGTTTCGGCACGTTCCGCGTGAGCAAGCGCGCCGCGCGCATGGGCCGCAATCCGAAGACCGGAGAGGCGATTCAGATCAAGGCTTCCAAGACCGTGCGTTTCAGCGCGGGTCAAGGACTCAAAGAGAGCCTGTAAGGCAACCCAAGCGGTTTGAGATTCGGAAGAGCCCCGCCTCAAGCGGGGCTCTTTCTTTGTGCAAGCGAGGTCAAAGTTCCACGGACTCGGCGAACTCCGGTACCCGCACGTTGGCCCGGGGATGCCGACCGCGTAGAGTTTCGGCAAAGGCCAGCGCGGGCACTTCTTCCCCGTGAATTACGAAGATGCCACGCAACGGCCCCGTGACCTGCTCGGCCCAGACACGCAACTCATTCTTGTCGGCGTGCCCGGAAAACGCGTCGATCGTCTCCACGGTCGCGCGCACCTTGTAGGGGTCGCCGAAAATGTTGACCTCCTTCTGGCCCGAGGCGAGGTGCGCGCCGAGTGTGTGCGGCGCGCACCAGCCCACGATCAAGATCGTGTTGCAGTCATTCTCGATGTTGTTCTTGATGTGATGGCGGATGCGTCCGGCCTCGGCCATGCCGGAGGCGCTGATGATGATGCAGGGCTTCTTGAAATCGTTGATCGCCTTGGATTCCTCGACGCTCTGGACATACGTGATGTTCGGGGCGTTGAACGGATTCTGGCTGTTCAGCATGAGGTCGTGAAAATTCTTATTGAAGCCTTCCGGATGGCGCTTGAACACTTCTGTGGCCTGCAATGACAGTGGACTGTCCACATAAATTGGCAACGAGGGGATGCAGCGACTTTTCGTTAGTTGGTAGACTGTATAGAGCAGCTGTTGCGTGCGCCCGACAGCGAACGCCGGGATAATGATCTTACCGCTCTTTTCGAGTGCGCGATTGATGATGGCGCAAATGCGGTCATTGACGTCGGCGAGCGGCTCGTGCACGCGATTGCCGTACGTGCTTTCGGTCAGCAGATAATCGGCGTCTTGCGGGTGATCGGGGTCGTTCAGCAAGTCGCTGTTGCCGCGCCCAAGGTCGCCGGTGAAAGCGAGTCGGACTTTGCGTCCGCTTTCCTCGATGTCGATGACAATCATTGCCGAACCCAGCATGTGACCGGCATCCAGCCAGGTGGCCGTCACGCCATTCGTGACGGCGGTGGGCTGGTTGTAGGAAGCAACCGGTTGAAACTGTCCGAGGACCGCTTGCGTGTCGGCCTGTGTGTACAAAGGCTCCACGGGCGGGAGACCTTTCTTCGCGTTCTTCTTCGTGAGATATATCGCATCCTGTTCCTGGATGTGCGCGCTATCCATCAACATCACGTGGCAGAGGTCGGCCGTAGCCTCGGTGCAGAGAATCTTGCCGCGGAAACCGCTCCGGCCCAGCACGGGAATAATCCCCGTGTGGTCGATATGCGCGTGGCTTAGGAGCATGACGTCGATCTTCGAGCTGTCGAAGGGGAGATGCGTATTGCGTTCGAGCCACTCCGCGCGATGGCCCTGATACATGCCGCATTCGAGGAGAATGTTCTTGCCGTTGGCTTGCAGGATGTATTTCGAACCGGTGACAGTGCGGGTCGCGCCGAAGAAGGTCAGTTTCATAATGGTTTCAGCCTAACGTAACGGCCCACACAAACCGGTGCGACACAAAAGTGTGCGTTTTCTATTCTGCCGCGAGCGCGTCGCCATTCCATAAGGGGAGGCGGTCAGCGTGTCGGTGTTTACTCAGCGGGGACCAATACCAGCACATGCTCCGGCGTACAAACAATCGCGCCGCCGGCAGCTACGGCAGCGACGAAATATCCCTCTAAAGTCTGGTCCTCAAAGACGCGATGTGGGTCCATGCGGCCCGGTACGCGAATCAGCGCGGCGTATTTTTTCGTCTGGTCATCCAACTGCGCCGTGCCCTCGAGCTTCGGCGAGGCCACAAAGAAAGGCTCCGGTGCCAGCGGTTCGATAACGTAGGTATGATAGGAAATTGCCGGGGTAAACTGCTGTCCCGTGGGCGTGTAGTGGAACAACCGTCCCTCGGAGTTGTGGATGTCTTCCATGTCGATATAGTTGAAGATCGCCAGCTTCGCGAGTGACTCGGGATACTGGTGGAAGTGAGTGTTGTAGACGCCCAGCGCATCGCGGATGCGTTGGATGCGAATGCGGTCAGTGCCGCGCATCGCGGACCCCAGCAGCGCCGCCCGAAAAACCGCCGCGCGATCGGCGGTCCCCTGGAAGTACGGCGCGTTCTCGATGCGCTTGCGCAACACGTCATAGTCCTCCCGCGCGACCTGTGCATTCGAGATCTCGTTCAATTCCGCGTGCTTGAGTAACGCGATCTCAATCCACGGCGAACTGCCCAGACTCCGCCACAGCAAGTCCATGATTACGGACGCTTCGCGTCGCCCGTTTTGGCGCACAAATTGAACCGCCCTGGCGTACTGTGTGAAAAAACGGTCGGCGTCACTGGCCGCTGGTGCGGTGACGGCGGGTGACGCCGGAGTATTGGTGTCGGCACGGACAAGCGAAAGTGGGAACGTGAAGCAGCCCGCAACCAAAAGAACGCGCCGAATATTTGTTCCAGCGGACATGACGAATTATAAATAGAATAGCGACACCCAAGTCAAAAGGCAACGGGCAAAGCCGGTAGCTCCGCCCGGATGCGGGTGATGGATAAAGAATATCCTGGTAGCAACTTCACAGGCGGATCGCTATTCTTGGAGAAACGAACATGAGGCAGGGGGCCTCGAGCAAGGGCACACGCGAAGTGAGTCGACCGAATTTTTTTATTATTGGCGCACCAAAATGCGGCACGACTTCGTTGGCGCGATACCTGGGCGGTCATCCGCATGTGTTCATTACCAACCCGAAAGAGCCCTGCTACTTCTCCCGGTCACTCACGACGGAACGCGAACAGCGGCGCTCGAAAGCATGTCACTGCAGCCTCGATGGATATCTGCATCTGTTCGATCGGGCAAAGGAAGAGCACTGGCTGCGGGGCGATGCCACAACCCGAAACCTGCGTTGTGAGCCGGCGCTGTTGGAGATCCGGGCCCTCGTTCCCGACGCGCGATTGATTGTCATGCTGCGCGACCCTGCCGAAATGGTTCCGTCCTGGCATGCGCAAAAGGTGCATGAAAGACAGGAAGTAGAACGCGATTTGGAAAAGGCGTGGCGACTGGAAGATTCGAGACGCCGGGGGGAGAACTTACCCCCGCGATTGAAGGCCACGGACGCCTTCCAATATTCGCAGGTGGCGAGGCTGGGCACTCAGGTCGAGCGTTTGTTGGAGATTTTTCCTCGGGAACAAGTTCACGCCATTTTTATGGACGACCTGCGCCAGGATCCCCGGAATGTCTACCTGCGGACGCTGGAGTTTCTCGGGTTGTCCGACGACGGGCAGCAAGACTTCGAGGTTCACAATAAACGAAGAATGTCTGGCGGTATCTTGTCCGCAGTCGGGCTCCGCAAGCCGCAAGCACCTATAGCGGCTATCTCGCCGCAGTTCGAAGACGAATTGCGGCACCATTTTGTTGGCGAAGTCGAGAAGCTGGAGCGAATACTGGGACGCGATTTACAGTCCTGGAAACCGAGATGATTGTATTGGCAGCGTGAGTCCGCGGCTCTAATGCGGGACATGGCGAGAGTAGTCCGGGTAGCGGCCCTGTTCACGGGTAGGTCGCGCCTTCCATCGCTTATAACTCCACAGCCAATACTCCGGTCGGTCGCGGATGACTTTCTCGCAACCCTCGAGGCATTTCTGGTTGATCGCGTGCGCCCCGGTCTCAGGGTCGGCATTGGCGGCATAGTCGACCTCGGGTCCACAGGCGATTCGCATGCGTCCACCGGGCAAGGGATGGGCAACGAACGGCACGATCGGCGCGCCTGTTCGCAGGGCCAGCCACCCGATGGCGGGAGTATTGGAAACCGCGAGCCCAAAGAAGGTGAGCCATTCACCTCCGTGATGGCGGGCGACGTATTGATCGATCAACAAGGCAATGAATTCGTCGCGTTTCAGGGCCTTCATCAATTTCGCGGCGGCCCGGTGATTGGGAATGATCCGGTTACCCGACACCGCGCGTAACCGGCCCAGGATTTCCCCCAGCGCCGCGTTGTTCGTCGCGTCCTGCACCACGGTCATCGGGATTCCGTAAAATCCCATCGCCAACCCGAGCAACTCCCAGTCACCGTAATGCATGGTGATACCGATGATGCCTTTGCCTCGCGCCTGGATCTCGCGCAGACGACGCAGACTTTCCGGATCGAACTCCACCGTCTCCTCGATGATGGCACGCGTCAGCCTTGGTGACCAGAACAGCCCAAGCAATGTAGCCACGAAATTCTGTATCGACACCCGCGCGATGCGGTCTTTTTCCGCTGCGCTCTTGCTGTCGCCAAACGCAGTATCGAGATTTGCGCGGGCGATGCGGCGTTCCCGTCGCAAGACGTGATAGGCCAGCCATCCGAGCCCGTGGCTGAAGCGCAGCACCGTTTGGCGCGAAAACTTCGGAATTAGCCAGGCAAGTGCACGCAAGGCACCCGCTTCGGCACGAAACCGGAGGCGTTTGAACGGAGAGATTTCTTCCGTTGCGCGTTTCATCGTCCGGTCAAAGTATCTGGCCGATTGCGTCGCTGTCCAACTAATTTCAATTGCGCGTTGGCTGTGGTGCTTACGGTAGGCTGAGAAGCTTTTTGCCGTCCGGCGAGATCTTGGCGAAGCTCCAGGGGGGATCGAAGACGACTTCGACGTTCGCTTCGCCGACGCCGGGCAATTCGAGGAGCTTGCGCTGCACCTGGGCGGATATTTGGGCGGAAAGGGGACAGCTTTGCGATGTCAGTGTCATCTTCACGTCGATACGCGTGTCGCTGGCTTCTGGAATGGGTTCGAGGCGAATGTCGTAAACGAGGCCGAGGTCAACGATGTTGCAGGGGAGCTCGGGATCGTAGCACTCCTTGAGCTTCGTAAATACCTGCTGCTCGGTGAGGCTCATGACGCTTTCGCGAGTTGGCCCATGACCGACTCTGCGCAGCTCACAAACGCCTGGGCCGGCTTGCTCTTGGGTTCGGCGACCACGATGGGGAGTCCCTTGTCGCCGCAGATTCGGATATCGGAGAACAGGGGAATCTCACCGAGGAACGGGACTTCGATGCGCTCGGCTTCACGTTTGCCACCGCCGTGTCCGAAAATGTCGTCGTGCTCGCCGCAATGCGGGCAGACGTAGTAGCTCATGTTCTCGATGATACCGAGAATCTTCACGTTGACCTTCTCGAACATCGCGATACCGCGCCGCGCGACCTCGAGCGCCACGTCCTGTGGTGTGGTGACGATCACGCCGCCGTCGAGCGCGATGGTTTGCGCGAGTGAAAGCTGCGCGTCGCCCGTGCCCGGCGGCAGGTCTACCACCAGCACGTCCAGTTCGCCCCAGTTGACAGCGTGGCTGAACTGCTGGATCGCCTTCATGATCATCGGGCCGCGCCAAATGACGGGGGAGTTACCGTCCAGCAGGAACGCCATGCTCATCATCTTGAGCCCGAAATTCTCGACCGGATCGAGTTTGTCACCGGACATCGTTGGGCGTTGCATCGCCCCCATCATTTTCGGGACGCTCGGGCCGTAAATGTCCGCGTCCATCACACCGATTTTCTGGCCGAGTTGGGTAAGCGCGCAGGCGAGGTTCACCGCCACGGTGGATTTGCCGACGCCACCCTTGCCGNNTCGCGGATGTCGAACAGGCGCGGCACGGACGGACCATAGATGTCGGCGTCCATCAGCCCGACTTTCAGCCCGAGCTGGCCGAGCGCGATGGCAAGATTTGCCGCGACCGTCGATTTGCCGACGCCACCCTTGCCGCTGCCGACGGCCACGATATGTTTCACGCCGACGATTTGGGGTCGCACGGGCGCGGCGCCTGCGCCAGCCATCGGTACCTGGCCTTGCTGTGGCGGCTGCTGCGCAGTCATTTCGATCGACACGCGACCGATACCATCGCATTGCTTGAGCGCGGCTTCCACGTCACGCTGAATCTGTTGGGGAACGGCCGGGTCACGCGTCATTACGTGTAGCGCGAGGGCCACGTTGTTCGTCTCCGTGATGCTGATCGATTTGACGATGCCGAAGCTGAGGATGTCGCGGCTGAAGCCGGGGAATCTTACCTGCTTGAGGACTTCGCGAACCTGCTCCTCGGTGAGGGGATGCTGGACTTTGCCAAACATAACGTCTCAATTTACCGGTGCGGGCGCCTTGAGTGGGTGGACGCCGTGGAATTTGGGTTGAAGAAGATCGGCCATTGTCGTGCGGGCGAACACTTCGTTAACGCGGTTCTGGGCTTCGCTGAACACGGCGCAGAGCGTGCACGTGCTCATCCGGGTATTCGAGACCACGCACTCGGGTTCGTCCGACACACATTTCTGCAGCGCGAAAACGCCTTCGACGCATTGCAGCACCTGTAGCAGCGTGATTTCCGCCGCAGGTTTGGTCAGGCTGAATCCGCCGCCCGCGCCGCGGTGCGAACTGACGAAGCCGGTCTTTGCCAGGGACTGGAAAATCTTCGCGAGGAAACTTTTCGGGATGTCCTCCGCCTCGCTGATTTCATCGATCATGACCATGCGTTGGGCAGGCTGTTTGGCCAGGTACAGCAGCCCAATTACCGCATATTCGCCTGCTCGTGTGACTTGCATGGTTAAATCGGAGTAAGTTTGTCCTATTTCTGAAGCCAATATAGGGAGCACCTCCAAAAAAGTCAACGCCGGCAGCCACGAAATTCTTACGGAAAGGCGCAAAAAGGTCTGCTACAGTGCGCCAGAGGAACCAATGGCGAAACCGACAAAGCTTTCCCAACAGAAGATCAAGCAGAGTCTCGCGAAACTGAACGGTTGGAAGCGCGATCGGAATACTCTGACGAAAGAATTCACACTTGCCAGTTTTACAGGGGCGGCTAGATTCATTGCGAAGATAGCGCCGATCGCCAATCGGATGGATCATCATCCCGACCTTCAGCTTTACCGATACAAGCGCGTGAAGATCAAGCTCACGACCCACGATGCTGGCGGCATTACGCAGAAGGATTTTGACCTCGCCGCCAAGATCGACACGCTGGCCCCGCTCGGAATAGGGCGGGCATGAGCGCGCGGCGACTCGTTATCACCAAACACGCCAAGTCGCTCACTGTTTTCGACGGCGAGGAGGAGGTGCTGCGCATTCCCGTCGTCATTGGCAAGAATACGGCTGACAAAGAGCGCGAGGGCGACCTGGCGACGCCTGAAGGCGAATTCTACATCTGCTGCAAGAATCCCGAAAGTAAGTATCACCGTTTCCTGGGCTTGAGCTATCCCAACGTCGAAGACGCCGAGCGCGGTCTGCGCGATAAGCTCATCACACCGACCGAGTGTCAGCAAATCCGCGACGCGATTGCCGGGAAAAAATGTCCGCCGTGGAAAACCGCACTCGGCGGTGAGGTCGGCTTGCACGGGCCGAGTCCGAACATTACCTGGACGCATGGCTGCGTGGCAATGAACGTCGACCAGATCGAGCGGCTCTACGATATCTTGGAAATCGGGGATGAGGTGACAATCCTGCCGTAAGAGTTCCTTCGCGTCCCATGAGTCAACGTTTCTTTGTTTACCCGATCCTGTTCCTCGCGCTTACGCAGCTGATACCACTGCTGGGCGGCGAGCGCCGCTGGTATGTCGCACAAATCTGCCAGTTGTTGGTCACTCTCCTGGCTTGTTGTGGGGCGATCTATTTCAGCAAGGATTCTGTTTGGGTTTCCATCGCGTGGGCACTTTTTGCAGCGTTCGTCATCGCGCCGGCAGTTTTGACTTCCCTGGCGGCGGGAAAGGAAGTGAGTGGCTATTGGCGAGGCGCGGCCATGTTCCGCCAGTTGGCGGGCCGGGTCGCCTGGGGGAGAACCGGCCGATTGTATCGTCGCTATGCCGCGGCGCTGCGTCTTGTGGCGCGCGGGCAAACGGAGGAGGCGTTGTTGGCGCTCGATCAACTCGCCACGCAACCGATGCCATTGATGATCTGCGGCGTGGTGCGCATTTGGAAACTGTCGCTGCTGGTGGCGCTGCGGCAATGGGGCCCGGCTGTGGCGTTTTATGAAAGTGCCCATGATTGGGGCACGCTGGGACAGGCGACGCAGGCGCGGTTGTTCGCTGCGCGCGCGCTGGCTGAGACGGGCCAGATCGAACGCGCTCAGCGCAGCCTTCAGTTCGTGGCGCTGTCGCCACGAACGCTCGGCGCGCGGCAAACGCAACTGTGGGCCACGCGGGTTTGCGTGGCAGCGCTGGCTGGTGACGCGACATCCGTCGAATCCCTATTGCGACAACGCGAATACGTCCGTCGTTCCCGCAGATTCGCACGATTCGCGGCCTATTGGCGCGGCCGGTGCGCGCTGGCGCGCGGCGACCGCGAGACGGCGATGCAAGGACTCACGCGCGCGTTGGGACTGACGCAAATGAAGAACCACTTGTGGCGCGATGCCATCGCACAGCAGTTAACGCGCGCCCAAACGGAGGAATTACCGACACAGTGGGCCGCGCAGGACCCCTCCTACGCGCACGGGCAGGCCTTACTGCAACGCGCGGAGAAGGACACGGTCGTGTGGCGGGCCTTGATGTACATGGGACGACCCGAGCCCGTGACGTTGGCATTGCTGGTGATTCTGACGGTAGTCTATTTGGTCGGTGATGTATTTTTAAGCAGCGACCTGCAGGATAAGTTCCAGTTGTGGGCCGGCAATAGCTCCGCCACGGTCCAGCACGGCGAGTGGTGGCGTGTTTTCACGGCGCTGTTCCTGCACGCGAACTGGCTGCACTTGACGATGAACGGCGCTGGGCTGTGGATTTTTGGGACGGCGGTGGAGAAGACGATGGGGCGCTGGCGCTTGCTCATGGTGTTCCTGCTGGCGGGCGCGCTCGGCAACCTGGCCAGCGCGTTCGTGGCGCACTACGACGTGGCCATCGGCGCGAGCGGCGGAATCTTTGGTGTAATCGGCGCATTTGCCGTTGCGGTGTGGCGGCTGCGTTCGCCCATGTATCACTCCTTGCGACGGCGACTGTTGGTGGTGCTGGCGTTGATGGTTGCCACCGACTTCACCATTGGCGGGCTCGAACCGCACGTGGACAACCTCGCCCACGTCGGCGGTTTCGTGGCCGGTATTCTCATAACGCTGGTCTTGTACCGCCGTCCTGAGCGGGTCGCCGCGCAGTAAGAAGCATTGCGGGGCGGACGCGATTCCGCTATAGAGAGAACGAACTTATGACGATGAAGTCCCGCAGTAAGGACGTTCTCTTGATGGCCGTCGGCGCGGCGATGCTCTTGGTGGTCATGCTGGTCGCGCTGCATTTCCAACGGGGCCAGAGCCCGGCTGAGCAACTCGCCTTCAAGGCCCGAAGAGTCGATCTGGTGGAACGGATACGGTTGGCCCTGGCCCTGGCTTCTGAGGCGGAAAAGAGCGCGGTCCTGGCTGTCACCGACGAGGATTCGCAGAAATACGCGGACCAGGCCCGCGCGGCTACAGCGGAAGTGGAGCGGGGATGCAAGGAATTGGGGGAACTCCTGCAGGCGGGCGGCACTGCGAACGAAAAGGACTTGCTCGCCCAGTTCTCCAAGGTCTTTGCCGAGTTCCAGCGCATCGATCGCGATCTCCTGGTCCTGGCGGTCAAGAACACCAACCTCAAGGCTTACAGTTTGGCCTTTGGCCCGGCTGCGGATGCGCTCCAGGAAATGGATACCGCACTTTCCCGCATCGTAACGAAGAGCGCCGCCGCACCGGAGGCGAGGAACATTGCACTGTTGGCCTTCGGTGCGCAGATCGCGGCCCAGCGGATCCAAGCCCTGCTCGCACCGCACATCGCGGAAGAGAGCGACCCAAAGATGGACGAGCTGGAAGCGCGGATGACCAAAGAAGATCAAACGGTCCGCGAATATTTAGATGGACTGGCTAAGCTGCCGGAGTTTATCGGGGACATCGACCTCGAAACGGCCACATCAAGCTACGCCAAGTTCAACAAGATCCGAACGCAAATCCTGGCGCTCTCGCGCGAGAACACCAACGTCCGCTCCCTGGCCATTTCCCTGAACCAGAAGCGCAAGGTGACGCTACTGTGTCAGGACGCCCTGGCCGCATTGCAGCAGGCCATCCTGCAGGAGCATATTGCCGGCGTGAACTACGGCGCTCCGTCCAATCCCCGTTAGCGGACAGGGCAGCCCGCACTTTACTCTTCGCAAAATCGCCGCAAGACCGCGTTTACGAAACCAAATCTGGAAATTGAGACGGCCTTGTCGAGTTCCTCCTGCTCTTTCAACTCAACTTTTTTAAGAATCGAACCGTACTTGTCCAAATCCTGATTGAGACATTCTTTCCAGCCATCAACCAACATCTCCACTTTTTTCAACTGGTCTTTGTCGGTCCAAATACCGCCGCACTCAAGGCACTTGTGCAAAATGATTCCACTCGTGTCGCCGTAATTAAAGTGCTCCATCAGCACGGCTACACACTGCGGACAATTCAAATCGTCGTGATCACAATTCTCCGCGGTAAAGATCTCCTTATTGAGCGCATCCAGTGAAGCGATCTCTCCCGGAGTGAAAGCCTCCTCATGACGCTCGACGAGTTGCTGAAGTTCTCCCGCGCCCAACCATTCACCTTTGCAACCAGCGCAAACTTCGATCTGCACGCCATCGTCGTCAACCGGACTGAGCATGGAGCTGCATCTTGGACATTTCATAATGTCTCCTTATGTCATGCCCGCGTTGAGAAATCACGCATAAACCAATCGCCGGTGCCAGCCGTCAATCCTCGGTAGTGCACTCTCACCGAGGCCACAAGCAAGGTCCGTCACCCCTTGCCTTACGCATGCTTACGGCAACGAGATGTCGATGCGGTAGAACTTCTGTGGCGGGGCCGCGATCGTGTCGGTAATCGTGACCTGATTACCGTTCGTCGTCGGCCCCAAATAATCCAGGAGCGGGAACCACCCGCTGGTAAGATCGGTGCTGCACTCGGGCACGTACGTGCGCCCCGAGGCCAGAGGGTTGAAGAGCAGCGTTTCCTGCGCGTCCTGGTTGGTGACGGTGGCGATCTGTAGACTGAATACCTGTGTGGGATCGGTCGGATCCAGCCCGGCCACGTACTTGAACAGGTTATTCTGGCCGGTGTTATCGAAATCGCAGGCGGCGCAGGTGGTGGCATCGGTGGTGGAACTGTTTCCGAAATACTGCAGACGCCACCAATTCGCGATGCCGTCCCCGACGCTGTCCGTGCCATAGAGTTGGGTGACCTGGCTCGCGGAGAACCCGCTGCCATAGATCCGCACATCATCGATAAGTCCGGGGAAGGACGTGAGCACGCTGCCGGACGGCTTGTCTCCAATGGTGAGCATGTCGGTAGTGATCGCCAGTGGACCACTGGCTGCGTGTTGCGCGACCAGTTGCCCGTCGATATACAGGCTGATCAAAGAACCGTCGTACGTGCCGGCCACATGATGCCAAAGCCCCGCAGATGGCGGTGTCGTCAGCAAGGTGCCGCCGGTGACACCAGCCAGGAGGAACTCAAGTTGACCCAGGTTATTCGCAAAGAGCCCGTATTGATTGTCAGAGGCGCCCTTTTCCAGAATCCGGGAAGGGCTGAACCAGTTCTGCGCGTTGACCCACGCGGAGACCGTGATTGTCTGCACCGGGTTCAGCGACGCGGCGTTGGAAACCGTCACCTGGGTCGATTCGCCGTCGAAATTCAGAGCGCCGTTGATGATTCCCGCACTCCAGTTGCCGCTGCCCAGGTTCACGAGACCCGTATTGGTGTTCCCGGAGGAATCGAAGGCCGTCAAGCCGGTTCCCTCATCGAACGTCCAATAAGCCAGCAGATTGGTCGCACTGGTCGCGGGCAACGTCGTCCCGCAAGCCGACACGGAATCCGACGAAATTCCCCCGAGATTGTTGGTCGCGGCGACCGTGTAACAGTAATTCACGCCCACTGACAACCCGGTATCGGAATAGACGTTGGTAGCCGTCGTGGCAATTTGGGAGCCAGCCCGCTTGACGATGTATCCCGTGGTACCGCCGGTGGCGGTCCAGGCGAGGTTGATCTGGTTGGTGCCGCCGGTAGTGGCCGTGAGATTCTGCGGCGTTGCGGGCGCGCCGGGCACATTCTGCGACATAATCAGGACGCTGTAGGGAGCGATCGAGATCGTGGCGGTGCTGACGGCCACCGTGGTGGAGAGGCTCCCATAGTTGCCATAGTCGGAACTGTACTTGGTAAAGTCGCTGTTGACTTGTGTGTACCAAATGCCCGTATGGGGAAAACTATTGATATTGTACGCGGGCCAGTTGGTGTTGCCGAAGTTGCAGATGACGATGACATCGTCTCCCACGGTACCCGTGTTCCAGCGGCGGTAGGCGATCAGCTTGTTGACGTTGTCCTGCAAGATGGTGCTCGTATTCCCACCCAGAAGACCGGAAGACCGGCCATCGAGGTTCCGGCGCAGCCGGATAAGATCGGTGTACAGCGAAACGATGCCGCTAAACGTGTTCGTCAACGACCAGTTAATGGGGATGACGGCGCCGAACTGATTGACGGTCAGCATTTCCTGGCCCTGCAGGAGCATGGGGATTTCAGAAGTGGTCAGGGTGAGGGCCGCGCCGAGTGTGGAACGTTTGCGCGCGAAGTAGCCCGTCGGATCGGCATTGTTAATCCTCACCGGCATACGTTGGGCTCCCGAACCGTTTCCGTCCCCACACTGATCATGATCTTCCGTGAAGACGACATTATTCCAGGAACCCATATTGACCGCGGAACTGATCGAGCCCATGTTCCGGGAGGAGTCACTGGAAGCGGACAATTGGGGCAGGATGTCGCCGAAGAAAGCATTGCCATTCCACGAGGCGTCGAATCCGTTGACCCCGGTCTGGTTGTGTGGATTATCCTCCCCGATGTTGATCTTGGCCGTCGGTTGGGTGTGGATCACGCCGCTGACGTCCGAGATCAGGTTTATGCCCGAAGAGAGGGTATCACCACACGGGTAGTCTCCTTCGATTTCCCCGACCGAGTCCCACCGGAACCCGTCGACATGACATTCACTCATCCACATGATGATATTGTCTTTGATGTACTGGTAGACTTGCGGTGTGTCGAAATTGGGCCTCGGTCCCCACGACTGGGCGAAACCGCGACAGGAGTCCTGGTAAAAATAAATCCCGCCGAACCCGCCGGAGGACGAGCCATCAAACTGCCACACGCTATGATACAAGTCCCCATAGCCATTGCCGGCGCTGTTGCCCCCCCAGTGATTGTGGACCACATCGAGGAGTACCGCGATCCCGAGTTGATGGGCGGTCTTCACAAAGCTCTTCAACGCATCCGGACCGCCATAGGCGGACTCCACCGCGAAGATGCCCGCGGGATTGTAACCCCAACTGAAGTCGCCGGGAAACTCGTTGATGGGCATGACTTCCACGGCGTTGACTCCGAGCTGTTTCAGGAATGCCAACCGGTTGGTCGCATCATAAAAGGTGCCGGCATGACTCGGCGAATTCGGATCGTTAAACGATCCAATGTCCAATTCGTAGATCACCGCGCTGTTCGGGCTGGGAGCGGCGAAGTTGTCGCCCGCCCAGTTGAAATTCGTCGTATTGTAAATGAAGCTATTGTTGGCCGAATTCAGCACGCGGCGGGCCCGAGGATCCTGTTTGGTGACGTTGGTGCCGACCGTGGAATTGGAAATGTAGTACTGGTATTGCATCGTGTTGGTCGCCCCGGGCACATCGGCGGACCAATTGCCGTTGCCTTCCGAGAACAGGGGCGTGGCGGACGTGTTGAAGCTGTTCCACGTCCCCTCGACGTGCATCGCGGTCGCATTCGGCGCCCAGACGCGGAACGTGGTGCCGGCCGTGCTGTAGCCGGAATTGGCGGCGTTGTCGCTGGCGCTGGCGGGGATGACCATGTTGTTGAAATAGGCGTTGTTATTGGTGCCGCTCCCGGCATTGAAGTTGAAACACCTCACACTGGTGATCGCCTGGCCACCACTTGGACTCAATAGATTGCCGGTATAGGTGGTCGTGGTTCCCGCTCCCGCCAAACCGCCCGCGGTATACGTGAGGACGGTGACCGAATACGTGCTGGCGGAGGTCAGCGAAAACGTCAGCCGCATGCCGTCGTGGGTAAAGTTGGGTAGCGCCGGGCCGCTGATGCTCCCCGCACTGATCGAGTACGTATTGGAACCGCCCGTAAAAAAGTACTGCCAGACGGCCTGGGCGGAACTATTTTCCAAGGAGAAACCGACGCTGCCCCCCGCGGTGATATTCCCGTTGTCCATGTCGATCTGGAAAGTCTGGCTATTGGTCAGCGCACCGGGGAAGGGACGTATCGCATTGGCCAGCGTGCTATTCAGCGCCGTGATACCCCAGGCGAGGCCGCCGTTATTGATGTCGTTGCTGCCGTTTCCCGGCGATCCCCCGCTGTCATTCAGGGTCGAGGTTTGAATGTAGTAGAACACATTGCCATTGTTGGTGGGGGGACTGAATTGCCACGGACCAAAACCGCTGCCGGCAGTGCTGCCGTTGGTCCAGATGCCGCTATAAGGAATCGACCCCATGCCGGGTTGTGCAGATGGTCCCGAGGCCAGGGAGGAAAGCGGTTTACCAGTGAAGACGAAAAAAAACAAACCGACGATGAGCGACCGGGAGATTCTCCCGCAGCAATCATTCATATGTGCACCCATTCAGCCAGCCACCAAAATAAGTACCGTATGGGATCACATCCCCCGCGACTGCCTCCCCCACGACAGGGTGGGGTCTGCTGAAATCCCCGTACGCCAGTTACACTGCAACAGATTCCGCCAGAATGCAAGCCGGAAAGATGGGTGTTGATCTTAGTGAGGCGGATCTGGACCCACCGAGAAGAAGCGGACCGCGCATTTCGCGCGCGGGTAGGGGCCGACCGCCGGGCGGCCCGCGTCCTGCCTGGCAACCACACCCATACAGACCCAACAATTTGGCTTCGTTGAACAGAAACGAACCCACTTTTCGATGAAGCCGAGTCTGACGAGACGCCGCGATGCAGTTTTCGCGGCAAACGACCCCACCGGACCCCCGAAAATGGGTTCGTTTTTCCAAAACGAACCCACCTGCAAACGCTCCTGCAAACAGCATAAGTTTCTATGAATAAAAGTGATACATTGAAAAATGCGGAGAAAATATTTGGGTTCGTTTCGCAGAAACGCAGGTTTTTAAAGCCCCTTCCTCTCCCCTTGGGGGAGAGTAGCCCTGCTGGGTATTGCACAACGCTCGATCTCAATCAAATACGCTCAAAATTCTAGGCACCGGAATCAGGCTAAAGCATTGTCAGTGAACATACAAACGATTGCCGATTGGATCAAAGTTAAACGGATCGAGAAAAATCTCACACCCCACCACTTGGCGGCAAAAATGGGTATTGCAACGTCCTTGGTTCGTTCTTGGGAGAGTGGCGGCAGCCAGCCCGACAGCAAACAGTTGCAAGATTTGGCGAAGACGTTTGGTGTCGACGAGGCGTCCATTCGGAATTGGGAAAAGAATACTTATCAGCCGGGGGGAACGGCACATGCAGGCCATCGTAGAATGGCTCGGCTTTGACCCACAATCTCCAGCTAACCGCTTCTTACACCGGTCGTCGGCCCTGAATGACGTTGACCAGGATCATGATAACGGCAATCACCAGTAGGACGTGAATAAACCCGCCCATCGTGTAACTGGTCACCAGTCCCAGCAGCCACAGAACTATCAGTACTACAGCAATCGTATACAACATATGATTCTCCTTTCGCTTTGCTTTGGATTCACTGCCGGCTGATGCGCCCCTTTACCCTCGCACCAGCGAGCAGTAATCCGGTTGTTCAGTTGTTACTGGGCACAGTCGGCTCAATGGTCATGTTGTTGACCACGCTCTGGACACCGTTGATGTCGGTGACAAGCTTGGTGACCAGAGCCTTTTCGGCTTCGTTCTTGGCCTGGCCGCTCACCGTGACCACGCCATCGTTGGTCGTGATCTTGGTCCTGAGCATGCTGGTCGAGCGATGCGATAGCAATGACCCCTTGACCTGGGCGGTGATCGATGCGTCATCAATCTTTTCGCCCCGTCTTTCGTTGCGTGTTTCGCCGCGTGTTTCAAGGTTTTCGGACACGACGATCTCGTTCTGCACGCTCTTTACGCCGTCGATGTCTTTGGCGTATTCGGTGGTCAGGTCTTTTTGGGCCTGGCTGGCGGCCACGCCTTTCAATGTCACAATGCCATCTTTCACATACACCTCGGTCTTGGTGCCGCTGACGTGGCGATGATACAGCAGTTCCGCTTTGACTTTCATGCTGATCCACGTATCCGAATTCTCAGTGGGACGATCCCCTTTGAGTTCGATACGATTATCCACGGTCGTGACCCCGGGCAAAGCTTCGGCGACATCTTGGGCCATCGGTTTGTGGGATTCGTTATACACGTTGCCCGACAAGGTGACGGCTCCGTCCTTGGAACTGATCTTGATGTGCTCGTCCTTCAGATACGTCTTATAGACGTAGCTTTTTTTGAACGAAGACTCGATGCGGCTATCCGTCTCGGACGCGCGCAATGGCGTGCTGCTGCCCACCAAGGCAGCCACCGCCACTACAAGCGCCAATGAATGTGTTACTTTCATTCTGCCTCCTCCTTGCTATTGCTGTATTTGGGGTTTTATCGTCGGCTAATCGTAGGCGGTGGGCTGGCCCTTCGATATGGGGTAAAACCCTACTCCGACCAAACGACGTTCCTTCGGTTTACCGGCTGTTTGGAACGTGGTGCCTCGCACAATTACGGTAGGGTTACACCCCATAGGACAGGGCCATCCCGTGTCGTACCGTCAGCCAACATCCAAACCGTCGGAACACTTTTGCCGTCACGGTGACGACAAATGAAAACAAAAAAAGGAACTGCGATGAACACACTCGAAATCAAAGGCGACTGGAACATCACCAAGGGCAAGCTGAAACAGAAGTGGGCCAAGCTTACGGATGACGATCTCCAATTCGCCGAAGGCAAGCTCGAAGAAGTCTATGGCCGGATTCAAAAGCGCACCGGCGAAAGCCGTGAAGCGGTGGAAAAGGCCGTCAAGGAAGCCTCCTCCTCCCGCTCCTGATGTTATGCTGCCGCCGGCGCGGGCGAATTGATGAAGTGAGTCAAGGCTCAGCGCCGGCTGGCATGGCTGGTGCCGTACCCTGCAGCGCGGCGCAGCTTCAGCAATCGCAATGCGCATGTCTCTTTGGGGCTCAAACCAGTTCGGCTGGCGCGAGGCGATTGGTCGATGAATGACTGGCTGAGGGTGCCAAAAACTCCAAAAGCCACTTACGCTAGCGGCGAACCAACAGCACTACAACAACAATGACGAGAAGAAGACCGCCGCCGCCAATATAGTAGAAGCCGGCGGCCAACACCGGCGAGAATAGGAGGTTCATAGGTTTCCTTTCAATCTTGATGGCAACTTATTTGCCATCGCTTTCTGGAGCGACATTACGCGAGGGGCTGGTCTTTAGCTAGTATAAATCTATCCTGAATTAGGGGAGTCGTTCTCCGTCACGGCCAGCCGCACGCGGTAGCCACTTGGTTCTTAGCGCGGCTCCATGAGGAACACTACTGTGCAGGCGCATCACCCAATCCACTCGTCCCTTCTTGCTAGGCGTGTGTCGACAATTTGTTGAGGTTTTGCAACATCTTACGGATGTCCTGGACAAGCAATGAAACTTCGGCTTTGAGTTCTACAAGCTCCTGCATTATCTGCGCGACGTGCTTACGGAGTTGGAGGATTGCCGATATGCAGAATACAACGACGATCACGAACTCGACGGATGCGAGAAACAAAACCACCTGTAATACCGCCGACAATTGTATGGCCTCTTCCACAAACCACAACTTTACCTACCCGATGCTCTGACCGTTTGCTATGAGGGATAACCCCACCTCATTCCCGAATGTCCCGCTTATTTCGCAAAGAATCTTGGGCAAAACCGGGTCAAGTCATTCTCGATGATCTCGGCTCTCGGTTGTGGTCGCAATGCTGGGAGGCTACTGGTTTGTCCAGCGAACACTTTTCCAGTCAATGACACGCACTGAGACTGGTCGTTTGCCAATGAGAATTGTCCCGGTCAGTTTGTTGTCGTACTCTGCGGCAGAAGTTGTGCCGGCACGGTGAGCGCAATCCGCAGGCCCCCCGAGGAAGTCGTCCGATGCCCTTGACACCGGCACGGCGCAAGCCCTATCCCGTCCTGAAGTTTCTGGGCTTCTTGTTTTCCACCATTGTCTCTCCCCTGCACGCCAAGACTTGGCTGCATGAAACGGTGGGTAGGGTAACACCCCATATCCCGTGTCAGACTCCGGCACTACTGTGCGATCACTGTGAACGAGAAATATTTACGCGACAGAAAAAAACCAAAAACTCAAGGAAGGTGCAAATTATGAAACAGAAACTGCAAATCATCATCGTGAGCGCCTCCGCTGCCTCGTTGCTGGCGTTCTCTGGCCTGGCCCAGGACACGGCCAATACCCAAACCAATGTCACCGACAATAACCAGGCAAATGAATCAGACACCAACCGGACAAATGCAGTCGACAACACGGCGCGCAATGTTCGCGACCGCAATGACCGGACCCTAACGCCACTCGATCAGGGCAACAGCCAAGCCGACGTCAACACCACGGCGCAGATCCGCAAGGAAATCATCGCCGGGAAAAACATGTCCGTGAACGCCAGGAACGTGAAGATCATCACCACTAATGGCCGCGTCACACTGCGCGGGCCGGTCAACACCGCCGAGGAAAAACGTCTCATCGGTGAAATCGCGGATCGGATTGCGCGTTCCGAGAATGTGGACAACCAACTGGAAGTGAAGCTCACTAGCAGCAACAACTAATTCGGTCAACTAAACAAACACAAAGGAAAGGTAAACATTCATGTCAAAAAAATCTGTATTCTGCATCGCCACCTCCCGCGAGCAAGCCGATCGAATTGTCGGTCAGCTCAAAACCGCGAACTTCTCCAACAACGACATCTCGGTGCTGTTCCCCGATAAGGGCACGACCCGCGATTTCGCGCNNGGCACGGGCGGCGTCATTGGCGGAGCATTGGGATGGATCGCCGGGATTGGCGCATTGGCCATTCCGGGAGTTGGTCCCTTCATCGCCGCCGGACCGATTGTTGCCGCATTGAGCGGTGCGGCTGTCGGTGCGACCGTCGGCGGTATTGCCGGTGGACTCATCGGGTTGGGCATCCCTGAGATCGAAGCCAAGCGGTATGAAGGCAAGGTCAAAGCCGGTAATCTTCTTATCTCGGTTCACACCGAGAACTCAGCGGAAATCACCCGGGCCAAGGACATCTTCACCAAAGCCGGGGCGCAGGACATCTGCATCACGGGTGAGGCGTCCGTAACCAAGGACAGTAAAGCCACCGACCGCGGATCTCATCCAACCAAGGACTTCGTCGGGACTCGCCCGCAATAAGCAAAACAACCCCTGCGGCTGAGATGACTTGGCCGCAGGGCCACCCCAAACCAAAAAATATTCGATAATCGAAACGAACATGAAGACACTTAAAGACCTATTTCTGGACGAACTAGCGGACATGTATGATGCCGAGAACCGGATTATTAAGGCGCTCCCCAAGATGGCCAAGGCGGCCACTTGCACCCATCTGCGGGACGCGTTTTTGTCCCACCTGAGGGAAACCGAAGGTCAAGTGAAGAAATTGGACCAAGTGTTCCACTCTTTTGACATACACAAGCCTCGATCAAAGAAATGCGCCGCCACGGTCGGATTGCTCGAAGAAGGCGATGAAATTGCAGCTGACTTCAAAGGATCACCGGCCATTAACGCCGCGTTGATCTCTGCCGCGCAGAAAGTCGAACATTACGAGATGGCGTCTTACGGTTGCCTGCACGAATGGGCCACGCTCTTGGAGAACGCAGAGGCCAGCGCTCTATTGGAGGAGATTCTCGAGCAGGAAAAGGCCGCGAATGCATCGCTCAACGCTTTGGCCTTGGCGCGCAGCAATCAAGAGGCACTCGGTGAAGAAGCCTCGGATGCATCCTCCCGAGAACGACGAGGAAACGCCAGAGAAGGAAACCCGGCACAGCTAAGGCCGGTAGTCTTGGGAAGTTCCGCGAAGATAACGAAAGCCACAACGATCAAACCCAAGACAACAGGAGGAAAACCATGTCTGAAGTAAAATCACCACAGCGGAGCAGCTTCACCATCTTCGCCGTTGGGGCCCTAATCGGCGCTGGCATCGCGCTGCTGTATGCGCCCCAGTCCGGAAAGGAAACGCGGAAGCTACTCGCCAAGAAAGCCAAGCTGCTCAGAAACAAAGCCCAGGATACCGTCGAGAACGCGCAGGAATTCATTAAAGACCGGAAAGCGGATCTCGTCGCCGCTTTGGATTCCGGCAAGGAAATCGTCGACCACGCCAAACACAAACTGTCGTGATCGTCCGTTAGCCGCAAGCGCGCCGGTTCGATGTCGCGTTAATAGCCGATGGTTCTGCAACCGTCTCGCGACGGTTGCAGGGCCAAACAAGTAGAAATGTGAAAGGACCTATGATCGCACTGATAATGCAACCCATGTTAGCCGCCGCTGGTTACTCCATCTTGTATCTCCTTTTCGGAGGAGGCATTGGCGGAGCCGTCGTTATTTTCTTCATAGCAAAAATGTTCGGTAAATGAGTTTCGGCATCCCGCCATTTAAAAATGCTGCCCGCACAATATGGGCCGCTGCGGCTGAGCGCCAGTTCTGCCGCAAGTCACTGCGGCAGAGAAGACGAAGCCTATTGTCTCAAGACTCGCGTCATTGGAAGCTCACGTGATTCGCCTGGTCGCGCAGGGCGATCGCGTGGTCTTTGGCACCCCTTATGACCGTTACTCAAAGCCGCTCTATTCTTTCGCGGTTCGCATTCTTACGCCATCCGCCTGCCTGCGAACGATGTGTTGCAGCAGGAGATCGAGCCGCTGTTGACTCGTCCGGTGGGACGACCATCCACCACACCGGTGGTCTGGTATGCTGCCCTTGGGCGGCTGCGACTAGCCGACACCCCAGGCGGGTTGATTACCACCGGTCGAAGGTGTTGGAATGGGAGTGCGATGGAAGATGGATTGTATTGATGCTCAGTTAAAATTCACTGCGGCGCTCGCTGGCTAAGTCGGAACGAGGTCGCCCGAGTCAGAAAATGGGTCTTGGGATGGAAGAATTAAGCTTGCGGACACTGTCAGGGGGAATAAAATGGCACTCAACGAAGTTCAAGTCCCGCGAGGGTCGCGGGTGCAAGTCATATGGGAAATGTCCGCTAAGCGGAGCGCAGCACTAGCTGCGCGACACGCGACGATGTTGTTTTCGCCGCACCCGATAACCAATCAACCGGAGAAACGTCATGAGCAACGAATGGGGTTTGTGCAAGGATTGTAAGTGGTGGCAGATCGAGCCGAAAGCGTCCATCGCCAACACCACAATGGGATTGTGTATCGATGACAAGCTGTTCCCATACAACATTCGGGTTTCCGGCAATAGCGGCTGCAACCACTTCATGCCCGGCAAACCCGCCCACGCCAAAGGCTCCAGCAGCCAGCCCCCAACAGCTAAGCCGACGCGATAGTGGAGCGTAGCACTAGCTGCGCGACACGCGGCGAGGTTGTTTTCGCCGCAACTGATAGATTGCGGTTTGGGTCAACCCGGCCGCCTCGAGAATCTCGCTCGAACCATTATTTCCCACCAATTCAGTTAGTGGCCCGGCCCACTAATCCAATTGCCTGATTCTGATTGATATCTCCGAAAGTACCTCACGGAAAATGTCGGCTCGTTGGTGAGACTGAAACATCGACAGATGTCGGCCAATGAAATTCAACGCATTGTCTGAATCACAAAGCTCTATTTCGATATGCTCAACAGTCTGATGGTTGTTCCGCGATACGATGATTGCCTTGTATTTCCTGACCAAGTACCCCTTGCGCTTTATCTTCTCAACGAGGGGCTTGCCGCTAATTCTCCTCTTCGGATTTCATTCCCATTTGCTTCGAATTTCGCGATTCGAATTTTGAGTTTGCCAGCCTCCTCACACACGTTGTATTTCCCCCGCATCAAGCTAACCGGCCCGCTAACGCCCTACAAACGGGTGTCCCGCCCATGTTCCTCTGTATTCGGATCGCCTGCGCTTCTCCCATTGGGGGAGAGTAGCCCTGCTGGGTATTGCACAACGCTCGATCTCAATCAAATACGCTCAAAATTCGAGGAACCGGAATCAGGCTAAAGCGTTGTCAGTGAACATAAAAACAATTGCCGATTGGATCAAGGTTAAACGGATGGAGAAGAATCTCACACCCGGCCACTTGGCGGCAAAAATGGGTATTGCAACGGCCTTGGTTCGTTCTTGGGAGAGTGGCGGCAGCCAGCCCGACAGCAAACAGTTGCAAGATTTGGCAAACTATTTGGGATTACGGCGGCAGCGGCCACACATGACGCCTCTACAATAACTGACGGAGCATTGGCGTCGATCGGTTTTAAGAACGGAGTGGCGCGTCGTTGGCCGAGTCCTCCGTTTCACGAGGAAATGATTCATCAAAAAATAGAACTCTCCAACGCAGTGCGGAATGCTGGATGAAGGACGAAATAGCCTCCACCTTGACGTAGAGGTGCCAGCACTTTTTCAATGTTGTGACGAACTTGATAGGCGTACCTCGCGCGGTCTTGGGTACTCTCCTGTACCCCCAAAATGCCAAACCAGACAAGGAGATTGAGCGCCGGTTCCATATCACTCTCACTGTAGCCAGCCTTTGATAAAAAAGATTTAACTTCTCCCGTGTCCATATGGGAATCGCAACCAAGGAAAACGTAGAGAGGGTCTTTGACGTATGGGAACACATCACGAAATTCAAACGCAATGGACAAAAGAATGTCTTCCGAGTACACAGCTTCAGCCTTAATGAAATCTTCTTGATATACGCGGTCGTGGCCACGGTTGATGGCAACTTCGATTGCACGATGTAGGAAGTTTAAAAGGTCCCTTGGGCGCATTAGAGTGCGATCAAGCACATACTGAAACGAATCCTCCGTCCCGATATGTGTTTCAAACACTGCCGCCCATATCTCATCGAATGAGCCGCTCAATCCGGTACTTAGCTTTATGCGTTCTGAAACGATTTGTTTGAATAGCTCAGGATCGTCGTAGTCCAAAATAATCGCTGTATCCTTGCCTTTGTCTGGTGTGTCTTGAAGTAGATGCTCATAAATGTCATTCCTGAGGAATACTAGACACCGAAAAGGAATATCCCTTTTATCTAATTGTCTCTTTAGCTTCCGGCTTGCATCCAGGAGGGTACGCAGTATAAGAATGTCCTCTTTGGTGGCTCCTCGTGTGGGCCAACTTTTATCAAGATTGTCTATCAATAGCGTCACTTCGTCTTTGGTGTCCAAGTACGCTGCCACTGCATCATCTAGCGCCGGAATCTCTTTGCGAAAGAGCAACTCCGTCAACTCGCTTGCGGTTGTGATTTGCGGTGCGTCTTGGTAACGAGCCGCGATGCGGTCTACTTGCCTAAGTAGGCGTTCAGAGAGATCACCAGCCTCCTTTATCGTGTGGCTCTCGTAGACTCGCGCGAGTTCATTATATCGGCTTCTCCTATTCTCGTCTCGGTGTGCCCAAGAACCCTCAGCAGGAGTATACAGAATCTTGTGCGCAATCTCACAAAGCAGAATATAATTCCAAAAGGCAGTCAGCGTGTGTTCCTGAACGCCGGATGTTAGCTTTGAAAGCACCGTCTCTCTAAGTCTGCTGAACTGGTGTCCTTCCGGTTTCATATCCAAAACCAGATGTGATTGACGATTCGCGACTGAATCCCTGACGGCATAAAAAAGTGCCGATTTTCCCGATCCCTTCCTGCCTATTACCAGCCTAGCGTTGCCCCGCTTGGCGTCGTGGAATTGCGCGGTTCCAACGAAATACGACCTCAAGTTACGAATCTCATTCTCTGCGGCCACGTCACCCAAATCGACGCGTTCAAGCAATTTGTCGGGTGGCCTAATTGAGCGTATTCGTGCATCTTGGAGGCGGACGATGACCTGTAGAACAAGCCTATCGACGAGTGATGGAACCTGATCAGGAGTCGAGTATTCAGAAACGACTTCCCTGTAGTCGATTGGCTGTTGCACGTGACCTTCCTGCATGAGGAGGACAAACTTTCCCGTGGCCATTGCGATGCCCGTAATTAACGCACATCTCGCGTTATGAACCAGATGCCCCTCCCTATGCGGACTTACCAAATGAGCGATGACAGCCAGTGACGAGCCGACCTGCTTCCGAGCTTCTTGAAGCGAAAGTCGCGGCGTTTCGGCTGCATCATACGTCCGAAATCGGACAGGGGACTTTTTTAGTGTAGACATCATCCGTACCACGGCCTCTGTCTCGATTGGACTCTTCAAGACATAAAGCGAAGCTGCCAAATTGATGATCGACGGTGGCGGAGGGATAGCTGGCACCGGTAGCCGCTGCTGTAACGCTGTCGCTAAACCACCTGAGTTTTGGAAGTCTACGTATCCGATGGAATCCAACATTCCAAGTTCTTCAAATTCGTGCTTGTCTCGAGTATACGTCTTATCCCGGATCGGGATTACCGGAAGCCCCAACCCAATTGCGAAACCGATCTCAAACAGAAGATTGAAATTCAGCGTTGTGACGTCAGCGACGACGAAATCGGAGAACCGCATGTTTTTGCAAATTGTGCAGAAGATGATCTGTCCTGCCTGACGAAAATCCTTCCACGTGCGCCAACTTGTTGTGCCACTGTACTGCCGAAGAATTTCTACGGTCTTCTCTATAGTTGCGGCGATGTTCTCGGGATCAGATGGGTAGAGAAAAATCCCTCGATTAAGCTGCGTGTCAGAGAAGTCCTGATCACAGGCTCCGCCCGCATATTGGCAATACTCGGGAGGTATCCTCACCCCTTTGTCGGACGGCGTTATTATCATCGATCCCGACTCCTAAATCATCCGAAACAAGATTGCCAGCCAATTCTGGCGATGTTTTTGCAATTGCGGATGTGACTTAAAGCGGATGTAACTCCAATTAGACGGTGAGCTCCCACAAGCCGAATCGCTCCACGATAAAATGCGCTTCGTTGGCTTCCGTCCCTGCCGACCAACTGCGCTTTACGCCGCTTCCGAATCCGATTCGCCAACCCACCGACACGCTTGCTCGATTTACAAGAGCGGGGGTATAATCGTCAGACATGCAACACGGCGCAAATGAAGCCTTTTCCCGTATCCTGATCGACAAAGCGCTGGAATTTAGCGGCTGGAATCTCCTCGACCCCCATCAGGTGAGCTTTGAATTGAACGGCGCGACTGGCCGAGCCGACTACGTTCTTAGTGGCCAGCGCGGGCCGTTGTGTGTCTTGGAAGCCAAACGAGAGGACGTTGACCCCTACGACGCCAAGGAACAGGCACGCGGTTACACCGAGAATCTTAAGGCTCCGTTCATCATTCTCTCTAACGGACGCGAGCACTGGTTCTGGAACTATCTTCGCACCGACCAAGACGCCTACCGCATTGAGCGCCTACCCTCTCTTGCCGACTTGGAACGGCTACGGCTGAAAAATCTTCAACCGCCACGACCTCTATTGAGCGAGGTCATCACTCCCGATTGGCTCAAACCCTTCAAATCCGATCTGACTCTCCGCCGTTACCAAATCAAAGCAATTGATACCGTGTCGGCGTTGTTCGACAACAAGCGGCGTCGGAAATTCTTGCTCGAAATGGCCACAGGCACTGGTAAGACGCTCCTTTGCGCTGCGCTCATCCGCCGGTTTCTCGTTACACGCAATGCCGAGCGCGTGCTTTTCATCGTAGATCGCATCGAATTGGCCAAGCAGACACTCGAAGATTTCAATATCGTCTTAGCCGAGTTCAAACCCGTGCTCTATAAAACAGCCCGTCGCCGACCAGCGGAGTTGCTCGGGTCTTCTGTCGTGGTCGCCACGATGCAATCACTCATGGTTGACCGCCGCTACCGTGACGAGTTCACGCCATTCCATTTTGACCTTGTCATTAACGACGAGGCACACCGTTCAATTTACGGCGACGCACGCGAAGTCGTGCAGTTCTTCCAAGCTACACGCATCGGCTTAACTGCTACCCCCAAGGCGTATTTGAAGAATATAAACGTGGAGCGGTTGGGCACGGAGAATCCCAAGGCGCTGGAGGCTCGCCAACTGCGAGATACCTATCACTATTTCGGCTGCGAGCCGGGTGTCCCAACTTTCCGCTACGACATCATTGAGGCTGTCAAAGACCCCGAAGGCCCCTTTCTCTGCCTGCCGAAAATCTTCGATCTGCGTTCCGACATCACCACGAAGGCACTTGATGAGTCGGGCTGGGCGGTCGTCATCAATGAGCAAGAAGAGAGTTTCAAGATTCGGGACCTTGAACGAAAGATTTTCACACCTGCTCGCAACCGTGTCATGTGCGAGGCGTTTCTTAAAGAAGCGCAGCGCGACCCTGCTGGAAAAATCGGCAAAGCTATCGTCTTTGCAGTCAATCAGACCCACGCAACAACACTGACGAAAATGCTCAATGAATTGGAGCCTGGCATCGCCGTAACCATCACTTCGCGGATTCCCGACGCCTCTTCCATCGCCAAAGAGTTTCGCGACGGTAAACGCTCCGAACGGGTCGCCGTTTCCGTGGACATGCTTTCCACCGGCTACAACTGCCGCGACTTGCTCAATATCGCGCTCATGCGGCCAATTTTCTCGCCAACCGAATACGTCCAAATCAAAGGGCGCGGCACCCGACTTTTCACTTTCAAGATCGGTAACACCGAGTACGAAAAGAAGAATTTCTTCCTGCTCGATTTCTGTGCGGTGGCCGAGTACTTCGAAGAAAAGTACGACTACACACTCCCGCTGCCCGTACCGCGTGAGCCGAAAGACAAGCGCGAAGGTCCATACCCGTCAGGTGGCGGCGTACCGCCGGTTATACGTGAGGGGCCAGGAGGCGGAACCACACCACCGCCTCCACCACCGAAGGTGATTCCCGTTTGGGAAGGTAAGGATGTATTGGTCAGTCAGGAAGTACGGATCGTTGGGCCAAACGGCGAGAAGGTGGACGTGATGACATTCCGTGGTTCGTTCGAGCGCGATGTAAAGGAATTCGCGGAGCGCGATCCAGAGTTAAAGGAAGCTATAGAGGCCGAAGACGATGATGTGGTGGAGACCGTGATGAATGAGCGCTTCTATCACAAACCGGAGATGTATTACTCGCCCGACAAACTCGTGATCTCCTATGGCGTGCCTGCGCCCACACCCGCGTTCGTCTATAACGCTGTCGGCAAAAAACCGCTCCCTACGCGAGACGCCATTGTTGTGGACACTGTGGATTCAATTGCGGCGCGGTTTAACCTTCGGTATAGCGAACAAAAATGGTTGGACGCGACCGCGCAATTGCTGGCCGAAGACCCCCCATCGTTGCGGCGATTCATAGACGGAGACATGACAATTTTCACGGCAAGCCAGTTCAACCAACTTGGCGGCGTCAATGCACTGGCCCGCTTTGAAGGGCGAGAACAAGTCTTCGAAGCTTTGCGACAGTCCACGCTCGTTCGGCAATCCGTGCTCGCTAGTTCGGCGTCGTAAAAGGAATTCAAACCCCATGCCCTCTGATTTACCCAACAACATCCCCATCGTTCAATCGAATTTCTTTTCATCGGGTCTGCGTCAAAAAGTTGATCAGCTAATGGACATCCTTTGGGCGGGCGGCGTGAACAACCCGATGGACTCTATTGAGCAATGTTCCTATTTATTGTTTTTGCGGTTGCTCACGGAAAAAGACGAAACGCTCGCTAGCCTCGACAAGAAATATACCCGCATCTTCTCCGGCAAATGGGCTCGGTATGCTTGGGGCAATTTCGTCACGCTCACTGGCGACAATCTTTTTGATGCGGTTAGGCAAGCCATTGAAAGTTTGCATGAATTGCCCGGCTTGACTGACACTGGCAAGCTTCTTTTCAGCCGCGCCACCCTAAAAATCTATGACCGCCCCACGCTCCGTGCTGTCGTCCAAGGAATTCAAGAGTTGGACTTGGCCGCCCACAACGGCCATGACTTCAAGGGCGACATGTATGAGTATCTTCTGAGCAAACTTTCCGCATCTGGCATGAATGGCCAGTTCCGCACCCCACGCCATGTCATTGACATGATGACTGCGCTAGTGGATCCGCAGCCGGGGCAGCGCATCTGCGATCCTGCGTGCGGCACGGCAGGTTTCCTCATCTCGGCTTTCAACCACATCTTGCGGCAGCACACCAAACCCGCCGATCTCAAACGCGGGCTTATGGACGGTGCGCTGCTCAAACCCGCACAATGGAAGTTCCTTGAAGAACAGGCATTCACCGGCTTTGACAACGATGCCAACATGGTAAAAATCGCGATCCTCAATCTTTACTTGCACCAGTTGGAGAAAGCGGGCATAGAAATGTTGAATCCACTGACCACAGGCTTCAGTGGCGTCTATCCCGGCAAACGCTTTGATGTCATCCTTGCCAATCCTCCGTTTGCGGGAAAAGTGCAGGACGAAAGCATTCTTGCCGACCTAAACTACAAGCTAAACACCCGCGCAACCGAATTACTCTTTCTGAAATGGTTCGTCGATCATCTCATGCCCGGCGGACGTGCCGGTGTCATTGTTCCGAATGGCGTGCTGTCCGGCTCGACGAACGCCGCGACCAAATTGCGTGAAATGCTTTTGACCGAATGTGACTTGCAAGCTGTTATTAGTCTGCCCAGCGGCGTTTTCAAACCTTACGCTGGAGTTTCCACCGCCGCGCTGATTTTCCAAAAAGGCGCTCCGACAAAATCCGCATGGTTCTACGATCTCACTGCCGACGGTTTCAGTCTCGACGACAAACGAACACCGATTGAGGCGAACGATATTCCCGACCTTTTGTCCAAATGGCCGAACCACGATGAAAGCGCGAACAGCTACCGCGTCCCGATTGAGAAGATCAAAGAGAACGATTGGAGTCTCGCCGCTGGACGCTACAAGACTGTGACAGTTGAGACTGCCAATCACGACGTGCCCGCCGATATTCTTCGCGACGTTCTGAAGGTCGAAAACGAAATCATCCAGCGCGGTGACGCATTACTCGCCATAATCAGCGGCAAGAAATGAAAAGCTGGCCAACAAAACCGTTAGGCGAAGTCTGCTCCATCAATCCGAAACTTACAGCTTCGGAAACTCCTGTCGCTGATACCGAAATCACGTTTGTTCCAATGGCAGCAGTGGATGAAGTTACCGGTGGTATCGCCCGACCTGAAGTACGCAAATACAGCGAGGTCGCCAAAGGCTATACCTCATTTCGAGAGAATGACGTTCTCTTTGCAAAAATCACACCTTGTATGCAGAACGGAAAAGCCGCAATTGCTCGCAATCTGCGGGGTGGTCTCGGTTTTGGCTCAACAGAGTTTCACGTTCTGCGCCCGATGAAGGGCTTGCTGCCAGAATGGGTGTTCGCGTTAATTCGTCAACCATCGTTCCGCTCGGTTGCGGAAGCTAATTTTACAGGAAGCGCAGGTCAGCAACGTGTGCCAACCGATTTTCTCAAAAAATTCCCGACTCCCGTGCCGCCATTGGCGGACCAAGAACGAATCGTAAAGCTACTGGACGAAGCCGACGAGTTGCGAAAGTTGCGCACCCAAGCCGACCATCGCGCCTTCGCCCTCATTCCCGCTCTCTTTCACGAAATGTTCGGCGACCCGATAAAAAATCCAAAAGGCTGGGAAATCTGCTCATTCGCCGAAGTTGGCAACCTTGATCGTGGTCGCTCAAAAAATCGTCCGAGAGATGAACCAAGTCTTTACGGCGGCGAATATCCGTTTATCCAAACAGGCGACGTTGCCAACTCAAATGGTGAAATCACCGCTTATACCCAAACTTACTCAGAAAAAGGTCTCGCCCAAAGTCGAATGTGGCCTGTAGGAACGCTTGTTATCACAATTGCCGCGAACATTGGCAAGACAGCAATCCTAACTTTTCCCGCGTGCTTTCCCGACAGCATGGTTGGTTTCATCCCAGGCGATCGGGTCATCGTTGATTATGTTCGTCCGTGGCTTGTCACGATGGAAAGCCGCCTCGAAGAAGCTGCGCCACAAGTGGCACAGAAGAACATCAATCTGAAAATTCTGAGCGAGTTGAGGATTCCCGTTCCACCGCTCGCGCTGCAAAAGGAGTTCGCCCAGCGTGTGAAAGAAATCCGCGAGATTGAAACCGGTCAAGCCACCAGCCGCACCCGCCTGGACGCCCTGTTTCAATCCGTGTTGCACGGTGCCTTTAACAACGAACTGTAGAATTTATGATTAAGAGCGTCTTTATACAGAATTTCAAAATCTTTGAGTCATTTAAGTTACCCCTGAATGATGATCTCAATATTGTCGTTGGCAACAACGAGTCCGGCAAATCGACGATCCTAGAAGCGGTTGGCCTCGCACTGACGAAACGAATTGGCGGAAAGCCGGTCGAGTATGAGCTGTCGTCGTATTTATTTAACAAGCAGTGTGTGGATCAATATGTAAGAGCTGTAAAAGAAGGTGGAAACCCCGCATTACCGAAAATATTGATCGAGCTGTATCTGGCTGAATCAGATGAATTGCAGTATCTGCGCGGTAGCAATAATTCAGAAAAGACAGATGCCGTTGGTATAAAGCTAGAGATCGAGTTCGATGAGGACTATCGGGAAGAATATGGTAAGCTGCTGGAAGACAGGGCGAAAATAAAAGCCCTTCCCGCAGAATATTACAGGGTACATTGGTATTCTTTCGCAAATACTGCAATCACCGCACGCAGCTTGCCTATCGGCTTATCTCACATTGATGCCACAACGATCCGCTTGCAAAGCGGAACGGACTATTATCTTCACAATATTATCAGCGACGGCCTCACGCCGAAAGAGAGGGTCGCGCTGTCCATCGCCTATAGGAATTTGAAAGAGCAGTTTTCAAATGAACCTTCTATAAAGGCCATCAATCAGGGTCTGACGCAAAAGAAGAGCGCAATCACAGACAAGGACCTGGCCATCGCACTTGATGTATCCCAAAAAACCAATTGGGAGGCAAATTTGATTCCGTATCTTGACGATCTACCTTTTCAGTTCATTGGAAAAGGTGAACAGAGCGCCCTCAAAATCATGCTCGCGTTAGAGCGTCAAGTAAGTGACTGCAACGTGATTCTCATCGAGGAGCCAGAAAACCATCTGTCGTTCTCGTCGATGAGTCATCTCATCTCGAAAATCAAAGACAAATGCGCCGGAAGGCAAATCATAATCGCGACACACAGCGCGTATGTTCTCAATAAATTGGGCATCGAAAAAGTGATCTTTCTACATGGCAATAACACTTCGTCATTAACGCATCTATCGCCAGACACACAAAACTATTTTCAGAAGCTTTCAGGATACGACACACTGAGACTGATCCTTGCGAAGAAAGCGATTTTGGTTGAAGGCCCATCCGATGAACTGATCGTACAAAAGGCGTATCTGTTGAAGCACGGCAAGATGCCGCTGGACAACGGTGTTGACGTGTTGAATGTCCGCGGACTCTCTTTCAGCCGTTTTCTCGATATAGCCAAAGAACTCAAGAAGAACGTTGTCGTTGTGACTGACAATGACGGAGATTACCAAACGCGAGTGATAGCAAAATATGCACAGTATGCCAACATTCCCACCATACGAATATGCGCCGACTCTGACAACACAGCCGAGACTCTCGAACCGCAGATAGCCAAATGCAACGGTTTAGCGGTCTTGAATAAAATATTCGGGACCGCGTTCGCCGATGTTGCGACGCTAGTTGAGTATATGAAAAACAATAAGACCGAATGCGCCCTCAAGATATTAGTGACGGATGAGGTGATAGTGATTCCTAAGTATTTACAAGATGCGGTCGAATAAGAATACGGTGGTTATTGCGAGTGCGGGCTCGCGGAAAACGACTCTTCTCGTGGAGGAGGCCCTTCGTATCCGGGATAGGAGAGTTCTTATCACCACGTTCACGAACGAGAATGTGGATCAAATCAATTCCTTTCTTGTAAGCAAGAACGGACATGTACCGGAAAACATCACAGTCGCATCTTGGTATAGTTTACTCTTGCAAGATGGGGTCAGGCCATATCAAAACCACATCACCAACAGGGACAGGATCGAGTCCATCAATTTTGATGCTACGCCACCGCTATACGCGAAAAAGAGCGACATCGATAAATACTATCTCACAAGGCACAACAACATCTATCGAGACCGAGTGGCTGACTTTGTGTGTCAGTGTGATCAGCGATCAGGAGGACTGGTCATAAAACGACTCGAAAAGATATATGGCTCCATTTTCCTCGACGAAGTTCAAGACCTTGCAGGGTATGATTTGGAAATCTTGGAGAAACTGCTTTGTTCATCGATTTCTATCTTTGCCGTAGGCGACCCCCGGCAGGCCACTTTCAGTACGAACAACGCGAGCAAAAATAAAAAGTTTAAACGCCGCCATATTCTGGATTGGATCAGAGAGAAAGAGAAGAGCGGGCTGATTGTGGTCACAGAACACACAGATTGTTATAGGTGCAATCAGCTAATCTGCGATTTCGCAGACGCGCTATTTCCACAGTTGCCTAGGACGAATTCCAAGAACGCGACCGTGACAGAACACGACGGGATATTTCGCATCAAGCAAGACGAAGTGCTTGCATACCTAGACAAGCACAAGCCCACCGTGCTGAGGCATAATAAGGGAACCGATACGATGAGTCTTCGTGCGCTGAATATCGGTTTAACCAAAGGCAGGACCTACGATAGAGTGCTAATTTTCCCGACCGCCCCAATGAAGGCATATTTGAAGACTAAAGATTTATCAAAGGCGGGAGATTTGGCGAAGCTCTATGTCGCAGTGACCAGGGCCAAATATAGCGTTGCGTTCGTGGTTTGACCAACCGCGTTTGACGCCGCTACCGGCTCACGCAATTTCGCCGCCGCCCGACCGTTTTACATGTTTCAACCGGAACACCAGAGCAAGTGCCACCGCATCAAAAATGCTCATCCGCGAATCCTCACTCATCCACGGTTTGCGTTTCGGCGGTAATTGCAGACCTAATTGTGCTGGAAATCGCTTCGCCATTATTTCGGCCAGCAGATGTTTTGTCCCCTGACCATCGGTAATGAAGGTCTTCATCACGTGGTCACGCGAAAACAATTTCGTGCTGACCTTGAGGGTTGCAGCCATTTTAACTATTTGCCGTGCGAGCGTCCGTATCCGTGGTGAACGCCGGGAGCTTTTGGCCGAAGCATCTTCAAGAACCAGTGTCCCAGGCCGGTAATGGGTGATCAGCTTTTTCACTTTTGCAAGCGATTGGGCGTTCTTGTCCCCTTCGACCGTTTTGACGCCCCAATCTACGAGCGTTTCCTGTCCTTCAAGCACGGCAAACCCAAAGCCTCTGGTTGAAGGCGCAATTGCTAAAATACAAAAATGTTTTTGTTGGATTTGATTCATGGTTAGTTGAGAGATTTACTGGCAATGTTGGCAAGTATTTGATGCCGGAGCGCAGTCTGACGATTGAGTTTTCCTCGATCTATTTTGTGCGTAAGCGTTTTTGCGCGGACCGCGACTTCCTGTTGTACTTTTTGATAAAGACCACCGAAAAGTTCACTGGCTGGCCTTTGAAAAATCACTTCAAAAGCTAAAGCCGTTTCCAAACTCGGCTGACGCACAAACCGCTCATAGCGACATACCTTGGCTCCGCTTTGCGTTCCCAAAAGAAAAGCGACTTCCTCTTGTGAAAGTGCCAGGCGTTTTCGATTTGATCGTAAATAATTGGGAAATTGAGCCATGTTGGTTGCAGCGGACGAACTCAATGCGCGTTCAGACCCACAGTATCGGATTGCTGAAATAACCAAAGGAGGGAACTTTTGCCGGAAGCGGCAAGTTGTGAAATGAAAACACCCAGCCTAAAGGCTCGGTGGAGTGGCTACACTACAGCATATTATTAGTATCCCGTCAATGTATCAGGGACGGTAACCTTGCCGGTTTAGACAAATCCACCCTTCTTTCTTCATCATTCATGCGCCCGTAAAGTGATCGCATGAAAACACCACAACAATTGAGCCGCGAGGCCATCGAGGAGTTCAGAGCTATTTATCAGGAGGAATTTGGCAAACTCCTTTCCGACGATGAAGTCCAAGAAATCGCCCTGCGTTTGCTCCGGTTCTTTGGGATTTTGAATGGATCGCATTCCGACGAAACCACCCTTCGCTAGTGACCTCATTGACGTAGCTTTTTTGCCAGGCTAGCATGGGCCTGTAGTCGCTAAATGTTCCCCACTGCCCCTTCGTTAATACCCCATCTCAATGCCTGGCTATTTCATTTATTGCCGTAAATCATCCGAAGCCGAAGACCGGCAGGTTCTTTCCATTGAATCGCAAATCCGCGAACTGGAGCAGATCGCCGCCAAGCTCAATTTACCCGTGGCTGAAATTCTGACCGAGTCGAAATCGGCCAAAGACCCGGGCCGCTCGGTGTTCAATCAAATGATGCAACGCCTCTATCGAGGTGAAGCCGTCGGCATCATTTGCTGGAAACTTGACCGTTTGGCGCGCAACCCGGTGGATGGCGGTTCCATCATCTGGGCCATCAAACAGCATGGCATCAAAGTTCTGACCCCAGCCCAAAGTTATGCCCGCGAGGATGACAACATCATCCTCATGTATATCGAATTCGGCATGGCTCAAAAATACGTTGATGATTTGAGCAAAAACGTGAAGCGCGGACTCAAAACCAAGATTGAAAATGGCTGGTATCCGGGCGTCGCTCCGGCGGGCTACTTGAACCATACGGACAAACTGACGGGTGCAAACAACCTGATCATAGACCCCGAACGCTTTCCGTTGATCCGCCGGATGTGGGACTTGATGTTGACCGGCCTCTACACCCCGCCAAAAATCCTTGAGATCGCCAATCAGCAATGGGGATTCCGCACCCGGTTAACGCGAAAAATGGGCGGCAAGTCCCTTTGCCGAAGTGCCATCTACCAGTTTTTTACCAAACCCTTCTATTACGGCAGGTTTGAATATCCAGCCGGGAGCGGCCAGTGGTATCAAGGGAAGCACGAACCGATGATTACCGAAGCAGAATATGACCGTGTCCAGACACTGCTTGGGCGCAATGGCAATCCACGTCCACAATCGCAGCTTGAATTTGCCTTCACCGGCCTCATCCGTTGCGGTGACTGCAACCAGATGGTGACCGCCGAGGAGAAGCACCAGATCATGTGCGGCCATTGCCGGTTCAAGTTTGCGTATCGCCAGCGCAAGGAATGCCCGCGCTGCCAGATACCGATTGAGCAAATGACGAATCCGCTGTTTCTCCACTACACCTATTACCATTGTTCCAAAAGCAAACAGCCGGCGTGTCCGCAGAAATGTGTGAGCGTGGTTGAACTGGAAAGGCAGATCGCTGCATACCTTGCCCGTGTCCAGATTTCCGAGAAATTTAAAGATTATTGCATCAAATTCCTGCATGAGTTGCACGCGAAGGAAAGCACGACACAAAAAACCATCCTTGAAACCCAGCAGAAGGCATATCAGGACTGCGCGCAGGAAATTGACAATCTGGTAAGCCTCAAAACATCATCCGGCAACGCTGACGGAAGCCAGCTATCAAACGAGGAGTACGGGCGACGGCGGGCAACATTGTTGAAAGAAAAGGCAGCATTGGAGGAGTTGCTTCGGGACGCTGGGCAGCGGATTGAACAACAGTTGAGGCTGTCCGAAAAGACCTTTGATTTCGCCTGCACCGCCCAGGAGCGGTTTGCCAAAGGCAATGCCAGGACCAAAAAGAAGATGCTGGTGACATTGGGATCGAACCTAACTTTGAAGGACAAAAAGCTCTTTATTGAAGCCAGGGAACCGTTCTTCATCCTGGAAAAGTCCATGTCTGATGAAAAACCCGGAAACGAGCCTATCGAACCTGAAAATACTGGCCTGTCACAAGGACAAAAGAGTGCATACCTCTCCGTGTATCCAAACGTGCTGGGAGGACTGGACGATGTTCGAACATTACGACACAGAAACGAGCATTTGGTTAAGTCAGTATACCACTTCTTCCAAAGCGTTTGTATGTCTCCTTCGTTCACTTTGTCCGATTGGTTTTATTTATATCACTCCGGCAGCATGGACGATTGGAAGAATTGACAAAAGACGTATAAATTTGCCGGAGGCGGCAAGATAGGCCACCGGGCACGTCCAACGGCAACCACCAACCCCATCTACGGGAGCAGGACACGGTAGAACCGAGCATTATAGTTTGTCCACTCAGGATCACCAAATAGGACTGTACCATTTGTATTCACGAGCAACGCGGTTGGTATCCAGTCTACTAGGTTCGTGGAGGTTTCCACGAGATAGTTATAATTGGATGCACCGGCAAACTGCAGAATTGGCGTGTTATTGGTGAGAGATATACCGAGAGTGGGCTGTGTGCTGATGCCGACAAAGCCAGTCGTCACGTTCGTCACCGTTATGCTCGACGAAGTGATATTGAACGCATCAAGGCGGAAACTGAGTGTATAAAGTCCGTTTGTGACTGTGCCGGGCAGGGCGAACCGATAGGTCTGTGAACCTGGTGTTTCCACTCTTTCATCCACGATGCCGATTTGATTGGTGTTCCAGTAAACCGTCAGCAATCCCTGCGCGGTGTTTGTGTCCGTGAAGCCAGCATCAAACTGTACGAAATTTACCGTGGTTGTAATCGTCAGACCGACAGCCAGCCAAGCTGGAGCGTTACTGGGGCCAGAACTACTGCTATCCAGTGAATGAATTGTGCTTGACTGACTCTGCGGCGAAAACCCCGAAGCAACACTGCTCAAACCTGCGCCACCATTGCCTAAGAATATTACCCCCGAGGAACTTGTGCCGTTCGGAACCAAAGAGAAATTGATGGTGGAATCAGATCGAACCGGTTGCAGGTTCTGAGACACGCACAACATCCCACAAAGTGGCAGGGGTGAGTTGTTCCGCGTCTTGGCAGCCCAGTTTCCAGCGCCATTGTCCTCAATGCTCAAAGGAAACCCATAACCTGCTGCGCAACTCTTTGCAGTGCCATTGACCGTGCTCAGATAGAAATCAATTGGCGAGCCGTGCGAAGAAGAAGGACTGGCGTTGACGTTAATAACTGGAGGGGTCGAATATGCGATACCACTGTAATAAACCGGCAATTGCGTGGGAGCTGGGATCGTCCCACCAACATCCACATTGTAAGCCCACTGTAGCTGACCGGATGTAGAGTCAGCGAATTGTACAGGTCCGTCTATGATGCCGTACAGGACCCCTGCGAGATCCGTTGCATAATCAAATACAAAGTAATTCTCAGCCCAGTCCGCATGCCGGCCGTATTCGCTTCGGCCTTCCAGAAACTTTCCAGTGTAGGGATCAAGAAATGTCTCTTGAATGACAGGCGGATTTTGTAACTGCTTCAGTTTTTCGGCAATTGCTTCTATCACAGCCGCGCCGGCACTATGAGCAATCAGATGCACTTGTTTCCACTGGGGCTGCTGGTTCAACTGCAGCCCGTATTGGCTCCCGATATTGCCCCCTTGAATACGGGCTTGTTCAGGGTCTGGATTGGATGATTCAGATGTCCAGTCTAGCGTCCTGATCTCCCAGTTCGGAGGAACTTCGCTGCTGATCGTGTTTGCCATCTTGGTGATCCAAGAGATGTCAGAGTCAAAAAAAGACCAGCCATGCGTCACGAGAACCAAACTATCCTTACTAGGCTGTGGAGCGGGGCAAATTGGCGCAATAATCTGAGCGGGCTGGTTACCATTCGCTCCGTCAGTCAGAACAGCTAGATACGCGATGGTGCTCGTGACGGAACCTACGGGATTCCAGACAGTCAGGGAATAGCCGCCTGAATTAGCTGCTGTCACAGAACTCAAAGTCAACGTGGTATTTGTCGCGACGGGAATGCTCTGCCCATTGAACTGCCACTGGTAGTTGAGTGGTAGAGCGCTCACAGCGGTTACCGTGAGCGCGACACTTGTTCCAGCTTGAACGGCCTGCCCTTGTGGCTGAACGGTAATCATCGGGGCGCTTGCGCCCAGTGTATAAAGTTGTCCAATCTCCGTCGCCGACAACGCGCGATTATAGATGCGAACGTCGTCGATCTTGCCGTTAAACCACTCCCACTGCCCAGACCCGCCGTTTGGATGAGCATGTCCAATGTACAGATCCAAGGTGTTAACCGGAATGCTCCCCACGTTGCCAGTCCCGTTAACAATTCCGTCCAGATAGACCCATCCATTTGAACCTGACACGACTGCAGCGACATGATGCCACGCTAGGAGGCTGTAGGCTGTTGCCCCAAGGACATTGGGATTGTTTGTGCCCGCTCCTTGAAGACGCAATGTATGACCGCCAATGCCACTGCCCCACGTGTCAAGGGCAAATCCTCCAGGAGTGCCTGCCAACGCTTTATCTATGATCCTGTATCCACTTTGCTGTGCCGCGCTTTGGTATATCCAAGCAGATAATGTAAAATTGGAGCTAAGGTGGAGTGAAGTGCTATCGCGAACGTCAATGTATGCGGTTGTACCATTGAAGCTGTATGCAGAATTCGTATTCCCAAATCTATCAGACGTTAGTGTTGCATTAAAGACGGTACCGTTATTGCCACTCCCACTCGCGTCGTTCACGTTACCACTAAACGGATAGTAAGCGACCAGGCCGGTACTCAAGTCAGCATTTGTCGTTGACACTATGCTCAGGAAGATCAAAAGAGGAACACTCGCAAAATAACACGCCGTTCTACATTTCATAGTCCCCTCGCAATTGTTACTCCAACTATTCCTGGCCTCGCACAGACTTGGCGCTCTGGACCCCGAGAAGGAAGGCTCCTGAGTTTTTCAGCCTGACTGGTCGCGAGTATGCCCCGTCCGACATTGAATTCAAGTCAATTTTCCGACTGACGGCACGGAATCTCCCTTGCGCCGGCTGACTTTCCGACAGTTGTAACCTAGGGAAGGACGGCCTACATACATGGTATGTAGGGGCCAAGGCCCGTCACTACCAGACTGCCACGGCTTAACCGCCGCACCACGGGCTCCCCAACGTGTCGTCGGCTACCGCCCGACTTTTCTTGACGCTTTTCCCCTTCGGGCTAACCGGATAATGGACGCCTAGCCGTTGTCCCTTATCTAAAATCATCAAGAAAAGTCGGGCGGACCGGATTATCATCCTAGCCGACGACACGTTGGGGGACTGGTTTTAAGATAAGGTGCTACCGCACCGACAACCACCCCGCTACCGCGACCGGTTCGCCCCGAAGGGCGGAGAAAAGCGTGCCGCGAACGCGGCATTTAGGACACTGCCGCACCGACAGGTGCGTCCTCGTTTCCGCCGCAACTGGCAAGTTTAGGCGTCTTCTTTTCCACCCTGCTAGTCTCGTATCCTGTCAGCACGGGATCATTCGGATCTCAAAACCAGCCACCATTACCTCGTCGGCTGCCCCAAAACCATCTGCCGATGCGACCACAACGGAAGTCCAATACACGCCGGATTTTCACTGCGGCAGGAGTGGTGACTGGTTTTGGCACCATGAATGACCACACTATCACAATCGGTGAACGCGAGGGCTGGGGTAAACCCCAGCTTTTCGGCATATCTGCCATTGACCAGCGCCAGCACATCTACGTCATCGGAAAAACTGGTTCTGGTAAGACGACATTGCTGCGCAATTTGATTTTGCAACATATCGCCCTTGGACATGGAGTCGGTTTGATTGATCCCCACGGGGATTTGGCCGAAGAACTATTGAACCATATTCCTCCGCATCGTGCCGATCATCTAGTATATTTCAATCCGGGCGACATCGAGTTTCCCATAGGGCTTAATTTGCTCGCCAATGTCGCCCCCGACGACCGCCATCTCGTGGCCTCGGGCATTGTGAGCGCGTTCAAGGGCATTTGGCGCGACTCATGGGGTCCGCGTCTGGAATACATCCTGTACAATGCCGTATCGGCACTTCTTGATTGCCGGAATGCCACCCTTTTGGGCGTCAACCGTATGCTTACGGATGACACATTCCGGGCCAAGGTGATTCGGCAGAGCAAAGACCCATTCATCCGAGCGTTTTGGGCAGAGGAATATGCCGGATACGACGAGCGTTTCAAACGGGAGGCCATTGCACCGATTCAGAACAAGCTCGGCCAATTCCTCTTGAATCCAGTGGTCCGCAACATTCTCGGCCAGGTCAAAGCGAAGGTGAACATTCCGTTCGTGATGGACAACCAGCGTCTTTTCATCGCCAATTTGTCCAAAGGCAGGCTTGGACACGACAAAGCAAACTTGCTCGGCTCCCTGCTTACGACTCAATTTCAACTTGGTGCCATGGCACGAGCAAACCATCCCGAAGAAGAACGGCGTGACTTTTACCTTTTCATTGACGAGTTCCAGAACTTTTCCACCGATGCGTTTGCTTCGATTCTTGCGGAAGCGCGCAAGTATCGTCTTTGTTTGACCCTTTCGCATCAATACATAGACCAGCTCCCACTGCCGATTCGTCAGGCGGTCTTTGGCAACGTAGGGACGCTCATTGCCTTTCGCATCGGCAGCACCGATGCCGAGGTGATGGAAAAGGAGTTTGGTAATACGATCCCCGCAAGCGTCCTTGCCGACCTTGACCGCTATGAGGCAGTGGTGAAATTGCTCGTGGAGGGAAGCAACCTCGAATCGTTCCGGGCTAAGATGCTTCCGCCATTAGAAAATCGCATCGGACGGAAGGGCAAACTCATTGCACGATCACGCGAGCGATTCTCCACTCCGCGTACCAAGATTGATGAAAAGCTGAGTCGGTGGATGGGTGGACTGATTGTACCGAAAATCGACGGGTAAGGGTTGGCACGCCGCAGTCATTCATACAGCAGCGCGCTGTGTGGTTTCGTCAAGGCGGCTGTATTCCGAGCCATTGTGCGCACTGACCCAGAGTTCAAGTCTTTCCATCTGATTTCCAACAATCGTCATGATAAAACAATCTAGTTCGTGCTGAGATTTACGAAAGGCATCTGCCATAGAATTCAAGTCCAACCGAGACGGTGTCGGTTTCGGTTCCGGATGAGTGTGCCATTCACCGATAAAATGCAACCCCTTATCAAAATATTGTCTAATGAGCCGTCGCTGCAAAATCCGATTCGGAATGAACAATGTCCTCCACCGTTTATCGGCCACGTTCGGAGGAGAAGCTTCGACTACCAGAATCAACGGAAAGTCAAATTCTGCAAAGAGAAGCCCGCCAGCTTCTGGTTCGTCTTCTTTTTGGCGATATGTTGAAAAGATTTCTAATGCTTTCCTAGTCACAATAAGCTCTTGTTTGGAATGTGGAAAAGCAAAGCGGCGTGAATTTAAGAATTTTTCTGAGCGCATACGCCGCAAGTATTTGATTTGGTCCAATTTTTTCGGCATATTCTTGAATAGCCAGTACGGCTAACCTCCGGCTTCCACATTTCTGTGAGATTGGCTTCCACCGATTTAAAATGCTCAGCGCTACTGATCCAAGTATTTAGAAAAGAATCTGGAGAAGGGCTAAGGAGTGATTCAACGACAATAGACGCAATCATCGAGGCAACCGGCATTAATGCAGTCGGACCATAATGCTGATAGTGGGTGCATCCACCAGGTTCTTTCGAAAAGGGTGTTTTTCCAAAATCAGCTACTGCCTGACTGAACCGTCCGAATTCATTTGCAGCGCATTCAAAACATCCACCGTTCGGTCCGACAACCAAGCAATGTCCTGCTACAGCATGCGGTTCGAGCCAACCCAAAACCAACGGGGACATTTGTATTTTACGTGACAATTCGTTCAACGGGCGCTCACATCGCCACTCACCAGTGGTTGAGACTACCAAATGGTATTCCGCGAAAAGATTTGGATTAGACCTGAATATATCTCTCCAATCTTTGGGAATGCCTTTAATACTCAGATGAGGCATCTCACGCGTTAATTCTTCGGCGAGGGCTTCGGCCTTCGAACGTCCTACAGACGACGCTCCCAAGATATGCCGACCAAGATTCTCCCAACCAAGATTGTCATTATCTGTCAATGTGAGATGGCCGATACCCGCACGACTTAAAAGATGAGCAACATATCCACCCAATGAACCGCATCCGATTAACAAAACAGATTTTTTGGAAAGGTCTCTGCCATCGCCCCCTCTCGAATGAATCCACTGGTGATCGACCCGACAGACAACGCGTCTTATTACGGCATTGGAGGCAAGCATTCCTACAGCACGTTTGCGCAATAGATCCGCCGGAATCTTTTCTAAGCGGAAGCCGCGAGTGATCTCAGGTGACTGTCGTAAGTGCCCAAGCACAGGAAAAATAACGCCTCCCAACGTCACCCCTTCACTTTCCTTTTGAATAAGCAGGACGAGACCTTCCTCAGAACCATTTGCGACGTGTTCTTTTATCAGGTCAGCAACTGAAGAGTCGTTAGTCCCTGCAAGGGTCAATAAGTCTCTCAGCGCGTTCGGGTAGTCGCCGGGAAGTAGTGGGGGATTCAAACTAATCGCCAAACCAAGCCTGCTCGCTTTTAGTTCAGAGGGTTTCCCTGTGTGATTTAAAATCCAGCTGTTTATTCGTTCCATCGATGAAGCGACACAAATATATTCTTTGCAGAAGACAACGACAAAACGTTTGCCAAGTTGTTCCGGTGGATCAATTAGGACAATAGATTGGTCCTGGAGTGTTGCCGAGCGATTCCAATAAGAAGTAAATTCATCACGAAAATCAAGCGGGTCTGTTCCTTTCAGAATCTTTTCGGCATCATCAAATACGTAACGAACAATGGCTGCCGGGTCCTTGCTGTTAATTGCCGCCGAATTCGGGATAGTACAGATAAAACCACGTGCATCTATATGCGGATTTTTAAATACGAGATCTCTCGCATCGGCAATGCAGGCGATAGGGGCTTCATCGGGAAAATCCCGAGGAAGCCCCACATTTACGATCCATTCCTTATCCAAAATGCGGAACGATTTTCGCCACACAGTAGGACATTCAGCCAGGAGCTGCGGAGCATCCTTTGCTGATACCAGCTCAAATGCTGAATCCGTGGCCAAATCGGCTTGGACCGCTTCAAGGGCGTGATGAAGGCGCTCTCGCAAAAAGTTTTGCGATTCATCACCCATGCCGACCGCCTCCACGAAGATCTACCGGACTTGTAGGCGTCTGACGTGCTATGCCCGCGTCGCGGTCAGCAATTTTGCAATCAACACACTCTGGCTGTTCCAAAAGGTTGTCGTTCGGCTTCCCATCTGCGTGAGATCGAAGAAACGGAGGTTTGCCATTTTCTCGCACCACCAATACTTCGCACTCCTTGCCCGTCGTTTTGTCGATTGTATAAAAACCCGCTTTCTGGTTTTCGATGAGAAAAATGGCGTCTTCGCGTGTAAATCGCCATTTTTCCTGGAGATTGCCGACATGCGTGATATGCTCATGAGGACTGTGATGATGAGGCTTATTAATACAAGTTATTTGATATTTTTTCATGACGTTCGGCTTCCTATAGTTTTTGTTCGGTTGAACTACTTGCGAGCCTTGACACCTCTCGCGGTTTATTCGCGATACAGTAAGACTTCGCAAAACAGTATGTCAAGCCATCTTTTTGCGAATTTCTTCTGGACAAAACGTCCTTAGGACTTTAAAAAGCAACATGAAATTATTAAGCCATGAATTCCGTAGGTGAGCGAATTAAGGCCCGTCGGCTGGAACTGGGGTGGACCCAAGAAGAGTTGTGCAAAAAGGCAAACATCAGCACAGGCTTTTTATCAGATCTTGAAAATAGCAAGCGTAGTGTAAGCGCCGAAACACTTCTAGGCATTGCGCACGTGCTTTCGCTCAGTCTCGATTATTTAATGAAGGGCGATTCAACACAAATTCAAACAGCACAAGTTCAATTCCCTGCGAATTTGGCCGAACTTGCAAAGACAGAGAACATCTCGTTCGTCCAAGCCTTGACCGTTTTAGATATGAGAATGCAAATCGTTGCTCACCGAAGCGTGTCAAAATCGGATGACTTGGAGAATTTTGATTGGAAGAAGTTTTACGATTCGGTCAAAGAGTTCTTATGAAAAAACTGGATAGCGAATACGAGATCCACAAGCTGGCGGCAGGGCTGAAAGTCGATTGGCAGCAAAATGCTGTGCAAAATATCATTGCTCTATGCCACGACAAAATCTCTAAATGGACCAAGGGAATTTCTAAAATTCGATCTATCCAAGAACTAGAAGTGCTGGTTTGCGAAAAGGTGAAATTGGTCTTTGAAGAGATTTACAGAGAAGACGACCTAAAAGCAGTCATCCGAAAGTATGTAAGTTTGGGTGAACCGATTTTTTCCACGCTTAAAACCGACTTGGACGAGAAGACTTTTGCAACTCTAATTGAAAGACGTAGAATTGATGGCAATTCACAAGATCGATATGTGGCAGTCATTGATTGCAGAGGAAGTAAGGCACCGCGGCGCTTTTTTTCGCGATGGCATGAAATTGCTCATTTACTAACACTTCAAGGCCAGCTTCAACTTCCTTTGCATCGTTCCACCACGGATCGAAGTCCTACGGAAAGACTGATGGATACGATTGCTGGAGAAATCGGATTTTATGATCCTCTTTTCCGCCCTATCTTACGTGATGAAATTGCAAAGGAAGGTGGCTTCGCCTTTACCACGGTCGAAAGAGTCAGAGGCCGATTTTGCCCGGAGGCCAGCTTTCAGGCGACGTTAAATGCGTGTGTTAATCGGCTTGATGTGCCCATGCTTCTGGTGGAAATTGGTTTGGGGTATAAGAAGGAAGAAGAAAGGCAAATATTTTCTTCCCAGACAACTCTATTTTCTGAGGCACATCCGAAACCAAAGTTGCGAGTTTCGACAATAATAGGCAATGATAGGGCTCGCGGCACTTCGTTAAAGATTCACCGAAATATGCAGGTTCCTGCCGCCTCCGTGTTACATCGTTTCTTTTTCAAAGAAGACGATCTCCCCGCAAAAGAGCTAGAGGGTTTTGAAAACCTGAACATATGGCGGCACTCGGACGGCGGAGCGCTTGCAAACCTTTCAGTTAGAATTCGAGTTCGTCGTTTCGAAAGTTCAGTAATTGCGTTAATTTCGCCGGCGAGGCTTACCTGATATCTCTGGCGGCGAAGAAAAACAGGGCGGCTGCCTCCCCAGTTTTCCTCTCGACACCTTTTCCTCTCCCGCCTCGCAGCTACCCAGATGGATCGTCTTGGGCTGCATACGCTGGGGCTTCACCCCACCTTCGCTACGTCGACCCCCCGGACCCCTTCGACGGCGCAGGCGTTGTTCCGCCCCGCTCCTTCCGCCCAATCCGACCACCAGGGCTTAACGCTGCTACCAGAGGAACACACGGGCGGCTGCCGCCCCAGTTTTCCTCTAGACGCCTTTCCCCCACCCGAGGCGCGGCTACGCAGATGCTCGCCCCGTCTGCGCTGGCAGGCGCTACACGACATCACCTACCGCTTGCCATGACGAGCACCCGCGCTTCACGCCGCGACGGATTGGGATGCTCCCGCCACCGGGAGCAGCAAAACAAGCTTCGACCATCCACAGACCCTTAAAATTCACTATAGACTTTAAGCTATTTAGAACGCTTTCGAGTCTTGTAAAAGTACGTAGAATAACCAAGAAACCTATGCACCGGCCATGATGGCCGCACGCGTCTTCGGACCGACAATGCCAGTCTGACTGATATGGTGACCTTTCTGATACTTCATAATCGCAGCCTCAGTTAAACTTCCAAAAAGCCCTTTCACATTACCGGTCGGTATGACCAAAAATCCTTTTTCTACAAGGAATGTCTGCACGGCGCTTACATCGCTGCCGGTATCGCCAATGTGGAGATCATGCGTCAGCACCAGCGAAGCTGAAGCGGTAGGGGCGACAACGCCTCCCGTGTCGGCAACAACGGCTGCCTCTGTCAACGGACCGGCTGTGCCAGTAGGAGTGATCCGCCTTGTGCGCTGATAGCTCTCTACCGCCGTCCTGGTAAGCAAGCCGTAAAGACCATAGGCAATGCCGGCTGGCATGTTGAGAAGCCCTTTACTGACCAGGAACTTCTGCAATGCAGTGACATCGGGGCCACTATCGCCGACTTGGAGATTTCGAGAGTATGGGGAGCTTGGTCCACTGACGACTGGTGCAGTAGAGGGTGTGCAGGTCAATCCTGCGGGGCAATTCGACACCGAAGGAGCATTCAGGGAATTAAGATACGCCGTGGTAGAAGCCCCCGGAGCGAGAAGAGTGGCAAGCACGCTTGGCGAGACAGAGCCACCACCTATAGAAACACTTCCACCACTGGATTCTGGCGGAGGCGGCGAAGGTGGGCTTGAATTTGCACAAATCGTAGCTGATGGAGTGATCGTATTCGTGACTGTGCTACCGCCGGAATATGAAAGCGAGAGGGTCGAAGCGGAACCCGTGCACACGTTTGAAGTGACATTAGACTGCACGTCAGTCGATAACTGGTTCAGAGTCGGAGAAGAGACGGTGATAGAGGAGCCAGAAGCAAGTGTCACTGTGAAATTAGATGCATTGACGGTGATAGACTGGATGACGGCGCTTGAGCCGGAGATGTTCAGGGTATAGCCGCCGACGAGAATGTGGACATCCGTGGTCAGTGATACATCGTTGAAGGCGGCAAGGGCTATAATAGGAACGAAGAACCCAACTAGGATAATCGTTGATAGTTTAGATATTTGGTGAGACATAATCTGCTTGCGGCTAATACGTAGGGAACCCCGACAAATCAACCGGCGTGAGCGTTTGTCCACCGAGACTCGTTATGGCGGCGTTGATAGCCGATATATTACCCACTATATCCGACGCTCCGTCAGGAAAATAACCCGATTTGTAATACCATGTCCCCAACGCAACGGCCTGTCCATTGATGACCATCAAAATAGGAGAGCCACTGTCCCCCGAGGCTATGGGCAAGTACCAACCCGCATACTGGCTCGTATTCGGGGAATAGATGTACTGCCCCGGCTGAATGATGGCAACAACGTCGCTGTCGAATGCCACAGCCGATCCTATGCTCAGACTTCTGTATTGATTCGTGAAAAGAACGAGCGGATGTGCGTAAGAAATGGCAGCTTTCGTCATCTTTGTCCCGTCTGTTCCATCAGAAATGCCGACACTACCCGAGGCGAATACTTTCGCCGGTGTGATTCCAGAAGGAACGGCTGACGAGAGCTTCATCACTTGTATGTCCACGCCGACATGAGCGCTTGCAGTGATGGTCCTTGAAACGGTCGTGTTGTCATTCTTGACGAAATAAACCGTGGTGCCATTCGGTATATACGCGTGATTGGATTGGATCAAAATATCAGGAGTCACGAGGATCCCATTAAATCTGGCACCCCCATACGGATTGCTTCCGGTCGGTGGAGGGCTGTCCCAATCGCTCCAAACGGGAATAGCGGTCAGGTCGACGGCACCAGTAAAGATGTTTGGATTTCTGGTATATACGTGATTGACATCATCGGTCGAGGAGTAGATGTTCTGCGTGCTTGCCGACGGCGTCTTGCCTGAGATCATGGCACTGATCTCGCTGAAGATGTCGCTTCCGAGCGATCCCGATACCAGGCTGTTAAAAATCGTGTTGTACGAATTATGGGTGTGCAACATCGGGCATTCGATGCCGCGTGTAAGCCGGCCAATCGTAACCCCGAATGTTGCAGTGCCGTCGCCGACATACGACACTACGCCATTGAAATCCACGGTGCCGTAGGACGGATCTTTGGCGCTGAAAATAGGCGTGACATTATCAGCGCCAAGCACGGTTAAGACGCATGAATATATGACGCTGCCCGAATTATAGAAATTATATACGACATCATTTGTGTTGATCGTACCGTTTGATGAACCCATGGTGATCGTACTTGACGATGTGCTGGCAATAGAGAAATCCTCTATTTGCGCTCCGCTCAAAGCAGAACCGAAAAGCTGCGGGGCAGTGGTTGTCGCAACGCTCGTATAGTGTATCGTAAAATAAGCCTGCGCATTGCCATGAACCAACAGTGAGAAACCGACTGCGACAACACATCTTATTATGGTCTTCATTCTCATGCTATTTTATGAGAGTCCACGGTTCGGAACCCATGCACAACCACAAATGATGGTTCGCTTTGTTATAGACGCTCGTCCCTTCAAGCGTCGAATTGCAGGTGAATCCGGTGGATGTTGACGTAACGGCTCCGCGATAACCGCCGTTTATATCGACGCCAACTGAAGGCGCGGGATTACCAACGCCTATTTTGCCGCCATCAAATACAATGATATTGGGAATATCACCAGATTGTTGATCTCCAGTGACAACGCTATTGGTAAATATGAAGTCACCGCCTTCTCCATTCTGGAATAGCATTATTCCATCCCCAAGTTGGAGATCACCAGAACTATCTTCGGACGCTATCCTTTGCGTGTCAGCGAAACCACTACTGGGAGTGAGATGGTCAAATACTATTCCACTACTATCACTGCTCAAATTTATACTACCTGTGCTTGTCAAAGTAGTTCCAGTAACTGTATCTGCCGACGTAGTTCCATTATATGTCGCCGTCGTTCCACTCAATGACCACAGTCCGAGCGGATTCAGATTTGCAACTGTCTGCGAGCCATCGCCTATTTTCCCGTGTTTCGTGTCAGTCTCATAAACCATCTCGCCTGCTGCGGGTATTATGCCGGATAAGGCTGAGGCGGTTCCTTCTCGCGGAATAACAGCGGCATTCAAGTTTCCGCTGCTATCAAGGAGCGTATTGTTGCCGATTTTGATCGTGCCACCCGGCGCAAGGGTGAGGCTCGGCGCAGTCAGCACAGTCCCGTCAAATGTGAAGCCGGCATTACTGCCAAAAGAACCGCTTGCATTGAACTGCACCGTGCCCGAAGCCGCGGCAGGGCTAGTCGCGCCGCCCCCGCCGCTCGACAGACATGTTCCATTTACGGCAAAGCATCCGGCGGCGATATTGATGCCGTTCCCGACCGTGGAGGTCGCGGAGGAACCGGTCAGATTGAGATAGGTTCCTTGTATTCCACCAGAAAACGTCGTTGTGCCGGTGTTGGAGAATGCCTGCAAGCCGGTAAATGTATTCGCGGTGTATGCCTTCGGGATAGTCGATGAACCATTGATATATGAATTGACATCAGCGTTTGTGTAATTTGCTGATCCACCGCCGACGCACGAACCGTTTATCGAGAAACACCCTCCGGTCAGATTGATACCGTTCGCAAAGGTGGAACTGGCTAATGAGGACGTGATATTGAGCAGAAGCGTCTGGAGCCCTCCGGCAAATGTCGAAGTAGCTGTCGATGAAGTAGCCGTGTAGGATGCGGCTGTGGGAGTCCCTGTGGCAGTCAGCGTCGAAGAGTTGATCCACGAAGAGAGCATGCCGGCCACGCCGCCCGACAGACTACCGCCTCCGCTTCCTCCGACGCACGAACCGTTTATGGAGAAACAGCCGGAAGTAAGATTCAATCCGCCGGCAAAGGTCGAGGTAGATACATTGGTTGATGCCAGATTCGTCACCGTGGTCGTACCGGCTGAGAGCGTGCTTCCAAGCGTTGCCGCTCCGGAAACATTGAGCGCACCGCCGGTGACGATGTCGGTGCTGATCGTGGTCGCGGCAAAAGCACTGTGAACAACCAAGATAGAGAATACGACAACTACAAAGGTTGTCGAGATGACCTGTGTATATGGCTTCATTGGTCTTATAGGGTACGATTAAAGAAACGACTGATTTGTAAGAAACGTACCAGTTATTGTAGCACTTCTTGTGTTGTGTATTATCCCCAGATTTGATGCGGTGTAAGCGGGTGCCTCCCTTCAATATCATCACGGATAGCGAGATACGCATAAGCAAAGGAGGAAGTCATTCTCACAACGGCCAGCGACTTGCATTAAAGCGCAAACCTTGACGCCTTCTTCGTTTGCTCCCTCTCCGGCAAGGTGGAGCGATGGATTCCCGTCTTCCACGTTTCAAACGCACCACCACCGTTGCTCGCATGGCACTGACGGAGCGCGACCGCCAAATCATCCGGCTCGTTCACCGGCATCGTTTTCTCCGTTCTCCGCAAATTGTCGCCTTGATCGGCGGCAGTTCGCAGCAGCTTTTGCGACGATTACAATTGCTGTATCACCATGGATATTTGGAACGCCCACGCGCCCAGATTGATTATTACCACCAGGGCGGCTCCCGCCACATCATCTACGGTTTAGGGAATAAGGGAGGGGGGATGTTGTTGAAACAAGAACTTGGTGTTGCTTTTCGTGAATTCTCATGGGGCGAGAAGAACCGCGCCGTTGGCCGGATGTTCCTTGAACATGCGCTCTTAGTCTCGGATGTGATGGTGACGATTGAACTTGCTTGCCGTGAGCGTGGAATTCGGCTCGTTACCGAGAGAGAACTTGTGCTTCCCGGCAAGCACCAACCGTTCCGGTGGAGAGTGAACATACACAACCACGTGAAACTTGGCGTCATCCCGGATCGCGTGTTCGCCTTGGAACTTCTCGATGCCAGCGGCTCAAGCCGGCGGGCATATTTCTTTCTTGAAGCTGACCGGGGCACGATGCCGGTCACGCGTCGAAATCTTTCCCAGACTTCCTTCTACCGCAAGCTCCTCGCCTATGAAGCAACCTGGACGCAAAACTTGCATCGCATACGTTTTGGTTTCCATCGCTTCCGCGTGCTCACCGTCACCACCAGTACCGCGCGGGTGAAGTCACTTGTAGATGCCTGTTCACAATTGGAACGCGGGCATGGACTCTTTCTGTTTGCCGACCGGACAATTTTGTCTGGTGATATGTTTTCCTCGATATGGCAGACCGGCAAGCCGGGCGAAACCGGCAGTTTGTTGGATTAGGCCTCTTGCCGCAAACGGCAAATCTTCCCGTCTAGTGGGTTTGGGCAGGAGCCGTAGGATGCTCTCTGGATGCGGTTCTACTTCGTGAGCCGCAAATAGTTCATCACAACCAAATAACCATAGGAGTAATATGCCAAAATCAAAATTCGTTGACTTCAAAGCCGTGAAAGAGGCCATCACCATAGAACAGGTGCTTGAGCACTACGGCTTGCTTGACCAGTTCAAACGGAGCGGAGACAGCCTCAGTGGGCCATGCCCGATCCACAAGGGAGAGAACTCGACTCAGTTCCGTGTCAGCATTTCCAAAAACTGCTGGAACTGTTTCGGGGAATGCAAACGCGGTGGCAACATCCTCGACTTTGTCAGTCTCACGGAGGACGTAAGCATCCGAGAAGCGGCCATCCGCATTTCGGATTGGTTCAAGCCCACCTTCGACAAGCCAGCGCCGAAACCAGAGTCGCCGAACGCGGATCAGAAACCGAAGCAGGGCAAAGCACCTCGCGCAAAGAGCACACCGAAGCCGAGCAGCGACGCGCAAGAAACCGGGCCAAATAAGCCACTGGGTTTCGAGCTTCGCAACTTGGACGCCGAGCATCCGTATTTGCTAGGGCGTGGCCTCACCGAGGAAGGCATCGCGGAGTTTGGCCTGGGTTACTGCGACAACGGCAGCATGCTGGGTCGCATCGTCATTCCGATCCAGAACGTGGCCGGTCAGATTGTGGCGTACGCAGGCCGTTGGCCGGGCGATCCACCCGAAGACACGCCAAAGTACAAGTTCCCCGCCGGGTTCAGGAAGTCGATGGAGGTATTCAACCTTCATCGTGCGCAACAGGTTGGCACCACCGTGCCGCTGGTGATCGTCGAAGGTTTCTTCGACTGCATTCATCTCTGGGAAATTGGTTTGGAGCGAGTGGTTGGCCTCATGGGCAGCCAATTGTCGAAGCCCCAGGAAGAGTTGATTGTCAAATCACTTCACGAGGATGACCACATAATCGTGATGCTCGACGAGGACGAAGCGGGCCGCACCGGACGCGAGCAGGTGTTGCAACGACTTGCGATACGAGCGTTCGTAAAAGTCTTCCAATTCCCGCAGGAAGGTCAACAGCCCACCGACTTGTCGGGCGATGAATTGCGGGAATTGGTCGGAGGTGCGGAGTGAAGACCTACGAAGGAAGACGTTTCCCCCTCGGATTGGAAGTCACGGTCAACGGTCAGTCGCTCGATCCTCGTTTCGACTTGTGGGATCATAGTCCCACGGGTTTCGAGTGGGGTTACGCTGGTAGCGGCCCCGCGCAACTGGCACTGGCGTTACTCGCAGACCATCTCGACGATGACGAGCGGGCAATCACCCTACACCAGGACTTCAAATGGGCTGTGGTGACGAAGTTGCCACACTCCTGGACACTTACGACCGACGACATTGAGCGGACGTTGCAATCGCTTGTCGGAAAAGTGGGCAGTCATGTCTGACACACTCGTGACCACGCCCAAGTTCCTCTTGGGTCAGACCGTCATCACCGCAAACGCGAACGCGGTCTTGCCCGAGTTGGACGTGATAGTGGCCCTGCAACGTCACCAAAGCGGTGACTGGGGCGACGTGGACAACCACGACCGCCAGATAAACGAGGACGACCTTCGTAGCGGAGGCAGGCTCTTCTCCGTGTATCACACCACCGGTGGCACCAAGTTCTGGATCATCACCGAATGGGATCACTCAGTAACCACGGTCCTGATGCCGAAAGATTACTAATCAAAAGGGCGATCCATTCGGGTCGCCTTTTTTCATGCTTGCCGCGCCCGGCAAGACTGCACGTCTTTGTTGAAACTGCCCCGGGCCATACGCTTCAGAGTGGGTTCACAGGGTTCTTTCCAAAACAACAACCACAGGAGAAGTGTATGAAAAATCAAGCGTATGAACGTATCACCGAACGGATTGTTTCCTTGCTCGCGCAAGGCACCGTTCCTTGGCACAAGCCATGGCAGGCAAAAACTGGTTGGCCGCGAAACTATGTCTCTCAAAAAACGTATCGCGGTATCAATGTGTTCTTGCTCTCCGCCATGAGCTACGAATCACCTTGCTGGCTCACGTTCCGTCAGGCATCACAGCTTGGCGGCACCGTCCGCAAGGGCGAGAAGGCGTGTCCCGTCGTCTTCTGGAAATCCCTGAAGATTGCGGACAAGGAATCTGGCGAGGACAAGAAAATTCCCCTGCTTCGCATCTATCACGTCTTCAATGCAGCCCAATGTGACGGATTGAATGATGCTCCACCCGTGACGGATGAAATCACCACGGTCAAACCGGCAGAGATTGTGGCGCACATGCCAGAGCCACCCGTCATCAAACACGGCATGGCCTGTGCCTTCTATTCACCGCTCGAAGATTCCATCGGGATGCCCTTGCTGGAACGGTTCGATTCTGAGGAATGTTACTACGCCACCTTGTTCCACGAACTCATTCATTCCACCGGCCACGAGAAGCGGTTGAAGCGGGCAACACTCGCTGAAAACAGGGGCTTCGGTTCCGATCCCTACTGTAAAGAGGAATTGATTGCCGAAATGGGCGCAGCGTTTCTGTGCGGGCAGGCCGAGATTGCCGAGCGGACGATTGATAGTTCTGCTGCGTATATCAAAGGTTGGCTTGAGCGGTTGCGTAATGACAAGACGCTGATTATACAGGCGGCAGCGCAGGCGCAGAAGGCGGCAGACTTAATTCTTGGCCGTACGTTTCAAGAAAGCGAGGCCGCCCATGACTGATTTAGAAAATCCAGTCAGACGGCGCATGGCTCTTCCTTTTTTGGCGTGTAGTGGATAATGCCGATCATAGGAGCGATTCTTCAATAAATGAAGGGTCGCTCCTTTTTCCATTCACAACTCAGCATATTTTCAAAATCTTCACTTTCACTATTAGGTTGCGTTGATGGTGCCAGGCCCTAGACTTTCTTTGTTCCGCAGCTTTAACAAATGGGCAAGTTTCCGTGAATACCCACGGGGCTTTATTACATGGCACACAACACATACGAAAGGACATCGCTATGCCCGACGAAATTACCATCACACCGAAATCGGAATCCACATCCGCCACTTCCGGGCAGGCAAATCAAAATGTCACTTTAGGCCGGACGCAGTTGGTCAGCCTTTGCGCCGCTGGTTTGGGCGTCAGCTTCTTTTTGCCGTGGGCGCATTTCTTTGGAGCCAATCCATCCGGCTTTGACCTGCAAAAATTGGGCGACGAGCAACGGCTGCTCTGGCTCATTCCCATTTTGTGCGCGATTACCATTTTTGCCGGTGTCACCAAGAGCAGGCAAAAACATGTCGGGCAACTGACCGGCGCACTTCCATTCTTCGTCGGAATTTACTGGTACTGCAAACTCGGCAGCGACCTGACGAACATCCTCGCTGCCGGTGCATACCTTTCGTTGATCTTCGGGGCAGCACTGTTTATCCTTGCGCGTAAGTCGAAATAACCGCCAACCACATGGGACATATGTTTGGATTTTTTGAAAAGAAAAAGGCGGATGTTTTAAGTCACTGGTATTCACTCGTTCCCGGTTTCAACACTTCCACCAAGGAGTTTTATGAAGCCGTTGAGAAGGAGTTGAAACAGCGTGAAGTCCCCGGCCTGGAAATATTCCACGTTGATTTTGCCGAAGGCGGCATTTTATCCAGCAAGCGCGAGTATTTACGAATGACCCGCGAGCGATTGGTGTTCGATGTGTGCGCTGCGCCCTTCGGCACCAGCTACTTCTTCAGTTGCCGGTTTGCGGAAATTCCGGCTGTTATCAGACTGTGGCAGTTGTTCGTGGTGTTGATAGCTGCATTGCTGACCGTGGCATTGGCGTTCAAACTTTTAGGATTCATCCTTGGCGTTGTCGTGCTTCTTGCCGGTTTTGTGTTCCTGATGTACACGCTCCGCAATGCGGTCGCCATGGGGTTGCAAGACCTCGATGCCACGCTCATCAAATCTCCTGTGGTTGGTCCGATTTATGAAAACTGGTTTCGCAAAGAGACATACTACCGTCACGACACCCGTCTCATGTATTGCGACACGGTGAACGCTGTCGCCAAAGCCAAGGTGGAAGAAACCACCGGCGCAAAGGGCATCAAATTAGTTCGGTTCAACGAATACAGCCCCATTTTTGGCGAACTCTACAAACCAACCATTGTGCCACTGCCCAAGGAACCATCCTGACGCCTTATGTCCCAGCTCGACGAACAATTGAGCGCAGAGTTTCACCGCTGGGAACAACGTGGACGCGGCTGGCAGGTGTTTTCCGAACCCGTTCAACCCGAACCGGCTTTTGTCCCTTTCAATGGCCATTATCTCCCTGCCACAGCGCCCATTGATGACGGAGCCAGGCCGACCTTTTTGAGTTCGCTGGTGCAAAAAGTGAGCCGAAGGTTAAGCACCGAAACGGTAGCACCACCGGCTATGCCCGAACCCGAAGAAGAGCTAGAACCGACCGCACTCATCCGTGAATCACTGGTGGAATTACAGGCATCGCTCCCGGACAAGCTCGATATTTCCAAGGAAACGTTCGAGCAGTTTCTTCTGAATCTTTCATTGTGCCGCGAACCCATCGCCTTTGAACTGCTTGGCACGCATACAAAGGTTGCGGCGCAGTTTGTTGCCAGTAAGAGCGACGTTGCGTTGCTCCGCCGCCAGTTGCAGGCGTATTTTCCAGAGGCCGTGTTTGTCACCCGTGAAGGCGGCTTGGATCAAGCATGGGATACGAGCCAGGGCGATGAAGTCTTGGCGGTGGAATTCGGCCTTAAACACGAATTCATGCTGCCGCTTGCCAGTGGGAGACTTGACCCGTTCATTGGGATCGTGGGCGCGCTCTCAGAGTTGCAGCCGGGTGAACTAGGGCTTTTCCAAGTCCTGTTCCAGCCGGTGCAGCATCCGTGGGCGGAAAACATTGTGTTTTCCGTAACGCATGCTGACGGCAAGCCGTTTTTCATCAATTCACCGGAACTGGCCGGGGCAGCGGAAAACAAAGTCGCCCACCCACTATATGCCGCCGTTGTCCGCATTCTGCTTCGCGTAGGTGAGTTTGACCGCCTGTTGCAACTGGCCCGCGACCTGGCCGGATCACTGCGCGTCTTCGCGCACCAGAACGGCAACGAACTCATCCCGCTTCATAACGACGATTACCCGTTCGAGGAACACATTGAGGACGTGTTGCGCCGCCAGACCCGGCGAACGGGAATGTTGTTGAACAGCGACGAGCTTACCGGCTTTGTCCATCTGCCGTCGAGTGCCGTTCGCTCGCCCGTTTTTCAACGGCAAACGACCAAGACCAAGGCGGCACCCGCCATAGTCCGCAAGCGGGGCCTGTTGCTCGGCACTAATGACCATGCAGGCGAAATAGTTGAAGTCAGATTGTCCGCCGAACAGCGCACACGGCACACGCACGTGATCGGTGCAAGCGGCACGGGCAAGTCCACACTGCTTTTCAATCTCATCCGGCAGGACATTGAAAACGGTGAAGGCGTGGCCGTGCTTGACCCTCACGGTGATTTGATTGACCGCATTTGCGGCATCATCCCGCCGGAGAGGATTGACGACGTGGTATTGCTCGACCCGGCGGACGATCAATTTTCAATCGGATTCAATATTCTCTCGGCCCATTCCGATTTGGAGAAAAATCTTTTGGCGTCCGACTTGGTTGCCGTCTTCCAACGTCTCTCGACCAGTTGGGGCGACCAGATGAACAGCGTGCTACAAAATGCGATTCTTGCGTTTCTGGAAAGCGACCGGCGCGGCACCATTGCTGACGTGCGCCGATTCCTGATTGAACCCGCCTTTCGGAATGAATTCCTGAAATCCGTCAAAGACTCCGAAGTCGTCTATTACTGGCAGAAAAGTTTTCCCCACCTCTCCGGCAACAAATCCATTGGCTCGATTTTGACGAGGCTCGACACATTCCTTGCCCAAAAGCCCATCCGCCACATGGTCTCCCAGCGGGAGAACCGGCTGGATTTCGCGCACATCATGGATACTGGCAAAATCTTTCTGGCGAAACTGCCGGAGGGACTTTTGGGCCGGGAAAACTCATATTTGCTCGGCACATTGATGGTGTCAAAGTTCCAGCAGATTGCCATGAGCCGGCAGGCGCAGCAGATCGCCGCCCGGCGGGACTACTGGCTTTACATCGACGAGTTCGCCAATTTCATCACGCCCTCTATGGCGGAGATTTTGAGCGGGGCGCGAAAGTATCGCATCGGCCTGACGCTGGCACATCACGAGTTGCATCAGTTGCAGCGCAATCCCGAAGTGGCGAGCGCCGTCATGTCGCATCCCTACACGCGAATCGTGTTTCGTGTTGGCGATGACGACGCTAAGAAACTTGCCGAAAGTTTTTCATATTTCGAGGCGAAGGATTTGCGGAACTTGGAGACCGGACAAGCCATTGTGAGGGTAGAGCGTGGCGATTTTGATTTTAACCTCACCGTTCCTTTGCCGGAGAAACCGGACGAAGCGGCAGCCACCGCACGACGGCAGGAAGTCATAACGTGTTCGAGAAAAAAATATGGCACAGCACGGGCGGACATTGAGACCCAGCTTGCACAGTCGCGGGCAACACTTGATGGGCAGCCTGTCAGTCGCACCATTTCCAATCCGCCACTGGCGTTGAAGACATCCGTTCCCGACCGCACGCCAGCACATTCGGAAATGCCGGAACCTGCGGGACCACCGAAGGCGGCAGTGCCGCCCGACAAGGATGAAGCCACGCCGTCGAAAGCGCCACAGACGGTTACTGGTGGCCGTCCGCAAGGATCACCACGCGATTTAGGCCGGGGCGGGGCGCAGCACCAAGCCACTCAGAAACGCATCAAAGAGGCAGCGGAAGGCCTTGGTTTCCGCAGTATCATTGAAAAGCCGGTGTTGGATGGTCAGGGGAGCGTGGACTTGTGGTTGGAGCGCACCGGCCAGGAAATCGCCTGTGAAATCTCCATTACAACGACCATTGACCATGAAGTAGGCAATGTCGCCAAGTGCTTGAAGGCCGGGCTTCCGAAAGTGGCCGTGATTTGTCTGGACGAGGAACGCTTGCAGAAGATCAGCAATGCCGTTTCCGGCAGTCTTGGCGCAACATTAGCGGCGCAGGTTGAGTATTTCCAGCCCGCCGCGTTCATCGCGCATTTGAAGGCGTTGCCGCCGCCAGCACCAGAGACTCCCGAAACCACATATGGCGGTTACAAGGTCAAACGCTCGGTGCCAAAATTGTCCGCAACGGAGCAGAAGCAGAAAGAGGACGTTGCCAACCGCATCATGGCCGAGACGATGCGCCGAAAGTAATTCCGCACCGTACAAGCGTCATTTCTTTTCCAGATAAAAGACCGGTCCAACCACCTTGAACGGCGAGTAGGCTTCAATCATCCGCGTGCGAAGCTTTGCCAGACTCTGCTCAGGGCTTTCTTCCGCATGGAAAATGGATGTCTGTGACACGCCCATGTCTCGCGCAACTTGCGCCCGTGTTTTTCCGGCTTTTTTTCGCATCCGTTTGGCGAACGCCGCCAATTCCACTTCGGATAAGAATTCTTTTTTCGACATGCGAAAGATGTAGCCTGTTATAGGCAATATAGCTACACTTTTTTCTTGCGTTGCCCCGGTGATCTTTGATATGAAGTTATGCTGTGAAGGACAACAGTGTTTTGAACAAACCGGTTGGCATCTGGATTCGGGTTTCCACCGAAGACCAAGCCAAGGGCGAGAGCCCAGAACACCATGAGGATCGCGCCCGCAGCTACGTTAAAAGCCGTGGCTGGCAGGTCAAAGAGGTCTATGATTTGGCCGGGCAAAGCGGCAAGGCCGTCATGCAGCATCCCGAAGCCAAGCGGATGATGAAAGATGTAGAGCGCGGCCACATCACCGGCTTGGTGTTTTCCAAGCTCGCCCGCCTGTCCCGCAACCGGCGCGAACTGGAGGACTTCGCCGACTATTTCAACAAACACAACGCTGACCTCATTTCGTTAAGCGAAGCTATTGACACCAGCACCGCCGGAGGCCGGATGTTCTTCCATTTGCTAGGCGTGTTCGCACAGTGGGAACGCGAGGAGATCACCGAGCGCGTCAATGCGTCGGTGTTGACTCGCGCCAAGCTGGGCAAGTCCATCAATGGCAGCGCCCCCTACGGCTACCAATGGAAAGACCGCAAGCTGGTCATCCAACCAGAGGAAGCAGCCATCCGCCGCAAAGCCTATGAACTGTTTGTGCAGTTCCGGCGCAAAGGTCAGGTTGCCAAGCAACTAAACGCCGCTGGCTATCGCACTCGCGACGGCAACATCTGGCGTGACACCGGGATTGTGCGAATCTTGGATGAATCCAGCGCCAAAGGCGTTTATTTGTTCAATACCATGCGCCAGACAGGAACATGGCGCACCGAAGCCAAGCCAGAAGGCGAGTGGGGCAAGGTCGAATGCCAACCGATTGTGTCCGAAGACCTGTGGAATCAGGTGAATCAGATCATTGAGGAGCAGTTGAAGGCCTGGAAGAAGCCCGGCAAACCGCCGGTGCATCTGTTCAGCGGACTCGCGACTTGTTCCTGCGGTCACAGAATGTATGTCGCCGCCAACAGCCCGAAATACTTCTGCCGGAAGTGTTGCAACAAGATTCCAATTGTGGACTTGGAAAACATAGTCCGGGACGAGTTAAAGGCGTTTTTCGGCCAGCCGGAGCGGATTGCCAACCACTTGCAGGAGGCCGACCGGAACTTGGTCGAAAAGTCCGCCTTGCTGGAGGCCCACCAGCGCGAGATTCAAAAGGTGCGGGATGAAATGACCCGGACGCACCGACTCTACATTCAGGAGCAAATCACCGCCCAAGGCTTTGGCGACTTCTACAAACCGGCAGAGCAGCGATTGAACCAGCTTATGGCAGAACTACCCAAGCTGGAGGCCGAGGTGGATTTCTTGAAGGTCAACAAGCTGTCTGCGGACGACGTGGTGCATGAAGCCCATTCCCTGCACGAACGGTGGCCGAAAATGGCCGTGGTGGACAAACGGAAGATCGTTGAAGCCATCATCGAAAAGATCGTGATCGGTGACGGTGAAATTGACATAACCTTCTCGCATGGGCCTACTTCTATAGAACAATGCAAAAACCAGCAGGGGTTAGGATTGAGGTGAGGGGTATTTTAGCACCTCTGTCGCGCCATGGCACGAGGTGCGATGGCGGATCCCAGTCCCCCTTGAAATTTGGACGTTGTGCGTTCATTTGTTTCCTGTTTCCCCGGACTATACCCATCCCATCACACCATGTCCAGTAAAAAAATCGAATAACGATAGATAATTGCAGCATGGGCTGCGCGAATTCACCAGATCTATGCATCACCTTGAAAATCGAAAGGCCGAAAATGATAATCAAAGGGCCGAAAAACGAACGATTCCTGATTGACACACGTTCCGAAGTCTTGTATTTGGAAACTATGGTGACACGGTGACGTGGCCGTGTCGGGTTGAGTTCGGCAACGGGTTTGGAAGGTGAAAAAACAAGCTGGCGAAAGCATGTAATGTTACTGTGGACCCGCAGTAAAACGTTTTTACTTTACTTCTCATTTCAGTTGTGGTTAGTTTGAAACACGGCATTGGACGGAGGCCTCTCAATATGCGGAAAAATCTATGGTTTGCCAGTCGTGAAACAACGGCACGAAGAGCCGCCTTCACCTTGATCGAACTCCTTGTCGTCATCGCCATCATCGGCATTCTCGCCGCGATGCTCCTGCCCGCTCTCAACAAGGCGAGAGAAAAGGGACGGCGTGCCGTTTGCATCAGCAACCTGCACCAGATCGGCTTGGGAATGCTGTCTTATGCGGACGATTTCGATGGCTCCTTCCCGAACGGTCCGGCCGGCACAGACCTGAGCAGTTCTACCGCGTTCATCCTGAATTCCGAAGTCGGTACAACTGCGACGCCAACGATTGGCAATGGCAATGTGGGAGGACTCAACGCTTTCGCCCGTTATCTCGTGAAGAAGAAGTATCTTCCATCCGCAGGGGTATGGGTCTGTCCCAGTGACAAGATCAGCGGCAGCAGCAAAAGCCCGGTTTACGTTGCGCAGGGGACTGCAGTCTATCCCCAGCCGTGGCAGACAATCGGCAAGTACAATGGTGGGTTCAATATCAGCTATTTCTATATCGCGAGAATGACCACAAAACTGCCCACCAAAGGTTCGAGCACAGGTGGCCTCTACATGTTGATGGCTGACCGCGCCAATGAGTCTAGCCATGAGACACCCGATCTGAAATCAGACGACAATCATGGCACCGATGGGCGTAACGTTCTATACAATGACGGTCATATTGAATGGAAGAACGGCCCGGTAATCAGCGACCTTTACACCATCATCCAACAGGATTGGGGCCAATACGGTACGTCGGATGTGTGTCCGGGAGGGTGTCCTCAAACCACCGGACAGGATACCTGATTTCTGACATCATCTTTGAGGCTTAAATCCTTATAGATCCACCTCATAAGCCCGAGGCTCACCTCGGCTGACAATCCCTCGGTCAGGGCGCTTCAGATGCGAATTAAGTCATCCCTCTCGAACACCACCGGTTTTACGCTCATTGAGTTGCTGGTCGTTATTGCGATCATCGGGATCCTCGCGGCGATGTTGCTCCCCGCGCTCAACAAGGCGCGGGAAAAGGGACGGCGTGCCGTTTGCCTCAGCAACCTGCACCAGATCGGCCTGGGAATGCTGTCTTATGCGGACGATTTCGATGGCTGGTTCCCCACCGGTTCAGCGGGAGACGTGAATGCTGGGTCGGGGCAGCAGTTGAATTCCGAAATCGGTTCGCCGGCTGGCGGTGCGGGTGATGTGGGGCAGTTCGCCTGCTATGCCCGGTACCTCGTGAAGAAGCACTATGTACCGAGCACCGGCGTATTCGTCTGCCCCAGCCATAGGGTCACTGCGGGCGGGAAGGCAGTCTCCATCGCGCAAGCCGGCACGGCACTTCATCCATTACCGTGGGAGAACATCCAGTGGTACAATCTCAGTTACTTCTATATCGTAAAGTTGACCACGAAATTGCCCCGTAAAGGTAGCAGCACGGGCGGGCTGTACATGTTGATGGCCGACCGATCCAATGCGGTGGCCGGCGACACACCTCTTCTTACAGCCGACAGTCCTCACGGCATGGACGGGCGCAATGTTCTCTACAACGATGGCCATCTTGAATGGGCGAACGGCCCAAACATCAGCGATCTGTACCTGCTGATCCAGAACGATTGGGGTGATTTCAACGTCGACGGTTCTGCGTCACCCCAAACCGAAGGCCAGCAGAACTATTGATTTTCAGGGCTAATCATCCTGCCGGATGATAGAGCTCTTTACTGCCCTTGTCAGCGTTACCTTCCCCATGTCGAGTCTAAGCTGCGAAGTTCTCCCTAATCCAGAAGGCCAATGGCGCATTTTGCAACACGTCTCAAGAGGCATAGTGGTGCATCACAGTTCATTTGATAGATAGGCGCGACCCCCGTAGTGGGAGGTTGTCCCCAACGGGGACTCACGTCCGGGCGCGCCGAATGCGCGGCCATCTCTGCGGGGCCAGGGTTAATCTGCCCTCCAACCTTCCTTCGGCGAAAGAAAGTTGCTAAAAAGTGTTGACACCCGGTTGCGAAACCGATATACCCGATACTGACGTTTGGAGCGCTTTACCAGTATGGCAAAGCGAAACGTCAAGCGACGAGGCGAGGGTAAACATTCTAAGACGAGGGAGATTAGGCATATGAAGCGAGTATCGAGTAGTATTCTTTTTGCAAGCATTCTGGCGGCGATTGCCATTGCCGCGCCAGCTATGGCCCAGACTTATCCGCTGTATGTGACGGGTGCGTTCGACGGTTGGACTGGCAGTGGCCCTGTGATGACCCTGGTAAGTGGGGTGCCCGGTAGTACCGCTATCTGGCAGGCGACCGTGAACATGCCCGTCGGACGAAACGAGTTCAAGATCACCGAAGGGGATTGGGGTTGGGCCGCACCGGGCAGCGGTAACGGTTGGACCTATACGGACGGCGCTGGAAACACCACGATCACCTACGACCAGAATACGTACGCCGACGGTTGGAGCCCCGCTAGCGGGCGCCTCAGCAGTAATATTGATCCGGGCACTTGGACAGCTGTGGGAGACTGGCAGACCTCGCCTTGGAACAATGCGGACGCCACCACGTCAATGACGTCACTTGGCGGCGGCATTTATGAGTACGCGGCAACGATCGCCACCCCGGGCACGTGGCAATACAAAGCGGTGGATACCGGCTCGTGGGATGCCATCGGCGCGGATGGGCTCAGCATCAATGCGAACAACCTCGCGTTCACGACCGTGAACCCAAACCAGCAAGTTGACATGCTTGTGAACGCGTCGAACGGAACCATCGAGACGGTTCTTGTTCCTGAGCCATCTACGATCGGTCTCGTAGTGGTCGGATTGTTCGGCGCATTGACCATCCGCCGTCGCAAAGCCTAATCGACCTTCGTCCGACCTATCGGACATTCAAACGAGCCCCGCAAAGTTGCGGGGCTCGTTCATTTTGGTGGCGTAAACAGGGGCGAGATCGCCCCTTGACTGGCTCTGTCCCCGTCAGCTCTGCCTCTCTGCCATGGGCAAGGCGCAAATGGCCATCCGCACCGGAAGGGCTGGCACGCTTTGTGGTCGTATTCTTGAAGCCGGAGGGCCAAATTCCGCGTCAAACCAAGGTACATCAATCAAGGACCAACGCGGCAACGCTTTTTGAGGCGTTTAGTAGTTGACAAGAGATCGGACCATGTGATAGGGGTAAGTGGTAAAGCGCTTCAACTGATTTGGTAGCGTTGTGTGTAAAACCGGCGAGAGAAATTAGGAGCCCAAGTGTTATGAAATCCACTTTTGCAATCTTCGTTGCGGCCTTGTTAGCAGTCCCCACCATCACGAAAGCCTTTAATATCGACGGCCTGCTGGACGCCCAATATGGGTCCGCGATTGTCACCCAACAACTCAATACATCAACCTCCGACAACACCGAGGGACTCATTGGCCAGGCGAACGGCACGGAGTTGGATGCCGCGTATGGCACCATCTCCAACGGCGTCTTGTATCTGTTTTTGGCGGGAAACCTGGATTCGGACGATGTCGCCGACAACATCACTTTTGACAAGCTCCATATCTTTTTCATGACGGGCCCCGGCGGAGATCACACACTCGGGACCAATTACAATGGAGCGGCTGATTACGGTCACCTGAACCGCATGGGCGTGGGTGGCAATGGCGACCCGAACGCGGTCGGCACCGCCGGACTGACGTTCGATACGGGTTTCGCACCGAATTATTGGATCGGCGTGGCCCTCGGCGGTTTCGGTGCGGCTCCGACAAATTACTACAACTACGAAGTCGTCTGCTCCAACTGCGCCGGCGCATTTCTGGGCCAAACATGCCCCAGCAATGGCCCACCGAATAACGTCTTGCTCGCTGTCTTGAATACTAACACGAGCATTCTGGCCGCCATGTCTGACATTAACACCAACGGCGTCACGATCGACCCATCCGGATGCGGCGCAAGCGCTACGAGCCACCCAGAAAGCGTCACGACGGGCGTTGAATTGGCCATTCCGCTGGCCGCGATTGGCAGTCCGACCGGCCAGGTTTCCATTTGCGCGTTCGTCACGGATGATCAATATGTGACCATCTACAATCAGGTTCTTGGCGCCATCACCAGCAACGTCTGCCAGGGCAGTTTTGGCGAGTCCAGCGCGGTGGATTTCAGCACGATTCCGGGCAAGCATTCTTTCACGTTCTCGGTACCTCCGTGCGCCGCCCTCCTGGTGGCTCCGTTGACCACTTCGTTCGATACGACCGGTGGCGTGGGTAGTGTGTCGGTGGCCGATGTGGGTGGCTGCTCGTGGACCGCGTCGAGCGGCGCGCCTTGGGTCACGATTACGGGAAGCCCGAGCGGCTCGGGCAATGGCACCTTCAACTATTCCGTCGCCTCTAATACGACGGTTGACGCCCGCACTACATTTTTGACGATTGGCGGACTGGTCGCGACATCGACCGTGTTCATTACCGAAAGCGGGAAATTTCTTCCTCCATTCAGTAACATCATTATCGATGGCATCGCGGACGAGGCTTATGGCTGCCCGGTTGCTGTTCAGCAGATCGCCACGCAATTCGGCAACAACGTCCAGACGAACCTCCAGAATAATGCCGGTGGGTCCGAGCTTGATGCGGCGTACGGGCTCGTCAAGGACGGGGTGTTGTACCTGGTGTTCGCGGGAAATTTGGAGAACAACTTTAACCGGCTTGATATGTTCTTCATGACCGGTCCGGGCGGGCTGAACTCGCTCACCAACGTCAACCCGGGTGCTAATGGTGTGGATTTCAATCACCTGAATAATCCCATGGGAGCGACGACCAATGGACACGGCCCCGGTCTTACCTTCGATCCCGGCTTTGCGCCGAATTACTTTATGGACGCAAACAATGGCGGGACTCCGTTCAAGCTCTACGTCGACTACGCCCAATTGTGGCCCGGCGGTACAAACAGCCTTGGTGTCGCAACCAACGGCTACCAGTTGGGTACGACCGGATCGACCAATGGCACACTCTCGGGTGGTACAAATCCATTCGGCATTCAAGCCACGATCAACAACAGCAATACGAATGGTGTCGACGGCGGGACCTGCAACACCAATGCGGCAGCCCTGCCGGAAGCCCCACTGGCGGCAACCGTCCGCAGCGGTTTTGAATTGGCGATCCCGCTGACTGCGCTCGGCAGTCCGACTGGTGCGATAGCCATCTGCGCGTTCATCAGCAGCGGGGACGACACGTTCCTGTCGAACCAAATCCTCGGCCCCGTCGGGAGCAATACTCCGACGGTGTTCTGCGAAGGCAATTTGGGCGGTGTCACCAACACCGCCGCCATGAACCTCGGCAATTTCCCCGGCCAGCATTTCTTCCTCGTCGGTCCGGAGATGGCCGTTAAGAGCGTGACGGTTTCCAACAGCAACGCCACCGTCATCTACCAGACGGAAGCCAATACGAACCTGCTGTACCGGGTGGAGCGCGCGTCGGGTAACTACTCGACCAACTTGGTTTGGACGCCGCTCTCGAGTTTCTTCGCTGGCACTGGCGGGACTCTCACACAAATTGATAACAGTGTGACTTCCAAGACAAACGTGTACTATCGCGTCCGGCAGACTCCGAACTGCCAGTAAGTTCACGCGTTTCGCTAGAGAATGGTCGATTGGATTAGATCGAGCGCCCGGCCGTAAGAATGGGCCGATCGGCTGCGTTGTTCACAACTCAGTGAACGAGAACTCAGTGAGTTGAGAGCCTGGTAGGTCACGGTTGGGCTGAAAGAGAATCCGCAACGGACGTTCTTGCGGATCACCCGAGAGATTGAGGGTCGCCGTAACGTAATCGTTGTTCCCACAACTGATCTTGAGCTGTGTCGCGGTATACGGAACGCGGTGATTGAGTTCAACAAGACCCTTACAACAACAATAATATGCCGATGACCGGAAACCGTAACATTCGTACTCAGTCAGTGAAGAGAAACCAAAACGCCGCCAGTGCGCCGAATGTTATCGGCTCCTCCAGTACAACCATCAACGCACCGACACGACGACCGATGTCCGCCAAGCACCGGCAGAACTTATCCAAGTCCATGAAAGAATGGGCCAGGAGAAGGAAAGCGCAAGCGGGTCAGTAGACCCGCTTGGTTGGAACGCCCTGGACTCCGGGCCGCGTTGCAAGGGATCCGGTCTGGCTGCTGCGCCAACAATTCTGGTGGGCTGAGAAGCCCGAAATTACTGGACTTTCGGGCGCTGCTTTGGTCTAACTCCTCTGTTGGAGAGGTAACGAGGCTGGCGTCTCGAAGCGTTCGCTCCTTCTACCTTTCCAGAGTCGCAGGGCACACTGATGTTCAACGCATCGCGCGGGTCGCACCGAGCAGCGGTTCAGCAGGATCGTGTTCTACCGTTATTCTCACTTGTCGGGATCAAATTCACTACCGCAACACCGGGGTTCTGCCAGCCTCCCGCAGGCACCGGGATATGGCGGCGAGATGCCCGGACAGCGCGGCCAGGGACAAGGTCGCCACATGCTCCGCGTCCCTTACGGAAGCAAGGAGCAACAGAAAGAGTGAGGAAACACCTCCTGACAACCTTCCGCATTCTCGGTGTCATGGTCCTGGTAATTCTCGCTGGCCGACCTGACAGCGCCAACGCGCAAGTGGTGACGACCGTGATTCACCGATTTAGGGGCGACAGTGATGGCGGCTACCCATTCGGGCAGGTTGTCCGTGACACCTACGGCAATCTTTACGGGACCACCTCGACGGGGGGGGACGAACATTTGTTTCGATGGTGGCTGCAGTTCGGATTTTGGAACGGTCTTCCAGATCAACTACGCGGGTACATTTGCGACGCTCCACCGCTTCAGCGGGCAGGATGGCCAGAACCCATACACGGGCCTCGTCCAGGGTCAGGACGGCAATTTCTACGGCATGACCTTCTCGGGCGGGACGAACGGCTCGGGGACGGTGTTCCAGATCACCTCGTCCGGCGCGCTCACGAAGCTGCATGACTTTACCGACACCCCGGAAGGGGCCAACCCCCGAGACCGGCTGTACCAGGATGCGGACGGCAACTTCTACGGGACAACCGTGCACGGAGGCACCAACGACCTCGGCACCGTCTTTCAAATGACCTCGGCGGGCACGGTTACGACGGTGTATCAATTCAACGGCGTCACTGACGGCTACAGACCCTTTGCGGGACTTGCTCTGGGCAGCGACGGCAATTTCTACGGGACGACCCAGGAAGGAAGGGGGAGCACAAATTGCAACGGCGGCTGCGGCACCGTGTTTGTCCTCAATCTCAACCCGGGCATGATAGCGGTGAGTTCGATTACTGGTTTGGGCTCGAGTGGTGTGGCGTCCGGACCGTTCGCTCCTGCGAGCCAGGTCTACACAGTAACCAATACCGGCACGTTGAGCCTGAACTGGTCGGCGAGCAATGGCCAGAACTGGGTGAGTCTGAGTGCCACCAACGGATCGTTGCCGGGCAATGAGAGTACGAACGTGACGGTCAGTATCAACAGCGCAGCCAACACGCTGGACGCGGGCAGTTACAGTGACACAGTGACGTTCAACAACGATACCGACGGCAACGGAACCACCTATCGGACCGTGAGCCTGATGGTCTTGGGGACACGCATTATATCCATCCAGCGCAGCGGCGACGACATGGTCCTCAACATTTCGACGTTGGCAAACGAGTGGTATTGCGTGGAGTTCACCGACGATCTGGTTACCGGAACATGGGGCGTGCTGGCCGGCAACGTTCAAGGCACGGGAGACATCATGCAGTTCGTGGATGCCGGGCGCGCGATTCTCTCGCAAGGATTCTACCGTCTGCGGCTTGCACCATCGGCAGACGATGCCTGCGGTGGCATTTGTCCGACATTTATTCAACCCCCGCCCGGTTCAGCGTTCATCAACCCGCTCAAGACCGCATTCACACAGACAGCGACCGGATTGTACGGGAAAATCGTGGTTCCAGTTGCCAATGCCCTCCTGCGTTCAGACATTCCGATTTACGGCGTGGCCGGCGGCAGGAATTTCCGGAAGTTCCGCGTCGAATACGGTCCGGGACGAAATCCCACGGAGTGGCATCCGCTGGCCTCTTCCAACAAGCCACAGATCTCTTGTCCTGAGTTCAAGGACATCTCGTGGATGCAAGGGGACCTGGATTTGCGCGGAAACTTGGCGACCTGGAACACCGGTCTGAAGAACTGGGAACACCTGCCGTGGCATCCCGCTGACGATCCGACCGATTTCAACGGGGTTTACACCATTCGGCTGGTCGTCGAGGGCGAAGACGGCAAGACTGTGGAAGACAGGGTCACTTGCGAGGTGGGGCGCGCCATTGCGCAGTGCCTGCCGGGGATCGCAATCAGCCCGGACAAGCGGGCGGTGATGCGATTCCCGGAACAATCCCTGATGCATCCATTCCGGGTCTATACGATTTTGCCGTTGTCCTCGGTGGGCGAAGAGACTCCCCTTGCGCCGCCTGGAAGCGAGTATCTCGGGCCTGTTTACCGGATTCGTGAGCCCGGCGACAAGTTCATCAAGGATGTGGCGCTGGAGTTTACGCCAGCGTCCTCCGAGTTGGAAACGAGGCAACTTGATCGAATCGGAGTTGGCCAATATGATACTGAGGCCAAGAAATGGGTCTGGCTTAATATGACTCGGACGACGGATGGCGCAAAGTTCCGTACCGTATTGACTGAATTGCCGACACCCCAAGCGATCTACGCCCTGTTGGTTGATGCCACAGAGTCCCGCTCGATGGTAACCAATGAGGCTGGTGTTGCCGTGGCAGAAATCAAACCGGTCAGCGCGAGTGTTTTGGTGGAAAACACGTTCCAACATGACCTGGGAACGTTCAAATCCCGGGACCGCATCGTCGGTGTAAGCTTGTCACGGGCGAAGCGAAATGACAAAGACATTTCTTTCTGCATCCAACTTCGTAATGATTATTCCGGTGGGAACTCCTCTTGCACAGTTCTTGATCGGTCGTTCGATGTCCGCCAGTACCCGGTGATGTCGTTCGATTACCGGGTCGGTCCGGATTTCAACACCGACTTCTTCTTGAAAGTGAACGGACGTTGGTACGATCTCCAGTTTACCGGTGAGGCGACGGATTATCATGATCGGGACGTAAACATCGGTAACTTGGGCAAAATCGAGGGAGTTGTGACCGATGGTCAGTGGCATTCGGTCACCGTTGACCTCGAACGGATGTTGCGTCAGAAGACCGGGCATACCCGGATCGAGGAAATCGCGTTGGGTAACTGGAAGGTCGGCGGATACATGAAACTGGAGTTTGGGCAGAACCCGCAGGGAGCAATGCTTTGGCTCGACAGCTTCAAGATCCACAACCCGCGCCCCGGGACGGAACAGACCGCCGCCCCACCTGTTCTGTGGATCGACCGGTTTGACAGCAACCGAGCCCTGAATGACTTGGGGCAGAACTCCGGGGTTTTCTCAAGTTCTGGGCCGAGTCGTTGTGTTGTGAAACGGGTCTCAGACGGCAACCCCAACGCACAAGCACTCCAAGTCGATTACGAAGTCCCGGTTCCAGGGGCCTACGGTGGCTATTGGACTCTGTTGGGAGATTTGGATGGCCACAACTACCGGGCATTGCGCGCTTGACCTGAAATGCGATGCTGGACGGTTGCCTCCGACTGCGCTCATCAGTTTGGCCGATACTCGCGGAGGGGAGGGGAAACTCCGCCTCGACAGGTACCTGAGGACGACGAATACTGACGGATGGTTCGCCGTGAATATCCCGCTGGTCGCGTTCGCCGGTTCGGTTGACCTTGAACATCTTAAGGCACTCGCGCTGGGCTTCCAGAACTCCGCCGTGCTGAATCGTGGCCGAGTCTATGTGGATAACATCCGGTTGGAAGCCGGAACACCTTCACGCCTTCTGGTTGATGATTTTGAGGTAAACATCCAACGTGGTGATCACGCGAGGGCTGTAGGCATTCACGAGTTTGAGAATCTCCTGAATCAAAGGACGTACGAATTCGCCAATGGTGCTGCCGCGATACGCATGGATATTGATCAGAACCGACAAATGGATGACGGTGGCCGATCGCTTATTCTCTCCTACGGGGGAAGCATTGGGTTGGACCTGAAAGAAGCTGGCTTTAGTTTTTCCGGATGGCACACGGGACTGGCGGGTATAAACGTGTCACCGTATACGTTAATGAAACTGAGGGTCAGGGGGAAAAGGGTGGCGAAACTCCACGGGTATATCTGAGTGATGGGACGCGCCGGAAGGGCGTTGCACTGGCAACGTACACCACTGTCGGGACCGACTGGAAAGAAGTGAAGATTCCCCTCGCGGATTTCGCAGACAAGGGAATAGACCTGACCCATCTCGAAGGTTTGGAAGTCATTTTTGAATGGGCGGCAATGTCTGGAACGATCTGGCTGGACGACATTGCCTTCGAATAATCGGGGTCGCAGATCGCCATTGGAATGAAAGGCACTTAGCGTTTATGCACGTAGAACAGAGCCGGCGGGACCAGGGATGGCTCTATGTCTCAGCAGTCGTCGGCTTGTCCGTCCTGATGACGGCATGGTTGGCGAGCATGATCCGGTGGGGAGAGTCAAATCGCGTGATTGCCACCATTTGGACCCTGGGTTTTTTCTGCATTGTTCTTAACCTGAGCTACAACTTCGTGATCACGTTGTGTTCGTTCTTTGTCAAACCGAAGTCGGTGCCGGAAGCCGCATTGTCCGAAGTGCCAGTTACGGCAATTCTCTACGTTGTGAAGAACGAGGAAGCGGGCCTTTTGAAGCTGATGGAGGAAACGTTTGCAGGCAATTCTGCTGAGAATGTCGATCTTTGGCTGATCTCCAACTCGGACAGTGCTCAACACAGGGAGCAAGAACGACTGATGGTCAGTTCCTTGAAAAGGCGATTCGGAGAGCAATGTGTTCACTACTATGTTCCCCCGAATAACCCAACCGGCAGAAAGCACCTGGCCCTTCAGAAGTGGAGTATAGATCATCAAGAATACCGTTACATCATGGTGTGTGATGCGGACACGGTTCTGCATTCGGGTATGCTCCTCAAGCTGATAGCGAAGGCGGAACACCCGCTCAACAAAGATATAATGTTGTTCCAGAATCACATGGAGATGAGAAGGTCGGTCACGAGGTTTGCCAGATTCATTGAACCCGGGCAAAACCTGGTTGAAAGGGCCTTCCGGCGGGTAAATTCACACGTATTTGGACGGTCGCCTTATTATGGCCACAGCGCTTTAATTCGACGCAAAGAGTTCGCAGAACTGGTGGTGCCAGATTACGCACTCAGCCATGACCTATGGGAAACGGCTGCTATTGACCTTGCCAGGACCAGGGCTGTTCTATGCGAAGATGCGACAAGTGAGGAAATGCTCCCGGTAAATTACCTGGAGGATCGCGCTCGGACCCGCCGGTGGATTTTGGGCACCTTGGAGGCGACACCGCTTTTGTTCAAGCGTGGATTATCACTGGGAACGCGGTTTTATTTGTTTCTTCCGCTCTGCATGTATTATGTGCAGCCGGTTTTCCTGTGCTGGATTCTGCTGGGGCTTTTGGCGCACAATTCAATTTCGGGCTCCGCCATTGCTGTGCAACCCTTGTTCATTGGCGGCGCGACCGGTTTGGACTTGGAAATGGGGGGCATGTGCCTGGCAACGCTTTCCGTTGTCTGGCTCTATCGACTACCGTTTGCGCGCAGCGTTCCCGAATTCTTCGCCCTGGCCCGTGAAATCCTCTTGGGGACAGGGGTGATCGTCAACAACATCCTTTATGTGAGTTGGTACGTCGTCGCCAGCCCTTGGTCCCAGAGAGGGTGGAGACCCATGAAGAAGCAGGAGGTGGAAGACATATCGTTCCGTGTCTGCTGGAAGGGCATGTTGCCCAGCACTCTGATAGGAGGGGCCCTGTTAGCCGTTGGCGTATGCGTCGCTCCGGCGTGGAGTTTGCTTGCCAGCCCGATTCTCGTGAGCTTCTTACTGGGCAGTGTGGCGGTTTACTGGACCTCCAAGTCTGCGTTGACGCCGCAGGCCATTGTCCCGTTGTCGCCATGACGAAATCGACTGCCGCAGTCGTGAGGACTCAACGGCAACGACATGGCACAAAAACCGCATCCACGAATCGGTAAACCAACCGGCAGCTGCGCTCTTCCTCATCTTCCGTCAGCTTGGACGGCCCCGCGACCACCGCGTGCGGCTGGCCGTAGCTGGTTTAAACGCTGTCTAGCGATTGGTAATGCCAAGCAGCGCGGCTCAGTTCCCAATGCTTCTTTGCCACCGCTCCCAGTACCGGTCGGCGATAATGGGCACGGATGACCTCAACGCTATTGCCCATCAGTTCAGCGACCGTTTTATCTGTTTACCGTGACGCTTGACTAGGGCATAGTACATGCTCGAAGGATGCAACCGATACAGGCATTCAGCAACTCGGTTTAATGACAGGCCTTGTCTCATGGTGTGGAGAACTCAATATGGCTCCCGTGGGACACTAAATTCTACCGGCTTACGAAAAAGGGTTACATCACAAAGTTTGCGCAGTTTTATTTTGCCTCTAAGCTATTAGAAGCGCATCAATTGCGGACGTGGCGGAATTGGCAGACGCGCAGGTCTTAGGAGCCTGTGGAGAAATCCGTGTGGGTTCGAGTCCCTCCGTCCGCACTCTCCTTCGCTTTTCGGGCTACGCGAGTGAGCGGGAAGTGCCACAATAGAGAAGCGCGTTCGTTGTTTCTCTCAGGAACAGCCTCGAAGATCTTACACAGCGTGCCGCGGAACGCAATTGCCCGGTCGATTTTGGGTCTTGCAGTCGGTTGGGGATTTGCTATTTTCTCACTTGTCTCCAACGGAAGCGAGCGTAGCTCAGTCTGGTAGAGCGTCACGTTGCCAACGTGAATGTCGAGGGTTCAAATCCCTTCGCTCGCTCCATTTTCATCTGTTTGTCAGCAAGGGAGGTCAGCATGGAACCGAGTATCATTCTGTTGCTGCTGCTGCTGGTTGTCATCGGAGGACCCATCGCCCTGTTTGTCTGGCTCGGGACCAAAGCCTCTCGCGCGGACCGTGGCGTGCGCCAACTCGAAGCGCGTGTTGATTCCCTGCAAATTGAAGTGCGCACCTTGCGGGATGTGCTCCGGAGCTATGCAGGCGCCAGTACCGGCCCGCCTCCAGTCGCCAGCCCGCCGCCGAAACCGGTTCCGATACCATTCGTCCCGCCGGTCCGGGTCACGCCTTTGCCGCCTCCGATGGGGGAGCGTCCGCCACAAGATGTGCCTCCAATTGTACCGGCGGTGGAAGAGACAGTCGCTGCGCCTCCACCGATTGTTCCACCGCCATCAGAGGCTCCGGCATCGGCTTGGGAGGATGTTCCTCCGATGAGTGGGCGGCCCGCGCCGCGTCCGGTGCCGGTGACCCTGCCGTCCATCAACTGGGAGCAGTTCATGGGGGTGAAGTTGTTCGCGTGGATCGGCGGGTTGGCGCTGTTCCTCGGCCTCGCGTTCTTTGTGAAGTACTCCTTCGATAATAATTGGGTCAGCCCGGAACTCCGCGTAGCCATGGGGTACTTAATTGGGGCGGGCCTTCTGGTCGGTGGCTTGGTATTGACGGGTCGCAAGTATTCCGTCCTGGGGCAGACCTTGTGTGCAACGGGCGTGCTGGTGCTGTACGCTAACATCTTCGCTTCGCACGCCTATTACCATCTCATTGATGTCATCCCGGCGTTCGGCCTGATGGTGCTGGTAACAGCGGTGGCCTTTCTGTTGGCGGTCCGGCTCGACGCGCAGGTGGTGGCGATTCTCGGGTTGCTGGGCGGTTTCCTGACTCCGGTACTGCTTTCGACCGGCCAGGACAATCCCCTGGGTCTTTTCGGTTATCTCGCGCTGCTCGACGCCGGCCTTATTGCCGTCGTTACGCGCAAACGGTGGAACTATCTCGTCCTACTGGCTGCGGCCGGCACGCTGTTGATGCAGATCGCATGGACCGCCAAGTTCTTTGCGGTAACGAAAGTGTTCATCGCCATGGGCGTCTTCCTTGGGTTTGAAGCGCTCTTCCTGCTGGCATTCGTGGTAACCGACCGCGACGACCTATTGATTAGCGCCTCGACGATCGGCATGGCATTCGCCCCGCTGGCGTTCACGCTTTATCTGCTGTCGTTTGGCGAGCTGGGAGCCAAACCATGGATCATTTTCACGTTTGTGCTCGTGGCCGATCTCGGGTTGCTGACCCTGGCCGTCTTGCGGAACGAGCTGGCGCCGGCACATTTGGCGGCAGGCCTCGCGGCGTTCTTCCTGCTTTCGATCTGGACGGTCAGTTACGTATCCGGCGCGTTGCTAAATTGGGCGCTGGGGTTCTACCTGCTGTTTGCCATCCTCCACACAGCTTTTCCCATCGTCCTGCAACGCTTGCGGCCCGGGGCCATGCCGGTGTGGTGGGGCCATTTGTTCCCGCTGCTGGCGTTGGTGCTGGTCATGATCCCGGTGATGAAACTGCCTGACCTGGGTTGGCTGGTTTGGTTGTGCGTGCTGGCACTGGATGTCGTCGTCTTCGCGCTGGCGCTCGTGACGTCGTCGGTGCTGGCAATCATCGGCGCGCTGGTGCTGACGCTCGGAGCGACGGTGGTGTGGTTGTTCAAGCTGCCGGCGGAGGTGAGCGGCGTGCCGGACCTGTTGGTCGTGATCGGCGGATTTGCGCTGGTGTTCTTTGCGGTCGGCGTCTTTGCGGCGCGACGGCTGGCGCTCAAACCAGCGGGAAGCGGGGGCGACATGCCAGAGTTCCCATCGCTGCCGTTTCTGTCCGATAACGTACAGGCGCAGGTCCCGTCGCTCTCCGCCATTCTGCCATTTCTGCTGTTGATCATGGTGGTACTGCGGATGCCGTTGACAAATCCGTCTCCCGTGTTTGGATTGGCGATGCTGTTGGTGGTGTTGCTGTTGGGCGTGGCGCGGTGGACCGCAGCGGAATGGCTCACAGCAATTGGCCTCGTGTGCAGTGTCGCGCTGGAATACGCGTGGCATCAACAACGATTCAAGGTGGAAGCCCCCGTCGTGCCGCTGATTTGGTATCTGGCGTTCACTGCGGTGTTCACAATCTTTCCGTTTATTTTTCGGAAGGAATTTGAAAACGTTGTCGTACCTTGGGCGGTGTCGGCGCTGGCCGGGCCGGCGCACTTCACGTTGGTGTATCGGCTGGTGAAAGCGGCCTGGCCGAACCCGATGATGGGACTGTTGCCGGCGGCATTCGCGCTGCCGCCGTTGATCGGATTGTTGGTGCTCTTGCGCGTTCAAGGGGCGCAACGCTTGGCGTTGCTGGCGTGGTTTGGCGGGGCCACGTTGTTTTTCATCACGCTGATTTTCCCAATTCAGTTCGACCGACAATGGATCACCATCGGCTGGGCCCTGGAAGGGACGGCGTTACTCTGGCTGTTCCATCGGGTGCCGCATCCCGGGCTGCGGTTGGTGGGCGTGGGATTGTTGTGCGCGGCGTTTGCGCGGCTGGCGTTGAACCCCGCGGTGTTGGAGTATCATGTTCGCACCGCGACGCCGATCCTGAACTGGTTTCTTTATGCCTATGGCCTTACAGCCATCTGCCTCTTTATGGGGTCGCGACTGCTCGCGCCGCCACGACAGGAGGTACTGGGTGGTAATGCCCGCGCCCTGCTCGCGACATTGGGCACCGTGCTGGCGTTCCTGCTGTTGAACATCGAAATTGCCGACTATTTCACGGCTCAAGGGTCCCACGTATTGACCTTTGAGTTCTCCGGCAATTTCACCCGCGACATGACCTACTCGATTGCCTGGGCGTTGTTTGGGTTGGTGCTGCTGGTCTTCGGCATCGCGAAGAAAGTGCCGATGGTGCGCTACGCCAGTTTGGCTTTGATCGGCGTCACGTTACTGAAACTCTTCCTGCACGACCTGAGCCAACTGGGTCAACTGCAGCGGATCGGCGCGTTCGTCGGCGTGGCGGTGGTCCTGTTGGTGTCGTCGTTCCTGTATCAGCGGTTCGTGGCCGCAGAAGTGAAAGCAAAATGAGAATACTCCTCGTTTATTTCCTGTCCACGCTCACGGTTTTCGGCGAGTTGCCGGCCGACTGGAAGAATGCGCAACAATTCGACGTGGCGCGCACGGGATTGATCAAATTAAGTTTACCGGCCGGAACTGTTGACGCAGCGCGCCCCGGGCTGGAGGACTTGCGCATTTTCGACAGCGCGGGACGGGAGGTGCCGTACCTCATCGAGCGCCCGGTCCGGAGCACAGCGGCGGTAGTCAGCCCCAGGAAATTCAGTGTCAGCCTCAGCGGACAGGCCACGGTCATCACGCTGGAGACCGGTTCATCGCAGACGCTCGATGCCCTCGTCCTCGAAACTCCCGCTGTCGGGTTCATCAAGGCGGTGACGGTCGAAGGCTCGAACGATCAGGACACGTGGCGACCGCTGGCCAGTGGCCAACCGATCTTTAAGCAACCGAATGGCGCCAACCAATTGCGGGTGGAGTTTCCGGAAGGTTCGTGGCCCTTCCTGCGAGTGACCGTGGACGATCGCCGCGCGGAAGCCACCCCGTTCACTGGCGCGACGCTGCACGCCGTGACCGAGGGAGCCGCACCCAGTGAGCCTTTGCCCGTCACGATCACGGATCGCACGGAAAGCGACGGCCAGACGCGGTTGACGCTTGATCTTGGCGCGGCGCATCTCACCCTGGCATCATTACGCTTTGAGACGGCTGAGCCATTGTTCACGCGTTCCGTCACGCTGGCGGTGCGGCAAGTGGCGGAGAACGCCATCACGGAACGCGAGCTGGCGCGCGACACGATTTACCGGGTGGATATTGAAGGTTTCAAACGAGCGGAGCGGCTGGATCTGCCGCTCGATCTGGCGGTGGAAGGGCGTGAACTGTTGGTCTTGATTGACAATGTGGACAGTCAACCGTTGCAGATTTCCGCCATGCGAGCGACACGGCGACCGGTGTTCGCCGTGTTTTTGGCGCAACAAGCCGGCCCGTACCAGGTGGTCACCGGCAATCCGCGTTGCGCCGCGCCGCGGTACGATCTGACGGGCCTGCGCGAGACACTCGCCTCGGCGCCGAGTGTCCCGATTGCGGCGTTGTCACTCAGCGCGCTGGCGGCCAACCCGTCGTACCACCCCACCGAATCACTCCCGGAGATTCAGGATTTGGGAACTGCCCTGGACACAGCGGAGTGGGGGTATCGCAAGACCGTCAAATTGGCCCGTGCGGGGGTTCAGCAGCTTGATCTGGATCTGGATGTGTTGGCGCGCGCCGACGCAACGTTCCGCGATCTGCGATTGCTGCGCGACGGCAAACAGCGTCCGTATATTCTGGAGCGCACTTCGATTTCCCGGAAGCTCGTTCCGGAAATATCGTCGGCGAATGACCCGAAACGCCCCACAGTCAGCCGCTGGCGGATCAAGTTGCCGCACACGGATCTGCCGATCACGCGGTTGACGGCCGAATCAACGAGTACGCTGTTCCGTCGCCAGGTCACGCTCTACGAGCAGCCGGCGGACGATCGGGGCGAGAAATACGACCGTCAACTCGGCCAGGCCACCTGGGTGCGCACGCCGCCGGCGACGAGAACGCCGTTCCAACTCGATCCACGGAACGTCGGCTTGGCTTGGGTACACACGCCGCCCGCCACGAAGGCGCCGCTGGAATTGATCGTGAACGTCCGGTCGTTGACGGACGCCTTGATTCTGGAAACGGACAACGGCGACAATCCGCCGATTGACCTAGCCAACTTTCAGTTCTTTTACCCGGTGACGCGTGTGCTCTTCAAGGCGCCGCTGGAGCCGCCAACGTACCTGTATTACGACAACCACGACGCTGGTTTCCCACAGTACGACCTCGACCTGATTGCGCCGCGATTGCTGGCGGAAGAGAAGTCGGTCGCCTCGTTAACGGCGGAGGAACCCTTGAAGAAGTCGGGAGTGGGTGAACTTTTCCAGATTTCCAGCACCAAGAACGTCATCTTCTGGGTGGCGCTCACCGTGGTGGTGCTGGTGTTGCTCGTGGTGATCGCCAAACTCCTGCCGAAGAGTCCACCAGCGAACTGACAGCTAAACCGTCGAAAACTTCGTGGCGGCTTCCCGCACCCTGCGCAAATCCAGTTTGCCGGTGCCCAGGTAGGGGAGGGTGTCGATGTGGAAGAATTGGTCGGGGCGCGGTTTCCAGAGGTTGGGGAGATCGGAGGCGGCGAGTTTTTCGAGGACGGGTTGGAGCTGGCTGTCGCCGAGAGTGTGCAGCACGACGAGGCGTTCGCCTTTCTTTTCGTCGGGCACGCCGGTGACGGCGAAGGTTTGCTCGGTGACACCCGCGAGTTCGTGGAGCTTCTCCTCGATTTTGATGTGCGGGACCATTTCGCCGCCGATTTTGCTGAAACGGGTGAGACGATCCGTGATCATCAGGAAGCCGTCCTCATCGAGCGTGGCAATGTCACCCGTGACGTACCAGCCATCGCGCAAGACCTCCGCCGTCTTCTCGGGCCTGCCGAGATAACCCTTCATTACGTTGGGTCCACGGATCAGTAGGAGGCCGGGCTGGCCGACGGGCAACGGTTGGAATGTGTCGGGGTCGACGATGCGCACACTGATGGCGGGCAGTGGATGCCCGATTTTGCCGCGCTTGGCGCCGACCTGGCGGAAACCCGCGGCGCGAAAGTCGCGCGTATTCACCGTCACGGCCGGCGAACATTCGGTGAGGCCGTAGGCTTCCAGCGGGCGGATGCCGAATTTGTCCTCGAACGACTGCGCCACGCGGTCGGGCAATTTCTCCGCGCCCGTCATCACGAATTGCAGGCTGCCGAAGTCCTCGGGCTCGCAACCGCGGTTGTACATTTGCAGGAACGTCGGCGTCGCGAGCAGGAATGTCACCTTGTACTGCCTCACCAACGCGCCAATGACCTTGGCGTCGAGCGGGCTGACGTGATAAACCACGCCGACGCCGAGCACGGCGGGCACGATCAGTGTTCCCGTGAATCCGAACGAGTGGAAAAACGGCAGGACGCCGAGGACGCGGTCCTGTCCGCTGAACGCGAAGGTTTGCCCCATCTGCTCGGCGTTGGAGACGATGTTGTAATGCGTGAGCATCACGCCTTTGGGATCGCCCGTGCTGCCGCTGGAGAAAATGACCGTGGCCAGGTCGTCGAGTGCGCTTCTCTTTTCGCGACCGAGCGCCCGCCCCAATAAACGGGCGGGCAACAGCCACGTCATCAACGCAGCCATCAACTTCTCGCCGAGTCGCGGTTTGTGGGCGAGTTCCTCCAGCAGGATGGTTTTGCCGGGGACGGTGACTTTCAGTTTGTCGAGAAACTCCCGCGACGTGACAACGGTTTGCAGGCCGCACTGGCGCGCGCAGGAGGCAATGACTTCGTCGTTGGCGGTGTAATTGAGGTTCACGGGCACTTTGCCCATGAGCAACGCCGCGTAATTCACGAGCGCGCCAGCCACCGACGGCGGCATGAGAATGCCGACCATTTCCTGTCCCGCCCACACGGAGCGAAGGCGTCGGGCGAGCAGGATCGTGCGGGTGAGTGCCGGGCCAAAACACAGTTTCGGGACGCGCGCGTCGGCCATGAAGAAGCGGCGCGGATGATGCCGGGCTTTGCGCACAAACGCGCGCGGGACGGTCATCATCAATTTCTTACGGTGTTGCCAGGCATCGGTGTTGAGTTCCTGCACGCGTTGGCGCACCTCGAACGGGGTCGAGGTGGGTGGCATCGGCTTGCCGAAACTGACGGTCACGGGATACGGAATGTAGCGGGGCACTTTCCAGAGGAAGCGTTTCTTTTCATAGCTGAAGATGCTGCCCCAGACGTGGTCGAGACAAATCGGGATGATCGGCGCATCCACGTCCTTCATGATGCGTTCGAAGCCACGGCGGAAGGGAAGCAATTGGCCAATGCGGGTGATTTGTCCCTCGGCGAAGATGCAGACGACGTCGCCGTTCTTGATCGCCTCGCTGGCTTCGCGGAGGGATTTGATCATCTCGCGCGGACGAAGATGCGATGAGATGGAGATCGCCTTCATCGCCTTGGCGAACGGCTTGACCAACCAATGATCGTAGATGTCCTTGAACATGATCGCGCGGATCATCCGGTCGGTGGAACCGATCAGCAGCAGCGCGTCGACGAACGAAACGTGATTGCAGACGAACAAGGCGCCGCCTTTTTCCGGAATGTTGTCCCGCCCCTCGACGCGCAGCCGATAGATCGAATGCGTGAACGCCCACACGAACAGGCGCAGCAGTGAATCGGGCAACAACCACACCACATACGTGGTGGCGATTAGCGTCATAACCGCGGTCACGACGAACATGTGGTGTGGCGTGAGGTTGAGCGGCGAGGTCAGCACCCAGTACACGCCCGCCGCCGCGAAAATGCCGACAAAGGAAAGCAGGTTGCTGGCGGCGAGGACCGCGCCCCGTTGTTCCTTGCTGGGGCGGTGCTGCAGCAGCGCGGAGATCGGCACGATGAAAAAGCCGCCGAAGAATCCGAGCGCGCCGAGCAGCGGCCAGAGGGAGTGGAACGTTTGGTTGGGCCGCCCGAGAACGAAGCTGAAGGCTGTCAGGCCAAGCGCGCCGAGCGGCACCAGGCCATACTCGATCTTGCCGCCGGACAGCCAACCCGCCGCGAAACTACCCACGCCAATACCGAGCGCGAGCGCGACAACGAGCAGGCTGGTGCTCTTTTCGGTGAGATGCATCCGATCGCCGACATCGAACACGCCCTGGAAGACGAGTTGGCCAACAAACGAGAAATAAATGTTACCGAGGCAGGCCAGCCAGAGCACGCGATCCTGTCGCATCAACTGAATCTGCGAGAACAAGTCGCCGAGGAAGTTCCCCTTGAACTTTTGCGTCGGGGCCGCTGCGGGCACCCGCGTGATGCCGAGGCTGGTCGCCAGTCCGAGAACCGCCAGGGCGATCAGGATGAACCCGATCCAGATCAGTCGTGACTTGAATGAGTCGAATAGAAACCCGCCAGCCGCCGCTCCCAGAATGATGGCGAGGAATGTGCCCAACTCCAGGATGCCGTTGCCCCACGACAGTTGTTTCTCGGGCAATAGCTCCGGCAGCGAGCCGTACTTCGAAGGCCCGAAGATGGCGCTGTGCGTGCCCATCAGGAAAATTGCGGTCATCCCCATCCAGAGATTATTCGTGAAGAAAGCGGCGGTCGCAAAGGACATGATCGCGATTTCGAAAACTTTCACGCCGATGGTGACCGTGCGTTTGCTGTAACGGTCGGCGAGGAACCCGCCCGTCATCGAAAAGAGTATGAAAGGCAGGGAGAACACACCGGTCGCGATTGGCAGCAGCGACTTGTGCCAGAAAGGCGGCAGCGCAAGGCTCAAGCCGAAAAACGTGACCACAGTCTTCAGCGCGTTATCGCTGAACGCGCCTTGAAACTGTGTGACGATCAAACTCCAGAAACCGCGCCGCCACGGTTGTTCGGAAGTGCTCGGGGTCACAAGCCGCGGAGTCTATCGACGACCGCCGCCCGATTCAAGCCGCCAACGAGACTTGTAGTCTTGAAACCCTTTCGCGGCGTTAGTTACCGCGAATAAGATTCGCGGCTACAATTCATTGCTGTGGGACGGGTTCGAGCGGCAATTCGCCGAGATCGAGCGGCGCGTCGCTATGACCACCGGGCAGGTCAGGGATGGTGAATTCGTGGACCAGGGAGGCGATGGGTTGACGGACGATGGCTGCGCCATTGGTGTGCGGTTCGCCCCCCAAGGTAATGTGCAATTGGTATATGCCGGGTAATACATCCTCCACCCGGAACGATCCGTCGGCGCGAACTGCAAAGGGGTAGTTGCGGGCTGCCTTGGATGCCTCGTCGTACGCTCTACCCTCGTCGGAGTTGTCCCACGTTTCCTGCCATTGTTTGCCGAAGGCGCGTTTCTGGTCGTCGGTCATCGCTTGCCAATTGTTTGGTAGCGTTGGTTGGGGCAGTTCGGGCAGTTTTGTGCGCAGTTCGCTGAAATCACACGCGGTCCAATCAACGTTCCGTTCGAACCCAGCGGGAACTACGAGCTGGCCGATCACCGGCTGTCCCGTGCCGCCGATGGTCACATGCGCGATTTGGCCGCGTTCGGTCCGGAGGTAAACGTTGTGGGTCGTGGTATAGGAACGGTCATTGATGCAAATCGATCGTCCGACAGAAACGTTACCACTGGGCACACGATCCATCACGAAGTGGCCGGTGTCGTCAGTCATGGTGTAGCCCTCGAACATAACGCTGGGACGGTCGGATTGCCGCGACCAATCGCCCCAGAGCTCAACCCTCTGTTTGACGGCAGGCCGGCTGCCGATATACATATCGCCTTCGATGCGCGCCCAAGGTTCAAGACGCAGGTCGGGGAGTACGCCGGGGTGTTCGCAGGCGGCTTGGGCGTAACCGGTGTCATGCAGCGCGGTCACCAGAAACGGCTTGTTGGTCGGGGCAAACTTGAAGCGACCTTCCGCATCGGTGCGAGTAATCCGAGGGTCGCTGCCTCCGATTGGTCGCATGGGCTTGCCGTCACCGCTCTGGTCCACGCGTCTGTTCACGACGTCGAGTGGCGGACCGGGCAGGACGAGAAGGACATCGGCGTTCGTGGCGGGTTGTCCATTCGGGGTTCGGACAACCCCTTGAATCCAGGCGGCCCGTGTGAGTTTGAAGTTGTGCACAAAAGACTCGCTATCCTGGTCGAAAGGCGGAGAAATCTCCCCAGCGTAACCCTCCGCGTCGGCTCGAAGGAAGTATAAGTATTCGCCTGGGAACGCCACGTTCCACTGGTACTGGCCACCCGAAAAGCTGTGTTGCTCGTTTTCCATCCAGTACGGCTCTTCTCCCTCTGCGAAGAATCGGCCAGGCGTGACTGTAAACGACGCGATGGGTTGTCCCGTGTCCGCATCCGTGACCGAACCACGCGCGCTCAACGGTGGTCGGAGCGTCACCACGTTGTTCGTGGAGTTGGGAGACAGATCGAGGTCGTTCACTACTCTGTAGCCCTCCTTGAGAAAGTCGCACTGCACATTGTCGGCAGGCGCATCGGTCCATTCGAAAACGCCATTGGTGCCCGTAGTCGTGTGCCAGCTCAAGAACTGCATGGTGCGCCAGGTGTCGACGGACACATCCACGCCGGGCAGGGGATTCCCCTGCGTATCGACCACGAGACCGCGGATGACGTGGCCGGATTCGAGGCGAAAATTGAACGGCCCACTGTCGGTGCCCGCCTCAATGCTCTTCAAATCCGGAGCGAAACCGCGGGCCTGAACAAACAAAAACGTATTCCCGCTCTTCGCGTTGTTGAATCGAAACGCTCCCGCGGGGTCCGTGGTGGTCTTGAGCGAGTCACTAATGGACCGGTGTGATCCCAGCCCGACGAACGCCCCGGCTATGGGCCGACCTTGCATATCAAACACTCCGCCGGACACGGTGAATCCCTTCTTCATCACCAGTTCCGCCGTCATGTCACGCAGCTTTTCATCCGGCAATCTGTCGTTGTCCGGAGAACCGGGGCGCCGCGTCACCACATAATCCGGGTGGCTCAGAAGAACTCCCACACCACTCAAGTCGGCTGGCGCCTGGTCAAATCGCCACCTTCCGAAACCGTCGGTTATGGCCTGCTTGAAAAACCACTGGTCAACAAAGATCTGTCCATTCTTGCCATAGGAGTCGTCGTTCAAATACACGGAAACCTTTGCGCCCGCGATCGGTCTGCCTTGCTCATCTTGAACAACACCCCCGATGGACCCGGCAGGTTCCAGCGCGAACGTAAATTCCTCCGGTATTTGGAATCCTCTAAATTGCGCATCCCACATTACCTCCAACGGCACGAAATCATCTTTGTCTGCCGATATTGTCAGCCGCGACGGATCTTTCTCGGGAAGTTCAGTGTGAAAGCGACCGTCCTTGTCTGTGCTTCCGACAGACTTCTGGTAGTCGCGTTGCACGACGATCTGAACGCCGGCCAACGGCTGTTTTGTTCGTTGCTCCAGCACATGGATGTTGATGACGCGTTTGGACAGGGCTTCGTTTGTGGCGGTCACACTGCTGCCAACGGCCGGCGAGGACGGCGTGATGACCCGGGCCCGTGCGGCCACACCGGTCTCCGCAAGCATGGGTGGAGCCACCTCGGGCCGGGGACGGGAGACTGTGTTGACAGCCAGAATCGCTGCGGCAACGGTCGCGGCAGAAATGCCGGCAACAAGGTTCACTTTTGCCCACCGCCAGGCTCTGAGGGTCTCGCGCGCCAGTTGCGGCAGGATGGCTGCGGGAGAGGTGCTGGCGATGGAGACCTTCAACACGCTGGCAGCCAGAGTCGTGGGGGCCGCATTCACAGTTTGTTCGGCCAGGACCCCAACCAGGGCCACGCCTCCAAGGATCACACCACGTTTGGTCAGGAATCCCCGCATTTTCTCGACGGCGCGTAGGACACGTTTCTTGGCGGCTTCCTCGCTCAGGCCGAGACGTTCTCCCACTTCGCGCAACGGCTTCTTTTCATAAAACCGCAACAAGATTGCGGAACGGTCGGTCTCCGAAAGGGCGGCCACCGCCTGATCGAGGTGCGGCGTGAGTTGGTTCCAAAGTATCTCGTTGTCGTCGGATGAAGTGGTGGAGCTCATGGTCAAAGCAATTTGTTCACGGGCTTTGCGACGGTATTCGGTACGGAGGGCACGAGAGGCTACAAAACGAGTCGTGCGGAAGAGCCAGCCGGCCAGGATCGTGCCAGGGCGTAGGTTGCCGGCCTTGTGGGCCAGTAGGACGAAAACAGATTGGGCCACGTCCTCGGCCAGATGCGGATCCCGCACCTGGCGCAGAGCCGCCGAATGAACCCAGTTGAGGTGGCGTTGTACGAGTTCGGCGAACGCCGTTTCCGAACGGTCCTTTGCGTAGGCCTGAAGCAATTCCCAATCGCTCATCGTGTGCATTGTCCTCTACCTATAAGTCCCCGCCAATGCCAAAAGGGGACAACGCTTTGGCTGGAATGTTCGACCGAGTTCGGGCAGAGTACGGTCGAGTGAATTCGGGAGGTGCTCATGGACGAAGCGAAACGCGCGCGGCATTTTGCCAGTGACAACAACTCTGGGATTTGTCCCGAGGTGTGGGCGGCGCTGGCGGAGGCCAATACGGGACATGTTACCGGTTACGGCGACGACCCGTGGACCGAGAAGGCGAAGCAATACGTCCGCGACCTTTTCGAGGTTGACTGCGAAGTGTTCTTTGTTTTCAACGGCACGGCAGCCAACTCGTTGGCGCTCGCCAGCATGTGCGATTCCTACCACAGCGTGATTTCCTTCGATTACTCGCATGTGGTGACCGACGAGTGCAATGCGCCGGGGTTTTTCGCGCCCGGCGTGAAGATGCAGCCCGTCAGCGGCGAAAATGGCAAGATCGAGCCCGACGCCATCGATCGCGCAGCGCGATCGCGGCGCGATGTGCACGCGTCGATGCCGCGCGCGGTGAGTCTCACGCAAGCGACGGAACTCGGCACGGTGTACACGCCTGATGAGTTGGCCGGGATTACGAAGACGGCGCGCGATTTGGGTCTGTACGTGCACATGGACGGCGCGCGGTTCGCGAACGCTGTGGCGAGTTTAGGTGTGAAACCGCGCGAGATTTCATGGGAGATGGGCGTGGACGTTCTCAGCCTCGGTGGCACCAAAAACGGAGGAGTGGGGGGCGACGCCGTCGTGTTCTTCAATGAGAATCTCCCGCAGAACTTTCTCTACCGCTGCAAACAATCGGGTCAACTCGCCTCAAAGATGCGTTTTCTCGCGGCACAATGGATCGGGTTGCTGCAGGATGGCGCGTGGTTGCGAAACGCGAAGAACGCGAACAGGGCCGCGGCGCTCCTCGATACGCAACTGCGCGGCCTGCCGGGCGTGCGCATCCTTTACCCGCGCCAAGCGAATGCGGTGTTCGTGGACATGCCGGGGCCCGTGTTGGATGGTTTGCACGAGCGCGGCTGGCATTTCTACGCGGACGTCGGTCCGGGGGGCGCGCGCTTGATGTGTTCGTGGGACTCGATGGCGGAAGATGTCGAGGCGTTCGTGCGCGACGTGGTCGATTTGTCGAAGTAAGGCAACGCGGTTACTCTGAATCATGAGCGGGCTTACGCAACGGAAGTCAGTTCGCGTCCTCTTCGACGAATACCACAGCGAAAGCTGGTCGATCTCCGAGGCGCGGGCCCGCGAGATGCAGCCGGAGTATCCGCTTAATTCATCGTATCAAATCGCCGCCGACACACTTGCCGCGAGCGATTTCACGATCCACCGCAACCTCAACAAGCCGTTGCAGCGCGACGTGCTCGGCGGAGCGGATGTGTTAGTGCTCCTGCATCCCTGCGACCCGAAGTGGGAACGCACCACCTCGGCGAATTCGCCACGGCTGTCAGAGCAGGAAATTACCGACATCCAGGAATTTGTCCGCGCGGGCGGCGGCTTGCTCGTCATTTCCGAGTACGAGCACGACAAGTACGGCGACAATCTCAACGACCTGCTCGTGCCGTGTGGGCTGCGCATTGAGAATGCAACCGTGTTTGACACCGTGGCGCGTGTCCACGACAACCCGGCCTGGTTCTTTGCCGAGCCGGTGGCGGAGGACACGCAGCTCGCGCACTTCGTCAAGCGCGCGTGCTTCTATCAGGCAGGCACGTGCACGGCTTCCGGAGACGCGCGCATCGCCTGGCGCACCGGCGCGACCGCGGTGCCGCGACACGCGGGTGTGATTGGGACGGCGGAATTCGGTAACGGGCGCGTGGTGGTGGTGACGGATTCACTGCTCTTCGGCGATAACCACATTCGTGAGTTCGATCACCAGCAACTGTGGCGCAACGTCATGTATTGGTGTTCCGCGCCGACGTTTGCGCGCAGTGTCGTGCCAGCGACGCCATCGGTCGCCACGAAATCGGGCGCATGGTCGTCACTGAAGGGGGCGGTCAACGCGTTGCGCATGCTCCAAGACCCGGACGGAAGCATCACCTTCGAGAAGCACGAGGAAGCGGGGCATCTTGCGCAGGCGGCGGCGGGGGCGGTGCAAGCGTTGGCGCCGTCATTCCCGCATGAGGCGGATCACCTCAACCAAGTGGTGCTCGATTTCGACACGTGGATGGGTGGAGGTTTCAAGAAGCCTGATTTTGGGAAGTCGCTGGCGTTGTTCAATCCGCAACTGCAGCGGCGCGACAGGGTTGAGCACCTGTGGGTGATGCCGATGTACACGCCGAATGCGTCGATGGATTGGCGTTTCGAGGCGATGATCTACCGCGTCCCGTGGCCCGACTGGCTCGCGGAGCTGGAGCGAACGCAATACCAGAACGGAAAGATCGTGCCCGGTCATTTCGTGGATTTTACCGAGGGTTACAATAGCGAATGCGCCGTACTGTTTCCCGAGACGGTGTCGGTGGCGGGGAAGGGGACGAACAATTTCGCGACGATCTTTTGCGACCGTGAGGCGAAGCGTTATCAACGGATAGTTATCAGGGCGGCGGGTCTCACGCGGCTCGAAATGCATCCGCAGTTGGAATGTTTTTTCAATTCGCCGCCGCTCATCATAGATACTTACGCGTTGTGGGACCTGATTCACGACAAATCGCACAGTGTCGGCGAACTGCCGTTCGACCCGTTCATGATCCGCCAGCGCGCCCCGTTTTGGATGTACGGGCTGGAAGAGTTACGGGTGGATTTGCGTGCGTTCTGCGAAGCGACGCGGCTGGCACAGGAAGGTTTCCCGTTCGCGCATTACGTGACCTACGCGGTGCTCTTTGACCGCATCTTCCGCTTCCCGATCACAGGCACACGTGTGCGTAATTACGATGGCTTGGGCGGGCAACTTCTGTTCGCCTACCTGCACCAACACGACATTCTTATCTGGCACGACAACCGTCTCGCGGTCCGCTGGGACAAGCTTTACGAGGGCATCGACGGCTTGCGTCAGGAACTGCTGGCGCTCTACAAATTCGGCTCCGACGCCTCGAAGATGAGTTTCTGGCTCGCCGCACACGATTTGATTTCGCGATACGTCCCGCCGAACGTTGCCTCGAAGTGGAAGAAAGACTCCCGCGCCATCACCGACGAGAGTGATCCCAAGAAATGGATCGACCTCGTCCACCCCGACGAATTCCCGCTCGGGAACTTCCACGCGAATTTGCAGAAGAAGATGGCGAGTGGGAAGGGATTGTATCCTCCGTTCGCATAATAAATAGACCTGCGGTATTCCGGCTAGAATACGGAACATCTAACTGCTCTGGTACGGAGTGCCGCTAAAGTTCGAAGCCAAAAATTAGGCAATGAGCGAACTGCTTGAGCAAAGTATCGAGCGAAAACGTCAGGAGGCGATTAGAACTGGTGTCGCTCTCGCGAAGTTGCTGACGCCCGACGAAGCTGCTTTTTGGAAAGAACAGCGACGGCAGAGGGCAAACGCCAACCTTAGACTTTCGTATGCACGCAATCGCGATAAAGAAATCGCTAATCAAGTCCGCAAACAACGAACACCAGAAGGTAAAGCAGTTAAAGTTTACTTTAACACGCTAGCCCGCGCTCGCCGGTGGCACGATAAAGAACTGGAAGCGGCACTGCTTGAAGAAAAGATATTAAAGGGAAAGGCTGCGCTTGTAGATGTCCCGGCAATCATGCGCCGACTCGGACGCGGTCGCAAATGGCGGATCAAACCTCCTGTACAGCCAGAACTGCCCAAAGAGGAGCGGCGATCAAAATTCAGTCGGCTGACACGCGAAACGATATTTGAACGAACCAAGGGCGGCGAAACGGCGCTTCACCGCGCCGTAAAGTCCGGGAAGCTCGCGGATGTGCCACGTGGAGCTTTTTCTCTGGAAATCTTCCTAGCACAAAACGATTTTGGTAGAACGCCGCTTCATTATGCTGCCCATTTCGGTTGTTTGAGTCAGATTCCGCGAGAGTATTTAACTAACCAGACTCTTTCAGTGAAGAATCGGTATGGAAGCACTCCAGTACATATCGCCGCAGAGGACGGACACCTAGACCAGATTCCATCCGAACTTTTAACGCAAGAGTTAATGGAGATCTCGAATATTGGTCTCGCAACGCCGCAATTTATTGCGGACTGGAAGAGGCAGAACCCAGGAGTGCCGGTCCCATACAGGGAATGGCGATACGTCGGCGGTGAACGGAAGGCAGTAGATGTATCTGAATTTGATGCAGGCAACGGGTGGTGGCGTGAAGATGCGATTTCTCTTAGGCAGAAGGCCGTGCTGCTGTTCTTCGGGCGGTCAATCCAAGGGCTTACGAAGGGACAGGCAGCCGATGTCATTAATGAAATCTATGTTGCTCCCGGGAAGAAAGAACAGTGGGAGTCGGCCAAGCGCGCCGACATCAGTCAGTTCAAGGGCACGAAACTATACGCCTTCATTCGTCGAAAAGCCGAAGAGGATTGGGAGGACTTTGAGGGGGAGACACTTGACGAAGCATTACGGCGAATCGATGACTTTGAACCATCCGAACAAGAAGAAGAACTAGCGGAGCTTGAGCGATGGCTTAACTCAGAAGATACCCGCTGGTAGCCAAACACAGCTTCACTAGCAAAATTGAACTAACCCGTGATCCTTCAATGACGTTGCTGCCCAAGGTGACAAATCTGTTTCTTCAAATCGTTACACAGTGCTTCAAACTCCAAGAGTGCTTTGTCAAAAGGCTGTGAGAACTGCCGCGTTGGCACGTTCATTTCGTATGCTTGCTTAAAATTCCTCTGCATGTCGCTGACGGCTTCACGTGACTTCAAGATGGTTTGGAACCTCCCAAGAAGGTGGGGAAAATAGATACTGATGAGCATCTGCATAATCTCATAGTGCCCGGGCGTCGGGTGTTTGTCAGCCGCGTTAATGTCGAGCACTTTGTCGTATTTCATCTCGCCATTCATTACCCGTGGCCAGAGCATATTTCGCGATACGAAAGTTGTGCAGTACCCGTGAGCCGCCAGAAATAACTCTTCAAGTTTTTTGCGTCTAAACTCGCGCTCCTGCCTTCGTTCAGTAAATTTGTGGGCCACGAATGCGGCTATAACTCCACTGCCTAAAACGGTCGCTAATGACAACGCAATTTGTGTTTGCGGATTCATTGAGTCCTCATACAACCGTGCCGTCCGGGAAGACTTTTGTGTCGCGCAGCCATTTGAGGTTATCGCCAAAGAGCAGCCGGTTCATGCAGGCTTTGTAGCACGGTACGGTTGGTCGTGGCAATCCGAAACCCAGTAAGGCACGCTCTTAGTTAAGTATCTGTAATAGATAATTTGGCTGGACATCGCCTGGTAGAATGGGTATAGTCGCCACGGTTCTTTGACATCCGCCTTTGCCGAGGCCGTGGCGGACAAGAGGGCAAACACCCCTCACCTTAATCCTTTGCCGTATACGACAACGGGTTTGCTGCGGGAATACGACGTGCAGCGTGTCGTCAGACTCCGCTCCGTCCAACTCGGCTCCCCCCAAGGGGAGAGGAGATGTTCTGTGTGGATAAGGGGCCAAGAGAGGGCGAAGTTTTTCGGGGAGGGAGGGGGCGCGAAAACATGCGTTTCTGCGAAACGAAGCCAATTGGGAAATGCTCTAGATCGTATGTAGTACTTTGTGGCAGAATAAGTTAACAACATTACAGAATTCTGACAAATGGCTTCGTTTTCCGTGAAAACCACGTCATGGTGTCCACTCCCGCTGGTGCTGCGCCAGTCTTCATTTGGCATGTAGTCGTACCGTTTAGAGTGCGCAGGCTGAAGCCTGCGGCTACAAGGCCTACCCCCAAATGAACTGTGATGAAGCACCAGTACCGCGCCCGTTCTTTTCACACTTGGCAGGTTGTTGTCACGTGGCTGTTGCTTTGGTTTAGGAAACTAATTGGCAAGGAGGCGGGGAACGGGACATGAACTACGTGAGCCAGGTATGCGAGGTCGGGATGATGAGATTTACATTGCGAGAGGATAATGAGCCGGAATTCCTGGGGCGCGCTGCCGAGGAGATTCTTCAATTGCCCAGCGTGTTGCGGGTCCGCACGAATCCCGCGCGGCAGGAGATTGAGATCACGTTCAAACAGCCGGCCGAGGGGCTGTTGCGGCAGGTGAACAATGCGCTGCGGTTGGTCGGCACGGAGATGACGGCGTCGAAGGTGCGTTAACGCGCGCCGTGGCGTTTTGGGTCACTTCAAGTCGGGGTTCTGTTTGATGAACTCGCAGAGCTTTTCCTTGAGCGCGGGCGGCATGGGCGCCTCGGGCAGGCCGTGATGATGCGTGACCATGATCGTGCGCCGATAGCTATTCACGTAGTCGAGACAGGGGGAGCAATTGCCGATGTGCTTCTCCAGTTTGCGATGAGTCTCGGGGGTGAGTTCGCCTTCGACGAACTCGAAGAGCAGTTGCTTGGTGTGCGAGCAGGCGTCCGGGCGCAAGAGACGCTTCCAGAGACTCGTGATTAGTTTCATGCTCATGATTTCTGTATGTCCTGCCCATTTAGGTATGGCAGCAATGCTTCACGAAGCGCCAAGCGTGCCCGATGCAGGCGGCTTTTCAACGCGGGCTCGCTGAGGCCGGTTTCCTGCATGACTTCCGCCATCGGCAATTCCTCCACGTCGCGCAGGAGGACGGCGACACGGTAGGGTTCCGGCAGTTGGTCGATCGCGGCGCGGACCTGCTCGCCGAGTTCACCGGTCATCGCCACCTTGTCGGGAAGCGGTCTCTTGTCGCTCAACTGCAACGCGGGCAGGGGCGCGTCATCATCGTCGGACCCGACGGCGTCGAGCGAGATGTCGTTCTCGCGCCGTTTCTTCTTACGCAACGCCATCAGGCCCGCGTTGGCGGTGACGCGATAGATCCAGGAGGTGAAGGCGGATTTGCCCTCGAACGAGCCGATCTTGTTCCAGATGGAAACGAGAGCATCCTGCATGACCTCGCGCGCGTCGGACTCATTGCGCATGAACTGGAGGGCAACGCCATACATCTTCGCGCCGTGGACATGGACCAACTCCTCCAAAGCAGATTTATCACGCTGCTTGAGGCGCGCGACCAACTGAACGTCATCGATTTGTGTGTCTGGTTTCGACATGAGAATGGGCACGACCACGCTGCCAGAACACTTGATGCACTAAAATGCGCGCAGTTTCAAGTCTGATAAGCGTTCGCCAATCCTAAAACTCAGCGTGAATGAACTCCTCCAGTTTCGTGCGTACGGTCGGCGGAATCTCCACCCGGTTACAACAGAACCGCCGGGTGACGTCGATGGTTTGACGGTAGGTGCGCAGGAACTCAATGCATGGCGGGCAATCGCGAAAATGGTCGTCGAGACGGTGCTTTACCTCCGGCTCGAGGGTCCCTTGCACATAATCAAACAACAGCCTTTCGACGTCGCAACAGCCGAGCACCGATCCAAGGAACTTCTCAAGAGGATTCACTTACAAGTTAGATGCCGTGGCATCGAGGAACGATTCACATGAAGCAAATATCTCAAGCGCATGTATAGTGGGAGGGTAATGACGAAAGTTTTGCACCGCAGACTACTCTTTACCGGTCTGGCGGGTGTGGTATCTTGCGTCGTCATGGCTGGCGACACCACCTCGCGCAAACCGAATCGTTTGATTCATGAGAAGAGCCCGTATCTGTTGCAGCACGCCTACAATCCTGTGGATTGGTATCCGTGGGGGGAAGAGGCGTTTGCCCGGGCGCGCAAGGAGGACAAGCCGATCTTTCTGTCCATCGGCTATTCGACCTGCCACTGGTGCCATGTCATGGAGCGCGAGTCGTTTGAGAATGAGGACATCGCCGCCGTGATGAACCAATACTTCGTTTGCATCAAGGTGGACCGCGAAGAACGTCCGGACATCGACAAGGTTTACATGACGGCGGTGCAGGCCACGACCGGCAGCGGTGGCTGGCCGATGAGTGTGTGGCTGACGCCGGAGCTGAAGCCGTTTTTTTGCGGCACGTACTTTCCGCCGGACTCGCGCTACGGGCGCCCCGGTTTCAAGGATTTGCTCCAGCGCGTGCACGACGTCTGGGAGGGGAACCACGATGGCGTGCTCGCCCAAGCCGGCAAGATTGTGGAAACAATCAACCAATACTCGAGCATCGGTACGAATGGCTCTCCGAACCTACCACTCGATGACACGCCGCTCAGCGCGGGCTTTGATCAGTTCCGGACCTCCTACGACGCCGTGCACGGCGGATTCAGCATGGCGCCGAAGTTCCCGCGACCGGTCGCTTTGAATTTTCTCTTTCGCTATCAGGCGCGAACGAATGAAGTCACGGCGCGCGAGATGGCGCTGCACACGTTGCGAGCGATGGGTGAAGGCGGACTATTCGATCAACTTGGCGGCGGTTTTCATCGTTACAGCGTCGACCAGAAATGGCTGGTGTCGCATTTTGAAAAGATGCTCTACGACCAGGCGCAGCTCGTCTCCAGCTACATCGACGCGTATCAGATCACACATGATCCGTTTTATGCCGAGATCGCGCGACGCACATGCGATTACGTGCTGCGCGACATGACGAGTCCCGAAGGCGGGTTCTATTCGGCGGAGGATGCCGACAGTGAAGGGGTGGAAGGGAAATTCTACGTTTGGACGCGTGACGAGATCGACAAGATCATTGGCGACAAGGACAAGGCCGAGATCTTCTGCCGCTACTACGGCGTCGAGGCTGACGGTAATTGGGAGCACGGCAACAATGTGCTGCACGTCGCGCTCACGCTCGCGGAAACCGCCAAGCAGTTCCACAAGTCGGAGAAAGAGATTGCGGCGGTCCTGGACGGGGGCCGGGCGAAGCTGTTTGCTGCCCGCGAAAAACGGGTGCGACCGCACCGTGATGAGAAAACCCTGACAGCGTGGAATGGGCTGATGATTTCCGCGTTCGCGCGGGCTGCGCAGGTACTCGATGAGCCCAAATACAGCGCCGCCGCCGAGCATGCCGCGCATTACATGCTCACCAATCGTCTCAAGGACGGCAAGCTGACCCGCACGGCGACGGTACCAGCGATGGTCGAAGACTATGCGTTCTTTAGTAACGGCCTGGTGAATCTCTATGAAGCGGACTTCGATCCACAGTGGTTGGGGAAGGCCACGGAACTCGCTGACGCCATGCTCGCGCAATTCTACGATGCGAAGGCAGGTGGGTTCTACCAGACGGATGGACGCGACCCAAGCGTTATTGTTCGCTCCAAGGAGGACTACGACGGTGCGGAGCCCAGCGGCAATTCGATGGCGACACTGCTACTACTGCGGCTCGCGCAGTTTACCGATCGGGCCGATTATCGTAACGCCGCGGAGAAGACGCTGCAGCTTTTTAGCGGTCATCTGGGCCAGGCGCCACGGGTTGTGCCGCAGATGCTTTGCGCTCTGGATTTCTACCTCAGCCAGCCGAAGCAGATTGTCGTCGCGGGCAAGGCCGACGCTGCCGACACCCGCGCCATGCTGCGCACGCTCCACGAGCGATATCTCCCGAACGCGATCGTGATTCTTGCCGAGGGTGGTGAATCGCAGATGGCGCTGGTGAAACTCCTGCCGTTTCTGGAGACGATCAAGCCAAAGGACGGCAAGACCACCGCCTACGTCTGTGTCAATTACGCCTGCCAGTTACCCACGAGCGACCTGAGCAAGATGCTCGCGCTGCTACTGCCCGTGCATCCACAGGATCAGCCAGATGGTAGTAAACACCAGCGGCAGTAACAGGGGAGCGACGAGGCCGAACCAGCGGGTCGGTGCAGCGGTCATGATTGGCGGCAAGGCGTCTTCTTCCGGACCAAAACGGGAACGGTAGTCGTTGCGCAGACGGCGCATGGTTAGCACTGCTGCCAGGATGCTGATGTAGATGAGAACGCATGTCAGCATGGCCACGATAGGAATCAGCTGAAACACCAGTTGCAGTTGTTCTCCGAAGTGCAGGCGGGCGGGTTGCGGCGGCTGCGTCATCAGGCCGTTCGACACAATGGCGTAGGCGGTGAAGAGAAATGATTGTGACGCTACAAGCCACGAGAGCCGCTGCACGATCAGGTTGTCCTCATGTTCGATGCGCTCGCGGACGAGGTTGTAATACTCCAGCGCCGAGAGCGGGGTATTCATCAGGGGCGCATTCATGATTACGACCATTACACGGATTTCGGGCCGTGCGCCAGCTTAAGCTGAACCCTGCGTCGCGTGCGGAACTGCTTGCCGGGCGGCGGGCGCGTCGTTAGGATGCGCGCATGTTTCGCGCGGAAAACTTCGTCGACCTGAAGCAGTTCTCCTTCCCGGAGTTATTCGACGGCTGCGAACACGTGTGGGTCGCGCTGAAGAAGCTGCCCGACTTTATCAAGCAACGCCTCAAGCCCGCGCGATTGTGCACGACCATCGGCGTACCGTACATCGCCGACGATGTATTTGTCGGCAAGGGGACGGTCATCGAGCATGGCGCGGTGATCAAAGGGCCGGCGATCATCGGCGAGAACTGCCAGATTCGCTCCAGCGCGTATATTCGGGGCGATGTGATCGTGGGCAATGATTGCGTGCTCGGCAATGCGTGCGAATTCAAGAACGCTGTACTCTTCAACGGCGTGCAAGTTCCCCATTTTAGTTACGTCGGCGATTCCATCCTGGGTTTCAAAACCCACCTCGGCGCAGGTGTGATTTTGTCGAACGCCAAGTCGATGAAAGGCAACGTCACGGTCAAGTATGGTAACAACATCGACACGGGCTTGCGCAAGTTCGGGGCGATCATCGGCGACGGCTGCGACATCGGCTGCAACTGCGTGCTGAATCCCGGCTCGATCATCGGGCGCAACTCGGTGCTCTACCCGAACATTCTTTGGCGCGGTGTCTGTCCGGCTGACAGCATCGTCAAGTTGCGACAGCAGCTCGAGACCATCGTGCGTCGGAAATGAACCGCGCGTTGTTGATGTTGCTGATGGTCACGTCGACCGCCGCCGCGCAGACACAATTCCCTCCGCAGTCGTTCGCGCTTCTTCCGCAAAAGACTGATGGTGGCGTCCTTTTTCAGTGTTACGCGCCCGAGGCGCACGTTGTTTACCTGGCGGGTGATTTCAATGGTTGGGCCAACAATGTGGATGGTCGCATTACCAATTCCTCGTTCGCCATGAGCGGGCCCGACACCAACGGTGTCTGGCGCAAGACCGTGAAGCTCGACGCGGGCGTGTATCGTTTCAAATTCAACGTGAACGGCGAGGGGAATGGATGGTTTGCGCCCGATTCAATTGACGAGCTGGATGGCGACAAGAATGCCATTCTCCACATCAGTGCCTCCGGTGACGTGCTCATTCCCAGCGCGCGCAACCCGAAGTGGAAACCGCAACGCACCGCAGGGGGCGTGCTCTTCACGTGCTACGCGCCGAAGGCGCACCTGGTCTATCTCGCGGGCGATTTCAATGACTGGGGCCACAATCGCGACGGTCTCGTTTTTGACCCGCAGTTCATCATGCACGGCCCGGAGGGCGACGGCGTTTGGCGCACGGAAGTCGAGTTGAAGCCGGGCCGACACCGCTACCAATTTGTCATCGACGGCGACCATTGGATTGCCGATCCAAACGCCTACGAGACCGACAAGGAAAACCGTTCCGTGGTGGAGGTGAAATGATGAGGTCGCGTTTCGCTTCGCTACGAGTGACAGTCCTGGTGCTGGCGCTCGTTGGTTGCGCGCAGACTGGCCGACGGCAAGGCGAAGCTCCGTCCCAACCGCCGGTTGCGTCACGCGTCGTGCGCCTTATCTACGCCGACCCATCCCACGGTTATCCACTCGCGGATACCAACGGTGTGACGCCGCTCATTGTCGAATTCAGGGACAACGTGCTGCACAGGAAATTGGCAGGCGGCGAAGCGCTTTGGGGTTTCGGTGAACGCTTCGATGCGCTGAACATGCGCGGGCGAACGATGGAAAGCTGGATTGTGGACGCATGGGGCGGAGGAAGCCGCTCGTACATTTGCGCACCGTTTCTTATCAGTAGTGCGGGATACGGGTTATTCGTGAATTGCACGGGCAAGGTGCGATTTGACTGCGGCGCAACGAGCACGAATGAACTGCGTATCGAGGTTCCCGAGGCGGGACTGGATGTGTTCGTATTCAAAGGCACGCCGCGCGAGATCCTGGCCGAGTACACGAAACTCGTGGGTCGACCACGGCCGGTGCCGGATTGGGTGTTCGAGCCGTGGATTTCGCGCAACTCGTACCTCTCGGAGTATGAGATCGACCGCGTGATCGACAAGATGGAAGCGCTCGGGCTCAAGGCGAGCGCGGTGGTGCTGGAAGCGTGGGCGGAAGGTTTGCAGGATTTCCGTTTCGAACAAGGACGATATCCGAATCCGAAAGAGTGGATCGAGAAACTGCACGGGCGCGGCTATCACGTTGTCTGCTGGGAGACGCCAAGTCTCTGGGATAGCGCGAGCACCTACCCGGAGGCCAGCACGAATGGCTATCTCGTGTTGAAGCCCGACGGCAGCGAATTGCGAGTGGACTGGCTGGAGAATGCGGTGAAGATCGATTTCCGCAAGGAGGCGGCGCGATTGTGGTGGCAGAAATTGCAGGAGCCGCTGATTGCGATGGGTGTGGACGGCTTCAAGACCGACGGCGGCGAACGGATGCCCGACCCGTGGTTTCATAATCTGCATCCGTTTTATTATCAGCGGGCCATGTTGGATGCGTTCCAGGACCTCGGCAAGGTGGGTGTGACGTTTGCGCGGTCTGGCACACCGCCCTGCGCGGGAGACTCGACGTTCTGGGGTGGGGACCAATCATCATCGTGGAATGATTTCCCACGGGTGGTGCGGGCAGGACTCAGCGCGGCGCTTTCGGGATACCCTTATTGGGGGCACGACATCGGCGGTTATGCGGGCACACCGACGAAAAACCTCTACATCCGCTGGCTGGAACTCGGCGCGCTCAGTCCGATCATGCAACTGCACGGCACGACGCCGCGCGAACCGTGGTACTACGACGACGAGACGGTGCGCATCGCGAAATACTATTTCGACCTGCGCTGGGCGTTGCGCGATTACCTGCTCGCTGCCGCGAAGCTCGCGCGAGAAGAGGGTGTCCCGATGTGGCGACCGCTCCTGTATGAGTTCCCGAACGATCCCCGGACCTACAACATTGATGACGAGTTCTTTCTGGGCGACGATCTGCTCGTTGCCCCTGTATTAAGCGAGTCTGGTGAGCGTCCGGTGTATCTGCCGGCCGGTAAATGGCTAAACGCGTGGACGAAGGAGAAACTAACGGGACCCAAGACCCTTACGGTACGGCCGGGACTCGCGGAGATCCCAACGTTTATTCGCGCGGAACGCGCAGCCGACTTCGAGAGGATTTTCCCGCCATTGCTGACCGATCAACGCGGCGATGTGTTCGTCGAACTGGCTGGTGCGCCGAATGAACGCGGCATCGTACCCACGCAGCGACTGATTCGTGGACAGAAGTATGAGAAGGTCTTCCTGACGGCGCACAATCGTGGGACGAAAGGCTTGAGTGGTGAAGTGGAGTTGGCTCTGCCAACGGGGTTCACGGCGTTGCCCGGCATGAAACAGACAATTATCGCACCCGCCGGTGGTGAGGCCCGCATCGCTTTTTATGTAAGTCCACCGCCGATGCTCGAGGTCGGGAGTTATCCTGTAAAAGTCAGGAGTCTGTTGCAGGCCCGCGGTTCGTCGCAGTCAGGTCCCCTAACGCTGGTAATGATCAAGCTGCCCCAGTGGCATGTGCTCGGGCCGTTTGACGGCGGAGTGGGGGCGAAATTTGCGGGGGAATTGCCCACAGACATTACCACTGAGTATGTGGGTGCAGGCGGTCGACGTGTGAGATGGCGGGCGGTTGGCGATGACTGCGTACGAAATGATGGATATGTGGATTTCGAGAAGGCGCTGGGGAAGGACAACAATGGCGCAACAACATTTGGGACGACGACGTTCCGTTTAACCCATGCTGGCAAGGCGCGGTTGTACGTGGGCAGTGGCGATGCGCTGACAATTTGGCTGAACGGGCAGCTGGTGTTCGACAAGCAAGTGCATCGCGGCGCCGAGTCTGACGAAGACGCCGTGGAGGCGGACTTGCGCGAGGGAGAAAACTCGGTGTTGGTGAAGATCAGCCGCGGAATCGGTCCGAACGGACTCTACTTCCGTATCGCGGGTGACTCTTCGTAGGCGGGCAGATGCTTCTTGCGCCACGCGTCGGGACTGACATGGTGGTGCATTTTGAAGACGCGGCAGAAGTCGCTGCTGCTCGAAAACCCGCATTGCTCGGCGATGGCATCGAGCTTGAGGTTGGAGAGCGACAGCAGCCCCATGGCCCGTTCCAGGCGCACCCGCGTGAACGCGGCCTGCGGGCTTTCGTGCCGCGACTGCCAGAAGAGGCGGCGCAAGTGGCGGACGGAGACGTTGACGGCTTGCGCGGTTTGTTCGAGCTTTGGTTGCTCGATCATGTGTTCGCTGTACCACGAGAGACAGGCCTGGACCTTCTGGAACGGGTGGTCAACGTCACCGGCGTCTGCCGCAGACGGGACATCGGCCAGTGCGATCAGGGAAAGTTCGATCAGCGCCTTCTCAAAAAACATCAGGCTCTTCTCGGTCACACGGCCGTAGGGCGCTCGCAACTCCATTTCGATCTCGGCGACCCGCCGAACTTGAGCGGGTGACAGCGCACAATCCAGGAAGCCGCGTTCGTGGGCGACTTTCTCGAGCAGTGGCGGGGCCTTGCCGAAGTGGAAGACGACAATCTTGCAGCGTTTCGTGCCGTCACCTTTCCAACCATGCGCCGTTTCCGGTGGGAAGATCCAGAGATGATGTTGCTGGAGGGTGGCCGGGCCGGTTTCGCTCAGCAAAGCACCGCACTTGCCTCGGAGCACAGCGAAGAATTCCCAATTGTCCCGCTGGTGAATGTACATCGGGTACACCCCGAAGTGCCGGATGCCGGCAACCATGTGACGCAACATGGGCTTGATTCTGCCGTAAATGGCCGAATTTGTAAAGCATCTGACCGTTATGCTGGTTCGACAAGAGGCGGGATTCAGGCTAGCTTACGCTTGGTCTGGCGGGAAGAATGCTACGCACTCGTAATCAGCATTCATGAAGGGTAACAAATCAATGATTCGATATTTCTGCGGTGCTTTGGCGCTGGTTTCCACTTTTCTTACCACCGCAACCGCACAGACCGTATTCACCGAAGCCGGGGGTGTGATCGTCATTGAGGCAGAGAGTTATTCCAACAACACGGCGCGGATCACTGACGGCACAAATTTTCAATGGGTCACCAACAACGCAGTCGCCGGCTTCAGTGGCACGGGATACATGGAAGCGCTACCGAACATCGGGACGAACCTGAACACTACCTGGCTCACCACAAGCCCGGAGCTGGACTACACCGTCAATTTCGCCAACGCGCTGACGCACTACGTCTGGATTCGCGGCTACGCGGTAACGAATACCGATGACTCAGTCCATGCGGGAATCAATGGCACGACCAATTCCGCAGCGAACATCACCTTGAACCAGTACGGTGTCTGGCAATGGACGAGGACGAACACACTCAACGGCGTCGCCACCCTGACCGTCAACACAACGGGCATACAGCCCTTCAGCCTGTGGATGCGCGAGGACGGCTTGCGCGTCGATCGCATCATCCTGACGACCAACAACAATTTCCAGACCACGCTTGGGAATGTCTTCCACATTCCCAGCGGCATTGAGGCCGGCAACAGCGGGCTTACGATGCGCAGCCCCCTGAGTGGAATCTCGTCCAACACGAAGGTGTTCCTCTACACGGGCAACCAGTTCCAGGGCTCGGGCAATCCGGGGAACCAACTGGCTACGGGCAGCACGATCTTTTATCGCAATGCCACGAACACGACATGGACATCGATCCCGATGGGGTTCTGGTATCAAGGCGGAGCGAGCGGCAACAACAAGTACTACTCGAACTCGATTCCCGCGAACCTCTTCAACCCCGGCGACACGGTGCAGTATTATTTCAAAATTCCGTACAGCGACCACCTGCCGACGTTCTTGTACGGGAATGATAATGCTTCTCAGAGCACTGAGATCGAGAGTATCGCCCAAGCCGGTCCGTTCAGCTACATTATTGCCGCGGGTCTGCAGCCGTCGGGGCCGTACGTCTCCTACACGAATGTTGTGGGCGCGACGCTCTTCGAAGCCCGGGTTTACCAAAACACTGGTCACGTTACGCTCACGGGCCCCGATCTCGCGGGCAACGCGCTGACGAACACCATCACCATTGAGCCAATTTCCGCCATCGTCAACGGTAGTTCGACCAGTGGGGGCACGGTGCTGTCGTCAACCGCGCTCAGCAATGGGGTGCAGTTTACGCAAGCGTTTGGCGTCACCAGCATCGTCGTGCAAGTCACTTTCCCGAGCCCGAATATCATGCACTATGAAGTCGTTGATTGGGGTGCGCAGGTTCTCACTTCCACGAGTATCACCGTACCCTCGGACTCCAGTGAACATTTCTATGGATTTGGCGAGAAGTTCGACACGCTCGATCAAGCGGGCAACCGGGTTCACATGCTGACCATGGATATAGCAGGCACGAAGGGCGACAATTCATACAAGGTCGCGTCATGGTTCATGAGTACCCGGGGCTATGGTTTTCACCTGGACTCGACGGACGAAAGCTACTTCGACATGCGCAACTCGGCGCCCGACCGCTATGTCATTAATAATTTGGTGGGGAACAGCAACTTTGGCGGCTACGTAACCAACGCCGTGAAATTCAACGTGGTATATGGTCCGTCGTTGCCCGATGTACTGACGCGATATACCAGTTACACGGGCCGGGCTGCGTTGCCGCCGAAGTGGGCATTTGCGCCGTGGATGTCGAGCGACATCTGGCACACGGGTGGCGAAGTACGCTACACGATCAGCAAGTACCGCGCTCTCGGGATTCCAGGCTCGGTCTTCGTCTTCGATTCACCGTGGGAGGTCGGGTACAATGATCTAACCTGGAACATGACGCAGTTTGGCAGCGGCGGGACGTACGAGGGCACGAACTATCCGGGATTCACTTCGGTCACCGATATGATGACGTTCTTCCGCACGAACGGATTCTATACCGTTTGCTGGTTCACGCCGTTCATCAACACGGACTCGTCCTGTTGCGGTGAAGTGTCGGGACAGAATTTGGGTCAGTCGCCCAATTACGCGGAGGGCGCGGCGAGCAACTATTTCGCGCGAGCCTCGGCCAATGGGCCACCATTGGTCGTAAACTGGTGGAAGGGTACGGGTAGCCCGGTGGACTTCACCAACCCGAATGCAAGACAATGGTTCCAGAACCAACTCAGCAGTTTACTTGCGACAAGCCAGAGTGGCGGCTACAACGTTATCGGCGGATTCAAGACCGATGATGGCGAAACTGGCAACGGCGCGAATACCTACATCCCCACGAATGCAGTTTATTTCGACGGGCGCACAGGCGTTGAGATGCGCAACGGTTACTGTGTCGAATACCACAAATCCGTGTGGAACGTGCTCGGCACCAACGGCGTGCTCTTCGCCCGTAGCGGTTTTGTGGGATCACAAGCATATCCTGGGTACTGGGCCGGTGACAACGAGCCGAATTTCGGCGATGCCAATGGGTTGCCTAGCGTCGTCGTAGCGGGCCTGTCCTCCGCGATGAGTGGATTTTCCATCTGGGCCTCAGACGTCGGCGGCTACCAAAACTCGAACCCCAGTTCCGCACGCACAAACTTGTTCATGCGGTGGGCGCAATTCGGGGCCTTTTCGCCATTAATGCAGATGCATCGCCAAGTCGACACGAGCACCCTGCTGCAATTCCCGTGGGGGTATGGCGCCGACGCACTCACCAATTACCTGTTCTATACAAAGTTGCACACGGCGCTGTTCCCTTATCTCTACTCGTACGCATTGCAGTCGAGTACGAATGGTCTGCCGATCATGCGGCCGCTCGTCCTGATGAACCAGACCGATACCAACACCTACGGCAGCATATACAACACCAGCCACTCGTTCCTGTTTGGCAATGAGCTGCTCGTGGCGCCGGTCATCACGAACACCGCTACGTCGCGCACGGTTTATCTGCCACAAGGTAACTGGTACGATTACTTTAGCAACGTCCGCTATAGCGGTGGCCAGACCATTACCTGGGTGAATGCCGACCAGCACCAGATGCCGCTGTTCGTACGCGAAGGCGCGATCATCCCGATGATTTCCACGAACGTGCAAACCCTGGCCGATGCTGCGTACGTCAACAATCCCAACATCATTACGGCGGATAGCTCCTTGCAGTTCCTGGTCTACCCGACTACGAATTCCAGTTTTACCGTCTATGACAGCACCAGCCTCTCATGCCAGTCCAATGGCACGGTCATCTCGGCAACGCTTCTCTCTGTCCCGCGCCCGATCCTGCTGCGGTTCTTCGCGGCGGCGCCGTTCGGCGTCGAACGCGATGGCATTCGTCTTCCACAATTCACCAACACCACCGACTTTGCCGGGGCGAGCCTTGGCTGGATCTACGACAGTGCCGGGTTTGTGAACGTCAAATTCAACCATGTGGGCGGTTCCGCACAAATTGCGTTTGGGCCGGATTCCATTGGGGATGGCATCTCGGATTCGTGGCGCGCCACTCAGTTCGGATCGCCCACCTCGACGAACAGCACCTCGTGCGCGACTTGCGACCCGGACGGAGACGGCTTGAACAACCGTCAGGAATATCTGGCCGGTACTTCGCCACAGGACGCCAGCAACTTTCTTCGGGTGAATTCATTCCTGCCGAACGGGAACGACGCGAACATGGCCTTTGGAACGGTTTTGGGTATGAATTATCGCGTCGAGTATAATTCCGATCTTGTTACTGGCGTTTGGCTTGTGTTGAGTAATAATATTCCTGGCACCGGTGGAATCGTTCAGATCGTCGATCCGGGCGCGGTCAATCAATCGACAAGATTCTATCGAGTTAGATTGTTGCCATAGAATAGGTCACAGCGTAGCAAAGTGTCAGATTCGTCCGAGCGCTGTCACGAAAGGCGGATCTCTCCTTGCTATTACCCTTTAGAATTGACATTTTTGCACAAATCTATACACTCCCGCCGCGTGAGGTAAAACGTTCTTGCGGGGACGTGTAGCGGGTTGGCACAGGGGCGATTCCAAGAGATTCCTTTTTCGCGAGTTAAGAATTCGGTGAGGATTTTTTTCACACGCTTTTTGTCTGGTTGGATTGTAACGCATTTACTGGCGTTTACCTTTGTGATTTCCGTCTACGGCGCTTCGACCGATTTTACCCCAACGACGTCAGGCACGTCCGATTCCAATGTCAGCGGTAATTGGGACAATGGTCGGCCCACGAACAATGGCTTGGATGACAACTTCACGATGTCTTTCAGTGGTGCCATTACGGTCACGAATTTTCTGAGTGCAGGTGGCGGGTCCCTTAACTTTGTTCGGCTCTCAACGGCAGGCTCCGGCACGCTGACGGTGATCAGCTCTGCGGGGTTCGATTCAAATTTCGGGCTTCAGCTCAACAATAACGACACGCTTATCATCGCGAATAACTCGACAATTAGCCACGGCAACAATGCGTTCGGTGACAGCGGCGGCACGCTAACCGTTAGCAACAGTGCGTCGGTCTTTATCAACATCGGCGCCAACGCCGTACAGAACACCGGCACGATTCAACTGACCTCGACCAGCGGGCAGACTTCTGACATCAACTACGGCCAGTCAACGGGCGGCGCGTTCAACAACAGTGGTACGGGTACGATCATTCAAAACGGCACCGGCACGGGCACATTCGTCGGGAACTTTGGCGCGAACAGCATTGCGTTCCTCAATAACGGTAAGATTATCGTGAACGGCGGCACGTTATCCATCGACCCGCGTGACGCGCAGTCTAGCGGCGGTTTCAGCAATGCAGCGGGGGGCGTGGTGCAAGTCAACGCGGGCGCCACGTTTGCGATCAACCGAAGCACAGCCGCATGGAACGCCAATGACGCCCCTAATGTCGGCACCATCATTCTGAATGGCGGCACGGTTACGACGCTGGAGGGCGGCAGTCAGGTTGTTACCCATACGATTCGGAACTCCGGCACGATCATGGGCAATGGTACGCTGGCGTTCGGTTTGTTCAACCCGGCAAACACGGGCAACGTCATCGCCTCGAACGGCGTTCTGGTTGTTGGGCAGGTCTTTGGCAATAACGGCACCTGGTTGGCGATCAACGGCGGTACGATGTTGATCTCGAGCAACACGGACCTGGGAGCCAGCGTGATGTCAAACGGCGTGGGCGGCACCTGGCGGATTGGCCAGACAGGAAGCATCAATAATACACTGACAATGTCCACGTCGTTTTTTAATAATGACGGCACGCTTTTGCTCGGGAATAGCAGTGGATCCGGTAGCACGTTGACCATTGCGGGCAACACGGGCATTGACGGCAAGACGTTCACAAACTCCACGACCGGGATAATTGCTGGACGCGGTACGTTTTTCTTTGGCTTCGGGCAATCGGCTGGTCAAAGCACGAATGTTGGCTTTATCAACAATGGCAGCATCCTGGCGGGCCAAGGTGGCGCGGGCAGCCTGTCATTTAACATGGGGGACACGGCGAATGTCCCGTTTAGCAACTCGGCGTCCGGCACGATCGTCATCAGCAATGGCACTTCCCTGGCCGTGCAGCGCACTGCGAATGCCTGGAACAACGCGACACTGGACTCCCAGCGCGTCGGGAACGCCGGAACAATTATCATCAACGGCGGCACGTTTGTAAGTCAGGCGGGGAACGGCGCCGACGCGTCACGCCTGATACTCAACGGGGGGACAATCATCGCACAGGGGGTCGGCACGGCCACGAATTCCTGGCGAGCGGGCTTGGAGAACCGCGGAACAATTTACGTGACGAACAATACCTCGGTCTTCAACATGCTTACGTCCGTAGCTGTCACCAATCGATCCACGGGCCAGATATTCCTCGGCGGCGCTGGTGGCGCGGTCGGTACGATCGTCGCAACCAACATTGGACAGAACGGCAATTCACTCTTCAATCAGGGATTAATTCAAGGTCAGGGCACCCTCACACTGGGGGTGGTCAATGACCCGCGCAGCAGCGGCGCGAGCGCCAACTATGTCAACTCCGGGACCTTACTGGCGACCAATTGGGGCAGTGCCACGGCCGGCACTCTATTTATCAGTGTCGGTAACGCGTTTTCCAACGGCGGCTTTAGTAATACTTCCGCTGGCACGATCTTGATTGCGACCAACACAACACTGACGATCAATCGCACCGAAAACGCGTGGGTGAACAGCGATAATTCAGTGGCCAACTTTGGGACCATCGCGCTGGCGGGGGGCACGTTGAATCTGGCAGCCGATGGGGTTGTCAGCAACTCAGCCAGCTTCATCAATACGGGACTGATCACTGGTTATGGGACGATCGATAGTGTGGTCATCACAACCAACGGTGGCAAGATGCTGGCCATTGCCACAAACCTTACCAGTGTCGGCACGCTGACGGCCAGGATCGCGAGTACGACCAACAACTCCAGCGCGACACTTGGCACCATTGGCACCAACTCCGTCCTTAACCTCATTGCCCCGGGCGGCCAAAACTTCTTGATTAACTTTGGCACCATTTCCGTGTCGGGCGGCACGATCAACTTCAACGGCAGCGCCGCCACGATCACCAACTTCTTTGTCGTCGGCGGTGTGGGGAATCTCAGCAGTTTTGGCATTGTGAACACTGGCGCCTTGGCCTCGGTCGTGGCGCAGGGGCCGGTTTCTGGTCTGAGTAACTTGATCGCCAGCGTCGGCGTCACCAATTCCGCGCTGCTTGGCGCCAATAACTTGATTGGGGGCGCGGCCACGCTGACCCTCGGCACCACCACCGGTGGCGGCCTGGTTAACAACGGCACCTTGGCGATTCAGGGCGGGTTCATCACCGTGACCAATGCGGCGGGGGTCGATGCGGGCGTGACCAATAACTTGGGTCAGATTTACGGTAATGGCATGCAGACCTTCAGCGTCGTTAATTTGGCCGGCGGATCAATTGTTGCCAGCAACGGATTGCTCAAGCTCGGCCTGACCGGCGCCAATGCCGGGACCTTGGGCAATTTCAATTCCTCTTCAACGATCATCTTGACCAACACAGTATTGGTGAACTCGGGCCGCATCGCCCTCAATGGTGGCGGCTTGGTTATGGGCGGCAGCACGATCACCAATGAGGGGACCATCACGGGCCCGGGCGATTATTCTTCCGGCCTTTACAATGATGTGAACGGTTTTGTGGCGGCGACCAACGGCACATTGAATATTGCGACCAATGGCACGACAGAATCCGTTCAGAACCTTGGTGCTTTCAGCATTGCCAGCGCTAGCGTGCTCAATGTCATACCCGATTGGAATAATACCGACGGTCTTGTCGGTTTGGCCGGTGGCACGTTGACCGGCGGGGCGGTCACGAACATGGGGACGATCACGGGCAATGGTACAATTACCAGCGCCGCCTTCATAAACGCGGCGAATGGCACGGTCACCGCATCCTCGGGTGGCACGCTGAACATTCTATCGGCGACGGCAGCGCTGAACGGGACAATGATTGCCGGCACGTCGCAGTCGATCGTCATGACCAACCTCACCAGCCTCGTGAACAATGGTACGATGATCCTCAACGGCGCCGCCAGCGACGCCAATACATCCTTCTTAATTCTGCGTAACGGCGGAGCGGGTGATTTCACCAATGCGGCGGGGGCGGTCATTCAGGGGGCGGGTTACTTCGCAACGGGCGTCAGCGGAGGCACCAGCTTTACTGAATGGAACCAGGGGGCCATCGTGGCCACAAACGGCTCTTTGATTCTGCAACCCCTGCATGCGTTTGGGAACGGCGGTTTTGTGAATATGGCAGGAGGAAGTGTCACCGTTGCGCTGAATTCCACCTTGGGTATCCAACGTAACAATGATGCCTGGAGTTCCAGCGGGACGGTACCGATCAACGCCGGCCTGATCCAATTGAATGGCGGCTCGGTGACGTTTTATGGAGACGGCCTGGCCATCGCCAATGATCGCGCGTGGAGCAACGCGCCGAGTGGGGTGATTAGTGGCTTTGGAACGCTGATGTCCAGCGTGAATAACCTGGGCACAGTGGTAGCGACCAACGGCAATCTCAACATTAACAATGCTTCAGCCGTCACGCAAAACGGCACCATCAGCATCGCCAACGGTGCGATATTGACGGTGTTGGGTTCAGCGGGAAGTTTCCAGAACAACGGTCGGATGGCGCTGTCCGGCGGCGCGTTCGTGGGCACCAACTTCTCGCAATTGGCCAATGCGGGCACAATCACCGGTTTTGGCACGATTCAAACCGGCCGACTCAACGGCAGTGGCGGCGCGAACCAGCAGATCATCAACATGGCCGGCGCGCTCATCGACGCCACCAACGGCACGCTATTCCTCAACCCCGGCGACACCTTCAGCAATGGCGGGTTCAGCAATGCAGCCACCGCGACGGTGCGGGTCGAAAACAACGCGACGCTTGCGCTGAACCGCACGGCGAATGCGTGGAACAACAGCGGATTGAACCCTCGCAACCTTGGCACGATCTCAGTACTGGGTGGGTCGGTGGTGTTGTATGCGGACAGCGCGGTGGACCCCTCACGATTCATCGATAACGTCAGCGGGACGATCAGCGGCTCTGGTACAATTTCCGCCAGCCTCACGAATCTTGCCGCCGGCACGATTCGGGCGACGGGCGGGACGCTGGCACTGCAGGGTACGGGCGTGTTCGGTCAGCAGGGTACGCTCCAAGTGGACGGTGGAGCGACGATGCTGATCAGCAATGCGAACGGTCTGGTGTCGTTGAAAAATGCCGGCACCATCAACATGAACGGTGGCACGCTGTTCGCCGGAATCGTGAGCAACGCCAACTGGATCTTTGGTAGCGGCGTCATCACGGGCAACGCGAGCGCGGGGGTCGTGAATATCAGCAACACCTTCCTGTTCGCGAGTAACGGCGTCTTATCGGCCAGCTTGGGGAGCTTTACAAATGGCGCCGGTGTGACGATGGGGACGCTCAGTACGGACGCCGTCCTGAACGTGCAGATGCCCGGCGGCGCATCGCAGCCCTTGATTAACCAGGGCCTGCTCAGCTTCGCGGGTGGTACGCTGCTGGCCAACGGAACAGGCGGCGGCGTGATCACGAACACCAGCACCGGCGTTATCAGCGGCGTCGGCAACGTCACCCAGACTGTCGTCAACAATGGCACCATCCTGGCCGCCAACGCTGTCGGCACCTTAAATATTTTTTCCGTCGGGCTTAGCGACCTGAATTCCGCGACGCTCGGCGCTAGTAACGGGGCGATCCTCAACGCCGTCATCAGCGGAGGCACCGGCAGTAGCTTCAACAACAACGGCTCGATTTCGATGATCGGTGGCACGCTAATCATCTCCAATGCCACACCCGGCGTCATCACCAACAATCTGTTTGTCAGCGGTGTCGGCACGATCACGCCGAACATCGTGAACGACGGCACGATCCAGGCAACTGTTAACGCTGGGGTGCTGGATTTCTCGCTCCTCGGCGGTACGAATGCAACTGGTGGTTACATCGGAGCCGGATTGGTAGCCGTGGCCCAGATGGAGAACGGTTCCTTGGTCAATCTGGGCACCATCGGCGCGGTCGGTGGTAATGGTGGCACGATCCAACTGGCTGCCGGTTCGGGCATCATCACCAACCGCGCGTTGATTACGGGTAACGGGAACCTGGCGATCAACAATTTCATCCAGAACGATTCAGTCGGTCGCCTCACCGCCACCAACGGCACGTTCACAGTCAATTCTATCAATGGGTTGGCCAACAACGGTACGATTGACGTCCAGAACGGCGGCACGTTCCAATCTAACTCATCGAACTCGTGGAGCAACGCCGGCAATATCGACCTGCGTGGCGGCACGCTGCGCACGGGCGGGTTCACGAACGCGGCGGTCAGCGCCAGCTTCACCAATTCTGCCAGCGGCATCATCAGCGGCTACGGCACCCTGATCGGCGGCGGCGCCTTCGGCCAGACCGGGTCCGGGTTCGACAAATCAATCATCAACCTTGGTCTGATCATCGCGACCAATCCGCTGAGCGGCGCGGCGCAGACGCTGTTCCTTAGCACGGGCGGAGCCACGACGGGCGGTGGGATCCAGAATTTGGGCACGATGATTGTTTCGTCCAATAACACCCTGACGCTTGACCGCGGCGGGCTGCCCGTGCTGAACACCGGCACGATTACGGTCAACAACGGTACGCTGTCGAGCACGAGCACAATCACCAATACCTCGAACGGAATCATCCAGGGCTATGGCACGCTGACCGCCAGTATCGTGAATCAATCCGGCGGCACCATTCGCGCCACCAACGGGCTGTTGACAATGACCAGTACGGTCTTCCCAATCAACCAAGGTACCTTCGAGATCGACAACAGCTCGACCATGACCTGGGACACGAGCAACTCCTGGATCAACAGCGGCACGGTCGACCTGCGCGGCGGTACTCTGCGCACGGGCGGGGCGACCAATGCGGGCGTCACGGCCATCTTCACGAATCTCAATACCATTATCGGGTTCGGCACAGTCTATGGTGGGGGTGCGTTCAACACCAATGGCGTTGGCATTGATAAGTCGATCGTCAACATTGGCACGGTCATCGCGAGCAACGGCGTCTTGACGTTAAATACCGGCGTGGCCACCTCACAGCGCGGCCTGGCCAACCTCGGCACGATGATCATTGCCACGACCAACGATACGCTCGTGCTGGCGCGCACGGCGGAGGTTTCCCCGGTCCTGACCAACCTGAACTACGTGTACAACAGCGGGACGATCCTGATCAATGGCGGCACGCTGACATCCAACACCTCTGTGACCAATAACAACGAGAACGTCAGTCTGCCGGGTTTGATCCAGGGCTTTGGAACCATCGCGTTGACCAATCAGTTGGTGAATCTGGGCACGATTCGGTCCACCAATGCCGTGACTGGCGGCGACGGGATATTGCGATTTGTGAATCCCGCGGGCAGCGCACTGCAGATCAACCAGAGCGGCACACTTGCGGTCGAAGCCGGCAGTCAGATGGTGTTCGGTGGCGACACCAACGTCCCCTTGTTGAACAGTGGCACGATCGCCATGAACGGCGGTATCTTGCGCAGCGGCCTGTTGACCAACAGTTTCGGAGCCACGTTCCGGGGCTTTGGCACCATCACTTCCAGCATCATTAATTCAGGCACGGGGTTGGCCACCGCTCTTTCCGCACCACTGCATTTGACCGGCAGCACGGTGTTCAACCAGATCAACGGCGTATTCGGAGCCAACAACGGACGCTTGATTGTGGATACGGTGTTCACCAACGCCGGCACGGTCAGCTTCATCAATAGTGTGGGTACTTTCGCGAGCGCGGTCGTCAATAGGGGCGCCTGGATCATGGACCCGAGCACCAACGTCTTTCTCGCCGACTACACTGTCGCCACCAACGGCTACGTCAGCATGACCGCAGGTGACGTGAGTATCTTCAAGAGCAACTTCGTCAACGTCAGCACGCTTTCCAACAAGTACAATACGGTCAATGGCAAGTTTGTCATGGATGGGCAGGGCACGCAGCAGTTCTTCGTGGCGGGGATCAACCTGGGTGGCTTCGCCAGCAGCGTGCAATCCTCTAACGAGATCTTCTTCACCAATGGGAGCGGGACATTCTCGACGAATGCGTTTAGCATGGGCAAGGACGACACGATCTACGGCTACTCCAACAACTTCGCGCTGGGTGCCCTGGAGTTGAGCGACCTGTCAACCACCGTAGTGATGGACGCCTTCGGCGCGGTCGGCACCAATGACGGACTGGTGGCCGGGTTGTACTTGAACACCCTGACACTCGATCCCGGCTCGCTGCTGATCATCAGCAACAACGTCGAGTTGTACTTTCAGAGCACCAACGGAGTGACGGGAGTGGGCCTCGGGGTGCTGGGTGCCGGTGACAACATCATGGTCCTCGATGGCGGCTCCTTGCACCAACTCACTGTAGTCCCCGAACCCAGCATCCTTATGCTGCTCACCGTCGGAGCTTTCGCAATCCTGAAGTACCGACGCCGGTCTGTTAGGAAGCAAGCGTGACATACGTAGCTGTAAGCCGTCTGTAACCATTTTTCTAACCCGTTCCGTCAAGAGCCAGTGGGAGTTGCACATCCAGTGTCGTAGCCCAGGGAACCAGCGCCGGCAAAATTGTCGGATGTAGAGTGACGCCGCTTGCCAATTGTTCCTTACGACGCAAGAGCGCCGCTTGCCCCGGCAGACGGACGGACGGTTTTCCCCGGGGCACTGGAGTTTCCTGGCAGAGCCGGGAAAGAAAGCTCATCTCGCGCAGAAAAGATGTTCGCCCACCAAAACGCTCGGGATCCAGAATCTGCAGGAACACCGAAGCTCCCCAACGCGATTCATCGTCGGCGCGTCCATGCCCGCCGAGTGCGTTCGTGAGCGCCTCGACAAAAAGCGCCAGGGCGAAGCCCTTGTAGCCGAGATCCATGCCACCCAAAGGGAGGATCGCTCCTCCCTGCAGGTCATCCAGAACACGCGGGTCGTCGGTCGCATCTCCATCACGGTCGACAAGCCACGGCCCCGCCAGCCGTTCACCGGCCGCAGCCAGTCGATTGCATAGTCCGTTGGAAGTCGAGGAGGTGCTGATGTCGATCAAAATCGGGTCGCCGTTCGTTGGAATGCCGGCGGCAAGCGGATTCGGGCTGAACCGAGGGGCGACTCCGCCGTGCGGCGTGACCGTGCGCGACGCGGGGTCAGAGCAACAGAGCAAGATGACAAGTCCAGCTTCGGTGACATGTTGGAGGTATGCCTGCAGGCAGCCGATATGGTGACTGCGGCGAATGCAGACCGTGACGACCGGGTATTCGACGAGGCGGGTCCGGGCGACCGCAATCGCTCGGCGTACAAGCCAGGGCCCCGGCAGGTAACGTCCATCCCAGGTCAGGGAAGAACCATGATCAGCGACAACACCGGGTTCACCGACCGTTTCCATCGTCCGCTCCTGGATGGCCTTGAGGTAGGCGGGGAGCAACGCGAAGCCGTGGGTGGTATGCCCAAGCAGGTCGCCTTCCAGAAGCACTTCGGCCACATCGCGCGCCCGATCTTCCGCGAGACCGCAAGCCGTCAAAAGAGATTGGCCGAAGCCTTGCAGGTTTGCGGCGTCGAATTTACGGACGCCGGGGTCTGTGCGCAGCGACATGGGCTATAAGGTGAACTTCAGCGCGGCTTCGATCGTCTTGGCGAAATGAAAATGCAGTTTCTTCCGAATTTCAGCCGGCACATCGGCCAGGTCCTTGCGGTTCTGGTCGGGCAGGACGACGGTGGTCACCCCCGAACGCGCGGCCGCCAACACTTTCTCCTTGATGCCACCAACAGGCAGGATCTTCCCGCGAAGCGTGATCTCACCGGTCATCGCCAACGCCGGTTTGACGGGTTTGCGCACGAGCAACGAGGTCAGGGCAACCGCCATCGTTACACCGGCCGACGGCCCGTCTTTCGGGATCGCGCCGGCGGGGACATGGACGTGGATGTCCGACTTCTCAAAGGTCTTGGGGTCGATGCCCAATTGCGTTGCCCGCGAGCGCACGTAGCTGAGCGCCGCTTGTGCGCTCTCCCGCATCACGTCCCCCAACGAACCGGTCAAAATCAAATTGCCCCGACCGGGCATTTGCGTGGCCTCGATAAACAAAATATCACCACCCGCCGCCGTCCACGCCAGCCCGATCGCCACGCCCGGATCAGTCGTGCGTTCCGCCACGTCGTGGAAGAACTCGGCGGAACCCAGAAAGCTCTTCAGGTTGCGCGCCGTGACAACCACCGACTTCGCCTTGTGTTCCACGATGCGTCGCGCCGTGCGCCGGCAAATCGTCGCGATTTGTCGCTCCAGGTTGCGCACGCCGGCCTCCCGCGTATGGTCGCGGATGATGGCGGCCAGCGCGTCCTTGCTCACGCTGAGCTGCGTTTTGTTCAGCCCATGCTCGGTCAATTGTCGCGGCACCAGATACTTCATCGCGATGTGGATCTTGTCGTCTTCCGTGTAACCCGGTAACTCGATGACCTCCATGCGGTCGCGCAGCGCCGGCGGAACCGGCTCCAGCAGGTTCGCCGTGGCGATGAACATCACGTGCGACAAATCAAACGGGATCTCGAGATAGTGGTCCGAGAAACTGTTGTTCTGATGTGGGTCGAGCACTTCCAATAGCGCAGCGCTCGGATCGCCTCGGAAGTCCGCGCCCACCTTGTCAATCTCATCCAGCATGAAGACCGGGTTGTTACTCTCGGCCCGCCGCAATCCCTGGATCACCCGACCCGGCAGCGCGCCGATGTACGTGCGCCGGTGACCGCGGATCTCCGCTTCGTCACGAACACCCCCCAGCGAAATGCGGATGAATTTTCGGCCCAGCGCGCGCGCGATGCTCATGCCGAGTGATGTCTTGCCGACCCCCGGCGGTCCAACGAAGCACAGGATCGGGCCTTTGCCGGCCGGCGCCTCGGTCGACCCATTGCTCTTGAGCTTCAATACGCTGAGATACTCCAGAATGCGCTTCTTGACGTGCTCGATGTCGTAGTGGTCTTCATCGAGAATCCGCCGGGCCTGCGCAATGTCCAGTTTGTCATCGGTCGCCTTTGACCAGGGCAGCGCGATCAGCCAATCCAGATAGGTCCGAGCCACCGCATACTCCGCGGCGGCGGGCGTGATCGTCGCCAGGCGGTCAGCCTCCTTGATCGCGACCTTCTTCACCTCGGGCGGCATCTTCGCCTTGTCGATCTTGTCCCGCAATTCCCCGACCTCCGTGCCTTCACCGCCTTCTCCGAGTTCCTTCTGGATCGCCTTGAGCTGTTCGCGGAGGAAATACTCGCGCTGGCTCCGGCTCAGCGCCGTGTTGACCTTGCTCTGGATCTCCGTGCCGAGGTGGAGCACTTCGACCTCGCGATTGAGCAGGCCGGTGAGCAGGGTGAGCCGCGCCTTGACGCTGACCGCTTCCAACAGCCGCTGTTTCTCCTGCAAGGGCACGTTCAGGTTGGCGGCGATGACGTCCGCCAGTTTGCTCGGGTCTTCGATGTTGACGACGGCCACCTTCAGCTCGTCGGGCAGCGACGGCGAAAGGCTGATAATCTCCTGGAACAGGTTGCCGGCATTGCGCGCCAGTGCGGGCGTTTCGAGACTGGGGTCGAGTACATCGTCAAGCGGTGCAATCTCGGCCTGCAAATAAGGCTTCTCTGATTCGACGTGGACGATCCGCATCCGTTTCAAGCCGTGGATGAGCACGCGAACGCTGTCGTCCGGGAATTTCAGCATCCGCATCACCCGCGCGACGCAGCCGTACGGGAGCAACTGGTCGGGTCGCGGCTGTTCGAGATCGGGATCGGTCTGCAAGGTCACGGCGAGCAGGCGATTGCCGGCCACCACCTCGTCAATGAGCTGGATTGATTGCCGATTGGACACGAGCAGCGGCGCTACCATGTGCGGGAACACCACCACGTCGCTCAGCGGCAGAATCGGCAAATGCGTGGGCAGTTCTTGCGCGGGCGTCTCGGTCTTGACGACGTCCGTAATCAATTTGTTTTCCGTTGGGTCAGCCATCTATATATAGGATGACGCTTGTGCCTCGTGTGTTCCGGACTTTCGAGCGTCGTCGCCGCGCTCCTAGCCTGTCTGCTCGATAATGACAGTGAAAGTCGCGCTTTCGGTCTTCTGGGATTTCGGCAATTCGATGTGCAGAAAACCATTCTGGAACTGCGCCCGAACGCGGCTGCCATCCACCGAACGGGGGATCACGATCCGCCGCTCAAACGGGCCATAATCGATTTCCATCTGGCGGAACGAACAGCGCTTCTGGCGGCACGGGTCTTTGCGATGTCCCCGCACCAGCAACAGGCGGTCATTCAAGGTGATTTCGAGATCGTCCTTCTCAATCCCCGCAATCTCCATCTTTACGACAAGGCCCTCGGGCGTCTCGTAAACATCCGTATTGGGGGTCCAGGAACTATGGGATGCCAGGGCGGGCAGTCCCAGATAGGCAAGGCTGTCGTGTAAATGTTGATCGTACGTCTTGGCCATCACTTCATCCTACCAAGAGCAGAATAAACGCCTTCACCCCAAAACGCAAGTTGCCGCAAACGTTTTCCGCGTCTTGGAGTTTGCCGTTGTAGGCCGCGTCCCCGACGCGGCGTCCTCATTTACCAAACCACGCGGCCAATTTCGGAGCAAAGTCCGAAAAGCTCCAAAGAAGTCGTCCCCGTATCCTCGAACCCTAAAAGACCCTCCATAAATGGGTTCGTTTTCAAAAACGAACCCATTTGGTTCTTCGCGCAGTTTTCGCCACATCACTAATATGCACAATTACTTACATCGTTTGCAGAACCGTTTGCAAATGCGTTCGTTTCGCAGAATGGCATGTTTGATGCGCCCCCTCCCACGCCACTTTGCTCTACCGGCTATCTCCTCTCCCCTTGGGGGGAGCGGAGTCCGACGACACGCCGTCGTCGTATACGGCAAAGGATTAAGGTGAGGGGTTTCCGCCCCTGAAGAAGGCTCGCCCTTGTCCGCCATCTCGTCCGCCGAAGCTCTGGCGAAGGAGGAAGCACAACACGACGGCGGAAGCGTCCCCGCGAAGGCGGACCTGTCGCGCCGTAGCTTTAGCGAAGGCGGATGTCAAAGAACTGGGCGAACTATACCCATCCCTCCACAGCGTGTCCAGCAAAAAAATATCAATTTGCGATATGCATTCGTTAGGAGCGCTCGCATTTCTCGCCGTAAACTTTCTTACTGTCAGGTCGTCTTCGTTCTGGTACAACATCACATGGACAGTCAATGCACGACCTCGTGAAGCAATTACCACACGTTCTAAACTTTCCGCCGTCATCGACCAAAGGCGAATGGTGGAAGGACCAGATCATCTGCGGCGATTCCTTGCCGATTTTACGCGTCATGTCGGATGAAAGCATCCACCTGGCAATCACCTCGCCACCCTACAATGTCGGCCTCGAATACGACTCGCACAACGACAAGATGCCTTACGAGGAGTATTTGCAGTGGCTCACGTTGTTTTGGAAGGAACTATACCGCGTCCTCGTGCCCGGCGGCCGTTTTGCCCTCAACATCGCCCCGACCAGCATCAAGGACTTTCGCCCGATCCACTACCACATGACGCGTGACCTGGTGAATCTTGGATTCATTATGCGCACCGAGATTCTCTGGTACAAACAGACCATGCGCCGCCGTACAGCATGGGGTTCGTGGAAAAGCCCGCACAATCCGCACATGGTCCCAAGTTGGGAATACGTACTCGTGTTCTCAAAGGGGTCTTGGGCATTGGAGGGCAATAAGGCTGATGCGGATATTACCGGCGAAGAATTCATCAAGTATTCGGATGCGTTCTGGCAAATCCAACCCGAGACACGTGGCCGTCAACCATTCCTGAAAAGCCTCTATCCACCACGCCGAGGTCGCAAAGCCCCGGAGCAGAAGGCAAATAGCCACCCGGCTCCATTTCCCGAAGAGTTGATCAAGCGCCTGATCAAGTTTTACAGCTACCGGGGCAATGTCATCCTCGACCCCTTCGGCGGCATTGGGACTGTGGCTGCAGTGGCCCAACGATACGGCCGCCACTTCGTTCACCTCGATCTCTCGAAGAAATACTGTGCAATCGCTGTGGAACGCGTGGCCGCTGAAATGAAACAAATGCGCCTTGATGAAATACCGGTCCGCAAGCCCGAAAACACTCCGGTGGCCGCTTCGGTCGCCGTGGCCAAGAGGAAGTACGCACCTCGCAAGAAGGTCAGGCGGAAATGACCGACAATCGTAGCGCTTAAGCGTGCGATCAATGAGTGCTTCTGACTATTACGATCAGGTCAAAGGCGATCTAACGGATTTCGGCAAGAACGCTGTCGCAGATGTAGGCAAGATCATGACACTGGTTCAGGCTTTGGATCTGCCAGAGAAAGAGGTGATGCCTACAGCCCAATACATCTACATCACCCATTATCAAAAGGTGAATGTGGCCGACGCGAATTAAGCGCGCCAGAGTTGGGTTGCCGCCAGCGGCAACAATTTCGAGACGTTCATGCGTAATTTCATCAACCTCAATCTGAACGGCGAAGGTATCCTTGCCGTGAAAGGTGATCGACTAAAGACCAGCCCGAAGGCCGTGAATATCGTGAGCTTTCTGACACTGAAAGCGAACCGCCGTTGCACGCAAACGACCACCGGCGTGTGGCCCGATTCGGATATTGTCGTCTTGACGAGAGATAAGACCGCCACTCTTAAGGCATTTGCCCTGCTAAACTGCAAAACAAGCGATCACAGCCGGAACGATGCGGTGCTGTTTTGGGCGTTAGCTTTGAGGGACACCAACATTAAGTACTGCCTACTCACCCAAGATTTGGACAAGCGATTTGATAAAGGGGATGGTGATACCCGCGTGAGCAGCTTGAGGAGAAAGGCAGAGGCGTTTCTGGATCGTGTGTACTCCACCAGTCCTACGACGACGGAATGTTCCCAGGTAAAGAAGCTGGATTTCAAGACTCTCACGGGAGCCGATGCTCTCCTCACAGACTTGCGCCGCTGGCGTCAGGATGTAGTGCCGAATTATTCATCCGCCATGCTGCGCGAAGGTTTTCTCTCCGCCTGACCAATCGTTGTCCAAATCGTGGCTCAATTCGTTTTGCGGTTGCTGCTCTCCTTGCGAAGCCGTAGATTGACGATCAGCATGAAGATTGCGCTGGCGCAGATAGATACCACCGTGGGCGATTTACGCGGGAATTCCGGGAAAATTCTCGAATTCTACCGCCGTGGTGTCGCTGCGGGTGCCGAAGTGGTCATGACCCCCGAGTTGGCCATCACGGGATATCCGCCGCGCGATTTGCTGGCGAAACACCGTTTCGTCGACGATAGCCTCCGCGCCCTCGACGATCTGGCCGCGCAAATCGGTTCGACCGCGCTGCTGGTCGGGTACGTGGACTTTAATCCCAAGCGTCCCGGCCGCGACTACGTCAATGCCGTCGCGCTGGTTCAAAACGGGAAGATCGTCGCCCGCCGCAACAAAATGCTCTTGCCGACGTACGATGTATTCGACGAAGACCGTTACTTCCAGCCAGCAGACTCGAACACCGTACTCGAATACGCCGGCCAACGGCTTGGCCTGACGATTTGCGAAGACATTTGGACGCAGGACTATTTGCCCGCGCGATTGTACGAACGCAGCCCCATTCACGATCTCATGCGGGACGGGACACGCGCGCAACTCCTGCTGAATCTTTCCGCGTCGCCGTATCACCTCGGCAAGGAGCGGGTCCGTCACGACATGCTGGCGGCCGTCGCGCAACAATACAAAGTGCCGGTCGTGTACTGCAATCTGGTCGGCGGCAATGATGAATTGATTTTCGACGGCAACAGCCTGGCCTTTGACGCGTACGGCAAACTCCTCGCGCAGGGCGCGGCCTTCGCGGAGGACCTGGTCATCGTTGACTTGGCGGGCCCACCGCAACCATTCCATCCACAGGAACCCGCCGCGGCGCTCCATGAGGCGCTGGTGCTCGGCCTCCGCGACTACACGCAGAAGTGCGGCTTCAAGTCCGTCGTCCTCGGCCTCAGCGGGGGCATCGACTCTGCCGCGACCGCCTGTCTCGCCGTCGCCGCGCTCGGACGCGAGAATGTCCTGGGCGTCTCCATGCCTTCGCAATTCTCGTCGAAAGGCAGTATCGAAGACGCCCGCGAGTTGGCAAAGAACCTCGGTATTCGCTGGGAGACGATCCCGATTCAGGATGTCTTCGAGAACTTCAAGGAGACGTTGCAACCCCTGTTCAAGGGACGGCCCGAGGACACCACCGAGGAGAACATCCAGGCGCGCATTCGCGGCACGACATTAATGGCGCTCTCGAACAAGTTCGGCCACATGCTGCTGACCACCGGCAACAAATCCGAGTTGGCCGTCGGTTATTGCACGCTGTACGGCGACATGAACGGCGGCCTCGGCGTCATCGCCGATGTTCCGAAGACGATGGTCTACGAACTCGCCCGCTACATCAATCGCCAGCGCGCGGTCATTCCCGAAACTTCGCTCGCAAAACCACCGTCCGCCGAACTTCGCGCCAACCAAACCGACCAGGACACGCTCCCGCCGTATGACGTGCTCGATGCCATCATCAAACACTACATCGAGGAGGCGAAGTCCACCGCCGAGATCGTGAAGGAAACCGGCTACGACGAGAAGCTCGTCCGCGACGTCGTCCGCAAGATTGACCTCAACGAGTACAAGCGCAAACAAGCTCCGCCCTGCCTCCGCGTCACCAGCAAAGCCTTCGGCATCGGCCGCCGCGTCCCCATCGCCCAGCGCTATGTGGAGCGGTAGGACCGTCGGCCCCTCTGTGGCGGCACTGTTTGGTGACGGCGGTTCCGGCACCAAACGAGAGCCGCCGGACCGGACGGATCAAGCGGCTCTCTTGCTCCGGGGCTTACTTGACTACTTCTTGCGGCGAATGACAGCCAGCGCTCCAACCAAACTCAACCCTACCAGCGCCACGGTGCCCGGTTCGGGAACGTCGCTGATGATGATGTAGGTTGGTTGATTAAGCGGGTTATTCGGGTCGGACCCCGGTTGACCCACAGCCGGTACGTACACATACCCGTTGGGTCCCCTCTCTGAATACGGCTGCCCGAATAAGCCAGTCTCAGTAACAGAGAACACGTTGGGATACGATGCGCCGGGCAACCCAATGTCGGCCGAATCAAAGGGGGGCAGATCGTTGGTCTCAATATCCGAATAGAACACCAGCGTGGCGTTGTTGGCGTTCCACCGAATCAGATCCGAATATCCACCGCCTGGCTCAAGTAGCACAAGGTCTCCCTGCACAAGTCCGGCCGGCGTCGTAAACGTCAGCGCGTTTGGAAGACCACCCGGACCGGGATCCTGCATCAGGAAACCGGGATGATCTGCACCATTGAGCAAGTTGAACACTTGGGCGTCGACAAAGCCGTTTGTCCTTTCGGTAACTTGTAACGTGAAACCTTGCCCACGGGCGCTTGGAACAGCTAGCAGCAAACACACCATGGCTGCCAGGATGGCTGTCAGGGACAGCCGGTCGATGCGAACACGTTTCATGAGGACTCCTTTTGGTTGCCCAGCACTCGCTATGGCTGACAACCGATGACGATCCCTGCCCGTGCGGCCACCACTTCGTAAGTACGAAAGAACAGCACAGCACGGAAGGAATCAGTTTCCCGCCTTCTCGCGGCGGTATGTATGCATCCGCCGATCCATTCGCGGAAGTCGGCTGTTCAGCCGTCAGCTACGCAGTGGACAGCGGCCGGCAGTCCGGTTGGCACAGACGGAGGGTAAGGTACTGTCCGGTGCGGCCGTCAGAGTGAGGAATTCAGCCGTGACGCGCAGAACCAGTTCCACCCGGTCGGCTACAGCCAGCTTGTGGTGAAGGCGCTCGATGTGCGTGTGGATGAGACCGACGCCGAATGCACTGTCGTCGCCACGCTCTACGCGCTGGCCAAACGCGACGCGATCGACAGGAAGACCGTTGCCCAGGCGATCAAGGATTTGGGCATCGATTCCGAAAAGGCATTTCCGCATGTGGTGTGAGCGGCATGTGAGTCGATGCTGGTAGCCAGAATCGGTTGGCAATCCCGTGTGCTTGCTGAGCGATGGCCGGTGCAGTTCGTTCCCTCCACAGGAGTTTCCAGAATTCCATGACGATGCGTTGGTGATGGCGGTTCCTGCAAAAAACGAGAGCCGCCTGACCGGACGGATCGAGCGGCTCTCTTGCCCCGGGGCTTACTTGACTACTTCTTGCGCCGAATGACAGCCAGCGCTCCAACCAAACTCAACAGTTATCACCATTTCCTTAAAAAATTTCTCTGGCGCGCGGCGAAATCGTCGACGACTGGTTCCGTCAGCTTGAGCGACTGGTTAGAACACACGCGGTAGAATATTTTATTAACAAGTGCTAAGAGCACTATTTGAAAAATCTAGTTAAGTCGCTAAGAAATCAATCATTGTAGCTAACGTTTGGTCACTCCTTTTATACCTTCGTTGTTTTGCAAAGAGAAGTAGTTATGCACTTGGGGTCGCTCTCCTTTTCTTGTACCAAGAAACGATGAATAGTATTCCTATAACCAACAGTGGAATTGCCATGACTATAGCCATATCGCTGTCTCTATGCAAAGTCGTCGAGACCCAGATGGCCATACAAACCATCAGAATGAACCAAAATAGGAATATCAGCCCAGCGATTCTTCCGTTCTTCCAAGAATAGAAATACCCCACAAGGAAAACGACAAAAAGGAGTTTGACAAATATCATTTCGAGATCCCACGGATCAAAATTTGGGTTGTCGCTGATAGGATTTCCCGCGCCGGATGTATGAATGAAACTCCAAATAAAGAAATCCAGGTACAACAGTCCAAAGATTGTGGTGGCTACTTGAAGCGCAGAGGGAAATCTTCTCTTCTTTGCGTTTGGAGTGCCAATGAGATCTACCATTGGATAACTCCTTTCTTTGTTTGATTGCGAATGATAATTACGACGCAAAACATCGACGCATAACTCATGTAACTACGCCATATGTAATTCGTGTGTTCTAACAATCAGTTTCCCGCCTTCTCGCAGTGTTACATATGCATCCGCCGATCTATTCGCGGAAGTCGGCTGTTCAGCCGACGGCTACAAACAGGACAGAACGTCGGTTTCTTAAGAATGACTGGTAGGAGGAGGGGACGGAGCAGACCTGGATCTTTCAATGAGCAACGGGCAGCGGCCAGCGGCTCGGCTGGCGCAGATGGATGGTAAGACCGTTGCCGGCGCGATTGTCAGCGCGACGAATTCCTGCATGACGCGCAGGACCAGTTCCACCCGGTCGGCCACCGCGAGCTTGTGGTGCAGGCGCTCGATGTGGGTGTGGACGGTATGCGGCGAGATGCCGAGGTCGGCGGCAATGGTAAAGTCGGTATGGTCGTCGCAAACACCGCGCACGATTTGCAGTTCACGCGACGATAACGTGAGCGAGCGGGCGATTTCCGCCCATGCCTGCTCGCTGAACGAACAGATGGCCGGAGAAGCTTGTTACCTCCGCAGGAGTTTCCGGCGTATCCGCCAAAGGCCCATGATGCCACCGATACATACGAGCACCATCGTGCTAGGCTCAGGAACGGAGTGGATGTTTCCTGCGTCGGCTCCCTCTCCGTAGTGTGTGATTCGACCAGGCCAGAAGTCCTCGGTCGTGTCGCTTCCATTCAATAGGTAGTTCACGTTGGTGATGACAGGAGGGTAACTCCCGTCGCGAGTCCATGCGGCTCCATAGTTCCACAGCGCGCACTCGTTACTCATCACAATAGTGCCTGTCAGGCTCCCGAATCTCAAGTCAAAGAACACATCCAACGTATCAGTGAAAGTTCCGTTAGTGCCTCCCGAATTAAAAGTCATCGTGCCGGTGTCAGTGCTGGCCGGACCACCGCGAGCACTTTGCAGCGTCAAGTAGTAATAACCCGGACCGGCGCCCCAATTCAGTTCGTTCACAGAGCGAAGCTGCCAAGCCACCAAATTCGCCGTGAAGTTTGTTGAGCCTCCTCCGTCAGGGCCAACGATGTTTGTGGGCCGGTACACAATGGTGTCCACGTCGCCGACGTTTTGATTGGTGCCGCCAAAATCAAAAGTCCCCAAGGGGACACCTTGAAATGGTTCATAATTGAACGTCGTCACGCTCGAATCGGTTATGAACAGATCCCAGCCCGAATGGATAGTCAGTTCGGCCCGGCTTGCGACGGAACCTCCCAACCCGAACACAACCATCCCTGTGAGAACAATGTTTCTAACGAATCGACGACTCATAGAATTCTCCTTTCTCGCGGCGGCACATATGCATCCGACGATCCATTTACGGAAGTCGGCTGTTCAGCCGTCGGCTACAATCAGGACAGAACGTCGGTTTCTTAAGAATGACTGGTAGGAGGACGGGACGGAGCAGACCTGGATCTTTCAATGAGCAACGGGCAGCGGCCGGCGGCTCGGTTGGCGCAGATGGATGGCAAGACCGTCGCCGGCGCGATTGTCAGCGCGACGAATTCCTGCATAACGCGCAGGACCAGTTCCACCCGGTCGGCCACCGCGAGCTTGTGGTGCAGGCGCTCGATGTGGGTGTGGACGGTATGCGGTGAGATGCCGAGCTCAGTGGCAATGGCAAAGTCGGTACGGTCGTCGAAAATACCGCGCACGATTTGCAATTCACGCGCCGATAACGTGAGCGAGCGAGCGATCTCCCTCCACGCCTGGTCGCTCAGCATCGCTGAACCTGTTGCCTGTCGTCGTGAACGGGCATCATCGTGACTCAATCCCGGTTTCTTCACGACACGTTGGCTCCTGTCGCACAGCAGACCGCCATGCACCATGCCTGCGTCTGACCACAATTGTCCTACGGTCAGGCTGAAAAGCAAGCATTTCTCAGAAAGGACGGCCCCAGCCGGAACAATCGCCCACCGCTTAGCGGTATGCGGAGCGATAGGCTGCCTGCCGAGCCAAGCTAACGCTTGCCCTGCAAGGCTATCGAGGAGTTGTTTCGGCTCGGAAAATGCAGTAGTGTAACAGCCTGTGAGGCGATACTGGACAAAAATAGCAATCGGTTTGCTCGTGGCGGCGATTGGCGTTCTCGCGGCTCGCCAGAATGGATGGTCGTTGCCAGCGCGTGTGGAAGGCGAGACCCGGGCCAATGGCAGCAATTGGGTCGAGGTTGTCTCCAAGCCATACACACTCGACAAGATTTACCTGTCGATGACCGGGCCGAGCGGCAACCACCCCGTGACCTGTCTGTTGCCCCACGCGAAACCGCAACTCGTCTGGCTCACCGGCTTGCGGACGGAAGTACTCGACGCCGACAATCGCGAGACAATTTCACCCGAGTTTTGCTGCCACGCCAACCTGACATTCGACCCAAAGCGAATCTCACCCGAGAAACATAACGCCGAGTTCGATAATTCCACGCACATGGATTGGCGTTTCTTCACGCTTGTTCCGGGCCGGCTGCAGGAATCGCTACCACCCGGCTACGGCATACCTGTGCGGTCGGACACACCGCTGGATTTCTTCACGATGTCGCTCAATCTCAACGTCCCGGATCGCGCGGTGAAAGTCCGTTTCAAAACGACCATCGATTTCGTCCGCGATGCCGACCTGACCGCTCCCATGAAGCCGCTGTTTCGCCGCGCGCTCTACGTGGTCCAACCGTTGGCGGGCTCCGGGATGGAACACATGAAAATGTGTACCTCCATGACGCATCCGGGAGAAGGTTGCGTGGAACCGATGGCGACAAACGTCGTGGGCGGAGTTGCCACTATGAAGGGCGGAGTGCAGGCCCAGTTCGGCAACGACGTGACCTATCACTGGATGGTGCCGCCCGGTCGTCACAGTTATCGCGTGAAAGTTGTCGCGAACCAATTGAACCTCACCACCTCGACAACCTTGCACTACGTCACGGCGCATCTGCATCCGTACGGTGAATCGCTGGAATTATACGACCTCACGGCCTTGCGAAGTGTTCTGAAAATTCAAGCCGAGGATTTCCACGACAAAGTCGGCGTCAAGCATATGGGAGAATTTCAATCCGCCAGCGGCATCGTCGTTGACCCGGCGCATCAATACGAATTACGCGCCGAATACAACAACACCACTTCCAAGGACGTGGACGCGATGGCGATTCTCTACCTCTATCTTCTCGAAAACGATTTCCACTATCCGCCCAAGAGTGGGATGTTAGCGAAGAAATGATCCCGTAGCCGCAGGCTTCAGCCTGCGTCCGCTGAGCATCCCTATTGCGTGCCGAGCTTGGCGAGCAGGCCCTTGTCGCGAGCGACTTCAAACATGTAGTTGAAGAACAGACCCGCGCCGATCAGGTACACCACGTTCAGCCCGAACGCCCACATCATCTCGTGCGTGGAAAGTCCTTCCCCGCGCAGCACCTGCCGCATCCCCTCGAAGACATACGTCGCCGGAATGGCCCGCGAGATTGGCTGGATCCACTTCGGCAATACGCTGAGCGGATAAAAAACCGCGCAAATGGGCTGGATGAGAAACGGAATGCCCCATGCCAGCGCTTCGGCGGATTGGCCCCAGCGCATGATGAGCGCCGTGGTGATCATCCCCACCGCCCAACCCATCAGCAGCAGGCTGGCAAAGAGGGGAATGAGCGGAAGACCCATTTGAAACAGGTTCCAATGATAGAACCATAACGCCAGCCCGGCCAGGATCCCCACCGTCACCAGGATCTTCACGAAGCCAACAATGTAGGTCGCCACGATGAATTCGCTGACGCGAATGGGTGAGACGAAAAGATTGAGGAGATTGCGCGCCCAGATGTCTTCGAGGAACGAAATGGTCACGGCCTGTTGTGCGCGGTACAGGATGTCCCAAAAAATCATCGAGCCGAGTAGGAATGTGACCAGCGCCGGCGGCTGGTGTTCCAGTTTTTGGAGGTAGACCGTGATAAAACCCCACACCAGCAAATCCATCACGGGCCAGAAGAACATTTCGGCCACGCGCGGCACACTGCGCGTGTAGAGGAAGGTGTAGCGCAACACGAGTGCGCGAATGTGACCCCAGTTCATCGCGCCTCCTCTCCGCCGCCGGCCAGCACGTCGCCGCCGCGCGCGACGCTGATGAAGACATCCTCCAGCGACGTTTGCTTGAACTTGTCCTTCACTTCTTGCGGCGTGCCCTCCGCAATGATGCGGCCCTTGTGCATGAACAGCACGCGATCGCAGACCTCCTCGACGTCGCGCATATTGTGCGAGGTGTAAACCATCGTGATCTGCCGTTCACTCTGGATGCGCCGTAAAAGCTTGCGCACTTTGTCCGCAATGTCGGGATCCAAACTGGCGGTCGGTTCATCCAGCATCAACAACTCGGGATCGTTCAGCAGCGACTTGCACAGATTCACGCGCGTGGATTCGCCCGATGACAGGTTACCCGTGATTTTGGTCCGCAGGTGCGTGATCTCGAACATCTCGAGCAGGGCATCGATTTTCTGGCGATGGTCACGGACGCCGTAAATCATGGCGAAAATGAGCAGGTTCTCCCAGACCTTGAGGTTCGAGGGCAGCCCGGTGTACGCCGAGGAAAAATTGGAGCGCTGGAGGATCTCGATGCGGTGCCGCTCGAGGTCCTTGCCAAAAATCGTGACTTTCCCTCCTGACGGCTTGATCAACCCGAGCAGGATTTGGATCGTGGTGGTCTTGCCCGCGCCGTTGGCGCCGAGGACCCCGACGATCTCCCCGCGCGGCACCGTGAACGACACGTCCGCCACGGCCACCGTGCCGGCAAATTCTTTGCGAAGATTCTGGACCTCGACAAGGATCTCAGCCATGCGCGCGTTCCACCCCGCTAGGAGGCGATGGGCGTGTTCGGATTCAGATCGCCATCCTCTGCGGCCGTTGGAGCCGTCTCCTCGGCGGGTGGCGGTTCCACAGGCGTCTCGGTCGCCGCCGGAGCCGGTGACTCCGCTACATTCTCGGCAGGAGTCTCGGGTGCGGCAGTCTTCGGTTTTTTCGTCGAAACCTGCTGCGGCGGTTTGTCAGCCAGTGCCCACAAACGACCGTCCGAGAACTCGACCACGTAACCGTCCTGGATCAGCCAATGAAGGTCGGCCAGCAGCCGATCTTCCGCAGACGGCATCACCAGAGCCGGAGTAGCGGGGGCATTGACCTCCGCAGTCAAACCGGATGCGATCGCAACGGTGTCACCCGTCGGTGCTGGAGCCGGGGCTGGTGCGGCCGGCGGTGGTACAAAATGCTCGATCAACCGCTTGCGTTTGCAGCCGACATGCTCGCGCAAGAACAGGATGATCTTCTGGATCTGTTCCGAGAGATGCCCGATGGACTCGAACCGTTGCGGCTTGATGCGACTGATGAACGTGATGCCTTTCGGGTCTTTGAAGAAGTGGAAGCCTTCATGACGAAGACGACCACGCATTTCGTTCGCGGTCTTCAACGGAAACTTGCGTTCCTGCTCCCACGCCAGTCGAACGGTCTCAAGGAGCGCGGGATTTTGCAGCTGGCGGCTGGCAGTGCCGCTGATCCGCACTTCAGGCGCGGATGTGACAAACTTCGCCAGATGATTCTCGACGAAATGTTTTTCCACTTCGTCACGGGTGGAGAACGTTTTCGGCTCGGCATCGAGAAGGCACTCGTACTCGGTCTTGAAGCTCATCGAATCCACCCACGCCTTGACCGCTTCGGGGTCCTTCACGGTCTGGATGCGCGACTTGAACTCCTCAAAGTGCATGTGCCGCAATCGCTGCTGGTGATGCCGGACCAATCGGCTCTGGTACTCATGATAATTCGGCGGGCCGAGCCACACTCCCGTCAGGCCGCACCGATTCACAAACGTGAAATTGCCTTTCGGCGGATCGATGGGCGTCTTCTTTTCCTTGAGGATCATCGCGGCATGCTGGCGCAGCGCGAATCGCACCGCTTCGTCCTGTCGCAAAAACACGCTCTCGCCCGGCGTCACCAGAAACAGCGGCTCGGGAGTGCCACTCGCCATGGGCGGACGGGTGAACTTCACCACATGTCGCTCGGGTTTGTTAAGGACGAGCTTGGCGATGTCAAACAAGGTATACGCCCGCTGCGTTTGTTTCATCGCCTCAACCATCCCGGCGAAGCCCTTGTCTTCCGGCTGGAACGCGACCTCAATCGGCAGAGTGGGTGGGGCTGACGGCGCAGCGGGTGGGCGTTCCGCATCACGGCGCGGCGGCGGCCCACTGCGGCGCTGCTCGGGACGTGGTCCGCGGCGGTCGCCGGACTCGGGTGGCCTCGGCGGACGTGGTCGCTGGTCGCGGTCATTGCTGCGACGGCGGTCACCATCGGGACGGCGGCCCTCGCCGCGTCGCGGTCCGCGGTCTCCGCCGGAATGATCGGCGTAGGACTTGCCGGATGACTTGACCCATTGCGGGGTTAGCTCCAGTTCCTCCAGTGGCAACGCCTCGTCTTCCGCGGGCGTTGTGTTCGCTACCGGTGAATCACTCTCTGTCATGAAAATTCAAGGCTCTAAAACTATACCACAAGACGCTGGAAGGCCATCCAATTTAGCTGTGACTTGAAGTGACAAATCAGCTAACGTCCCGTCCCGTGGTCACGATCCAAAAATATCTTTCGCAAAATCGTCGCCCGTTCGTCGAGCAACTTAAATCACTGGTGCGTTTCCCCAGCGTTTCAACCCAGCCGGAGCACCGACATGACGTATTAAGCTGTGCGGACTGGCTCGCCAGACATTTTCGCACCTTGGGGCTGGATGTCAAACTGTACCCGACGAAAGGGAATCCAATTTTAGTGGCACGCACGCCACCGATGCGCGGCCCCAAAGTTCCGAGCGTGCTCATCTACGGGCACTACGATGTCCAACCGCCGGAGCCGCTCGAGTTGTGGAAGACCTCGCCGTTCGAACCCGTGGAGCGCGCCGGCAAACTTTTTGGACGCGGCGCCTCCGACAACAAGGGACAGTTCTTCGCGCACGTCAAGGCGGTTGAAGCATACCTAAAAACGCACACGCCACTTCCCGTAAATGTGACGTTCCTTATCGAAGGCGAGGAGGAAGTCGGCAGCCTGAACCTCATGTCATTCGTGAAACAGCGCGCGAAGCAATTGCGCGCAGATTACATCATTGTTTCCGACACTTCGATGTTTTCGAAGGACCACCCGACGATTACGTATGCCACCCGTGGCATCGCCGCGCTCGAAGTCCGCGTGGACGGGCCGTCACGCGACCTGCATTCCGGCGTGTTTGGCGGCAGCGTGGCGAATCCAGTGATGACCTTGGCCCGGTTGCTGGCCGCCTGTGTGGACGCGAACGGTCACGTTGTGGTGCCAGGTTTTTATGATGACGTGCGTCCGCTGGAAAAATGGGAGTGCGAACAATTTCGCGGTCTCCCCTTCAACGAGCGCGCCTACGCCCGCTTCCTCGGGGTGCCATCTCTCGTGGGTGAGAAGGGATACACGACGCTCGAAAGGCGCTGGGCCCGGCCGACGTTCGAGATCAATGGAATCTCCGGCGGCTATCAGGGACCCGGAACCAAGACCATTGTGCCGGCCTGGGCAGGAGCCAAGATTACGTGCCGACTTGTTCCCAACCAGAAACCGGAAGCGATCGCGCAACTCGTGACGCGGCATCTGCGGCGGGTCTGCCCATCTTCCGTGCGGTTGACCACTACGCCAGGCCATCATTCCCATCCCTTTCACGAATCCCCGCGCGGTCGTGGAGCGAAGGCGGCGGCAGTCGCATTGCGAAAAGCGTTTGGTAGCGAGCCAGTATTCGCGAGGGAAGGCGGCTCGCTGCCGATCCTCGACGTCTTCAAGCGGCACTTGCGCGGCGAGATCATTTTGGTCGGGCTCGGGTTGCCCGACGACAACTGGCATTCGCCCAATGAGAAGATGGACTTGGCCAATTTTCACCGCGGCATTGCCATGAGCGCCGAACTGTTGCGCGAATTGGGGACGGCGCACTAGAGAGTTTGTACTTCCACAACGAAAACCGGCCTCGTATAACTCCACAGGGATTTCATGAAAACGCAGGGCTACTACCGACTTCCAACAATTCATAACAGCACAGTTGTATTTGTCAGCGACGACGATCTCTGGACGGTTTCCGCCGATGGCGGGATCGCCCGACGGCTCACCTCCGGCCTCGGCTCGGTCAGCCATCCCGCGCTCTCGCGCGATGGCAAATGGCTGGCGTTCAGCGGACGCGACGAAGGCAGCCTGGAAGTGTACGTCATGCCCGCCGAAGGCGGCGAAGCGCGGAGACTCACGTATTTGGGGGCGAACACGCTGGTCGTCGGGTGGACTGATTCAGGCAGGATAGTTTTCAACAGCAACGCGCAGCAGCCTTTCGGCAGCCCCCCGCGGTTGTGGAACATTGGGCTGGATGGCGGCGCGCCGGAATTGCTGCCGACAGGACCCGCCCAGTCGATTTCGTTCGGGCCGAACGGCGGCTGCGTCATCGGTCGCAACGCGCTCGATCCTGCGCGCTGGAAGCGTTATCGGGGCGGCACGGCGGGCGATCTGTGGATCGACCCGACCGGCAAGGGGCAGTTCCGCCGGCTGATCCAACTGAAAGGCAATCTCTCCCGTCCGCTGTGGATCGGTTCGCGCATCTATTTTCTTTCGGACCACGAATCGGTCGGCAATCTCTGGTCCTGTACGTCAACCGGCAAGGGCCTGAAGCGGCATACGCGCCACGAAGACTTCTACGCGCGCAATCCTGCGACCGATGGACGCCGCATCGTTTACCACGCGGGCGCGGACCTGTTTGTGTTCGATCCCGCCACGAACGCGACGGCCCGGATCGAGATGGAGTACGACAGTCCGCGTACGCAACGGCAACGAAAGTTCGTGGATCCGGCGAAGTACTTGGACACTTTCGAACCGCATCCGCAGGGCCACCTGCTTGCGCTCGGCACGCGTGGGAAATGTTTCACGATGGGGAATTGGGAGGGGCCGGTCCTGCAGCATGGCGACGTGGACGCTGCGCGCCATCGCCTGCCACGCTGGCTCCATGACGGCAAGCGGATCGCGCTCGTCAGCGACGCGGAGGGCGAAGAGACCCTCGAGATCCATGGTACGGACGGTCTTGCGAAGACAACGCGCCTGAGCGGACTCGACATCGGTCGGGTCATCGACATGCGCGAGGACCCGAAGGCCGATCAAGTTGCGCTCTCGAACCACCGCAATGAATTGCTGCTCGTTGACTTGAAGTCCCGCAAGACCCGCGTGCTGGATAAAAGCGCGTGGGCGCAGATCGCGGGGTTCGATTGGTCGCCGGATGGACGCTGGATTGCCTACAGTTGCGCGCTGAGCCAGCACACGTCGGCGATTCGGGTGTGCGAAGTGAAAACGGGGAAGGTGCATCCGGTCACCCAACCCGTGCTGCAGGACGTTTCACCGTCGTTCGATCCCGCCGGCAAGTTTTTGTATTTCCTCTCGTACCGCGAGTTTGATCCGGTCTACGACAATCTCCACTTCGACCTCGGCTTTCCGCGCGGCGTGAAGCCGTATCTGGTAACGCTGCGCAAAGACATTCCCTCGCCGTTCGTTCCCGTGCCGAAGCCGCCAGAGGAAAAAAAGGACGAGGCGAAGGCCAAGGCGGACGCCAAGAAAAACGCGGTGGTGGCGATTGATTTCGACGGCATCGAGTCACGCATCCTGGCGTTTCCGGTGGAGGATGGCCGCTACCAACAGATCGCGGGCATTCATGGCAAGGTGTTGTTCACTTCATTGCCAATTGAAGGCAGCCTGCATGGCGACAACTGGCCGCCGTCCCCCGAACCCCAAGGGAAGGCCACGTTGGAAGTGTTCGATTTTGAGACCCAAAAGGCGGAGGAACTTGTCGACAAGATGTCGTACTTCGTGTTGTCTGCCGATCGCAAGACACTGGTCTATCGCGCGGGCCGTCGCTTGCGGGTGCTGAAGGCCGGGGAAAAACCGGACGAGAAAATGGCGAAGGAACCGTCCGGCAAAAAGAGCGGGTGGATTGATTTGGGCCGCATCAAGGTTTCCGTCAAACCGCCGGCGGAGTGGCGGCAGATGTACCGCGAAGCATGGCGGCTGCAACGCGATCATTTTTGGACCGCGGACATGTCGAAGGTGAATTGGCAGGCGGTGTACGACCGTTACCTGCCGCTGGTCGAGCGCATCGCGACCCGCGCGGAATTTTCCGACCTGATGTGGGAGATGCAGGGTGAACTCGGCACGTCGCACGCCTACGAATTTGGCGGCGACCACCGGCAGCCGCCGCGTTACGACCTCGGTCTACTCGGCGCGGATTTTGTTTACGATTCGACGGTCAAGGCGTGGAAGATCAAGCACATTGTCCGGGGCGATCCATGGGACGTGCAGGGCCGCTCCTCGCTGGCTGCGCCCGCCGTCAATGTGCACGTGGGCGACACAATGCTGGCGATTGGTGGACACCATCTCAATGCCGAGACACACCCGAATGCCCTGCTCGTGAACCAATCGGATGCGGAAGTGCTGATTACTGTCGGCGACGTCAAAGGCAAAGCGGGGCGCACGGTCACGGTGAAGACGCTGGCGAGCGAGTTCCCGGCACGCTATCGCGAATGGGTCGAAACAAATCGCCGCCTCGTGCATGAGGGCACGAAAGGGCGGGTGGGGTATGTGCACATCCCCAACATGGGGCCACAAGGGTATTCCGAGTTTCATCGCTATTTCCTCAGCGAGATCGACCGCGAAGGACTGGTGGTGGACGTGAGATTCAACGGTGGCGGACACGTGTCGGAGTTGATCCTCGAAAAACTGGCGCGTCGCCGCATCGCCTACAACCAATCCCGCTGGTCCAATGTCCAGCCCTATCCCGTCGATTCCGTGGCGGGGCCGATGGTGGCCATCACGAACGAGTACGCGGGCTCCGACGGCGACATTTTCTCGCACGGGTTCAAGCTTCTGAAACTCGGGCCGCTGATCGGGAAACGCACTTGGGGCGGCGTGATCGGCATCTGGCCGCGGCATTCGCTCATGGACGGCAGTTTCACCACGCAGCCGGAATTCTCGTTCTGGTTCAAGGACGTCGGTTGGAAGGTGGAAAACTACGGGACCGACCCGGATATTGAAGTGGAAATGCGGCCGCAGGATTTTGTGGCGGGCCGCGATCCGCAGATGGAGCGCGCGCTGCAGGAAATCAACAAGGCGTTGCGGACGAATCCCCCGCGGCAACCGGACTTCGGCCAGCGTCCCGATCTCTCGGTGCCGCATTTGTCGAAAGGTTGAACAATGATGAAGGCCTGTGAACTGGCTGCCCAGGAATGTGTCCCGTGCAAAGGCGGTGTGCCACCGTTGACGGGTGAAAAGTTGCAGTCTCTCTACCGGGCCGTGAACAACGGCTGGCAACTCGTGGGCGAGCATCACCTGGAGAAGGAATATAAGTTTATGGACTTCCGTGAGGCGCTCGATTTCACGAACCGCGTCGGCGACCTGGCCGAACGGCAGAACCATCATCCCGACATCTACCTCGCATGGGGCAAGGTGAAGGTCACCATTTGGACGCACAAGATTGACGGGTTGACCGAGAGCGATTTCTTTTTCGCGGCGAAGACGGACATTCTCCTGAAGAAGGCGCGATAGGTCCACGTATGTCTTCATCGGATCAGCATTCCTCACTCTTGGAAATTGACCAATACATCGAGCGGCTGTTCGTGCCGCGCGATCCGGTATTTGAACAGGCGTTGCGGGATGCGACCGAAGGCGGTTTGCCGGAAATCCATGTCTCGCCGAACGAAGGCAAGCTGCTCTATTTGCTGGCGAAGCTTTCCGGTGCCAGGCGCGTGCTCGAAATTGGTTTGCTGGGCGGCTACAGCGCGATCTGGCTGGCTCGTGCCATAGGCCCGAAAGGAAAACTGGTGACGCTGGAACTGGACGAGAACCACGTCCGTGTTGCCGGTAAGAACCTGGAGCGCGCGGGTTTGCGCTCGCTGGTGGAGATTCGACAGGGCGCTGCTGCGGCGACGCTCGAGAAAATGGTTCAGGCGGGAGAAGCGGCGTTCGATCTCGTTTTTATCGACGCCGACAAGAACAACTATCCGGTGTATCTCGATTACGCCATGAAATTGACCCACCCCGGCAGCCTGATTCTCGGCGACAATGTCATCCGCGATGGAAAAGTCGCGCGGAGCGGCCAGACGGACCCGCTCGTGCTCGGGATTCAGGAGTTCAACCGCAAACTCGCCGCAAACCCCAAACTCGAAACGATCCTAATCACCGTAATGCGCGAAGCCCTTGACGGCCTGGCCATCGCGCGCGTGAAGGATTGAGTCTCACCCCTCACCCAGCCTCTCCCCCAAGGGGAGAGGAGATGGTCTTTTGTTGTGCTGCCCGAGTTTCCTCTCCCCTCCGGGGGAGAGGATTAAGGTGAGGGGGCGATCCGCAGCTTGGCGGGAGTCTGAAAACTAATTTGGTGCCGACTATTTCCCGCCGCAGACGGTGTAACCCTGCTCCCGCAAGTCCTCAGCCAGTTCCTTCTCCATCTGACACGCCGCCTCGTAGGGCATCGGGTTGAGATACTCGTACAGTTCAGGCAGCAATCGCACGCCGTATTTGCACGCGTAGTACGACGCCTTGTACCCGTCCTTGTGGTTCTGAAAGCGTTCGATCGGTGGAATCCCCGTCATCCCGACATACACGCAAGGCTTCTTCGCATCCCGCTTCGGATTCAGCGCCCTGACCTTGCGCTCTTTCGAGACCGCGCTGTCGAGCAGGATGACATAGACGTTGTGGTGGAATTGCTCGGGCATCTCGGCATGAGTATAGGCGGTTCCGTCGCGCCGACAAGATTGCGTCTGGGCAACGTCTTGGTTCAAATCGTAAAGTCGCGAGCTAGTCTGAGTGGATGGTTGGTTCTTATGTTCGCATATACCTGTACGCGTGCACTCCTTCCGCCATCGAATGCTCGAAAAAGCCGCTCACGTAAGTCCGATTGTCGCATATAATCCCACGTTCATTGCCGAGACTAAACACCACTCGATAGTCTCCTTCGACCTTCACGATCGCTACGGCTTTGAAGCGCCCGCGAAGAGAAGGCGACAACTGCGAATCATCTACAACCGTAACGATTTCAGACCACACTCCGTCGATGTGTTCAGCAGGCTTCGTGAAAACAAGTTCACCAGCGCGCTGCTTGGCGAGCAGCTGATCGGCGCAAACGCGAAGCTCGGCCACCGGGAACTCAGCTCTAAGCCGGTGTGCAATACCGATCATTTCCGACTTAGCACCAGGCGTCGCAAACACGACAATGGTGCACAAGATCAACTGGAAGACTAACGTGCCAACGAAGACAAGACAGCGGACAAGTCTGGAGGAGCGCGCTATGAGACTGAAGAGAGTCGAAATTAACCAGGGAAGAATGAGCACGATCGCGCAATCGATAACTAGCCCGGAGCCTTGGGGAATTACACCTCTGCCATCCAGGTATGGCCCTAGAAAACTACCAAGTGGCGCGAGAGCAACCAAAGGCAGCAGCATGACAGAGCGCTTCATCGTGGCTGCTCAGTGGGAGAAATTGATGTGCTCATGGCCCATCGCTCATTAAACCTCTGACGGAATCCCGAAGGAAGCATAAAAGTACGCCCGACAAATGACTGACTATCGTAAAGCAATAATTTTGCTGGACTGGGCGGTTGGGAGCGGGTATAGTCGGCGCAGTTCTGTGACATAAGAGGGCATCCGCGTCGCCAAGGCTATGGCGGACAAGGAGGGCGTTTTTTGGGAGAGAGTGAAGCGTGAAAAACATGTGTTTCTGCGAAACGAACCGGATTGGTTTGGGTGCGTTTTTAAGCGGAACTCTCAGGGCGATAGTGGGTTGTGAGAAAGGGGCAGTTTTTTTCAATCCGGTTCGTTTGGCGCGAAAACCGTGTCGTGACGTCCCGTTTTGGGGCGTGGATTTTGAACTTGCTCAAGGTTGGGACAGTGCTCGTGGCTATGATAAGGTCTTGGAGATAATGAGTGTGCGCGACCTGCCAATTATGGAAGTACGGGAGTCGCTGCTGTCGGCTTTGGGTCGGCAGCGGCGGTTGATCCTGACGGCTCCGACGGGCTCGGGCAAATCGACGCAGGTGCCGCAGATGTTGCTGGATGCCGGAGTGTTGGGTAGTGGGCAAGTTGTCATCCTGCAGCCGCGTCGATTGCCGGCCAGAATGTTGGCGGCATGGGTTGCGAAGGGTCGCGGGGTGAAGTTGGGGGAGGAAGTTGGCTACCAGATTCGCCTCGATGATGTCACCTCGTCCGCGACGCGGATTCGTTACGTCACCGAAGGCATTCTGCTGCGTCAGATGCTCTCTGACAAAAACCTGCGCGGCATTAGCGCTGTCATTTTCGACGAGTTTCACGAGCGGCATCTTTACGGCGATATCACCCTGGCGCGCGCACTGCAGATTCAGGAAACGACGCGTCCCGACCTGATCATCATGGTGATGTCGGCCACACTCGACGTGGGACCGCTGCGCGAATACCTGAAACCTTGCGAGCTGCTGTCTTCCGAAGGCCGCACGTTTCCCGTGGACATTGAATACCTCGACAAAACGTTGGGCGACTGGCCGGTGTGGGAAGCGGCGGTGAAGGAATTGGAGCAACTCGTCACGCAGCACGAAGGCGATGCGCTGGTGTTCATGCCCGGCGCGTACGAAATCAGCCGGACCGTGCGCGGTGCGCAAGACGCGCTCGGCAGCCAGTTCATTGTTCTCCCGCTGCATGGTGATTTGCCGACCAACGACCAGGATGCGGCGGTGGCGCAATATGACCGGCGCAAGATCGTTGTCTCCACGAACGTCGCGGAAACCTCGTTGACCATTGACGGCGTGCGGATCGTGATCGACAGCGGCCTGGCGCGCATCCCGCGTTACGATCCGTACCGCGGCATCAATACGTTGCTCGTCGAGAAGATCAGCCGCGCCTCGGCGGACCAACGGGCGGGTCGCGCGGGTCGCACGGCGCCGGGCGTCTGCTTGCGGTTGTGGACGAAGCACGAACACGAGCAGCGGCCCCTGCAAGAATCGGCGGAGGTGAAACGTCTCGACCTCGCGGAAGTGGTGTTGACGCTGAAGGCCAGCGGGGTGGAGGACGTGTATGCGTTTCGATGGCTGGAACCGCCGAGCCGCCAGTCGTTGGACCATGCGGTTCTCTTGCTGAAGGATTTGGGCGCGCTGGAAAACACGACCGGCGCGTTGACGGAACTTGGGCGGCGGATGCTCGCCTTTCCGTTGCACCCGCGTTATTCGCGGATGCTGCTGGCGGCGCAGGAATACGGTTGCGTCCGGCAGGTCGCGCTCATCGCGGCGCTCACGCAGGGGCGCGATTTGATGGTGCGGCGGCAGGGGAAGCAAGTGGAGGAGGCGCGCGACGATTTATTTGGCGGCGAGACGCAATCGGACTTCTTCGTTCTCATGCGCGCGTGGCGTTACGCGGACCGCAACGGCTACAGCGTCGATCGCTGCCGCCAGGTCGGCATTCACGCGCAAGCGGCGCGGCAGGTCGGGCCGCTGTTCGAGCAGTTTCTTGATATTGCGAAGAGGGAAGGGCTGGACGTCAGCGAGAAGCGGGCGGCTACTGACGCAATCCAGCGCTGCGTATTGCTGGGATTCTCGGATCACGTGGCGCGTCGGTTAGACGAAGGAACGTTGCGCTGCCAGCTCGTGCATGAACGGCGGGGCGTCCTGGCGCGGGAGAGCGTTGTGCAGAGTGCGCCCTTGCTGGTGGCGACTGAAATTCACGAGATCCAAAGTGGCACGGGCAAGAACCGGGAATTGAACGTCCTGCTCAGCCTGGCGACCGCAATCAAGGAAGAATGGTTGCGGGATCTTTTCCCGGGCGATTTCACGGAAACGGTGGCGGTGGTTTATGACACGACGCAGCGACGCGTGTTTGGGGAGAAGCGGAAACAATTTCGCGATCTCGTTCTGGAGGCGGGGCGGTCGGAGGATGTCCCGCTGGACGCTGCCGCGCGGATTCTCGCCGCCGAGGTGGTGGCGGGCCGATGTGTGTTGAAGAATTGGGACGAGGCCGTCGAACAATGGATCGTGCGCGTGAATCGGCTGCGCGAATGGTTTCCGGAACTCGGCGTTCCCGCGATTGCCGACGACGACCGACAAGCGTTGATCGAGCAAATCTGCCATGGCGCGAGGAGTTACAAGGAGATCAAGGACAAGGCTGTCTGGCCGGTAATGAAATCGTGGCTTTCGGGTCAGCAGCAAGCGTGGGTCGAGGAATACACGCCCGAACGGATTGAGTTGCCAGGTGGGCGAAAGTCGAAGGTCGTCTACTCAACCGACGGGCCGCCGACTATTTCTGCCCGCATTCAGGATTTGTACGGCGTGAAGCAAGGGTTGTGGATCGCCCAGCACCGCGTGCCCGTGCGCATTCAAGTACTGGCGCCGAACCAGCGCCCCGTACAAGTGACCGAGAACCTCGCGACCTTCTGGAAGGAGACATACCCGAAACTTAAACTGGAATTACAGAGGAAATATCCGAGGCACGAATGGCGATAGACACGTTCATTTCGCCTAGCATCAGCGGTGAAACCTGCTAGATTTTTACGGAGATGACCCCAACCCACGAATACTCGGAGAAACTCTGGCAGGAAGCGCTGCAACATTTTCCGGGTGGAGTGAATTCCCCGGTGCGCGCCTTTCGCGGCGTGGGGGGCACACCGTTTTTCACACAACGCGCCAAGGGCTCGCGGCTGTGGGACGTGGACGGCAACGAGTATATCGACTACGTCGGCTCCTGGGGGCCGATGATCCTCGGTCACGCGCATCCGCAGGTCGTGCGCGCCGTGCAGGAAGCCGCGCGGGACGGGACGAGCTTCGGGACGCCCAATCCGCGCGAGATTCGTCTTGCGCAACTGGTCCGCGAGGCATTTCCGTCGATGCAAAAAATCCGCTTCGTGAACTCCGGCACGGAAGCGACCATGTCGGCCATTCGACTGGCGCGCGGATTCACGAAGCGGGACAAGATCTTGAAATTTGAAGGCTGTTATCACGGCCATGCGGATGCGTTGCTGGTAAAAGCGGGTTCGGGCGGCGCGACGTTCGACGTGCCGGACAGCGCCGGCGTCCCTGCGGACTTCGCCCGTAACACCCTCACGTTGCCCTTGAATGATTTCGCGGCGCTCGACACCGTGAACTGGCGCGAGATTGCCTGCGCGATCATTGAGCCGATTCCCGCGAACATGGGATTGATCCCACTCAAGCCCGGCTTTTTGGAGAAGCTACGCAAAGTTACACAGGACAATGGCGCGTTGCTGATTCTTGACGAGGTCATCAGCGGGTTCCGCGTGGCGCGCGGCGGCGCGCAGGAGTTGTTTGGAATCCAGGCCGATCTCACGACACTCGGCAAGATTATCGGCGGTGGCCTGCCCGTCGGCGCGTTCGGCGGGCGCGCGGACGTGATGGATCTGCTGGCTCCCACCGGTCCCGTATATCAGGCTGGCACGCTTTCGGGCAATCCGCTGGCCATGGGTGCGGGAATCGCGACGCTGGAGGAACTTTCGCACAGCGGCGCGTATGAGAAGTTGGAGCGTCGCGCCGCCAGCCTCGGCGATGAGTGGAAAAAAATTGTGAAGGGACATTCAGTACGGATCGGCTCGCTGTTCTGTACATTCTTCACGGACTGCGAGGTGGTGGACTACGCCAGTGCCAAGACGAGCGATACGAAACGGTACGCGAAGTTTTTCCACGCGATGCTCAACCGCGGCGTCTATCTGGCGCCATCCCAATTTGAAGTCGGTTTCCTCTCCCTGGCGCACACGGAGACGGACATCGAAGAAACGTTGCGCGCGGCGGCGGAAGCGGTGGGCAAATTGTGATCAGTGACGGGTGATTGGTGATTGGAGGCGGACGCGATGAACGAAAAGACCTATCGAGGATTTGAGGAGTTGGATGTGTGGAGGGAAGCGCGAAAGCTGCGTCAGACAATCTATGCGCTGACCAAGACACTCCCTGCAAACGAGAAGTACGTGTTAGTACCCCCGTTGCGTCGAGCTGCTCTTTCTGTGACTAATAACATTGCGGAAGGTCATGGGCGGTTTCACTATCAGGAGAACGCGCAGTTCTTGCGGCTGGCCCGGGGCTCGTTGGAAGAGGTGCTGGACGATGTGATGCTTTGCGAGGACGAGCAATACGCCGCCCCGGAACTGGCAGGGCAGTTACGCGTCCAGATCACCTGTGTCGAGCGGTTGCTCAACGGCTACATTCGTTACCTGCTGAATCAAAAGGGCGCGGCCGGTGTTCGTGAGGCCCGCGCGGAATACGCGGTTGAATCCCAGTTACCAACCACCGATCGCCAGTCACTCCAATGAGAATTGTCGTAGCCATGACCGGCGCGAGCGGTGCGATTTACACGCAGCGGCTGCTTGATAATCTTGATCCGCGAAAACACGAAATCCACTTCATCTCCACGAAACATGCCCGTGAAGTCGGCCAACTTGAGTTGCCGAAGGGCGAACTGAAAATCGCGCCGTCCGTTATCCAGTATGACGAAAATGGTTCCATGTTTGTCCCCTTTGTAAGCGGATCGGCCAAATTGGATGCGATGGTCATCATCCCTGCGTCGATGGGCACGATCGGGCGTGTTGCCAACGGCGTATCCGACAACACGATTGCGCGCGCGGCGGATGTTTTCCTAAAAGAGAGGCGCAAGCTCATCCTCGTTCCGCGTGAAGCACCGTACAACCTGATCCACCTGCGCAACATGGCCACCCTGACCGAAGCCGGCGCGATGATCATTCCTGCCAGCCCATCCTTTTACACCAAGCCGAAGACAATCACGGAACTCGTCGACACGATTATCGCGCGAGTGCTGGACCAACTCGGCATCGAGCACCAACTCGTCAAGCGATGGCGAAGCAACGAGTAGTCTTGTAACCTTCGGGTAAAAGATTTCGTCTCTCTCGATGAACTACTCGAGAGGTGCAAAATGGTAAAACTCGTTTTTGGAATCGTTGTGTTATCGTTACTGGCGATGAGCAGTCAAGGCGATGAACTAAAGACTGGCGATCGTGTCTTGTCACTAAAAGTTGGCGACCGCGAACGAACCTACCTCTTGCATTTGCCTCCCGTCTACGACGGGAAGGGTTCGCTGCCGCTGGTGATCGTGTTGCACGGTGGCGGCGGGAATGCGCCGGGCGCTGTGCATATGACAGGATTTAGTGAAAAGGCGGACAAAGAAGGATTTGTCGTCGTCTACCCCAATGGGTCCGGGCGGTTGAAGAATCGCTTGTTGACCTGGAATTCCGGCAACTGCTGCGGTTACGCGCTGGATAGCAATGTGGATGACGTTGGTTTCATCCGCGCGCTGATTGATGAACTGGAGAGGACGCGGGCCATCGATCCCCACCGCGTCTACGCCACCGGCATGTCGAACGGCGGGATGATGACCTATCGTCTGGCGTGCGAGTTGTCTGACAAGATTGCCGCCGCCGCGCCCGTGGCCGGCGCGCTGAACGTGGACAACTGCCAACCCGCTCATCCCGTTTCGATGATCATCTTCCACGGTACCGCCGACGAACATGTCCTGTACGACGGCGGAGAGCCGCTCAAGAAAGCGGACACGCATCGGCGTGTCGATAAATCCGTTTCCTATGCGGTGAGGTTCTGGGTGAAAAATAATGGCTGTTCGGAAACACCGCAGCGGGAGGAGAAGGGGACTATTCGCACGGAGATTTATCATGGCGGCAAGGAGGGGACGGAGGTCGCGCTATACTCAGTTAAGGGCGGCGGACACGCGTGGCCGGGTGGAGAGGCTTATCTGCTCGGTACCGAACCAACGCGGGAGATCTCCGCAACGGATTTGATGTGGTTTTTTTTCGTGCGGCATCCGAAAAAGTAGAGCCGGCGGGTTCAACGCGGCGACATGGCATTTCTTGCGTCCAGGAACTTGAGCTGGCGGTAGAGTTGTTCCAGTAGCGGCGACGCAACTCCCGCGTGTTGAATGGCCCGCAGTGGATTGCCGAAAATGGCTTCGACCTCCAGTGGACGGCGCTCATCATAGTCGATCTTCATGCTCGTGCGATACGGCGTCATTTTTTCCGTGTTGGAAAGCATTTTTTGAACGATCTCACCCGTGACCGCCACACCGCACGCTCGTGCATCGGCCACGACTTCCCGCATGATCTCCTCAACGAGTTGGCGAGTGTGCGGTTGGGTCATTAGTTCGCTGGTTGTGGCGTCGAGAACAACCGAAAGCCCGTTGTAGGGAATGTTCCACACCAGCTTTTGCCAACGAGCGACATCGAGGTCGTTCGCCAGTTCGGTTTCGACCTTGGCGCGCCGAAAATCGTCAGCGATCGCGCGCAGTCGTTCGCTAATCCCGCGCGTGGCGAATTCACCGAGTGCAACCAGGCTGTAGCCGAGATGACGGGTGTGCCCTGGCCCGACTTTGTTGGAGCAAAGGAAACACAAGCCGCCGGCAACGCGTTGCGCTCCGACAACCTCAGCTGCTTGGGCCTCCATGCCGAGCCCGTTTTGCATGACGAGCACGACACCGTCGTCTTTGACAACGGGCGGTAGGAGTTGTGGCAGCAAGTGATTCTGGGTCGTTTTCAGGCAGACGCAAACGACGTCGCATTTGGGCATGTCACGCACATCCGCATAGGCATTCACCTTCGGCAGGGTGAAATCACCGTCCGGCGATTCGCAAATCAAGCCGTACTGGCGGACGTGTTCGTAATCGCAGTGCAACAAGAAATGCAACTCACAGCCGGCGTGTTGCAGTCGCGCGCCGTAAAATCCGCCGAGGGCCCCCGTGCCGATGATGGCGTAGCTTCGTTGCATACCCCTGAGTTTAGCAAAGCCCAGTTCGTTCTTCTATGTCTTCGTAACGTTGTGCTAGAAGAACCAAGTGTTCCATATCCGAAAATACTTCGAGTTCGTGCGGTTTTCACACACGGTGTTTGCGCTGCCGTTTGCGCTGGCGTCGATGGTGGTGGCGGCGAAGGCCGACCGCGGGTGGCCGGGATGGCGCACGTTTCTGCTGATCCTCGCGGCGATGGTGTGTGCGCGGACGGCGGCGATGGGGTTCAACCGCATTGTTGATCGCCGACTGGATGCGTTGAATCCGCGCACGGCGCACCGGCACTTGCCCAACGGACAGATTCCGCTGGCGAATGCATGCGGACTGGTCGTTGTGAGCGCACTTGGGCTGGGCTATGTGGCCTGGCTCATCAACCCGCTCTGCGGCTGGCTTTCGCCACTGGCCTTGCTGATCGTGTTCTTCTACTCGTTCACCAAGCGATTCACGGACTTCTCGCACATTTTTTTAGGGCTCGCTCTTGGGATTGCGCCGCTGGGCGCGTGGCTGGCTGTGCGTGGAAGATTCGATTGGCCGCCGGGCGTACTCGCATTGGCCGTGGTTTTCTGGCTGGTGGGTTTCGATATCATTTACGGGACGCAAGACTGGGAATTCGACAAGTCGCAAGGGTTGCACTCTCTACCAGTGCGACTGGGGATTGCACCGAGCCTACAGGTGGCGCGCGCGGCGCACGCGATCATGGCAGCGCTGCTACTGGCTTTCGGGTTGATTTCAAGCCTTCGCGTGCCATACTATATTGGGCTTGCGGTCATTCTGGTCTGCCTGATCGTGCAACATCGGCTGGCGAGAAAGCGCGATCCGATCAGCTTGAACGTGGCATTTTTTCGCATGAATGCGGTCATTAGTGCCGTCTTCCTCGGAGCGGTCGTGGTCGATGTGGTTTTACAATGAACAAGTTGATTGAGCGTTCGGAGTTGCGGGACATTTACGAGAAGGTTGAGGCGGCCCAGCGCATCAATGAGGACGATTGCCTCCGACTCTACCGGTCGCAGGACCTGGCCGTCATTGGCATGATGGCGAACCTCGTGCGCGAGCGCAAGAACGGGAACGTCGCCTATTACATTCTCAACCGCCACATCAATTACTCCAACATCTGCATTCTCGACTGCGATTTCTGCGCGTTTTATCGGCGCCGGCGTGATGCAGGCGCTTATGAATACAACCTTCCGCAAATGATCGAGAAAGCGCAGGATGCTCTCAAGCTCGGGATCACGGAAATTCACATCGTCGGCGGGTTGCATCCTTCTTTCAAATGGGATTACTACGTTGACATGTTGCGTTCGCTGAAGGCCCTGGATCCTAAGCTGCATCTGAAAGCGTTCACGGCGATTGAGATCCTGCACCTGTCATGGGTGGGCAAACGCAGCGTGCCGGAGACGCTCGCCGCCTTGCGCGAGGCCGGGCTGGGCTCGTTGACAGGTGGCGGCGCGGAGATTTTCGATCCTGAAGTTCGCAGTGTGATTTGCCACGCGAAAGAGTCGGCCGAGGAATGGCTCGACGTTCATCGAACGTGGCACAAGCTGGGCGGACGTTCGACCTGCACGATGCTGATTGGCCACGTCGAGAAGGAACATCACCGCGTGGACCATCTGCGTCGGCTGCGAGACCTGCAGGATGAGACCAAGGGCTTCACGGCGTTTGTGACGCTGGCCTTTCATCCGGACAACACGAAGCTGCCGGATCTCACGGGACCGAGCGGCTACGACGTGCTGAAGACGCTGGCGATTGCACGCATCTATCTCGATAACATCGACCATATCAAGGCGTACTGGATTTTGATGGGCCTGAAGCTCGCACAAGTTTCGTTGAGCTATGGCGTGGACGATCTGGATGGCACCGTGATGGAGGAGAAGATTTACCACATGGCGGGCGCGAAGACCCCGCAGGAAATGGCGCGTGAAGAATTGGTGAAGGCCATTCATGAAACAGGCCGTGAGCCGGTGCAGCGCGACAGCCTGTATCGACCGGTGAAAACAGGCGGGGCCGGGCACGGAGTCCCTACCGCAACGCAAGCTGAAACAGGCAGTGACCTGGGCCTTGTCGGGCCCGCTGAAACCGCCTATGCCGGCGCCAGCAACGAGGGAGGAGCGGCGTGAGCGGAGCGTTGCCGTGGCGGATTGGGAGTGTGCCCTATCTGAACGCGCGTCCACTCATTTACGGAATCGAAGACCAGGTCACGCTATCCCCGCCATCGCGGCTGGCGGATTTGATGTGCCGCGGAAAGTTTGATGCGGGCCTAGTGCCGATTGCCGAAGTCATCCAGCATGATCGCTACGATGTTCTCGACGGGATTGCCATTGCCACCCGTGGCCGGATTCAGAGTGTGTATCTGGTTCACCGCGAGCCAGTCGAAAGGCTGAAACGTGTGGCGGTGGACACGGCGTCGCGCACGTCGGCCTGGCTGGTGCGCATCATTCTTCGATACGGTTACAACATTACCCCGGAGTTCTATCCGCGGCCCGAAGGCGGGAAGTTGTCAGAGCATGAGGCAATGATGTTGATTGGCGACGAGGCGCTCTGGTACCGCACGCGGAACGGCTCGCAACCGATCCTCGATCTTGGCGAAGCGTGGGTGGAATTGACCGGGTTACCGTTTGTGTTTGCGGCGTGGGCTTTGCAGCGCGGGGTGGATGGGAAAGCGATCGGCGGTCCGCTGCGAGCTGCCAAGGCCCAGGGGCTTGCGAACATTGAGCGCATTGTGCAAGATGCGACGGAAGCGACCCCGGAAGTCCGTCGCGAATACCTGACGAAGAATTTGTCGTACGAGTTGGACGCGGCGGAGAAGCAGGGAATTCGGCGGTTTCAGCAGTACTTGAAGGAAATGCGGTTGGTGGACGACTGTCATGATTTACGATACGTCGCTTGACACAATTCAAGGCAAGGTCTTCGACGGCGAGCGGATCACGCCCGCGGAAGCCGTGCGGCTCTATCACGCCCTGACGCTCCCGGAGTTGGGCGCGCTGGCGGACGTGGTGCGCGAGCGGAAACACCCGGAGCGCCGGGTCACCTACATCATCGACCGCAACATCAATTACACGAACGTCTGCGACGTGTATTGCACCTTCTGCGCGTTCATGCGCGAAGAGCGCGACGATGATTCCTACGTGCTCACCCTCGAGCAGGTGGGCGAGAAGATCAAGGAGTTGGTGGCAATCGGTGGCGTCCAGATATTGATGCAAGGCGGCCATCATCCGAAACTCGGCATCGACTACTACCTGAACCTCCTGCAATACATTCGCCGGAACTTTCCCCAGGTAAACATCCACGGCTTCTCACCGCCGGAGTTCAACCATTTTGCCGAGGTTTTCAAGATGCCCGTCGAAGAAGTGATTCGCCGTTTCAAAGAGGCCGGACTGGGGTCCATTCCCGGCGGCGGCGGCGAAATCCTCGTCGACCGCGTGCGTCAGCGTATTGCTCCGTTGAAGTGCATGAGTGACGAATGGCTCCGCGTGATGGAGATCGCCCATGGCTTCGGATTGAACTCGTCCGCGACGATGATGTTCGGGCATGTGGAGACCATCGAGGACCGTGTCGAGCACCTGCTGCGTCTGCGCGAATTGCAGGATCGCACGCAGGGTTTCACCGCGTACATTTGCTGGACGTTCCAGAGCGAGAATACCCGCCTGAAGGTGCCGTCCGTCGGATCGCATGAGTACCTGCGGATGCAGGCGTTGTCGCGCATTTTCCTGGATAATTTTGCGAATGTGCAAGCCAGTTGGGTGACCCAGGGGCCGCAAATCGGCCAGGTCGCACTGAAGTATGGCGCGAACGACTTTGGCAGCGTGATGATGGAGGAAAACGTCGTTTCGCAGGCCGGAGCCAAGTTCCGCATCAACGAAGAAACGATGCAGCGGTTGATCCGCGAACTCGGGTATGAGCCGCATCGCCGCAATAATTGGTATCAGTTGTTGAACTAGAGAGGGAGACGTGTCCCATGGAAAAGATCAAAACGATTCTGTTGTTTGGTTCCCCCGGCAGCGGCAAGGGCACCCAGGGCAAACTGCTCGGCATATTGCCCGGCTTCCACCACCTTGCTTGCGGCAACGTCTTTCGGTCGATTGATCTCAGCAGCGAGGTGGGGAAGGTCTTCCTGCAGTATTCGAGTAAGGGGGAATTGGTCCCCGACGATTTTACGGTGCGTCTCTGGCGGGAGCACATCGATAAGCTCATTCATACGGGGGCCCTTAACCCCACTACCTCCGTCCTGGTCCTGGATGGCATCCCGCGGAATATTCATCAAGCCAAAATGCTCGATCAATACATCGAAGTGGTGAAATTAATCTGTCTGCGCGCGATCCACAATCGCGATGAGATGATTCGCCGCCTTAAATCCCGCGCGCTGAAAGAAAACCGGCTCGACGACGCCAACGACCAAACGATTCGACATCGGCTGGATATTTACGACAAGGAATCGCGGCCAGTCCTGGCTCATTATCCGAAGGAGATCAGCGTGGACGTCAATGCGTTGCAGGCGCCCATTGAAGTTGCCCATGACATTCTCAGCGCCATTCTCGGCCGTTTTCAGGAAATGCGCGAAGTTCCGCCACCGTCACCAGCCGTTGTCGCAAGGAATTGAGGATGTTGAGGTTGACGCAACAGTTTTCGCCGTTACCCCACGCGACCACTTGGCTTTCAATCCCCATTTCTTACTGTCGAGTGTTGTACGTTTCTGTTAGGTTTCTCACTCGTAATGGGGGACAGCAACTTGTAACTTTGGGCGGTGTTTAACCGTCTACGTTGGCAAAGCTCAGGGTCGCGCACTCGGCCAGCGATCCCGACCAGAAAAACAATCCGAGTAAGGAGAGCAATATGAAAGCTAAACAGTGGATTGTAATCGGGGTGGCAATCTCGGCAGTCGCGGTCCTAACGGTATTGGCAGTCCCGATCGCCACGCGCACGTTTCGGACAACGGCGTCAATAGGTGCGGTGTTTCAGGTGCCGAATCCAGCAGCCACCAATACGGATCTGCTCGCGTTCGATACGTTTGCAGGCCATGACTTGGTTAACTTGGCGTTGGGCCAAGCCCTCACAACCGTGCAGACCAACCATGTGCTGGCGTTGGAGATTAATTGCGATTCAACTTTCGCGAGATTGGTGGTCTTCGACACGGGTCTGTTGAGCAACGTAGTGGACATTGCCGGCAGCACAAACATCTATGCCTTGACGGGCCAGGACAACGCCGCAGCAGCGGGCCCTAACCACGAACGGTTTGTCATGCGTATGCAGGTCAATACCAACGGCTTCGTACTCGGTGGCTTCCTAACCGTATCCGGCAGAGTTTATCTTGATCCCACGAATGGTTGCCCACGAGCGTTGCTCGTGGACTCTGACCGGTCGCATGACCGGGGTTTTGCAGATGCGGCAATCAAGAATCACGATCCAGATTCCAAGGTCAAGGATAGGAACATCACCGGAGAGGCGCACCTGATTGGTGTTGTCAACGTCATCTTTGAAGATGGCTCGACCAATGTTACGCTCCTTCCGTTCGGACAGTTGACAATGAGACGTCAGCTCCTTCCATAGCGAAGAATCCGATAGTTGATTGATGGGCGAGGGGTTATGACCTCTCGCCCATCGTCTTTTGGCGGGTAGGACACTTGAATTTCACGGGCGGCTCTGTTAGGGCTCATTTGACATGCGCATTGCTTTCATGGGAACAGCCGAACTCGCCTGCCCGTGCCTCGAGGCCGTGGCGAAACTGTCCGGCCAGCAGGTCGTCGCCGTCGTCACACAGTCCGACCGCCCGAAAGGTCGCGACCTCAAGCCCGCCCCGCCGCCGGTGAAGGTCGTGGCGGAGCGTCTCGGCCTTCTCGTCCAGCAACCCCTGAAGATTCGTGAGCCCGCCGCCATCGATTCCCTGCGGGCCGCCCAGCCCGACCTCATCATTGTCGTTGCCTACGGCCAGATTCTGCCGAAATCGGTCCTGGAGTTCCCGCGTCTCGGCTGCGTCAATGTCCACACCTCGCTGCTGCCGCGCTGGCGCGGTGCCGCGCCAATTCAATACGCGATCCTGCATGGCGACCATGAGACGGGCGTCACGACGATGTATATGGATGAACACATGGATACCGGCGACATCATCCTGCAGCGCGCCCAACTGATCCACGCCGACGACACCAGCGCCACGTTGCACGACCGCCTGGCAAAACTCGGGGCCGATTTGCTGGTGGAGACCGTGCGGTTGGTCGCTGAGGGCAAAGCCCCGCGCGCGAAGCAGGACGAGACACGTGTCACGCACGCCAAGAAAATCACGAAGGAAGATGGTCGCATCGACTGGACGCGGTCTGCCGTCGAGATCGAACGACAGGTTCGCGCGTTCAATCCCTGGCCCGGCACCCACACTCACTTGGGCGATTTGTTGTTGAAAGTGTGGAAGGTCGAAGTCGTGGAAGGCGTCTCGGGTAACCCCGGTGAGTTGCTCCCCGATTTCATCGTCGCTACCAGCCAGGGCGGTGTGCGCATTCAGGAACTCCAACCCGCCAACAGCAAACGCATGCCCACCGACGCTTTTTTGCGAGGCCACGAATCCAAAGTGGGCTCCATGTTGGGTTAAGAGCGGTCATGTGGTGCGCCAACCATTGCCCCTACCTTGGCGACAAGTTTCTTAGGCCACGCTCTGAATAATCTGCCAAGCGTATCGTCCAATTCGGCAGAGAGGAACGCTATATGAAAATGAGGTGGACGATTTTGGCGGTTGTGGCAGTGGGGCTATCGGGATTTGCCTTTCAACAGGCTTCGGCGGCGTACGCGTACTCGGCAGGGGTCGATGTGCGTGAGACTGGCGATTTCCGTGAGCCGCTCACGGTGTATGGAAATTGGGTGCAGACCGGTTCGTACGGGTGGTGTTGGTATCCCGCTTACGTGGACGATTCCTGGCGACCGTACACGAACGGGTCGTGGCTGTGGACCGATGGTGGTTGGTACTGGACGAGCGACGAACCGTGGGCGTGGGCGACGTATCATTACGGCCGCTGGGTGTACGACTCATATTACGGCTGGCTGTGGGCGCCGGGCACACAATGGGCGCCTGCCTGGGTTTCGTGGCGTGAGGGCGGCGACTACATCGGTTGGGCGCCGTTGCCGCCGGGCTGCGATTTCGGCCCGCAAGGCACGACGATCTACGCCGACGAAGTCGTGTATGCACCGAACACGTTCGTCTTCATAGACCGCCGCCACTTTTGCGAGCCGATCCGGCCGTCCGTTGTCATCGTGAACCAGATGATTGTGAATAGGACGGTCAACATCACGAGGATTCAGCGGATCAATCAGGTCGTGGTCAACCATGGCCCGCGAGTTGAGGATCTCCAGCTGGTCACGAAGCACATCGTGCCCTTTGCGCAAATCCACGACCTGCGCGCCGAAGGTACGTCGATCCCGCAGCGGGGACACATTCCCGCATCGCGTGATTGCCCGCGCGAGGACCGCGTAGTCTATGTTTCACCACAAAGCCCGGGCCGCAATGTTCCGGTGGTCCGTGGGCCGGACCGGTCACGCGACGACCGTTCATCAGTCGCCCAATCCGCAGCGAACAACGGCCGTTATGACACGGACAGGTTGGACAAGCGTCACGGACGCGACATCGATGGCGACTCGTCGGGGAACGGACGCCGCAACTAGTCGGCTTGCGCATCTGGCATTGGCCGCTACAATGGCGGCCAATGCAGACCACTTCGGACCATGCGGAGTTCCCGTGGCTTCGTCCTGAATTCGCCCGATTGTTAGCGATCCTCTGGGTGGTTGGGTTGGTGCTGGTTTACCTCGTTCGCTACGGCGCGTGGGTTCTGCCCTGGCAAGCGGCGAACCTGTTCGGCGCGGCGCTGCCCGCGCTTCACATTGGCCCGCATTTTCAGGAATTCTGGATCGCACGGGCCTACGACTTCGCGTGCGTCGTCGGGATTGCGGTCGCGGCGCTGGGTTTGGGCGCAACAGTGACGCACCGGCTCGTGGCAAAGAGTGACATTTTCGGCGCGCTGCTTGCCTTGGCCGTTGGTTTCTGGCTCCTGGCCGTGCTCGTGCTCGTGGCGGGATCCGTGTCCATCGCGAACATCCCGCTAGTATGCCTCGCATTGCTCTGCTGGTTCTTGCCTGCGCCCCGGAAGTTCGTCCGGAACTTTCAGGTTTCAACGGACCGGACTGACGGTTGGGCGAAGCTGATGGTCGCGTGCATCGTGCTTGCCGCGGTGCTCAACCTTGCGGGCGCGTCGGCCCCGCCGTTTGAATACGACGAACTCGAATACCATCTCGGCGCGCTGGCGGATTATCAGCGCGCCGGCCGCATCGTGTTCCTGCCGCACAACTTCTATTCGAACCTGCCACAACTGACCGAGATGCTGTACCTGCTGGCGAAGACCATGACCACGGACGTTGCGGCGAAGATGTTGCACTGGCTGTTTGGTCTGCTCGGCGCGCTGGCGGCATTCGGCGTGGCGCGGCGGCTGTGGTCGCGGGCCGTGGGGTTCACGGCGGCGGCCCTGTTTTACTGCACGCCGTTCGTGCAGGACCTGGGGCAAACCGCGCGGATTGATTTGGCGACGGCGTTTTTCGCGACACTGGCGTTCGGCGCGCTGGTGATTTGGAACGAAGATGAAAGGCTCGACCTCGTTTGGTTGTCGGCCCTCTGTGCCGGTGCGGCGGTGGCGACAAAGTGGACGGCGATCCCGGTCGTGTTGTTACCATTGGCGGTATTGTTGGCATTCCGCCGGAAATTCCGGCTGCTACCGGTCTTCGGCCTTCTCGCCGTGGCTGTCGTCGCGCCGTGGTTGGTGAAGAATTGGCTGTCGACTGGCAATCCGGTCTACCCGCTCTTCCATCAATGGTTCCCGAACCCACATTGGAGCGCGTCTCAAGCCGCGGTGTTTTCAGAGAAGCATTATCCGATGTTCGGGTGGGGAACCATCGGACAGTTTTTCTCATTACTGTGGAACTATTCATTCGTTGAGGTGGGCGCAGTCCCGCTGTTGCTGATGACAACGCCGCTGGTCCTGGTGGTCTCGCGGTTCGAACCGGCGGCGAAGCGGGCGGGTTGGTTGGTCGCGGGCACCTACACGAGCTGGTTTTGCTTTACCTTTCGACCCTGGCGGTTTTTGTTTCCTGCCTTTGGCATGGCAGCCGTGGCGGGCGCGTTCGCGATGGAGAAACTCGGTCGCGAAACGCTCGTGCGATTCGCCCTGCGCCTGGCCGTTGCAATTGTCATGCTGGTAAGCCTTGCGACGCTGGCGTTGAATGATTTGGTGGACACGGAAAACCCGGAGCGTGTACCGCCCCAGATGAATTTCCTGCAGTACACGCTCGGACAATTCACGCGGGACGAATTCATCGCGCGAATGGGGAAGGGTGTGCTCGAGCCGATCATTTGGATGAACGAAAATCTGCCCAGCAACGCCAAAGTGCTCTATGTGGGAGAAGGTCGCGTGTATTATGCGAAACAGCCTGTCCTGTGGAGCACGGCGTTTGACCAGCATCCGCTCACGGCGATGAGTAACGAGGCGAAAACGACGGAGGAGTTGCTGTCGGAACTGCGCGCCAAGGGGGTCTCGCATGTGTACATGAATTTTGCCGAATTGGATCGGTTGCGACGCGGTTATGATTACATGCTGGACGCAAATTGGAGCCTGATCCAAAACACCCTGCAACATCATGCGACGGAAGTTCACCGGACGGGACGCGGGGTTGTGTACGAACTGGCGGATAAGTAGCCGATGAAGATTTGTCATGTCATTACCCGGTTGATCGTCGGCGGGGCACAGGAGAATACCGTGTCCACGTGCATCGGCCTGCGGAAGCTGGGCCACGAGGTGGATTTGGTGATTGGGCCGCAAACAGGGCCGGAAGGTTCGCTCTACGATCAGGCGAAAGCGGCAGGTGTGCCGATCGTCGTGGTGGAGGAACTGCGGCGCGCGCCGAATCCGTTACACGATCTGGGCGCGTGTGCCGCGCTACGAAGATTATTCGCGCGCAAGCGGTACGACATCGTCCACACGCATAGCGGGAAGGCCGGGTTCATCGGGCGCATCTCAGCGAAGCTGGCCCGTGCGCCGATCATTGTACACACGATTCACGGGCCGTCCTTCTACGACTACCAGAATCCGATTGGCAATTGGATCTTCCGTTGGGCGGAGCAGGTGGCGGGTGGGTGTACGACACAATTTGTCTCGGTTGCGGACGCGATGACCGGGCAGTATCTCGCGGCGGGTATCGGTACGCCCAATCGGTACGTGACCATCCATAGCGGCATGAACATCGATGCGTTTCTGGGTGGGCGGCGTGATGATTCTTTGCGCCAATCGCTCGGGATTTCTCCGGGTGATCTTGTGGTTGGCAAGATTGCGCGGTTGTTCCGGCTGAAGGGGCATGAGTTCCTGTTCGAAGCGGCGCCGCGCATCGTCGCGGCCGTGCCGAACGTCAAGTTCCTGTTGGTGGGGGATGGAGTTTATCGTGAACGGTTTGAGCGACGAGTGGCGGAGATGGACTTGCGAAGTTATTTTGTTTTTGCGGGACTCATCCCGCCGAGCGAGATTCCGCGGTATGTGGCGTCCATGGATCTGCTGGTGCACTTGTCCTTGCGGGAGGGACTACCGCGGGCGTTGCCGCAGGCGCTCGCGTGCGGGAAGCCTGTGGTGGCGTTCGACGTGGATGGCGCGCGCGAAGTGTGCGTTGACGGAGAGACTGGTTTGCTTGTGCGGGCCGGGGATGTGAACGGGTTGGCCAACGCGGTGATTCGGTTGTTGCAGGACGCGAGCCTGGGCAATAGAATGGCTGCGCAGGGCAGAAATCTGGTCAAGGAGCGTTTTTCGGAGGAGCGGATGGTGAGGCAACTCGACGAGTTGTACCGGCGACTGTGGACGGCGCGGCACTGACATGCACTGGCTGCTGGTTTATTTTTATGTATTCGATGTCAGCTTCGGGCTGGCGCTGCTTCTTACGCCACTTTTCAAGCGACTTTCCATTCAATGGAATTACGTTGACCAGCCGGACCGTGAGCGGAAGATTCATACCGAAGCGATGCCGTTGCTGGGCGGGGCGGCGGTTTTCAGCGCGTTTGCAGCCAACGTGGTCTTCAACTATTTGATCCTCCTTCCGCTGGCAAGCCGGGTGGACCTGCCCTTCATCGAGATGCCCGATGTGAAGATGTATTTGGACGGCGCGTTCTCGGTCTGGCCGAAATTGCTGGTGATCGTGCTCGGGGGCGGCCTGATGGTGGCGCTCGGGATGTACGACGACAAATACGAGATCAAGGCGCGAACGAAGTTGATTGCGCAGATCGTCATTGCGTTGTTGGTTGCGCTGGCGGGGATCCGGGCCACGGTGTTCATTCACAGCACCTTTGTGAGCTATGTGCTGACGGTATTGTGGATCGTGACCATTACCAATGCGATGAACTTTCTCGATAACATGGACGGACTGTGCGCGGGCATCGGGCTGGTTTGCGCGGCGCTCTTCGGGCTCATTGCGGGGATTCAACATGAGTATTTCGTCTGCCTCATCGCGCTGGCGCTCGCGGGCGCCCTGTTGGGTTTCCTGCCGCATAACTTCAAGCCGGCAACAATCTTTCTTGGGGATGCGGGCAGTCACTTTGTGGGCTATATGCTGGCGGTCCTACCGATTACTGTCACGTTCTATCGGCATGGGACAACGCCCACGCTATTACCGGTGCTGATTCCGCTATTGGTGCTGGCGGTCCCGCTGTTCGATCTCGTGATGGTGACGTGGATTCGACTGCGCGGCGGCCAGCCCATTTATCAGGGCGACGTGAACCATCTTTCTCATCGACTGGTGCGACTCGGCCTGCCGCAAAGCTGGGCGGTGACGCTGATTTACCTGATCACCCTGACCCTCGGCCTGGGGGCCACGGTGCTTTTGTGGTCGCAGCTGACCGCCGCGCTGATCGTGATCGTCCAGGCCATCTGTATTCTCGCCATCGTGACGCTGCTGGAGCGGCTCGGCGGGAAGTGAGACGGTTGACTCGGTTGCGTCAAACTGCGAATATCCCGCGTTCATGAAATTTTACGTCACCACGCCGATTTATTATGTCAACGACCGACCGCACATTGGCCATGTGTATACCACGACAATTGCGGATATCGCGGCGCGGTTTCATCGGTTGTGCGGCGACGAGGTGTTTTTTCTCACGGGCACGGACGAGCATGCGGCGAAGGTGGTGGACTCGGCGGCCGAACACGGCATGACGCCCCAACAGTGGGCCGACCAGAATGCGCAGGCGTTTCAGGAGACATTCGCGAAGCTCGGCATCACGAACGACGATTTCATTCGCACCAGTCAGCCGCGGCACAAAGAGAAGGCGCAGCAATACATGGCCGAGTTGCTGAAGACGGGGGACGTGTATCTTGGGGAGTACGAGGGCTGGTACGACGCGGGGCAGGAAGAGTATTTGCCCGAGAATAAGGCGAAGGAATACGAGTTCAAGTCGCCCATCAACGGCAAGCCACTGGTCCGTAAACGGGAGAAGAACTACTTTTTCCGTCTCAGCCAATACAGCGACGCTCTCTTAAAACTGCTCGAGGAGCGGCCGGGGTTCGTCCAGCCGGATGTACGCCGCAAAGAAGTTGCGAATCGTATTCGGGAAGGCCTCAACGATATACCGATCTCGCGTACCAGCGAACACAATTGGGGCATTCGCGTGCCGGGGGATGAAGCCCACGTCATTTACGTATGGATCGATGCGCTGTTCAACTATCTCTCCGCGGTCGACAACCCCGAGCGGCGACATTTCTGGCCCGCAGACGTGCATTTGATTGCCAAAGACATTCTCTGGTTTCACGCGGTAATCTGGCCGACAATGTTAATGGCGCTGAAGCGTGAGTTGCCGCGGCAGGTTTACGCCCACAGCTTCTGGATTAGTGAAGGCCAGAAAATGAGCAAGAGCCTGGGCAATTTTGTCGACCTTGAAAAAATCGACCGGTATGTCGCGGATTTTGGGCTGGACGCGCTGCGCTACTTTTTGGCGCGCCATGGTCCACTCGGAATCAACGACAGTGATTTTGCTGACGCCCGATTCAATGATGTGTACAACGCGGAGCTGGCCGACAAGATGGGGAACCTGGTGAATCGCACGCTCACGATGATCCAGCGCTATCGAAATGGCATCGTACCGCAGCCGAAAGATGAGGCGTTGCGCGCGGTCGCGGAGAAGATGGTGAGCGCCTATCGGGAAGGGATGGGGTGTTTGGATTTTGTCGGCGCCCTCGAGGCGCTGTGGGATTTTGTGGTGCGCTCGAACCAGTACGTCGAAGAGAGCGCGCCGTGGAAGTTGGCCAAGGATCCGGCGAACGCGCGCCAACTCGATGGCGTGCTTTACAATCTGGCAGAATCGGCTCGGCTGATTTCCGTTCTGGTAACGCCGTTTATGCCGACAATCGCGCAGCAGATTCGCACGCAATTGGGCGTTGCGGACAAACTCCAGGTGTTCAGTGACGAGATCGCGTGGGGGCGCCTTGCGGCGGGGACGAAGATCGGGCTGGTTGCGCCGTTGTTCCCGAAACGCACATGATCCAGTTGCCTGAGTCGTCCCGCTTCCACATCATCGACGAGTTGAAGGTGTTGCCTCGTTTCGGCCATCTTACGCCTCGGCCGATCTATGTGTATCTTCCCGAACTCGCGGAGCACGATCACCGGCGGCGCTTCCCCGTGCTGTACTGTCACGACGGTCAGAATATCTGGGACGATCCGCATTGCTGCTTTGGTCACGGCGGCTGGTGTCTCAACCTGATCGCCGATGAGTTGACACGCGAGGGGAAGATGGAGCCGGCGATCCTTGTCGGCATCCCGAACACGCACGCGCGATTCCGCGAGTACTCACCGGGGAAAACGTACGACGACATTCTCGCGCATCCGTACGCGAATTACGTTGTCGATGTTGTGAAGCGCCACGTCGATCGAAAGTTCCCGACGAAGAAAGATCGCGGGCAGACCGCGCTGCTGGGTTCGTCCCTGGGGGGGCTCGTCTCGTTGTGGATGGCGCATAAACTTCCCGAAACGTTTCACAAAGCCGCCTGTCTCTCCGGCGCGTTCCAGGTACGGGATCGACAGAACAAATCGTTCGTCGAGTTCGTCAAGGAACGCGAACGCCAGGATCTGCGCATCTATCTTGACTGCGGCACGGTGCGGGACGGCGCGCCGCAATCGCGCAAGGTGCATCAGGCGTATCTTGCGCGCGGCTGGCGCGAGGGAGAAGATCTCTGCTACTTCGAAGACGATGGCGGTGAGCACAATGAGCGCTGTTGGCGCGAGCGTGTGTGGCGCGCGCTCGTTTTCCTCTTCGGAAACGCCACCGACGCGAAGTAAAGAGCCGCGTCGGAATCTCCGCGAACGCAACACGAAACTTGTAATCCGGAGATTACTTGCGCTTCAAAGGTTGCTCAAACCTCATTGCCGTTCTGCGTCCTCCTTCCCAGAGAATTACGGCTCTTCACGCCTGCTCAAACTTGTCCATTTGAAGCGAGCGAACAAGATAGAACACTATTGCATCTGGTTTGAGAATTCCTTGTAGTGGTGCGGTCTGTGAGGAACTCACTGAAAAATTCCTTCCGTGGCGTTTCATTCTACCACCAATCACTTACGGTAAAGCCATGAGTGAAGATTTTTCGGATTTTTTCAGGAAAGGTATTGACACATCATGGGTAGCTGTGTCAGAAAGTGGGGCGTTGTGGGGATGGTGATTTTCAAGGAGGAATCACGATCCAAATGGTTAAGGCACTAACAAGGACGGTGTTCGTTGGCACGTTTCGTCACTCGGTGGACGAAAAGAAGCGTGTAGCGATCCCGGCGAAATGGCGGGCCGCCGCGAAAGGCTCGCAGGAGTTTTACGTGTTGCCCGACCCAAAGAATTGTCTCGTGGTGTTGCCGGCATCGGCGATGGAGAAGATGCTGGAGCGCGCCGACGACATTTCGATTGGGGAATACGAGCGACGCGATGTACTCCGTTTGATCGCCTCGCGGGCGCACGGTTCGCCCTGCGACAAGCAGGGGCGTATCGCTTTGACCGATGAGCTCCTGGGGCACGCCGGCGTTGATAAAGAGGCAGTGCTGGTGGGGATGCTGACACGGTTTGAGATTTGGTCGCCCGCCCGCTGGGCTGAGGTTGACCGCAACGCGATGCAGAAATTTTCGGAAGCCGCCAAGCAGGTGGGATTGTGAGATCGAAATGAGTCGAGATAACGTCATGAGTTTTTTGAGTTTAAGCCGCAGCCTGACCAATCTGGGCGGCGAAATGCGGCAGTTCCGACTGCCGCGGATGAATCCATTTCCGAAGTTGGACGGCAGAATTGTCCACTCGGCAGGCAGCAACGGAGTAACGCGGTCCGCCTCGCGCCCCGTAGCGCGAGGCACGGTCATCATCGAGGGGGGCTGTGGTTGTTTGCCGGAGATGGCCACCGACGTGATTGATACTTCCGCGAGTTACACCGTGGAGAACGTGAAACGCGAGCGTTCCAGCAGCAACCCGTGGTCGCGCGTTGGAATTGGACATTTGGTCGGAAGAGTGTTGGGCAGTCATCGTGCCGCGCGCTTGTGAGAGGGGACTCGCAAGGCCGTCGCGGTCTCGTGAGGCGATGACGGCGGGAGTGAAGGCTCCCGTGAGTGGGTCAGGGAAGTGTGTCAGAGGAGGCTTGGATCGGCGTACGTAAGTCGTCGATTTCCTACCGATCAAGGCTTCCGCATGACCTATCACACCCCTGTCCTAATCAAGGAGGTCGTAAACCAGTTGCAGCCGCGCCGCGGCGGATTGTACGTGGATTGTACTGTTGGCGGCGCCGGGCATGCGCGGGAGGTTTTGCGCGCGTGCGGGCCGGAGGGACAGTTGGTCGGGCTGGACTGGGACGAGGAGGCCATCGCGGCTAGTCGCGAGCGGTTGGTTGAATTTGGTGCGCGCGTTCAATTGGTTCGCGCCAACTACGTGGAGTTGGAGAAAGTGTTGATGAGTTTGAGAGTGACAGCGGTGGATGGGGTCGTGTTCGACCTCGGCGTGAGTTCGCGTCAGTTTGACGAGCCCGGGCGGGGCTTCAGCTTTCAGCGGGAAGGCCCGCTCGATATGCGCATGAGCCGCCAGCCCCGGGAATCCCATGGTGAACGCGGAGCCACCGCCCAGGACATCCTCCGCACCGCTGGTCTCGATGAACTCGCCAGGATCTTCCGCGTGTATGGCGAAGAAAGACGCGCCCGCGCGATCGCCCGTGAAATTGTCGCCGAGCGCGAGCACACGCCGCTGGAAACCACAACGCAACTCGCCCGATTGGTGGAATCCGTGCTCGGGCCAAAGCATGGTGGAATTCATCCGGCGACGCGCGTTTTCCAGGCGCTCCGTATCGCGGTGAACGACGAACTCGGTAATCTCAAGCGGGGCCTGGAGACCGCGACGCAATTCCTGAAATCAGACGGGCGTATCGCTGTGATCTCTTTCCATTCATTGGAAGACCGCATTGTAAAACGATTTTTTGTGGAGAAAAGCACCGGTTGCACTTGCCCGACGGATTTGCCGGCGTGTGCGTGTGGCCGGAAAGAAACGCTGCGGATAGTAACTCGGAAGCCCATCACGGCGGGTGAAGTGGAAGTGCGCAACAATCCCCGGGCGCGCAGCGCGAAGCTGCGGGTCGCGGAGAAACTTTGAAAATTCGAATTCTGAGATTGGCAATATTCAAGGGGGTGGGGAACCCCCCAGGGGGCCGGTTCAAGGAGGCCGGCCCCCTGGACAGATTTGAGTGATGAAGAGAAATCGTAAACGTGAGTCGCTGAGATTCGGTACCGTGACCAAATCGCTGGTCGTGTGCATGTGCATCGCCATCAGCGGCTTGGGTTACGTCTGGCAGAAGAACGCGATCTATCGCCTGGGCGATGAGATCAAGAAGCGTGAGACAGCTCTGTCCTCGGCGCACAAACGCAACCTGATGCTGGCCGCGCAAATGGCGCATTTGGAGTCACCCGCGCAACTGGAGGCGGAGTGCCAGCAGTACAACCTGAGCCTCGTCGCACCGAAGGAGAGCCAGGTAGTGCGGCTGTATGAACCGGGGCAGGAGTGGGACATGCAAATGGCGAACGCGCCGCTGCCGGCCCAACTCCCGCCGCAAGCGCGCGGCCCGCAGCCCAAGACATTGGCGAAACGATGATTCTGGCGCCACAAAAAGGCAGGGCATTGATCGTGATCGGCGCATTGGCGTCGGTCTTCGTGGCGCTTGGTTTTCGTCTCTTTGACTTGCACGTCCTGCAGCACAAGGAACTCAGTGCTTTGGCCCAGGCTAACCGCGAGCAGGTTGTCCATCAGCAAGGTCGCCGTGGTGCGATCCTGGATGCGAACGGCAATCTGCTCGCCAATAGTTTGTCCGTGCGCATCGTCACCGCGGATGCGACGATCACCGCGACCCAAGCCGCCGCGATCGCGGAAAAGCTGGCGCCGTTGCTGAAGACGGACGTTGAATCGCTGTCCCAGAAACTCAGCAGCCCGTCGCATTATGTTCGCTTGAATCCGCGCGCGAAGCTCGACGAAGACACCGTCCAGAAGATACGCGCCATGAAGTTGAAGGGTATTTTCTTCGAGGACCAGTTTATCCGCTCGTATCCCAACGGCCCGCTGGCGAGCCACGTCATTGGTTTTGTCAATTCCGAGCATAAGGGAGTCCAGGGCATCGAAGCGTCCATGGACGATTACCTGGAGGGGCAGGCGGGGTACGAAATTATCGAGCACGACCGCAAGGGTCACGAGATTCGCGCGCTGCGCAACGAGGAACTCGGCCCGCGCGACGGTTTCAACGTCGTGCTAACAATCGACCAGGTCATTCAACACGTTGCGGAACAGGAACTCGAGAAGGCGATGGTTGAGTTCAAGCCGCAAGCGGGTGTGATCATCGTCTCGCGCCCCAAGACTGGCGAAATCCTCGCGATGAGTTCGCGGCCAACGTTTGACCCCACCGACATCAGTGGCGCGTCGGTTGACGCTCGTCGCAATCGCTGCATCAGCGACGTGGCCGAGCCAGGCTCGACGTTCAAGATTGTCGTTTGCTCCGGTGCGCTCAATGAAGGGATTGTCAGTCTCAACGATCAGTTTGACTGCGAGAACGGCGCGTTCATGTATGCCGGCCGCATTTTGCATGATGCGCACCCGTATGGAGTCCTAAATGTGGAGGAGATTCTCTTCCATTCCAGCAACATTGGCGCCGCGAAAGTCGGGCTGCGCATGGGACCGGCGCGACTTGCCGAGTACATTCATCGCTACGGGTTCGGCCACAAAACGGACATCGCTTTGCCCGGAGAAGTGTCTGGTATCGCGCATCCGCTGGCCCGCTGGAACAGCCTTTCGATCACCCGCATCCCGATGGGCCACGAGATTGCCGTCACGCCTCTGCAGATGCTGATGGCGTTAAACACCATCGCCAACGGCGGCATGCGGATGAAGCCGATGATCGTCAAGAGCATCGTGGATCCGGATGGCACCCCGGTCCTGCAGTATGAGCCCCAGCAAGTGGGTCAGATCATCTCACCGCGCACGTGCATGTTGATGACGACGGCGTTGCGCAAGGTCGTGGGGCCTGACGGCACCGCCCCCAAGGCCGGTGTGCCGGGTTTCGATGTCGCCGGCAAGACGGGCACCGCCCAGAAGGTCGAAAATGGCCAATACGTCCGCAAATACTACTCGTCCTTCATAGGCTTTTTCCCGGCCTCAGACCCACAGATTTCAATTTTGGTTTCCCTGGACGATCCTGCCGGTGGCGCTTTCTACGGTGGATCAGTCGCTGGACCTGTTTTCCGGGAGGTAGCGGAGAAAGTTGCCGAGTATTTGGGGATCGAGCCACAAACGCCGTTAGCCGAGGTTGCCAAACTATCATGAACCTGGCCGAGATCGTCAAAACCGTGAAGCCACTGGCCGTCGAGGGCACGCTCGACAAGGAGATCACCGGTATCACCTGTGATTCGCGCCGGGTCATGCCCGGCAACCTGTTCGTGGCGGTTCGCGGCGAACGGACGGATGGACATCGTTTTATGGACGCGGCGATCGATCGCGGTGCGTCGGCCATAGTGTTGGAGAGTGATGCCAGCTTTCGCCGACGGGTCACCCGCATCAAGGTCAGCGACGCGCGTCGTTCGATGGCGCAGGCCTCGGCGCAGTTTTACAACCATCCGTCGCAGGGTCTGAAAGTGGTGGGGATTACGGGCACCAATGGCAAGACCACGACGGCCTTCATGGTTCGCGCGATTATGGAAGCGGCCGGTTTTCCGTGTGGACTGCTGGGCACGGTGCAGTACCAGATCGGTCAGCGGGTGATCCCGGCGTCGCGCACGACCCCGGAGTCGGTTGAGATCCAGGACATGATGAGCCAGATGCTGCGCGTGGGTTGTGGCGGCGTGTCGATGGAAGTCAGCTCGCATGCCCTCGATCAATCGCGCGTGGCGGAGGTGGATTTCGATGTGGCGGTGTTCACGAATCTTTCACAGGACCACCTCGATTACCACGGCACGATGGAGAACTATTTTGAGTCGAAAGTTAAGCTGTTCAGCGCGTTGGGCACTGTCCGAAAGGCGGGCCGCGCGGTGGTGAATGCGGATAACGCATACGGTCGTGAATTGATCAAGCGCTTGGGTGGGGACCACGCCGTAGTCAGCTACGGCGTTTCAAGCGCGGCAGTCGTTCGCGCCGAGGACGTGCGCGTGTCGGCGGAGGGAAGCTACTTCGTCGTCAACGCGCCCCCAGGCAGTATCCCGATGTCACTTCCGCTGATTGGGCGCTACAACGTGTCCAACGCGCTGGCAGCTATCAGTGCGAGCCTCGCGCTCGGTATCGATCTCCAAATCATCGAGCGGGCCCTGGCGAGATTTCGGCCGGTGCCGGGTCGTGTAGAGAGGATAAACACGAAAGAAGGCTATGCGGTCTTTGTCGACTACGCCCACACCGCCGACGCGCTCCGCAATGTGCTCGTGACCTTGAGCGAGCTGACCCGCGGACGGTTGATCGTGGTGTTCGGCTGTGGCGGTGACCGCGACAAGGGCAAGCGCAAGCCGATGGGGCAAGCCGCCGCCGAACTGGCGGATTTCTCGATTCTTACGAGCGACAACCCGCGGACGGAGGATCCCCGCGAGATTTTGCGGCAAATCGAGGAGGGATTCTGGGCCAGCACGGTGCGTCGATATCAGGTCATCGAAGACCGGCGCGAGGCCATTGAACGCGCGCTCGACATCGCGCGGCCCGGCGACACCGTGCTCATCGCGGGTAAAGGTCACGAGGCGTATCAGGAATTTGCGGACACGGTCGTGCCGTTCAATGACCGTCTGGTCGTGGAAGAATACTCCAACCTCAGTGGAACACGGTGGAAACCTTGCGTTTAGAACAGGTGGCAGAACTTTGTGAGGCGCGGCTGATTCGCGGCGATCCTGAGCGGATCGTCGAGAGGATCAGCATCGACTCACGCATGTTGGGCCAGGGCGACTGCTTCGTCGCGCTACGCGGCCCGCATTTTGACGGACATGAATTCATTTCGGATGTGGCCCGATTGGGGGCATCAGCGGCGGTAGTCTCGAATCCTACCCGTGCAATGAACTCGCCTAGTGCCTTGTCGCTTCTCCAAGTGCAAGACACCCTCACCGCATTGCACAAACTCGCAACGAACTACCGCCGACTGATGCCCCCAACGACCCGCCTCGTCGCCGTGACCGGCTCGAGCGGGAAGACGACCACCAAAGAACTCATCGCCTCGGTGCTCGGCGAGCGGTTCAATGTGGTGGAATCGTCCGGTAATAATAACAACCACATTGGCGTGCCGCTCAACCTGTTGCGACTTGATCCCGCCCATGACTTCGGCGTGTTCGAACTCGGTACCAATCATCCGGGCGAAATTGCCGTCCTGACCGGGATGGTGCGGCCCGATATCGGCGTGATTACCAACATCGGACTCGGACATGTCGAGTTCTTCGGGGACGAATCCGGAGTGGCGAAGGAGAAGGGATCGCTGCTCGAAGTTTTGCCGCGCAACGGCGACGGTCTCGCGGTGCTGAATGCCGACGACAAATGGTGCGCGGAACTTCGGGCCCGCACCAACGCGACGCTGGTGACCGTCGGCATCGAGAATTTCGCAGACATTCGCGCCAGTGACATCAAGATCAACGGCGATATCAAATTCCGCCTGAACATCGCGAAGAAGCGCGAAGATATAATCGTGCGGCTCAAGACGTTGGGCCGCCACCAGATTTACAATGCCCTGCAAGCCGCTGCCGTGGGCTATTTTGCGGGGATGGACCTGGATGAGATTTGCCTGGGCCTGGAGAGCGCCCAATTCCCACGCATGCGAATGGAGCCGGTCACAATCCATGGCGTGCGGTTTGTGAACGATTGCTACAACGCGAACGTGGTCTCGATGAGAGCCGCGCTGCAGATGATGCGCGAGACTCCGTGCGCGGGCCGCAAGGTGGCCGTGTTGGGTGACATGTTGGAGTTGGGTGAATGGACGGAACGCGCGCATCGCGACGTCGGCGCGCTAGCGGCCGATTGCGGCCTGGCGTTCCTCGTGACCGTCGGCGAATCCGCCCGGTTGATCGCGCAGGGGGCCGTTGGGGCCGGCATGGAGTCGCACCGGGTGCTGTCACTGGCGACGGCAGAGGAAGCCGGGGCGACATTACGGGAGTTGGCGCGCGAAGGGGATTTCGTTTTGATCAAGGGTTCCAGACGATTGCAGTTGGAACGAATGCTGGAGGAATTCAAGAGTGATATAGCGGCGCTTCCGTGAAGCGCCAAAAGAGCGTTTGGGGGACTGTGCTGGATGGCGCAGCTACACCGCTGTGAGGAAGTGAAGGACCGAGGAGTGGATGTTTTACTATCTGAGCGAGTATACGGATTTGTTTTCGCCGTTGCGCGTGTTTCAATACACGACTTTCCGCGCGGTGTTTGCGGCCATCACGGCATTGTTGATCTGTGTCGTGACGGGACCGTGGCTGATTCGCCGTCTCGTCGAGATGAAGTTCCAACAGCCCATCCGTGGCGAGGACGATCTGCGGGAACTGGCCCAGGCCCACGGCAAGAAGGCCTGCCCGACCATGGGCGGCATCCTGATCATCTGGGCGGTCGTGGATTCGATTTTGCTTTGGGCGCGTCCGACCAACCAACTCGTCCTGATGTGCCTGGCCACCCTGATCTGGCTCGGCGGTGTGGGCTTCCTCGACGATTGGGCGAAGGTGCAGTCGAAGAAGTCCTCCGGCATGCGCGCCAAGACGAAATTCCTCTTTCAGATCGGACTGGGGCTGTTTGTCGGCACCTTGCTGCTGACCGATCCGCATCTGGCGCCGACGGCCCGGAAGCTGGTGGTACCGTTCATGAAAGGGCCACTGATCGCGGACATGGGGTGGTGGACACTCCTCGTCGTCGTGGTGGTGATCGTCGGGGCGTCGAACGCGGTGAATTTGACGGACGGGCTGGACGGTTTGGCCACGGGTTGCACGCTGACCGTGGCGCTGGCCTACGCGGTCATGTGCTTCGTGGCCGGCAACTTCCGCTTTGCCAACTACCTGCAAGTGCCGTTTGTGTTCGGGGCTGGCGAGCTGACCGTGGTGTGTGCCGCGCTGATTGGCGCGAGCCTGGGATTTCTCTGGTTCAACTGCCATCCCGCGCAGGTGTTCATGGGCGACACGGGTTCACTGGCCATCGGCGGATTAATCGGCGCGATTGCCGTGATGATCAAGCAGGAGGTGGCCCTGATCATCGTCGGCGGAATTTTCGTGATGGAGGCGTTTTCGGTAATCCTGCAGGTCGCGAGTTTCAAGCTGCGCGGCAAACGGATTTTTGCGATGGCGCCGTTGCATCATCATTTCGAACTGCGCGGTTGGTCCGAAACCAAAGTGACGACCCGGTTTTGGGTGTTGTCCGTGATCTTCGCGCTACTGGGCCTGGCGACGTTGAAATTAAGGTGATTCGATAATGCAGACCATGGAATTGCGAGACAAGGACGTGCTGGTACTGGGATTGGGACGGAGCGGAATGGCCGCGGCGTCCTTGCTGCGGCGCGACGGGGCGCGGGTGGTGGTGCGCGACGAAGCGACAGACGACCTGCTGCAGGAGCGGGCGATGCGACTACGCCAACTCGGCGTACGGGTCGAATTGGGCAACCAATACGATCATTCGGCGCACTTCGATTTCGCCGTGCTCAGCCCCGGCATCGCTCCCGAGAGGGCGATTGTCCGTGAAGTGCTCTCGCAAAGCACACCGCTGCTCAGTGAGTTGGAGTTGGCCTATCGCCATTGCCTCTGTCCCATCGTGGCGATCACGGGCACGAATGGTAAGACGACGACGACAGAATTGATTGCTGGGATGCTCACCGGCTGCGACAAACGAACCGTGGCGGCAGGGAACATCGGCCACGCGTTTTCGGACGCCGTGGAAGCCAGCGCCGGGTTGGACGCACTCGTGCTGGAGGTCAGTTCGTTCCAGTTGGAAAAGATCGAACAGTTCCGTGCGAACATCTCGGTGCTGCTCAATATCACGCCCGATCACCTCGACCGATACGAATCGATGGACGAATACGCTGCGGCGAAAGCATTTGTTCTTTTGAACCAACAACCGGAGGACACGGCAGTAATCAGTGTCGAGGCCTTGAAATGGTTGCGAAGGATGTGCCTGCCAATTCGAGCACGTCCCATTACGTTTAGCGCCTACAACCAGCCGGCGGACCTATGGTTGGACCCGTCTGACAATGACACGATTTGGTCCCGCTTGCCCGAGTGTCACGGCATTCTCATGAGGTTGAGCGAGACGAACCTGCGCGGACGGCACAACGCGGAGAACGTGCTCGCTACGCTGGCGACGGGCCTGGCCATGGAGTTACCCGTGCCGCGGATGCGCGAGGCGATTTGTTCCTACTTCCCGCAGCCGCATCGCTGTGAGTTTGTGGCGGAAGTCAACGGAGTGACTTACATCAACGATTCGAAAGGGACCAATGTCGACGCCGTCGAAAAAGCGTTGCGCTCTCTCCCGGGGCGTTCGGTGTTGATCGCTGGCGGGCGCGACAAGGGTTTGGATTTTGCATCCTTACGGCAAGTGATTGCCGAGAAAGTCACACTGGCCGTGTTGATTGGCGAGGCGCAGAACAAGATGTGGCGGGCCTGGTCCAAGGCGGTGCCGTGCGTGCGGGCGTTCTCCATGGAAGAAGCGGTGCGCGTCGCCGCCAGTCATGCCCGCCGCGATGAAACGGTGTTGCTGTCGCCCGCGTGCGCCAGTTTTGACATGTTTGAGAATTACGAGCATCGCGGTGATGAATTCAAACGGCACGTTTTTAATTTGTAGCGGAGGAACGAAACAAGGTTTGCCCAACAGCAAGCTGACAACCAGTACAACGTAACGAAAGGAACCAATGAAAGTCTCGAAAGTCGTACTTATCGTAGTGGCTCTACACGTCCTCGTGATCGGGGGTATCGTCGTCTTTGAGGGATGCTCACGATCCAAGACCAGCACGCCAGACATGGCGGCCAACGAACCGTCGGACAGCATGATGCCCGGCGCAACCAATGGCCAGGTGGCGTCGATCCCGAATCCACAGGGTCCTGGCGCGGCGAACTCGCTGGCTCCAAACTCCGTGCCGGGGAATGAAACCGTGGCCCCGACAGCGTCAGTCACACCGCCCGTGTCGGCAACGGCGGCGCGCACGTACGTCGTCAAGAAGGGCGACTCGCTCTGGAAAATCTCGAAGCTGGAAGGCATCAGCGTCGGCGAACTCACCCGCGCGAACAGCCTGACGAAGACCAGTACACTCAAAGTCGGCCAGAAGCTCACGGTTCCGGCGATGGCGAAAGCCGAGAAGACAAACGTCGCGACCGCTTCGGTGGTTCCAACTCCAGCCGACGCGACCACGCCGGCACCTACAACCGCGGCCGTTACAACCGATGCGAGTGGTGGAAGCTACACGGTCAAGTCCGGTGACTCGCTGTGGAAAATCGCCCGGCTGCAGAACGTCAGCGTCGCGGCCATCAAGCAAGCCAACAACCTGAGCAGTGACTCGCTCAAGGTCGGCCAGAAGCTCCACGTCCCAACAGCAACCGCCAAGGCAGCGACCGACACGACAGTCAACACTGTCAGCGCGGGCGTTGCGCCCACGTCGTCACCGGCGTGGCAGGCACCGGGCACGTATCAGGAGAATGGCCAGACGATCCATATCGTTGACTTCAACGAGTCGCCCGCGACCATCGCCAAGAAGTATGGGATCAAGACCGATGATCTCCTTAGGGCGAACAACATTAACGACGCGAAGAAGGTCCAGTACGGCCAGCGGCTGGTAATCCCGCAGCAACAGCCAGCGACACCGGTTGCGAACACGACAGTTGCGCCTACGGCTGCTCCGGCCACACCCGTGGCGGCAGGGCCGGTGGTGGCGGCTTCGCATACGACGGTCCAATAACAAACAGACGTTCTTTCAGAGAACGGGAAACGACGGAGGGCCGTGAACAAAGCTGCCATCACGCTGCTGGTGATTATGCTGATGCTGTTGACGATCGGCGTGGTCATGCTGTTTAGCACCAGCGCGCTCTACGCCAAGGACCGCTACGGCGATCAGCATTATCTCCTGAAGCGGCAACTGGCGTGGATGCTCGTCGGCGGCGTGGGGTGTGTGACGGCGGCCAGCGTACCCTACCCAAAACTGCGCGGTGTATGCACGGGTGTGCTCATCGTGGCGGCGGTCATGTTGGCGCTGGTCCTCATCCCCCACGTTGGGCTGAAGGTGGGCGGCGCGCGCCGCTGGCTGGGTCTCGGGTGGATGAGGTTTCAACCGTCGGAGCTTGGCAAGCTGGCCCTGATCGTCTGGCTGGCACACTGGCTGGCGAAGGAGAAACGGCGGCTCAACAAATTCGGGCGCGGCTTTGCGGTGCCGGTGGGTGTGGTGGGCTGCGTATTGGCGCTCGTGCTCCTGGAGCCGGACTTCGGTTCGACGGCGCTGCTCGCATCGGTCAGCTTCGCACTGATGTTTATCGCAGGCGTGCGCTTGCGGTTCCTCGTGCCGACAATCTTCACGGGTGCTGGCGGGTTTGTGGCGCTGATGATCCACAATCCCGAGCGCTCGCGGCGGCTGATGGCGTTCCTCGATCTCGAGAAATACAAGCAGGGCGCGGGGTATCAGGTCTGGCAGGCGATTCTGGCGTTTGGCTCGGGTGGATTCAACGGCCTCGGACTGGGCAACAGCCGCCAGAAAATGTTCTACCTGCCCGAGGCGCACACGGATTTTATTTTTCCCATTGTCGGCGAGGAATTGGGGTTGGTCGGGACCCTGGGGATCCTGCTCGCCTTCGCGCTATTGGTTGCCTGTGCCGTGATCATTGCCCTGCGCGCGTCAGATCTTTTTGGCCAGTACCTCGGCATGGGCATCGCACTGCTGATCGCGATGCAGGCGCTCATCAATGTCGGCGTGGTGACGGCGTGGTTGCCGACGAAAGGGTTGCCGCTACCCTTCATCAGTTTTGGCGGATCGAATTTAGTGCTGAACATGGTAGCGGTGGGTTTATTACTCAACATCTTCCGCCACTGCACGATTGAGACGGAGAGTGAGGACCAGGAATTTTTCGCGCGGCGTTCCGCGCTGTCATAGTTGCGTATTGGGTTGAGAGAAGGTTCATGAATGAAAGTGATGATCGCATGTGGTGGGACGGGGGGGCACCTGTTTCCAGGGTTGGCGGTCGCGGAAGTTTTACGGGAGAGGCGTCACCAAGTGAGGTTGTTCGTCTCCGAAAAGGCAGTCGATCAGACCGCATTGGCAGCGTTGACCGACTCCTCCGACCCTTCGGCGCGCATCGCGGTGGAGGTGGTTCCAGCCGTGGGCTACGAGGGGTCTCGCCGATTGATACGATTTTGCATCCGTTTGGCGAAGGCGACCCGCGGGTGCGCCGCGGTCTGCGATGAATTTGGGCCCGACGTAGTGCTGGGGATGGGAGGCTTTACTTCCGCGCCGGCGATGTTGGGGGCCCGGTGGTTTGGGAAGCGGGGGACGGCGACATTGATCCACGAATCGAATGCAGTGCCAGGGAAGGCAAACCGGTGGACGAGTCGGTTCGTGGATCACGTCGCGGTGGGGCTGGCCGATTGCGCGCGTTTTTTCGGACGCCGGCACGTCACTGTGACGGGCACGCCGATCCGGGCAGCGTTGCGTGGCGGCAAGGTGGCCGATGCACGGGCGCGGCTGGGGTTGCAGGCCAATCGGCTGACAGTGTTGGTCGCGGGCGGCAGCCAGGGGGCCCACGCGATCAACGAGGCCATGACGTGCGCGTTACCATGGCTCGGCGGCAGAACGGAGCGTGTGCAGTTCGTGCATTTGACGGGCGCGCTCGATGAACAGTTCGTGCGCGAGTCGTATGAGAAGACCGGGTTTACAGGAAAGGTAATGAGTTTCTGCAACCAGATGGAATTGGCATACAGCGCAGCGGACGTGGTCGTCGCGCGCTCCGGCGCCTCGACGCTTACCGAGATTGCGGCCTTCGGATTGCCGGCAATCCTGATTCCGTATCCCCAGGCTGCCAGCAACCATCAGTGGCATAACGCGCGTGTCTTCGAGCGCGCGGGAGCGGCGCGGCTCCTCGATCCGTCGCAGTTCAGCGACCTGCATGCGGAACGCGGGGAGCGATTGGCGCAGGTCATTACCGAGTTGCTAGACGATGAAACCGGGCGAGCGCGCATGGCGGATGCCGCGCGTTTGCTGGCCGTGGACGACGCGGCGGAGCGACTGGCGGGACTTTTGGAACAATATGGCCAATAGGCAACAACTGATTGATTTTCTCGGCGGCAAACCACGACGGGTACACTTTGTCGGGATTGGCGGCTGCGGGATGAGCGGCCTGGCGCGGCTGTTGTTGCAGCAGGGGCACCTCGTCAGCGGCTCCGACTTGTCGCCAAATGGAGGCACGAAGGACCTGCAGAAACTCGGCGCGAGGATCTACACCGGCCACGCCGCGAAGAACGTCGGCGAGGACACGGAACTCGTCGTGTACACCTCGGCGGTCAACGGCGAGAACGTCGAACTCCAGGCGGCGGATGAACGGAAAATTCCGCGGGTGCGGCGCGGCCTGTTGCTCAGCGCATTGATGAACCACAGCAACAACATCGCCGTCGCGGGCACGCACGGCAAGACGACGACGACCGCGATGATCGCGTACGTGCTCACGCGCAGCGACAGCGCCCCAAGCTATTGTGTCGGCGCGCACATTCCCGTGCTGGGCACGAACGCGCAGATTGGGGGCGGCAAGTACTTCGTAGGCGAAGCCTGTGAGAGCGACGGGACGCTCATTGGTTTCAGCCCGGAGTATGCCGTGTGCCTGAACATCGAGCCCGAGCATCTCGATCATTACGGTTCGATGGACAAGCTGCGCGAAACCTTTGACGCCTTCTTCTCCAGCACGCTCAAGACCGTTTTCTTTTGCGCCGACTGTCCGAATTGCCTGCAACATGCGGCGAAATGTCGGGCGGCCATCACTTTTGGCCTTTCCGCAAAGGCCGATTACCGAGCGCTCGACATCGAGCACACGGAACACGGCTCACGTTTTGCGGTCGCCTGCCGTGACCAGCAGATCGGCGTGATCGAGTTGGTCATCCCCGGCCGGCAAAACATCACGAACGCACTCGCGGCGGTCGCCGTGGCCGATGAGTTGGGTGTGCCCTTCGAAAAGATTGCGGACGCCCTGAGGCAGTTCACCGGGGCGAAGCGACGATTTGATCGGAAGTACGAAGACGGCGGCATTCTCGTGGTGGATGACTACGCGCACCACCCGACAGAAATTCGCGCCACGATCGCGGCGGCGCGGACGTTGCTGGCGAAGGAAGGCGCGTCGGGCTACCGCCGTTTGCTCGTGGCGTTCCAACCGCATCGGTATACCCGCACCCAGGCATTGCATGACGAATTTGCGACGGCATTCGCGGGCGCGGACAAGTTGTTTCTCACGGAAATCTACGCGGCCAGCGAGAAGCCCATCGACGGAATCACTGGTCAGATGCTCTGCGACGCGGTGACGGCGGCGGGGCCGACGGAAGCCATCTTTGAAGCCGATTTGGAGATGTTGGTGGTACGCCTCCTTTCGGAAGCGAGATCTGGGGACATCGTTATAACCATGGGAGCGGGGGATGTTTACAAGGTGGCCGAAGTGTTGGTGCGAAAACTTCGGACGCGCGGGCCGACCGTCTTTAACCCGGAGAAACGGGCCATGGAGCAACAGGCCGACCTAAAAGCTTTGCTATCGGAGAAGGCGAAAATCCGACGCGACGAACCGATGGCGCGACACACGTCGATGCGTGTCGGCGGCCCGGCCGAGTTCTGGATCGAGCCGGCCAGCGAACGGGATCTGGCGCGGCTGCTCCATTATTGCCATGTCCGTGAGATCCCGGTGACCGTCATCGGCCGTGGCACGAACCTGCTGGTGCTCGACGGCGGCATCCAGGGGGTGGTGATCAGTCTGAATAACGAGGAGTTCTCGAAAATCGAAGTGGATGGTGAGCGAATTCTTGCGCGGGCGGGCGCGCGCTTGAAGACCATTGTCACCCTGGCCGCAAAACACAACCTGGGCGGACTCGAATTTATGGAAGGCATCCCCGGTTCGCTCGGCGGCGCGCTACGCATGAACGCGGGCGCCATGGGACAGCAGACGTTTGATGTCGTCGATTGGGTGCGTTACATCAGCTACTCCGGCGACATATACGATACGGAGGCGAAGCATCTTCCCGTCGCGTATCGAAGCTGCCCGGTGTTCCATAACCACGTCGCCCTGTCGGCGATTCTGCGCGGGACGAAAACCGAGAAGAAGACAATCGATGGCAGGCTGCGCGCGTTCGCGGAGAAACGCTGGTCAACGCAGCCGGCGAAGCCAAGTGCCGGTTGCATTTTCAAGAACCCCGACGCAATTCCGGCGGGTAAACTGATCGAGGAACTGGGGCTGAAGGGAATGTCCATTGGCGGCGCGCGTGTTTCGGAGAGGCATGGCAATTTCATCGTGAACGAGGGCAAGGCGACGGCCGGTGACGTGCTGCAATTGATCGCGGCGATCCGCGAACGGGCGCGCCAGGAGCGGGGGATCGATCTCGAACCCGAAGTGCTGATTCTTGGATCGGAGAAACCGTAGACGATTATGAAGCGATTGAAGATTGTCGTACTAATGGGCGGGCCTTCAGCCGAGCGCGAAGTATCGCTGAAGTCGGGGACGGCGGTGGCGAGCGCGTTGGCAGGGATGGGCGCCAAAGTTGTACCCATTGATATCCCGGAGACGACATTCTCGATCCGGAAGAACGTGGACGTGGTCTTCGTGGCATTGCACGGGACTTTCGGCGAAGATGGCACCCTCCAACGGATGCTCGAGGATACCGGGATTGCGTACACCGGCTCGGGCCCCGAGGCGAGCGCGCGCGCGTTCGACAAGGTTGCGGCAAAAGCGGAGTTCCGTGCCGCGGGTATTCCGACGCCGAAGTATGAAGTCGTTGATCGTGCGCAAACGGACCTGCACCGGGTGGCGGCATTCGGGTTCCCGCTGGTCGTGAAGCCCTCGCGGCAAGGGTCCAGCGTAGGAATCAGCATCGTGCAGGAAGAAGCCCACCTCGAAGAAGCGTGCCAGATCGCCTGGCACTATGATGATCGCCTGCTGGTCGAGCAGTTCATCGCGGGCCGCGAATTGACCGTGGGGATTTTTGATGGTCACGCCTTGCCGGTGATTGAGATTCGCCCGAAGCACGATTTCTTCACGTACGAGGCGAAGTACACGAAGGGGCAGACGGATTATCTGGTGCCGGCGCCGTTGGAAAAGAGCATTGAAGCCCAGGTGAAGACACTGGCCCTGCGGGCGCACGATTGTCTGGGCTGCCGCGACCTTGCGCGTGTGGACCTGATCCTGGCGGAAAATGGCGAACTTTTTGTGCTGGAAGTGAACACGATCCCGGGTTTCACCGAGACAAGCCTCGTGCCACAAGCGGCCCGTGCGGCGGGGATTGAATTCCCGGATTTATGCGCGCGCCTGGTGCAAATGGCGTTGGCGCGCCGCAAACCGAACGCCGGAATCGACGCGGACGAGAAGGAGAGAATTGCGGTTTCATGATCAAGCTGGGTAATCGAAGGAAAAAACGGCCGGAGTATTTGCTGGACGTGAAAGTGCAAACGCGCGGGCGCGCGTTGGCGCGACTGCGGGCGACCGTGACGATCCTGGTCGTCCTCGGTATGTTGGTCCTGACCGGGTACGGGATATACCGCCTGCTGAAAGTCACCACAGACCGGCTCGTGTACAACAATCCGCGGTTTGCGATCCACCAAATCGTGGTGGATAACGACGGCGTGTTGACGCCCGAGCGCGTTGTGCAGTTTGCCGGGGTGGCCGTTGGGCAGAATCTTTTGTCAGTCGATCTCGATCAGGTGCGCAAGAACCTGGAGATGCTGCCGCTGGTGCGCGGTGTGGAAGTGCGGCGCATGCTGCCGGATCGGTTATTTATCCGCGTGGAGGAGCGCACCGCCGTGGCGCGGTTGCGAGTGCCCACACGAGAGTTGGGTGACGCAGTGTTTTACATCGACCGCTCCGGCTTCGTGATGAAACCCATCACGCTGGCTGACGGGACGGTGGTACAGCCGCAAACCCCGCGGCCAGTGCCGATGCTGGCGGGGGTGTCACTGGCCGACGTGCGGCTTGGCCGACAAGTTGAGTCGGAACAGATTTACCGGGCCCTGGAATTACTGGACAAACTTGATCAGGCCGTCGCGGGGTCGCTGCTGGAGGTCGAGCAAATTGATTTGTCGAAGCCACGGCAATTGGTAATGACGACGCGGCAACACACGACAATTAAATTGGACGTGGAAGAATTTCCGCAACAGTTACGGCGGTTGGGAGTGATTTTGCGGTGGGCGCAACAGCGCCAAAAAGCCGTGCAGATGGTGGACCTGACGGTCAACCGCGGTGTGCCGGTGACGTTCGTGAATTAGAAAGGTTTGGCTGAAAAATGTTACCGAAGGAAAAAATCATCGTGGGGCTGGAGGTGGGCACCTCCAAGGTCTGCGCCGTGGTCGGCGAGGTGCTCGATGATGGCAACATCATGGTGGTCGGAGTCGGCCAGGCGAACTCCGAGGGTGTCCGCAAGGGCGAGATCGTCAATATCGAGGCGACGGTCGAGTGCATACACGCCGCGGTGGCGGACGCCGAGGAAAGCGCGGGCGTTGAGATCCATAACGTCTATGCCAGCGTCAGTGGCGGCCACATTCGCAGTTTCAACAACCGCGGGACGGTGGCGGTGACCAACGAGGACCGCGAGATTTCGGAGGAGGAAGTCCGTAACGTCCTACTCAACGCGAAGGCCGTGAACATCCCCATGGACCATGTGGTGATTCACGCGATTCGCCAGCATTTCTTCGTCGATGGACACGACGGCATTCAGAATCCGGTTGGCATGATTGGGGCGAAACTCGAAGCTGATGTGCATGTGATCTATGGCGTGCGCACGCGGTTGCAGAACACGATCAAATGCATCAAACACGTGCCGCTCGATGTGGCCAACATAGCGGTCAGCGGATTCGCCTCGGCGCTGGCCGTGCTCACCTCGGAGCACCAGCAACTCGGGGCGGTGGTCGTCGACATAGGCGGCGGCACGACCGATTACATTATTTACAGCGAGGGCACGATTCAACACAGCGGCGTGCTGGCGGTCGGTGGCGATCACATCACGAACGACGTGGCCATTGGCTTGCGCATCCCGATGAACCGGGCGGAGACGCTGAAAATCGAGCATGGATCGGTGGCGATTCCGCCGGACGACGAGGTGCTCACACTCAAGCGCGAGGTCGGGCTCCCGGACCGGCAGGTTTCGAAACAACAGCTTTGTCGCATCATGAACCTGCGCGTCGAGGAGACGCTGACCCTGGTGAAGAAGGAACTCGAAAAGCACAAGCTGATGGAGTACCTCGGCGCGGGCGTATTTATTACGGGCGGTTGCGCGCGGTTACAGGGCCTGGAGCCGCTGGCCGCCCAGATTTTTGGGCTGCCCGTGCATATCGGCCACAGCCTGACGGTTGGCGGCCCGACGTCGGCGATTGAAAGTCCCGAGTACTCCACGGCCATTGGTCTGGTGCGCTACGCGCTTGGTTCCCAACGCGACCAGCACCAGCCGCCGTCGCCGTTGCGCAAGATTGGACAGTCGTTCCAACACCTGATCCAAAAGGCGCGGGCGTTCCTGTAAACCGGAGCGTTGTCATGGCGACCCCACGGAAACCAATTTCAACTTCACTTACGCCGCCAGCGGCACAACGGGAAATCACGGAGACTATGGAAAAAAGATCAGCGCCCCTGCACAAGATTCGGTTGAAGATCATCGGTGTGGGCGGCGCCGGCGGCCACACCGTCAGCCAGATTGCCGAGAGCCGAACCCAGGGAAATCACACGTTGGAAGGCGTCGATCTGATTGCGATCAACACCGACCAACAGGCGCTTGGTGAAATCAATGGCGTAGAGAAGGTGCACATCGGTGCGGCGGTGACGCACGGGCTGGGTGCCGGCGGTGAACCCGAAGTTGGGGCGCGCGCCGCACAAAACGACGCCGAGAGGATCGAGGCGCTGGTGCAGGGCGCGGATGTGGTCTTTGTGATGGCCGGGTTGGGCGGCGGTACCGGCACGGGCGCATGCCCGACGATTGCGCGGGCCGCGAAAGAGCAGGGGGCGCTGGTCCTGGCATTCGTGGCGCTGCCGTTTTCCTTCGAAGGCGACCGCCGCAAACAACAAGCGCTCTCCGGCCTGGAGCAGCTCAAGGCGCAAGCGGACGCGGTCATCTGCATTCCTAATGACAAGATCTTCCGAATCGCCGGCGCCGATGCGAGTGTCGTGGAGGGCTTCAAGCGCGCCGATGAGAATTTCATTTTGGGTGTCCAGGCCGTGTGGCAGTTGCTGTCGCGCAAGGGCCTCATCAATCTCGATTTTGCCGATTTGCGTTCAACCATTGGCTCGAAGCATTGTGATGGCCTGTTCAGCTACGGACAGGGCGAAGGCGCGAACCGGGCGCGCGAGGCGGTCAAGGCCTTGCTGGAGAATCCGCTGCTGGACGGCGGTGATATTCTCGCGAAAGCCGAAGGCGTGTTGGTGAGCATCCTCGGCGGTCCCGATCTGACACTCGCCGATGTACAGAAGACGGTGGAGCCGATATCGCGACTGGCGAACCGTGCCCACGTCATCATGGGCGCAGCCATTGACGAAGCATACCGCGGTAAATTGGCGGTGACGGTGATCGCAGCGGCAAACATCCTGCCGCGCCGCGTGGTCGCCCAGCCGGTGTCGACGAAGCCGATGACCTTCCCGCGGCCTGGCGACGTGCCACTTTCTCGCAATCCGTGGCCCTTGCCCGCGCCCGTTCCGTCAACTTCACCGCCGCACCAACCGGTTGAGGACGTCCCCAAGCCCGAGCTTGTCGCGGTACAGAAGTCGCCGATCAAACCGAAGCAGGAAACCCTGCCACTGGAAGGCGTGAGCCGGGGCCGATTCGACAAAAGTGAGCCGACACTTTACAACGGCGAAGATCTCGATGTGCCGACGTTCATCCGGCGGGGCGTCAGCATCAAACGATGAATACTGACACCGCACAATCGACACTCGAAACCGCGCGGCTGCGGGTGGTGATGGCGACAATTGCGCTGAACATCCTCGCTGTCTTCTGGTTTGCGGTGGTGCCGTGGTCGAACTGGCGAACGGGCCTCGCGTTAAACGTCGTGGACAACGCCATCCTGATCTTCCATGTCATTCGGCGGCGGGATAGGTTCATGGCGCACCTGATGTTTTTTGGTCTGGTAACCGGAGTTGTTGAGTTGGCGGCGGATGCGTGGCTGGTGGTAGGGACGCGGACATTGGACTACTCGCTTGGCGGCGGACCGATGCTCTGGCGGTCACCCGTGTGGATGCCATTGGCGTGGGAGGTTGTGGCGGTGCAATTTGGTTATATCGGGGCGCGCCTGACGGACCGGTGGGGATCGATCGGTTTGCTTGCCACGGGGATTCTGGGGGCGATCAACATCCCGTTTTATGAGGAAATGGCGCGGCGGACGAATTGGTGGGCGTACAGCAATTGTCGGATGTTCCTGCACACGCCTTACTACATCATCGCGGGCGAGTACCTGATCGCCGTGTTTTTTGGCGTTCTGGCGAACGATTTGCGCAAGGAAAAACCCGGCCTGACCTTTGGCGCTGGAGCGGTAGCGGGCGCGAGCGTATTTATCTGTTACGGCCTGGCCTACGAATTGATCGACTGTGTGTACCGGTAGTTCGCCTCGAGTCTACCCAGCCTTCTCACGCTTTCTTCTTCTTCTGTTTGGCCACGACGCGTCTGGAAACGGCTCGGCGAAAGTGGTAGCTTGGTTCGTAGCGGAAGTTGAAAGGCCATGCCGAAGTCAGATCCAGTTTTGGCGCGAGCGGACAAAGCACGCGCGACGGCGTCGATGGAGACGTTGAGTGAAACTCTGTCCCAATTGACGAAGGAAGGGGAGCTTTGCGAGAAGTTACCGGATGGGAAGGTGCGTTGTTACGCCTGCGGGCACCGGTGCTTGATCCTCGATGGACACGATGGCATTTGTCGCGTGCGGTTCAACCGCGGCGGCACGCTGTTCGTCCCGTGGAACTATTTCGGCGCGTTACAGTGCGATCCCATCGAGAAGAAGCCGTTCTTTCACGCGCTGCCGGGGACGCTGGCGATGAGCTTTGGGATGCTCGGGTGCGATCTGCACTGCGGTTATTGCCAGAACTGGTTTACATCACAGGCCTTGCGCGACCCGCTCAGCACCGCGCCGGCGATGCCGATGACGGCAGAGCGGTTTGTGGAGTTGGCGGTGCAGAAGGGCGCCGACACGGTCACGAGCACGTATAATGAACCGCTGATCACGAGCGAATGGGCCGTTGAAGTCTTCAAGGAAGCGCGCCGGCATGGGCTGCACACGTCCTACGTTTCCAACGGCAACGGCACCGAAGAGGTGCTCGATTACATCAAGCCGTGGGTCGATTTCTACAAGGTCGATCTGAAGAGTTTCAACGACAAGAATTACCGTCAACTCGGCGGCAAACTCGACAACGTCCTGAAGACCGTCGCGATGCTTCACGAGAAGGGGTTTTGGCTGGAGATCGTCACGTTATTTATCCCCGGCTTCAACGACAGCGAAGACGAGATGCGCCAGATCGCGAAGTTTCTGGTGGAAATCTCGCCCGACATTCCATGGCACTGCACGGCGTTTCATCCCGACTACAAGATGGCGGACCGCGATTACACGGCGGTGCGCACCATCATCCGGGCCTGTGAAATCGGCAGGGAAGAGGGTCTGCACTACTGTTACGCGGGCAATTTGCCCGGCCACGTCAGCGATTGGGAGAACACCCGCTGCCCGAACTGCGAACAGCTGTTGGTGGAGCGGTCCGGGTTCACCGTTAAGGGTTATAGATTGACGGACGACGGCAAGTGTCCAAAATGTTCTACCGCCATCGCCGGCCGTTGGGATGCAGTCAAGACCCGCGCGGCTCTCGATCGCTTTAACACCCTTGACCGAATCCCGCACTCTGTCAGGCCCTCGTAAGGAGACCATGCTTGCTACCCGCGCGCCGCGATCCGTGAAGCTGCTTCGTTTGGCGGTCGGCGCCATATTTCTTTCCGAGGGCATCCAGAAGTTCTTGTTTCCGGAGCTGCTGGGCGTGGGGCGTTTCACCCGAATCGGCATCCCGTTTCCCGAGGTGATGGGGCCGTTTGTCGGCGCGGTGGAGATTGTCGGTGGCGCGTTGATTCTGCTGGGCTGCCTGACCCGGCTGGCGGCCATCCCGTTGGCGATCGATATTTCCGTGGCGATTATTTCGACGAAAATCCCGATCCTACTGGGGCACGATTACGCGTGTTTCCACGTTGCCAAGCTGGCGCGTTACGGTTTTTGGAGCATGGCCAGTGAGGGCCGCACCGATTTCTTGATGCTGTCCGGCCTGTTTTTCCTGCTGATCGTCGGCGCGGGACCCTGGTCCGTTGATGCGAAGTTCGCGGGGAGGAAAGCGCCGACGGGCGATGGTTCTGCGCATATGCCTGAATCCCGCGGGCGCTGAGGTCCGTCCGAGATCGGGGAAGACAAATGAGTTTGCCTTTCGGGGGAATATGGTGAAGAAAGGATTGCTATGGGCAAGGTTGTTGTCACTGGTGGAAGCGGCAAGTTGGGGCGCGCCTGCGTGGAGGATCTCCTGGCGCACGGTCATCACGTATTCAATGTTGATCGAGCGGCTCCGCAGGAGAGGATTTGTCCTTTCATCCTCGCAGACCTCGCGGATTTCGGGCAGGCCGTCGATGCCTTTTCTGCTACCGCTGGAGAAAAGGCGGGAAGGGGAGAGTTTGACGCGATCGTCCACCTCGCGGCCATTCCTGCTCCACACCTTTTTACCGACGCCGTCACCTTTGGGAATAACACGCTGAGTACATACAACGTGTTCTCGGCGGCTTACCGTTTAGGGATTAAGAATGTCGTGTGGGCTTCGAGCGAGACGGTGCTCGGGTTGCCTTTCGACACGCCGCCGCCCTACGTACCGGTGGATGAAGAATACGCCGGGAGGCCGGAGACTGCGTATTCGTTGTCGAAGGTGGTGGGCGAGGAGATGGCCAGGCAGTTTTGCCGGTGGGATGCGAAGATGAAGATCATCGGCTTGCGTTTTTCCAATGTCATGGAGCCGCACGACTACGCGCGTTTCGCCGGCTTTCAAAAGGACCCGGGGATTCGCAAGTGGAATCTCTGGGGTTACATAGACACGCGTGATGGGGCGCAGGCGATTCGCAAGGCGGTGGAAGCGCCGCTCAAGGGAGCGGACGTCTTTATCATTGCGAATGCCGAGACGGTGATGACGCAGTCGTCGTCGCAACTTATGGCGGATGCATTCCCGGACGTGCCGGTGAAGAAGAAATTGGGGAAGAACGAAACGCTGCTTTCGATTGAGAAGGCGAAGCGGGTTCTTGGGTACAAGCCGCAGTATAGTTGGCGCAAGGCGGACAAGTAAGAGGTCAGATTATGGATTACACGAGATTGGGAAAAAGTGGTCTAAAAGTCTCCCGAATTTGCCTGGGTTGCATGAGTTACGGCGCGCCGGAGCGTGGCACTCATCTTTGGTCGCTCAAGGAAGAGGACAGTCGTCCATTTATCAAGCGCGCCCTTGACCTGGGTATCAATTTTTTCGACACGGCGAATGTCTACTCGGCCGGCGCCAGCGAGGAGATTGTGGGTCGGGCGCTACGGGACTTCGCGAAGCGCGAGGAGGTGGTGCTGGCGACGAAGGTCCGAGGGCGGATGCGGCCGGGACCGAATGGCGAGGGCTTGTCACGCAAGGCCATCATGATGGAGATGGATGCGAGCTTGAAGCGCCTGGGCGTGGACTACGTGGACCTTTACCAGATTCATCGATGGGACTATGACACGCCGATTGAGGAAACACTGGAGGTGCTGCATGACCTGGTGAAGGCCGGGAAGGCGCGCTACATCGGCGCGTCGTCGATGTTTGCGTGGCAGTTCTGCAAGGCGCTGCAGCTGGCGGACCGTCATGGGTGGACCCGCTTCGTTTCGATGCAGAACCATTACAACCTGCTGCATCGGGAAGAGGAACGCGAGATGATGGGTCTGTGCCAGGCGGAGGGGATCGGTGTCATTCCGTGGAGTCCGCTGGCGCGCGGGCGGTTGACCCGTCCCTGGGAGCAGAAGGGGAGTACCGAGCGTGGCAGGAAAGATGAGTTTGCAAAGAAGTTATATGGGGCGACGGAAGAGTCGGACAAGCTCGTTGTGGAGCGTGTCGGACAAGTCGCGCGCAAACGCGGCGTCCCGCAGGCGCAGATCGCCCTGGCGTGGGCGCTCCAGAAGCCGTACATCACATCGCCCATCATCGGCGCGACGAAGGTGCAACATCTTGAGGATGCGGTGGCAGCGCTGGCGGTGAAGCTTTCACCTGAGGAGATTGCGTTAATGGAGGAGCCGTACGTGCCGCATCCGGTGGTGGGGTTTTCGTGAGAGGGATCGAATTCATGCTGAATTGAACGGAACCGCCAAGAATCCCCACCACATGAATTTGGCACGCCTTAAATAAAACCCCTGTATGTTCGGCTTCGGCTCACATTCGCTGGAATACTGGCAATCCTTTTCGGAATTAGGATACTGGCTCGTTATCATAGGGGTAGTTGGCGAGAGTGTTGATTTGGTATCAAAATGGTTTATCAGATGCCGAAAGAAGAAGTTGCCCCGACGAGTGGAAAGGTTATTGCTGCCGTTGGTTCAGGGACTTCATAGTACGCGACAAGACCCGACTTAAAGATCCCTACTATCAGCGCTGGTATTCGGTAGCACGGTAGACCGAATCAACACAGTCTGAATCCAGCCATATGCAGAGAGCAGGGGACATACGGTCGCCGCCAGTTCGTTCTGGACATCGCATTCCGATAATGGTAGGATCTGAGGTATGAGTTCTTTGACGGGCCTACTTCGTCGAGGTACGGCGGTCCCTTCGACCCGGCTCAGGGCAGGCGCCGACCACCGCTTGTATCTTGCCCATATGGGTCC
>PLZV01000001.1 GCA_003152315.1 Verrucomicrobiota bacterium
CTAAAAAAGCCCGGTCAGGTCACCTCAGAGCGCCGGCTGCGATCATTCCCTTGATTGTTTGCATATTAGTCATAAAAAAATAAGCCCCTTCTTCGAATGCTTGGCTGGATTATCTTCGCCGCGAATGATTGACCGAAGCAGACTGATCCGATTGTCGCCAAAGGTGGCTGGCGTTGCGTCTTGAATGCCACACGCACTATTGTCGAGAACGGCGTTTCCACCGGACCAGACGCCAGCCCAAACGCCGGAGCGACTCGCCCAAGCGAAGTGCATACTTAATATCGGCGAAAATCAGGAGTCTGGCTCGATACAAGCGGCGAGTTAGCCAAAGCACGAAGGCCGCAAGGCGAAAGGCACCGCTCGCGACATAGAGCCGCGAGCGCTCGCAGAAGTTTGTCCATGTCTCGCCAAGACGCATGATCGGCACTACTCCGGTGGCGTCGCCACATTGGGTTGGGAATACAACACCCATTCCAAAGCAGTAGACACTACTCGCGATTGGACTCTTCCATTACAGCCACTGACCAAAGCGTTGAATGTAAATTCGTTTCACGAATTGCGTGAGGACACAGTAGCAGAGCAGGATTCCGGCCAGCCAAGGGAAATAGGCCAACGGCAACGGCACCAATCCCAAATGGGCGCCCAGCGACGAGAACGGCAGATAAATGCCGAAAGCCATGATCGAGGCCGTCAACAGAATGACCGGCGTAGCGGCTCGACTTTGGATGAAAGGGATATGCTGCGTGCGGATCATGTGCACGATTATCGTCTGCGTCAGCAATCCGACGACAAACCAGCCCGACTGAAACAGCGATTGTTTTTCGATCGTGTTCGCTGCGAACACGTTCCACATGACCAGGAAGGTCACGATATCGAAGATCGAGCTGATCGGCCCGATGAACATCATGAACCGCGCAATGCCGCCGGCATCCCATTTGCGCGGTTGCTTGAGAAAATCCTGGTCCACGTCGTCCCATGGGATCGACACCTGCGAAATGTCGTAAAGCAGATTTTGCACCAGCAATTGGATCGGTAGCATCGGCAAGAATGGTAGAAAGATGCTGGCGACCAGCACGCTGAACACGTTGCCGAAATTGGAACTCGCCGTCATTTTGATATACTTGATGATGTTGGCGAAGGTCTTGCGGCCTTCAATGACGGCCTCTTCGAGCACCAGCAAGCTCTTTTCGAGCAGGATGATGTCCGCTGACTCCTTGGCAATATCGACGGCGGTATCCACCGAAATCCCTACGTCCGCGTCCTTGAGCGCCGCCGCATCATTGATGCCATCACCCAGGTAACCAACCGTGTGTCCGTTCCTTTGCAGTGCGCGGATCACGCGCGATTTCTGCATGGGCGACATTTTCGCAAAGATGGTGGTAATTTCAGCTGTTTCCTGAAGTTGGGCATCCGATAATTTTTCTACGTCCTTGCCCAGTATCGCGTGCTCAATAGGAAGCCCCACCTCCTTGCATATTTTGCGGGTGACGACGTCGTTGTCGCCGGTAATGATCTTGACGGCAACACCGTATTCCCGCAGAGCGGCTATGGCCTGGCGCGCGGTTTCCTTGGGCGGATCGAGGAACGCAACATAGCCGGCCAGGACAAATTCTTTTTCATCGTCGACGGTGTAGGTCCGATCTTCCGGCGGCAACCACTTATAGGCTACGGCCAATGCGCGAAGGCCTTCTTGGTTTAGTTTGCGGGTGACCCGTCGCACTTCCTTGCGCATTTCGGTCGTGAATGGCACCACGCCGCCAGCGACGGCTCCGTTATTGTCGGCGGATGCGCACAGCGGCAGCATCTCCTCGATGGCGCCTTTGCAAACCATGAGATTTTTGCCATTGTTGTCGCGCACGACCACCGACATGCGGCGGCGCATGAAGTCGAACGGGATTTCGTCGATTTTCTTGTAATGCTGCAGCTTGTAGACGATGTCGTGCTGTACCGCGTAGTCGAGCACCGCGACATCCAAGAGGTTCTTCAAACCGGTCTGAAAGAAGCTGTTAAGCCAGGCAAATTCCAGAACCTGGAGATCCTCTTTTCCGTGCACGTCGAGGTGGCGTTCGAGGATAATCTTGTTTTGCGTCAGCGTGCCGGTCTTGTCGGTGCAAAGGATGTCCATCGCCCCAAAGTTTTGGATCGCGTTCAATCGCTTAACAATGGCCTTGCGGCGCGCCATTACGACCGCGCCCTTGGCGAGGTTGGTGGTCACGATCATCGGCAGCATTTCCGGGGTCAGACCCACCGCCACCGAAACTGCGAACAGCAGCGATTCCAGCCAGTCGCCTTTGGAAAGGCCGTTGATGAGGAATACCAGTGGCGTCATCACCATAAGAAAGCGGACCAGCATCCAGCTCACTTTGCTGATGCCCTTGTCAAAACTGGTGAGCGGCGGCGCGCCGACGATGTCTCTCGCCACCGCGCCGAAAAAGGTCGCGTCGCCGGTCGCCGCCACGACCGCGGTCGCCGTGCCGCTCACCACGTTTGTGCCCATGAAACAGGCGGTCTCGCGTTCCAGGATAGTTCCCGGGGCGGTTGCCGAATTTACGCGCTTGGGGGGCGAGACCGGATATTTTTCAAGCGGAATGGATTCGCCGGTCAGCATGGCTTGACTGACGAACAAATCTTTCGCGGTGAGCAGCCGCACGTCGGCCGGGACCATGTCGCCGGCCGACAAATAGACGATATCTCCGGGAACCAGCGTGGAAATCGGAGTTTCTTGCGGACGTTCCATGCCAGTACGCAGCACAGCCGTCGTCGAACTCACCATCGCCTTTAATTCTTCCGCCGCTTTATTGGAGCGGAACTCCTGCCAGAAACGCAGCAGGGTGCTCAACAGCACCATGGAGATCAGGACGATAATTGTCCTGAAAGTGCGATCTTCCGGTGCGGCAAAAATCACATCCGAGAAAAACGATACGACGCTGACGGCAAACAGCACGCCGTTGAACGGCGTCAGGAACGCATGGAAAAGCTGAAAATACCAGGTCGGCGGCTTTTCGTGCGTCACTTCGTTGTGGCCGTAGCGCTTGAGCCGTTCCTCGACCTGTTCCGGCGTCAGCCCGCTCCGCGCTGTATCGAGCTGAGTAAGCGCATCGTCCGGCGTGCAATCGCACAGGCCAAGCAGCGGAGACGGCCGCTTGGTGTCGCTCGCGCCGCGGTGATTGGGCTGGGGCTTGAGTTGTTCATTCATAGAACATGGCTTTCACGCTGAAGCTGACCCGGACCCTAGGGCCGGCAAATCGCAATGATCATAGGTTTGTTGACAGGTTTGTGACAGGAGCGATGGGGCCACTGCCGAGGCAAATCGATGACGTTAATGTCCGCTTCTCTAATCGGCCATTTGAGGTCAAGCACTTTCAGACT
>PLZV01000060.1 GCA_003152315.1 Verrucomicrobiota bacterium
CAAGCGCGCTTTCAGAGATGACGGACTGGGGGCGACGCAAAGTCGGTAACGGGGCACCACTCGCCCGTCATAGGTTTTGCATGAAACATGCCATTCTACCAAACGAACCCACCGATTTTGGCTTGGAAAACCTCCTTTATCTATCACAGATACAATGGGTTACACAATAAGATTCTGCCGGAAAACGGTGGGTTCGTTTTCCAAAACGAACCCACCGGGAGCGGGTTTTGGTGGGGTCATTCCACCCGCACATTCCTAAATTGACTCCTATGCACCCCGCCGTTAACGTAACGCGCCATGCACAGTGCTGAAACCCTCAAACGCACGCCGCTGTACGCTTCGCATCTCGAGTGTGGGGCGAAAATGGTGCCGTTTGGCGGCTGGGAGATGCCGGTGCAGTACTCGGGCATCCTCGCGGAGCATACGGCGGTGCGCGAGCGGGTCGGTCTGTTCGACATTTCGCACATGGGCGAGTTTCTGGTTTCGGGGCCGAACGCGGAACGAGCGCTCAACGGATTGCTGACCAACGACGTGACCAAACTCGCCGTCGGACAGGCCCAATACACTTTGATGTGCAATCATCTGGGCGGCGTCGTGGATGACTTGATTGTGTATCGTCTGGAGCCCAGCGTTTATCTCGTCATCGTGAACGCGGGCAATATCGAGAAAGACTTCCTGTGGATGACTAGTCCTGCGCCGGAGTCAGCGGTAATTAACAACCTGAGCGATCGCTTTGCTGCGCTCGCGCTCCAAGGGCCAGCAGCAAGCAAGTTCTTTGACTTTTCCCCAACGCTCCCCCACTTCCACATCCAGCGACACCAGGTTTTCGGCAAGGAGTGCTGGGTGGCGCGGACAGGTTATACCGGCGAGGATGGCTTTGAACTTTTCTGCGAAGCGACTGACGCACCGCATTTGTGGCGGATGCTGTTGGCGTGGGGCAAGCAGTTTGGCATTTTGCCATGCGGACTTGGCGCCCGCGACACGCTGCGGGTGGAGATGTGCTATCCTCTTCACGGAAACGACATCACTGAAAAGACCACGCCGATGGAGGCGGGCCTCGGGAAGTTCGTCTCGTTCGACAAAGGAGCATTTGTTGGCAGAGATGCGCTTGTCGAGCAGAAGGCGAAAGGAGTTGGTCGCAGGCTTGTCGCCTTTACGATGACCGAGAAATCGCCCCCACCGCGACCGCACTACGCCATCCTGGCAGGCGGTCACAAGGTCGGTGAAATCACGAGCGGCACGCAATCGCCCACCCTGGGTATTGGGGTCGGTATGGGTTACGTGGAAGTCGCTGCCGCGTCCGTGAGAACGGCAATTGAGATCGAGATTCGCGGGAAAAGGTTCCCGGCAGTTATCCAGAAGAAACCAATCCTGAAGAAAGGCCCATGAACGTCCCGAAAAATCTGAAGTACGCGAAAACTCACGAGTGGGTGCGAGTCGAGGGCGACATCGCTGTCGTTGGCATTACCGACCATGCGCAAGAGGAGTTGACGGATGTGGTGTACGTCGAGACGCCGGCGATCGGCTTGCGCGTGGAAGCGGGGAAAGAGTGCGCGGTCGTTGAAAGCGTGAAGGCCGCCAGCGACATCTACGCGCCCGTGACCGGGGACGTGGTTGCCGTGAATGAGGAACTCAGCGACGCGCCCGAATTGCTCAATCAGGACCCGTACGCCAAGGGCTGGATGTTCAAGGTCAAGATGAGCGACCCGAGCGAGCTGAGTGAGTTGCTCAGCCCCGACGATTACGCTCACCACATCGGCGCATGACCATGGAACATCCTGAGCGTTTTGCGGATCGGCATATCGGCCCGAGCCTTGAGGACATTCAGGAAATGCTGCGCGTTGTCGGATTCCCCACCCTCGACACAATGATTGACGCGGCAGTGCCGCAACAGATTCGGCTCAAGAAGCCGCTCGCGCTCCCCCAGCCTCGCGGCGAGCAGGAGTTGCTCGCGGAACTGAAGGCCATTGTGTCCAAGAACCAGGTGTGCCGCTCGTACATTGGTATGGGTTATTACGATTGCATCACGCCGCCCGTGATCCAGCGCAACATCCTGGAGAATCCCGGCTGGTACACGCAGTACACACCGTACCAAGCGGAGATTTCGCAGGGCCGGCTCGAAGCACTGCTCAACTTCCAAACGATGGTGGCTGACCTTACCGGTTTGGAAATTGCAAATGCCTCCCTGCTCGATGAGGCCACGGCGGCTGCGGAGGCCGTGACGATGTGCTACGGCCTTCAAGGTCGTGAAGGTCGGAACGTTTTCTTTGTCTCTGATAGTTGCCACCCTCAAACCATCGCGGTGGTGCGGACGCGAGCGCTGCCGATTGGAATTGAAATTATCGTTGGAGATCACGCCAAGTTCGCACTCAACGAGAAAGTCTTTGGGGTGCTGCTCCAGTATCCCGCGACCGATGGCGGGATACTTGATTACGGGCCGTTCATTCGCGCCGTTCATGAGCGCAAGGCGCTGGCGGTCGTCGCGACTGACTTGCTGGCGCTCACGCTCTTGAAGCCGCCGGGAGAATTCGGAGCGGACATTGCCGTTGGCAGCGCGCAACGTTTTGGGGTGCCGATGGGCTACGGCGGGCCGCACGCCGCGTTTTTCGCCACGCGTGACACCTACAAGCGCCACATGTCCGGCCGACTGGTCGGTGTCTCGAAAGATATACATGGAAATCCTGCCCTGCGTCTTGCGCTCCAGACACGTGAGCAGCACATCCGTCGTGAGAAGGCCACCAGCAACATCTGCACGGCGCAAGTGCTCCTCGCCATCATGGCGTCGATGTACGCGGTGTACCATGGGCCGGAGGGACTGAAGAAGATTGCTAGGCGGGTTCATGCGCTGGCCACAGCTCTCGCCGCCGCGCATGGCGAACCCCAGAAGGAACCGTTCTTCGATACGCTGCGTTTTCGACGAGCACCAAAGCCGCAGGACCTGAATACGCGCGAGTATCCCGATGGGTCGTGGGGCGTGTCGTTCGATGAAACGGCAACTGCGGAGGATTTGCGCCGTCTCGCAGGAAGTAACGTTGAAATCCTTTCTGGTTCCGACTTCGGCACATTCGCTCGCACAACACCGTTTCTCACGCATCCCGTCTTCAACCGATATCACACCGAGCATGAGATGCTGCGGTACATCAAGCGACTCGAAGCGAAAGATTTGTCGCTCACGACGTCGATGATCCCGCTCGGGTCGTGCACGATGAAGTTGAATGCGACGGCGGAAATGCTTCCGTTGACATGGCCGGAGATTGGCAGACTGCATCCGTTTGCGCCTCGCGAGCAGACCGGGGGGTATCAGACGTTATTCCAGCAACTAGAAACATGGCTGGTGGAGATTACCGGTTTCGCGGCTGTCTCGCTGCAACCGAACGCCGGTTCGCAAGGCGAATACACCGGGCTGCTGGTCATACGCGAATACCAGAAGCAACGCGGCCAGGATCACCGTAATGTTTGCCTGATTCCTCTCTCGGCGCACGGCACGAACCCGGCGAGCGCCGTGATGGCGGGTTTCAGGGTCGTCGCAGTCGGGTGTGATACGCAAGGCAACATTGACGTGACTGATCTTCGCGCGAAGGCACAGGCGCATCGTGATGATCTGGGCGCGCTCATGGTGACATATCCGTCAACGCACGGCGTATTTGAAGAGACTATCCGGGAGGTTTGCCAAATCGTCCACGACAACGGCGGGCAGGTCTACATGGACGGCGCGAACATGAATGCGCAGGTCGGGTTATGCCGTCCGGGGGATATGGGCGCCGATGTCTGTCATCTCAATTTGCACAAGACGTTTTGCATCCCCCATGGGGGTGGTGGTCCGGGCATGGGACCGATTGCGGTCGCGGGGCACCTGGCTCCCTATTTGCCGAAGCATCCACTTGCTGAAGTCGGCGGCCCGCAAGGTATCGGCCCGGTCTCCGCGGCACCATGGGGCAGCGCCAGCATTCTCACCATCCCGTGGATGTATATCGCGCTGATGGGTGGCGAAGGCCTGACGGCGGCGACGAAGATCGCGATCCTGAACGCGAACTACATTGCGAAACGGCTCGAACCGCATTTCCCGACGCTTTATAAGGGCCACGGCGATCTCGTCGCGCACGAATGCATCATTGATTGTCGTCAATTCAAGGCAACCGTGAACGTGGAAGTCGAAGACATCGCGAAGCGGTTGATCGATTACGGATTTCATGCGCCGACGATGTCATGGCCTGTGCCTGGTACGCTCATGATCGAGCCGACCGAAAGCGAGTCCAAAGCCGAACTCGACCGCTTTTGCGATGCGATGATCGCGATCCACGCCGAGATCAAGGCCATTGAATCGGGTTCGATGGATCGCACTGATAATCCGCTGAAAAACGCGCCACATATCGCGCAAGCGGTTGTTGTCGACAAATGGGAACACCCGTACAGCCGTGAGCAGGCGGCTTTCCCCACCCCGTGGACACGCGAGCACAAATTCTGGCCCTCCGTCGGACGCGTGGACAACGTCTACGGCGACCGCCATGTTGTTTGCACGTGCCTGCCTGTTGAGGCTTATACGGCCGCAGACGCGCAACCCAGTTAAATAAAAGTCTTCGCGGTAACTACACCTAAGCGCTTGTGGCGCAGATGATTTCGTTTGCACTTCTCTCAAGAGAGAGTATGGTAATTCAATCATCTGGAGTAGCTGTGGCAAAGGCGAGGAAAGAGGTGGAACTGTCGGTGCGAGTGGGTAACAGACCTGCCGCACTTGGCGGAGTCCTGTCCTCCATCGCCAGGCACGGAGTCAATGTTCTCGCGTACTGCACCTACTCTGACGGAGACGATCTCACCGTTCTCCTGATTACCGACAATGCGCTGGCTGCCAAGGAAGCTCTCCAAACGGCCGGGTTTTCCTGCAAGGCGAATTCGATTGTCCTCGTAGGTGCTTCGGATGAAGTTGGCGCTGCCGCCAGGATCGGCATGCATCTCGGGATGGCAGGCGTCGAGATTCTTTACTCGTATGCCTCCTCATCAGGCGGCGACCAGTTTGTCGCAGTCTTTAAAACCACCAACGACGAACGCGCCATTCAGGCGTTAGAGGTTTGCCCACAGGCGCGGGCTGCGGCGTAAGAACCTGCAGAGCCGACTTCCTCAACCACCTGTCGAGGTATTGTCTGGGGGACGGTTTGTCGCCGTTGCAGAATCCACACTGGCATTCGTGGCGGTTTTATTTGGGCCGAACGGCCACCACCATTTTTTCTTCGGCGGTTTTTCCGGGGGCGGCGGCGGCGGCGGTTTGAGTTCCTGATCCGTCATCACCCGCTCCATGTGAGGATACGTTTGCTCGCCACCGTGCACGGCCACCGCGCCATCGGCGCCGGCAACGAGTTGCGGCACCGAAAGCATATCGGAGTATACGGCGCGCTTCACCACCTTCGCATTGGCATCAATCTCGGCATAGCCGTGCGAGCGCGGGCCACTACGGAACAACACGTGAAGATGGCCGGCATTGTCGATCATCGCGAACGGGCCGCCCATCGAGATGGTTTCGCCGAGCGGGATCATACCGTAGACCAGTTCATGCGGATCGTCCTGAACGCTCACGTACAACACTTCACTATGCTCGGCGCGGCGCGAGACGAGCGCGTACGTGCGGTAATCCTCGTTGGTCATGCCAGCGGCAATCGGCAGGCCGACCGTTTGCTTCCAGATCTCGCGACCTTTGATGATCGTGAATCTGATCGGCGGCGACAGCGCATGCGTGCCGCCACCATCAACCACCGCTCGCACTGTAAAGGTGCCGCGTTGGCGAAGGTCGTAGTGCGGTAACAGATCTACCGTGACGCTTACGGTCTGCCCGGGGGCTATCTTCACCGGGTCGAAAGCCAGGTGTTTGCCGACCGGGGAAATTGTTGCGCTGGCCTCGTCGCTGATCAGGAAACTGAGCCAGGATGTCTGCTTGTCGTCCGTCAGCTCGATTGTGCGGCCTGAGAAGTTATGGACGTTAGCCACCACGGGAATCGCCTCGAAGAGCATCCGCGCATCACGTTCCATTGTGAGTTGCACCGTTATCTGGGCATGCGCACTCCAGGGCACAACCAGCGCAACCAACAACGCGAAAATGGATCGACGCATGCTGGGAACGTTAGCACCCTGACAGAGACTCGAACAAGGAAAATGCCGCCCCCTCATCGACGCCTCCCCGCGATCGCTTGCAGCGCGGTTCGGAGCGCCGCGCGATGGGCGGTAGCGCGCTGTTCCAGGGGGAAATGTATGGGGGTTTCACTACCAAGGATGTGGCCGGTGCAATTGAAAAATAGATGATATGCCATCGGCCAGCGACGCCGACGCTTCAGCGTCTCGACGCTAGAGGCACGACGAATTAGCCCGAGGCCGGTTGTCTGGCTGCCGTCGATCACCTTCTCGTGATTAATCGGAATCACCCGGCTGACGGCCTTTACAATGCGCTCACCGACAAAAGGCGGCTCTTGGCGCAGTTCATAAAGGTAGTATCCCGTGGCGTCCACGTCTTCGTGCAAATCGAGTGTAAACAAGAAGCGCCGGTCTTTCACCAGCCGCTTGACCAGCTCCGCTTCAGGGCAGTCGCTGACGTTGCGAAATTGCCGGTTGATGTCGCGGCGTTGCGCGTTGCGGCGCTGGTTGCGTTCCCAACCATAGGGATTGATGCACGGTAACACGAACCAGTTCACTTCCCACTTCGCCCATTCGCCGCTCTCCAGCCAGCGCAAGGCGCCTTCGACGCTGCCGGGTTCTTCACCATGAATTCCGGCGGTGAGGAGAATCGTTGGCGCGTGTCCATCCATTCTCCGGCGCAAATAGAAGAAGGGATATCCCCATATTTTCCCGGCCTGCTGGAGATGCCATTCACGACGCGGCAGTGCGCGCAGTCGTTGCACGATCTCGCTGTAATCTCGGACGCGACCCACGACCTTACCTATGGCACAGACTGTCGGCCGTGACAACCGGTCACCGAATTACTGCGCCATTGCTTTGAGGAATTCTTTGTTCGTCTTGAATTTGGCAAGACCCGTCAGGAGTTTCTGCAGGGCTTCGACGGGCGGCGCGCCGCTCAGGGCGCGGCGCAGACGCGTGATCGCCTCGAGATCCTTCGGCGCCAGAAGCAATTCCTCGCGACGCGTGCCGGAAGCGTTGATATCCACTGCGGGCCAGTAACGTTGCTCGGCGATTTTGCGGTCGAGCACCAACTCCGAATTGCCCGTGCCCTTGAACTCCTGGAAAATCAATTCATCCATCCGCGAGCCGGTTTCGATCAACGCGGTGGCGATGATCGTGAGCGAACCGCCCTCCTCCGCTTTGCGGGCCGAGGCGAAGATGCGGCGCGGCTGTTCCATCGCGCGCGCGTCGAGACCGCCGGTCATCGTGCGGCCGGTGGAGCCGATGTAATTGTTAAAGGCGCGGGCCAGACGCGTGATCGAGTCGAGCACAATGAAGACGTCCCGGCCAAATTCGACCAGCCGTTTGGCGCGTTCAATCGCCATCTTGGCGGTGCGGACGTGCTCTTCAATGGTCTGGTCATTGGTCGAGGCAATGACTTCGCCGCCTTTGACAGAACGGCGGAAGTCGGTCGTTTCCTCTGGACGCTCGTCAACCAACAGCACCATCGTGTGAACCTCAGGATGGTTGGTGATCACCGCGTCGGCAATATGGTGCAGCAGCGTCGTTTTGCCCGTGCGCGGCGCGGCAACGATCAGGCCGCGCGTACCCTTGCCGAGGGGGGCGATGAGATCGAAGATGCGCGTGGTATAACGATCCGGGACGGTTTCCAGGTTGAAGCGCTCGTTCGGATTGACGCTGGTGAGCTCGTCGAATTTCTTGAGGCTGGCCCACTTCTCGGGCGGCTGGCTATTGATCTTGTAAATCTCGGCCAGTTGCGGGCTGCCCTTCTTGGGCGGCACGGCGCGGCCGTCGATCTCGAGACCCGGTCGCAATTTGTATTTGCGAATCACGTCCGGTGACACGTAGATGTCGTTCGGGCTGACCTGGAAGTTGCGGGCCGGGTTGCGGAGGAATCCGAACCCTTTCTCGCCGACTTCGAGGACGCCCCGGACCTGGTTCTCGGGTGGTTGTTGCGGTGGAGGCTGTGGCTGCGTTTGCGGCTGTTCTGTTTCGTTCACAGTGGTTGCTCTGCCCGCGTGGACCGCAGGCGTATGGTTTTCTTTGTCAGATCGTGTACCGCTTTGATATGGCGCACCGTGCGCGTACTGGCTCGCATCAGGATCGAATGAGTGACGGCCGTGTGGCCGATGAATCGCACGCCCGGCAGCAACGGGCTGTCACTGATGCCCGTGGCGCAAAACATGATGCCATCCCCTCGCGCCAGGTCTTCCGCGTAGTACACTTTGTTCAGTTCCTCTTCGAATCCTTCTTCGATCAACTGCTTCCGCTCGGCTTCGTCCCGCGGCCACATTCTCACCTGCATGTCGCCACCGAGACACCGTAGCGCCGTGGCCGCCAACACCGCTTCGGGCGAACCGCCGACGCCCACGTACAAATCCGTGCCGCTATCAGGCAAACTCGGGGCGATGGCACTCGCCACGTCCCCATCGCCAATCATCCGCAATCGCGCCCCAACTTTGCGGATGCGCTGCACCAACTCCTCGTGCCGTGGTCGGTCGAGCATCGTGATGGTCAACTCATGCACCGCCGTATTCAGGATCTTCGCAACCAGGAGCACGTTCTCCTCGATCGGCGCTTCCAGCTTCACCTGCTCCACTCCCGTCTTGAGCATGTAATCCCGCACCCGCGGTCCGTACGCCAGCTTCTCGCAATAGAGGCTCGGCAAATTCCGCAGCGACTTGCCCAACCCGTCATACGCGCTGCCAGCCGCCAACACCGAAATCACGTTCGGCAACCCCTTCGAAATGTTCGTGGTGCCGTCCACGGGATCCACCGCTATGTCCAACGGCACGACTCCCGGTTGCCACGTCCCAAGGTGTTCGCCGAGAAAAATCCCCGGCGCATCATCCTTGATGCCCTCGCCGATGACCACTTCACCGCAACACGGAATCAAATCAAACATCCCGCGTATCGCATCGCATGCCGCCTGGTCCGCCGCGTTCTTGTCGCCTTTCCCCATCCACTGCGAGGCATTCAACGCAGCAGCCTCCGTCGCGCGCACCAGGTCAAACTCAATAATGCGCTCCAGATCGTGAATCGGCTTACGACTCAACTTCGCCATGAATGGGTGTTGCTTCAGTGTCTATCGGGCTATTCCGCGTTCAGACTTGCGACAGAAGTCGATGAAATGTTCCAGCTCATGGCTGGGCGGAAGTTCCGACTGTACCTTATCCAAAGCATTGCTCACTGTCAACCCCGCTCGACATAATATCTTAAAGGCCTCCCGCAACGACCGCTGGGCCTCTTCGGGTACCCCGTTGCGTTCCATGCCGACCTTATTGACCCCCCGCGTCTCCGCCGGGTTACCATCCGCCATCATGTAAGGAGGCACATCCTGTACCACTTTTGCGCAACCGCCAATAATCGACATCGTCCCAATCCGACAAAATTGATGGATCGCGGCCAGTCCGCCAACTATCGCAAAGTCTTCCACCACAACATGTCCCGCCAGAGTGCCGTTGTTGCTAAAGATCACATGGTTCCCGACAATGCAGTCATGCGCCACATGCGAATACGAGAGAAAATTGTTGTGCGACCCGATCCGCGTAGAGAGGCCATCGCCCGTCGCCGTATGCACCGTCACATGCTCCCGAAACACGTTATCCGACCCGATTTCCAGGTAACATTTGCCCCCGGAATATTTCAAGTCCTGCGTCTTCAATCCGATGCTCGCAAACGGAAAAAACTCACATCGCGCCCCAATCGTCGTCAACCCATCCATCACCACATGCGAATGCAGCCGGCACCCCTCCCCCAGTTTCACATTCGCGCCAAGAACACAATAAGGCCCAATCTCACAGCCGCCCCCAATCTCGGCATGAGAATCAACAATCGCAGTAGGATGAATCTTCACCGTCATATTGAGTGAATGATAGCAGCTGAGTCTGCGAAGCCGAGTCCGACGAGACGCCGCCGTCGTCGCGGCAATGCCGCCCTCGTCTGCGGCAAAACCTCATCGCCTGCGGCAATGCCCCTCTCCCCGCCGCATTTGTACAAGAAGAAATTCATCAGGTCAATGCCAGCCTTGAAGGCCCCCGCCCTGTAGCGGCGGTCTGCGACCGCCGAACGGGCCATCTCAATGCGAAGGGCCACGCTCCGTCGTGGCCGTCCGGAATCGTTGACGTGTTGTGCGCTGGTCTCCCGACCACGCACATGGATCGACCGCAGGTCTCCCGGTCCTCCCACCTCCAAAAAATGCATTCAGCCGTTCCAAACGAACCGGATTGAATTCCCTCATCTCTCATCGCGCAACCCTTTGCCACCCTGAAAGATAAATGCACTTTTTCATCAAAAACCAATCCGGTTCGTTTCGCAGAATCGCATGTTTTTGCGACCCCTCCCCACCCCTGTAGCCGCGGCGTGCCGCCAGGCGGCATCCACGGTTTCGAGACCGGGACTCTGTCGACGCGCTCCGCGCCTTTCTTCTCGACCGGAAAAACGAAGCCATTTGTCATTTTTCTGTAATCCACGCAACCCATTCTCCTCGTGCCACATAAATACGATTTCTTCAACATTACAAATGGCTTCGTTTGGTAGAAACGCGGTTTTTGGAGCCCTTCTCTTCCCGAAGGTTTTGGTAGGGCGCGGTGGCCCACCGCGCCGCAGACTTGGCAATCCCCGCCTTAATGTGGAGGGCCACGCTCCGTCGTGGCCGTCCGGATTGACGATGGCATCCTCCCCGCCAATCATCTTGCCAAATTCCAACCCTCGCCTTTCTAACACATTCATATAAAGCCACTTAACTGGGGGATTCGTTTCGCAAAAACGTGTTTTTGCGAACCCTTTTCCTCCCCCGTAGAAGCGGTATGCTACCGCGATTCGCCCCAGCGGATTGCCTGGTAGTCCCTGCCCTGATTGTAGGGCACGATGCCTGTAGTTTAGGTATCGCGCCGTAGCTGTAGCGTCGGTACCCCCTCCCCTTGATCCTTCTGCTCTTTCCGTATTCTTTGAAAGTTGAGCGTTGGAAAGCTTGCCCGCCAAAGCATCCTCGCGACGGAGGGTTGACCGTTGCATGTTCATTTGTCTCACCCCCCATTATACCCACCCGCAAACACCGTGTCCAGTAGAATTATCGCTTTAGGATATTCAGACGGTTGTTATCTTGGTCTGTAGAACCAGCAAATCACTCGCTGCTATTTCTTCAAATGGGCTAGGCGCTTCTTTGTATCCTCGCGCTTCACCTTCTGCTTACTGACGAACTGCTTGAGAGCTTCAAGGTCTTGGGATAATTCGTTTGCTGGTGCCAGAGAGGAATTCAGTGCAGCAGCGTGATCGTGCGCTGTGATCATGGCTGATGTGCGAGTCATGCCTTGGAATATCGCCTCGACCGCCTCGTCGTCGACCTGAACACCGTCCAAGCTCATCGTTTTTACTTCTACCCCTCCACCACCCAAAACATCCCTTCCGCCTCGCTGACCACTTCGCCCGCCACCTTGCCGACGCCTTTGGCCTTGGCGATTTCTCCTCATGCGCTGCCATCCTGCCAATCTCAAACCGCAAGTTTCGCAACCCGTCCAAAGCGCGGAGCCAATTATCCACCGAAAGTGTTGCCAGTTCGGAGCGTCAAGGTTCCATCAATGTTGTTTACATACCTGACCGGATCAGTCACTGTCCCACCATCTGCGGAGGAACCAATCATTCCGACGGTCAAATAGCCCGCAGACGAAAGGCAGATCGATTATGGGCGATAAATCTCCGAAAGCCGTCCACAAGCAGTCGTCGCAGAAGCAGGCCAAAGTCGACAAATCAAAACAGCAGAAGCAGCAGGCTGTGTTCGCGAAACAATCCGGCAATAAAAAGTAGTAACGATTGTGGCTCGCGGCAAAAACGCAGGGAAACTGCCGAAGTTATGCGTTTTAATTCCAGAGCCGTGAACGGGGCCAGCACCTTCCTATTCACAGCTCCGCCACCCAGCCCCTCAATCCGCGTCCTCTTCGTGCTCTTCGCGTGTCCGCCATAGCTTTAGCGACGGCGGATGCCTTCGCTTCCTTCGTAGTCTGACCGGCCGTCTTCGTGGTATTCGTGTCTACTTAGTGCAATTCGTGGTCATCACTTCCGCCTCGCTGACCACTTCGCCCGCCACCTTGCCGACGCCTTTGGCCTTGGCGATCTTGCCTCGATTACCAAATCCGTGCGCTCATGTTGTGCTTCGGCCCGCTGGCGCTTGTGAAAGTTTTCACTTGCATTCTCGACGAACACCGTTGTATAAACACCCTGTGAGCGAGTTTTTTCCTGTGATTGCGAGCATGGGGCAGCACATGAACCGATTGGCAAAAGCACTCTATCCCGGTCTCGTTGCGCTCGCGTGCTTCTTGTTTGGCTATGACCGTGCGCTCGGCGATACCCTCTACGTGTCGTGTCAAGGCGATGGCTTTACTGCAAATAGCGGTAAGATCTTTCAAATCGATACTGCATCCGGACACGGGTCCTACTTTGCTTCCGGTTTGGTTGATCCTTGGGGGCTCGCGCTTGACGGCAGTGGAAATCTTTACGCAGCCATGAATTATAGCGGGGGCGGAATTGACAAATTCGATGCGAGCGGGAACGCGTCGGTGTTTAACTCCTTGGCCTCAAACAGTCAGCCCTGGTACGTGGCATTTGACCGTAGCGGCAATCTCTTTACGTCCGGGTACTTCACAGATATTACAGGCGTAAAAAAATTCGATACGGGCGGACACGTGTCGAACTTCGCCAACATGAGCAACCCCCGGAACATCGCGTTTGATCGTGCTGGTAACCTCTATCTGTTAAACGGTAGCAGCAGCTCGATATACAGATTCGATACGAATGGCAATCAGTCCGTGTTCGCCTCGGTGGGCGGCGCGACGGGGCTCGCCTTTGACACCAGCGGCAACCTGTACACCGCTGATAGCTTCAATGGTGCGATCGAAAAGATAAGTACGAATGGACAGGTTTCGCTATTTCTCAATTCTGGCCTCAGCTCGCCCTCCGCTCTCGCGTTTGATAGCGCCGGCAATCTCTATGTAGCCAATTACAGCGTTACCGACCACCCAAACACCGGCACGATTGAGGAATTTGATACACACGGGAACGGGAGAATCATCGCATCGGGCTTGGATTTTCCAGTGGCGTTTGCCGTTCAGGTTCCCGAGCCTGCAACGTGGGCCTTGGTGGCGCTGGGTAGCATCGCCCTTCTCCGCAACCATCGAATGCGTCGCCGCTCGTCGTAATCTTCCTCGGAACTTCAATCCCCGCCGTCTTCGTGCCCTTCGTGTCTATTTCGCGTGTCCGCCACGGCTTTTAGCGACGGCGGATGACTTCGTGGTGCAGTCCGACTGGTCGTCTTCGTGCAATTCGTGTCTACTTCGCGTGTCCGCCATAGCTTTAGCGACGGCGGATGACTTCGTGGCAAGACATCACCTCCGCCTCGCCAACCCCTTCCCCCACCACCTTGCCGACGCCTTTGGCCTTGGCGATCCGGAGACCCCGACGCCCCTTGGCTAGCAGCTCTTGGTCCTTTACCATCTAAAAACAAGCTGTGAATTGTTCCAAACTGGTTTCGGATCGTTTTGATGGTCTTGAGCATCGATAACAAATCTAACTTTATGCGTTGTACGAAGAGCCCTGGTCCGAATGGTCGATGGATCCCAATTCCCCAAATCATCTTTGTGTTCAAAGAGAACTGTCAACGTTTCCGGGACAGCCCCCGTGTTGTGCGGATGCCGCCATACTAAAGCATTGGCTTTGGGTTCTCCAACTTGCTTCTCCAATACCCCGGCAATATTGCTGGTAACAGTGATGCGTTGGCTCCATCCCGTGCTCATACGCCACTCGATTATGTATTGAGTATTCACGGGAACTACAACAGTTGCCGTCCCAGCCCCTGGGTCTACTGAAACTGTGCTGATCGCCATTGGCGTAATAGGAGAGGCTGCGTCAACGAGAGCGACATCTTCCTCAGGAGTTGAGGTGGTCTGGCATCCGCTGAGGCTCATTGCAATTACGGGCAACAGAACTACAAGTAGCGTCTTCATATGAAAAAATGTCTGACGATCCTCCGTGCTAATCGGCAAGTGCATTATCTCCATGGTTTTTCCTACGCGCAGAACTGCCGAGCCAGAGCGAGCATACACAATTTCGCCATTGCTAGCCACACAGAAAAAGGGGCTGGCGCTTCACTATTCACAGATTCGCCACCCGTCTCTACCTCCTCCCTCACCCGAAACATCACTTCCGCCTCGCTGACCACGTAAACACTATCCATTCACAGCGCCAACCAGTTCTATCAACTTGGGGGCTATTTGGTCCAGGGGCAGGATAAAATCTACATCGCCAGTCTTGATGGAAGTCTCCGGCATGCTGAAATCTTGCGACGTGGGCCGGTCTTGAGCGATGACCTTGCCGCCCTTCTCCTTGATGATCTGCACTCCGAATGAACCGTCACCATCTCCCCCCGTAAGGACTGCGGCAATGGCATTCGTTTTGTAGACCTCGGCCACCGAAGCAAATAACGGCTCGGCGGAGGGACGCGCATAATGAATTTTGTTCGCAGAGGAAGAAGAAAGCCGAAGGCGACCGCCCTTTGCCACAAACAGATGGTGATTGGGCGGCGCGACAAAAACACGCGAATGGCATAGGACGTCGCCAGTCTCTGCCTGTTTGACCTCCAAAGGAGAGCGGCGGTTTAAAAGCTCGGCCAGGATACTCTCATGATCGGGCGCAAGGTGCATCACGATGGCAATGGCCGCCGGGAAGTCTGCCGGCAAGTCGCCAAGAATAACGGATAATGCCTTCAGGCCGCCGGCCGAGGCCGCCATGGCGATGACGCAACGGGCCGGATCACATTCAGTAGCATGCATGAGTAATGAGCATGATGACAGTATACTGGAAAATCCTGCATCCGCTATGGGGTGTTCGCCCCATCCGAGATTTTCGACACAGGCATGGTGCAACATAGAAACTGCCGGCTTTGAGCGAGTCCGTAACCATTATCAACGGCTACCCTGGCAACCTCGAACCGCAACGTTCGCAAACCGTCCAAACGGGGAGCACCTTTCCGTGCCTCATTTTTCAAAGCGCTGTTTTTGATACCCCAACAGGATTCAGAACCGATTTTCTCTGTTATAATACGGCAATGACACAAAACGAAAGCATGCAAACACTGCTCCTTGCGCTCAATGGATAAAGAAAGGAAAATATCCAAGAATAAATATCGTTTTGTCGAGCCAGGGGACAACTACGAAGACTATTCAAGCGGACGCGTTTTATACGGAGCGCCCGGTGCGACAAATTTCTCTGTTCGTTTGATAAGCGAGATATTTCAGCGCTGTGCAGAGTACCTGAACTCAAAAGGAAACTCTGGGCCGTTTGTCATCTATGACCCGCTGTGCGGTGCAGGCTATTCCCTCGCAGTCTTGGGTCTTCTCCACGGCTCTTCAATAAAATCAATTTTTGCTTCGGATGTAGACTCAATCCTATTGGAGTTTGCGAACAAAAACTTGTCTCTGGTGAATGCAAGCGGATTGGACAAGAGGATAGAGGAATTGAAGGTCTTCGTAGAAAAATATACGAAACAGTCTCACAAAGATGCCTTGGAAAGCGCGTATCGACTAAGAGCCAAGATCGCATCTCATTCCTCAATTGACGAGCGCGCTTTTCATGCCGACATCCTTGACGAAACATTACTCCCGTCATTTCTTTTAGGAGTGGATATTGTCATCACGGATCTGCCGTATGGGAAATTAACAAGTTGGGGCGGAATGGGAGACGATGCCACGGCGACCAGGACGCTCCTGGATAAGCTGCATGATCGTCTTCACGGGCCAGCCATAGCGGCAATCAGTTCTCACAAACAACAACGCTTGGAATACGATGCCGACACGTATCATGAGATAATGGCCTTTACCTTGGAGAAGAGAAACATCGTTCTATTGGAACCTACTGGTCCGCCTCCGACCCCTACCCCTCCACCACACTAAACATCACTTCCGCTTCGCTGACGACTTCGCCCGCCACTTTGCAGACGCCTTTGGCCTTGGCGATCTTGCCGCGGGCGCGGGCCATTTCGATTTCGATAATGAGTTGGTCGCCGGGGCGAACCGGCTTGCGCCACTTCACATTGTTGGCGCTCATGAAGTACGCGACCTTGCCGGCGTTCTCACCGGAGCGCAGCATCAACACACCCGCCACCTGCGCCATCGCCTCCAATTGCAGGACACCGGGCATGATCGGATGACCGGGGAAATGTCCCTGGAAAAACGGCTCGTTGATCGTCACGTTCTTGAGTCCGACGATTTTCTCTTCGCCTTCGATCTTGATGATGCGGTCAACCAGCAAGAACGGATACCGATGCGGCAGGACGTTCAACAGTTGCATGGTGTCCATCGCCTGCTCCACCGGCGTGTCCGCTGACATGGGCGGCGCGAAAGAAACGGGCGCAGGCTGCTCTTTCTCCATCACCTTCGCCAGCGCCTTCGTCAGGGCCGCATTGCAGGAATGTCCGGGCCGAATGGTGATGATATGCGCTGCCAGTGGTCGCCCGAGCAACACGATATCGCCAAGCACGTCGAGGATCTTGTGCCGCACGAACTCATCCCGGAACCGCAACGGTTCGGTTGCCAGAATGGTCTCATTGCGGATCAACACCGCATTTTCGAGGCTGCCGCCCTTGATCAATCCGTGGTCGACTAGGTGCTGAATCTCTTCGTAGAGCGCAAATGTCCGCGCCGGTGAAATCTGCGTCTCAAACGTCTCGGGCTCGATGGCCAGGCTCAGAAACTGCGCGTCGAGTCCGGGCTTGCCGTAATGAATCGTGCAACTGATGCGCAACGTGTCGCTCGGCACCACCACCGCCAACGAGTCGCCCACCTCCACGTGCACCATCTCTTGTGGCCGAAAAATCTCGCGCTTGCCCTCTTGCGGTTGGATGCCCGCCTGCTTGATCAACTTGACGTACGGCAGCGCGCTGCCGTCGCCAACGGGCGGCTCATTCCCATCCAGTTCGATAATCAAATTATCGATCCCGTACCCATTCAGCGTCGCCAGCACGTGCTCTACCGTGTGAACGACCGTCCCATTCGTCCCGATGGTCGTCCACCGCGTCGTATCGCCGATATTGCGGATATTCGGCTCGATTTCAGGTTTCCCCTCGAGATCGATCCGGACAAACTTGATGCCATAATCCACCGGCGCGGGTTTCCAGGTCATGTTGATCTGCGAACCCGTGTGGATGCCAATGCCCGAGAAGGACACGGGATGTTTGATCGTCTGCTGCTGTTTCAGCATGTGCGACGCTCTTCTAACACTCCCCATACCAATTGGCAAGCCAGCGGTTTTCTGTATACTGAGAAGGTTGTGACCATTGCACGCCGATGTCCGATGAGATTGCGTCCATTAATTCTCCTGCTGCCCTTCGCTGTCACCTCGACGTTGGCAGATCCAATTCTGATCCAGGGTCCGGAGCAAAGCCACATCGACTTGAGCCTGCCCGATGGCGCCCTGCCACCGGCCATCGGCGCCAAAAACATTCAAATCTTCCGTGCCTCACGCGACAAACCCGAACTGACCGACGGCAAACGGTGGACGTACAATCATCACGTCGATATGGCTTGCTGGAAAGGCCGCTTATACGTCGCCTGGAGTTCGGGCGAAAAAGACGAGGACACCTGGCCTTGGCGCGAAGTGTACAGCACGTCCACGGATGGTCTTACGTGGTCAGCTCCCGCCGAACTTTTCCCGCAAGGTGTCTCGAATCCACTGCGGATGCACTTCTTTCACGCACCAAACGGTCGGATGCTGGCCATCGCCGGACTCCGCCGTGGCGAAGTCAAGCTGACCGACAAAAACCGGGATACGTTGGTCGTCCGTGAGATACTGGCCGATCACACGCTCGGCCCCTACTTCACCCTTCTGACACCAACGCCGTCAGTCGGAAGCGAGTTCTTCACGAATTCCGCCGACAAAGGTTTCGTCGAGGCCTGTAACCAATTGCTCGTCAATCACCCCTTTCTCGAACAGCAAGATTACGGCGCATTGCTGGCTGACCGCCGCATGAAGTGGCACGAATCCGACGACAAGAACATGACGTTGAAGGCGTTCTCATTTTTCCATCGTAAAGGTGGCGCGCTCGTCGGTATTTGCAAGAAAGGTTGGGTCACAGTCTCAACGAACGACGGCGACGCGTGGTCCAAACCGGTCATCCCACAATCACTGGTCACCGGCACTGGTAAGGTCTGGGGACAGCGCACCAGTGATGGCCGCTACGCCCTGCTCTACAATCCCGACCACAAAAACCGGTTCCCGCTGGTCATGGTCACGAGCGACGATGGCGTCACCTTCCGCGACATGCGCGTGGTTCACGGCGAACTGCCGATTCAACGCTACGTCGGCCTGAACAAGAACGTCGGCCCGCAATACGTCCGCGGCATTTCCGAATGGTCGGACGATGGTTCATGGAAGGACGATGCCGTATGGGTCGCCTACAGCGTCAACAAAGAGGACATCTGGCTAAGTCGCATCCCGCTTACCAAGAGCGCGGACTCCTGGAACATCTACAGCCCGAAATGGGCGCCGGTCAGTTTGACCAAAACTGAGGGAGTAACTCTGGAAGACCGCGACCCGTACGACTACGCCCGGCTATTTCAAGTCTTCCCGGCAAAGACGAAAGTCACAGTGTCGTTTGACGTTTTCGCCTCTCAGGTTGGTGACGCTCCGCTCGAAATCGAATTGTTTGGCGGATCGACCAGCCGCTGTCCCGTTCGCTGGGAATTGACGAAGAAGGATTTCATCGTTGACCGCCTTCCTTGCCGTATCGAAACCGATGTTCAGACCGGCAAATTCACCCTCTTCAAATCCGACACGCCGGTCATGAAGGACGCGCCATTGGCAGAGCCAACGGCCGCTTTTACCGGCATCTCTTTCCGCACCGGCCCGCCGCGACCGATTATCGACCGCGCGAAGACGTCCGTTACCGGCGATTCTCCAACCACGCTGACCCGTTACACCATTCAACGGCTGGTGATTCAGTAGACACGAACGTGAGAACCGCCGTACAATTCTTGGTTCTATGATCGTAGGCATGTACATGAAACGGGACGTCGAGGTCATCTCTCCCACGGCGTCTCTTGTGGAAGGCATCAAGAAGATGTCGACGCGTCGGATCCGTCGGCTCGTCGTCATGCAAGGATCATCCATCCGCGGCATCGTCACCCAACGGGATATCGTGGAAGCGTTTCCGCCGCACATCAACCCCTTCTCGGTGCTCGGGGTTGAGCAAACGACCGTCAGCGCAACCATCGAGTCCATCATGAAACCTGCCGTCGTTACCATCAAGGAGCACGAGCCGATCGAGTACGCCGCCGAGTTGATGACTCGCCATCGCATCGGTTGCCTGGTGGTCACGCAGGATGGCTTGCTGGTCGGCATCATCACCGAATCAGACATTTTTCGGGCCTTCACTGGATTGCTGGCCGAACGCGATGGCGCGGTCAGGATTACCTTTGACCTGACCGAGCGAGAGAAAGTCCTGACATTCCTTGAGGACGCCGTGCAAGCGCTCGATCTCGAGTTGCTGAGTTTCCTGACATTTCACGAAAGCAATCGACGGTTGGCTGTCGCCCGCGTGCAAGGCGAAAAAGTCGATAAGCTCATCGACAAACTTTGGGAATCAGGTCATTCCGTCGTGAATGTTCTCCGGCCGGAAGCACATAGCGAGTCGTAGGCCGGCGCCACACAGGCGGCATTTGGCATTGCAGGCCTGCCCCGTTTGTGCCAAAACCCCTGCATGAAACGATTGTTCTTTCCGCTTTGTCTCGGCGTCCTGGCAATGACCTGTTCCGCAGCTCTCGCCGCCGATTCGCAGGTCATCAAGATCGTCTCCAGCCTGCCCCGCACGGGCAGCGCCAACGCGCAGAGCACCACCTTGGTCAACGGCATCAAGATTGCCATCGACGAGGTCGGCGGCAAGATCGGCGATTACACCCTCGCTTACGAAGACTGGGATGACGCATCTCCCGAGCGCGGCCAGTGGGATCCCGCCGTAGAGGCGGCGAACGCGCAGAAGGCCGTCAAAGATCCCGACATCATGGCCTACATCGGCACCTACAACTCCGGTGCCGCGAAAATCTCAATGCCAATTCTCAACCAGGCTTCCCTCTTAATGGTCAGCCCTGCCAACACCTACCCCGGCCTCACGAAACCGGGCATGGGCGAAGCGAATGAGCCGCAGGTGTACCGTCCCTCCGGCAAAATCAATTTCTTCCGTGTCGTGCCCGCCGACGATATCCAGGGCGAAGTCGCGGCGCAGTGGGCCAAGGAACTCGGTGTGAAAAAAGTCTTCATCCTCCACGACCGCGAACTCTACGGCAAAGGCGTGGCGGACGTGTTCAAGCGCGCCTGCATCAAACTCGGCATCACCGTCGTCGGCTACGAAGGTATCGACCCGAAAGCCGCGAACTACCGCTCACTCATGACCAAGGTCAAAAGCACCGATGCCGACATGGTGTATTTCGGCGGTACGACGCAGACGAACGCTGGTCAGTTGGCCAAGGACCTCGTCTCCGTCGGCGCGCGCGCGAAGTTCATGGTCCCCGACGGCTGCCGCGAACAAGCGCTCATCGAGTCGGCCGGCAAAGACAACCTCGACGACCGCACCTACGTCACCTTCGGCGGTCTGCCGCCAAGCCAGTTGAAAGGCCGCGGCCGCGAGTTCTATGACAACTACAAGAAGAAGTACAACGCCGAGCCCGAAGCCTACGCCGTGTACGGCTACGAAGCCGCTCGCGTTGTCCTCGAAGGTATCAAACGCGCCGGCAAAAAAGACCGCGCCGCCGTCACCGAAGCCATCACCAACCTCCGCGACTTCGACGGCGTCCTCGGCAAATGGTCCTTCGACCAAAACGGCGACACCAGTCTGAAAGTCATGGCCGTGGAAGAGATCAAAGACGGCAAATTCACCCCCGTAAAAATCGTGGGGATGTAGGAAGCTAATAGCAGTGACGGCAAAGTTCAAAGCAGCAAGCACATTCACTATTACTGGCAGAGGTTTAGTGCTCGCTGGTGAGATCTTGGAAGGCTTTGTTAAGATCGGAATGAAAGTTCGTGTCCCGTCGTATTCGCAAGATCTGACTATCAACGGAATATCACCCATTCACAATGTGCAAAACCCTAGCTTGGTCGGACTCTTGTTTAGCAGTCATGACGAGAATGAGTCTATTCGCTGGCAGGGACTTGATCTACAAGATCGGGTTCTGGAAGTTTTTGACGAAAGTAGTTAACTTATCGATATGTCAGTACAGAGTTCTTGCTCGCTAGAGGAATTGAAATGACAAAGGAAGAAATGATAGAACTGGAAGAAGGAAACCGGCTCAAGCTGGATTTCGGCAAGCTGGCCAAGGTGGTCGCGCGTTGCCCCAACGTCATCCCCGTCGCCGTGCAAAACGCCGACACCAAAGAAGTCATCCTCCTCGCGTACACGAATGAAGAAGCCTTCAAGAAGAGCATCGAGACCCGCATTGCCACCTTCTGGAGCACTTCCCGAAACGAACTATGGATTAAGGGCAAGACTTCCGGCCATTATTTTGAACTCGTTGAAATCCGTGTGAATTGCGAACAAAACTCCCTCGTCTATTTCGTCCGCCCCAAAGGCGAAGCGATCTGCCACACGAACAATCGCCAGGGTAAACCCAGGAATTGCTATTATCGCAAACTGGACTTGGACAGCGGTTCCCTCACAAATACGAATCCGTAAACTACGTGGAGGAACGATATCATGAAGAGAGCGCTACTATCAGGGTTGTCAGCTGGGTTGCTCGCGTTGTGCGGCTGTGCCGCCGGGATTTCGCGTCAAGGCTACACCCTTCGGGACATCAACAAGCCCGGCCATCCAACCGACTGCCATCTCACCGTCAAGTGCAATGCAACTTACGCGTTGGCGGATGCCGACGTGGTGGGGCATATCGAAGCCTTTGATACATCCGTATCAATCAACTGCGATGAGGCGTATGTCTTGGATATTTTCTGCAAGGAAGCCTGTGCGCTGGGGGCCGATGTGGTCAACGTCACCGACGAGCATTATCCGAACTTCTGGAGCACTTGTTATCGAGCCAAGGCCGAATTCTTGCGCTACAAGGACCGCGATCAGGTCAAACTGCTTGTATCCGATGCCAAGTACGATCCTCAATTGATCATCCAAAGATCCAAAGAGAGCAAAAAACGAACCGAGGCCGTGATCATCGCCACCGTCATGGGCGGCGTGTTGGGCGGGCTAATCGTGTCCGCCGCGCACTGAGAGAAGTAGCGCTTCTCCCGGCTTCCTGTAGCGGCGGTCTATGACCGCCGCATTCCGTTGGGATGTTTACGATTGCGACGCTCATAGAGCGCCGCTACAGTAGCGCGCATGTCGGGCAGTGAGATTTTCCTGCAACAACTGATCATCGGATTGTCCAACGGGATGATCATCGCCCTCATCGCCCTGGGCTACACGATGGTCTACGGTATCATCGAACTCATCAATTTCGCCCATGGCGACCTCTTCATGCTCGGCAGTTTCGCGGCGCTGACAGTGGTGGGTCTTCTCGGACTCGACCACCTCGCTGCCGGCGCGCCCGGCATGTGGTCAGGTCTTTTCCTGATGTTGCTAATCGTACCGCTCTTCTGCGGCAGCCTAAACTGGCTCGCCGATCGATTTGCCTACCGCCATCTTCGCGATTCCACCAAGCTCGCCCCGCTCGTCTCGGCAATCGGTCTCTCGTTCGTGTTCATGAATATCGGCCTGCTCTGGGGTGGCGTACCGATGAACGTTTTTGGGTTGGGACGCTCCGCCGCCTCACCCAAGGATTTCCCCGCTCTCGTCTCGAACGTCAACCTGCTCGGCCAAAGCGCCGTGGAATTCACGACCAAAGACCTCATGGTTTTCGTGATAACGCTGCCGCTGATGGTTTTGCTAACGTGGTTCGTAAAAGGCACGCGGGCGGGCAAGGCCATGCGCGCGGTGGCGCAGGACCGGGTGGCAGCTCGATTGATGGGCATTCCCGTTGACCGCGTCATTGGACAAACGTTTCTAATCGGCGGAGCGCTGGCCGGTGTCGCCAGCGTCGTGTCATCCGTCTATAACAACACGATCTACTTTCAAATGGGCTATCGCGCGGGCGTGGACGCGTTTACCGCGGCTGTTTTCGGCGGCATCGGCAGCCTACCGGGCGCAGTGCTGGGCGGACTGGTCATCGGCCTGGCACGGGCCATGTGCGATCAGTATCTGGAAACCCGCTGGACAAACGTGCTGGTTTTCACCGTCCTGATTCTGGTGCTCGTATTTCGTCCACAGGGACTGCTCGGCGCCCGCGCCAAGGAGAAAGTCTGATGGCTGCGCCACGCCGCATCCTGTTTCACTGGTCGTTTCTCCTCGTGGCGGCGCTGATTCCGCTTATCGAGTTGGTATTACCGGGGCATCCCCACGTCGGCGATCTTCTCCGTCCGATCTTCATCATGGCCATGCTCGGGCTCGGTTTAAACATTCTCACCGGCTTCACGGGTCAACTCAATCTCGGCGTCGCCGCATTCATGGCCGTCGGCGCGTACACCTACGCCATCTTGACGTGCGACATTTATCCCTTCCGCCTCGGCTTCTGGTCGGCCACGGCCCTGACAGTTCTTGTCGGCTTAACAGTCGGCCTATTCCTCGGCCTGCCAACGATCCGGCTGCGCGGCGACTACCTCGCAATCGTGACTCTGGGCTTCGGAGAAATCGTCGAGGACGTCCTGAAGAACCTTGATTCCATCACCAAGGGCACGCAAGGCATCAATCCCCTGCCCTCGCCATCCTGGTTCGGCTACCACTTCCGCGCTGAAACCTACCAGCCCTGGTACTACCTCTTTCTCGGTTTTCTGGCGGTGCTCGTACTCCTGAACCGCAACCTCCAACGCTCGCGCGTCGGTCGCGCCTGGATTTCCATACGTGAAGATGAACTCGCCTCCTCGTGCATGGGCGTCAACCCAATGAAAATGAAACTGCTGGCGTTCGCCCTCGGCGCGGCGCAATGCAGCCTGGCCGGCGCATTATGGGCGAGCTATCTCGGCTCCAGCGGCGAGCCGGGCAATTACGACTTCCAGGTTTCAATCATCGCGTTGTGCATCGTGATCGTGGGCGGCATGGGCAACGTCGGCGGCGTCCTCCTCGGTGCCCTGGTGATCATGGGCTTCAATTCCATCGTGCTGGAAACCGTGACGAACTTCCTCAAAGCGCACCAGCTTATTAGCAGTTCAAACGTGTTCACCGCGCCGGGTAACTGGAAATACATGCTCTACGGACTGGCCCTCATCCTGATGATGCGCTTCCGACCCGAAGGCCTCCTGCCGTCCCGGCAGTTCAAAGCAGAAGCTCATCCGGACGAACCGCATTCTCCTCCAACCGCATGAACATTCTCGAAATATCCGACCTCACCGTGCGCTTCGGCGGCCTTACCGCCGTCAACGCCGTGTCGCTCGATATTCCTGTGAAAGAAATCGTTTCGATCATCGGCCCCAACGGCGCAGGCAAGACCACGCTTTTCAACGCGATCACGGGCATCTACGATCCCACAAGTGGCCGCATTTGCTTCAATGGGGAGGAAGCGCGCCGCCCGTTCCGTCGGACAACCGCGCTCGCACTGGCCCTCGTCGGCCTGATTGCGGGTCTCAGTCTGGTATTGATCGTAAACGTTGAACCACTATGGGACACAAGCATCACGTCGAATTACGTTTATCAACAGACATTCCTCTGGTCGAATGCCACACACGCGGCCTCCAGTTACTTCCGCGAAGAGACAGGCCGAAGATTTGCGATTCCCTTTCTGATCGGCGCTCTGGTCGGGCTGGCGGGCGCCTTTGCGATCTGGCAGCGGACGCGGCGCGCTCCCGAAGTGGCTGCGCGCGCCGGTATTGCGCGAACGTTCCAGAATATCCGCCTCTTCAATCAAATGACCGCCCTCGACAACGTGTTATTGGGAATGGACAGTCAACTGCGCACCCGCGTTTGGCATGTGGCGCTACGTCTGCCGTTATACTGGCGTGAGCGAGATAACACAGTGCGGCAAGCGATGGATATCCTGCGCTTTGTTGATCTGGATCGAGAAGCGCAGCAATTGGCGGAGAATCTTTCCTACGGCCACCAGCGACGCCTCGAAATCGCCCGCGCGCTGGCCATGCAACCACGCCTCCTGCTGCTCGACGAACCCGCCGCGGGCATGAACCTGGCCGAGTCCCAGGAGTTGATGAAACTGATTCATGACATTCGTGATCGCGGCATCACGGTGTTGCTGATTGAACACCACATGCAGGTCGTGATGGGGATTTCCGACCGCATTGCCGTTCTCGATCACGGCGAAAAAATCGCCGAAGGCAACCCCGAAGCCGTGCGCAGCAATCCCAAGGTCATCGAAGCGTATTTGGGAAAGTCATGAAGACGCTGCTGCAACTTGAGGACGTGCATTCCGGATACGGCCTGATCGAGGTTCTGAAGGGCCTCAATCTCACGGTCGGCGAAGGTGAGATCGTGGCAGTCCTCGGGGCCAATGGCGCGGGCAAATCGACCATGCTTATGACAATCAGTGGCATCAACCAATGCCGTCAGGGCCGCATCCTTTTCAATGGCGAGCCGATCCAGAATCAACCTCCGCACGAGATTGTTCACCACGGGATTTCGCAGGCGCCAGAAGGGCGTCGCATCTTTCCGCGGTTGACGGTGCGGGAAAACCTGGAGATGGGTGCATTCCAGCGTGCCAATGACGAGGCTTTGCGCACGGGTGTGGAGCAAGTGTTCGCGACATTCCCGATATTGAAAGAGCGGCAGACGCAACTGGGTGGCACTCTCAGCGGCGGCGAGCAGCAGATGCTGGCGATTTCACGCGCGTTGATGGCGCGGCCGAAACTGTTGCTGCTGGATGAACCGTCGCTCGGCCTCGCGCCAATGATCGTGACCAAAATCTTCGACATTATCCGTGACATCAATCGTCAGGGAACGACGATTCTGCTGGTCGAACAAAACGCGAACATGGCGCTTCACGTGGCGCAGCGCGGTTATGTGTTGGAGACTGGAAAGATTGTATTGGAAGACACAGCGGAACATCTGATAAAGAATGAACAAGTGAAGAAATCGTATTTGGGAGGCTGAAGCAAGAATGACCAAACCAACCGTGGCCATCGTCGGCGCGTCGGCCGACCAAAGCAAATTCAGCAATAAGTCCATCCATGCGCATCTGCTGGCGGGCTACGATGTTTATCCTGTCAACCCGAAGGAAGAAACAATCGAGGGCTTGAAATGCTACAAGTCCGTTGCCGAAATCCCCGTGACGCTCGACCGCATCAGCCTTTACCTCCCTCCTGCTGTTGGCCTGAAGGTTCTCGACGACATTGCCAAAAAAGGCTGTCAGGAACTGTGGGTGAACCCCGGTGCCGATAGCCCTGAACTCATCCAGAAAGCCCAGACCCTCGGCCTCAACCCCATCGTCGCCTGCTCGTTCACCGACGCGTTGGCGCATCACACCTAACCAATCGCGGAGACCACCATGACAATACGAACTGAACTTTCCATCATCCTGCCCAATCGTCCCGGCACGCTCGGCGAGGTCACCAACGCCCTCGCCAAGGCGAAAGTAAACCTGCTCGCCATCGACGCGTCTGGCGGCTTCGAGTACAACATTGTCCGCATCGTACCGGATAAAGCGGCCAAGGCGCGCGCCGTTCTTCGCCGCAAAGGTCTCGACGTGGGTGAAACGAAGGTGCTCTGCATACCGGCCCAGGATAAACCCGGCGCTTTAGCCCGTGTGGCCGACGCGCTCGGCGGCGCGAAAGTGAACATCGACTACCTCTACGCCACGTCGGGTTGCCCGCAGTCAGAAACGCTGATCGTCGCGCACGTCTCCGACGCTCGGAAGGCCATCAAAGCCTTGCGTTAGCCGGCTGTGTTGAGCAATCGCCGCGCACGGGCAAACACCGCGTCGAACATCGGTTCGGTCAACTTGCCGGTGTTCGTGTTTTGACGGCTCGGATGATAGGAAGCGATGAGTGCGGGTAGATTGCCGCCGAACTGATAGATCGTGTTGTGCGCGAACCGCGGCAGTGGCTTGGGCAATGCTACGCCCAGTCGCCGCAGTCCCTTCAGGTAATTGTCGAAGGCGATCTTCCCCAGCACGATCACGACGCGCACATTCTTGAGACGCTTCAACTCTTCATCGAGGTAAACGCTGCAATTCGCAATCTCCTTGGGCAACGGTTTGTTGTCCGGCGGCGCGCAATGGCAGACCGCCGTGATGTAGGAGCCGATCAGCTTCAGTCCATCGTCGCGGCGCTGCCAGCTTGGTTGGTTGGCAAATTCAGCCTTGTGGAGCGCGCGGAATAACCACCGCCCGGAAGAGTCGCCCGTAAACATGCGCCCCGTCCGATTCGCGCCGTGCGCGGCGGGGGCCAGGCCAACAATCAGCAGCCGTGCGTTCGGATCGCCCAGGCTCGGCAAGGGTTTCGCCCAATAATCCCAGTCGCGGAACTCGTGCTTCTTCTCGCGACCAATTCGATCCCGGTACGGCACGAGTCGCGGACAACGTTGGCAGCGAACGATCCGCTGATTCAACTTGTCGTGCCAGTCCATGCTGCTTCAGACCTTGTGCGCGATCCATTCATCGCGAAATTGTTGGATGCGTTGTTGCGATTCAAAAAGCCGTTGAAAGCTGACGCGTCCCGACTCAACTGCCTTCGTCAACGCCTCGTTCGCCGCGAGCGCTTTTTCAGCGGTGTGGCAGACGAGCATCACGTCCGCGCCAGCTTGAAACGCCTCGACCACCGCGTCCTCGAACGAACCTATTTCCGAGATCGCGCCCATCTCCATGTCGTCTGTGAGGACGAGTCCGGTGAAACCGAGTTCTTTCCGCAGCAAGTCCGTGATGATTGTCGGCGAAAGCGAAGCCGGTCGCGGCTTCTCCCCATCGAAGGCAGGATAATGCCCGTGCCCGACCATGATGGCGGTGAGCCGTCGCATGAACCGGGCATACGGCACGATGTCCTCGGCCAGCATGAGTTCGCGTGTGCGCTGGATGGTCGGCAACTTTTCATGGGAATCGAGCGTCGCGCCGCCCAGACCCGGGAAATGCTTGGGACACGCGGCGACGCCTTCGCGCTCCAGTCCTTCCAGGAACGCTCCCGCCCAGCGAATCACCTCATCGGCAGCCCTGCCCCAGCAGCGCTCCCGCAGTGCGTTGTCCGTGTTCGCGTCGAACAGTTCGAGATCGAAAACAGGCGCGAAATCAATGTCGATGCAAAACTGGTGCAACCAGCGACCGGTGGTTCGTCCAAAATCCTCGGCCTGCTCGACGTTGCCTTGTTTTTTCACGTCAGCAATCGTTGGTGTTTCCCCAATGATGTTGCGGAGCCGATTGACACGGTTATGTTCCTGGTCGATGGCCACGAGTGGACGATAGGAAAACTCCGTTCGCAGCGCCTGACCGAGCGCGCGCAGTTCGGCGGCGGTGTCGACATTGCGGCCAAACAGGATGACGCCGCCGGGCTGCACCGTGTTTAATAGACGCCGCGTATCGGCGGTCAACTGCGCGCCCGTAAACCCGATGAACAGGTGTTGCCCGACATGTGTGTGCTGCAGATACGCCATGCGAATGTTTGATTCAGGTGCGGCGACTTGTTCCGCGCCGCAATCACTTGTATCATTTGCGCAGGCAGATGGTCAAACGTCCCGCAGAAGGTGCTATGAAAACATTCAAGGAACTCACCGTTGTCACACCCAACAAGCCCGGTAAGCTGGCGCAGGCGCTGGGGGAAGTGTCGAAGGCAAAGGTCAACCTCATCGCCATCGATTCGTCTTCCGGTTACGATCTCAACATGGTGCGCCTGGTGGCCAATGATCCGTCCAAAGCGCGACGGACACTGGAGAAGCTCGGTTACAACGTCACCGAAACCACCGTGCTCGGCATCAGCATTTCGGACCAACCCGGCCAACTCGCGCGTATCGCGGCGATCTTCTCGAAATCACGCGTCAACATCGACTATATGTACGCGTCAGCCGTGGCCTACGACCAGCCGGCCATGGTAATCGTACACGTGCCCGATGTGGACACAGCGGAGAAAGCCCTGCGGAAGGCAAAGATCAACTGAGTGCGGCCAGCGTTGACCGGCGAACGAATCCATCAACCGGCTATCCGCGGCCGAACTTGATTGTTGGCGCGGGATGCTCCTGGCAGGCGGCGTTGGTCGGAACGTCGGTGGCGGTAGCGCTGAGTTTGACGTAGCCGTTTTCGATGAGCCAGCCTTCCACTTCCTCACCGCTCACATCGGCGAGAATCTTCCCGTCAATTTCCAGTGTCGGTTGCAACGGCTGGCCGCTCCGGGCCACCATCTCCTGATAGTACTCGGCGTTGTTAATGACGTCGCGATCGTCAAACGGAAGATCGTATTTTCGCAACACGGCCCGCACGCCATTGCTCCATCCGCAGCTCGGTTTCAACCACGCCGTAATTTTCGGTTTGCTCATAAAGTTCTCACATCGGCACGCTATTCTATGCACGAAGACCGGGTAGAATGCAAGTGACCGCCGTGCGGGACTTGCTTTATCTGCCTTCCACGACGATTGCGAGTGGCACCTAAGCTGCTTATTACGTGGAGGATGACTTTGCTCGGCGAGATTCAAATTCTACTGGAGCGCACCTACGGCCCCACAGGTGTCAACTTCGAGGATTTCCTGCTCAGCCAGCGGCGCTGCCGGGCTTTGTCGGAGATGGCGGGTCCCAGCGCCGCGCAGATTTCGGACTTGGGACGCGTTTTCCTGCGAATCGTGGAGGGCAAGCTGCGCCTGGGTATCCACTACGATTCCAGTGTCGTGGAAGCGCTGGAGAAGAACAACCCAGCCTGCGGGTTGAATGACGAGAACATTCTGCCCTTCATGGTATTTTTAGAGGAACTCGACCATGCCGTTCACGCCACGCTGAGATTTCGCGAGGGTGTGCGAAACATCCATAGCGAAAGCTTCGTGCGCGATCTCGAACTGCAAGCGAAGATTGATACGTACCTGATTCTCCAAAAGTATTGCGCGTTTTTTAATGAACCGCAGCGGCTGACGGATGCGGACCGGCGCTGGTTGAGGGCGTGTGTCTTTGACCGGGAACGCCTGGCCTTTGAAGAACCGCTACTGGCCGAACGCTATCGCGAGACGAATCGGCTGGCGCGACGCTACGTGCGCCATCTCGACCTTCTCTCGCGCGCTCGCCGCACGACGGAAATCCGCCGCTTCCGGAAGTTTTCCTACGGCCAGAAGCGCGATCGTGTCGCGGTTGTCTGTGCCCGTTAGGGCCAGGCTGCGCTACCCTTGGGTCAAGTCTCGGAAGAAACTTCTGGCATTCTGGGCCACATTTCATTAACACCGTAGCTGCATCCATGAACATTTTGCTGCGGCTCTTTACGTCCTCGCTCGGGAAGAAGTTCCTAATGGCCCTCACGGGCGCGGGACTTTTCCTTTTTGTGATCGGTCATCTGGTTGGAAACTTGCAGGTCTTCCTCGGCCCGGAATCGATCAACCGCTACGGTCACTTCCTCCAAACAACGCCGGAGATCCTCTGGCCGTCACGGATCGGGTTGCTGGCGTTCGTGATTATCCATATCTGGACCTCGATCTCGCTGACCCTCGAAAATCGCACGGCGCGCGTCACGGGCTATGAAGTGAAGGAGTTGGTGGCGGCCAGCACCGCTTCGCGGACCATGATCTGGAGCGGCCTGATTATTTTCGCGTTTGTGTGCTTTCACCTCGCGCATTACACCTTGCTGGTCGTTCACCCGGAGTTCCGCGACCTGCAAGACGCTCATGGTCGGCATGATATTTACCAGATGCTGGTTCTCGGCTTCTCGAGTTACTGGGTGTCCGGGTTCTATGTTTTGAGTATCGGCCTGCTCTGCATCCATCTCAGTCACGGCACCAGCGCGATGTTTCAGTCGCTCGGCCTGAAAAACGCGGAGTACGCCTGCGCAATCGACCGCTTCGCGAAGGTCGTGGCGGTCCTGATTTTTCTCGGGTACATCTCAATTCCAATTGCAGTGCTGGCCGGAGTGGTAAAATAACATGAAACTCGACGCCAGAATTCCTTCAGGACCGCTCCCGCAGAAGTGGGACAAGCACAAAGCCAGCATCAAGCTGGTCAATCCCTCCAACAAACGGAAGTATGAGATCATTGTTGTCGGGACCGGGCTGGCCGGAGCTTCGGCGGCGGCCTCGCTCGCCGAGCTTGGCTACAACGTCAAATCGTTTTGCATCCAGGACAGTCCGCGGCGCGCGCATAGCGTCGCGGCGCAAGGCGGCATCAACGCCGCGAAGAATTACCAGAACGACGGCGACAGCGTCTTTCGCCTCTTTTACGATACAATCAAGGGCGGCGACTTCCGCTCGCGCGAAGCCAACGTCCACCGTCTCGCGGAAGTCAGTGTCAATATCATCGACCAGTGCGTCGCGCAAGGTGTGCCGTTTGCCCGTGAGTATGGCGGTTCTTTGGCGAACCGCTCCTTTGGCGGCGCGCAGGTCTCGCGGACGTTCTACGCGCGCGGCCAAACGGGCCAACAACTTCTTCTCGGCGCGTATCAGGCACTGATGCGGCAGGTCGGACTGGGTCAGGTCAGGCTGTTCCCCCGCACCGAGATGCTGGAGTTGGTGGTCGTCAACGGTCACGCCAAGGGCATCGTGGTGCGGGACATGGTCACGGGCAAGGTTTCATCGCACTCCGCCGACGCGGTTGTGCTGGCCACCGGCGGCTACTGCAATACCTATTACCTTTCGACCTACGGTCGTGGCTCCAACGCCACGGCGATCTGGCGCGCGTACAAGAAAGGTGCGACTTTCGCCAATCCGTGTTTCACGCAAATTCATCCGACCTGTATCCCGGTGACCGGCGATTATCAGTCGAAGCTCACGCTGATGAGCGAGTCCTTGCGCAACGACGGACGCGTCTGGGTGCCGAAGCAGAAAGGTGACAAACGTCTCCCGGGCGAAATTCCCGAAAGCGAACGCGACTATTATCTGGAGCGGAAATATCCCAGCTACGGCAACCTCGCGCCCCGTGACATTTCCTCGCGCGCGGCGAAACAGGTCTGCGACGAAGGCCGCGGGGTCGGCGAGAGTGGGCTCGGCGTCTATCTTGATTTCGCCGACGCGATCCAGCGCCTCGGTATCGACAAGATCCGCGAGCGCTACGCCAATCTGTTCGACATGTACCACGAGATTACGCATGAGGACGCGTATAAGACGCCGATGCGCATTTTCCCCGCGATGCACTACGCGATGGGTGGGTTGTGGGTGGACTATAACTTGATGAGCAATTTGCCGGGACTTTTCGTGATTGGGGAAGCGAACTTCTCCGACCACGGCGCGAACCGACTCGGCGCCAGCGCGCTCATGCAGGGTTTGGCGGACGGTTATTTCGTGCTTCCCTACACCATCGGTGATTATCTGGCCTCGCAAAAAACCGGCTCGCGTCCAAAGGCGGACGCCGCGGAGTTCAAGCAGGCCGAGCAAGAGACAAATGAACGGATCCAGAAGCTACTGTCGATTCGCGGGCGGAAGACCGTGACGGACTTTCACAAGGAGCTGGGCAGGATTCTGTGGGTGCACTGCGGCATGGCGCGCACCGAAAAGAGCTTGAAGGAAGCGCTGACCCTGATTCCCGCGCTACGGGATGAGTTCTGGAAAAACGTGAACGTGCCCGGCACGGGCGAAGATCTCAACCAGTCCCTGGAACGCGCCGGCCGCGTGGCGGATTACCTTGAGTTGGCGGAGTTGCTCGTCTATGACGCGCTGATGCGCGACGAATCCTGCGGCTGCCATTTCCGTGAGGAACACCAGACGGAGGACGGCGAGTGCCAACGCAACGACGAGCAGTATGCCTACGTTGCGGCCTGGGAGTTCACCGGCGTCGGCAAGACGCCCACGTTGAACAAGGAACCACTCGTTTACGAGGAAGTACACCTCGCGCAGAGGAGTTACAAGTAATGAACGTCAAACTGCGTGTGTGGCGGCAGAAGGGCCCGCAAACCGCTGGCCAATTCGTTGGGTACGAGGCGAAGAACATTAATCCCAATATGTCGTTCCTCGAAATGCTCGACGTGGTCAATGAAGATCTGACGAAACGCGGGCAGGAACCGATTGCCTTCGACCACGATTGTCGCGAGGGCATTTGTGGCATGTGCTCCTGTGTCATTAACGGCGAACCACACGGCCCGGAATACAAGGTTGCCACCTGCCAGACCTATATGCGCAGCTTTCATGATGGCGAGACCATCACCGTCGAGCCATTCCGCGCGAAGGCGTTCCCGCTGATCAAGGATTTGGTGGTGGATCGCACGGCATTCGACCGCGTCATCCAGGCCGGAGGCTTTGTTTCCGTCTCGTCCGGCTCCGCACCCGACGGCAACGCGATTCTCGTGCCGAAACCGGACGCTGACCTGGCGATGGACGCCGCAGCCTGCATCGGTTGTGGCGCGTGCGTGGCGGCGTGCAAGAACGCCAGCGCAATGCTGTTTGTCGCCGCCAAAGTCTCGCATCTGAATCTCCTGCCGCAAGGGAAGCCCGAGAAAGACCGCCGTGTCCTGGCCATGGTGACGCAGATGGACGAGGAAGGTTTTGGCGCTTGCACCGTTACGGGGTCTTGTGAGGCGGTCTGCCCGAAGGGAATCAGCCTGAACTTCATCGCCAAGATGAACCGTGATTACTTCGGCGCGCTCTTCAAAGCTGGACCGAAACCCGCAGCTGCCGCCGAGGCCTAAAGCCTACGTCGGGTTGTTGAAGTGGCCAAGCGCGCGCTGCTTTTTCATGACGAGCAACATCGCGACGCCGCCGATGATTCCAAAACCCGCCATCGTCGGGTACCACACACCCCAGCCACATTTGTCGATCAGCCAGCCGGTTGCCGGCAGGAAAATTGTCATGCCGAAATACTGAAAAGAATCGATTACCCCGGAAGCAAAGCCAGCCATTTTCCGGCCACCAATATCCATGGGAGCGGCGGCGCCCACCAGCGAGTGCGTTGAGTTGACCATCAGCGAAATCATAATCAGGAAAAGACAGCCGAGAAAGATGCCGCCCGGCGTCGGTCCCACCACCCCGGAATAAATCACCACGGCGGCCAGCCCAATGACAACGGCCTGGAGGAAATACAACCCCATGGCGACTGGCGAACGATGCCCCCTGAAGAACCGGTCGGAAATGATTCCCGAGACCAATGAGCCGCCGACCGCCACCATGGGCATCAAATAGCTCAAAGTCCAGATCAGCGCGCGCGGTTTGTCTTCCGTGTTCAGTTTCAACACATCGTGAAAGTACAGCACCGCCAATTGGTCGGAGCTGCTGCGTACGGCTCCGGTGCACGCATAGGCGACCGCGTAATACCACACCAAGGGATGCGTGAAGACGATTCTAAAACATTTACCGATGCTGATTCGCGCGCCACCGCTCGAATCAACCTCGTCGTGAATGAGGCCCGGCCACCCGGCTTCATCAGGAGTCTCTTTCGCGCAGAAGGCCATGATAATCGCGCATACGGCAGTGATCAGTGGTGGGATACGGAATAGCCAGCGCCAGTCACCCTTGGCCACCGTCCACGTGCCGATCGTGAAGCCCGCCAAAATGAGTGGTGCAAGAGCGCCGATGGATACCTGGCCCAACTGAATCATGAACCCGAAGATCCCAGCGAACGTTCCCCGCTCGTTGCGATTGAACCACGCCGCGTTGATCTTGATCATGCCCGGCGCGCCAAACGATTGGAAATATCCGTTCATCAGCCAGATCAGCGCGAAGGTCGTGAATGTTCCGGCGAACGAAGCGAAACCGTAGACCAGGTTGATGATGATCGTACCGGCCGCGCCAATCAACATTGCGGCGCGTCCACCGATACGATCCGTGATCAGGCCGTTGACGAGCTGGCCGATTCCGTAGGCCAGCGACCACGCGCTCAGAATCCCCGTGATCTGGAACGTACTGAACCCAAATTCCTGTACCATTCCCGTGGTCGCGAATCGAAAATTGTAGCGACAGACGTAGTACGAGGCGTACATGAGCCCCAGGCTCACCCAGTTCAAACCACGGCGGGGGCGAAAGCCTGCGGGGTATTTGGAGCGACCGGTGGGAGAAGGCGAAGTCTGTTCCATGAATTCTCTTGCGCGAAGCCCTGCCTCAAATCGTGTCGAGACGGTAAACGGACTGGCCCGGTAAAGTCAAAGAAAATTTCCGCACGCTCGCGCAGAAACGTTCAAATTTCAAGTGTCTTTGGAAAACGGGCGAGATTGCGCACGCCATTCCGCTGGACGACGACGACATCTTCGAGACGCACACCGCCCACTCCCCAATAATACAGGCCCGGTTCAACGGTTACCACGTGGCCCGCTCGCAACACCTCCGAGATGGCGCCGATGCGTACTCGCTCATGCACTTCCAAGCCAAGGCCGTGGCCGGTGCCGTGGAAGAATCCCTGCATTTGGCCGCGCACGCGCCCGGTCCGGTACCCTTCATCGATAAATAGCTTCTGGATGCCTTCGTGAATATCCCGTCCGTTCGTCCCAGCGCGCAATTTCTTGAAGGCCAGCTGTTGGGCCATGCCAACCACGCCGTACATCTTCTTCACGGCCTCGCTGGCGCGCCCGCGCACGACCGTTCGCGTGATGTCACCGAAGTAGCCCGTTTGCGTGTCGCGGGGAAAGATGTCGAGAATGATCGTCTTGTGCGCGCGGAGCGGGCCGTAACCACTTTCGTGCGGGTCGCAGCCCTGATTCCCGCAGGCGACGATGGTGTGTGATGCGATACCGCCCAAGCCAGCGATGGTTGCGTTGATGACGCCCTGGATATCCTCCGCCGTCAGCTTCTTCCCCCGCCGGTACAGGAATCGGCCCCGACCGATACGGCTCTGCCGTAACGTGTTCACAGCGGACTGCATCCCTTCTTCCGCCAGGTGCATCGCATGCGCCAACCCGGCAACTTCCGTCGGCGTCTTGATCTCGCGCTCGGGGAAAAAGGGGTCGGGTTTCACGCGGACGCGAATGCCGCGCAGTTGTTTCGCGAGGCCAATCGGAAAAGACGTCGGCACCTCCACAGTGCGGATGCGGAAATCATGGAAGACACGCTTCAGGACATCACTGAAGCGGGGCTGTTTGACGCCCGCCAGTTTCAGTTGTTTCTGATAGGCCGTAAAAGAAAGCACGCGATCCACCTGGGCTTGTTTGCGGGCGCGGCCAATCTCGAGGTCGCTCATCACCGCGTAGCTCCGTCCCCGCATCTCGAACCAAATGAACGGGTCGGGTGCAAACATACGCGTGGCATAAAGCATGTTCGCATCTCGTTCGCTATCGGCTACCATCAAACGTGCAGTCATCCTCTACCTCCGTCTCCCAATCCAATCGACGGGGCAACTTCCAGCGAAAAGTCGCTCCGTTTACCAGATTGCAGTTTATGATACCCCAGCGCCGCGATCATCGCTGCATTGTCAGTGCACAACCCTGGGAGCGCGAGCAGCAATTGGAGGCCGTGGTCCTTGCAGCCATCGGCCAACGCTTTGCGGAGGCGACGGTTAACGGAAACGCCTCCCGAGGCACTCACGGTCTTGACGCGCCGTTCAACGGCGGCGCGCAGAGTCTTAGCAACCAGCACGTCGACAACCGCCTCCTGAAAGCTCGCGCAGACATCCTCGACACAATGTTGTGGGTTCTTGCGCAAAAAGTAAAGTACGGCGGTCTTCAGGCCGCTGAAACTAAAGTTGTCGCTTGCGTCGTGCAGCATGCTCCGTGGAAATTCGATGGCCGCGGGGTTTCCCTGCTCGGCTCGCTTCTCGATTTCCGGGCCGCCGGGGTAACCCAACCCCAAAAGCTTGGCAACCTTGTCGAACGCCTCGCCGGCCGCGTCGTCAACGGTTTGCCCAAGGATCTGGTGTTCTCCAATGGTCGTTGCGTGCGCGAGAATGGTGTGTCCGCCCGAAACAATGAGTGAAACCATCGGCAGCGCATCGGTAGCGGCATTCGTTAGCAGCGGCGAGTAGAGATGTGCCTCGATATGGTTGACGCCGACGAACGGTTTTCCCGTGGCGAAGGCGATTCCTTTGGCGGTGTTGAGACCGATCAACAACGACGAAGCCAGGCCGGGGCCATACGTTGCCGCAATGGCGTCGATTTGTTCGATGGATGTCCGCGATTCTGCCAAGGCTTCCTCAACCACCGAGTTGATCAACCGCAGGTGGTTGCGCGAAGCGAGTTCGGGGACCACGCCGCCGTACGGGCGATGCAGTGCGATTTGGGAACTGACAACGTTGGACAGTATTTCGCCGCCGTCGCGCACAACCGCGGCAGAGGTTTCGTCGCAGGAGGTCTCGACGCCAAGCACTTTCACAGTTTTGCCACCGGCCAACGTTCCGGCCAAACCTTTAGTCCGCCGTCGTGGCAGCGGTTGTCGCGGTCGCCTTCACATTCTGCTTCGCAACCTTCGCCTGTTTGGCGAAGAGTTTGACACCCTTGATCACGTCGATAGCCCGGTCCAACTGAACGTCCGCGATGGGCACAACTTTCTCCGTGGTCTCTGTCTGCGGCAGACTGGCCGTGGCGCGTTGTTCCAGAAGCTTGCGCTCATCCTCTTCGGAAATGGGCACCATGATGTCCGGGGTGACGCCGTGTTCGTGAATAACCTTGTGACTCGGGGTGTAGTATTTTGCCGTCGTCAAGCGCACCGCCGACCCGTCCTTGAGTTGGAGGATGCTCTGCACCGACCCTTTGCCGAAAGTGGTCTCGCCCACCAGCACCGCGCGACGCAGGTCTTGCAGTGCACCCGCAACGATTTCACTACCACTCGCGCTGCCAGCATTGACGAGGAGCACGACGGGATAGGTCAGCCGTTTCTTGCCGCGTTCGGAACGGTAAACGACCTTTTGTGTCGGATCGCGCCCTTCCGTGGACACAATCAGTTCGCCCGCCGGAATGAATTCACTGGCGATCCTCCGCGCGGATTCGAGCAGGCCGCCGGGGTTATTGCGCAAATCGATGATCAGCGCGTTCATCCCCTGCTCTTCGAGCTTCGTGAGCGCCTTTTCGAATTCGTCCGCGGTCGGCTCGTTAAATTGCGTAATCCGTACGTAGCCGATGCCATCCCCGAGAATCTTCGCGTCCTTAACACTATCCACCTTAATCTCGGCGCGTTCGATGGTGTAGTCCTTGATTTTCTCGCTGGGATCCTTGGCCTTGGAGCGGAACATCGTAATCGTGACCTTCGTGCCCGGATCGCCACGCAACTGCCGCACCGCGTCCTGCAGGCCCATCTTCTCCGTTACCTTGCCATTGATCTTGATAATGCGGTCGCCGGGCAGCAGGCCGGCCTTGGCGCCGGGAGTGTCCTCCATCGGCGCGACGACGGTCAGAAATCCTTCCTTGGACATGCTGATGACGATGCCGATGCCGCCAAACTTGCCCTCCGTGTCCTCCTTCATGTCCTCATATGCCTTCGGTTCCATGAACTGGCTGTGCGGGTCGAGCGAGTTGACCATTCCCTTGAGCGCGCCGTAGGTCAGGTCCCGGTACGACACGGCATTGCCGTCCACGTACTCCTTGCGGACCAATTCCATGACCTGGGTCATGAGTTCCATCTGCGCGTAGGGGTTGTCCTTATCCTGTTTGGCGGAAGCTTCGGAGTAGATCTTCGCGCAGATGGCCAGATTGACTCCCAGCACCACGACGACCAGCACGATGGCAATACGTTTCATACTCATAAAATCTCTCTCAAATGTTTTCGCACACTACCGCAGAAAAGGCATTTGCTCAAATGTCTATGCGGCGAGCCAGCGACTTGTCTACCATACGGCCCCCGGGATGACGAATCAAGCGCATCCTTCAATTGACAGCCCGCGCGGGTGGAACAACCACGGCGGCAGGCGGGCGGGTATTCTCCTCTTGCTCTTCGGCGATCTCCACGACTTCATCATTTTGGAACGTGATGACCTTGTGTCCGGCCGATTCGCGCCGATAGCTCACCACTTGCTGTAATTGCCCGTTGCTGTCATAGGACCGCGTATAGTACGGCAGATACTTGTATACGATGTAAAACCATTGCTCTTGTGTGGCCTCTCGCGTGCGCTGTCGCGAGATACGCTCCGGCTTCCCGAAGCTGGCCTGCACTTCCGCGCGTGTCATGGTGACAACGACCTCGTGACGCCCGATCAATTCGCGGTGCGCTTGGGCTTTCTCACGGCGCGCCCGGAGTTTCGCCAGAAGCCCCGCAGGTGGCGCTTCCAAAGCCTGCGCGTCCACCCAGCCTCGCGCGGCGCCCGTCGCAATCCGGGCTGCCACATAATGCTGTGTCTCGCCCAACCCGACAACCTCCACCACTTCTCCCTGGGCGAGGTAGGCCAGGACGCTACGCGGGTCGCGTGAGGAATTAATGGGGGTGCGGTACAGCGTCTTCAGGTGAAGGGGGGACTGCTTCCATTCGTCCAGGTAGATAACGTCGTCGAAGCGAACCTCCGCAGCCGGTAGTGCCGCCGCCCCACACAGCAGATACAACACCGCGAACGTTGATACCCGACATCGCATGAATAATGTCTTCAACTACTTGACCAGATCCAGTGCCGCCTTGCGAAAGCCGGCCATCTGGCGGGCCGTTCGCGCTTCCAGATAGCAGCGGAACACGGGCTCCGTACCCGAGGCACGAAACATCACCCAGCATCCGTCCCCAAGCATGAACTTATACCCATCCATGGTGACAACGTCCCTGACCCGCTGTCCGCCAAACTCATCCAGCCCGTTCTTAAATCGCTGCAGTAGTTCTTCCTTCCGTTCGGGGGTCACCCGCAGATTGATTCGGTCGCTGACGATTCCGCCAGCCCACCCTTGAATCTCCTTCAAAATGCTGCCGAGCGCCCTACCTTCGTACGCGACCAGTTCCGCCATCAACAAGCACGCGAGAATCCCGTCCTTTTCCGGGACATGCCCTTTCACGCTCAAGCCGCCGCTTTCTTCGCCCCCAACGATGATCGGCTCACTCTCCATCAACGCGCCGATGTATTTGAACCCCACCGGCGTTTCATGCACCTTGACCCCGAACTGGCGCGCCACTGCATCCACCAGATGGCTCGTCGCCACCGTGCGTACCACTGCGCCGGTCCAGTGGCGGTTCTTCACCAAATGGTAGAGCGCCAGGGCGAGGACCTGATTCGCGTTGATGAATGTACCGTCGCGATCCACGATGGCGAAACGGTCGGCGTCAGGATCGAGCCCCAATCCAAGCACCGCTTTCGATTTTGTCAGCCGCGCCAGTAGTTCGCCCAGGTTTTCCTGGATGGGCTCCGGATGACCGTTGCCGAAGAGTGGATCCACATACCCGTGCAGCGCATCGACTTTCCAGCCGCTACGCGCGAGCAGTTCGTCGAGATAACCGCGGCCCGTACCGAACATCAAATCGACCACCGCTTTCTTGGGGTGTTTCTTGAGCGCCGCAAAATCGATGAGTTTCCGAAGTTGGATGAAATACCCGGGCAGTGGATTAAAGATTTTTACAGCTTTTGGCTGATGACCAACGGGCAACGGCTGATCGGCCAGCGCATTCGCCCTTCCCTCAATTGCTTTGGCCGTTTCGGGTAAGCAGGGAGCGCCGTTGGATTCATTGAATTTCAACCCATTCCATTCGGCGGGATTATGGCTGGCGGTGATATTGATACCGCCACTCGCCTTGTGGACGCGAATCGAGTGCGCGATGACCGGCGTCGGCGCATCGCGATCGGTCAGCCAAACCGTGAACCCATAACCGGCCGCAATCTCGGCGCAACGGATCGCGAAGGCGCGGGACAAAAAGCGCGTGTCGTGGCCGACAATCAACAGTTTCCTGGCGTTGGCTGGTGGGTTTTCGTCCAAATGTTGCGCAATGGCGTGCGCGGCCAGATCAACGTTCCCAAAGGTGAAAGTATCGCTGATGATCCCCCGCCAACCCGATGTACCAAACTTGATGACTGACATGATTACGGAGATTATCGTGACTGCGCGCGCGCGTCCACTTGAATGAGGGCCGGTGGATACTGACCGAACTGGGAACACTCTTACTCTTTCGTCGGAACGCGGTGGGTGATATCCTAATGGGTGGTAACAGGCCATGTCACAGGAAAACGCTAATTCAACTACGGCTCCGATTGATCTTCTGTCCACGAAGGACGGTTACGATCTTTGGGCCGCGATCTACGATGGGGATGGTAATCCGCTGATCGCCATCGAAGAACCATGAATCGACCGATTGCTCGGTGACGTTCGCGGGCTGGCCGTGGCGGACATCGGGTGCGGGACGGGACGGCACGCCATCCGGCTCGCGTCGGCGGGAGCAGCGGTCCAAGCACTGGATTTTTCCGAGGCGATGTTGGAGCGGGCGCGAACGAAGGCTCAGGGGCTGAACATCACCTTTCGCGCGCATGATTTGGCCGAACCCCTGCCCTTCGCGAACGAATCCTTCGATCGCGTCGTCTGCGGGTTGGTGATCGACCACATTACCGGTCTCGTTGGGCTATTTCGGGAGATGCACCGCGTCTGCCGTCCCAGCGGATTCGTCGTCGTTTCGGTCATGCATCCGGCGATGATGCTGCGGGGAGTCCAGGCCCGATTCCACGATCCCGCCAGCGGGCGAGAAGTTCGTCCCGCCAGTTGCCCGCATCAGTTGAGCGACTATGTTATGGCCGCGGTTCGAGCCGGTTTTATCCTCGACCATTTGAGCGAACATGCCGTCGACGAGGCGCTCGCGAACCGTCTGGAACGCGCGCGGCGGTATTTGGGCTGGCCGCTCCTGTTCCTGATGCGACTTGTACCGGGGAGCAAGCCGACGGCGCTAGAGGGCCTGCAGTTTCCCGTTGGCCAATAGCGCCAGCAACCCCGCGCCCAGAACGAGTCGATAGATGATGAAGACCCAGGTGGTGTGACGCTTCAAGTAATTCATCAGAAACGCGACCGCCGCGTAGCCGACGAAGATGGCCACAACAGTTGCCACGACGAGATTAAGGCCAGCGCCCGGCGCGGCGAGGAGTTCGTGACGGTGATGCACAAATTCCAGGACCCCCGCACCCAGAAAGGATGGCAACGATAACAGAAACGAGAACCGCGCGGCCGTCTCGCGCGTGAAACCGACGAACAGGCCACCGGTGATCGTGGAACCCGAACGGGAAGCCCCGGGAATCAGCGCCAGGCACTGCGCCAGACCCACGATGATCGTGTCCGTCCAGGTCACGTCTTTCATTTCCCGCAGCCTTGTCCCGGCCGCGACGCGCGAACGTTCCAGGTACTCGGCGACGATCAGCGCCAGGGCGAGCCCGATCTCGGCAATGGCAATGACGTAGAGCGACCGCAGGCTGGTCTCCACATGCTTTTTAAAGGCCAGCCCCAGCACCATGATGGGCAGCGTTCCCACCACGATCATCCAGCCAAGCCGTGCGTCATGCTCGTCAAACAAACGGCCGGTTTGCGCGCCGCGGAGCATCGCCGTCGCGATCTGAACAAGATCATGCCAGAAATACAGGAGTAACGTGACGACGATGGCCAATTGGATCACCGCGGTGAAGGCCGCGCCCGGATCGTTCCAGCCCAGGAAGGCCGAGACGATGCGGAGGTGCGCGGCGCTGCTGATCGGCAGGAATTCCGTCAACCCCTGGATGAGGCCGAACACGGCTGCCTGAAGCAAAGTCATTCGGGATGACCTTTGCTGTCGGCGGTGTGCATGAACGCGCTTGTCACGGTGACGGTCGTAATGAGGACAATACTGTCCCGCACGCTCATGGGCCTAGCTGAGCCGCGCGAACGTCTTCTGCAGGAGTTCAGTCGGTGACGCGTTTTCAGCCCGCGCCTTCGAGTCGGCGATGAGCTTGGCCTCCAGGGCGTTCTTGGTGGGGCGCTGTTCCTGGTAGAACACGCCGAAGTAGCCAGGGAACGGCGTCATTGCCAGCTTGTAGGCCGCGATCTCGTCAGTCACGCTGTGGTCTGCCGGCACCAGGTTGAACGCCCCGCCCTTGCGCGGGTTGGCCGCGTCGAATGCGCCGGGATAAAACTCGGTGCATTCACTCAAGCATTCGATAACCGAGAAGCCGTCGTGTGCCATCGCCTTCTCCATCATTTCCATAACGTGATTCGGCAGATGGGAGTGCGTGCGGGCAATGAATGTCGCTCCGCTGGCAATGAGCTGTTTCATCGGATTAATTGGCTGATCAACCGCACCACCCGGGTCGGTCTTTGATTTGAAACCGAGCGGTGAAGTCGGTGAAGTCTGCTTTTTTGTCAGCCCGTACACGAAGTTGTCCATGATGACGTAGGTCATCTTGACGTTCTTGCGCGAGGCGTGGTTGAGATGGTTGCCGCCGATGGAGAAAGCATCGCCATCGCCGCCGAACACGAAGACATGCAAGTCCGGCCGCATCATCGAGACGCCCGTGGCGAACGGCGCCGCGCGTCCGTGGAGGAAGTGCACGCCATACGCGTTCACGAAGTACGGGAAACGCGACGAGCAGCCGATACCGGCGATGCTGGTGATCTTTTCGTGAGGCAACTGCAGTTTTTCCATCATTTTGAAATAGATGGAGAGAACGCTGAAGTCGCCACAGCCCGGACACCACGTGGGATGGTCGGCGACCAGATCCTTTTTTGTGTATTTCGGGCGGTCGGTAAGTTTGATTTCTTTGGCTTGAAGATCTTTAGCTTCGGCAATCATGGATTTCCTCGGGATGATCAGGCGCTCACGAGCGCGGGTTCAGCAGATTGTTTCAATTTTTCGTTCATACCATTCAAGATCTCGCGCACTTTGAAGGGGAGGCCGTCGGTCTTGTTAATACCGCGAATCTTATCCGTACAGTACCGCGCCCGCAAAAGCGCGGCCAATTGGCCGTAGCCGTAAAGGCCTTCGTCGTTGATCTCCGCCACGAAGACATGGTTAAAACCTTCAAAGATCTCGCCGATGCCGGGCTGAAGCGGTTGGATGTAGCGGATGTTCAACGAACTGACGCTTTCACCCGCCGCGCGCGCCTTGTCCACGGCTTCACGGATTGGGCCGTGCGACGAACCCCAGCCGACGAGCAACACGTTGCCCTCCGCCGGGCCGTAGGTCTCCGCCTTGGGCAGGCGTCCGGCAAGCACCTGAAGCTTGCGCCGGCGCTTGGCCACCATCATCACGTGATTGGCGGGACGGCTGGCGGGATGCCCGGCCTCGTCGTGCTCCAGACCGGTCACCACGGGATATTTCCCATCGACCATCGGCGTGCCGGGGGGCGCGTGGTGCGCGATGCCATCGGCCGCATTCTCGTAAGGCTTGTAGTTTGGCCCGCGCGCCGAGAAATCCGGGCTGATGTCCTGGGTCAACTTTGCGAGATCCGGCATCTCCCAGGCCTCAAAACGCGTGGCCAATGCCTGATCGGAGAGGATGATTACCGGAGAGCTGTACTCACGCGCCAATTTCGCCGCCTCCAGCGTGATATAGAAGCAATCCTCAACGGACGAAGGCGCGAGCACGATACGCGGTGAATCACCGTGACCGCCGAAACAGGCAATATTGAGATCGCTCTGCTCGACGCTGGTGGGCAAACCCGTGCTCGGGCCGCCACGCTGGACATCGATGATCACTATGGGCATTTCGGCCATCACCGCCCACCCGAGCGCTTCGGTCTTCAACGAAAGACCGGGACCGGAAGTTCCGGTGAGCGAAAGGTAACCGGAGTACGAGGCGCCGCAGGCCATGGCGATGGCCGCAAGTTCGTCCTCGGCCTGCATAAAAATGCCGCCGTACTTCGGCAGTTCCGCGCGAAGGATTTCCATGATGCTCGACCACGGCGTAATCGGATAGCCGGCGCCAAAGCGAATGCCCGCGGCCAGTGCGCCGTAAGCGATGGCCTGGTTGCCATCCATGACGACTTGCTTGCGCGTGACCCGGGTGCTGGGGACCACGAACTCAAAGGTGTCCGTGACTTTGCCGATGTCATAGCCATAGCCCGCGTTGAAGGCGCCGATGACATTGCGAATGACGTCTTCACCTTTGCCCTTGTAATAGGCTTGCAACATCGTCTCGAGTTTGGGCACGTCGAGATCAAACATGCGCGCGATCAAACCGAGCACGAACATGTTCTTGCCCTTGTCTTTCGCCGTCCCGCCGATGGCTTCAACCGTTTGTCCCGTGATGGGCACGCCGATCGCGCGGTAGCGTTTCTGGTTTGGATCGGGCTGCACGTTGTCGCTGTCGTAGATGAGGATCCCGCCGTCCCGTAGCGTGCTAATGTGATCGTTGTAGGAATGCTGGTAGAAGGTGACGAGGATGTCCACGTCGTCACCGGCGCTCAACACTTCACCCGTGCCGAGACGCACCTGATAAATACTGGGTCCACCCGAAATCGTGGCGGGAATCGTCATGTAGGTCATGACGTCCTTGTCCGTACGCCCGGCCAACCGGGCCAGGAAACCGCCGATGGCCTGAATACCGTCCTGTGAATTGCCGGCGAACCGAATTACTGCGTCCTGGATTCTTCGCGCACCTGGCGGTCGTTGGCCCCCCGGCGCGGTGGAGGAATCTGCCACTTTTTCATCAATCATCTTTGTATCCTTGAAAGACTGCCCTGCTGCGAACGTTTCACCCGAGACTGGGCAACTACACAGGCAATATTAACAAAGGACTCCCCGCTGTCAACCACGAGACCGTTTGGATGTGGGAAAAGCAATTGACCGGGCGGGAGGGTTGAGATATTTTGCGGGTGGTAACCCACGAGATTTGCCATGACTGAGAAGAATAGTAGCAATATCAACCGACTCGCCAACGACTTCTACCAGAAGGCGCTAGCGGCAGCGGAACGCAAGAATCTCGACTATGCCATCGAGATGTTCATCCAGACCCTTAATATCGAGCCAAACTTCACCAAGGCACGCGAGTATTTGCGGGCCATCCAGATGAAGAAAACGGAGTCGGCGGGCGGACTGAAGCGGATGTTCACTGGCGCCAAGCTCACCCCACTGCTAACCAAGGCCAAGATGGCGGTCCAGAAGAATCCCAGTGAGGCCATGACGCTCGCCGAGCAGGCCCTGACAGAAGATCCCAAGAACTCGCAAGCCTTGTGGGTTCTCGCGGAAGCTGCTGAAGTCGCCAAGCTTTCCGAGACCGTCGTCCAGACGCTGGAGACGTACACGCGACTGAATGCCCGCGACACGAAGGCGCTGCATTGGCTCGCGCGCTCCTACAAGGAGACGGGCCAGCATGAGCAGGCACGTGAAACCTATGAACGCTTGCTCCAGATCAATCCCAACGATTTTGAGGCGCAGAAAGGCTCCAAGGATTCGACTGCGGACGGCGCCATGGCCGGTGGCGGATGGGAAGAGAGCAGCACATCCTTCCGTGACAAGCTCAAGGACAAGGACGAGTCCATCGCGCTGGAGCAGCAGTCGCGGATGGTCCGTGCTGAGGACATGGTGGAAAACCTCATTAAGGAGAAACTCGAGGCGCTCGCCAAGGAACCCGAGAGTTCTGTCATCCAGCGCGAACTGGGCAAACTTTACGCGCAGCGGGACAATTACGACGAAGCTCTGCGCTATCTGGAAGCGTTGTACGCAAAAGAGGGCGGTTCTGATCCCTCGCTGGAGCGCGAAATTGGCGACACCAAGATCAAGCGCCTTGAATTCAAGATCACCGGACGGAAGAAAGAGCTCGAGAAGAAACCCGGCGACCCGACGTTGACCAGCGAGATCGCTGCCTTGGAGACCGAACTCGACCAACTCAAGCTCAGCGAAGCCGAACGCCTTGTCGAACGCTACCCCAACGACCTTATGTACCGTTACGAACTGGGCTCGTTGTATATGAAGACGGGGAATATCGACGGCGCTGTCGAACAATTGCAAAAGTCCCGTGGCCAGCCGCAGCGGCGTGTCGCCTCCCTCAATCAGCTCGGCCAGTGCTACCAGCAGATGGGCCTTCACGATATGGCCATCGACACATTCAATGAGGCCATTGCGGAACTCCCGGTCATGGACGGCCTGAAGAAGGAGCTGCTCTACAATCTCGGCAATGCCTACGAACTCATGGGCGATCAAGAAAAGTCCACCGCCGCGTACAAGGAGATCGCCAAGGTCGATTTCAGTTACCGCGACGTGCGCGAAAAAATCATGCGCAGGCCTCCGCCGAAGCAGTAGCAACTCGACGGCCTTCCGTCAGACGAAGGGCCGGCGATCAGGCCGCGTCGAGCCTGGCCCAAAGGTTCCGCAGATCGTGCAGCCCTACACCCTCACCTTCGGTGCGATTCAGGAGGATGGCGGTCATCCCAACCGCTTCCGCGCCACGCACATCCGCCTCGGCACTATCCCCCACATGTACGGCTTGGTTCGCTACAATACCCGCAGCGTGGAGTGCCGCCTGAAAAATCCTGGCATCGGGCTTCTCGGTGCCGACTTCACAGGAAATGGTCATGGAATCGAAATAACGGGTCAGCCCAATCTCGTTGAGCAACGGACGCAAGCGCTCGTCCCAATTGGAAACAATGCCAACATGCAGGCCGCGCACGCGCGCTACGCGTAGCGTATCTTCCACGTCCGGAAAAGCCTGCCACGCCCCAGCGTGGGCAAAGATTTCGTAGAGTTCTTCAAAGCACGCCTGGTTCTCTTGACCCAATGTGCGGAAAACGACTTCGCGCCACCAGTCCTTGCGAGAAACCGTCAATCCCGGTCGTTTCAGTGCGGCCCATGATTCGCGGAACGCCCGCTCCAGCCCTTCCGTCGTGGCCGTCATTCCATGGCGATTGGCCACCGAGGCGTAGATGGTCCCAACCGATGGCCACGGGCGTAGCAGCGTGCCGCCCACGTCGAAGAATAGGGCACGCACGGGCGGACGGCTCACTGCAATACCAATTCCTTCGGTGTTCTTGCCCTGGTTGGGTGCGCGAACCCGAGGCGATCCAGCGCTTCGCCAACGAGGAATAGCGAACCGGTGATGACGATGGCTTCGGCATTCTCGCTTCGGGCCTGCGCATACGCTTCCGCCAGGTTCCTCGCGATGGTGATCCGCAGCCGGGGATTTGTGGCCATGCACCAACGTGCCAACTGGTCGGGATCGCATGTGCGTTCGCTGTTGACGGGCACGCAAAGGATGCGCTCGGCCAGGGGTGCGAGGATTTGGCACATCTGGTCGTAGTTCTTGTCCCGCAAGACACCGAGGATCAGCGTCAGTTTCTGACCGGTACAACGCTCCCGCAGCGTGGCGGCCAACCGTTCGGCCGCGGCGGCGTTATGCGCCCCATCGAGAACAACGGTTGGATGGTGATTCACGATTTGAAACCGTCCGGGCCAGGTCGTCTGCGACAGCCCTTCGGAGACTTGCAGCGGCGTGACGGGCAACCCGGATGCTTCGAGGGCGGCGATGGCTGTGGCACAGTTGATCGTCTGGTGGGCTCCAAGCAACGGGATCGTGACCGGGCCGTAATCCTGGCGCGTGCCCGTCAGTTCGACACGCTGGCCTTGCTCGTCCTCGCTGAGCCGCGTGGCGTGAACCTCCTGGCCGACAATGGTGAGCGGGCAGCCCTGGGCAGTTGTCGTCGCCCGGATGACGCGGAGAACTTCTTCGGCCACGGAAGCGGTGACGACCGGAATACCCGGCTTGATGATCCCGCATTTCTCTATCGCGATCTGCGGGAGCGTCTCGCCGAGATACTGGGTATGGTCGAAGGCGATGTTGGTGATGACGGATGCGAGGGGTGTGACCACGTTTGTCGCGTCGAGGCGACCGCCCAGGCCCGTTTCCCAGACAACCACGTCAGTTTTCTGTTCGTAGAAGTATCGGAGGGCCACGGCGGTGACCGCTTCGAAGAACGTGGGCGCGCGAAACTCGGGATGCGCGGCGACCCTTTCGAGAAGCGGCTTGAGCTGCTCCACCAGCCGCATCATATCTGATTCGGCAATGGGTTGGCCGTTGATCTGAAACCGCTCGCAGAACGACACGAGGTGTGGCGAGGTGTATAGCCCGGTTTTGTAGCCGGCCCGGGACAAGACCGCGTGGAGCATCGCGGCGACACTCCCCTTCCCGTTCGTCCCGGCAATGTGAATGAAACGTAGCGATTTCTGCGGGTCCCCCATCAACCGCAGTAAATACTGCGTTGTCCCCAAGCCAAGCTTCTGGCCGAAAAGACGAATGCCGTAGAGATAATCAATGGTTTCCGCGTAGGTCATTAGTACTTCTTCGGCTCGGCGGGAGACTCGCCCTCCCCGCGATCCTGATACAACGCTAATCTGCCGCTTTGAACTTGCGCCCGCCGCGCCCCGAGAAATAATTGAGCAACTGCGCAATCGTTTGCTTGAGTTGCTTCCGATGCACGATGAAATCGACCAGGCCGCGGTCGCGGAGAAACTCGCTGGTCTGGAAGCCTTCGGGCAGCTCTTGTTGCGTGGTTTCCTTGATCACGCGCGGACCCGCAAAACCGATGAGCGCCTTCGGCTCGGCTACGATCACGTCACCCAGCGACGCGTAGCTGGCCATCACGCCAGCCGTGGTTGGGTGCGTGAGGATCGAGATGTAGGGCAGTCCGGCCTTGGCGTGCAACGCGAGCGCGCCGCTTGTCTTGGCGAGTTGCATGAGGCTGAGAATGCCCTCGTACATCCGCGCGCCGCCGGATGCGGAGACAATGATCGCCGGAATCTTCAGCTCGGTGGCCTTCTCAATCGCCCGCGTAATTTTTTCCCCGACAACCGAGCCCATACTGGCGCCGAGGAAGCTGAAGTCCATTACTGCCAGCGACGTATCGTGACCGTCGAGCTTGCAGAGGCCGATCATCACGGCGTCGTTCATGCCCGTCTGGCGCTGGTACGTGCGCAACCGCTCCGTATAGGCGGCCACTCCCGTGAATTTCAGCATATCCACACTTGCCATGTCGGCATCGAACTCGCGGAAGGTGCCCTCATCGGCCAGCATCGCGATACGTTCCGGGGCGGTCATCGTGAAGTGGTAATCGCACTTACTGCAGACTTTCGCGTTGGCCGCGAGTTCCTTGCTGAAGATGATCTCGCCGCACGTCTTGCACTTCACCCACAATCCGCTGGGGATCTCATGTTTCTTCGTCTTGGTCTCAGAAATCTTTGGCTTTTCTTTTTCTTCGAATACCGCCATGACGAACCTCCTCGCAGCAACAGCCAGGGCTCACGACATCTTTTGCCCCCGCGAACGTGAAAACTTTAGCACAACTGTCCAGTCTTGCACCAGTCGGAAAACTGCCGAGCTGCGGTCAGCTAAATCGACTGATCAGCGGATGATGCTGGCTGCGTATATCATGTAAATGACCATTTTCCTCATCTAACTACACTCCTCGCGCGACGGCGAGGGCCACGACTTCCCTTGCCCCTGCCGACCGTAACGCCTTGGCGCAACTGTCCAGCGTTGCGCCCGTGGTAAATACGTCATCCAGCAGCACGAGGCGTTTGCCGGCGAAGGCGGTTTCATCGCGCACGGCGAACGCGCCGCGCATATTCCTCGCTCGTGCCTCAGCGCTGAGCTTCGTTTGTGTCGAGGTGTCCTTCACCCGGCGCAGACGTCGCTTCACGACCGGGACGCTCAACACGTTGCCCAGCGCATCCGCAAGGTATTCGGCCTGGTTGAATTCGCGCTGACGTTGTTTGCGCGGGTGCAACGGCACGGGGACGATGGCGTCCACTTCCCGCCAGTCGATCCAGCGGCGGGCCGCGACCTGCAACCAATCCACCAGATGCGGGCCAAAGTACATCTCACGTTGATACTTGAACCTTAAGATGCAGTCGCGCACGACACCTTCGGCACGGCACGCGGCGACGGCGCGCGAAAAATAAAAGCGCAAGTCCTGGCAATAACCACAAACGAAGGTGTCACCCGTGACGGTGCCGGTGAATGGCGAGGCACATTGCCGGCAAAACGGGGGCTCAATGAGTTTCGCAGAAGCCAGGCAATCGGGACAGACGATGCCCGGCTCGATGTCCGAGAGCGGACAACTGCAGAAGGGACAGTTCCGCGGCCAGACTATATCGCAGGCGCGACGCCACCAGAGCTGGACAGCTCCGGAGCGCGTAGAGGTTTGAGCTTGTTCCGGCATAGCCACGCAACCAACGCGAGCAGCACTGCGAGCACGGGCCACGCGGCCTTGTCTTCAATAATCTGGTAGGCGCCCAGCCAGCGGGCGAGCTCATTGGCCAGGACCCACCCCGCGTGCAATCCGATCGAGAGATATAATGCCCTCGTCCGCGCATAAGCCAATCCCAAAATGCAGCCGGCCAAAAAAAGCGTCACGAACCCCACGAGGATATCCCGTTCGCCAATCGACCGCGTAACACTGCCGCTGAGACACGCCAATCCACTGCTCCAGGCGACCTGGTCCGCAGGGATGTTCACCCGAGTCGGCTTCACGAAATGCAACGCGGAATAGATCACGCTCGCCACAATCACGGCAGCAACGACATTCATCCCCCGTTGTAACGCGCCCTGCAGCGCCCCCCGGAAGAATGTTTCCTCGATCAGCGCGACGACGATCCCCGTGACCAAGAAGCGCAGGACGGCGCCTGTCATCTGTGCTGTCGACTTGTCGAAATTGACGGAACGACTTCCCATCCCGACCTCGATGATGATCAACAGTGCGAACGACCCCAGGCCGAGCGCAAAGCCGACGAGAACATGCCGCCACCCGCCATCTGCTTTCACAAAACCCAGATCGCTCCAAGAGCGAAACCCAACGCTGTGCAGGAGCGGCCACAACCCGGCAAACGCAACGATCAGGATGGCGCGGTCGAAGATGCGATGGAATGGCTGCCGGGCAAGGGAGCCGACGGCGGGAACGTGCGCAACGAGCGTCTGCAACGTCCAAAACAGCCACGGCGCCAGCAGCGCGCCCAGCAAGACGACGGCGACGGCATACAGGCCAATGGCCTTGGACGTTCTCAATTACGATTCGGTCGGGCGGTGGAGTTCCTGTGGCGTGAACGGCTTGCGCCGCTGGATTTCGTTGTCCTGTTTCTCCGAGGGAGAGCCGGGACCGATGATTTCGCTATAGCGAATCGACGTGTGCGGAATCCAGTAGACCTTCGTGTCCGGCTCGACAGGCCGTTCCTGTGGCAAACGAGACTCCAAGTCGGGTTGCTCTTGAAAACGGCGACCGCTGACGCGTAACCCGGTTTCGTCCACATCGGTGACAATCCCGCGGATGACTTCGCGCGGCGTCTGGATGTGAAACCGGCGCAACACGATCTTGATCCGCTGGTTAAGTAGTCCGGTAGTGTCCATGGGCTCCTCCGCCGTTAGCGCGCAACTCAATCCCTCTCGTGACTACTGCGTGATGATATCGCCGTCCTCCAGCTTCAAAGCCTTGACCTTCGTCGACTGGCGATCCGTCGCGTTCTCAACCGCCGGCGGTGGCTCCGTGACGCTCGTGCGATAAGCCGGGCCCGGCGCGTTACCACTCTTGTCGCTCGGGGCGATAGCATTTGTCGGTGAAATGGCGCCGGGGAAATAACGCTGTTCCAATTCTTCGCTCACACCCAACAGCTTCAAGCGCCGGCGGGCCTCCGCCACCGCCGCCATATCGGTGCGGAGCACCGTGGGCCGGATGAAGATGATCAACTCGGTGCGCTGCTTGTTGTTTTCCTGGCTCTTAAAAATCTGACCGAAGAAAGGAATGTCTCCGAGAAACGGCGTTTTCGTCGTCGTCACCTTTTTCGATTGCTGGATCAGGCCGCCGAGGACAATCGTGCTCTTGTCTTGAACGGCCAGTGATGATTTGGCTTCCCTTTTCAGGATTGTCGGCACGATCGTACCCCCAATGTTCACGTTGGCGCCGAGATCGTTCACTTTCTGTTCGACGTCCATCCGCACGTACCCGTCTGGATTGATCCGCGGAGTCACCTTGAGCTCGATGGCGACATCTTGATACTGGATGCTGGAGGTCACGCCGTTAAGGGCCTCCCCCGCCGTGCCGGTCCCGGCGATGAGCGAAGACGTCTGCGAGGTCGGCACGGGCACCGATTCGCCAACCGTGATGTCCGCTTCCACGTTGTCCATCGTCTGGATGACCGGTGTCGAGAGCACCTTGCTGTTCGAAGTGCTGGCGAGGGCATGGAGGACCGTGTCGAGATTAAGATTTCGAAACGTGGTAAAGTACGTAAGACCGCCTGCGCCCGACGCCAGCGACGCCGCGCTCGGCAGATTACTGGCGATCGCGCTGAGCGGCGACAACTGAACGGGCGTATTGGCATCCGTGCTGTTACCACCCGTCCCGGACACCTGGCCGGCCCGTGAGAGCCGGTTGAATAGATCCACGCCCACATCCAATTCATTGTTGAGTGTCACCTCGGCGATCACCACTTCGATCTGCACCTGGGCGACCGAAGTGTCCATGCTCCTGATCAATTGCTCAATGCGCAACATATCTTCCTTGGTCGCCATCACCAAAAGTGAATTTGTCCGTGGATCGGGCAGAATGCGCACGCCCTCGGCGTATTGCAGAAAACCAGTGTCCACCCCGGCGCCGGCGGAGCCTCCGGACACGGGTGGCGGCGGGATGGAAGGTGGTCGGGCTCCCGTGGTCGTGGAGCCGGTACTGCCCGTGGTGCGTCGGGCCGGCGTGGCCGGCGATGATCCTGTAATGAGCGAGTTCAAGAGCGAGGCAATGTCCTCGGCCGTGGCATAGTTGAGCTCGATCACCTTCATAACCACGTCCGGCTCAACCTTCGCGTCCAGTTCGGCTATCAGATTATCGAAAAATCCAAAATTGCTCGGTCGCGTCAGAATGAAAATCTTGTTGGTGCGTTCGTCGGCGGCCATGATCACTTTGCCTTCAACGACGGATTCTTCACCAGGCGCAGCACCCGGTTGCCCTGGCTGCCCCGGCTGCACAGGACGGCGAATCTGACCCGGCAACTGGGGAGGTTGACCGGGTTGACCGGGTTGACCGGAGACGGCGGCGTGCCCACCGGCCGCCTCGGCCCCCTGAATGATCGCCGTCAACCGGGCCATGACATCGGCGGCCTTGGCGTGGGCCAGGACGTAGGAATGCATTTCCATGCGCAGCATCGACGGCTGGTCTACGTACGCCACGATCTCCATCATTTGCTTAAGATTGGCGGCCGTTTCTGAGATCAGGATGCTATTGGACTTTTGCAGCGGCACCAATTGTCCATAGGGGTGCAGGTACGGCTGCAAGACGGTGATGACCTCCGCTGCTTCAGCGAATTTCAACGGGATGATCTGTGTCCCCAGCGTATCAGCCGGTGCTGTCACCTTGCCAACAGGAAGGCCCTCCTGTTTGGCCGTGGCGATCTGGACGACCTTGAGGAATTTTTCACCGAGAGGGATGGCCGCGATGCCGTTGATTGCGAGCACACTATCGAGCGCCTGGAGCGCGTCGCTCCTGGTCAGCTTCGACTGGCTCCGGAAATTGATGACCCCCGCAAGCGTCGGCGCCGCAATAATCGACTTGCCCGTCAGGCGCGCGTACCATTCGAGGACGGCGCTAACCGGGGCGCCCTGAAACACAAGATTGTCGATCGTCTCTTCGGGCGGCGGCGGTGCCGGCACCGGCGTTGACGGCAGCGGCGGGGGAGTTTTGACGGCAACCGGCGAGTTCGTCTGCGATTGCGGCACCTGTGAAGAAGACGCCGTCGCGTTCGTTTGCGGCTGTGGAATTTCCGTGATCTCTTGCGTGGAACTATTGCTGACCGAGTCGCTGTCGTTCGTTGGGATCTGCGGCGGGATCTTGGGTATGACCAGCCTCGGTGGCGTTGTTGTTGGAGCATTGGTCGCCGCTTGAGCGCGGGCAACCTCGTTCGCGCCGGCGACCGCCAGGTAAAGCAGCGACGCCGACAGTCTAATCATCAAAACGCGTATTCTCAATTGTCTCACTTATCCTCCCCGCCGAAACGGAATGCGGCGAACTCCTGGTTGCACAGGCGCCAGCGTGGGCGATGCCCCGGGAATGCCTGGTTGAGGCTGTCCGCCCGGAGTTGGCGGCCCAGCGCCAACCGACATCTTGGTCTCCAACAACAGCGTGGCGACCTCCAATCCTTGTTTCAGCACCAGCTTCACCTGGGCCTTATCCGCCTTCTCGATCTTCACCACAGTCGTGTCTCCGATCGTTTCGCCTTCCGCTTTGAAATAGGTCTGGCTGCCGTCCTTGTCGAAGATAATCGCCAGGAGGGGTTTCGTGTCATTCTCCTTGACGATCCCGACAAAGGTGTAGTGCGCGGAAAAAGAGGGCTGTGGAATATCGGCCGTGCCACTCATCGCTCCAAAGGGTAAGCGGTCGACGATAATCTGGTAACGCGAGAAATCGTGCAGTGTGTCCGTGGCGTGGACGGCCGACCCAACCAGGCTCCCAGCCAGCGCGCACACAATCACCTTATTCCTCGCCGCGTGTTGGTTCACGAACTGGTACTCCCCACTTTAGCCGACAGGGCCCGCACCTGGATTTCGCAACGCAGAATGCCCGGATTCTCGGGACGCGGCGAGAGCGTCAGTTGCTCGACACTCATGAAGCCAGCGCCCGTTTGTAGCGCAAAAAGAAACTTTACGAGCGACTCCGTTGTCGCCTCGACGGTACACTGCACCGGCAGCACGCGATACACCCCTTTGTCTTCCTCCGTCATCTGGCGCGTCGCGTTGATTTGAACGCCCGAACTGGTTGCGATCTGTTGGATCTTCTTCGCAACGTCGGAGGTATATTGGAAACCTTCGGTCTGTTGTCCGAGTCCTTTCTTGAGTTCGTCATACTCCTTGCGCCACTCTTCCCGGTGCTGAATCGTCGTCTGCATGCCGTCGAGTACGCGTTGCTTGCTCTTAAGTTGGATGCCCGTCTCTCCCCAATTCCGCAGGAGAGGAACGACGAGAAAATAGTTTATAACCAACACGACCGCCGTGATGGTAATAACCACTATCCCACGCTCTCGCTTGGTGATTTTCATCGGCCCACCGTCAGTCCCGGCCCCGCAGCGGTTTTGAGAGTACAAGTCAGGTCAAACTTCGTCAAGCCGCCCACGGTGTCGCTACGGCCCGAGACTTTCGAGAACAGATCGCACTGCTGAAGCCGGCTTTGGAAATCGAGCGCGATGGCACCCGACGGTGCCTGCCCCTTGAGGGACAATGTTAAATCCTTCTTGAACACAAAGGAACTCAACTGCATGTCCTTCGGCATGCGCACCGTGATCTCGCGCAAGACCTCGAGCGCCGAGAATTTCGTATCGAGTTGGTTGCGCATCGCCATCAACTGGCCCTGCGTCTGCCGCGCGTCGACGAAAGCTCCCTGCTGGTTCTTGATTTCCCTGGTGACCCGATTGAGCTGTGCTTTCTTTACTGCCAACAGGGTCAGGAACACCGCCAGTGCCAGGACGTAAACGATCCCCACCGCAATCACACCGCGAATGAGCCGCCGCCGCAAGGCCTTGATTTGCCGCTTCTGCCGCCACTCCTCCGGCAGGAGGTTCAATTGCGCCGTCTCACCTGTCGCGTATTGCAGGCAGAGGCTCAGCGCCGCCGAGGGAACGGCACCATTGGTGAGGAACGAGGATTGCGCGGTCAGGCCGTTCGCGACTTTCTCCGCAAACGCTTTCAGTTCTTCGCCCGGCGCGAGGAAAATGACGTCGCCCATCATCCGTTCCGGTTGTCCAGCCTCGGTCGCCACAAACGTGCGCTGCAGTTCTTCGCGCAACACGGATTCACCTTCCGCTCCCAGCACAAGGGAACGCACCGCCAGGGGCACGACTTGTGAGTACACAATCACATCCGCGGAAACCAAGCCGAGGATTACGAGCACATTCAGCCGATCGTCCTGCGCCAACAGATTGCGCCGGGCCAGTGCGCGGAACATGGCCAACGCGTCAACGGAGACGATTTCCGGTTGAAATCCCGCTGACTCCAGCGCCTCCACGCGCTCATTGACCTTGGCCTTGCGCGCGATGGCGACCAGCACGCGAGTTTGGCCATCGGCCGCCGACAAGGGCTCGAAGCTGTAAACCACTTCCTCCAGCGGCAGGGGCGTGATGTTGTCGATCTGCAGATCTAGCATCTGCTTCAATTCGGTGGGCTCCGTCGCGGGCAGACGCAGGATCTGGCAGAGCACGTCTTCGCAACTCACGGAGGTGACGACGCGATGCTCGCGGGAATCGAATTGCTGGCGAAGCGACTGCGCCGCAATCTGCCATTGCGGCGGTGAGTCCGGCATCCCGGCGGGCGGTACGGCGCTGGCGGAGGATTGCTGTAGCACGCTGATCTCGGCGCCTTCCGCGCGCGCGGTCGTGAGTTCAAGCCGGGAGGGCCCAAACGCAACCGCCGCCCAATCACGAGCATGACCAAGACCGCTTAGTTTGCGCGGATTGCGGTTGGCCCTCACGTTCCCTCCCGCACTTCACGCCACATGACAGTTTGGACGTTGGCCCCATTGCGATAAAGCGTTGCCAGGATGGTTCGCTTTACGCCGCCGACCTCGCCGGTGGACTTCACCGTGAAAAATGAGGAGGTAACCGTGACCATGGCCTGCGCCGCCTGTTTGGTTGCCGGATCGAGATTGCCGATCGCCGCAAAAAACTCGTCCGCACTGTGGAATGGCAGGTCATCGTCCGTGCCCGGGATGCCGTCGGCGCCATCGCGGCGGCTCAGGACAGCTTGTACTTGCGCCTCGTCGAGACCGAGCGCTTGCAAAACAATCGCCGACGCGGTGTTCACATTGATATTGCCCGTGGTCGTCGTCGTGAAAACTTCGGCCAGTCCTGGTCGAGCAGGATCTGTATCCGTCGCTGGTGTCCCCTGGTACAACTCGGGCGTCACGCCACGAATCAGCAGCAGTTCTTCGACGCGATCCAGCGGCCCATTCTTCGCGCGGTAAGGCGGCGAAAGGCTCTGGTAATAGTCGCTCTCGGCGCCGTTCAGCCTGGTCAAATCGTCAGTGTCGATCCAATCCAGGATCGAATCGGTGATGACATCGCCATCCGCTGGGTCGGCCCCCAGCAAACCGAACAGACGCTTGAGCTGCAAGTCGGTCGCGCGGTTAATCGGGATCTTTGATTCTTCGTCAGTGACTTTCACGTTAAAAATTCCGTCGCCCAATTCGTGGTCCACGTACAGCAACTCATTGGTGGACCAATCCTGGTTGAGCGCGTCAAACCCTGAATTGGTTGGAGACAGCGCGCCGAGAATCAATTGCATCCGCGCCACCTCGATGCCCGAGCGTGCCAACATTTCGGCTTTCAACTCCTTGCGTGCGTACGACGCCACCTGCGTCTCGACGTGCATTGTGAAAGCAAATCCACTGATCAGCAAGGACAAAACCATTACAACCCATAACACAATGACGATGGCGATACCGCGGTTGTCAGGAAAGCGCTCGGTAGAGAAGACGCCGCTTCTCATTGCATTCCTCCCGCAGGCGCGGCTCCCTGCTGTCCTTGCGCTTGTCTCCCGCCGCGCGGAACTTCGTTGGTGCTCGAAAGCGGGGGCAGCATTGGGTTGGTGCCATGGGCGATAAAATCAGCAACCGGAAGATCAATGGCGCGCGTGACGGTCACGGGCGGGATATGGTCGCCGGGCTGGCCGAAGACAACAGTAAACTCTATCGCGGACGGAATGACATTGACATCCTCCCACTTGTCATACCAGGCGCCATCGCGTGGGTCGAGGTAGCGAACGAAGAAGCCGCTCACGTCCATCGATATCACGTGCGCCTGAAGTTCCTGCTTGGAATCGTCGCTCACACTCAGGGCGGGCTGATTTACGATTGCGAGGTAGGTGCGCCGGTACTCGTCCTGCTCCAGGGAAATGATCACCCGCCGCATGCCGAGATCATTGGCTTCGCTGGACGGCAGGAACCCATCCGAAGCCGTGACAAAGCTCACGCTGCTGCCCAAGCCGGGATTCTTGACGCCGATGACCGCGTACAAATTGGGTGACGTGGCGAAGTAGACGGCTGACTGCGCCAACTGCGTCAGCGCTTCCATGACGACGCGCTGGCGCTGAAACACCTCGGTGGCCTCGCTGCCGCGCCTCCACCCTCTCAAAGAGCCACTCCAGAGGGCGTACACGCCAGTTATGACGAGGCTGAGAATCGCCAGTGCCGCCAGAATTTCGACCAGCGTGAAAGCCGCGCGCTTACTGTTTGGACAATCGGACCGCATGCTCACCGTTCTTTTAGCGGCAGATACCTGTATTCGACCACGGAGTCACTGGCGAGCTTGCTGCGCTCATACCAGTAAACGGTGATCGTTTGTTTCCAGAGCCCTTCCGAATCCGTCGACTCAAGCTTGCGCGACCACGAGAAGCCGGGGTAATCGTCAAACTCACCTTCCTGGTCAAGCAGATCCGTGGGACGCTCGGTGCGGAACTCGAAGCTCTTGTTCGCGAGGAGAATTTCGGATGTGGAATAATTCTGCACCGCGCGCGCTGCTGCCAGGCAACGGCCCAGGGACTCGACGATCGCGACCGTGCTGATCGCCAGCAGCGCCATGGCCAGGATTACTTCCAGCATCAGGAATCCGCCCTCGCGGCGCTGCGGCGCGTCAAGACTTCGCTGGCGGCGAACGTTCATAGCTTCACAACCCACGGCATTCCGCGGCACGTCACTGGATCGACCATGATTGCCAGGCCGCTCCCCTTCTCCGCACCGCGAAACGTAACCGTGAACGCATCGCAAGTCCCATTCGGATAAAATGTGGCTTCCACCTGCCCCCTCTGCTCCGCTGGCTGATCGCCAATCTGGACGGATGACACCCCGATCCGCGGCGAGATTTCAATGGTCTTTAGAACGACGGTCGACGAGTCGGAGCCGTCCGGGGCATTGGTTCCGGCGAATTGCGTCAGCGAGATCGTGCGCTTGTCGAGGTCGATGTAGAACGCGACCTTCTGCTGGCGCAGCACGGCGTTGAGCTTCGCAAACTGGCAACTGGTGATAACCGTTCGCCCGGTCTCATTGAGCGTGGCGGCATTGTACGAGCGGATAAAACTGGGCATCGACACCGCCAGGACGATGGCGAGGATGAACACCACGATGCTCAGCTCGATCAGCGAGAAACCGGCGCGCGCGTGTTTATTGCCAGTTGCCGATATCGTCATCATCACCTTCAATGCCGTTGGGGCCAACGGAGAACAAGTCGTAGCCGTTGGGGATCTTCTGACCCGGGTACCGGTAGATGTAGTCACGGCCCCACTGGTCCTTGCGGATCACGGGCGGGTCGAGGTACGGGCCTTTCCAGTTCGGGAGAGTGACTCCGCTTGGCTGCGTGATCAACGCCTGCAGTCCTTGTTCCGTTGTCGGAAACACGCCGTTGTCGAGTTCGTAGATACCGAGGGCGTTCTTGTAGGAATCGATCTGGTTTCGCGTGGCCACCAGTCTCGCTTTCTCCGATTGGCCGGACAGCTTGACCACCGCCACGGTGATCAACATGCCAATGATGACCACTACCAGCATGATTTCCAACAGCGTAAAGCCGCTTCGTGAACTAAATTTGTTTGGTTTCATAAACCTGTTCTCCGCTCATTTTCCAATGCCCGACGTGATATCGAAAACGGCCATGAGCACGCTCAAAACAATCGCGCCCACGACCATTGCCATAAAGATAATTATGGCCGGTTCCAGCAGCGTCGTAAACACCTTCAGCGTTCGCGACAACTCCGACTCGTAGGTGTCAGCAATGTTGGTCAGCGACGGCACCACTTCGCCGCTCTCCTCGCCGACCGCCAGCATATCGATCAGCAAGGGCGGGAAAATCTTTCCCTTCGCCAGCGGCTGGGAAAGGCTCGTGCCGTCGGTCACGCGCGTGCGCGCCTCGCGAAGTTCGTTGGCGATCACCCGGTTTCCCATCGTGTCTTCGACGATCTGCAGCGCGCTAAGCACCGGTACGCCGTTTTCGAGGAGCGTGGCCAGCGTGCGGGCGAACTGTGCGAAGGCGTTGGCCATGATGATGCCGCCAAACACGGGCAACCGCAGCTTCCACCCATCGAGCGCGAGCCGTCCCTCGGGCGTGCGGACGCGGATGCGATAGGCCATCACCACCCCGCCGATCAAGAGCACGCCAACCCACCAGTATCCTACGAACGCATCGCTGATGCCGATCAAAATGCGCGTCGGCAACGGCATCGTCCGGCCCATCTCTTTGAACATCATGGCGAACCGCGGTACCATCACCAGCATAAAGAAAACGATGACCAAGATGCCGACGCACACGATGACCAGAGGATACAACAACGCGCCGACCACTTTCTCGCGCACCTCCGCCATCTGTTGTTGATGCTTTCCGAGGCGCAGGAGCACGTCGTCCAAAGCGCCGCTGGCTTCGCCCGCCTTGATCAGGTTGACGAAGAAGCGGGAAAAAATTTTAGGATGTTTCGCCAGCGAGTCGGACAAGCTTTCGCCCTGCACGATGCCGTTCCGCAAGTCGCCGAAGACCGCCGAGAGCGCCTTCTTCTGCGTCCGCCGTTCAAGGGTGTCGAGCGCCTTGCTCAGCGACATCCCCGAACGCAGCAGGCTGGAAAGCTGTTGGGTGAACATCAACACGTCGCGCGGCTTGACGCGGCCCTTAAAGCCCGGGGCCCCTGGCTTGCCGTCCCGCTCCGTTTCCGCGGAGTCCACGGCCAACGGGAAGAATCCCAGTTTACCCAGTTCGGCCAGCGCGGCGCGGCGGTCGCCTGCCGCCAGCGAGCCGCTGACCATTTCCCCCGCGCGTGTCTTGGCCTTGTATTGAAACGTCGGCATACGATTTCGTCGTTATTTTGGACACCGGGCAGAACACTTTGTTCCCTGCGGCGCTCAAATCAAAAAGCGCGGCAGCCCCGGCGCTTTCCGTCATGTACCGGTGAGTTCTTCGTCTTCCTGGGTGACGCGTGCCACTTCCTCGACAGTCGTGATGCCCTGCTTGACCTTCTCCCAACCGTCATCGCGAAGGGTCCGCATGCCGTGCGTGCAAGCCAGATGCTTGATGGCTGCGGATGAGGCCCGTTCAATGATCAACGGACGCAGGGCTTCGCTCATGACAAGGATTTCATAGATGGCCGAACGGCCCTTGAACCCGGTGAAGCGGCAATCCTCGCAACCCCGGCCACGGTAGAATTTGACCCTGCCAATGTCCTCCATGGGGAAACCCACCTCACGGAGGAATTCCGGATCGGGTTTGTACTCTTCCTTGCACGACTTGCAGAGCGTGCGGATGAGGCGTTGGGCCATCAGCGCCTCGACGGAGGAACTCACGAGGAAAGGCTCGATACCCATGTCGATCAACCGCGTGATCGCGCCCGGGGCGTCGTTGGTATGCAGCGTGGAAAACACCAGGTGGCCCGTGAGCGCCGCGCGAATGGCGATTTCCGCCGTTTCCAGGTCGCGTACTTCACCGACCATGATGATGTCCGGGTCCTGCCGCAAAATGTGTCGGAGACCACTCGCAAACGTCAGGCCGATTTCCGATTTCACGGAAATTTGGTTCACACCGGGAAGTTCGTATTCCACCGGTTCCTCGATCGTGATAATGCGCTGGTCAATCGAGTTGATCGTGCTGAGGAACGCATACAGCGAGGTGGACTTGCCCGAACCCGTGGGTCCCGTGACCAGGATAATGCCGTGCGGCAGATCGATCAGCTTGCGGACGGTCTTCTCGTTCTCCTTGTTCAGTCCGAGACTCTCGAGACCCAGGAAAATGTTGCTGCGGGTAAGCAACCGCAAACTGACGCTTTCGCCGTACGCCGTCGGGATGGTCGAGACGCGCACGTCGATTTCCGCCCCGCCACTGCGGACGTTGATGCGCCCATCCTGCGGGAGGCGACGTTCGGCGATATCCATGTTCGCCATGACCTTGATGCGCGAAATGATCGCCGCCTGGAACCGCTTCAAGTACGCCGGCACCGGCGTCTGGTGCAGCGCGCCGTCCACGCGATAACGGATGCGCAGGTCGTTCTCCATCGGTTCCATGTGGATGTCCGTCGCGCGCTCTTTGTACGCCTCCCCGATAATCTGGTTCACGAACTTGACCACGCTCGCCTCCTGGTCTCCGCTTTCGAGGTCGTCCTTCGTGACCATCTCGATCTCGTCGATATCGAGCACGTTCTTCTGCAACAACTCGTCGAGCGTCTCCGCGCCGACGCCATAGTAACGCTTCAGGGCCTTCGCAATGTCCGCCTCGGTGCAAAGGGCGAGTTGCACACGGCTCTTCGTGACCAACCGCACTGCTTCGAGCATCGTGAGGTTGAATGGATCATTGGCCGCGACGATCAGCGTGCCGTTCTCCTGGCGCATCGGCATGACGTTGTGCTGAAAGACGACCTTTGTGGGAACTTTCGCGCGCGCGGTCGCATCAATCTCTTTGTCGGTGATGCGCGTGAACGGTAGATGCAACGCCGTGGCCAGTGCCTGAAGCAGTTTCTCCTCGGTGGCAACCCGCGATTTCACCAGTGAGATGATCAGTGGTTGTGCGGCCGTCAGTTGATTCGTCAGGACCTCGGAAATCTGTAGATCAGTGAAGAGTCCCGTCTGCTGCAACAACTGGCGCAAATCAGCGGGTATCGTGTCGGCAATGGCCATCGTCATGTCAGTGCTACGATATGAGACACCACAATCCTTGTCAATGGCACAGGAAATCTACGATTTGTCAAAAATCGCTCCCTGCCAGCAACTTGCCGCGAGGCGATCGCTGCGTAGCGTCCCATCGTCCGTCCGTTGTCGCCGCGGTTGTTAACCGCGGTCCCCGGCCAGGTAGCGCCGACTTGCGCTCACCGCGACGAGTCGTTGTAGGCCGCTTGCCCTCACGCGGCGGTCGTAAGCGGGAACCCCCAGTTGTGCGCCGGTCTCCCGACCGCGCACTGCCAGAAACGAACCCCCTTTCTACCTCAAACGAACCCAAAATCTCCCCTATCGCCGCCCAAACCACCCCGTCTTGTGGCCTCCGGTGGGTTCGTTTTCCAAAACGAACCCACCGATTCTTTCCGTAACATTCCGCCGTAACTCTTCCATTCATAGTGGGTTACATCACAAACGCTGTCGCAAAACGGTGGGTTCGTTTCGCAGAAAGCATGTTTTGTGAATCCTCATTTTTCCACAAGAGGCGTTGCCCGAGAGGCTCGCGCCGTAGCACGAAGTGGGATGTTGGATTTCCCCTCCTCTCCCCTTGGGGGAGTAGGGTTAGGGTGAGGGGCATTTTGGGTTCTCACGACGGCAATACCATGCCCTCTTGAGAGTTGTGCGTTGAACGTTGCGTGTTGAGCGTTCATTTGTTCAGTCTACCCCTCTCGCCCCACCATGTCCAGCACAATTATCGCTACTCGATAGCCCAGCGTGTTCCCCTCCTCGGAGGGGATAAAGGGGTGGGTACTTCGCCTCAATTCCTCCCTGTGTCATCCTGAGCTTGTCGAAACCGCCCCGGGCCGTCCGTTGTTTGACGGCAAATCTCTGTCGTTCCGCCGGTAGCCTTGGATAGCCGCGTGTTGATCGGCGCGAAGGCCCTGGTGGGCGTATCATCGCCGCGCGCAGATTGAGGATCGAACCGGACAACACCATTTCTGTCACGAGTGCGGAGTTGACCCCGGCTAGACGAGTCCAAATTCGAGAAGCGCGCAGAATTGGCCGGCAGTCGTTCGACGTTGGCCGCCGGCGCGAGACTCAGAGCAGCGCGGCCAGTTGGCGGCGCTTCGTGCCGATGCGATACAGGGCTTGCAGCAGCAGGTCAATTGAGACAGTTGAATCGCCCGACTCCATCTTGGCGACACGGGACTGACTGGTTTCCAGCCGGGCAGCCAATTCCGTTTGCGTCAGGTGTCGTTTCATCCGTTGATCGCGCAGACAAGCGGCCGAGGCGCGTTTCGTCTCGATGTACGCCATGTCCGCGTCGGACAACTCCAAAAACTCTTGTGTCGAGCCTTGCACCCATCCGTTCTTCAATTTCTTCATGCCTGTGCCTCTTCGTATCGCTGCAACCGTTGCCGACAGGCGGCAATCACCGCCGTCGGTGTCTGCTTCGTCTTCTTTTCATACACTTCCAATTTCACGGAAGGAGATATGTCAGAATTGATATAACGTCAAGCAGCGTGTTGTTGCGGACGCAGAATCGCCGCGTGCAGATTGGTATCAAATCGGGCAACAACATTTCCATCACGAGTGCGGAGTTGACCCAGGCTACACTCGCGCCGCTGATATCCTTGGTGTCCGCCGCGCAACGCTCTCGGATGTCACCCACGGCAAGGCCGCTGTTTCTTCTGAAATGGCGTTGCGCTTGGAAAAAGCCTTTGGTGTCAGCATGGACTTGCTGCTTAAAATGCAGGCTGGCTACGACGCTGCTCAGGCACGGCTGCATAGTAATCAGATCAAAGTGAAGCGTTGGCAACCCGATGAGGCGCTGGTATAGCCCAATAAACATATCCCCAGTTTGTCATGCTGAGCTTGTCGAAGCATCTCTGTCGTGATCGGTGGGAACGCGCAGGTCTCGCAGACTCGGCTTTCGCGGCAATCAAGCGAAATCCATTTCCGGATGCAGCCGTCCCGCCCTGACAGGACGCCGGTCGCGTAGATCCGCCTAGTTCCGGGGCGGCAGTAAGATGGGCATTGCTTTATCCGATGAGACTTTCGGACAAAGCCCGTATAAAGCATTCAATTGTACTACCGTCATGCCGAGGATGACACGAAAGTCCAGCGAAACTCCCGTCAAAGTCGTGTTCTTTGTCGTGTCCTCCTTCAGATGCTTATACCAATCTGAGTCAACGAATGGAGCCACCAGTTCTTTCATTCGGGATTGATTCGCCTGGTTGTTCAGATCGCAATTTACGACTTCATGAGCAAAGTCATTTCTGATCTTTCTGAACAAATGAAGAACCTTTGCGAATTCAGAATCTATCAGACCAACTCTATAGGCAATATCAATTTTGGGACCAAACGAGCCGAGTGGAAGACTTTGATCTAGGAGCGGATCAGTGTCCGACTTAATTGGTGAGAGAAAATGCTTCTGAAGGATTCGATGAAGGAGAAGGTCGAGTTTAGCGCCTCCTAGTACGACCGCCGCACGGTCGGTTTCATGCAAGAACTCCGAAAGAAATACGACGGTCTCTCCGAAGCGTTCGTAACCGGAAAGCTCTTCTCCCTTGATCACAACCTTCTCCTTTCCCGGCTCGTGATTTGTAATTTCATGCGGTTCCTCTTTGTTGCGTCTTCTCTGAGCGGCTGTTGATAGCTAGGGCTTCAGGCTGTCGGCCCGCTGGAAGGCGTCATGTGCTTCATTTGTGCGACCTGAATCCCTGAGACAAACGCCCAAGTTGTTCCAGGCATCGACATAGTCGGGCTTGATCGTGACGGCTTGCCGATAGGCCGAAATCGCGTCATCGGTGCGCCCGGAATTTGCATAGTTGATCCCAAGACCATACCACGCAGCGGCATAGTTCGTCTTGAGCTTGATGGCTTCCCGATACGCCGCAATCGCGTCATCGGTGCGCCGGGACATTCCATAAACGATTCCGAGGTCATGCCAGGCAACGGGGTAATCTGGTTTAAGCTTGATGGCCTGTCGGTACGCAGTAATTGCCTCATCGTTGCGTTCGGATTTTCCATAGCCGACCCCAAGACCATACCACGCAATGGCGTCGTCCGGACTAAGTTTGATCACTTGCCGATAGGCCGCTATCGCGTCATCGGTACGACCTGCCTTCTGATAGACAACACCCAAATTATTCCACGCCCAGGCGTAGTCGGGCTTCAGTTTGATAGCTTGCCGTAGCGTTGTAATAGCATCATCGATGCGTCCGGACTTTCCATAGACAGTGCCCAGATTGTACCATGTTCCGGCAAAGTCCGGTTTGATCTTGATCGCTTGCTGATAGGCCTCAATTGCGTCGTCTGTGAAGTTCAGCTTCCCGAAGGTAATGCCCAGTCCATACCACGCGACGTCGCTATCGGGATACCGAGCGATCAGAACCTTGTCGTGTTTGAGCTTCTCAACATAATCACCGGCGGCTTCGGCAGCAATAGCTGCCCGCAAATCGGGGTCAGAGTAGATGGCGTCCTCTCCGCCCACGTTTGTCGACCTACTGAGGGGTTGCGGAACGGAAGATGGTTTGACTTTCGCCATCAATCGGACGCCGTACTCCACCGGAACGGCGAAGTTGAGCGACTGTCCACCAGTTAGCAACGCGGACGCGATGCCCACAACATCGCCCTTTGCATTCATGACCGGTGACCCGCTGGAGCCAGGAGAAATTGCGGCGGAGATTTGAAGTTTTTTTACATCCCCCATCAGCTCCCTCTCCCCCGATACGATTCCCTCCGACAGAGTTCCCTCAAGTCCAAGCGGGCTACCGATGACAGCGATGCGCGTACCGACCTCGACCTTGTTGCTATTACCGAAAGTCAGGAACGGCAGGTCGTTGGCTTTGAGCTTTAACAGGACAAGGTCATTCTTCGGATCATCAGCCAGTACGCCTTCGACGGGAAACAACCCACCGTTCTCGGACTTGGCCACGACGCTGGAGGCATTTTCAATGACATGGTGGTTGGTAATGAGTCTGCCGTCGCTGGAGACTAGGAAGCCGGTGCCGGTAGCGATTTCCTTACCGGTGGAGTCGGAAACGACCAGCAACATGACGGCTGGACGGGCATTTTTGGCAAGCGCCTTGAGATCGATTGTTTCAGTCTCCGCAAGGACGCTGATGTTTTGGTAGGCAGTCGACACCGCAATCGCGGTAAGCAAGACTACCTGCCAGAAGCGGTTCATGCCGGAAGGATATGAACCGGCATGTTCGCGGTCAAGGCAGCAGTAGCGCGGGTAGTGTATCATTGTGGAAACGTTATTCTGCGCAGTGGCGAAGTGTTTCCAGAATACCTGTGAGCTTTTCCGTGGCCCGAATAGATACCTCTATAGATTCCAGTATGTTTGGATTCTGTACGTCCATCTGCGTATTCTCCGCGTTGCTCAAGCTTGCTACGGCGGGGTCAAACTGTCCCCAACGTTTCCAAACGCCAATGTCATCGCGGATTTTTCGGGATTCTTCCAGAATGACCTTGAGATTGGGGCTCTCGCCACGTACAAGCGATGCGAGAGCTTTGTCAATCATGTCTCGATAAGCTTTGCGCCTCTCGTAGCCTTTGCTAGCGAGGCCAAATCTGAAACCGATGATGGCGATGAGCAGCAAAGCCAAGATAGGCAAGAGCGATTGATTCATGCGCGGTGGAGTGCCAATGCTTTATGGGCTGATTCAAAATGATACATTACCGTAGCGCGGGCAAGCACGATTATACCGTCCTCTGCCCTCCCAGCCTTCGTTCGCTCGCGGAACTGATCCGCCCTACCACTCCCCATGCTGATGCCGAACGGAGAATTCCTGGTAGTGGGTCTTGGGCAACTCGGCGACGAAGCGGGAGGGACGCTGGAAGCCGCCGGTGTCACCGCCGGTCATGCGGAAGAGCGGGAACGTGAGATACAATTCGTCCTTGGCGCGCGTGACCGCCACGTAGAACAATCGGCGCTCTTCTTCCAGGCCCTCGAGATTGTCGAGCGAACGGGCGAGCGGGAACATTCCGTCGCACAGGCCAACGACAAATACCGCTTTCCACTCCTGCCCCTTCGCTTGGTGCACGGTGCTTAAGCGCACATACTCCGTCTCATTCGTGGCCAACAAGGAGGCGTCGTCGGCTTCGATGTTCGTCAGCAGCGCCAACTGGCTCAGGAAATCATCGAGACTCTCAAATTGCATCCCGAACGAGGCGAGCTGATGCAAATCCTCCTCGCGCGCCCGGGCATTCGGATACTTCACCTTGAGATAGCTCGCGTAGAAGGTGTCCACCACCTTCTCGATCATCTCGGCGGCGCGTTTCGGCTCCAGTTTGCGGATTTCGTTCAACGCCTGCGCCGCCTTCTTCCAGTCATCGACCGCCTTCTTCGGGATCGCCTCGCTCGTGAGTAGCAACGGCTTGCCTTCTGCAAGCAGTGGGTGAAATTTCTCCCAGAGTTTATCAGCCGTCCGAGCGCCGACACCCGCCAGCAATTTGAGTATCCGCTTGAACGCCATCTCATCGTGGGGATTGACCGCCACCTTGAGGAAACTGCTCACGTCCTTCACGTGCGCCTGCTCGAAGAACCGCAGGCCGCTGGTAATGACGTACGGAATGTTGCGCCGCGTCAGTTCCATCTGCAATTCCATCGCGTGATAATGTGCGCGATAAAGCACCGCGATCTCGTTGAGCGCCACGCCTTCATCGCGTAACTCGAGGATCCGTTGGGCGACAAACAACGATTGCTGGTTGCTGTCGGGACAGGGAACAAGCCACGGCTTCGCGCCCCCGTCGCGTACGGCTGTGAGGATCTTGGCAAATTGATGAACGTTGGCCTTGATCGCTTCGTTGGCCAGCTTGAGGATGCTCGGCACACTGCGGTAATTGACTTCAATCTTGAACGTGCGCGCGCTCGGGTAGCGCGACGGAAAACCCAGAATGTTGCGGTAGTTCGCGCCGCGCCACGAATAGATCGACTGCGCATCATCGCCCACGACCATCAAGTTGCGATGGAGCATCGCCATGGCGTCGATCAACTCGGCCTGGATTTTGTTCGTGTCCTGATATTCGTCCACCAGCACGTGCAGGAACTGTTCGCGGTAGCGTTCCGCAACCTCGCCCTGCTCTTGAAACAGTCGCAGCGTGTTCACGAGCAGGTCGTCGTAGTCCATCGCGTTGGCCTTGAGTTTGCGTTCACGATAAACATCCTGCAGCGCCTTGATCGGTCCCGCGAGATGCGAAAAATAATCGTACTGTTCGACCAAAACTTTTTCGATGGAGCGGTCGGTATTCACCGCCAGCGAATAGATGTCCGCGAGCACGTCGCCTTTCGGGAACCGCTCCTGCTTCGTGTCGATGCCGGCCTCGGCAACGCACGCGTCGAGCATGTCTTTGGAGTCTTCGCGGTCCAGGATGGTGAAATCATTGCCGAACCCCAGGAGCTTGGCATGGCGGCGGAGAATGCGATTGCCGATATGGTGGAACGTCCCGCCCCAGATCGCGGAGATGTCGGTCGGCAACAGGCTCTCGACACGCCGCAGCATTTCCTTGGCGGCTTTGTTGGTGAACGTCAGCAAGAGGATGCGCCCCGGCGGGACGCCGTGCTCGACGAGCCACGCCACGCGGTACGTGAGCGTCCGCGTCTTGCCGCTGCCCGCGCCGGCGATGACCAGCATCGGGCCGGAGTTGACGCTACCGTCGGCGCCCGTGGCCGTCACGGCCTCGAACTGCTGATCGTTCAGTTCCCCGCGGTAATCAATGTGAAGGTCCCGCGCGCCCGTCGCGGGTTTCAGAATGTACTCTTGCGCCATCGGCTACTTCTTCCACGCCAACCCGAAGACAACCACGGCCACCAGGCTGAGGATCGCCAGCATTCCGACGGGCATGAACCGTCGCGTCTTTACGTAGCGGATCGCGAAGATCACCACGAGCAACGCCGCGATGACCAGGGCCACCACGAGGCTGTCGGCCGAGCCGCGCCAGACCCCAAAGCCGCTGGCCAGCAAGGCCAACCCCATCCCCACGCCCGATATCAACGAGGCCTTACTGCCCACTTTGACGAATCCCATGATGCCCCCAAGAATCATGATCACGCCATAAATCCAGATCTCAATTGCCGTGTTTTGCATGAATACCACCCTACCCGATATGCGCGGTGTTTGTCTAGAGAACCGACGTGGTTACCATAAGTGGGGGAAAATTCGTCTTTCTGTGCTTGCACTGGTGGTGCGGCCACCGTAATATCGCCATCCAGTGGGATGAGAAACAGATTGATCCCTAACCAAGGAGACAGCGTGAGAAGGAAATGGATATGCTTGCTGACCGCTACACTTATGACAGTTTTCTGCGCCGGTCCGTTCCTGCGTTCAGCCCTCGCTCAGGGCGGTGGACGTATCATCGCGCGCTCGCAGATTCGTAATACCGGCACTTCTGACACTGCTGATACCGTGAATCCGATCGGCAGCCTGACCCTGACCGAAAACGGCGGGAAAGAGGTTTTCACTCTACGGGTCAAAAACCTGTTCCTTACGGACCTCAGTATTTACATGGGTCTCACGAATTTTTTTGACGGCACGAATACTCCCGTGGTCGTGGTTGCTCCCTTGCCGCGCGGCAACATCAAACTCGGAAGTTGGACCCGGACACTGACGGGGACCGGGGGCGCCCCGCCCGAGTTTCAGCTTGTCGGCATCGCCAATCTCACCGACCTTTCCGACATTTTCAGGATCGACGTCGGTAATCCAGGAACCACGAATATTATTGGTGGAACGAATTTTATCACTTGTACCGTGACCCCCACCAACGGCATTGTCATCACCGTTTGCACCACTAACATCATCGGTGGCGCCACCAACATCTTTATCAATTCGTTTGCTTGGGCGCCCGTACCGCCCCTCGTCGCTAATCCGTCCGCGTCAAGTTTCCACACCGGTTTCACGATGCAACAGCCCAGCCCTTCGATTGATGCCCAAGCTCATGGTAATGTCCGTCTGTCTTACAATGGCGCAAGCGGCCGTTCGAAGCTGGACATCACCCTCAATGGGCTTCTCCCGGGGCAGCATTATGCGTTGTGGCTATCTGACGGTGGGAGTAATTACATCGCGAATACGTTCTCGCTCAGTACGGGAAGCTCAAAGGGTCGGGGCGAAGCAGCCCATTTGCATCTGGATACGGCTGTGGGCGACTCTTTGCCAATCCAAGCCTCGAGCACGGCGGATCTTACGGGTCGAGTCTTTAGTGTCCTCGACGGAAGTGGCTTCATCTACTTGACTGGCAGCCTCCCGTAACGGTGGACGGGATTTCATCCCCAAAACGCGACAGCCGCCTACTCCGGCGGCTGTTTGCTTTACAGCCCATTCCAGCGCTTCAGTTCGACTGGATCAGTCTTCCAACTGTTTCAGGTCGATGCGTCCGTCGTAGAGGGCCTTGCCGATGATAACGCCAACGAGGTTTCTCCTGACCTGCTCTTCAGCCAGTCGTTGGAGTTGTAGAACATCTTCGAGCCGTGAAACTCCACCGCTGGCGATGACATTGCAGGTAACGGCGGCGCAAAGCGAAGCGATGGCCTGGTAGTTCGGGCCAGCCAGCATGCCATCGGTCGAAACATCAGTAAAGATGATGTTCAAGACGCCGAGGTGGTTGATCTGCTGGGCGAATTCGACCGCTGGAAGCTGGGTCTTTTCCATCCACCCTTTGACCGCCACAAAACCGTCGCGCGCATCGATGCCCACCACGATGCGGGGACCGAAATCCTCCAGCAGCGCGCTCAGAAACTCCGGCGAGTCGCAGGCCTTCGTACCTAGGACGACACGCGTGACGCCCATCTTCAGTGCTTCTTCAACCTGCGGACGGGTTCGCAACCCACCGCCGAGTTGGATCGGGATTTGCACCGCGTGGAGAATGGCGCGGACGCCATCCCAGTTGCGCGGCTCACCTTCGAAGGCTCCGTCGAGATCGACCACGTGCAAGTAGCGCGCTCCTTCGTCCTCCCAGCGCCTGGCAACCGCTGCCGGATCGTCACTATAAACGGTCACGGCCTCGGCGCGCCCCTGTTGCAGACGCACCACCTTGCCACCCTTCAGATCGATGGCGGGATATACGAGAAAGGGCAGGCTCAAGGCTGGCCCTTCCCCAGTCGCACAAAATTCTCCAGCATCTTCAAGCCAACCGCTTGCGATTTTTCCGGGTGAAACTGCGTGGCGAAAACATTCTCGACCCAGAGCATGGAGCAGAACTCAATGCCGTAGTCAGTCGTTCCGCAGACAACGGACGTGTTCTTGGGCTGGCAATAATAGCTGTGTACGAAATACACGTAGCTGCCATCGGCCACTCCTTTCAGGAGCGGGCATTCACCCTGTCGAATGCAAAGTTGGTTCCAGCCCATGTGGGGGACCTTGAGGCCATTGGCTGCAAAGCGCGGGACGGTGCCCGGAAAAAGTGCGAACCCTTTGACGCCCGGCGCTTCCTCGCTGGATTCGAAGAGCGCCTGAAATCCGAGGCAGATGCCGAGAAACGGCCGCTTCGTCGCGATGAATTCGCGGATGGCCTCGACCAACCCAATCTTTTCCAGGTTGGCCATGCAATCGCCGAACGCTCCGACGCCGGGGAGCACGAGGGCGTCCGCCGCCAGCACCGATTTGCGGTCGTTCACGATGCGGACGTCAGCCCCGACCCGCGCGAGCGCCTTCTCGACGCTGCGCAGGTTGCCCATCCCGTAATCAACAAGTGCGATCATGTAACCGGAGACAATATCGGAGATTTGCTGCTGCGGGCAAGCCCCGGCTCACGACGGCGGACGCCGCGCGAGCAGGCGGCTGATGGCGCGGCTCGGAGTTTCGACAAATAGTTCTCGAAGAAACGCATCGGTGGTCATGGCGCGTGGCTCAGACAGACGGTTGCGGAACACCAACGCAACAACCGTGATAATGGCCACGGCAGCGTACGATACGCTGTACTGGTTCCACTGCCATTGCGACCACGAGGCTTCCCAACCCGCAAGCGTATCCAGCAGGATGCCCCACAAAACGGGGAACACACCGGACACAAGACTTGTTACCACGGTGTACAAGGCGAAGAAATGGCTGCGTCCCATCGGCGGCACTGTGGCCATGACCAGGCGCGTATTCGCGAGGTTGAAAAGCGAGATGCTGATGGCGGCGGTGAACTGGATCACGAAAATCGTCGGGAAAGTAAACGGCAGGACCCGCGCGGCCACCGAACACCAGCAACTGAGGTGCACGACAAAAATCAACGTCGCCAGACCGAGGAGCGGACGGCTTCCCACCCGGTCTACGAGATGGCCAAATCCCCACAGGCAGACGGCGGACACCGTGCTCGACAACACCATCATTCCCAGGATCAATGAGTCGGTTGCCGCGAAGGAATCGCGGAGCATCGGAATCCAAAACACGCCGCTACCGGCCTGGGCAACCAGGAAGACGGCATTGTAAACGAGCAGTTTGAAAAATGGCGGGTGGAGCAGCATTTCCCTATAGGGTACCCGTTCGGCGTTTTCGGAAGACGGCGGCACGGGGACGTCGGGAATACGACGCAGAAACCAGAGACTGATGATCGCGGTGAGAAAGCTGGCGAAGAACAGCAGTCCATACGCGAACTTCGCTTCCGGCGGTCGCAAATAGAACGCCGCGAGGATCATCGTGCCCAGCGTCGCCAACGCGCTGGACATTTGGTCGCGCGAAACATACCTTCCGCGCACCTCCTCGGGAATCCATTGCGTGATCCACGGCAGAAAGCCGCACAATGAAATGCCGCGTGACGCGTTATAGGCGAACAACAGGAACAAGAAGAGCGCAATCCGTGTGAGCGCGGTGATCTTTCCCGGCAGCAGCGCCGCGCCTGCCATTGCCAGAATGAACGCCGCCCGCAACGTCCAACCGCGCAGCACAAACGCCCGATAACCCATGCTTTCAACGAACCGCGCGGCGGGAATCTGCAGGATGTTCATCAATTGCGGCACCGCCAGCACGATTCCCAATACCGTGGCCGATGCGCCGAGCCTCTTGAAATAGAGAATCATCGGCGTGCCCAATACGATGGTAAACGACACCGTGTTGAACACTTGGAACAGATACGCATTGCCCACCCCGGCGGGCATCTTTGTGGGATTCTCAGCCATACACCGCTAAGTGATGGAGAACTTTGCCGATGCGGTCAATAAAATTACCCGATAGCGCGTGACGATTGTTGCTTGGGGTTGTCAAATCATCAAGAAAGGGGATAGCTTCGTGACAATGGCAATTGTAAATGGGCCGATGATCGGCTTCCGCCTTGTGCATCAGCGGCCGGAATGGATTCGTGGCTGACCTCTCGGCACCGAAGGTGTTGGAGGACCTGATCCAACAGGCCGAGCGCGCGAATGCCAGCGATATTCATCTGCAGAAGCGCGCCGACGCGACCCAGGTCGCTTTCCGCCTCGATGGCATCGTCACGCCCGTCTCGGACATACCTGCCGACCTGGCCGACCACGTCTTTGGCCGCATCAAGTTCCTTGCGCGTCTCAAAACGTATCAGGATTCACTACCGCAGGACGGCCGTATCGACAAGGCCGATGTTGGTGGCCAGCATGACATCCGCGTGGCGACCTACCCTACGGTCACGGGCGAGAAAATTGTCCTGCGATTATTCAGCGACTTCACCGCGCCCACACTGCGCGAGTTGGATTTTCCCGAAACGATTTGCGTGGAACTGGAAAAGTTTCTGCGCCAAACCGCCGGCTTGCTGTTGTTGACGGGTCCGGCAGGTAGCGGCAAGACAACAACGATTTATGCCTGCCTGAGACAGTTGCTTGACCTGGGTGGGCGGCACATCATCACCGTCGAAGATCCCGTCGAGCAGATCGTTTCCGGCGTGATGCAAACGGAAATCAATGACGCCCGCGGCCTGACGTTTTCGAAGGCAGCGCGTCACTTGTTACGCCAGGACCCGCAAGTCCTCGTCATCGGCGAAATCCGCGACGAAGAGACCGCCAACATCGCCGTGCGGGCCGCGCTCACCGGGCATCTGGTGATCTCCACCTTGCATGCCGGCTCGTGCCGCGGCGTGTTCGAGCGCCTGCTGGTGATGTGCCCCGATCATTTCGCTATCGCCTCGGTGGTCGGACTGGTTCTCAACCAACGTTTGATCCGCCGACTCTGTCCGGCTTGTCGCGGCGATGGCTGCGAGTCGTGCCTGCGCACCGGCTACAAAGGCCGCACGCCGTTGGTCGAGTGCGTGAAGATGGACGAGCCGATGCGCGAGCGGCTGCGCACCCACGAACTGGCGGCAATCGCACCGTCAGGCTCGCTCGAAGCCGCCGGCCGCGGTTTGGTGGAACGCGGCCTCACCAATGATGCAGAACTCCGAAGGGTACTCGGCATATGAAACTGGACGAATTCGCCTTCTTCAACCAACAGTTGGCCGCGATGCTACGCGACGGCATACCGCTTGAAAGCGCCCTCGGCCATCTCTGCTCTTCCATGCGCCGTGGCGATCTACGGGACGAACTCGAAAAACTCCGCGCCGATCTCGCCAGCGGCATCCCGATGAAACAAGCGCTGGCCGCGCGCAAACTGCCGCCCTTCTACGTCCAGATGATTCAGGTCGGTGTCCAGAGCAACGACCTGCCCGGCGTGCTGACGCTGGTGGCCGACTATTACCGGTCCGGCAATCTGATTTGGACCCGGCTGAAGGGGTTGATGGTTTACCCGGTCATCCTGCTCGCCGGCTTGTTGGCCGCCTCGATTGTGATGGCGGTCGTGCTGGGGATAATGCGTAGCGGATTCGAAGACATCAACCGCGACCTGCTCGAGGGCAAGTCGTTACCCGGGCTTACGCAGTTTTACATGGAACACGGTGTTGCCATATTCTGGACGCCCGTTTTCGTCTTCGCCGCGGCATTCATTGCCGTAGCAGTGATGCTCTCTCTCCCGTCGCTGCGCCAGAAGTGGCGCTGGCGGCTGCCAACATTTCGGGAGGCGAGCCTCTGGCAGTGTGCCGCCGCAATGCAAGTCATGTTGCAGGGCGGCTGCACCTTGAATCAAGCCATCGCACTCCTCCGCGAACTGGAGGCAGGCTCGCCTGCCGGGGCCGAATTGGGCCGCTGGCAGCAGCGCCTCGGTGATGGACACGCCCAATTTCGAGATGTTACGGCAGGAAGCCATGTGTTCCCCCCTCTGTTCCTCTGGATCGTCGGCAATGCGCGTGAGGAGTTGGCGGAAGGCTTCCGGCAGGCCGCAGAGATTTATCGACAACGAACCGCCTACCGGATGGAGGCGTTTCTCTACGCCGTGCTGCCTACATCAGTCATAGTTATGGGCCTGGCGATTTGCCTGCAGGTATTCCTGTTTGTCCTCGCCGGGTTCCTGCCGATGATAAGCGTGCTGGGATCGCTCGGAGGATAACAGGTTGGTTCACATGTTTCCTACAATTATGAATCTATTCTTTGACACACTCCGCGCGCTTTCTCATGCTACTGAGAGTTGGCTTGAGAATCTGCCTGCCTTCCTGGTTGGGTTTGCAATCCAATCCAGCCTGTGGGTTGTACCCGGAATAGTCCTGCTGCTGGCAGCAAAGTTTCTCATCGTCGCCCCCGCCCGGCGACGCGAAGCGGCACGCGCGTTTCTCGATCTGCTGGAGATGGGATTGGCGCAAGGACGTAGTCCGGAAAATACGGTGGTTGAAGTTGCCGCGACAGGAGACAGGACTTTGGGAAAAGAGTTCCAGCGGCTTGCCGCGCGCATTCAGGATGGAGCTTCACTCGGACGTGCCCTGGAGTCGACGCCGAGGGCACTTCCGGAACCGGTGGCGGCAATGTTGCAGGCCGGCGAGCGGCTGGGCGACATCCGCAAAGTATTGCCCGCCTGTCGCGACACACTGAGCGACGGTCCTTCGCGCGCGATGGGAGCGTTCAATTACCTTCCCGTTTTTTCCCCATTGTTACCGTTGCTGGCGGTCACGCTGTTCCTTTGCATCGTCATCATTCCAAAATTCCAGGAGATCTTTTCTGACCTGCTGGAGGGCGAGCAGTTGCCCGTCTCTACTCTGTTTGTCATCGCCTATGCCAAAACATTCTTGCAGTTCGGCGTACTTGCCGCATTACTGGGCGGCCTGTTACTGCTTCTGGGTCGGGCGCGCCGTCGATGGCCATCCACTTATTCGCGGACAATCAAAGTTTTCTGCGATCAATGGCTCTTCCGTCTGCCGTGGCGCCACAAGCGAATGCAGCGCGACTTTTCCGCCATGCTGGCCATTCTTCTCGATGCCGGGGTGCCCGAGCCGGAAGCCGTAACCCTCGCGGCGCGGAGCACGAGCAATTGTGTCTTCGTTACTCGCTCCCAACGGGTGATTGGACAGTTGCAACGGGGTGACAAACTCACGGAGGCAATCCGAGCCATTGACGATTCGGGAGAGCTTCAATGGCGTCTGGCCAACGCTGCGCACGGGCACGGTGGTTTCTTACACTCACTCCAGGGCTGGCACGACACATTGGATGCCAAAGCGTACCAACAGGAGCAAGCCGCTTCGCAAGTGCTATCGACGGTGTTGATAATTCTCAACGGCGTCCTGGTCGGTATCGTTGCCCTGGCCATCTTTCAGCCAATTATCGCGGTCATCCAACGGGAGGCCCTATGGTGAAGCGGCGTCGACACGAGCGTGGTTCAATGATTATCGAGTTGATGACGGCACTGGCCATCCTCGTCACGATTCTCCTGCCGCTGGGGCTTTCGTTCGTGGATGAACAACATGTGTGCCGCGTTTATTACTGGCGCGCCGTGGCCATGGAAGCAGTCGATGGAGAAATGGAAGTCCTGGCCGCGGGCGAATGGCACGCGTTTGCCGAAGGCGTGACCCCCTATCCCGTCCATGCCGAATCGGCAAAACACCTGCCGCCGGGCAAATTCACGCTGACCGTGCACGGATCACGTTTGCGGTTGGAGTGGCGACCGGAGAAGTCCCGCTTCGGTGCCCCCGTCGTACGAGAGGCGGTGGGACAATGAAGTCGGAACGCGGTTACTCGATGATCGAATGCCTTGTCTATATTGCCGTGTTCGCGGTCGTGCTCAATCTCTCCTTCGTGGCTTATTACCGTTACGAGCAGCACACCCGCAGCCTTCGCCGGAATGCCGACGACATCACCCGGGCTCTGCGCGCCGGTGAACGTTGGCGCGAGGATGTCCGCACCGCCATCGCGTTACCGCACGTCATCGAAAATGGCTTGGCGATACCGCAGCAATCCGGTGAGATCGCGTATGTCTTTGCGGATGGCGCAATCTGGCGACAGACGGGCGCAACACGGGTGGTTGTGCTCAAACAAGTGAAGACTTCCACCATCTCGGATGACTCGCGTCAGCGCGTTAACGTGTGGCGGTGGGAATTGGAACTCGCCAGCCCGCAAAAGGTCGTCCTCGTGCGTCCACTGTTCACGTTTACCGCCGTCGCCAGGAGGCCATCATGAAGAATGAACGTGGCAGTGCGATGCTCGTGGTTTTAACCCTGACGATCCTGATTGCGACACTCGTAGTCGTTAACAGTTTCGAACTGAGTCGGCTTCGCGGGGAACTGAAACGGATCGATCACGAACAGCAGAAGAAGTTCGCGCCCGCGGCGGCGAAAAACTAGGCTGCGTCTTTCGACTGCTTCTTGCGGATGAGAGGTTCGCGTTTGCCTTCGACGACGCCGCGGTTGATGGTGACTTCGGCGATGTCGTCGCGCGAGGGGATTTCGTACATCAGGTCGAGCATCAGTTTTTCCAGCAACGACCGCAGGGCGCGCGCGCCGGTGCCCTTCCTAAGCGCGGCTTCCGCCAGCGCCTGCAGCGCGTCTTTGGTGAGATTGAGGTTCACACCTTCCATCGCGAACAGCTTGCTGTACTGCTTGATCATCGCGTTCTTGGTTTCCGTGAGAATCGCGATCAGTTCGGGCTCGATCAATTCGTTGAGGACCGAGACGACGGGCAGGCGCCCCACAAACTCTGGGATCATCCCGAATTTCAACAGGTCCTCCGGCTCGACATGCTCCGTGACGCTGGCGCGGTGGGCCAGCTTGATCGTCTCATCGGGCTTCGCGAACCCCAGCGTGTGACCACCGATGCGTCGCTGGACGATCTTGTCCAGGCCAATAAACGCGCCGCCGCAAATGAAGAGGATGTTCTCGGTATTGACCTGGATGTATTCCTGATGAGGATGCTTGCGCCCACCTTGTGGCGGGACGTTGCAGACCGTGCCCTCCAGGATTTTCAGCAAGGCCTGCTGCACGCCTTCGCCCGAAACATCGCGCGTGATGCTGGCCGAATCGCTCTTCCGCCCAATTTTATCGATCTCATCAATGTAAACGATACCGAGTTCGGCTCGCTTGACATCATAATCAGCGCCCTGCAACAGCCGCAGGATAATGTTCTCAACGTCTTCGCCGACGTAACCCGCCTCGGTCAGCGTCGTGGCGTCGGCGATGCAAAACGGCACGTCAAGAATCCGCGCGAGGGTTCGCGCGAGCAGCGTCTTCCCCGAGCCCGTCGGCCCGATCAGCAAAATGTTGCTCTTCTCGATCTCGACGTCGCGATGCTCATCCAACTTGACCGCGCCGTTGGCTACCTTGTCAGGGCTGGTGGTGTCCTGCTGGATTCGCTTGTAATGATTGTGGACCGCTACCGCGATGGTCTTCTTGGCTTGTTCCTGCCCGACCACATACTGGTCGAGTTGCTGCCGGATCTCCGCGGGTTTCGGGACGTTGAGGCGGAAACCGGCCGACGACTTGGACTTATGTTGGCCAAGTTCCTTGTCGAGGATGCTCTTGCAGACCGTGATGCAGTTGTCGCAGATGTAAACGCCCGGGCCCGCGATGAGTTTGCGCACCTCGCCGTGGGTCTTCCCACAGAAGCTGCACATCGTCAGGTTGGTCGGGCGCGCCATGTGTCTCCTAGGCCACTTTCTCCGGTTTCTTCTCGCCGTCACGGCGTGACTTCACGACTTCGTCGACAAGACCGTAGTCCCGCGACTCGGCGGCGGACATGAAGAAATCGCGGTCCGTATCCTTCGCGATGTTCTCGATCGGCTTGCCGGTATGCAAGGCGAGGATTTCATTGAGGCGGTCCCGCATCCGCAAAATCTCCTTCGCTTGAATGCTGATGTCGGCCGCTTGCCCCTGGACTCCCCCCCACGGCTGGTGAATCATGATTCGCGCATTCGGCAACGCAAAGCGTTTGCCTTTGGTGCCCGCCGCGAGGAGCACGGCGCCCATGCTGGCGGCCTGGCCGACGCAGTAGGTGGTCACATCACACTTCACAAATTGGATCGTGTCGTAGATCGCCAGTCCCGAGGTGACGGAACCGCCGGGCGAGTTGATATAAAGATTGATGTCCTTGGCCGGGTCCTCGGACTGCAGGTAAAGCATCTGCGCGATGATGACGTTGGCGACATTGTCGTCGATCGGCGTGCCGACAAACACAATGCGGTCTTTCAGCAAGCGGGAATAGATGTCATAACCGCGTTCGCCGCGGCCCGTCTGCTCCACCACCATCGGTACCAGTAACTGAGCTTTGTCCATTTGCCTTCCTTTTGGCTTCATACTAGCATTTCTTTTGCCGACTGCAACCAATGCCGATCCTGTCCGCTGCCCCCCGCTAGGTTTCGGTGACAGTCTCAATTTTGGCGTTGGCCACCAGAAAATCCAGGGTCTTGCCGACCAGGATTTGTTCCTCGATTTCGCCAAATCCGTTCTTCTCGGCCAATTGCGCCTTCAGCTTCGCCGGTGTGGTCCGCGCGCGCTGGGCGAGCTGCGCAATGCGCTGCTCCACCTCCGCTTCCTCCACCTTGATCTGCTCGGCCTCGGCAATGGCCTCCAGGATAAACGACGTACGGAGGCGCCCCTTGGCGCTCTGTGTGGCAAAACCGTAGATTTCATTCTTCTTCTCTTCGAGTTGCTCCTTCGTCGCCCCACGGATGCTGTTCTCGCGAACAACATCATAGATGATGCTGCGTGTCTCCTGTGTCACAAGGGACTCGGGTAGCTCGAATTCAACCTTGCCCAGCAAGTAGTCGGCGAGCTGACGACGCACTTCCGCGTCCTGTTGGCTCTCGGCCTCCGTCATGAGACTCTTGCGGACCGCGTCCTTCAGTTTTTCCACGTTTTCCAGTCCAACTTTCTTCGCGAAGTCGTCATTGACCTCCGGCAGCTTTTTCTCCTTCAGTGCAGTCACGTCCACGAAAAAGGTGGCTTTCTTTCCCGCGACCATTTTTTGGGGGAAATCCGCCGGAAAATCGATGAGGACCTGGCGCTTCTCACCGGCGTTGGCGCCGATAAGTTGGTCGCAGAAGCCCGGCAAAAATGAATCCGCCGAGATGAGAAGCCAAAAGTCCTTGTTCTCTCCCAGTTCCTTGGCATCCGGCACGAGTTCGCTGATCGGTTTGCCATCGGCTACGCCCGTGTAGTTGATGACGGCGAAGTCGCCGGTCTGGATCGCCCGGCCTTCGACGGCAACGAACTCGGCCTGCTGTTCGCGCAAGGAATCAATGGTCTTGGTGATCTCCTCTTCCTTCACCGTGACGGCTTTCTTCTTCACGGGGATCCCCTTGTAATCCGGCAGCGCAAATTCCGGCGCGGTGTCGACAGCGGCGGTGTAAACCAGTGCGCTGCCGTGCTTGTACTCGACCGCCTCGATCTGTGGATAGCCCACGACTTTCAACTTCTGCTCGTTCAGGGTTTCGCGATAACTCTCCGGGATCAGCCGCTTGCGCAGTTCCTCGTCGATTTGGCCCGCATAGCGTTTCTCAACCATCGGCTCCGGCGCTTTGCCGGGGCGAAAGCCGGGGATCGCGGCGAACTTGCGGAATTCCTGCAAAATCTCGGCCCGCGTGCCGGCGACCCGCCCGGCATTAACCTCAACGCGGAGTTTCTTGTGGCACGGCGCGGTGTTTTCAATTGTCACAGCCATTGGTAATGTCATCTCCCAGTCTTTGAGCCGCTAACGGTATAGAAAAGCTTCCAGACGCGCAACTCGCAAAGTTGAGGCTCTCAAGATAACTCGGAACGTGCAATTTTGAGAGGCATTGGGCCATCGCACCGACGATTTTGTATATTTTTGCTTCGATCTCGGTAAAATCCCCGAAAAATACGCGCTTTGGCACGGCTGGCACCGACACTGCTATTTAGTCAATCACCCTATACCATACCTCGTCGAAGGCGCTTCTCCAACGCCAACCGACATTGAAGCCGAGGAACCTAACCTCGGCTTCGCCTCTTTTAGGGGTAGACGTACGGAGCCTCCAAGTCCGCGAAGCGTGAAGACAGAGCGTACGAACGTCAAATCCAGGCCTTGCGGAAAAGCCAGGCCTTGATGATCTGCGTCAGCCCCATGTAACAGACCAGCGTCAGAGCCAGCAGCGGCCAGTACAGCCCCGGAAGCCGAACGAAGCCCAACGCATGCGCCATCGGGGAAAACGGCAGCCACATGCCAAAACACATGATGACGACCGTGGTGGCCGTCAATGGCCAACTGGCCCGGCTCTGGAGAAACGGGATCTTGTTGGTGCGGATGACGTGGATAATCAGCGTCTGCGTCATTAACGATTCCACGAACCAGCCGGTCTGGAACAGCGGCGCCCGAGACGGATCCCAGCACTTGAAGACGTACAGCATCATGAAATATGTCGTATAGTCGAAAATAGAACTGATCGGCCCGATGAAGAGAATGAACCGCTTGATCTCCCCAATGGCCCACGGACGCGGTTTGGCGATCTGTTCCGCGCCCACATTATCCGTCGGGATCGGAACCTGCGAGAAATCGTAGAGCAAATTGTTCGTCAGCACCTGCAGCGGGGCCATGGGCAGATACGGCAGGAAAGCGCTGGCGCCGAGGACGCTGAACATATTCCCAAAGTTCGAACTGGCGCCCATGCGGATGTAACGCAGGATGTTGACAAACACTTTCCGCCCTTCCAGCACCCCCTCTTCCAACACCATCAAGCTCTTCTCCAATAGAATGACATCCGCCGATTCCTTGGCGATATCCACTGCGGTGTCCACGGATATGCCCACGTCCGCCGCCCGCAATGCCGGCGCGTCGTTGATCCCATCACCGAGGAACCCGAGAACGTGTCCCTTGGCCTGGAGCGCCTTGATGATTCTCTGTTTGTGGGCCGGCGAGAGTCGCGCAAAAAGCGTCGTCTTTTCAGCCGCATCCGCCAGTTGAGCATCGGACATGGCCTCCACCTGCTGGCCCAGCAGAATCGTGTCGGTGGACAATCCAACCTCGTTGCAAATCTTGCGGCTCACAAGGTCGTTGTCGCCGGTGAGGACCTTCACCGTGACGCCGTGCTTCTGCAAGGCCGCGATGGCCGTGGCAGCCGTTTCCTTTGGTGGATCTAGAAATGCCACGTAGCCTTTCAGGACCAGGTCGCATTCGTCGTCCTTGGAATAGGCCGCCCGCTTTTCCAGGTCCTTGTACGCGACTGCCAGCACGCGAAAACCATCCGTGCTCAGGTCTTCGTACTCCTCCTTCAAGTCCTGGATCAGGATCTCCTCCATCGGCACGACTTCCTCATTAAGTTCGAATCGCGTACAACGGCTGAAGATGGCCTCGGGAGCGCCCTTGGTGAACATGCGGTGGCCATGCTCCGGCGTTTCAATGACCACCGACATCATTCGTCGCGAGAAATCGAAGGGAATTTCATCGACCATCTTGTGTTGTTCGATCGGCACGTCCGCGTGCGCGTCCACATGCTGGAGAATCGCGCGATCCAGGACGTTCTTCAGTCCCGTCTGGAAATAACTGATCAGATAGGCCGCTTCCAACACGCTGTCACTCTCATCGCCAGCCACGTTGCAATACTTTTCGAGAATCACGCGATCCAGCGTTAACGTGCCCGTCTTGTCCGTGCACAAGACGTCCATCGCGCCAAAGTTTTGGATGGAGTGCAACCGCTTCACGATGACCTTCTTGCGCGACATGGCGATGGCCCCCTTCGTCAGGCAAACGGAAACGATCATGGGTAACATTTCCGGGGTCAACCCGACCGCCACCGCCAGCGAGAAGAAGAACGCTTCCTTCCAGTCGTGCTTCGTAATGCCATTGATCAGGAAAACCAGTGGCACCATCACCATCATGAACTGGATCATCAACCAGGTGAATTTGTGGATGCCTTTGTCGAAACTGGTCTGAATCTGCTGTCCGGTAATGCTGCTGGCCATGCTCCCAAAGTACGTGTGCACTCCCGTCGCCACCACCACCGCACGCGCCGTCCCGCTCTCGACGCTGGTGCCCAGGAAACAAAGGTTGCGCAACTCCAACGGTTGACGGCCCTCCTCCTTCTCCGGCGCGTCGAACTTCTCCACCGGCAACGACTCGCCCGTCAAACTCGCCTGGACGATGAACAAATCCTTGCAACTGACCAACCGCACGTCCGCCGGTATCATGTCCCCGGCCGCCAGCTTGATCACATCCCCCGGCACGATCTCTTTCAAAGGGACTTCCTTCGGCTGGCCATCGCGAATCACTGTGGCCGTGACGCTGATCATGGCTTTCAGCTTCGCCGCCGCGGAGTCCGCGCGCGATTCCTGCACGAACCGCAACGAGACACCCAGCACAATCATCAGTGCCATCACGGTGCCACCCGCGATATCCCCCGTGGCATACGTGACGGTCGACAAGATCGTCAACAGGATCACCAGGGGATTTCGGACGGCGGTTCCCAGCCGCCACAGCCACCCATGCCGCTTTTCGCGGGCCACTTCGTTCGGACCGTATTGGACGAAACGCTCTTCCGCATCGACTTGGGTCAACCCCGCCGCCGACGTCTTCAGCAGGGCGAAAACCTCGTCGGCATTCTTGTGGGAAGACTCGACCAGCAAGGCAGACACACGAATCGCGCTGGCCTGCTTCTTGGTAGGCGTCGGCGGGCGCACCGCGCCCGGCTGTTCGGTTAGGGTTGGCATCTTACTTGCCGCCGTTCGTGTTTCGGTTACGGACTATAATTTAGACAAAGCTCTGAAACTGAGACGCTGGATAAATGCCCGTGGTTTCTACCAAGCCCCAAAGAATTTTGCACGGACTAATTTTGGGTTCGTTTCGCATTTCGAGGTGCGCGGGCAGCACCGAGAAGGCGTCGCGTCGTGTCGACGCCCGAAGGGCGCAGCTCAAGGGCTTGAGCGGAGCCAACCGAGCGAAGCGAGAACCAATCATGCCGCCCCCTATTCTCGCGACAACTCCACGTTCACCGGCGGCGGAACCTCCTCCCCGTCTCGACGGCGTTGCAGCCGTTCCAACTGGTCCATTGCCCGATACAACTGCCGCTCCAATGTGGTTTCATACCGCATGATCTTGTCCAACACAGCCGGCCCTGGCAAAACATCCGCCGCCTGCCGCGCCGCTTCCTCCTTTTCCTCCCGCTCCTGGCGTTCTCCCCGCAATTGACGATACAAGTTCAGTTCCCGTTCAATATAGGCCACGACCGCCCGTCGAAAGTTGTCTTTCAAAACCTCGGGCGCCAACCCGTCGGGATTCGCGGTAATCCTCTCCCGAAGTTCCCCCAATTCTCTCGTCACGGAATTTGATGTGTCCCCGAATCGACGGCGGACGCGATCAAATGCCGCCTCGGTGAGTTCACCATCACGCACGACCTCCTTCAAGAGCGCCTCTAGCACACATGACAGGTAATCCAAGCCATGCGTCGATTTCATCAGTTCAGCTACTGGATCATGGAGATTGGACAGAAATATCCCCCGGAAGATCGGTTCGCGATTTGACCGCTGCCAGCGCCCGCCCTCAACGCTAAGCGCGATTTCTCCGGTCTCGGCCACCAGAACCCGCCGCAACCGCCATTGGGCCGTCACAATCCGGTCCACCAACAGTTCCTCCGCCGGCCCCACCGGCGCCAGGCTCTTCCAGAATCGCTCGCGCAGCGCTTTGAACTCCCCCTCATGTTCCTGGATTCCCAACCCCCGCACCACCATTTCCCCGGACAAAATGCCGTGTTTGACCGCGTTCATCTTCGCAATACTCTTCCCCTCCTCCGTCCGCGGCCCGGTCGACCTCCGCGCATTCCTCCGATTCGACTCAATCTTCTCCAACGACACGACCTTCGTTGTCATAACGCGTTCCTTTCTTATCACACGCGTAGAATAGGCGCAGGGAGGGACGAGGTCACCGGTATGAAATACCGGGGGATTTTATGCCGGTCGCTAGAATACATCTCACAAATGCGGATCCGCTGTAGGCCGAGGTACTGGTACGTTTTGAATCAGAATAAATTGAAGGCCCAACCGCTGACCATCAGAACGCCCACAATCACAAGCCCGATGGCAACGCGGCGCAATGTCTTGAAAGATGGCCTGGATTGGTCGCGCTGAATTTTACCGGCCTCAACCCGCCGCTGATAATTCGGCAGTTGCCAGAGCATGCTAATACCTCCAGCCAACATGCAAATACCGGTAATCAGGTCAAAAATCTTTGGCAGCATATTAAAACGCCTGCACTAGCACTACGGCAGAGGTTTCTTGAAATCAAGGTAAGAGTTGGACTGGACGCGATTGGCAAGACGGCTCTTGGGCTCAGCGCTTCGGCGGCCAGCAGATCGGGTCTTCCGTCTCCGAAAGGAATGGAAAGAGACTGTGAAATCGCGCTCGTGCCTTCTCGGCATCACGCTGCCAACGTCTGTTTGCCGTGTTGTAGTGTTTCCACGCCTCGGGATACCTCTCCCGCAGTTCCGGCAACCGGCACCGTTTCAAGAGCCGAAGAATGCCAAGTCGCTCCAAATCCACCCTATAACTGACGTTCTTGTCCCGCCCTCGGCGGTGTGGTTTGGGAATCCGTTTTGGACGATTGGTTGCTACCCATTTACGGAATGACTGCACAATCTCCTCATTGCTGTTAGCCCGCCAGTCAATCTCGATGGTAGTAAACTCGAGGCCGTAATCGGATACGCGCGCCGCTGACGGGTCAGCAACGTACCGCTTCTTCTTTTCATCATAGCGATGCACAAGTTGCCAAGCCAGGTCAGGGTCAGTCCGACAGAATGCCGGCCGCTTTCCCAACAATTCCCCTGACACCATCAGCTTCCGTTCCGCACCAGAAAGCGACTGCCACGGCAGCGGAAAGAACCGTTTCTGGAAAAAATTACCGTGAAACACTGCGCAGCGATATAAGGACAGAGAGGTGATACCGGCAACCACTGGATCATGCATCAAGTCCGTGTTTTCCCAGAACTCCGGCTCGAAACTACGTTGATGAATCCCCTGAATACTTGACGACTCGCGCGCATGCTCCCAATAACAACACGCAACCAGTTCGGAATCTGCAACGCCGTCAAAGTTCCAATCGAATGCGGAAAAACTGTGGGAGGCTATCTCACTCGGCATCTCTCACCGCCGTTTGTTTTCGGTTCTGGAATGGAATCGGGAAAAGCTCTTCAACTAGGACGTTGGATCAGTGCTCGTGTTTTCTACCAAGCCCCAAAGAATTTTGCACGGCCAAATGTCGCTGCATTCTTCCCGATCATTTAGTCGAGCGCGCTTGCGCGAGTTTCTCGCTTATAAGCGAGCGCTTTTGATTTTCGGCCAGCTGCTCCCACACCTTGTGCGTAACGATGGGGACTTTGACCGCTACGGAAACCCTCGGGACGATCTCGTATGTATTGATATTGCTCGATTTGCAGTGTGGACAAGATGCGCCAACTCGGGAGGCGTCAAGAGTCTTACCATCTATTGGATCACAGACCACACCGAACACTTTGTTAAATAACTTGGCAAACTGGGAGTCTTTGAGTGGGCGTCCCCGATATTCATTTCGAATAAGCTCACTGACCTCAGGCATGGCGGTGTCGTGAGGACAATCCAGCAATGCTATATCCTCTCCACCTGCCGTCCGAAGGATTCTTTGTCCGTACTGAAAATCAGGGAAGTTAAAAATCTCAAAAATGCCTCCACAGTCCAAGCATCTCCCTTCAAACATATCCAACATGACTTCCCTAACTTCCATCACAATACTCCAGTCATCCCCTACCCCTGACGCTGATACCATGCGACGGTCTTGGCGATGCCTTCGGAGAAATTCAACACAGGTTTCCAGCCGAGAAGCTTTTCGGCCTTCGTGATGTCGGCCTGGCTGTGGAGGATGTCGCCGGGGCGCGCGGGGTCAAATTTCGGCTTCACGTTCTTGCCGAGAATCTTGTTCGCGGTGTCGACGAGATCCAACAGCGAGATGCGACCGCCACAGGCGATATTGAACGACTGCCCGAGCGCCTCTTTCGGCGCTTCGCAGGCGAGGACGTTTGCGTGAATAACATTCTCCACATGGGAGAAATCGCGCGTTTGGCTGCCGTCGCCGAAGATGACGGGCGATTGATCGCGCAAGATGGCGGTGATGAAACGCGGGATGACCGCGGCGTACTGCGACTGCGGGTTTTGACGCGGCCCGAAGACATTGAAGTAGCGTAGCGACACGGTTTCAAGTCCGTACAACCGCCAGAAGATGGCCGCGTAATACTCGCCCGTGATCTTGTGGACCGCGTAGGGCGAGAGTGGCGACGGCGGCATATCCTCGCGCTTGGGCAACGTGGGAGTGTCCCCATACACGCTGGAGGAAGACGTGAACACCACCCGTTTCACCCCCGCATCGCGCGCCGCGATAAACAGGTTGACCGTGCCGGTAATGTTGACCTGGTTGGTCGTCAGCGGGTCTTCCACGGATCGGGTGACGCTGGGTATCGCCCCCAGGTGCAGCACATAACGCACGCCCTTGACCGCTTGCTCGATCGACTTGGGATCGCGCAGGTCGCCTTCGAGGATTTCCACTTTCGCGGCGAACGACTGCACATTCGCGCGCTTGCCGGTGGAAAAATTGTCGAAAACACGGACGCTACACCCCTGCCCCACCAGATGCTCCGCGATATTCGAGCCGATGAACCCGGCTCCTCCCGTGATCAAGTAATCCATTATTTCACCCACAGCGGCGTTCGATTGCCCGTTGGCTTGATTGTATGCCTGTTTACGGAACCGCTGGACAGCGAAAACAGATGCCATGCGGTATCGTCCGCCGCGACCTCGCCAAGGTTCGCCCGCGTCGCCGTGAACAGAAGGTCGGGCACCTCGTCGCCTAGCAACCGCAGGGGCACGCGGACGATGAGGTGATTCTCGACGCTAATGACCTTGACGTCCTCCACCTTGACGCGCTTGCGATCGTCAAACACATGCACATTGCCAAGCGGCGTAATGTTGATGTGCAGCTTGGGCAGGCCAGCAAAGTCGGTTCCGTGTTTGTATCCGTAAAGCAGCAAATGGACATTCGCGCGCTTTCCCAGCCGGTTGTGGAGTGTGACCTGCGCGATCAAGTCGTCACCCTGGCGCACATACGCGGTCTCTTCGACTTCCATCGCGGCCAGTTCATCGAACAGCGCATGTTCGGTGCTGGTCTTGGTAGATGGTTCTTCGGGGGCGAGTCCAATGACTTTGCTGTGGACGGCCTTCCTCCAATTGATGACCGCCTCGACCGGCACCGTCGGGACGGGTAAGACGTCGATTGTGGCGAAGATTTCATCGGCGCGCGCGAAAGATACCAGGAAGTACTGGCGCGTCGTCAGTTGCGTGTGGTTTTGCAGGATGGCTTCATATTTCCTCTGCGCTTGCTCCGGCGTCAGCGGAAGCGTCAGCCAATTGCCGTCGTCCAGTAACTGCGTCGGCGGCTCGAGTCCATCTTCAGGATGATAATGATAGGGAGCCGGCCAGCGCCCGAAGTGAACCAGATAATAGTAAAGTTGCGGTGGCGTCTGTTCCGCCGCAAGGTCGAGCACGGCGAGACGCACGAAATTCGCGGCCGCCCGGTGGTCCGGGTTTGTGTCGGCGGGATGCGTGACGAATACCTTTGTCGGGCGAATCCGTCGGAACAATTTCACAAAGTCGGCCTCGACGTTCTCGGGTCGGTACGATTGCCCATAGCCGAACGCATCCGGATACGGCACCGCATTGGTGTGCGTCGCGTCGCTGCGGAACGCCGGTGTCTCGCCCCAGTGGTCGCGCCAGATTTGCATCGTTCCGTAGTCCGGGTAACCCAGGAAGTACAGTTGGTCGCGCGTCAGGCCGAACAGCGCCGTGGCGGCGGCCGCCTCACGATGCCGCACCTCGCCGAACGCGAGGTACTGGCTGGGGCTAAGGTGCAGACGGAGTTTATACAGCTTGAACGCGATCTGGTTGTGGTCGCCACTGGTAAGGTAGATCACATGCACTTCCGCGCCGACCGCGCACGCCTGTTGGATCAACCCACCCGCGCCGAGAATTTCGTCATCGGGATGCGGCGCGACCACAATGATCCGATCGCTGGCCGTGATGGGCGGAAACGCTTTCTGGGCAAAAACCGGGGCGCTGGCTCTGAGAATCAGGAGCAGAATGACGGCACTGCGCCGCATGTCACCTGCCGATGCTTTTGTACACGAAACCCAACTCGGTCATTTTCTGCGGGTCGTACAAATTGCGGCCATCGAGCACAATCGGTTGGTTCATCACGGAACGCAGCTTTTCGAGGTCGAGTTGGCGGAATTCATCCCACTCCGTGCAGATAATGAGTGCGTCCGCCCCCGTGGCGACGGCATACGCATCATCGCAGAACTCGACACCGGGCAAAACTTCACGCGCTTTTTCCATCGCCTTCGGGTCATAAGCCCGGATCTTTGCGCCTTCCTTCTGCAGCGGACGGATGACTTCCAGCGACGGCGCGAGGCGCATGTCGTCCGTGTTCGGTTTGAACGCGAGCCCGAGCACGCCGATGGTCTTGTCCTTGACGATCCACAGCGTGTCGTGAACCTTCTTGAGAAAAAGTTGGATCTGGTCGGCATTGATCTGCTGGACTTCCTTGAGCAGGCGAAATTCGTAGCCCAGCGCCTCGGCGATATGGACGAACGCACTGAGGTCCTTCGGGAAACAGGATCCCCCGTAACCGAGGCCCGCGTTGAGAAACGCGCGTCCAATGCGCTTGTCGAGGCCCATGCCATGAACGACGTCCGAAATGTTCGCGCCGCTGGCTTCGCAAATGACGGAGAGCGCGTTGGTATACGAAATCTTTAAGGCCAGGAAGGAATTGCATGCATGCTTGATCAGTTCCGCGCTATTGATGTCCGTCACGATGATCGGCGCGTTGAACGGTGTGTAGACCTCTTTCATCTTCGCCACGGGACGCGGACCGCCGACGCCAATCACGACCCGGTCGGGCTGCATCAAGTCCTGCACCGCACAGCCCTCGCGCAGGAACTCCGGGTTGCTGATGACGTCGAAATCGACCTTGTGTTTGTTGTAACGCTTGATCGTCGCCCCAACTTTTTCACCGGTCTTGACGGGCACGGTGGATTTATCCACGACGATCTTGTACTCCATCATCGCGCCCGCGATCTCACGCGCCACCCGCTCGACAAAACTCATGTCTACGTCGCCGTTCGGCTTGGGCGGGGTGGGCACGGCGATGAAAATCACCTCGGAGTTGTTCACGCCATCGGCGATCTTCCCCGTGAAGCGCAGCCGCCCGTTGGCGACGTTCCGTTTCACCATCTCTTCGAGGCCCGGCTCGTAAATGGGGATGCCGCCCGCTTGCAGCGTCTCCACTTTCTTCAGGTCGTTATCGACGCAAATGACCTGATGCCCGACTTCGGCGAAACAAGCGCCCGTCACGAGGCCGACGTATCCGGTTCCGACAATGCTTATCTTAACCATAAATTGCTCACTCCCAGATCAACTCAGTTCACCGTCAAAATATTATTCGGAAACGCCTTCAGCGTCACGCTGAAGAACACCGTCATCTCATCCTTCTGCGTAGGCACGCCGACTCCTTTATGCCGGCCCAGGTTACGGAAACCGTAATCAATGAACCAGTCATGCGTTTCCTGCCGCAGCGTGTACGACTGTTCTTCCCACGTGCCGTCTGCCATATCGAAGCGCTGGTACACGCGCGCGCTCCAGTGCCGGGTCAACCGATACGCCAAATCGCCCGTGACCAGGTTGCTATCATCCTTCAAGTATCGTGTTCCCACGCCAAAAATCCAGCGGTCGGTATCGATCACCCGCATTTCGGTGTTGAACTCGCGCAGCACGCCGACATGCAGATCGTAGCGCGCAAATGTGTCCAGTGACAGCCAGCGCCAGGGCCGCAATTCCATCGTCCCGAAAAAGTCCGAAAAATCAGTCTGTCCTGCGCTCTTTTCAATCCGCCAATCCGTCCAGCCTGTCAAATCAACCAGGTTCCAGGCTTCGCCGTCACGCCGCGTTTGCAACGTCTGGCGCAAGCCGAACCGCACCGTGTTTTCCGCGTCGATTGTGTCGATCGTGTTGTACGCCGGGAACTCCAGCGGCGAATAGCGCGTCAAGGACAGCGAGTCGCCGCCGCGCAGGGTCACGTCGCGCACGGAATCGAACTGGAAAAGATCATTGGTCGTCTGATTGGGATTCGGCACCCACTGATAGTCCGCAAATGGCTGCAAAATATGTCGCAGGCCATCGATGCGAAACCAGTCGTTGTGCACATCATCCCATTCTCGGGACACCTTAAAAGAAGCTTCCGTGCCAAGATCATACACGACGCGAGTTATGCCGTCCTGATCCGGACCGTCGTCCGGGGACCGCGAGTAGTAGTCCCCACGTATCCCCGCCCGCGGAATCACGGAAAGCCAACCTCCCAGCATCTGCGGCGCAACGATCTGGTGAAATGTGTCAGCGCGCACGGCGTTCCCGACAAAATTCGTGTCCGCCACGCTGCCCAGCACATTGGTGTTACCAGGCACATTATGGTACTGCCCGACGCTGCTCTCCCCCTCGTAAAAAAAAGGCGTGTTGCCCAGCCGGGTCCGATCCACCGCCAGCTTCGCTTCGGGTAAACGCTCGACCCCGGCAAAGAATTCATTGAATTGGGGAGTGGTGAGAAACGACAGCGTATAATCCGGCCCGCGCTTGGTAATGTCGGCGACGGAACCGGGCTCGCGGTTGTGGTTGAAATCGTCCCTGAAAAAATCCTCCGCCACGTCGGAATCGCTGAGCTTGGTGAGATCGATCGTGACCGTAACGTCATTGGTAAAATACTGCTTGTGCTGCCACTCGCCGCGGTAGCGATTGTGGTCGACACTGCTTTCCCCGAACGTGTTGTCCTTCGGATGGGCGTCGTTCAGGTAGTAACCCGACACCAACCCCTGCCCGTCCGGACCCATTCGGTACTGCACATCCGCGCCCGAGCCGAACCCGCGCCGTGTCCGCTCGTCCGCGTGCACCGTCACTTGCAGGTCCTTGGCCGGTTTCCAGGTGAAAGCCGACAAGAGAAAAGCTCCCGACCGCGTGTTATCCCCAACCGAGACGACGATGGGCGGCATGTCGCCCTTCAGCGAAAAGACCACAATCGGGAACCAGGCAACGGGGGTGTTTCCGAAGCGCAGCGTAACATTATAGAGCACGACGCGGTCGCCGGGCCAAATCTCACCGTGCGTGGCGTCGAAGCGGTAGTCTGGCTTGTCGTAATCACAGGACGTGGCTGAACCGTGGGTGAAGACGTAGTGGTTGGTATTCATCTGCTCGAGATTTTCAGCCCGGAGATAGACCGGATCGACAAACCCGTCGGCTTGCTTGGTTTTCAGGGCGCGCGTGTCGAAGTTATAGTAAAGCGACGGAGCGACCCATTCCTGGGCCGCACGGTTGAGGCGCACATGCCCGTCAGCCCATGCGTCTTTCGTCACCGCGTTAAACTTCACATGATCAGCCTGGAGGGTGGCATCTTTATCGTGGATCACGACATGACCGTCGGCGAGATAGGTCTTCGAGGCCTGGTCGAACCGCATGTTCTCGGCGTCAACGGTCGAGGGTGGACCCAGGCTTTCGGCGGTTGCCTTGGTCGCCGGCTCGTCGGCAGACACGCCTGCCGCAAGCGACAGCAGTGCCACGACCAACAACAGCGATTTCCCCCCTCTCCTCATAAAAGCGGGCGAAAGCTAACACACCGCCCGACGCACCAGCAAGGCGAAAGCCTTCTCGTTGTCGAGTACAGAAGCCACACCTGTTGCATCCCTGCGATTGAAAGTCGCAAACTTGCCGCGCGCTTCATTCACCCCGGTCAGCGACTCACACGAAAGAAGCCCAACCCCCCTGATTTCGCAGTCCTTCACAACCGCGCACGAACCCTGCTACTAACCACTCCTGGATCCAGGGACGAATGATGACTCGAATGAACAAAATGAAGCTTCCTCCGGCGAAATTGGGCGAATGGATTGAGTTCTGCTGGTTGCTCGCGACCAACCCCACCTTCCAAGCCGCCCCTGACAAACGCAAAGCCTACTTCGAATACCAGCTCGGGAAAATCTACACCGCCCGTTGCCCCAATGCGTAACGCAAACGCAGGCGGGCCTCACCCGACCCGATTGGCTCGCTCGTTATTCTGAATTCCCAGTTCCCGTTTGAGCATGGCAGTTGTTTCCGGCATGTTCTTGAGCCGGTAGAGCACGTGGCGCTGCAATACATGCCCGGCGGGAAGTTCCGGATGGTCAAAATCCCCTTCGGGATCACGTACCATGCCCAGACGCTGCATCACTTTGACGGAACGTCGATTTACCCTAGCGGTAAACGAGACCACCTCTTCAAGATGAAGGGTGGCGAAAGCGAAAAGCAACGCCAGTCGCGCCGCCTCGGTAGCATACCCTTGCCCCCAGAATTGGGGGAGAAAACGCCAACCGATTTCCGTACAGGGCGTGAAGTGCGCTTCATAGGCGGGGCTAGCCAAACCGGTGTAGCCGGCGAGTTCACTATTGATCTCAACCGCCCAAAGTCCCCAGCCGCGATCCTCGATTTCGTCTTTAAGTATGGCGAACACTTCCCGCGACTTTTTCCGAGAGAGCTTCTTCGGAAAGAATTCCATCACGCGATCATCGGCGTTCATCGCGGCGAAAACTGCCAGGTCCGCGTCCTCCCATTGTCGCAGAATAACTCTGGGACCGATCAGCCGCGTTCTATCGTTGTCGCGTATTTCTCACCTCGCGGCGACGACTTCAATCTCCACCAAAGCGTTCTTCGGCAGGCCAGCAACTTGTACGGTGGAACGGGCCGGAGGCTCCTTGGTGAAGAACCGGGCGTACACTTCGTTCAGGGCGGCGAAGTTGTTCATGTCGCTGAGGAAGACCGTCGACTTCACCACGTTCTTGAAATCCAAGCCTTGCGATTGCAGCAGACCGCGGATGTTCTCAAGCACACGGGTCGCCTGCTCGGTGATTCCGCCGGTGACAATACTACCGGTCGCCGGCTCCAGCGGGATTTGCCCCGCGCAAAACAACAGGTCTCCCGCCCAGACGGCCTGGGAATAGGGTCCAACCGCCTTCGGTGCTGCGTCTGTCGCCACGATTAGTCGCTTCATGGATTTGTCTCCGGTGCTTGTTGCGGTTTATCTTTCGGGCAGCAGACCAGCCAGATGGCCATCGCCAGGAGTACGCCGTCTTCCATCAGGGCTGTCACGCCCACCTTCCGCGCATCGACAGTGCCGAAACAGCCGCAGCGAATGTTATATCCATGAGCCAGCGCCCACCCGATGGCGGCCAGAAAGACGACCATCAGCGCCGTAATCACGAGCGCGCTTGCCTGCTTCCAGATTCCACAGACCAACAGCCCGCCGGCGAGCAGTTCGATCCACGGCAGCGTAATGGCGACGAGGTTGGCAAGTTCGCGCGGCGGCACATGATAGTTGGTCACATCCTGGGCGAAAGTGGCCAGGTCGGGGACATGCGAAAACTGTGTCACGTGGAAGTGGCTGACCTGTACGTCCCAGATCTTGATGACAGCCGAAGCGAGGAAGATCCCTCCCAGGACGAACCGCAGGATGAGATGGACCCATTTCACGGCTGTGCTCCCGTGTGGGTGAGCAGCCCCGCCGTGTGCCATGTTGTCCACCCGTTCACCAAATAGCGCACATTGTGATAGCCGAGTTCGCGAAGTTTGACCGTCAAACGGTGACTCAGGTCACAGTCCAGATTGTCGCAATAGGCGACAATCGGCGCGTCGGGCGTCAGCATCGGCGCGATTTGCGGGAAATGATCGTCGAATTCCTCCACCGGCAGGCTGATGGCGCCGGCAATGTGCCCCGCCGCGTAATCGGACGCGGAGCGGGCGTCGAAAAAGAAACCCGTCCCACTCTTCCACAGCTCTTCGGCTTCTTTGAGCGCCACCGTGTCCTGGGCCTTTGGTGGCTCCGGCGGTGGCGTGAGCAATGGAATGCGCCGCGGGGAAACCACGTTGGCTCCCAGACCCAGCGCAACGCCCGCGAACATGATCGCCAGCGCTCGCTGGAAAGTGCGCATGCCCGCCCGGTTACCTCCGCAGAACGGTGACCGTCACGGGTACCGACACCTTCTGTTGGCTCGACGCGTTCGTGTCAAAGCTGATCGCACCCTGGACCGACTGCTTCGGCATCTGGGCGAACTTGGCAACCACCACATACGACTTGCCCGCATCTTTCGTGACCAACTCGAGGTTCAGGTCCTTCATGTTGGTCGTCAGGTTCTTGATTTCCAACGGCTGATCGGGCCGGGCAGACGAGACCTTGATCTCCCGCATCGGCAGCGCTTCGGAATTCGTCGAGGAAGTGTCCGTGATTGGCCAGTACAGCATTACGGGATCTACGAGCACAGCACCGAGTAGCCGTCCGCTCACAGTGATAACCGCCACCGGCTGGGCGACGTCCTCAAGAGACAACTTTACATTCTCGCTAAATTGCCGCGGCGTTCCTTCGTTCTCGACTTCAATGATGACATTCGCGGACTGGTCGTTTGTGCCTTCGACAGGCGCAATGCGCGCACGCAAGAGTTTGTTGCTCGGCTCGGCTTTGCTGATGACGAGCTTCTTGCCATCCGTCCGGTGCACCAGCACCGTCACGTTCGTGATCGTCCCCTGCTGAAGGTTGCCCAGCTGGAAATTCGGGGGCGTAACATCGAGAACCTGTTTCATTTCAATCTTGATCGACAGGCTTGTTTTCGGCGCTTGCGGATCGTTGGACGGGACGGTGATGCTTTTCACGAGCGCGCCCCGCTGGCCGCTGACCCTGACCGTGAAGACCAGCTCACCCTTTTCCCCTGTCTTGAGCAAATCCGGCTTCACGCTGGCGACCGTGCAGCCGCAGGATGGTTGTGGCTTCTCGATCTTCAGGTCTCCCGGTCCCGTATTCTGGAACGTAAAGGTTCCCGTGACGGACTCGACCAGGGAGGTCGGGCCGAAGTCATAAACGGTTTTGTCGAATTGAAGTTTTCCCGCGGGCGCTGGCGCGACGGCTGGCGCGGCATTGGTCCCCGGGGCATTCGTCCCCTCCGCGCGTGCGCTGCCGATGGTCGCCACTACTAATAATACTACTGCCAAGAATTCTCGTCTCATGGTGATTTCAATCTCTCCGTTATTCGTTTCAAGCTACGGGGCTCATCTTACGCGGGAGTATCCCTTCTGACAAGCGTAACTCTGCGCCTGCATTACCTTGAAAGAAGTTGCTTTTGACCAGCCTCCGGTTGAAGATTTGCCGGTAATTTTGACAGCGCACATGTTTTTTTCACTCAATCTTTTCCCGCACTCCATGGCCATCCTCGCGACTGCCGTCGGTTCGGGTGACCTGTCGGACGCGGAAATACTAGGGCGCTATCCGGCCGTCGTCGCGGCGGGGGCCATTCTGCTTTCCTTGGGGCTGATTTGCGACTTTTACCTATTATTCCGCCTCACGCGGTCTTTGGCCATTCGCGAGCCGACTGCAGACGGGTCCCTCTTCAAGGTTGAACCAAAAACATGGGGCCTGGATGACGTGCTGTTCGCCATCGGCGCGGTGGTTATCTTGTGGGTGGTCACTGAGGGGACAGTCCTGCTGGCATTCAAGCTCGCGCATGTGGACGAGGCTGGTGCCCTGCCCTGGCTCCTTTTGGTCGAAATGTTCTTGCGTGTCGTGATTCTCTTCGGCTTCGTCGAGTTCTTCCGTCGACGGGGCGTCGATTGGCGGGCGGCGGTCGGCTTGCGGCGCCAGCCGCCCCTGCGCGCAATTGCGTCTGGCGGAATCTTCTTTTTGGCGATACTGCCTCCACTGGCCGCCGTGTTTGCTGCCAGTGCGGCGCTCTGCCGCGCGTTCGGCATCGAGGATACGGCGCAACCAATTGCTGATCTACTGGCCACCTCCAACTCCAGCGTTGTCGTCGGCCTGATTGTCGCGTTCGCCATCGCCGTTGCACCGGTGTTCGAGGAATTTGTCTTCCGGGGCTTCGCGTACCCTGCCCTCAAACAACGTTGGGGCACTTGGCGGGCGCTGGCGCTGGTGTCAGCGGCGTTTGCGGCGATCCATTTGCATGTGCCATCACTGGGACCGCTTTTTGCTCTGGCGGTCGGGCTCGGGTTGGCTTACGAATTCACCGGTTCCCTGCTGGCCCCCATCACCATGCACGCGCTGTTCAATGCCACCAATGTGGGAATGCTCCTGTACGTCCGCGCGCACTCATGAACCCCACGCCGAAAAAAAACGCCCGCGTTCGTGACCTCGGCGAATTCGGCTTGATTCGCGAATTGCGAAGCGTCATCGGTCCGCCGCGTGGTTCTGTGGTCGTCGGCATTGGCGACGATTGCGCGGTGCTGCGCGGCGATGATCCCGACAAGTATCTGCTCTACACCTGCGACCCGGTGGTGGAAGGCGTTCACTATCGACGGAGCGATCAGCCCCGCCAGGTCGGCTGGAAAGCGATGGCCCGCAATCTCAGCGACATCGCGGCGATGGGCGGAGTACCGCGCTGGGCCGTGGTCAGCATCGGTTTGCGGCGCGATACACGCGCTCGTTGGGTGAAAGAGCTGTATGCGGGACTGCGCGCCGCCGCCCGAAAGTTCGGTTGTCAGATTGTCGGCGGCGACACGACGCAGGTGAAGCATGAGCAGTTCGTCGTGGTTACGCTCATCGGTGAAGTGGAACGCTCGCGAATGACCTCGCGCAGCGGGGCAAAGGTCGGCGACTCGATATTGGTGACGGGCAAGCTGGGCGGCTCGCGGCGCGGCAAACATCTTACGTTTACGCCGCGCATCAACGAGGCGCGCTGGCTGGTCGGCAACTTCCCGGTGCATGCCATGATCGATCTGAGCGATGGCCTGTCCAGCGACCTGCAGCGGCTGGTCGAAGCGAGCCGGCCCGGGATCGGATTCGAAATCCACGCCGCGGAGATTCCCATCGCCCGCGCCGCCCGCGGAAGCCTGGCGGCGGCGCTCCATGACGGCGAGGATTTCGAGTTGCTCTTCACCATCGACCCGCGCCATGTTACCGCGCTGCGCAAGCAATGGGCGCGGACGTTTACTCTGGAGTTGACAGAGATCGGCCGCGTGGTCCGCTCGCGAGAGCAAGTCACCATCATCGGAGCGGATGGATCACGGAAACCCCTTGCGCCAGCTGGTTATGATCACTTCGCAACAAGTTGAGACGCGCAGTCTCGCGGAAACCCTGGAGTTTGGCGCGCGCCTGGCCCGCGAACTTCAGCCGGGCGACGTCCTCGCCTTGTCTGGCGAACTCGGCGCCGGCAAGACCGCGCTCGTCAAAGGCATCGCGCGCGGGCTCGGCGTCACCGTGGAGGTGACCAGCCCCACGTTCACGTTGATCCATGAATACGGCGGCGGTCGGCTGGCGCTTATTCACGTCGATCTTTATCGGCTCGACAACGTGCCGCAAGCACTCGCCGTCGGCATCGAAGATTACCTGAATGGTCCGGGCGTGACGGTGATCGAGTGGGCGGAGAGGATTGCGCCGTTGTTGCCGCCGCACACGACCCGGATTCGGATTGAATCCCTTGGCGAAGATACGCGTCGCATCGAAATCGCATGATCACACTGGCCATCGACACTTCGACTGCCCGAGGCGCGGTCGCACTCTTGCGCGACGACAAACCGCTGGCGGAGGGGACCTTCGACCGCTCCCCGCCGGGGCAGAACCTATTCGACATGGCCGCGAAGCTTCTTGCGGCAAACCAACTCCTGGTGGACGATTTGGGATTGCTTGCGGTGGGACTTGGCCCGGGATCATTCACGGGAATCCGGGTGGGCATTGCCGCCGCCAAGGGAGTCGCCCTTCCCAGGAAGCTGCCGATCAAAGGCGCGAGCAGTTTTGATGCGTTGGCGCTGACAGCGTTGCCGCAGATGCCGCCGGATTGTCCACAGCTCTGTGTCTTGAGCGATGCGCGACGGGACGAGATTTATTTCGCGTTGTATGACCGTCAGGGGCGTTGCGTCAAGAAATGCCAGATCGCCACGCTCGAAGCTGTTGCCGATGAAATCCATCATCCGATTTGGTTTGTTAGTTCCGAGATCGGGCGATACAAAGACGACATTACCGCGCTGTTTGGCGGGTTCGGATCGATTTGCGAAGCGCCTGTTTTTCCGAGCGCAGCGGCGGTGGGCTGGCTGGCGTACCACCGGTTTCAGGACGATGGTGATCGCGGTGACGAGGACCCCGAACCGATTTATTTGCGAACAGTACAATACAAGACGATTGGAACATGACAGAACCCAGTACAAAACCAATTCCGCAATGGTCGGCGGCGGGAGATCGCACGGACCACATTACCGATACAGGCCAAAAGGCATTTCACGTCAATATTGATTCGACCAGATACGGCACGTTCGCTGAAATCGGTGCCGGTCAAGAGGTCGCCCGCTGGTTCTTTCGCGTCGGCGGGGCGTCGGGCACGGTCGCCAAGACCATTTCCGCCTACGACAAGAACGTCAGCGACGCCATCTATGGCCCGGCCGAGCGTTACGTGAGTCGAAAACGACTCCAGCAGATGCTGGATTACGAGTACAACCTGCTATTGGAACGTCTCGACGCTTCTCGTGGCGAGAAGACGAATTTTTTCGTGTTCGCCAATACCGTCGCCGCCCGCAGCTTCTCGCGCCGCGATGATTCCAACGGCTGGCTCGGCATTAAATTCCAGGCCGAGCCGCGCGCCGAAGCGTCACAAGTGTTGATCCACGTCCGTTTGCTCGACGAAGAGAATGTGCGCGAGCAGGAAGCGCTTGGCGTGATTGGTGTGAATCTCATCTTCGGGGCGTTGTTCCAACACGAGAATCCGCGGCTCCTCATTACTTCGCTGCTCGACCAACTCACGAAGAACCGCATTGAAGTGGACATGATCAAGTTCTCCGGACCGGGTTTCGCCAAGGTGGATAACCGCCTGATGAGTTTGCAGTTGGTCGAGCAGGGTCTCACGGAGGCGGTCATGTTCACCACCGACGGCGAGGTCGTTCAGGCGTCGGAGGTGCTCTACAAGAAGCCGGTCCTGGTCGAGCGCGGCACATTCCGTCCCGTCAACAATCTCCATGTGGATCTGCTGGAATGCTCCCGCCGTCAATTCCTCGCCGATTCGCCGGACAATGCGAATGCCGTCGTGCTGATGGAAATTACGATGCGCAACCTGCTGCAAAACGTGAAGGTGCAACCCATCGATTTTCTCGCTCGCGTGGATGCCCTGGGGACCATTGGACACACCGTCCTCGTCACCAGCCACCAGGAGTTTTATCATCTGGTCGATTATCTGCGGCGTACCACAAATTGCCCCATCGGCATCGCCGTGGGAATGCCGACGGTGCAGGAGCTTATCGACCCGAAGTATTATTCGAGCCTGCCGGGCGGAGTCCTGGAAGCCCTGGGCCGGCTGTTTTCCGGTCCGGTAAAGCTGTACGTGTACCCTCGCAAGAACTCGGAACACGCCCCGCTCATGACGCTCGAGAACATGCCGGTTCCTGACAACATGAAACCCCTGCATAGCTATTTCCAGATCAACCATCTCGTCGAAGACCTGCGGGGAATCAACCCCGACAATCTCAAGATCCATTACAGCGATTTGCTGAAAATGATTCGCAGTAATGACCCGACATGGGAAACCATGGTCCCCCCCGCAGTTGCCCAGCTCATCAAAGACGGAAAGCTCTTCGGTTACGGCGGCGGGAACGAGGAGTAACCCTGCGAACGGACGACGCCTCCGTCATTCTTTCCGCAGTGAGCCACGCTTCTAAGTGCCCGTGCATCCCGTGTCAATGAGAACTCTGCTGATTAACTACGTCTACTACAACCCGGTCGGCCACGTTGTTGAGGCCTTGAAGTTTTCAAAAGGACTCCACGAAGCCAACCCGGACATTGAGATCCACGTTGCCTTGAACCGGTACTCACCAACGCAACTCACCGAAGCGTGCCCGTGGATCGCGAAAACGTATCCCTTCGACATCCACGAGTTCTTGACGAAGGGTCCCGACGCCGCGTGTCTCAAGCGCATCCCTCGCACTTGGGACTACATCATGACCAACACACTCGTTCTCCACGATCTTGCCAAAATCAAGACGCCGGGAAGAGACGAGAAAGCCATGGGCAACTATGTTCGTGTTAGCGGAACGCTATTCCGGGCGTCGTCCGGGACGGGCACCTTCTTTCCCAAGATCGTCTTCCCGGCGGGTTTGCATTACCGGATCGACGCCAAGGTTGAATTGCAGATACCACAACACGCCATCCGTTTTGCGCGTCGACTCGAACACGATGGCCCGACAATTTGCCTGCTGCTCGGCGGCTCTGGACCGTATCGCGTATCTCCAACGATTTCGACGTGGATCAAGATCATCCGTGCTCTGAATGATAGTTTCCCCAATCTCCGGATCTATTTGACCGGCGTGCGCAAATCTAAGAAGGGTTACACCGCGACGAGCGGATACACCGACAGCCGTATCGACAAGATCCTCACGGCATTTCGCAATGTCGTCGATTGCTACGACATCGGCCTATGGAACCAACTGGCCATCATGGAACAAAGCGCTGTCTTTCTCTCGCCCCACACCGGTTTCGGGTTCCTGGCCCCCTGCGTGAATACTCCGTGGCTCACCATCTCCGGCGGCAATTGGCCGGAATACTTCTTCAATCACGTACCGTTCTATTCCGTGATGCCGGACAATCCCGACTTTCCCTATCTCGGGAATCTCACAGCACGAGATGAGAACGGACGTCCACGCCGAATACCGGACATGCAACCTCACAAGCTCGAAAAGAAGATCCCCGAAATCATCGAAGCGGCCCACCTCCTGATGACCGACTCTTTCACCTACGAGGCCGCCCTCAAGCGTCACCGACTGAATATCCAACGGGCCAATGTCAGGCGGGACAAGGTACACCTGCGGCCGTTCTTCTAAGCCGTCCCGGCCCGCGAGAAGTGAGCCACCCCGCTACGCCTTCACTCCCGCCAATGTAACGTTGCCAAACTCATCAAATCCGGAAAACTCTTCGGCTACGGCGGCGGCAACGAGGAGTGACGAATCCTAAGCGCTCTTTTCTATACGATCAAGAATCCCCAGTCGCACGCATTCATCTATCGCTGTGCGTGCCTGAGCTGCGTGGCGCTTCGCGGCCCGTTCAATGTCCTCGGCTCTCAGCAGGAAATATTTGTAATAGCCCCATTCGTATCCGGGTTCATCCACTACGGTCGCTGACATCCTCCGTGATCAATGGGCGGGCTGAAAAGACGACGGCGAAGTGTTGCTCATGGCACCGTCTGAAACCCCATTTGCTTGAAATGGCGGTCGGTGGTCAGCGCTTGCTTCAGTTTCAGTTGCTGCATGACCACGAAACTGGTGCAGTCGGTGAAGGAAAACTCCTTGTCGGCGTAGCGAAAGAACAAGTGTCGCGCCTTCTCCGCGCGTTCGGGTGTGATCGGCTCCCATTGCAGTCGCGCGCTCCCGTCGACCTGTTTCCACCACGCCTCCGCCGCCGATAATCCCAGCCGAAATCGGATCAGGGTCAGCGTCTCGTCGATAACGTAGTCGGTCGTCACCAACACGCCCTTCTGTTCCAACCACCGGTCACGCGCGGCGCTCGCACGGGCGTGAGACGGATCAGCGGCATCCGCACAGGCCATCCAGCCCGCCGTATCGACGAAGAGACGTTTCATTTGCCGTAGAGCACGGCATCGTGGTCGCGAGCGCTCAAGCCATCCCGCGATTTACCCAGGGCCGGCGCCCGATACAGTGAATCCTCCTCCACCTTGTCCTGCGGAATCGACGCCGCGTCCACGGGAACAATCTCAAACGCGGGCCGGCTCCGATACAGCACGGTGAACCGCGCGCCCTTCTTCACGCGTCCCACAACCTCCGGCAGCCGCCGCCGCAACTCCTTCGCATTGATCAGTGTATTCATAGTCACACTCTTAAGTTCATCTTAAGATGAACTTGGTTGGCTTACATGTCAAGGGTAATCGACCAGAGGTGGCGTCCTAATGTGGAGGGCCACGCTCTGTCGTGGCCGCATTGCACGAACGGACGCGACGGAGCGCGTCCCTCCATACAGGAAATTAAGACACGCGCTTCATAGAAGCGCGGCTTGTATCTTGCCCCTATGGTTCC
>PLZV01000053.1 GCA_003152315.1 Verrucomicrobiota bacterium
GAGCATGAGCCGCCGGATCGTAGGGATTGGCAAGCTGCGCAAAGCCGGGCACGTCGATTTTCAGGTTGAGGTGGCCAGAGCGAAAGCCGCGGACAAGCAAATTGTAGTAAGCATCCGCGGGATCTAGACTGTTCGATGCAAGAAGGCCCGATTGCGCTGTATACGCATATACTCCGATGACGAGTAGGCACGCCGCGCATAAGATCCCGCGCTGCATTCGCCAGCGGTTCTTTTCAGCCCCCTGCACTTCAGCTGAATCTGGTGTGCCATCAATCATGGTAAGTCCAAGGCCGCGCCTTTTGGAGTTCATCGGATAATAGCCATTGCGGGTTGCCTCCGCAACGCTCTCCGCGCACTGGACGATTTTTGGACCTAGCAATTTCAGGCTTGAAAGGAGGACTTGATGACCCGGTCAATCCAAGTCCACGATTGCGACCTTGGATCATCGTTAAGCACCCGCGCTAGAATGGTTGCGTCAGATGAAAAATATTCTCTTCCAGAGCTGTGTGCCTGTGCTTTATTGGTCTACGCTTCGGTCAAACGGTGCGGCGAGATGGCTGATGGCTCCCGGCCAAACCAACGCCCTGCAAGTCTCCTCCGGTGCCACCCACGGGGCACTCACCACGCAATATTTCACTGATATCTTCATCGTCACGAACAGCACAGTTGCCGGCACTCTCACCAACTACCTCGACCTCGGCGCCGCCACCAACGTCCCATCCCGCTTCTACCGCGCGCGGCTGGCCCCCTGAAAAACGGAAAAGAGGTCAGGGATGAATATTGACATATTCATCGACGGCGCGGGAGGAAGGGCTGTGAGGGAGCGCCAAGGATGAGAAACGGGGAATACAGTCGAACAAAAATCGGAAACGACAGAGATGCTTCGACAAGTCCCGCACTCCTGCGGGATCCCGTCGGATGACGGGACTCAGCATGACAGGCTGAGGAATCGAGGTATCCACCTTCGCTGAAGCTACGGCGGACAAGGAACGCCCGCCGCTGATCCCCGCCGCGTGGGGGTACGCGGCCTACAGCTTCAAAGTGGATCATGTCCTCATATCGCAAAGTGATAATTCTGCTGGACACGGGGTGGAAGGATGGGTATAGTTGGCGCTGGCAAGAAAGGTAGAAGTAAAAAGGCAGAAGGCAAAATGAGCGAGAAAGGGGAAAGAATACAGGCGGGACCCCTCCGTCGCGAGGACGCTATGGAGGGCAGGCTGCCTGTTCAACTCGAAGGCGAGAGGACACGGGCGGGGGCCTACTTCGCCACTACCGTGGGCCGAAGAGCGAGAAGAGGGCCCATATACGTTTCTGCGAAACGAACCCATTTTATTTTCGCGGAGTTGTCGATGCATCACTTTTATTTATAGAAACTTATGTCGTTTGCAGTTGCGTTTGCAAATGGGTTCGTTTTCCGAAAACGAACCCATTTTGGGACTCTTTTTAATGGGTTTGAATGCGGCCGAAGCCGATTTGGGCGGCTATCAAAGTGTATCCATATCCTCAATCGGGACGTGCTTGCTCGGGGCCACAGTGGCTGGTACGCTGCGGCGACAATCAGGGAAGGGACTATTATGAAATGCTTTCGTCAGGGAACTGCCATTGCCGTCGCCAGTCTTTTCGCGATCAGCTTCACCGTTCGGGTCGCCACCGCGGCGGAACTGAAGACCGCGGGGGAGATCATGGGATTTTCGTCCGCGAAGATGGCCACGTATAAGACGTGGTCGGCGGATTACACGCAGAGCATGAGCATGCTGGGCGCTCCGATGACGATCAACGGCCGGCTGTTACAGAAGCTGCCGCACAAGATGTGGATGCAACTGGACATGCCGATGATGGGTCAAAAGGGCAAGATGACGATGATCCTGGGCGATGACAACATCATGTGGCAGGTCATGGACATGGGGCCTCAGACAAAGATTATGAAGGTGGACGTGGCCAAGGTCATCAGCGACACCGTGAACCTGACGGGAGCGAAGTTCAATCCACTCGATCAGATGGACCCGAGCAAGCACTGGGAGGCGACCAAGGAGATGTACGACTATCAAAAGGTCGATGCCAGGGAAGGGGACGGCCAGGGCGTGTATGTGATGGAAGGCTTGTTGAAACCGGGCGCAGTCACCAACCAGCAACTGGCCGCGGAAGCCGCGCGGGTGGGCAAGGTGCGCGCCAGTATCGGCCATGGTGACGGTTTTATCCGTCGCCTGGCGCAGTACGACAAGTCGCAGACGAACATCATCATGAGCATGGAATTCAAGAACGTGAAATTCAATGTGGAGATACCCGACTCGACGTTTGTCTACCAGGCGCCCACCAATGCAGTAGTCACGGACATGACCCCGATGATTGAGATGCAGATGCGCGCTCGCGAAGGAGCCAGTGCTCCGGCGGCACCAAATTCAGCGCCGCCGCCACCGGCCCCGCCTGCGCCCAAGACGAAGTGAATCAGGGAGTGATTTCGTGTTCGATCACTTCCAAGAGCGCATGCAGGATCAAGGTGTGGGCTTCCTGGATTCGTCCACTGTCGGAGTTGGCGACGATGATTTCCCAATCGGCTTTACCTCGGGCCTGACCGCCACCTTTCCCCAGGAGAGCCACGGATTTGACGCCCTTGATCTTGGCGGCAGCGAGCGCCCGGAGAATGTTTGGCGAATTCCCGCTCGACGAAAAACAAACCAGCAGGTCATTCGCGTTGGCCAGACCCTCGACCTGCCGCGAGAAAACCTGGTCGAAGCCGTAGTCATTGCCAATGCAGGTGAGCAGTGTGCCATCGGCCACCAGGCTGACGGCGGGGAGCGAGGGCCGATGATTCCTAAAGTGACCGACCAATTCCTCGGCGAGGTGCATGGCGTCAGCGGCGCTGCCTCCATTGCCGCACGTCAGGATTTTGCCGCCGGACTTGAGGGTGGCGACAGCGGCGGCGGCAATCTTCTGGAAGGCAGCTTCCTGGGCGGCCAGATCTTGCAGGGTGCGGCAGGCGTCTTCAACCAGCTTGGGCAAAACGGGTTCCATGCGTGCATCTTAGCGGTGGTTACGGCTGGAGCAAAAGGAAAAAAGCCGACCTCGGCGCCACGGATAGCCGCATCAATCACAATAAGCTCTTGCAGAAAGATTCTGCTTGAATTTTTCATGGGTGTTGGGTTTCATACCACCTGTAGATGGGAAGGGTCGTAGAGGGCACTATGTATTGACGTATTCGTTGACGGGCGGACACGTGTAATGAATTTGTAATCTGTTATGGAGAGAATTCAGCCACATCAATTTACGCGCCAGGAGATCGACGGCTGGCTCATTCCCAAATCAGGTTTGAGTGCGCGCGTCGTACACTGTCTCGAGCAGACGGGCGTGAAGACCATCGGACAGCTCCGGGGGTGGAGTGACCAGCAACTTCTCAACCTGACGAACTTTGGCACCACGTCGCTCGAAAACGTCCGCTGGTTCTTCAACTGGACGCGCCGCCTCGAGGCGGGCAACGCCGAGTTGGCGAACGCCCGCGTTTGGCTGCGGGAGTTTCTCAACACCCAGGAGATTTTTGTGATCGAACAGCGGTACGGGTTGGCCGACCCGCTGTTCCGACCGCACATGAAGCGGCGCACGTTGCAGGAGATTGCCCGGATGCGCATCCGCGTTACGCGCGAGCGCGTGCGGCAAGTCGAGGAGTCCGCCATCGCGGCCCTGCGTTCGAACCTGGCCCGCGCCGTGGCCGAGAGCCAGGAAATTTACTGGGCCGACTGCATCCTTACGGGCAGTTGTGTCGTGACGGCCGCCGAGTTGGGGGAATGGGCGGAGGATCCGATGCTGGGCGGGTACCAACCCTGGGGCGTGCTGTTGCTGATGAGCGAGACGCTGGAACGGATCACGTTCCGTTATGACTATTTTTCCATTTTGCCGGGACACGTGTTGAACCACGTCGAGAAGCAGATCTTGCAGATCCTGGACTCGGCCCGGGAGCCCATTCCGTTTGAGAAGATCCTCGCGAGCGTCTCGGACGAGCTCAGTTTTCTCAACGGCCAGCGCCCGCGGCTGGTGACCGTGCTGCTCGATCACCATCCGGAAATCAGCGGCACGGTGGATCGTCGCTACTTCCTCCCGCTGGTGGGAGCGCCGCTCGTTATCGCCGACATCCTGCGGGACCGCCAGGAGCCCGTCCACTTCCACGAGTTGACGCGCCTGTACAACGAACGCATGCAGCCGCACAGTCGCAAGGGCACGGGTTACATCCTGCGCATCCTGAACCTCATGCCGGACGCCCAGCGCGTCGCGCGCGCCGTGTACCAGTTGAAGGACTGAACCGTCCGCCGCTTTTTTCTCGCGGCTGCGCGGTCCTTTCCCTACTCTTCACCCCGTGCGGATTCTCGACAAATATTTGCTGCGCGAATTTGCCTGGCCGCTGCTGTACTGCTTCGATGCGTTTGCGATGTTGATGATCGTGATCGATCTTTTCAGCACGCTCGACGAGTTCATCCAGTACCACGCCCGCTTCGCCACCGTGGTCCATTACTACCTGATTCTTTTCCCGGAAATGTTCGTCTTGATCATGCCGATGGCGCTGCTACTGGGGCTGCTGTTCTGCCTGGCGAACCTGAGCAAGCACAACGAGCTGATCGCCATGCGGGCCAGCGGCGTCAGCCTCCTGCGCCTCGCGGTGCCGTTGCTCGGCATCGGCGCGGCCGCCACGCTGGTGGTGTTTGCCGTTGATGAGTTGTTCGTGCCGCGCGCCCGGGAGAATGCGGACGCCTTGCGGAACTCGGTGAAAGGCCGCGGCGAACGCGGCGTGCTGGAGAATTATTTCTTCGCAAATTCCGTCGAGCACCGCGACTGGTATGCGCGCCGCTTTGACACGCAAGCCTTCCGGATGGACAACACGGAGGTGCATGACCGCAGCGCCGATAGTACGCCCATGAGGGATGTATACGCCGAGAGCGTACGCTGGATCAACGGCCAGTGGCATTTTTTCGCCGCGGACGTGTACGACTACCATCGGACGCAGCCGCTGGTTCGCGTGGCGGAGACTAATTTTCCCGACATCAAGGAGACGCCCAAGCGCCTGGCGGTCGAGGGCAAGAAGCCCGAGCAATTGACCACCATCGAATTGCGCCGCTACATCCGCACGCAGCGCCGCGCCAACCACCTGGCGGGCCTCGCCCGTTACGAAGTCAATCTCCAGAATCGTTACGCGTTCCCGCTCACCTGCCTGATCGTCGTGTTGATCGGGATCCCGCTGGGGATGCGCGTGAGCCGGAGCGGTCCATTGCTCGGGGTGGGGACGGCGCTCACGCTCGTCGTGGCGTTCTATTTCCTCAACAATATCACCGGCGCCTTTGGAGAGGGTGGCCATATTCCACCGGTGGTGGCCGCGTGGCTGACGAACACGATCTTTGCGGGCGTGGGTTTGGTCTTACTGGTTCGCGCCCGATGACGGCGGGCGACCGACAATCACCGCTTGCGCGGCAGCGTAGTCCTTCGAGTGGGAGAGGCTGACGAACACTTCCGTGACGCCACGTGTCCGGGCCAGTTCCTCGCCCTTGCCGTGGAGCACGGCGTAGGGTTGGCCGCTGTCGCGTTTACGGATTTCCATGTCCTTCCAGCCGAGGTGATGCCCGATGCCCGTGCCGAACGCTTTCGAGAGGGCTTCCTTCGCCGCAAAGCGCGCCGCGAAATGCAGCGCCGGAAACTTCATGCCGTTGCAATAGGTAACTTCGCCGGGCCAGAAACAACGGTTCAGGAACCGCTCGCCGAACTTGTCGAGGGAATCCCGGATGCGGGCGGTCTCGACGATATCGACGCCTGTGCCCAGAATGCGCGTGCCTTCGCTTTTCATCGCGTGGGTGGCGCCATCAAGGCGAGCATTTCACGGACGGCCTGCCGCAACCCCACGAAAAGCGCGCGGGACATGATGGAATGGCCCGTGTTCAATGTTTCCAGGTGCGGCACCGCGAGAATGGCCGGGGTGTTTTGGTAATTCAGGCCATGGCCGGCGTTCACGCGTACTCCCAGCTTATGGGCCAACTCCGCTGCCGTCGTTAGTTTCTTAATCTCCGCCGCTTCCTCAAGCTCATGGCGCGCGTTCGCGAACGTGCCCGTGTGCAGCTCGACGAAATCGGCGCCCGCATCGGTGGCCGCACGGATCTGTCGCGCATCGGGATCGACAAACAAGCTGACAACAATGCCCGCTTTCTTCAGCCGCGCGACGGTGCGCGCGAGGGATTTTGGCGCACCCGCCACGTTCAAGCCGCCTTCGGTTGTGACTTCCTGCCGCTTCTCCGGCACGAGGCAGACTTCATCGGGTTTCAATTCCTCGGCGAAGGCGATGATTGCCGGCACGTCTGCCATTTCCAGGTTCAAGCGTGTGCGGATGGTTTGGCGAAGCAAGCGGACGTCGCGGTCCTGGATATGGCGCCGGTCCTCGCGCAGGTGGACGGTGATGCCGTGCGCCCCGGCCAGTTCCGCCTCGACGGCCGCCCAGACCGGGTCCGGTTCGGGAATCGCGCCGGACAACTCGCGCGGGTTTCCCGCCGGGTACTGGGCAGAGCGGTAGCGTGCCTGTCGCAGAGTGGCGACATGATCGATGTTGACCCCGAGCTTCAGCATGCGGACAGGTTACCTGTTTCCGCATTCGTCCGCAATACTGCAGCGCTCCCGGGTAAGCGAGCCTTTGGCGGGTTGCCGATCGATGGACGCGAAGTTAGTTCAGGTTGCCCTGGGTACGAACCGCCTCTTTGACGAACCGGTCCCAGCGGTCACGCTTCCAACCGGGGAAGTGTTTCTGCAACCACTCCTGCGAGGCGCGTTCCCAGCCAATGTCCCTGCCTACCTTCTCGCTTTCGATCCACTTGTATTTTTTAATTTCCTCGTGCTGGGATCGAAACACATCAGCGAGAGGATCCTTTTTTCGATATCGTACTGTCATTAAATCCCCCTCCTTGTGAGGGAACAACTTGCGGGACAATAGCCCAGAACGGCGCGAAGTCAACCGGGCGTCTGTGACAACTTGTCGACGGCGTAGTTCATTGCTGCCGAAAGGCTTGCGGCAGCGGGCGTTTCACCTTGCCCGTTTCCATCGTTGTCCCGTATTGTTTGCGCCATGACGCAACAGGGCCACCTCGAAAAAGTGCTGCGGCACGCCGAGGAGCGGCTTGTGTTGAAATCCGGCGCCCGTCCTGCCGAAATCCTTGCAATCTACAAGAAGTTCCTGAAGGTCGAGGAGCACCGCTTGCGCCTGTTGCACCATGCGGGCGGAGGAGGGCGCGAGATCGCTCAGGGCCGGGCGCAAGTGATGGACGTGGTGCTGCGCCACGTGTTCAAGGCCGCGGATGAAAATTACCGCCAGACCCACGCCGGCGATGTCGTGGTCGTCTCACTCGTGGCGATTGGCGGCTATGGGCGCGGCGAGCTCAGCCCGTATTCCGATATCGACATCATGTTTCTGCACAACTCGTCGAGTCGCGCCACTTCCCATCATCCGTACTTGAAGGAAATGGTCGAGCAAGTCCTCTACATGTTGTGGGACGTCGGTCTGAAGGTCGGCCACTCCACCCGTTCGATCAGCGAAGCCACTGTGCAGGCGAACAGGGACATGCAGTCCAAGACCTCAATGATCGAGTCCCGACTACTTGCCGGCGATGAAAAGATTTACGAAACGTTTCGCCAGACGCTCGTCAAGGATTCCGTCAAGGGGCATGAGGCCGAATACATCGCCGCGCGCATGGAGGACCAGAAGGTTCGCCACGAGAAATTCGGTGACTCGGTTTATTTGCAGGAGCCAAACGTCAAGGGCGGCTGTGGCGGCCTGCGCGATTTCCAAAACCTGATCTGGATGGCGTTTTTCAAGTACGGTTACCGGAAACTTTCGGAATTGCGCCAGCGCGATTTTCTCGCGGCCACCGAGCAGCGTCAGCTCGACGCGGCGTACGATTTCATCCTGCGGGTGCGCAATGCGATGCATTACATGACCAATCGCGCCTGCGACGTCATCGGCCTGGGGTTGCAGCCGCAACTGGCCTCGGAATTCGGCTATCGCCATCACGATCTGTTGCGGCGGACCGAGGCGTTCATGCGCGACTATTACATGCACTCGCGCAACATCTTTTTGCTCACCAACGCGCTGGCCGACCGGCTGGCCCTCAAGCCGACGAAACCATCGCGGCTGGGCACGCTGCTCGGGCGCCGCTCGCGCAAGGAAGAGGCGGTTGACGGCTTCCTGATCCGCGACGGTCTGATCTCCGCGAGCGAGCCGACGATTTTCAAGCAGGACCCGTTGCGGCTGATGCGCGTGTTTCGCTACGTGCAACAGCGCGAGGTGGAATTGAGCCCGGAGTTGCGCTCGCAGATTCGGCAGAACCTGAAATTGGTGGATCGCTCATTCCAGTGTTCGCCGGAGGCGCGCGATACGTTCCTCGGCATCATGCAGCACAAGGGACAGGTCGCGCGCAGCCTGCGGCGGATGCACGAGGTCGAGTTCCTCGGCAAGTATGTTCCCGAGTTTGGCCGCCTCACGTGCCTGGTCCAGCACGAGTTCTTCCACCGCTACACGGCGGACGAACACACGCTCCAGGTGATCGAGCACCTCGACCGAATCATCGACGCGACCGAGCCGCCGCACGCCAACTACAAGAAGATTTTCCAGCAAGTGGAGCATCCGCACGTGCTGTACCTCGCGTTGTTGCTCCACGATATCGGCAAGGCCGCGAATGTGGACCACCACGCGGAAGCCAGCCTGGAAATGGCGCGCAAGGTGGCCGACCGGTTGCGCCTTGGCGACGATGAGACGGCGCAGTTGCTCTTCCTGGTGCGCGATCACCTCAAGCTCTCGATGCTTTCCCAGCGGCGCGACCTCGACGACCAGGCCACGATCGACGCCGCGGCCCGCATCGTGAAGGACGAGGTGAGCCTGAAGCAGTTGCTGCTGCTCACGTTCGCGGACGCCGCCGGCACGAGCCTCAAGACGTGGACGGATTGGAAGGAAGCGCTGCTCTGGGAGTTGTATCGCCGCACGAAACAAACCCTTACGGGGGCCGCGCGCGCGCGCGATATCCTCTCGCGCCGCATCGAACAGTTGTACAAGGAAGTTAGCGCGAAACTGAAGAACCAACTGCCGCTCGAGGAGATTTATTCGCACTTCGAGCTGATGCCGGCGAGTTATTACATCAACACCAGCGCGGCGGACGTCGAACGCCACCTCATGCTGATTCACCGCTTCCTGACGCGCCAGCTCGAAGTTGAGGAAGCCACGGACGCCCTCGTGCCCGTGGTGGACTGGCAGTCGTTCCCCGCGCAGAGCTATTCGCAGGTGTCCATTTGCACCTGGGACCGGCTCGGGCTGTTCTCGAAAATCTGCGGGGCGCTGGCTTCGGCGGAGTTGAATATTCTACGCGCGAACGTCTACACCCGCGGCGACCACGTGGTCCTCGATGTATTCGACGTTTGCGACAAGGAACTCGCAGCGGTCACGGACCAGCGCGCGATCCAGACGGCGGAAGGGATGCTGGAGCGAATGCTGAGCAATCGCGAGAACATCGAGTTTCCCGAAATGCTCAAGCGCCTGCGGACGATTCGCGGCGAGATCCCGCGGATTCGCGAAGTGCACATTCCGACCGTCATCGATATCGACAACGAGATCAGCAAGGGCCGGACGATCGTCGAGATCCAGACCGAAGATCGCCTCGGTCTGCTGTTCACGATCACACACACGCTCAGCGAACTGGGCCTCGATATCAGCTTCGCCAAGATTTCCACGGAAAAAGGCGCGGCGATCGACGTGTTTTACGTGCAGGACCAACTCGGCAACAAGATCACCGATCCCGCGCGACTGGGCGGGATCCGCGCGAAACTGGAAGCGGCGATCAATCTCCTTGCGAGTTGATGGGAAGCTGCCGGTGCGCTTGTTTCATTTCTGAAACAGGCTGTTATCAAAGGTGAATTGATAGGCGAGGTAGAATTGGAATTCTGTCGGGCCGTCAATGGAGCGGCCGGCAGAGAAAAGCAAATGGTGTTGCTCGCTGAAATCAATGACCGTGCCGACATTGAACGCCGTATCGTTGGCCCCACCGAGTTGCCGCGCGGTTTGATAATAAACCTCCGCTCCAAGGAGAACATTCGTTAAGACCTGCCGTTGCAGCAGCGCACCGACGAAGCCCCAATTCTGATTGCTGGCGCCGGAATTAATGCCATAGCCACCACCGCCGTAGGCGGTCCATGAACCCCAACTCTTTTGCAGCCACAAGGGCAGGAACGCTTGCAGGTGGCCGTTGCCGAGATTGTCTTTGGAACTGCCGGTGGGGACTTCCAACAACGGGAAGACACCCACTTGTGGTATTCGGTCCGTCTCCTGGAGGAAGCGGAATTTCACACCCAGTTCGGTATCGCCATACCCGTAATGCGCACTCCCGACGGACGGTGCGTCGTAAGCCAGCGGCGCAATCAGATGAAGCTGCACGTTGGAAACCACGCCGTAGTTCACTTCCACATGCGGCGCGGTGCCCGACCAATCGCCATCGGTCTTGAAGTCAAGGGAAGCGAGGTAAAACTCCCAGTGCTGGTATTCCACCGGCTCGGGGTCGTCGGTGATGAATGGAGGGCCACCGTAAGTGTTTCCGACGAGGGTTGCGCTGAGGATTGCCAGTTGAGCTACTACGGATAGGCGTCGTGCGGTTCGCATGATGCCGTCAATCTCCGACCAAATAGAACGCCATGATGACGAGTCCGCCGATGACGACTCCCGACACGAGTGTGCGGATCAGGCTGTTGGCGGTGATCTGTATCCCCCGGCCACCATTGGCCCTGGCGAATATCCAGCCGAAGGCGGCAAACAGGACAAGAATGATGGCGCTATGAGAGACCCAATGATGGCCGGTGAGTTTTTGCAGCCCGGCCATGACGGTTGGACTCTTCTCTTTCGCGACCACCAGCAGGGCATTGATCACGCTGGCGAGTGCCAGAGCCAGCCCGAAGGAGACGGTGTATTTTGAGACGCTGGTGTTTTCCATGTTCGCTATCCTGCTTCTTTCACTTCGCCAGCAAGGCCACTTTCACGCCCATCGCAATGATTGCGCCCTCGCCCTCCATCATCAAGGCAAGCAAGGCAATCATGCCCGACACCCAAAGCACAACGCGGCGCGCGTCTTTGTTTGTCACCAAATTGCTGGAGGCGGGGATCGGGAGATAGGTGACCAGCAGCAGCAACAGGATGACCAGGTGTTCCTTGGTTTCCATGAAGAAACTGTGGGCGAAAGGCCATGGTCCCTCCAGGATGATGGCTTTATCGACCTTGTAGAAGACGACGTACCAGTAGCCGGCGATACAAAAGGCGAGCCACATGAAGACCGCCGCGGCCCAACACATCTTTCTGATGCGGGCTTGATTGGTTTCGGAGGCATGCAACACCTCGACGAAAATCCACACGGTCGTGATGATGCAAGCCACGCCAAACAAAACATGCGCCATCAAGATCAGTTCCGTCATTGGCGACCAAATCTGGCACATTAAACTTGAGAAGCAACTGCAAAGTTTCCATCCGGATGATCACACTTCGTCTTGAGCGGACTGCCCGTGAAATGTATCTTGATTGGAAGCTGCCGATGGGCCTTGCAAGATTTTTGAATCACGGTAGTATCGGGAAAGCGTCCGACATCTTCTTTAGTGAAGGAAACTTGCGATTGTTCAGGAGTGGCCCCTTCCACTAAAGTTGGCGAGACAGGGCTACTCCACATGCTGAATATACTTTTGCGAGGGAGATCGCTGCTCCCGATGGTGCGGACGAGCCTCATGTTGACCGGACTGTTGTTTGCGACAGCTCTTTCGGGGCCGTTACAAACCACGACGCTGGCGGATGATACTCCGGTGCGCGTCGAAGTTGTGAAAACCGCCGGAGGCTGGCAGTTGTTGCGTGGCGGCAAACCCTATTTCATCAAGGGCGTTGGCGGCGACGGACCCAAACAATGGCTGGCCCAGTATGGCGGAAACACTTTCCGCACGTGGGGGGCCGATCGACTCGCGACCGACCTGGATGATGCCCGGAAGTCGGGTTTGACGGTGATCGCCGGGATGTGGATGGGGCACAAGCGGCAGGGCTTCAACTACCACAACACCGAGCAGGTAAAGGCGCAATTTGACACGGCCCAGGAGTCCGTTCGCCGCTACCATAATGATTCCGCGTTGCTGGTTTGGTCCATTGGCAACGAAATGGAAACGGAAGAGCCCGCTGGCGACCCGGCGGTTTGGCAGGCGATTGAAGACATCGCGGCCATGATCAAGAAGGAAGACCCGAACCACCCGACCATGACCGTCATCGCGGAGGTTGGCGGCGATAAGATTCCCCAAATCAACAAGTATTGCCCGGACATTGATATTGTCGGCATCAACAGTTACGGCGGCGGCCAGAGTGTCGGGGAGCGATACAGGACGGCGGGCGGGACCAAGCCGTATGTCATCACGGAATTCGGTCCGCCCGGACAGTGGGAGACGGGGCAGAAACCCTGGGGCGGCGTGGTCGAGATGACCAGCACGGAAAAGACGGATTGGTACCGAAGGACGTACGTTGGTTCGGTGTTGGGCCAGAAGGAATTCTGTTTCGGCTCGTGCGCTTTTGCCTGGGGCTTCAAGCGCGAGGCGACGGCGACGTGGTATGGGATGTTCCTCCCCGACGGGAGCAAGGTCGCCGCGGTGGATACGATGAGCGAATTGTGGACCGGCAAACCGATCACCAACCCCTGCCCGCGAATCAACAGTTTGAAGCTGGCGGATGGCGACGGTCGGGGGGAAACGGGCGCGGTGGTTCATGTGTTGCTGGACGCCAGCGGCGCGAACGGCGAGCCGATCAAGGTTACCTGGGAATTGCAGCGCGATATGTTCCGTTACCAGGTCGCGGCGGAAGGGGCGGCGGGTTCAGCAGGATTTCCCGATGCCATTGCCAACGCGACGGACAAAAGCGCTGACGTGAAGCTGCCCGCGAGCGGCGGCGGCTATCGTCTGTATGCCTATGTGCGCACCCCCCACAACGGCAGCGCCGTGGCCAACCTGTGCCTTTTCGTGAATGCCCCTGCGGCCAAGCCGACGGCGACCAAGGCCGCGCTTCCATAGGTCGGTTTTCAGAATTAGGCGGATCGCCTCGCGAGTGGATTGGAAGCGACCGACGGGCTTGCAAGGTTTTTGAATCGCGCTGCCACCGGGAAAAGTGTCACACATCTTGAATGACTGGAAACATGCGATTGTGCGGCGTCCAGCCGGATCGCGTAGCCGTTCAGATCCCAGGGCATGTCGGGATGGGCCGCGCCTCAAGTGAAGATGCCGCTTAGTATCTCGCGCATGGATTCTTGTTTGCTGTGGCCTATCATGCAGTTGAATGCGCCCACAGTCTAACAGGGCGGGAACGGCGGGGCAAGTGGGCGAAGTTTAGATGCCGGCACGGTTCACTTTCGCATGAAGGTGCATAAGGATGGAGAGCCGAAGAGTCGTCTTGCTATTTAGGTCGTAGCACTGACCAGAGTATGAATTTACCCGGAAATCCCTTGAGAGTGCAATTTGGGTGCTTTGTCCACTCAAGAGCTTTATGCGCCTTTGCTTTTTCCAGATCGATGTCGTCCTTCGCTCTACTGCTGACCCAAATCTCTGCATCCCTTCCATGGCTCTGCACGCGAGCGGTAAAGTTCACCATGGAACCGAACGCGTCTTTTTCTTCGATCGTGATTGGCCCAACGTGAATGCCGGCGCGAATTTGTATTCGCTCGTGCCCAGTATTGTCGTACAGAGAGAGGGTGAAATTTAATGCATCCAACGCTTGATGAAATGCAACCATAAAGGCATCGCCTATGGTCTTTATTTCGTAACCATTATATTTTTGAATCAACGAGCGGGCCCTTTGAAAGTGGCTTCTGCGAACCCGATTCATTTGTTCATCGCCTAATTCGGACCCCAAAGCCGCGGAGCCCACGATGTCTGTGAATACGATGGCTAGGGTTGTTCTTGAGGCGCCCGCCCATCTTCCGAAATCCTTAATTTGCATTTCCGCAACAGCTGAGACGAGCCCCGTATCAAGTTCACGACGCGCGTCTGCCGCTTCATCCATCTTGGTGATTGCCTGAATCGAAGCAGTCATCGATAGCTTGTCTTGTTCCAAGAGAGAGACTCGGTTACCGCAAACGTTGCACTCAATCCAATCGAAGCCCCGCTCTCTTCGCCTCGTCACCTGAATATCCGAGAGGGGCGTTAAGCAGCTCGTGCACCCTATTACAGACCTACGTTGTATTGTCTCCGTCAACGCTTTCCGCTGTAAGTGCGTGTGAACGTAGTCCTCGAACTGCATACGGGATTCTGTACCCGTCGTACTATCAAAAAACAGGGTCAACTCGCCACGACCTTCGTCAAACTCTCGTAGCACAATACCGCACGTGCCGGGGGCCTTTGTTGCAAAAGTGACGGCGTTCTTCCAGATTTCCTTTTTCGTGAAGAAGCCACTGTGTGAGAGTCGCGCTACCAGCGTCGCGTAGATATTTAGAACCGGACCCTCAAAACTGAATATTACGGATTTTCCTTCTGGGTCGGGAAGATCGGGGCGTTCTCTGGTAAGTTGTGAGGGAAACACAAGATGAGTGCCATCATCTGTCGACTCCCGGAACGCGATTTCATGCCGCAGCAAATCCTCGACCATTGCGATCAAGAGAAGTTTTTCCTGCTCCCCATCTTTAATATGAACATCCTTTGGGATTCGAAATCGTCCTTTGCGAGCGGCGTCCTCCTCAACGCATCCCATTCCGTCCGGTTCATTCTTCGCCGCATCAATAAGTGAAGCTGCGTACGCGTCGAGAAGTTCAGGTTGCAGCAAGACTAGGTTGCCGAAACTAAGTCTCTGTACCAAGTCCCGCGATTCCAAGCGGCCAATGCATACGTCAAAATCTGCGATGAGTGTCTTAGAATTGCGGAGCCCCTTCTTTGTTTTCAAGAAAGAGCGGTATAAGTCGTGCGTGGTAGATAGTATTTGACCGGCTGTTTTTTCTTGGAGAAGAAAGTCTTTGATCTGCTGAAAAAGCGTCTCCGACTTAACTTTTGGTAGGGAATCCCAATCAACCGCGCCTCGAATGCTCTGTTGCAGATCCTTGATATTCCAGCCCTCCTTTGCGCTGGTTTCAAAGAACCCGTCGAAATTGAACTCCTTTAGAAAAGCAGCTAAGCGCTCTTTGCTCACACCAATGCTGCCTCTGTCCACCCTTGCAGCAATAAGATATTTTTTCACGGGGTGAGTAAAATCACCTCTAATGCGTTCCGCTTGACGCAAGGCGCGCACCCAATGCCGCACTCCAGCAAATGGATCCGTCTCACTTCGTGCGTCAAACACCACTAAGGCTACGGAGACTTCGTTTAAGTGTAGCTGGTGCAAAAGACGGTAACCCGGCTGCCCTGCTAGATCCCACAACAACGTTTCGCGCATTTCATGGGTGCCGGTGCTCAGGTTTATCCTCGAGTTGTCAAAAATCCAAATGTGGCGACCGTGGCTCGAGTCGGTCTTCTCGTACTTTTGGCCTGAAAGTACTAAGCCAAGGCCGCTTTTGCCAACCCCCGAGTCCCCAACCAGCACAACCTTCGCGTTCGAATAAAAGCAGGCTTTCGTCGTGCGGCGCTTGAACAGGTCCTTTGAATCCAACTCCCAAATGGAAATTCCGGTATCCTTGTGACTAACTGTCGCAAGTATTAGCTGGTGGGGATGAAATGCAACGCCGGGAGTCCAGAAACCTGAAGCTGTCGTATTGAGCATCGCGATCCGCTGCCAAGTGTCGGTTCGCCACAACCGTAGCCCACCATTTCTTGATCTTGCGGCCAATAGACTCCCGTCGTGAGAGTAAGAGAGACAGCTGATGCTACTCCTCGGTGTCTCGAGTACATGGGCAATTTCAAGCGTCCGCATGTCAAAAATCGATATGCCTGCTTCGTAACCAACAGCACAAAAAGCTCCGTCCGGAGTCCATGCCAACGCGTGAGTGTAAATTGAGCGTCCGGGGAATTCCCTATAAAACACTCGCTTCAGGGTCTTCGATGCAAGCCAAAACGCATTGCTGTCCAGCGCCGCTAGGATCTTGCCATTTGGGGACCACTTCACGTCAAACATCAGATGCGAGTGGCCAACCAATACCTTTACCTGCTCGTAAGTCTCTGTGTTCCAGAAAATCACTGTCCGGTCGCGAGAGCTCGTCGCCAGAAGTTTCCCGTCTGGCGACCACGCAGCGGAATACACAATGTCCGAGTGGCCCCTAATTACCTTTTCGAGCGCGCCAGTGTAGGGATTCCAGATTCGGACGGTGCGGTCGCGAGACGTCGTAGCGAGTTTCTCTCCGCTTGGTGACCAGGCGGTCGTGAAAACATAATCTTTGTGTCCTTGTAGGGTTCTCAGCAGGATACCTGCGCCCGCATCCCACACCCGGACATTTTTGTCATCGGAGGGGGACGCGATCATCCGCCCGTCCGGAGACCAAGAAAACCGATTGATAGGCTCCTTAGCTCGCAGGGTCAGTCTAAGCGTAAAGCCCGCCGGAATTTTCTGCCTTTTCATCTGGCTTCTCCCAACGAAAACCGACTCTAGCGAACATCTAAAGCAGTTACAAATCGAATGTCGACAGCTGGCAATGAGGATTGTGTGTGTGGAGGAGGGGGACGCGTTGGCGGGGCGTTGTGGCTACAAGGGCGCGGAAGCCAGTCAGTGGGTCTTATTTGACTCCAAAAAGGTGCCTTCTTTTAGCTCTTCGAAGGCGTGGCGGAGTTGTTCCTGGGTGTTCATGACGATGGGACCGTTCCAACCGACGGGTTCTTTGAGGGGGTTGCCGGAGGCGAGGAGGAAGCGGATGACACGGCGACAGAGCGCCGTGGCTACAACGGGGAAGGAATGGGACGAATAGGGCGAATGGGACGGATGTGGCGGGAAGTTCAATTCGGCCATTCGCAAGATCTCCGTCAGGCAAACATCGGTATTTTCCCTCTGGACATCGTATTCCGATAGTGGTAAGATGTGGGCATGTTTTTGGACAGGAACAGTAAGGGCGAGACGCCGCTGCACACCGGCAGGTCAAGAGGCCACGGGCGGGACGCCCGCGCCACTATCGGCCGTTCGCCTTCGCCAGAAATACTGCGCGCACATCAGGCGCGAAAGAAATATGCCATTCTACCAAACGAACCCACCGTTTTTTGACGGATTTTTTAATGGAAGTAACTATGAACACATGCGTTGCGAAAGAAACTTGTGAGAGAAATCGGTGGGTTCGTTTTCGAAAACGAACCCACCGGGAGGGGGTTTTGAGGGGGCCAGAGGCCGGAAATGGGGCAAACGAAGCCAGTTTTTGGGTGGGGGGAGGAAGGAGATTGCCGCGAAAACATCGTCGCGGCGTCTCGCAGACTCGGCTTTCGGTCGGTCGGAGTGCGCGGTCGGGAGACCGGCGCACAACGGGGAGGGTCTACGAGGGCACAAGTGAAGGGGTTGCGCCTCATGCGGCCACGACGGAGCGTGGCCCTCCAATTTAAGGCACTACCAAACCGGCGTGTTATTTGGGGAGAGTTCGTTTAGGATTTTGGCGATGAAAGTGGCAGGTTGAGCATGGCTCGGAATACGACTTCGCAACAACGCAGGCTGCGCCAGTTTGAAGTGCTGGTGCGCGTCAGCAGCATGATCAATTCCACGTTGGAACCGGAGGAAGTCCTTAACCGGGTCCTCGGCGAGGCGGTGCGGGTGATGCAGGCGACGAGCGGATCGATTGTGTTCATCGACCCGCACACGCAATTGCTGGAGATCGAAGTGGCCATCGGCCTGAGCGAGAAGGCGCAGCTAACGAAGCTTGGTATTGGCCAGGGCGTGACCGGCTGGGTGGCGAAGATGGGCATACCGTTGCGGGTGCCGGATGTCACCGCCGATCCGCATTACGTTTCCGTGCGCAAGGACATCCGCAGCGAACTCGCCGTCCCGCTGCTTGTCGAAGGGGCGCTCATCGGCGTGTTGAACGTCGACTCGACGCGCCGCGCCGCCTTTAGCACTGAGGACGAAGAACTGCTCGTGGCCATCGCCAATCAATCGGCGCAGGTCATCCAGAATTCGTGGCTGTACCAGGCGGTGGCCCATAACGCGCGGCAGTTGGAGTCGCTTTTCTCTGTCGCGCAATCGGTCATCTCGTCGCTCAACCTGCAGGAAATCCTGCAAAGCGTCACCCGGGATGCGTGCCGCCTGATGGACACGAAGGTCTGTTCGCTGATGTTGGTGAACCCGACCCGCGAGTTCCTCGAATTACGCGCCTGCCACGGGGCCGGTACCAAGTACCTGCGCCGGCCGCCGTTGCCGGTGTCCGACAGCCTGATTGGTTTCGTCGTGCGCCGCCAGAAGCCGCTGCGCATTTTCAACGTGCAGACGCACGACGACTATCGGCACACGGAAATGGCGCGCGAGGAGGGCCTGGTCTCGCTGCTGTCCGTGCCGATGATTGTGGTCGACACGGCGATTGGCGCGCTGAATGTTTACTCGGCGGAACCGTACCGATTCTCGAACCAGGACATCAAGACGCTCTCCGCGCTCGCCAACCTCGCCGCGGTGGCCATCGAAAACGCGCGGCTGCACGAGAAGGTCGTGGATGTGGAAGAGCAACTACGGCACAACGAGCGGTTGAGTACGCTCGGCCTGCTCGCCGCGGAGGTCGCCCACGAAATTCGCAATCCGCTGACGGTGATGAAGATGTTGTTTCATTCGCTCGATTTGAAATTCCCGCCCGAGGACCCGCGGGCGCGCGACGCCGAGATCATGGCTGAAAAAATGGATCACCTGAACAAGATCGTCGATCATTTGCTTGGCTACGCGCGCTCGACCGAGCCGACATTGGAGTTGGTGGACGTCAACGACCTGCTCGACGACGTGCTGTTGCTGACGCGGCAGAAGTTGAGCCAGCAGGGGATCGAGTTGGTGCGGAAATTTGGCGAGGGACTGCCGAAGGTGCGCGCCGACCGCGGCCAGATCGAGCAGGCGTGCCTGAACTTGATTCTCAACGCGGCCGACGCGATGGTCCGGGGGGGGACGCTCACGGTCTCGTCGGCCATGCAACATAAGCCCGCGAGCGCGATGGTGTTGTCATTCACCGACACGGGGATGGGCATGGCGCCCGAGAAGCAGAAACAGATTTTTGAGCCGTTCCTCACCACGAAATCGCACGGCACCGGCCTCGGGCTGGCCATCGTCCAAAAAATCGTTGAGGCCCATAATGGGAAGATTGAAGTCAAAAGCGCGCCGAAGAAGGGAACGACGTTTCGGATACTGCTGCCGGTATGACGTCGGCCACGCCCCGCAACCACCGCGCGAGGCGGGCGCCGATTACGGTTTTGGCTCTTCCCCGTCAGCAGGCGCGGCCGGTTTTTCGGCAAGTTTCTTCAACAGCGCTTCCAGACCCGGATCGGGCTTGGCGCCCAGGTCGAGGGCCTTCTTATAATGATAGCGGGCGAGTTCCAGCTTCGGGGTGCGCTGCTTGGCGTACACGACGGCCAGATTGAAGTGGGCGTCGGCGTATTGCGGGTTGATCTCGATGGCGCGGCGGATTTCCAATTCGCCGGACGCACTCCAGCCCTTCTCGCTGAGCACGATCCCGAGGTAGTTATGTGCCTCGGCATTGTGCGGGTCAATGGCGACGGCCCGGTTCAGTTCCGCATACGCGTCCTCGATCGCTCCCTTGCGGAAATAGACCACGCCGAGCAAGGAGCGGGTGTTGCTGTCGTTGGGCGTGGCGGCGGCCGCTTTGCGCAGGTACTCTTCGGCATCGTCGAGGCGATTCTGCTGATAACGGATCACGCCGAGGTTGGCGAGCGCGACCGTGTTCGTCGGTTCCAGTGCCAGAACGGCGTTGTACTTGGTTCCTGCGGTATTGAAATCCTTCAACGCGAGCGCGGCGCGGGCTTCATTGAGCAACTTGCGCGCGTCGGGCGAGGCCGCTTCTGTCTTCTCCTTTTCCTGGTCTTTCGGCGCCGCCTCGACCGGCTTTACGGGTTCCTTCTTCGGCTCGGGAGGAGGCGTGACTTTCACAGGTGCCGGAGGTTTCACAGGTGCCGGAGGCTTTACGGGAGCCGGAGGCTTGACGGGTGCCGGAGGTTTCACGACAGCCGTGGGCTTCGCGGGAGCGTTGGTTTGAGGCTTCGGTGGTTCCACAACGACTATTACGTTCGTCGGTTCAGCCTTCTTTGGCGCAGTCAGTGTGGCGACCAGCTTGCCGCGACTCGACTCTTCCATCGAAGAGGGCGGCGTGGACGGTTGTGGCTGCGGTTTGGGTTCCGGCTTGAGCGGCTGGGCCTTGGGGACCGGCTGCGGGCGCGGGCGCGGACGCCAACCGCGAAGCTCGGGGATGGACGGGCCGTTCGGGTTCTCGTCGTTTCCACCGGCAGAGATGGAGTCCGAGGCTTTGCGCTCGGCGATGATCCGCAACAGCGCGTTTTCCTTCCGCAACTGGCGGATGATTTCATCGTCCTTGTCGCTGCCGGCCCTGGCCGCGGTCAGCTTTTTGTTCGCGTCGGTGAGTTGGCCGATGACCTCCTCGTACGAACGACGCAACTCCACGTTGTCGGTCTGCGCTTTCTCGAGTGCCTGCTTGGTGGTGCCCAACTCGAGCCGCGTTTGCTGGAGTTCCTCTTTTGTCTGCTGCAATTCGCCGCGGGCCTGGGTGAGCTCCGTCCGCAGTTGCTCCACGTCCGGCGACACGGCCGGCGCATTCGTGGCCGGCGCTGCGGAAGCGGCTGCCGCCGCGCGTTCGCGGGCCTCCGCGATGTCATTTTGCGCGGCCGCCAGTTTGGCGGAAAGGTCCTGGTTCGTCTTGATCAGCTCTTCGATTTGCGACGTGGTCTGCGTCGGCGCAATCTTGCTGAGTTGCTCCTGGAGTTTCGCATTCAGTTCGTTGCGCGCGGCCTCCAACTGCTCCACCTGTTCATGGGCGCGCTGCAGCTCCGAGGTCAGTTGCCGGACCTGCTCGCTTTCGACCGCCGTCGCGGGATTGGTGGTGGTCACGGACACGGCAGGCGGTGGATTGGTGTCGGTAGCGGATACTGCAGGCGGCGGATTGGTGACGGTGGTGGTAGAGACTGCGGGCGGCGTCTCGGTTGTTGTCGCGGGAGGCTGCGGTTCCGGCCGGACACCGGTGGACAAGGTGAGTTTGGCTTTTACTTCGGACAGGTGGTCATTGATGTACTTGGTGCGGAATTCAATGATGTGCGGGTTCCAATCAGAACTGTCCGTCTTGATCTCGTTCAGGATATCGAGTGCCCCGCCATACTTCGTGTTGGCCTTTGCCCAGTCGCTATCACGAACGGCTGTATCACCCTCCTGGATGAGAAAGTACGCTTCGAGGAAGCGATCGCCCGGATCCGCCACCGCCCAGGCTCGGGCCGCTCCACCAAAGCACAGCGTAACCAAAATGCACAACCGGAGGGTCTTCTTCATCGGGCGCGACTCTACCGAAAAGCCTTTGGATTTGCAATCGTGGGATGTGTGCATGGTTGCAATCGCCAAACCGCCATTGCAAACTATGAATAATGATGAGCGATTTGAATGAGATCCAACGGACGGCGCAGCAGCAGTTTGATCGGCAGAGCGACCGTTACGGCAAAGGGCACATCCTGGCGGACGTGGCCGATGTGAAGGGCGCCCTGAGGCGATTACCATGGCTGAAACCAGGGCGGGCGCTCGATGTCGCCACCGGCGCGGGGCACACGGGACTTTTCCTGGCTGGTGCCGGTTGGCAGGTTACCCTCGCCGATATCTCCGCGGCGATGCTCGAACGCGCCGCCACCACCGCGCGCGAATGCGGACTCCATGTCGAGACGCGGCAACATACCGCCGAATCGTTTCCGTATACCGACAGCTCGTTCGACCTTGTGACGTGCCGTGTGGCCGCGCATCACTTTAGCGATCCCAATGCGTTTGTGCGCGAAGCGGCCCGGGTGCTGAAACCGGGCGGCGCGTTTCTCCTCATCGACGGTTCGATCGAGGACGGTCAACCCGTGGCCGAGGAGTGGCTGCATAACGTCGAGAAGCTTCGCGACCCGAGCCATCATCGGTTTCTGAGTCAGGGGAATTGGGCGCGACTTTCCGAGGATGCCGGCTTGCGGGTCGTGTTCTCCGAATTGCAGCCGTTCAAGCAACCGGACTTGAACTGGTATTTTGAAACCGCCGCCACGACGCCCGAGAACCGGGCAAAAGTTCTCGAGTTGGTTCGCCACGCGCCACCCGAGGCGCGAGACCTTTTCTGCCTCACCGAAGAAGACGGCAAGATTGTCTGGTGGTGGCAGCGGCTGGTGCTGGCGGCGAGGAAGTAACGCATTCAGGCGGTAACCATAAGTCTTTGTTCAGAACTCTGGGTGGTGCCCTAAGCAACTGGTACGTCGCGATGCAGTTTCCGTGGCAACCGAACCCACCGTAGGCCTCTGGATTTGGGTTCGTTTTTCCGCACCGAGCCGCCGCGATATGGTTTTCGCGGCAACCGAACTTTACCCCACTTTGAGGTCGGCGCGAAGCGACCCCATTTCGCGCCAAACGAACCCGAATTGACAACCCAAACTTTTTCCACATAAGCCATTCCAAATCAAATGGATACATGCTGTTTTCCGGGCAAAATAATTCGGGTTCGTTTCGCAGAAACGCATGTTTTTGCGGCCCCTTCTCCCCCGACAAACAACGCTCTCCTTTGGCTCTTGTAGAGTCCCACGAATGAGGCTCCATTGTCAAAGAACTGGGCCGACTATACCCCATCCCATCACGTCATGTCCAGTAAAATAATCGTTTAGCGATGCACGAGCGAAATCTATTTCCTAACCCGGCTGATTCGTTTGGCACACAAAAGCTGTTCGACGTCCACAATCTCGGAGAAAAATGGCTACGACGCCAGTCGCATTCGCATGACCGGTGGGAAGTGGTAGGGCGAGTCGGTTTTCCAATTGTCCGTGCTTGGATTGGCTTAGATATCGGGATAGGCTGCTTTCGAGGAACGCGCGTGACAAAAGCACTCGATCTTGACCTGAAAAAACTCAAAGCCCGCGCCTATCACAGGGCCGAATGGGCTGAGGAAACTCTCCGGCGTTACCATTCCGCGATTCCGAATCTCAGCGATGTGGTTGCTCAACAACTGCGACCGCTCTATAATTGGATGTTCGTCCCGCCGACGCTATGGCCGTTTAATATTGAAGATGTGTTGGCGGATTGCCTTGCAGCCTTGGAAAAAGGTAAACGCCTGAACTCCCGGCAACGTCTTCTCATCGATCTACTGCCTGAATCACCGGACAAAAACGTCTGCGCCGCTGTCGCCGACCATGAACACCATGTTCAAAAGGGCACCTACGAAAACCTTGTCAAAACGCAGGCCAAGTATTCTCAGAACGAACTTACCATCCGCACCGATCCACACCTTCGCCGCCAATGGGAGCGCATCAAGGCTGCATTCAAGGTCCAGGCCTACCGCGACCATAAGGGCGTGATTCGCCGAACCATGGGCGCGGAGCGCAATCTACGTCCGTCGTTTTCTGTAGACTTGCGTCGTCGTGAAGAAGTTTTTCAGGCGGCGTTCGATGCGTTCTGCCAGCGCTGGAATCTCTATGGCATGCAGAACGACAAACCGCTCCTGCTCAAGCTCGCTGTCAACCTGACACCCTGCGGGACGATGATCCACATCCCCGCCTATTGGTCATTTGACCCGAAACGGGATATCCGCTGGAACGCAATCGCAAAGCTCCATCGTGCGCGCGTCCCGGGGCGTCAGGGCACCGCCCTTGCCGAGGGATTCGCCGAACGGATGAAATCTGCCGAGAAACTTCGCCGGCTCGACAAAGAAGCTCTCCGTCTTGGGTTGAAAAGTGAAAAGAAACACGAGTTCCTCTGCGCTGGTCTTGGCTGGGACCCCCGCACAAGCCCAAGACGGATCAGCAGACTACGGGCGAAGTTCAAGAACAGCCGAGCTGTGGACAAAGCGAAGTAGGTCTCTTTTCGCTTGGGACAGGGATTGGGGACATTCAGTTCCTTTGCAACCGCCATTAGGACAGGTGCATGCTGTGAAAAAAGCACACTACCTGATTTTGGAGGAAACGTAATGAATTCTACTGATAATTCTGACCCAAGCGAACGAATGCTCCCCAGCAGTCGAGAGGTTGAAATGGTTGTACTCGGCGCGATGCTGCTCGAACCCCAAACCGTTGGCCCGCTTGTCATGGCGCGGTTGACAGATAAACATTTCGATCATGCTGTGCATCAGGTTCTATTTCGCGAGATGACCACTTGTCTCAGGGAACACGTTCTTCTCGATATTATCACGCTGACACAAAGGCTCCAGGATAAGGATCTGCTTAAAGAGGTTGGCGGCCCTGTCTACTTGAGCGATCTCGTTTCTCTTGTCCCGACGATTACAAGTATTGAGAAGTACGTCGACAACATTGCGGACAAGGGAAAACCCCGCTCGATGTAGCCATCGGGAAGGCCACCGATCTTCTGATGAGAACTCGCACAAGGAATTGCACCAATGAATACAAATCCACCTTCAAGTTTTTATGTCGGCCAGAAAGTCATTTGCATTGACGACTCGTTTCCGCCAGCGATTATCGACTGGTGCGACTCCCTCCCGATCGGGGGCCATATTTATACCATCCGAGCCATACAGCCAGGACACAATTCCTTTACAGGACTCAGCAACCTGGGGTTTCTTCTAGTTGAAATCGTCAACGGGACATCCGGTTGGGGTTGCGAGGCTGGCTTTTGTCACTATCGCTTTGTCCCGTGGCTCGACGTGTGTTCGGAAACCGAGCGCAATGATGCAGTCGAACCCGTTCAACTTCAAAGTGCGCAATAATCATTAATGTGCCAACATCACCATGCAAACGACACGACCTAGAACGTGGCAAACCGTGTATAACCGTGCATACAGGAAGCGCACAATGAAAGGGATGTAAAATTATGCTGTACAAACTAGGACAAAATAATAATGACGTTTTTGATTCTCTTGAGCCGGTTCCCTTTCAAGGAATTCAGCTTGAGAAGCATCTCGAAGACCTACTGGCCAATAATCTGTCGGAAAAATTGTTTGAAGACAATAAGATGATGCCCATCCGTCAGGAGCGTCCTTACGAGGGAGTAGCCGACATTTATGCGCTCAACGAACAGGGCGACCTCATTATCTTTGAACTGAAACGAGGCGGCGTTGGTGGGGACGCGGTTTATCAAGCTTTGGGTTATTGCGAAACTGCCGCGCATTGGGATTTCCAACAACTTCAGAATAGTGTCAATTGGGATGCCTACGGATACGATTCGGCAAAGGGTCTTCGCGAGGCGCATCAAAATCATTTCGAGCTTCAGCAACCACTCGACGAGGCGACTTTCAATACACAGCAGAAATTAATGATTGTCGGCAGCGCCAGCAGCGATGACTTGATTCGTAAAGTAGATTACTGGAAATCCAAAGGCATTTCTGTGGATTTCATCCCGTATCGGATCTATGAGATTAAGGCGGGAGAGAAAAAGGAATACTACTTCGAGTTTTTCTCGCTGCCGTATGACCGCCACTACAACCCGGCTGAGGCCAAAGGCGTTATATTCGACACCAACCGAAGCTATAATGAGGACTCGATCTGGTACATGTGTGAGCATCGGCGGGTCGCGGCCTTCGGGGATCGGCAGGAGGCGGCGCGCTGCCTCCGACCGGGAGACACCGTATTTCTCTGCCACAAGTGGACAGGAATCATTGCAGCCGGCACGGTGAAAGGCAAAAACATCAAGGAAGACCAAGCGGAGGAAGCGTTGTTCTGGGATTTGGACTGGCTCACAGCATTCCCCAAGCAAGATGGAGGAACCATCAAGGCCATGTCGGTGGCAGATGTCAAAAAAGTGTTGAAGAGAGACTTCTACTGGGCACGGATCGACAAAAGGCCTTTTTTATCCATGGATGAGTCGAAGCAACTTCTTGATGCTCTAATAGGCTACGTCGGGCCAAAGGCATGAGCAAAGAAAAGTGCTCAGTATCTTATCAACAGCACGATGAACTTCACTAGCATTGACTTCGAGACAGCCAACTATTCCCACGCCAGCATCTGTGCTGCCGGGATGGCGGTGATTGAGAACGGCAAACTCGCCGAGTCGCCCTATTGGATTGTCCGTCCACCGAGCGGCTGCGGATGGTTTCGGGAAGACTTCACCGAAATCCACGGCTTGACTCGGTTTGATGTCCAAGACGCACCGGAATTTTCGGCGATTGCGCCGGAATTCTTGGCACGATTGACTCTCGCTGACATCGTAATTGCGCATAACGCATGGTTCGACATGCAGAAGTTGCGCGGCACACTGCACCATTTTGATCTGGCCTGTCCCACGTTTGATTTTGTCTGCACACTGAAACTCAGTCGCCGGGTTTGGCCGGAGCTACCAAACCATCAACTACATACCTTGGCAACGCACATCGGGCATGAGTTTCGGCACCACAACGCCCAAGCCGATGCCGAAGCCGCCGGGCGAATCTTGTTGGCGATGATGACACACGTGAATGCAAACACTCCGCGGGAATTGCTTCAGATAATGGGTGTGACTCCAGAGCGTTTTGCGCCGTAAAAGGGCAGTAGTGGGGGCGACTCCACACTCGTGACAGAAATGTTATTACCCGGTTCGATCCTCAATTTGCGCGATTAGATTCAACCGCTTCAGCGAACGGGCTTCCCAAGCCGCACCGGTCCACGACGACAGCTCACAAACTATTCTTGCCGATTGTTTCTATACTTTTACTGCGGCCAATAAGGTCTTGGCGTGGTTGTAAACGTTCTCCGTGGTAAATCCGAAGTGTTTCATTACGTCCTTGACCGGGGCTGAGGCGCCGAAGCTGTCTTGTCCGACCGATGCGCCGTCGAGGCCGACGTACTTTTGCCAGCCGAGTGTTACACCGGCTTCGACGGAGAGGCGTTTGCGAACGGACGGCGGCAGGACGCGGTCCCGATATTCTTGTGGCTGGCGGTCGAAGATCGCCGTCGAGGGCATGCTGACCACGCGCACTTTCACGCCTTCCGACTTCAGTTTCTCGCCGGCCTCGACGCACCACTGCAATTCTGAGCCGGTGCCGATGAGGATGATGTCGGGTTGTCCCTGGGAATCGCTGAGGATGTACGCGCCTTGTCGCAATCCGGATGCCGGCGCATATTTCGTGCGGTCGAGCGTCGGGACCGCCTGTCGCGTGAGGGCGAGGAGGATCGGGTGCTTCTTTTCTTCCATCATCACGCGCCAGGCCTCGGCCACTTCGTTGGCGTCGCCGGGACGGATGACCACCATGTGCGGGATGGCGCGCAGCGACATGAGTTGTTCAACGGGCTCATGCGTGGGGCCGTCTTCGCCGACGCCGATGCTGTCGTGTGTAAACAGGTGCAGCATTGGTATCTCCATAATGGCGCTGAGCCGAATCGAGCCGCGCGCGTAGTCGGAGAAAATCAGGAAGCCGGCGCCGTACGCGCGGAGCTTGCTGAGCACCATGCCGTTGACAATGCCCGCCATCGCATGTTCGCGCACGCCAAAGTGGAAATTGCGACCGACATACGAACCCTTCTCGAAGTCGCCGCCATCACCGATCAAGGTCTTGGTGGACGGCGCGAGATCGGCGGCGCCCCCGAGCAGCCAGGGAACATTCTTGGCGACGGCATTGAGCACTTTGTTGTTGGATATGCGTGTGGCCAGACCTTTCGGATCGGCCGGGAAAGTCGGGATGTCCTTGTCCCAACCCGGGGGCATCTCGCGGTTCTGCATTAACTTCCACTCCGCGGCGAGCGCCGGTTGGGCTTGCGCGAACGCATCAAATTTCGCCTGCCATTCCTTCTCCAGTTTTCGCCCGCTTCGGAATTGTTTGTGCATGTGCTTGGCGACTTCGTCCGGCACAAGGAATTTTGCGTCGGGCGGCCAGCCGTAACGCTCCTTGGCCCCGCGAACCTCCGCTTCGCCGAGCGGCTCGCCGTGGGCCTCGTTCGTGTCCTGCTTCGTGGGTGCACCAAATCCGATGTGGCTGTTGACGACGATGAACGACGGTTTGTCGGTTTGCTTGAGCGCCTTTTTGAAGGCGCGGTTGAGCGCCTTGAGATCGTTGGCGTCGGCGACGTGTTGCACGAACCAGCCGTAGGCCTTGAATCTCGCCCCGACGTCCTCGCTGAAGGACAGGGAGGTCTTGCCCTCGATGCTGATCTTGTTGTTGTCGTAAATCCACAGCAGTTTGTGCAGACCGAGATGCGCCGCGAGCGAAGCGGCCTCGGAGCAGACGCCCTCCATCATATCGCCATCGCCGCCCATGGCGTAGGTGCGATAGTTGATGATCTCCTGGCCGTCTCGGTTGAAATGTGACGCGAGCCAGCGCTCGGCGATGGCCATGCCGACGGAGTTGGTGAATCCTTGCCCGAGCGGTCCGGTGGTCGTTTCGACGCCGGGGGTCATGCCGTATTCCGGATGACCCGGCGTGCGGCTGCCCAATTGGCGGAAGCGCTCCAACTCACTCATGGGCAAATCGTAGCCGGTGAGGTGGAGGAGGCTGTAGAGCAACATCGAACCATGCCCGCCCGATAGAACAAACCGGTCGCGATTCGGCCACTGTGGATTCTCGGGGTTGTGCTGTAGAAATTTCTCCCAGAGCCAATAGCCCACGGGCGCCAGGCCCATCGGCGCGCCGGGATGGCCCGAGTTGGCCTTTTGCACGCTGTCCATCGCGAGAGTGCGGATGGTGTCGATGCAAAGCTGGTCGAGCGGTTTCGTCTGCGGACTATCCAATGTTATGGGTATCGTCATGAAAATCTCCTGAATAATTGCGTAAAGAGGCAGGTATTGTGCGGCAAGACGACCGATTGCGCAAGTCTGCGTCTCATGACCCCATTGGGATGGCCGGACGGATGCGGTATTGGATGAGAGAGTATTGGTGGCTACAATCGGCTCGTGCTTGAGCCTGAACTTGTGTTGAATGCGTATCGGCGCGGCATCTTCCCGATGGCCGTCGACAAACGCGGCCGCATCGGGTGGTTTTCGCCCGATCCGCGCGCAGTCATTCCCCTCGACAAGCGGTTCCACATCCCGCACGGGCTGCGGCGCGTGTGGCAGCGGAGAAAATTCGAGATCACTTTCGACACCGATTTCCCGACCATCATCCGCGAGTGCGCCGAGCGCAAGGAAGGCACCTGGATTTCGCCGGGGATTCGCGAGTGCTATTGCCAGTTGCACCGTCACGGCCACGCGCACAGTGTGGAGGCGCGATTGCAGGGCAAGCTTGTCGGCGGCCTGTACGGCGTGGCGTTGGGCGGCGCGTTCTTCGGGGAGAGCATGTTTCACCGCGCGACCGACGCCTCGAAGATAGCGCTCGTGGCCCTGGTGGAACGTCTGCGCGCCAGCGGATATGTGTTGCTGGACACGCAATGGACCACGCCGCACCTGCAACAGTTCGGCACTTACGAAATTCCCCGCACCGAATACCTCTGGCGCCTCGAACACGCCAGGCAACTAGAGTGCAAGTTTTGAGCTGACGCTATGAATCTGACGGGTCGGCTCGCAATCGTGGCCATTGGGTGGTAGTGGATTATTAGCCATGAACGACATCGGCAAAATTTTGATCGGGATTGGGATTGCGCTGATTGTGCTCGGAGCATTGTTCTCGCTTGGCGGCAAGTTGCCATGGTTTGGACGATTGCCGGGTGACATCGATATAAAACGAGAACACTTCCGGTTTTATTTTCCAGTGGCGACGTGCCTGTTTATCAGCGTCGTGCTCACGTTGCTTTTTTGGTTGCTGCGCAAGCGCTAGCGATTTGGGCATGAAGACCGCCGATTTTGATTATCATTTACCCCCGGAGTTGATCGCCCAACAGCCACTGGCCGACCGGGCGGCCTCGCGGATGATGGTCGTCAATCGCGCGACCGGCGAGATCCGCCACGACCATTTCCGCAATCTCGGCCAGCACCTGCATGCCGGTGATTTATTGGTGCTCAACGATACGAAAGTTATTCCTGCGCGCATCTGGTCGCGCGAGCCCGAGGTCGAATTATTGCTCGTCGAGAAACTGGGAATTGATCGTTGGTCCGCCCTGGTAAAGCCCGGCAAGCGAGCGAAGGTGGGCGTGACACTGCGATTCGAGGACAGCGTGAGCGCCCTCGTCGAAGGTGAAACGGAATTTGGTGGTCGGGTGCTGCGTTTCAGCGGCGACGTGGAAGCCTACATCGCCGCGCACGGCGTTCCGCCGCTGCCACCGTACATTAAGCGGACGCGCCAATCGCTGAACGTGGACCGCGAACGCTACCAGACAGTCTTTGCGCGGGAGCCGGGAGCGGTGGCCGCGCCGACGGCAGGACTGCACTTTACGCCGGAGTTGCTTGCGCAACTGCAAGCTTCCGGTATCGGGCATGCGTTCATCACGTTACATGTCGGCATCGGTACGTTTCGGCCAGTGAAGGTGGAAAACATCGAGGAACACCGGATGCATGCCGAGAAGTTTTCAATTTCGGCAGCGACAGCCAGAGCCATCGGGGACGCCCAGCGCGTTGTGGCCGTGGGCACAACCGTCGTGCGGACCTTGGAGTCGTGCGACGAGCTAAAGGAGCGTGAGGGCGCCACCGACATCTTCATCCATCCACCCCACACATTTCGTTTTGTGGACGTGCTGCTGACCAACTTCCACCTGCCGCGCTCGACGCTGCTGATGCTGGTGAGCGCGTTTGCATCACGCGAGTTGATCTTGAGGGCGTACGAAGAGGCGGTGCGCGAGCGGTACCGGTTTTTCAGTTATGGCGACTGTATGCTAATCCTCTGACGTCTTGGGCCAGATCAAGGAGGCGATCACGGACAGCGCTAGTATGGACGCCACGACGCCGAGCGCGATGCTGATGGGGATTTCAATGAAATGCCCGAGAAGCATTTTGACGCCGATAAAGACAAGAATGGCCGATAAGCCATAGTGGAGATGATGAAACAGATCCATCACGCCCTTCAGGGCAAAGAACATTGCGCGCAGTCCGAGGATGGCGAAGACGTTGGACGTGTAGACGATGAAGCGGTCACGTGTTATGGCCAGCACCGCGGGAATCGAGTCCACGGCAAAAACCAAATCCGTTGTCTCTACCACCAGTAAGACGAGCAGAAGTGGCGTCGCGAATGTTCGCCCTTCGCGCCGCACCAGAAACTTGCTGCCCTCGAATTCCGGCGTCACGGACATCGATTTGCGAAATAGTTTCAAGACAGGATTTTGGTCGGGGTTGATTTTCTTTTCTTTTTCCAGGGCCAGTTTCACGCCGCTGTAGATCAGGATGGCGCCGAAGATGTAGATCACTGCCTCAAAGCGGTCAAGCAGCGCCACTCCCGCCACTATGAATGTGGCGCGGAGGACCATCGCCCCAAGGACGCCCCAAAACAGCACGCCGTGCTGGAGATGTGCTGGCACGGCGAAGTAGGAAAGAATCAGCAGGAACACGAACAGATTGTCGACGCTCAGGGATTCCTCGATGAGGTAGCCCGTCAGGAACTGCAACGCCGTGCCCGCGCCGCGTTTGTAGGCGACCAGCGCGGCAAACGCCAGGGCCAGCCCGATCCACACGGCGCTCCACGCCACCGCTTCCTTGAACTTGATCTCGTGTTTCCGGCGGTGGACCACGCCGAGATCGAGCGCCAGCATCGCCAGCACAAAAACATTGAATAACACCCACTTCCAGATCAGTCCCGGCATAAGCGCAGATTGTGCTAGCCACTGTCGGGCGCGTCAATCGAAACCGGCCCGCGTTCGTCGGGGCTGGACTGCGCAAAGTGGTCTGTTATGCTGGTCGCGAAAGACGGAGGCCCGCTTGGCGAACAAGAAACCTGCGATTTGGATTGTGGTGGTGTTGACACTAGCGATTGCGGCGGCGCTCTGGCTGGTGTCGCAGCATCAGGTGGGAACGCGCTCTGTTTCGGGCACCGTAGAGGTGGACGAGGTGCACGTCGCGTCCCGTTACGGCGGACGGGTCGAGACAATCCACGTGCAAGAAGGCGATATGCTGACCAACCAGCAAATTCTGATCGATCTCGACGCCGCTGAACTGCAGGCGCGGCGTGATTACAACGCCGCGGTGCTGGAAGAACTCGAACACGGGCCGCGGCCCGCCGAAATCGACGCGGCGAAGCACGATTGGGAGTCCCTTGCCGCGCAACTCGAATTTGCCAAGGCGGAAGCGAAACGCGCCGAGGAGTTGTTCGCGAAGAAAGTAAACTCGGCGAGTGATCTGGAAGACGCCACCAGCCGTGCCCACACGTTGCAGCAGAGCACTGACGCCGGCAAGAGGCGCTACGATTTACTCGTGGAAGGCACGCGGCCCGAGCGCATCGCCCAGGCGCGCGCGCAGGTGGCCGAGATGGACGCGCAATTGCGCGAGATGCGGATCGTCGCCCCCGGCGACAGCGTGCTCGAAGTCTTGAGCGTGAAAGTGGGCGACGTGCTGGCGGCCAATCGGGAAGTGGCGACGCTGCTCTACACGCAGCACCTGTGGGTGCGAGTGTACGTCCCCGAGGCCTGGCTGGGTCTCGTCCAACTCGGCCAGAAGGTGAGGGTGCACACCGATTCGTCCAAGGAAGAATTCACCGGCGCCATCGAACAGGTCAATCGCGCCGCGGAGTTTACGCCCCGCAACGTGCAGACCGTTGAAGATCGCGTACGCCAGGTCTTCGGCGTGAAAATCAATTTGCCCAGCGACACCGGCAAATTACGCGCGGGAATGTCGGTCGATGTTTCTTTCCCCAACGTCCCGCCGTTCCCCAAGTGAGCGAACCAACCGCTAACGCAATGATCCAATGTGAGAACCTGACGAAGCGGTTTGGTGATGTCACCGCTGTTGACCGGGTCACGTTCTCCGTCGCGAAGCAGTCCATCTTTGGCTTCCTGGGTCCGAACGGCTCCGGCAAATCCACCGTTATCCGCATGCTCTGCGGTATCCTGGAGCCGACCGAAGGCGTGGGCCGCATCGCCGGCCAAGATGTTTCGGGGGACACGGACGCGATCAAGGGCTCACTCGGCTACATGTCCCAGAGGTTTTCGCTCTACGACGAACTGACGGCGAACGAGAACCTGCAGTTCTACGCGCGGTTGTACGGCGTGCGCGGCGAAGCGATGAAAAAGCGCCGGGACGAATTGATTGCCCTGACGCACCTTGAACCGTATATCGACCGGCGAGCCGGGCAGCTATCCGGCGGCTGGAAACAGCGGCTCGCGATGGCCTGCGCGCTGGTCCACAGCCCGACGGTCCTCTTTCTCGATGAGCCGACCGCCGGCATTGACCCTGTGGCGCGTCGCGAGTTGTGGGATTTGCTCTTTGAACTCTCGAGCGGCGGCATGACCTTGTTCGTGACGACCCATTATATGGATGAAGCGGAACGCTGCACGCACGTCGGCTACATTTATATGTCGAAACTCGTGGTTTGTGGGGCACCCGACGACTTGAAGCAATTGCCGGCCGTGAATCCGCCGGGCACCAAGCGGCTCGACGTCACCTGCGACCATGTGACCGTCGGCCTGCGGGCGGTGCGCAAGCTCGACGGGGTCCGCGCCTCGACGGTGTTCGGTCAATCGATGCATTTCCTGGTCGAAGAATCGATGCCGGAACAATCGATCCGCGATGCACTCGGCAATGCCGGGATTCACCAGGTGGATATCCGACCGATCGGGCCGTCGCTGGAAGATGTGTTCGTGGCGCTGACGAGGCAATACGCGGGAGGTCCAGCATGACATTCCAGATGCCGAAATTCCTGCGCGGTTTTCGGGCGATTCTTTACAAGGAGTTTATCGTCATCTTCCGCGACCGCACGACCTTGTTCTTCATGTTTTTCCCGCCCCTGCTGCAAATCATCGCCTTCGGGTTCGCGCTCGATAACGACGTGAAACACATGGCGATCGCGGTGTACGACGAAGACCGGACGGCGGACAGCCGTCAATTGATCGATGCGTTTGTGAACACGCAAACTTTCCGCGTGGTCAAGCGCGTGGACAGCCTCGCGGAGTTGGAGTCGATGGTGCGTCGCGGCAAGGCGTACGCGGGGCTGGAGATCCCGCCGGATTTTAGCCGGAAACTTCATGCCGGGCAGAAGGCGGACGTGCAAGTGCTGATCGACGGGTCGAATTCCACCACGGCGTTACAGGCCCTGAATACGGCGCAAGGCGTAGCTTTCCAGCAATCCGTGGGCATCTTGCTGCATGTGACGAACCGGCGCGAACTGCCCGTCGAGGTGCGCCCGCAAGTGCTCTACAATCCATCGATGCGGGCGCCGAACTTCTTCGTGCCCGGCGTCATCGGCACCGCGCTCCAGATTGCGACGGTGTTCGCGGCGGCGATGTCGATCGTGCGGGAACGCGAACGCGGGACGCTGGAGCAACTGCTGGTCAGTCCCATGTCCCGTTGGGGGCTCATGCTCGGCAAGATCGTCCCATACCTGTGCGTGTCGATGGCCATGGCCATGATCTTGTTTTTGATCCTGCGCTGGGTTTTCTTTGTGCCGATCCACGGCAGTATCGTCATGCTCGTAGTCGCTGCGTTTCTTTACGTCTTCGCGTTGCTGAGCCTCGGGTTGTTGATCTCCACCAGGGCGCAGAGCCAGAATGAGGCGCTGCAAATGAGCATGACGGTGATGTTGCCGTCGATCTTCTTTTCGGGATTCATCTTTCCTCGCGAGACGATGCCCGGGATTTTCTACGCGTTCAGCACGATATTGCCGGCAACGTATTTCATCGAGTTGATGCGGGCGATCATCCTGCGCGGCGCGAGCTTCCTGGAATTTTGGCGGCACCTCCTCATCCTCGCCGTGATGGGCGGCGTGCTCTTCTCGCTGTGCGCGTTGCGCTTCAAACGCAAAATTGCCTAGCTGCGTTCGACGACCTTCGCACGCCTTTCCAGGTAGGCCTTGACCGTGCGACGGTCCAGTTTGGTCCGACGCGCGACTTCTTCGTAGGTGCCGTGGCGTTCATAGAGGAGTTGGCAATAACCGGAGAGGACAGCGTCGGCGTCGAGGGTCCCGTGTTCCACACCAGCGACCAACTGCGACCGCAAATCCGGCGCGACTGCTTTGTGGTCGCCAGCGTAATGCTTGGTCAGCAGGATGCGGCGGACGGCCTGTTCGAGTTCGCGCACGTTGCCCGGCCATGGGTAATTCCGGCCAAGTCCGCTGTCGAGGGCGTCTTGGACCATACTGGCGGCCTCCGATGAGGTTTCGCCGGTGAGGCGCAGGACCAGATGGGTGACCAGATCATCCAGTTCCCGACTATCCTCGGCGATTCGCTGGCGCAATGGCGGTACGGTAATGACATCCGAGCAGAGACGGTAATAAAAATCGTCGCGGAACTGACCCGTGGCGCGCAATTGATCGAGCGGACGGTTGGTGGCGGCGATGACGCGTCCGCGGAAGCGCTTCTTTTCATGGCTACCAACCGGCGAGAACGTACGCTCCTGCAGCACCTGGAGCAGTTTGATTTGCACGGGGATCGTGGCATCACCAATTTCATCGAGAAAAATCGCGCCGTGCGGGCTGCAGCGCGCGAAGACGCCTTCGTGATCTTCCACCGCGCCCGTAAAGGCGCCTTTCTTGTGGCCGAACAATTCGGATTCGATCAGCGTTTCCGGAAACTGCGACAGGTTCAGCGGGACGAAGCCGCGTGTGAAGCTTTCCGCGAAGCAATCCCGCTTCTCGTCGAAGGGGATGAACCCCGAGCGACCGATGGCGGCTGCGGCCGCGCCCTTGCCCGTGCCGGTCTCACCGAGGAGCATGGTTGAGAAATCCTCCATGCGGTTCCAGAGATGGCGCTCGTACCGGCGAATGTTGTGGGTGAAGACGTTGTTCCAGAGATGGAGTCGCAGTTGCCGCATACAGGGGCTGCGACCGATGAGGCCGCGGTCGATGAAGTAATAGGCGCGGCGAACCTGGTAGAAGATGGCGAAATACCGGCGGGCCTCCGCCACTTCAAAACCGCGGCGACGGAAAAGCGCCAGCGCCTTGGACGCAAACGGGACGACGACGGAGCGTTCGCCCGCCGCCATCTGGTCGGCAATGAGTTGATCAAAGCTGGGCAGGAAGCGGTGGTAAATCTCATAGAGGAATGCGTACTGCAGCAGCTCCCGGTCTTCGCCCGCAACCTGTTTGAGGTTCGTCACGTCCGCCTCGCTTAAGGCATGGAGGTGATCATTCCAGCGCGCCACCATCAAGCGGACCTGTTCTTCCTCCGTCACCGACGCATCGCAGTTCGCGATTCTTCGTTGTTGGACGGCATATTCGTCGCTGAAGGGATTGATGAAAGAGGCCTGGGCGACAATCTGCAGAAACTCGCGACTCGCGGCTGGGAGTTGCTTGGTTGGCATACAGTAAATGTATATATCGCATACAATTAATGTCTACAACCAAGTGGGGTGAGTGATCAGCAGTGTATCGATGTTGCTTTACTGCAGCCACTTCCGATTCCACTCCTTTTCTGGCATGCGCCACGCGTAAGGGCCATGGCAGAGGCAAACATGAACAAACTCAAACGAGTCCCAAGTTACCTGGCAGCCCTTGCCGCCGTCGCCGTTATCGCCCTGCCCATCACGGGTGCACCGGGAGACTGGCATGACCGAATGAATGACCCAGTCGTGTTCCTGATGTCGCTGACCTTCGCCGGCACCGCGCTGGTGCTCTGGCCACTGGGAACCAACAACGCGGTTCAACACTAGGAGGAGCAAATCATGAAACGAATCACACTCATCACTACCGGTATCGTCGCCGCGCTGGCGGTTGGCTGCGCGACGCAGCGGGTTCAGCGGGCGAGCATTGTCGATTTTCTGTACCCGAACAAGGAACGTCCCGTGGAGACGGCGACGATCCCGACGTTGTCGTTGCCGATGGATGTCGGCATCGTTTTCGTGCCGGAAAAAACGCCGTACCAAGAATCGGCGTTGACCGAAAAGGAAAAGATTGCGCTCATGGAACGCGTCGGAGCGCAGTTCAAGGCGTATCCCTTCATTCGTTCGGTGAACCCGATTCCGACGCAATACCTCCGGCCCGGGGGAGGTTTTCCCAACCTCGAAGAGGTCGGCACTATGTTCGGAGTGGATGTGATTGTCGTGCTGTCGTATGACCAGGCGCAGTTCACGGATCAGCATCAACTGGCGGCGTTGTCTTATTGGACGCTGGTGGGCGCGTACGTGGTGCCCGCGGAACGCAACACGACACACACCATGATCGATGCCGCGGTGTATCACCTGCCGAGTCACAAAATGCTGTTTCGGGCTCCTGGTATCAGCCGGGTCCAGCGGAATTCCACACCTGTCGATCTGGTGGCGGCGTTGCGAGAGGATGAACACCAAGGGTTTACGAAGGCAAGTGATGACCTTACGATTAGCCTCAAACAGCAGCTTGATGTCTTCCGCGAAAAAGCGCGCAAGGCGCCGGACGAATACAAGGTCGTCGCCAAGACGGGGTATGATCTCAAAGCGGTCGGCGAACTCGATGGCGTAACGCTGATGCTCTTGGCGGTGTTGGCCGGGGCGACCTGCCTTGGGTTTCGCAACCAGCATTCCTGTGGTCAACAAGGCGGAAAGTGAACGGAAAGGATGCTGCCATGAATCAAAAGTATATCCGCTGGTTGTTGGAGGAAATCCCGACACTAATCACCGAAGAGATACTGCCTGCTGACGTGGCCGAACGATTGCGTCAACATTACGGCGACAAGCAACAGGAACGCGGCATGGGTTGGGCGGTCGTGTTATTCAGCATCCTCGGCGCGGTGTTGATTGGCGGCGGCATCATCTTATTGCTGGCGCATAACTGGGACCAGTTGTCACGATCCGTACGGACGGTGCTTTCGTTTGCGCCATTGGTGTGCGCGCAGGTGCTGGGTGGTTGGGTGATCTGGAAGCGACGCGATCGGACGGGTTGGCGGGAAGGTGCGGGAACACTGTTGACGCTGACGATCGGTTCGACGATTGCGTTGATCAGCCAGACCTACAATATCGTCGGCGATTTCGGGTCGTTCATGCTGACCTGGTCATTGCTCGCGCTCCCCGTGGTCTACCTGCTGGATGCGAGCGTGCCAGCCGTGTTGTACCTCGCCGGGAGCATCGCGTGGGTGGCCGACATGAGGTTCAATGCCGGACAACCGTTGTGGTTCTGGCTGCTGGCGGCGCTGATCGTGCCGTCCTTGTGGTTGACCTCGCGCGTCAATCGTTACCGCATGCGGCCCGTCTTGATGAGCTGGGCACTGGCGCTGGCAATTTGTATTGGCGCGGGATTCACGCTCACCCGGGATTTTGGGGAGATCTGGATGCTGACTTATGCGGGGATCTTCGCAGTGTTGTATCTGTTGGGTGAGCGCTGGTTTGCCGATGCCGCAAACTGGTGGCAGCGGCCATTCCAAACTCTGGGCGCATGCGGCGTCTTTGGCTTGTCGCTACTGCTGACCTTTCGTTGGCCCTGGCATGAGGTGGTTGTTCCCTGGCATGGCAATCCCACGGCGGCGCCATTGGCAATCGCCGTACTTTGGCCAATCGCTGCCATCACACTCTGGTTAACCAGCCTGCGCCGACGCCAGTTCGCCGAGGTGCTGTTCGGTGCCCTGCCTCTCGTAGTCGCAATTGGCTACCTCATCACTGCCCGGCGCGAGAGCGGGGTGATACCGGCGACGATTTTGTCGGACATCTATCTGTTCATTCTCGGTGTCGGCACGTTGTGGCGCGGTGTGCGGGAACAACGGCTCGGCGTGGTCAACGGCGGGATGCTCATGTTGTCGACGCTGATCGCGATGCGGTTCTTTGACGGCGAGTACAGCTTCGTCATCCGCAGTCTGGCTTTCATGGCGGTGGGTTTGGGGTTCCTGATGACAAACATGGTCCTGATCCGAAGAAAGGGAGCAACAGTATGAATAAAAAACTCCGTCTGGGATGTTACCTCGTGGCAGTGCTGGCGCAAATGGCGGTACCCGCCACCATGATCTGGGGACATGAACGGACCATGACGCGGGGCGAAGTCTACATATTCCGCACACAACCCGTCGATCCCTACGACGCGTTTAGGGGACGCTATGTCTGGCTGCGAATTGAGGAAGATCATGCACCCCTGTTGTCAGGTATGCAGATCCAGCGCGGGCAGAAAGTGTATGCCCTGATTGAGATCGGCACCGACGGTTTCGCGAAATTCAGCGGTATCCGCATATCACCCCCGCAGGGGGAACCGTATCTGACTGCGCGGGCAAGTTACGCTGATGGTGCAGTCGTCCATCTGCTTCTGCCGTTCGATCGTTACTACATGGAAGAGAGCCTCGCTCCAGCGGCTGAAAAAGCCTACCGCGAGAGCAGCCGTATGGGTGGCAAGAAGGCTTACGTTACTGTGCATGTTTTGGATGGAACCAGTGTATTGGAAAACCTTTGGATAGAAGGTGTTTCCATACATGATTTTGTGTCAGGAAAGTAGCGAATACTCGACCATGGATGGGTATGCAAGTGCACTCCAAACAAAGGCTTCCCTGGCTGACGCTAGCGGTGATCGGGCTCGCGATGGTGGTGAGCGTGGTCCCAGTGCTATCGCGCTGGTTGGTGTTCGACCGCGCCGCCATCATCGGTGGCCAATGGTGGCGGCTGATTACAGGCAACTGGGTGCATTTTTCAGCTGACCACCTTTTGGCGGATGCGGTCGCTGTGGGAATGGCGGGGGCCTTGATTGAGCGGCGAGAGGGGATGCGGGTGTTTTGGTTGTACGCGGCAGCAGCGGCTGGGGTGGGGCTGGCGGTATTCTTCCTTGCGCCGACGGTTGTTCAATATGGAGGACTATCCGGAGTGGCGTGCGGTGCCTTTGGGTACCTTGCACTCAGCGAAATCAAACGATCCAGCGTACGTCGCTGGACTCCGGCTCTGGTTCTGGTGCTGCTCGTTGCGAAGGTGGGATGGGAGTACGCCACCGGCCGCGCTCTGTTTGTGAATACGAACGACAGCATGATGGTTCTGCCACTGGCCCATGCGGCTGGCCTGTTGAGCGGCTTCGGATACTGGGCAGTCTTGATCGTCCGACGATGGGCTGACGCGCCAATAACTGAAAAGGGTGATGTCCGTTGGGAGACAACAAAGCGATGCGTCAGCCAAATCGGGGGGGCGGGCACTATGCCCGCCCCCTAAAACCCGAAGAAGAGCGGCGGGAGGGCTTTGTCCACAGGTATATCGAATCGGCTTGAAACATTCTTGATTTTGAGCAGAAGTGCCCCGCAGGCGAGTAGATCGTAACGCGAATGTGGCGCGTACTCCCTGTGATTGCCATTTTCGTTCGCGATAATCAAGAAACATTCAAAATATGGATAAAAGCTGACTTTTTGGCTTTTTCCCGTTTTTTCTGCTGACACGCGTTTTTTTCTTGCATCACGGAAGAGAAAGGGTAATAATTATTGACTAGTTCGAGGCAATAGATGCTACAGAATGGCGTTTAATGTAATGACAGCCACCCGGCACGAGAGATGTTCTGTTCAGGGGTGGAAAGGAGAATTGAGGATGCGCACGCTGAATGCGGTTTGGTTTGAAAGGAAGGCCAATCGCGCCTTCACACTCATCGAGTTGTTGGTGGTCATTGCCATTATCGGCATTTTGGCGGCGATGTTGTTGCCGGCGCTGAACAAGGCCAGAGAAAAGGCCAACGCCGTATCCTGTCTGAGCAACATGAAACAATGGGGATTGGCGTTGGGCCTGTATTGCGATGACTGGAACGATTACTTGCCGTACGATGGAGGGGCTCCCCCCATCGACACCGGTTTCAACCTGGGTGCCTGGTACAATGTTCTTACCGTTTACATTTCCAATCCATCCTTGGCAAGTCTGTACGATTCGACCCCGCCGAAGATTCCACTGCCAGGGCAGAAGTCAATTTACACTTGCCCCAGCCTGAAGCCGGGCTCGCAGGGCACTTACGGGACGGACGTAAACAACCCGTGGTTTGGATACGCGATGAATTACATGATGCAGGGAAACACGGGCCTTACATACAGACGCGGCGTTGCCGACAAATCCAGCGAGGTGATTTTCCTCTCGGAAAGTGAGAATAACACTTACTCCTTCACTGACGGATATTACATGGGGCCCAACCAATCACCGCCGGTTCCGCCACGACACTCGGGGGGAATGAACTTCGTTTTCGTGGACGGGCACGCGCAATGGGTCTCGTTGGGCGACTACGGACGGCCCGCGGCAATGCGTAATGCGCATAGCGCGGAAACCGAATGGGCTGTTCCGCATAACGTTTATTGGTACCCGTGCTCCACGTGCGATAAGTGATATCCTGAATTTTGAGGTCAGAAACGATTGGTCAATGCTTTGGTAAAAGGGCAAATAACAAAAGGGAAAAAATGAAAAGAATTATCAGATCCAGCATCGTGCTACTCGCCGTCGCGCTCGCAACGGGCGCACAAGCGCAGTCGTTCACGTCAGGAAACCTTGTAATTTATCGCTTGGGCGGCAACGCGAGTGGAACCACTGCGGGCTCAACGTTGAGTAATGGAGGCGTATTGACCAACTGGGGCACCGCTGTATGGCTCGACGAATACACCACCAGCGGAACGTTTGTTCGTTCGCACTTGATGCCGACCAACTACTTCGGCGGCAACAGCCCGCTGATTGCCAATGGGACCGTATTTGGCGGTGGTTTGATCACCCGTTCCGTGGACGGCCGCTTCATAATGGTGAATGGTTACGGTGCGACATTGGGGCAGTTCTCGAACTCCGTTGAATCAACCTATGCCACAGAAGCTCCGCGCGTTATCGGTTTGGTTGACGGCAACGGCAAGGTTGACACGACAACCACCCAGACAAACTCCCTGGCCGACTTGGAGGACATGCGCAGTTCGGTCAGTCCCGATGGCACGAACCTTTGGTTTAGCGGCGACACCAGTGGTGTCCGCTACACGCCCCGAGGATCTCCGGCTGCCGTGCACTTTGGCGCGTCTGTCAATAATGTCCGCCAACTCCAGATTGCCAACAATCAGATCTACTACAGCACGCAATCCGGCCAGGGCGTCTACCTGCTGACCAACAATACGCCCAATACCCTGCCGACCGTGACGAACAACGTCGGGGTCGGAATCCTTGCCGGCGTGACCAATTCCAGCCCGGAATCTTTTTTCTTTCTTAACCTGAGAGGTGGGCTGAGCGCGGATACGCTGTACGTGATCGATGGCACCGCCTTCAATGTGTATAAGTTTTCCTCGGCCGACGGCACCAATTGGTCCAACAATGGCTCCATTGAAACGGGGGCCGCGGTTGGGCTGACTGGTCAGATGCGAGTTGTTGGCACCACCACCAACGTGGATCTCTGGATGACCGGCGGCGGCGGCACCCTCTCCGGTGCTGACGGCTTGTATACCTTCACCGACGCAAGCGGTTACGGTGGAAACCCAGGTGGAAGTGCATTCGCTCCCATCGTAAGCGCACCCGGCGGGATATCGTTCCGAGGTGTCGCGCTCGCCCCGGTCGGTGGCGAGACATTCCCCGCCGGACCCGGTCAGATCTCCGTCGGGCCGGTGCTCGGACTATTCTCCAGCGGATTGACCGGCTGTTCCGAATCAGGGACGCTGGCCTACTCCATCGGCAACTTCGGGACCGTCACGGTTAATTGGTCGGCAACCGCTGATCAATCCTGGGTAACCTTGACCCCGTCGAGCGGCACGTTGGCTCCCGGCATCGCTGCCACAGTCGTGGCTTCGTTCAATGGTTCCGTGACCAGTCTGCTTGCGGGTACCAATACGGCCAACATTACTTTTACCAACTCGACCGCCGCTCCGGATAATTTGGGGACGGCGGCACGTCAGGTCAGGCTGATCTTGGCCGATCAGACGATCACGCCGTCAACCGCCTACAGCGCTGCTGGACAGCCTGGTGGTCCGTTCACCCCCGCGACCAAGGTCTACACGGTGAAAAACGGCTCTACACCCATCACATTGACCGTCAGCAAGTCGGCCTCGTGGCTGAATCTCAGTGCGACCAGTGTCTCTTTGGGCGCGTGCGCGAGCACGAATATCACTGTATCGATTAACACAGCGAACGCCAATGTCTTGTCGATTGGTACCTACTTGGATACGATCTCCTTCAGCAACAACACCGGCTTGATTGACACGCGCGGCGCTACTCTCGCCGTCGGGAACCAGTTCTTCTGTGATAACTTCAGTACGTTCATCCAGAACACCACCCTGGCTCCGCAGCAAGGTTGGACGCAGGTCACCGGAGAGACAGGCGTGAACCCAATTATGGTCACCAACGGGGCAGCTGTTGTCCCGGGTGGGGCAACTGGAATTAGCCAGGAAATTTACAAGAACTTCCCGCCAACCACGAATAACTTGATATTCGTGGGGATGGTCATAACCGTCACCAACGCCCAGTCGGTGGACGTTACCTCGCCGGCGCGCGCGCTGTGTTGGTTTAACCAGTTAAACGCTGGTAATTACGCCGTCGACTACGTCAGTATGAGGGATACTGGCACCAACACGTCGACGTTCGTGTTTGCTCTGCGCGGCGCGGACGGCGCCGGCGCGCCCTGGCAGTTTGGAACCACTCCTCTCAACTACGGGACGGCTTATCGCGTGATTCAAATGATTGACCCGAGAACGCAAGCGGGTGGGAACAGCAGTAATGTATGGCTCTGGGTTAATCCGAGCAGTCCGACGTTGAACCTCGGCACGACATACATGACTTTTACCAACCACTTGGTCTTTTCTCCAGATGCTGGTGTCGCGTCGTTCTCGATACAAAATTCATTTAGTGCTACGTCATTCACGCCGGGCTTGATGATCAAACAGATCTGCATTTCAACCAACTATACGGAGGTCTACAACGACATTACTTCCGTCGCGCCTTCGGATCCGTTCACCACGTGGCAGGCGCAATACTTCACCGGTAGCCCCTTGAGTTCAGCCCCTGGCGCGGATCCACTGGGCAAAGGCATGAGCAACACCAATCAGTTCCTGGCGGGATTCAATCCCACCAATGCTGCGGCGTACGTCCATATCACCAGCATCTCCAAGACGAACGGTGGGACTGACATCCGGGTGGACTACCTGGGCGCCAGCGGTAATAGCAGCACCACGCCGCCCATGGCTTCCCGCACCAACGTGCTGGAGTTCACCGCGGGCACCGGCGGCGGGAATTACAGCAGCAACGGCTTCGCGAGCACCGGCCAGACCAACATCCTGAGTGGCGGGACCGGGCTTGGCACGTTGGCCAACATGGTGGATCCGGGCGGGGCTACAAACACTCCGTCACGATACTACCGCGTTCGCGTGTTGGTGCCGTAACTAAAAAAATCGGAATCGAAAGCGCTGGTGTTCCTCAATCGGGGACACCAGCGCTTTTCTTTTCAGCGGATGGATTGGAACGCTGCGGTGGCTCTTGTTCAGGGACGGAACGGGCAAAATCCAGCAGGCTGCTAGGGCAGGTCGGTATAACCCATCAGGTAGTGGTCGCACTCGCGGGCGGCGCCCCGTCCTTCATGGAAGGCCCAGACAACCAGGCTTTGCCCGCGGCGGCAGTCCCCCGCGGCGAACACACCCGGGATACTGGTCGTGTAGGCGCCGTGTAGCGCTTTCACGTTGGAGCGCTCGTCGCGCTCGACGCCCAACTGCTGAAGCAACTGGTCTTCCGGGCCGAGAAAGCCCATGGCAAGCAGCGCGAGTTGGCAGGGGACGATCTTTTCCGTGCCGGCAATCTCCTTGGGCACGAACCGCCCCTTCTCATCCTTTTGCCATTCGATCTGGACGATTTCGACTTCTTTCAGGCGGTCATGCTCGTCGCCAATGAAACGTCTTGCGGTCATGCAATAGACACGCGGATCATCCCCGAAAACCGCCTCGGCTTCTTCCTGGCCGTAATCCAGCCTGTAAACTTTCGGCCACTCGGGCCACGGGTTGTTTGCGGCTCGCTGGAGTGGCGGCTTCGGCAGAATCTCAAGCTGGACGAGACTCTTGCAGCCGTGGCGCATCGAGGTGCCCACGCAATCAGTGCCCGTGTCCCCGCCGCCGATGACCATGACGTCCTTACCTTCGGCGGAAATAAACTCGCCGTTGCGATGGCCACTGAGCACGCTCTGCGTGTTAGTGGTGAGAAATTCCATCGCATAATGCACGCCCTTGAGTTGGCGGCCTGCGATCGGCAGATCGCGCGGCTTGGTGGCACCGGTGCAGAGGACGGTCGCGTGAAATTCCTCCAGTAGTTGTTTCGCGGGATAATTCTTTCCGACCTCGGTTTTGGTGAGGAACTCCACCCCTTCCTGCGCGAGCAGGTCGATCCGGCGTTGGACGATGCTCTTGTCGAGCTTCATGTTGGGGATGCCATACATCAGCAACCCGCCGATGCGGTCGGCCCGCTCAAAGACGGTCACGGCGTGGCCCGCTCGGTTGAGCTGGGCCGCGGCGCAGAGACCGGCGGGGCCGGAACCGATGATGGCCACGCGCTTGCCGGTGCGCGCCTTCGGCGGCTCGGCGATGACCCAGCCTTCGTCCCAGCCACGGTCGATGATCGCCACCTCGATGTTCTTGATGGTAACAGCCGGTTCGTTGATGCCGAGCACGCACGAGCCCTCGCAAGGGGCGGGGCAGACGCGACCGGTGAACTCGGGGAAATTATTGGTCTTATGCAACCGCCCGAGCGCTTCCTTCCACAGCCCGCGATACACGAGATCGTTCCATTCGGGTATCAGGTTGTTGATCGGGCACCCCGACGCCATGCCGCTGAGCAGGGAGCCGGTGTGGCAGAAGGGAACGCCACAATCCATGCAGCGCGCCCCCTGCTCCTGGAGTTTCGCGACGGGCATGTGCAGGTGGAATTCCTTCCAATCACGAATCCGCTCCTGCGACGGCCGGTCCGCCGGCAGCTCGCGTTTGATCTCCAGGAATCCAGTTGGTTTGCCCATTGTTTCTACCGCAAATCAGTTCCCACCAACGCGCGCCAGGCTGTGCGCATTTTCCTCGAAGGCGGCCATGACCGCTTCTTCGCCGCTCAGGCCGGCCTCTTTCACGCGCCGGGTCGCCTCGATGACGCGCTTGTAATCCTTTGGCATAACCTTCACAAACTTCGGCGCCATTTCGTCCCAAAGCTTCAGGATATTGCGCGCCCGCTCGCTGGCCGTGTACTCGGCGTGCCGCTGGATCATCGCGCGCACTTCCTGAATCTCCTCGGGGTCTTCCAGTTTCTCCAATCCGACCATCGCCGGGTTGCAGCGTTTCGGGAAATCACCGATCACATCGAGCACGTAGGCGACACCTCCACTCATGCCCGCCGCAAAGTTGCGGCCGGTCGAGCCGAGCACCACCACGCGCCCGGCGGTCATATACTCGCAGCCATGATCGCCGACCGCTTCGACGACGGCGCGCACCCCGCTGTTGCGGACGCCGAATCGTTCGCCCGCCATGCCGCGGATGTACATCTCGCCGCCAGTGGCGCCGTAGAGCGCGACGTTACCGATGATGATGTTCTCCTCCGGCACGAATGTGGAACCCACAGGCGGATAGACGATGATCTTGCCGCCGCTGAGTCCTTTGCCCACGTAGTCGTTGGCGTCACCCTGAAGTGTCAGCGTCATGCCCTTGGGCATGAATGCGCCGAAACTCTGGCCCGCGCTGCCTTTGAAGTGCAGTTTGATGGTGTCCTCGGGGAGGCCTTCCGGCCCGAAGCGGCGCGTGAGTTCGCTGCCCGTAATCGTGCCGACGACGCGGTTCGTGTTGCTGATCGGCAACGTTGCGCGGACTTTCTCACGTCGCGCCAGGGCCGGCTCGCAAAGTTTCAATAGCAACTGCTTGTCGAGCGACTGTTCCAGCCCGTGGTTCTGGTCAATCTGGCGGGACCGGCCCACGTCGGCGGCCACTTTCGGTTGGTAAAATACCTTCGAGAAATCCAGTCCGCGCGCCTTGTAGTGCCCGAGCGCCTTCTTCACGTCGAGACGGTCAACGCGTCCGACCATTTCGAGAATCGTGCGGAACCCAAGCTGCGCCATCAATTCGCGCACTTCCTGCGCGATAAAACGCATGAAATTGACAACCGACTGCGGATCGCCGGTGAATTTCGCGCGCAACTGCGGGTCCTGGGTGGCCACGCCGACCGGGCAGGTGTNNGGCACACGCGCATCATGATGCAGCCAAGCGTGACCAGAGGCGCCGTGGCGAATCCGAATTCCTCCGCGCCCAGCAACGCGGCGATAACGACGTCCCGTCCCGTCTTGAGCTGGCCGTCAGCCTCGACGTAGACGCGGCTGCGGAGGTTGTTGAGCACGAGCGTCTGCTGGGTCTCGGCGAGGCCGAGTTCCCACGGCGTGCCCGCGTGTTTGATGCTTGAAAGGGGCGAGGCTCCCGTGCCGCCGTCGTGACCGCTGATGAGAATGACGTCCGCGTGCGCCTTTGCGACGCCCGCCGCGACGGTGCCGACGCCGATTTCGCTGACGAGCTTGACGCTGATGCGGGCGTTCTCGTTCGAGTTCTTAAGGTCGTGGATGAGTTCCGCGAGATCCTCGATTGAATAAATGTCGTGGTGTGGCGGCGGCGAAATGAGACCCACTCCGGGCGTGGAGTGGCGCACTTTTGCGATCCAGGGATAAACCTTCGCGCCGGGCAGCTCGCCGCCCTCGCCGGGCTTCGCGCCTTGCGCCATCTTGATTTGCAGTTCCCGCGCTTGCGTGAGGTAATAGCTCGTCACTCCGAAGCGACCGCTGGCCACCTGCTTAATTGCGGAATTCTTGCTGTCGCCGTTGGCCATGGGCTGGTAGCGGTCGGGATCTTCGCCGCCCTCGCCGGTATTGCTCTTGCCGCCGATGCGGTTCATCGCGATGGCCAGGGCCTCGTGGGCTTCCTGGCTGATGGAACCGTAACTCATCGCGCCGGTCTTAAATCGTTTGACAATGGATTCGACCGATTCAACTTCCTCCAGCGGGACCGGTTGTGGCGCGAATTTGAGATCGAACAACCCGCGCAAGGTGCAGAGGTTGCGCGACTGGTTGTTGACCAGTTCCGAGTATTCCTGAAAGACCTTGTAGTTGTTCGTGCGCGTCGAGAGTTGCAGCCGGGAAATCGTACCGGGATTGAACAGGTGGCTCTCGCCATCGCTGCGCCATTGATATTGGCCGCCGGGATCAAGCGTCGCGCCGTTGACGATTCGATCCGGGAACGCATGCCGGTGGCGCAGGCGAACCTCCTCCGCGAGGACGTCGATGCCGATGCCTTCGATTTGCGAAGCCGTCCCCGTGAAATACTTGTCGACGAGCGAGTGATTGAGACCGATGGCTTCAAAAATCTGCGCGCCACAGTAGCTCTGGATGGTCGAGATGCCCATCTTGGCCATCGTCTTAACGACGCTCTTGGTGACGGCCTTGAGGTAATTCTTGACCGCTTTCTTGTGCTCGAGGTCCTTGATGATGCCCTGCCGGATCATATCGTCCAGCGTCTCGAACGCGAGATAGGGGTTGATCGCGCCCGCGCCGTATCCGATCAGGAGCGCAAAATGATGCACCTCGCGCGGTTCGCCTGATTCGAGCACGAGCGCGACGCGAGTGCGGGTGCCTTTACGGATGAGATGATGATGCATGCTCGCGACGGCGAGCAACGCAGGGATTGCCGCGTTCTCGTGGTCGACGCCGCGATCGGACAAGGTCAGAATGTTGTGGCCTTCTTTGATCGCTTTGCTCGCCTTGCGGAACAGTTGATCGAGCGCCTTCTCCAGCCCCTTGCCGCCTTCGTCCACCTTGAAGAGAATCGGCAGGGTGATGGACTTGAAACCGGGGTGGTCGATGTGGCGGAGCTGTTCGAACTCCTCGTTGCTGAGAACGGGGCCCTTGAGTTGAATCTGACGGCAGCTTTCCGGTTGCGGATCGAGCAGGTTGCCCTCGGGACCAATCGTGGTGGACGTTGAGGTGATGATTTCTTCGCGGATGCAGTCGATGGGCGGATTGGTGACCTGCGCGAAGAGCTGCTTGAAATAGTTGTAAAGCAACTGCGGCTTGTTCGAGAGGACGGCCAAGGGAGTGTCCGTGCCCATCGAGCCGAGCGGCTGGACGGCGTCCCGGGCCATGGGCGCCAGGAGGATGCGCAGATCTTCAAAGGTGTACCCGAACGCCTGTTGGCGAAGGAGCACGGTCGCATGGTCGGGTTGATGCACGTGCGTTGGTTTGGGTAGATCTTCGAGGTCCACAAGCCCCTGCTGGAGCCACAAGCGATACGGTCGTTCGGTGGCGATCTTCTGTTTGAGTTCTTCGTCCGCAACGATGCGGCCGAGTTTCGTATCGACAAGGAACATGCGGCCCGGCTGGAGCCGGCCCTTCTGCAGGACGCGTTCCGGCGCGATATCGAGCACACCGACCTCCGAGGCCATGATGACCTGGTCGTCTTTCGTCACGTAATAACGCGAAGGACGCAGGCCGTTACGGTCGAGGATCGCGCCGATCTGCACGCCGTCGGTGAAGGCAATGGAAGCCGGGCCGTCCCACGGCTCGATCAGGCAACTGTGGTACTCGTAAAACGCCTTCTTCTCGTCGCTCATGCTCTCATGGCCCGACCACGGTTCGGGGACCATCATCATCATCGCGTGCGGGAGCGAACGGCCACCGAGCACGAGGAATTCGAGGCAATTGTCGAACATGGCGGAATCGCTGCCGTCTTCATTGATGATTGGGAGCAGCTTCTTCATGTCATCGCCGAAAAGGTCGGACTTCAACAACGACTCGCGCGCGTGCATCCAATTGATGTTACCGCGGAGCGTATTGATCTCGCCGTTGTGCGCGACGTAGCGATAGGGGTGCGCGCGTTCCCAACTCGGGAACGTGTTCGTGCTGAACCGCGAGTGCACCAGGGCCAGCGCGGAGGCGAAGGCGGGGTCATGCAGGTCGGGAAAAAACGGGTCCACCTGCTCGGGCATGAGCATGCCTTTGTAGATGATCGTCTTGTAAGAAAGGCTCGAGATGTAAAAGCGATTGCCACCCTTGATGCCGGCGTAACGAATACCCCGTTCGGCCAGCTTGCGGACCACATATAATTTGCGCTCGAACGCCATGTCGTCTTTGATTTTTGGATCGCGCGCGATGAAGACCTGGCGAACAATGGGTTCCGAGGCGCGCGCGGTTTCGCCGAGCGTCGCGTTGGTGGTCGGGACCGTGCGCCAACCGAGCAGGCGATGGCCTTCGTTCTCGATGATTTCCTCGAAGAGCTTCTCGCACTTGTACCGTGAATCTGTGTCGGGAGGCAGGTACACCATGCCGACGCCGTATTCGCCATAGGCGGGCAGGGCGATCTTCTCCTGGGCGCAGATTTTCTGGAGGAACTCGTGCGGGGTCTGCAGCAGGATGCCCGCGCCATCGCCCGAGTTGGCCTCGCAGCCACACGCGCCGCGGTGCGCCAGATTCGTCAGGATCGTGAGCGCGTCGCGGACAATCTTGTGGGATTTCTGACCCTTGATGTTCACGACAAAACCGACGCCGCAGGAATCGTGTTCAAACTGCGGGTCGTACAGGCCTTGTTTTTCCGGCCAACCGTAAGGCGCGGTGGTGTGGACGTTACTCATTGCGCATTCTCAAGTACTCGCCTCGGAGCGTGACTATATGACAAGTTTGCCGCAGGTTTTCAACGTCATTGTCCGGCTTTTTGCGGCCTTCGAGCATCTGCGCGTCGTGTTCGCCTCCACGGCGAGCGGAAGGTACACGATGGCTACACTTCATGCCTTGTGAACTTCTGTGCGACATTTTCGGCCTTTTCCCCGCCCTAATTAGGATATGAAATTACTCACAAAAAACACTTTTTTGTTGCAAACCAATCGAAAAATAGCAAAACTGTGAACGAAAACAAGCGAAATCTTCAGTTTCCAGGAACTATCGACGCGGAGGCTACATTGCGTGTCATTGACGAACAAGAGCGAGCCATTATCAAGGCCCTGATCCGCGACCCACGCCAGAGCAATAACTACATCAGCAAAGTTACCGGTGTGCCAACGCCGACCGTGCGACGAAAGCGTCAGCGGCTCGAAGACGAAGGGCTGCTCAACTATTTCGCGGCAATCGACATGCAGGAGACGGGGACCGGCACCTTCAGCGCCCGGCATCTTTACATCATCAAATTTCGCATCGGCATTACCGTGAAGCAGATCGTGGACGAGATCAAGAGCGAGCCGAATGTCCGTTCGGTGTTCACCGATCTGATCTACGAATCGCACATCGCGGAAATGGATGGACGCGTGGCGCTGGTGATGATTATCGAAGGCAAGGACGACGCGGATATCATCGAAAACGTCCAGGGGAAGATCGTCCCTTCGCTGCGCAAGAACCATGGCCCGGATTCGATTGAGGAAATCTCCACGTTGCGCCTGCTCAGCCCGATCCGCGTGTTTCACAATTACGTACCACTGGTGAACATGCACAACGGCGTGCTGCGTGACGATTGGACTAACGATGCCATCTTCGTGGGCTAGAGCCGCCGCCAGCCCACTTTTACCCTCTCCTCTTTCCGCCGGTCACTTCCCGTTGCAGTCCTGATCCACGGCTTCCTTCAGCATCTCGAAGAAATCGGGGATGGCAGAGGTCACGCGGTTCCAATTTGAGATCAGGGGAATGCCGAGCGGGTCGTGGAGATATTCATCGGCGGCGAGACGGAGCGCGTTCGTGAACGCGCGGACCGCCAGCATTTCCTGATGGCGGTCGAAGGGCAGGCCGTTGATCGCGGCGTCATCCTCGTACTGTTTCACCGCATCCTGCGCCACGCGCAGGTAGCGAATGGTCAGCGTCTTGAAGAGCGCGTCGGAGAGCACCAGGCCTTCCGTCGCCAGGTTACGGAAGACGGACTTCGCGATGTCGGCGCTCATCTTCATGAGTCCCTTGCGCTCATCATCGGCGGAGAGGTTCTGGTGTTTGTGTTCGTAGGTGTCGCACAATTCGACCTGGCAGATTCGCTTGGCCGTGCAGTTGCGGAACACTTCGCACAACACGCCCATCTCCAACCCCCAATCACCGGGAATGCGATTGATGCGCGCCAGATCGGCGAGCATGGAAAACTCGCCCGAGAGCGGGTAGCGGAAGCTGTCGAGGAATACCAGCAGCGGCACCTCGCGCCCGAGGACCTTCTGCAGCGCGCGAATTAGCGGCGTGACCAGCAGTCGTGTGACGCGCCCGTAGAAGCGGTCCGAGACACGGGCGTAGAAGCCCTTGCAGAATTCATAGTCCATGTTCGGACTGGCGAGTGGGAACACCAGCCGGGCCAGCAGTTCGCGGTCATACGTGCGGATGTCGCAATCGTGGAGCGCGATGATCTTGCACTGTTCGTCGGCCAGCACGAACCCCGACGACAACCACATGTTGCTGCCTTTGCCAGGACCGCCGATGGAAAGGTCGTTCTGGACCATCAACTTCATCAGCTTGCGCAGGCGCGGCCCATCGCGCCAGAGGATTTTCACTTCTTGCGGCAGGGTGGAGAAGAAACGGCGCGCGAAGTCGAACTGGCGCCGATCCGCGCGGTCGAGGCCCACGACGATCTGGCGGATGTAACGGACGGCCCGAAGATGCCCGAGGATATTCTTGAGCGCCGGACCTTCCAATTCACTGTAGAGACAGGGCAGCACCAGCGCGATGGGCCGGCGCTCGGTATATTCCGTCAGCGTCGTCTCGATGGCCTCAAGATCGTACTTGCCGAGACGATGGAACGTAGTGATAACGCCGCTTTGATGAAAATCGCTCATGGCTTCATAAATTGCTTCGCACTCGCCTGACCTAATTGTAAGATTACGCGGGGACGAGGGTGTGAGGCAAATTATATTCTTGGGCGCCCGTTTTTTACATGAGCGACGCGAAGGTCATCTTTTGGGACGTGTACGGCACGCTGGTTGTCGCGCCGCGCGGGAATCTCGATTCCTTGCTCCAACGCGAGGCCGAGTTGCGCACGGTTTTTGAGCGCACCATCAAGAATTTCGGGCTTAATGCCGTCCCCGAGCGCCTGCACGATCTTTTCCTGCGCGGCATCCAGGCCGAACGGGAGGCACGCGTGGCGCAAGGCATCGCGCATCCGGAAGTGCGCATCGACGAAATCTGGTTCAAGTTGCTGGAGAAGTTTCGACCCGAGAACCCGCCCACGATCAATTTTGCGCGCGAGGTCGCGCTGTTCTTCCAGCGACAGGCCAACCCAACGCAACTGCAACCGCACGCGTTCGACGTGTTGACCGTGTTCAAGCAGCGCGGGCTGCGCCACGGGATCATTTCCAACGCGCAGTTCTACACGCCGATCGAGTTGTCCCTGCTGTTGCGCGAGGAAAGCGCGAGCGCGGTTTGCACATACGAATCCATCTTTGACCCGCTGCTCGTGTTCTTCTCGTTTGAGCTCGGCAGCGCCAAGCCCGACCTCGCCCTTTTCCGCCGAGCGGTCGAGGCGTTGACACGTGAGAACATCATGCCCGACGACTGCGTCTTTGTCGGCAATTCGCCCGTCAACGATATTGCGCCCGCCCAGCACATTGGATTCAAGACGGTACTCTTCGCGCCGGATGGCGTTCCTGAATCCGCGGTCAAGCCCGACCTGGTGATTCACAACCTCGCGCAGCTTTTGGAATGGCTGTGAAGATTGCGATCCTGCACTACCACCTGCGGCCGGGCGGTGTGGCGACCGTCATCCGCAACGCGCAGCGCGCACTGGCGGGGAAGTTTGATGTCCAAGTGCTGGCTGATTTCGGTTACGACGAGCATCCGGCACGCAGCCGGCGCGCGTTTCTCGCGGAATCGGGCAGGCTGGCGGACGGTCTGGCGAAGCGCCTCCGAGGCGTGGATGTTCTCCACACGCACAATGTCGGTCTTGGCAAGCACCCGCGGCTGACGTATGCGGTAAAACTGCTCGCGGAGCGACGCAGGATCAAGATCATCAACCAGGTCCACGACTTTCCTGAGGACCATCGACCCGCGCAATTGCGCGCACTGCGCCACTGCACGGGCAAGCGTGATGACGCCTTCCAGCGGGCGCTGTGTTATTACGACGCGCCGAACGTGATTTGGGCGACGCTGACCACGTACGATGCGGCAAAGCTCGCGGCGCACGGGGTTCCGGCGAGGAAGATTCACGTACTTCCGAACCCGGTGGATGAGGAGTTCTTTACCAAGGCCGCGCCGTCCCGCGCGAAGTTACAACTCGTAAGGGAACAGCTCGCCGCGTTTGCCCGCGCGCATAGATTCCACTTTGATACGCGAAAGAAAATGCTTCTTTCGCCGATGAAGGTAATGGTTCGGAAGAACAATGCCGAGGCCGTCGAGTTGGTGAAACGACTGAAGAAATACCAGCTCGTCATTTCGCTCGATGCGTCCTCCGCGAGCGACCGTGATTACAGTGAGCGACTCAAGAAGAAGATTCGGCGAGAACGGCTGCCGGTGGTGATCGGCTTTGGCGCGGCCCTGGACAATCCGCTGCCGCTGTTTCATCTGGCGCACGCGATTCTCACGACATCCCAGGTGGAAGGCTTTGGTTATACGTTTGTCGAAGGCTGGCTGTGCCATAAAGCCGTGGTGGGCCGCGATATTCCCGAGGTCACCCAGGACTTCGTCGCGGCGGGAATGAAGATGAGCCATTTCTACCGGGAGTTTGATGACGAGGCGGTGCGTCGCGTGGCGGCCTTCCTGGCGAAGCCCTCCCGAAAGCTGATCGAAGAGAACCGGAAAATCGTACTGAGAGAGTACTCGCTTCGGGCGTACGCGCGGCGGTACGAGAAGCTCCTGCTATAACTCTTCCTTGGGCGTGTGCTCGGAGCTTTCGATCAGGTTATGTAACCGGCGGCACAGGACGGCGAGCGAGAAATGTTGCCGGGCAATGGTGAAATTGCGGTCGGCCATTTGTTTGCGGAGTTCGGGATCGCTGAGCACGTGGCGGACTTTCTCGACCACATCATCGGTGACGTAGCCGTCCATCGCGACCGTCTCGAACCCGAGCGGCTCGATATCCAGCATATACACGGAGTAGCGGTTGACCACGATCGGCTTGCGAAAATACATCGCTTCGAGGAACGCGTTGCCAAAGCCTTCGTAGATGCTGGGGTACGTGATGAGATCGGCGTGGGGATAGATGTCCCAGAGCGTGTAGAGCTTCCGGCCCTGTTCGTCGAACTTGCGGGTTTCGCTGAAGCGGTTGGCGACGAAGCGGATGTCCACGCCTTCGGCCTGGGCGAGTTCGCGCAACCAATTGTAGTAGGCGAGCCCCTCGTCCCCCCCGCTGTGGGAAACGACCAGCTTGGCGCGCGGTTCCTTCAGGCGCCGCACCAACTCGATGGCATGCTCGACGCCCTTGCGCGAGACGAGGCGGGTCGGTTGGAGAATGAGGATGTCGTCGGGCTTCAGCCCGATCTGCTCGCGCAAGTCGCGGGCGTATTCGTCCATGGCTGGCGGCTCGGTGTCGAAATCGAACACGTTGGGGATCAGGGAGGCGGCGATGCCCTTGCGCTGGGCGAGTTCGCGGCGCGCGGGCGTGTTGATGACCACGTGCTTGATGCTCGGCAGGCTGGGCGGAAACGCGGCGTCGAGGATGTCCTGCACCGCGTTGATCATGAAGCGCTGGCGTTCCCAGTAGAAATCGTGGTGGTGCGCGATGGCGTGAATGCCGGTCTCGGCGATGAATTCGGTCAGGGCCATGCCCAGCGGCAGGTTCATGGGAATCGTGAGTGCGTTTTCCGGCACGAGCAGGTCGATGGCGAACTTCTTCACAAAGCCGGCGAGGCCGGTCTTGATTCGCCCCCGCAACTCGTGGAGTTGGTCGGTTGTTTCCACCGTGCGGGTGTGAACCCCGAAGCATTTCTGGTGGAGGGCGACGATTTCGGGATGGGTGAAATGCGCCTCGGGCAGCAGGACGCCGGGGCTGATTTCGGGATCGAGTTGTCCCGCGCAGAAAAAGGTGCTGTGACCGAGATCGCGGCAAGTGCGCGCCCACTTGATGGTTTCAAGCGTCACGCCGTCGGTGCCGGCCAGCCGCGTGGAAACGAACCCGATATTCATCGACACAGCTACTCTTGCGCAATTGCGGTGTTTGAGTCAAGGTAACGAATCGGCGAAACGGGGGCTGGACGATGGCGCGGGGTGCAGGTATGCTTTTGCCACAAACTTTTGAAAGGGAACCACGCAACATGAAACGTTTGCAGATGATTATCACAAGCACACTTGCCCTGGCGGTTTTGGTCCTGGTGGGCTGTTCGAAGCCGGAACTCGAGGAAACTGCGCCGCCCAAGCCTGTGACGACGAAGAAAATTGAGTTCCCTGCGCCGACGAACCTGCCATCCGCGCAGCCGGCCGTGAGCGCCACGCCGGCGGCGCCCGCCACCGCTGTCGCTCCGGAAGCGGCAGAGGACACACCGGAGCAGCTGGCTGCGCAGGTCAAACAATTCGAGACCGATTACCAGAACACGCCGGATTTTCAGAAGCGCGTCGTGATTATCTACAACCTCAGTTCCGTGGACTCTCCGGATACCATCGACTCCATCGGTCGCCTGTTCCTCAATGAGAAGGACAAGGAATTGAAGATCGAGTTGGTCAACTCGCTGCTGGACATTGAGGGCCAGAACGACAAGAAACTGGCGATCCTCAGCACGGCGGTCCGCGGCGACCAGCCGAAAGACGTGCGGCTCGAAGGGATCGACGGGATGGGGGATACGGAGGACAAGCGCGCGATCCAGGTCCTGCAGGGAATGCTGACCGACCCCGATGAGGATATACGGGAAGCGGCGCAGGATACCATCGATCAGTTGCAAACGGATGTGGCGCAGCCGCAAGCACCGTTGCCGATGCAGCCCCAGCCGCAGGCGCAGCCTCCGGCACAGCCGGCCAAATAAGCGATGGTTCGGGGGTAAGATAATCGTTGACGGAGGCGCTGGCTTCCGGTATGTTTTTCGCCCCTTCCCAAGAGGAAAAGGACAATTCATGTACGCAGTAATACGAACAGGTGCCAAGCAGTATCGCGTCCAGCCCGGCGACGTTTTGGAGGTCGAACTCCTCGACGGCGAAAAGGGCAAGGAAATCGCGTTGGAAGAGGTTTTGTTGGTGGCCGACGGCGAGAAGATCCAGGTCGGCAAACCCACGATCAAAGGCGCGCGCGTGACCGCCGAGGTCATTGACGAGGACAAGAAGGGCAAGAAAGTCATTGCCTTCAAGTTCCGCCGCCGCGAGGGTTACCATCGCAAACGCGGCATCCGCGCGCACCATACCGTTTTGAAAATCAAAGAAATTGTCGTAACGTAGTGAGGTTGCAGGTCGTCCCGAAAGCGTTCGGGACAGTGTTCAGGAGTAACCAGTCATGGCACATAAAAAAGGTCAAGGTAGTTCACGTAACGGACGCGACAGCGTCAGCAAGCGACTTGGTGTGAAACGATTTGGCGGCGAGACCGTTAGCGCCGGCAGCATCATCATCCGCCAGCGCGGCGCCCGCTTCGTCGCCGGCGCGAATGTCGGCATCGGCCGCGATTGGACCCTTTTCGCCCTGACCGACGGCCAGGTGCGCTTCGACAAACAGGGCCGCCGCGTCAACATCGACCCCGTCGCCGAGCCCGCCAGCAAGTCGTAACGCGATTCATTTTCGGAAACGAAGGAGCAGACCCATGGGTTTGCTCCTTTTGTTTTCAGGCTCTGGCCTCCCAGCACATTTCGCTTTACCGGCCTCAGATCAACGTCCACGTGGATCACAAAAATCAATACCGATGACAGTGATGGCCGCTACATCCGTGCGCGCACTCACAATCGCGTTTGCACGCTCAGTCAAGGCTTGGAGGACTTCATCAAAACCCAAGCGACCTTGACCAGTTGGGTTTTGCCAGTACTTTTGATTTTGGATGTACCCTAGTAGATATATCCCATAGCGGTTCCCTCTTGCCCGGAGGTACTGACCGACTAGTTGGTTCTCAAGACGCTCCAAGAGTACGTCAAGGCTCCATGAGTCCGCCCATTTAATCTCAACGGAAATAGGGGCGATACCGGGATGTTCGATTCGTATGTCCGGTCGTTGTTCCAAATCGATTTCTTCCTCCTGAGGGACAGTGTAATGTTTCCGCGACCGTCTTTGCAGTTCGCTAGCTACCCACCGTCTCAGATGGTACTCGTCGTCGCCACGACGAAGATTCTCGCGCAGGCTGTTGTCGGATTTCTCAACGTCGTGCTTACTGTCGGAGAGCCCTCTGCAAGCAATATTGAACAGATCCTCGTCAGTTTTGGGTTCAACATCGTAGTCTTTCGTAAAATCACGGACGTCTTGGGTGGTCCAAGGTGAAGAATCGGCCTGTTGTTCCCTACGCTTATCAAGAAGATTTAGAATCCAGTCACGCAAATGGACGAGATTCGGTTCTACAGCCAGTTCTTGGAGGACATTGTCAGCTTCGCGATCTCCGCTTTGAGCAAGCCTTTGGGTGAGGCCATTGCGGAAGTCCTGTGTGTGATCCCTGTCACCGGGACTATAAGCTTCAGCACTGGGGTGAACTATATCATCAGTTATCCGTAGGTAGCGGTAAACAAGCGGGATCATGACTCGCATGTTTGCCGGCTTTGCATAATCAGGATTGGATACGACTGGCGATCGGTCCGCTCTGTCCCCGCCCAGTGCGGAGCAAACCCCCGTAACTATCATTGCGGAGCCAACGCCGAACTTGCTGGCGCATTTCCAAACCGATGGCGGCTTCCCATGGTTCTGTAGCGAGTCGATCTAGTGGTATAAAGAGGGCAAATTGCCCATTAGCTTGGAATGCCCTTGCGCGTTCGCGGAATTCCCAAGTCTTTCCGCTACCCGGCTCTCCCAATATAATAACGCGTCGTTTCTTTAAAAGATCTTCCCAACCCAAGCCCGAACGGATTCCCAAGTTGGCAGCAACGTAACTATCCAATGCAGACTCTTCCGAATCCCGATGGGGGTCGAGAATTCGAAACCGCCGATTAAGGTCAACGAAATTCGGATTCTCGTCCATTGCCAACCTAGACGTAAGCCTCCGTTGTGTCCTGAAGTTGATCCCGGGCAGACTTCAGCAATCTGGCGGGCCTTTCCCCAGATTCATACCGTGTGACAACCTTTGGAATTGGCTTGTTCTTGGGAACTCGCAAACTTCACAAGTCACAAGGTTAGCAAACAGTGCGGCCTTGGGAAAGGCCGAAAAAGGGTACCCATATATCGTAAAGTAATAATTTTACTGGACATGGTGCTGGGGGACGGGTATAGTCGGTGCGTGGATTATGAATTTACGAGTGACGGTGACAGGCAGCAACTACAAAGCCGTGATGAGTCGCGGCATTCCAAATGGGGAGCACGGATCCGGAAACGGAAAGACACGGGCGGGACGCCCGCGCCACTATCAACTGAGGATGGGGGGGGGACCGCAAAAACATGTGTTTCTGCGAAACGAACCCGAATTGGTTTATTGAAAATGCAGACGGAACAGGCGCACAGACAGGGAGTTAGGACGCTGGAGCGTAAAATTACATTCGGGTTCGTTTGGCCGGAAAATACGTCTCGCTCCACGGGTGGTGCGCTCGGTTTTGCGGGAAAGCCGACACGCGAAGCGGGGTAAAGTTGGCGGTGCGAATGGTTTCCGACGGCCACGACAGAGCGTGGCCCTCCAAAAACCGTTATGATAAACTTTTAGCTTATGGCGACGTTGAACAAATTGACCGAGAAAGCGACGGCGGGCGCGGAGCTTTCGCGTGACGAGGTGGCCGAGGCGATGCGCGCGTTGCTGGATGACTCGGTCGCTGAGGGTGCGAAGGCGGACTTTCTCACGGCGTTGGCGCGGAAGGGCGAGACGGCCGGGGAAATCGCGGCGTTTGCGCTGGAACTGCGTTCGCGCGCAGTCGATCCACAAATTGATGCGGCGCAATTTGGTGGCGTTGTCTTGGACGTGGTGGGGACGGGGGCGGACATGGCGCAGACGTTCAACATCTCGTCCTGCACGATTTTCGTGGTGGCGGCGACCGGGGTGGCGGTGGCCAAGCATGGCAACCGCGCGATCACGAGCAAGTGCGGCAGCGCGGATGTGTTGACGGCGCTGGGCGCGAAGATTGAGTTGTCGCCTGAGGTGGCGCGGCGCTGTCTTGAGACGACCGGAGTGACGTTCTTGTTCGCGCCGCATTATCATCCCGCGTTCAAATCCATCGCACCGGTGCGGCGCAAGCTGGCGGAGCGCAAGCAGCGGACGGTGTTCAATATTCTCGGTCCACTGGTTAACCCCGCGCGTCCGACGCACCAACTCGTGGGTGTCTTCGAGCGCGCGTTGGTCGGCAAGTTCGCGGAGGTCCTGCGGTTGCTCGAAGTGAAACACGCGTTGGTGGTGCATGGCGACGGGCTGGATGAGCTGTCCACCCTGGGGGTCAACACGATGGCGGAATTGTGGGCGGGACGCATCGAGCATACCGAGCGCGATTTCCGCGTGCCGCACACCTCGTGGCGGGGTGTAGTGGTGAAACCGGAGGAACTGTTCGGTGGCGACGCGGCGACGAACGCCGGCATCGTGCGGGACGTGTTGGCGGGTAAGGACCGTAGTGCGCGGCGCGATATCGTGTTGTTGAACGCGGCGGCGGCGCTCGTGGTTGCCGAAAAGATGACCGACTTTGCGAATGGCTGGAACGCGGCGGCAGAGTTGATTGACAGCGGCGCGGCGCTGGAGAAGCTGGACCGATTTGTGGAGGCGACCAATCGAGGGTAAATTCCGTTGTGCGAGCAGCCCTGGCAAAACCTCTGGACTGGTGTTCGATTCAACTCGCGCGGCTGAGTGTGCATCGCGGTTCCGGCGTTGCGGGACAAGTGGCGCAGGTTGAGTCGCTGCTGGAAGACCCAGATATCTTCGGTGATTCGGCCACGGTTCCGAAGGACCTGCGGTTTACAACCAAGCGCGCGTTTCAATTCACTTCGCAGGTCGTGTCACCCTGGAAGCGCAACAACACGGTGCACGGTCGGCTTTTCACGACGGGTAAGCGATGGCAGGACAAGCCGGTGGTCATACTGCTGCACGGTTGGAACATGCAAGCGGGCTATCACGTATTGTTCCCGCATCTGGCGCGGCGATTGGTGAAGCAGGGTGTGAACGTGGCGATGTTCGCGTTGCCGTACCATACCCGGCGCAAACCGCGCGGAAAGAAAGCGATCCACAATTTCCTCTCGGGCGACCTGGTGCACGTGGTGCAGGCGGCCCATCAATCGCTGGTCGATGCCCGGGCGCTGATCGCATGGCTGAAGGAGCAGGGCTGTCCGCGGATTGGGTTATGGGGGATTTCGCTCGGCGCGTGGTTGAGCGGGCTGCTGGCCTGCGAAGACACGCGCCTTGACTGTGTGGTGTTGATGTCACCGGTGTCGCGGATGGATCGCGTGATTGCGGAGTTGGATTTCTGTGCACCCATTCGCCGCAGTCTCGGTGGCGCGCGGGTAAAACTCGATCCGCTGAACCTGGTTAATCACCAACTGAAACTCGCACCCGCCGACGTCCTTCTCGTTGCGTCCGAACACGATTTGTTTGCGCCGATCAGGACGGCGGAGGAACTTTGCCAGGCGTGGGGTGGGACGGAGTTGTGGCGGCTGCGGCATGGCCACATCAGCGTGTTGATGTCGATGCCGGTGATGGAACGCACGGTCGGTTGGGTCGCGCGGAAGATGCAGCGCGATGATTGATTACGTTCAACAGGTGTTTCTTGATAACCGCCGCGTATCCGGAGGCGCCGGGTCAAGGTTTCTTCTGTACATTTACCACGTTAGCAGGCATTTAAATTGCTTTGTTATGCCCCGCGAGGAACAGAAGACCATGATTCGCATAGACTACCAAGTGTTGCGTGAGAGCAAGTCGCATGACGGCCATGTCGATATTCGCCTGGTCAAGAAGGCCCGGAGAATCTTTGGTCGCGGTGCGCGCGAGGAGATTCTGCGGATTATGGATCCGTTATTGCGCGTTCAGGCCGGGGAGATTGCCCAGCGGCAGGTAAGTCCACAATCGCTCCATGAAATCGGACAGCAGGCGGTGCTGGAAGGCATCAAGCTGTATCGGGTTGGGCAGCAGGAGGCGTTTGGCAAATTCGCCATGATCCACGCGCGGCAGGCAATGGTTCTCGCCCGGAACAAAATGTCCGTTCCCGATCCGCATGCGCCGGGGCCAGAGCCGACCCCGCGGCAGTTCTAGAATAGAATTGCATTCATTCCCCGGTCGCCGCATCCTACCGCCACCATGCTCATCAGCAAGAAGATCAACGACGCGATTAACCAGCAAATCGGCAATGAATTTGGAGCTTCGCTGCAGTACGTGGCGATTGCCACGCACTTCGACCAGGAGGCATTGCCGCAGTTGGCGGCGCACTTTTACAAGCAAGCCGAGGAAGAGCGCGATCACGCGATGCGGTTTGTGAAGTTCGTTGTTGACACCGATGGCGAAGTCGTCATCCCTGCCGTCAAGGCGCCGAAGGGAAAGTTTGCGTCAGCCGAGGAAGCCGTGAAGTTGTCGCTCGACTGGGAGGTTGAAGTGACCAACCAGATTCACAAGCTTGTGGATCTGGCCAAGAAGGAAGTCAATTACACCACGGACAACTTCCTGCAATGGTTCGTCAAAGAGCAGCTCGAAGAGGTTTCGTCGATGGATAACCTCCTTAAGGTGATCCGCCGCGCCGGCCAGGATGGTTTATTGCGTGTGGAAGAGTACCTGGCCCGAAAGCCCGTCGGGAAATCGTTGGCGGAAAAGAATCTCTCCTGAGCTGATCCGGCTGGCGTTGCGGTTGAGCGGTAGTGGGTGGAGAGGATGGCTGATGTGCCGGCGAACTACGGACCCATGGTTCGTGAACAAATCGAATCACGCGGCATCACGAATGCCGGGGTGCTCGCCGCGATGAGCAAAGTCCCGCGGCATGAATTCGTGCCCGAGCATTTAGCCGATGCCGCCTACGAAGACCATCCGCTTCCCATCGGCTACAGCCAGACCATCTCACAGCCCTACATCGTCGCGTTGATGACCGAGTTGCTGCAGCTCGCGCCGGGCGCAAAGGTCCTGGAAGTGGGCACGGGTTCGGGATATCAGGCGGCGATTCTCGCGGAAGTCGGCGCGCAAGTTTACTCGATTGAAATCCTTGAACCGCTGGCCAAGACGTCGGCGCAACTCCTGCAGCGCCTCGGTTACACCAGCGTTCAGGTGAAGCGGGGCGACGGCTATCTGGGCTGGCCCCAGCACGCCCCGTATGATGCGATTGTCGTGACTGCCGCCGCTGGTCACGTCCCGCCGCCGCTGGTCGAACAACTCAAGCCGGGCGGTCGCCTGGTCATTCCGGTGGGCGATGGACAGATGCAGCAATCACTGTTGCTCGTGGAAAAGGGCGCGGATGGCAGCGTCACGGCTCACGATGTGGCGCCGGTCATGTTTGTGCCGTTGACTCGCGAAAACCGGGAGTGATGTGTCTTCACAATCCCGAGTCGAGCACCGAGCGGACGAGGTGATTGAGCGACTCGATGTTGTAGGGCTTTTGCAGGTAGCCCAGGCAGCCATGGCGTAACATGCGCTGGCCTTCCTGGTCGTGGCTGTAACCGCTGGAGACGATCACGCGCACTGCCGGGTTGATGTCCTTCATGTGCGCGAATAGTTCGGAGCCGCTCATCCGCGGCATCACCATATCGGCGATGACCAAATCGATGTCCTTCTGACGCTCGCGATACATCGAGAGGGCGGAGGCGCCGTCCGGCGCACCGAACACCTTGTAGCCCTTCGATTCGAGACCGATCTGTGCCATCTCGCGGATGACTTCTTCGTCTTCAGCGAGCAGGATGCACTCCTTGCCGCCGCGCGCAATCGCCGGCGGTGAGGCGGGCACAGCAGTGAGCGCTTTCTTCGTGGCTGGGAGGAAAATCTCGAACAACGTTCCCATCGCCGGCTGGGATTCAACCCGAATTTCGCCGCCGAACCCTTTTACGATACTCAGCACCAACGAAAGTCCGAGCCCGGTCCCTTTGCCGGGTCGCTTGGTGGTGAAGAACGGCTCGAAGATGTGCGAGAGCGTGGCGGTATCCATGCCCGATCCCGTATCGCGGAACCTGAGCACGACGTAGTCACCGTCGGGTAGCGAGAGCGCGGGGCGGAATGGGTCGGTTGCCTCGAGGTGAATGTTGCGGGTTGTGATGGTGAACATGCCGCCCTCGGACATCACGTCGCGCGCGTTGACGGCGATGTTGAGGAAGACCTGCTCGAGCTGTGAGGGATCGACCTCGATGCAGTGAAGGTTTCTGGCAAGCTGCCGCTGGATGAGAATCGATTTGTCGAAGCTGCGTTCGAGCATTTTCAAGGTCTGCTCGATGCAGTCGTTGGCATTGACGACAGCGAGGTGCGGGATGTCGCGTCGCGCAAAGGCGAGCAATTGCTTCGTCAGCGCCGCGCCCCGGTGCGCGCTGGCTTCGGTCGCTTCCAGGTAGCGATAGATCGGGCTGGCGGGATCGGTTTGCAGCTTGACGTAGCTCGCACAGGCGAGAATCGCCGCGAGGACGTTGTTGAAATCGTGGGCGATACCGCTTGTCAAGGCGCCGATAGATTCGATCTTTTGCACCTGCACGAGGTCGCGGTACAGCTCCTCGGCTTGCACGGCGCTGGCAATGATGTTGGCGACGGTCAGCATCTCCGCAGCGAGGGACGGCGAGATGTCGCGCGGGTTGCGGTAGAAGATGCCAATGAGGCCGACGAGTTCGTTGCGACGAACGACGGGGTTTAGGGCGGCGCAAACGATATGTTCGCGCTCGCAGACACCGACGAGCGAGGCCGGCCCGGTTTGCGCGGGGTTGTTCAGGATAAGCTGGCGCGCCTGCTCAAATGCGGGAAACGACCACTCGATCGCCTCGAGTTGCTCGACGTTGTGCGCCGTAAAGCCGAACGCGCCCTTGAGGACGAAGTGTGCCTGGCTGTTTTTCTCGGTGATCCATGCCGCGACGACGTCAGCCTCAAAGAGCTGCGCGATTTTCTCGAGGACTTCCGGCGACATTTGCGCGACATCGAGTTTGTCGATCAAGGCGCGGGAAATTTGGTTAAGCGTGGATTGTCTTTGGTAGGCGAGCCGTTGCGAAAGCTCGAGCTCGCGAGAGCGGGTCGCCTCGAGTTCTTCATGGTTCCGCTGCGTGCGCTGGACATGGAGGTAAGTTTCTGCGGCGGCAAGTGATACCAGTAGCAGGGAGGCGCTGCTCAATGGTAGGCTGACTTGGACCCACGAATCACTATCGTTGTTGAGCCGCCCAATAAGCATGTACGAGAGCGTGATCACCAGCGCCATTCCGTAAAGTCGTGCGCGTGGGGACCACTCCCGAACATCAAGTTTGATGGCCGTTGATTGCGCCATGGGAGCGTCTCACCGTCACCTGAACACAATTGAGCAGGGAATATGCTGCCGGTGAGAATTGCAAAAAACAAGGGGTTTCACACATATTCTTACTCAAAACTCAGGCGATTAGGGAACTTAATGATAACTACGGCAGGCAAATCTGCATGGTTGGTTCTTTGGTTCGTGTCCCTGCTGCAGACTCCAGCGTGATAATCCTGTGGCATGGTTGATGGACACCGAGAGAGTCCGCGCCTCAAGAGCGGGCAGGTTGTGGCGTTCCCGTGGCGTGGCAAGATTTTCGGGTTGCACGACACCGCAGATTACCAGTATGTACTGGGCAACCAAGGGCACGCTTAATTCTCTCATGAAACGCAGAACACGATCCGGACTCCGGTTGACACTGCTTCTGCTTTTAGTGGGCGGCGTTTATCTCGTGATGCGCAATTACGAGCAGCAGTTTGTTTACGCCCCCAGCACGTTCGTCAAGAAAACGCCCCGCGATGCCAAGCTATTCTTTGACAACATTGCCCTGGCAACTGACGATGGCGTCAATATTCAAGGGTGGTTTGTTCCGGCGAACGTGTCGGAGGACGCGCCCGGAACCAATGCGCCGCTTCCGACATTGCTCTTCTTCCACGGTGCGGTGGGCAACATTAGCGACTATCTCGAAAAGATCCACCTCCTTCACGACATGGGCCTGGATGTATTCACCGTCGACTACCACGGTTACGGCAAGAGCGGTGGCGCCCCGAGCGAAAGTGGACTCGCGAGCGACGCGGTTGCCGCATACTTCTACCTGACGGAAAAACGCCACGTGAAACCCGAGCGGCTCTACCTTTACGGCGAAGACCTGGGCGCGGCCGTGGCGATCGACCTGGCCACGAAGGTGTCGGCGGCGGGCTTGATCACGGAAGGTGCGTCCGCGTCGGTCATCGAGAAGATCGAGGAAGCCTGGCCGCTGATCCCGTGGCAATTTCTCTTACGCAATAAATTCGATTCCTTGACCAAAATCCGGGACGTACACATACCGCTCTTGATCATCCATAGTGCCGACGACGAAGTGGTGTCGTTCAATGATTCCCGCCGCCTCTGTGCTCTGGCGCATGAACCGAAGGAACTTGTTGAGATTCATGGCACCCACCGCGATGCTTTTGTCCATTCGTTTGATTTGTATTACGACAAGGTCTCGCATTTTATTCTCGACCAACCCAAGGGCAAAATTGCGGACAGCTCCATTTCAACGCAAACCGCGGCGCCGGCGTCCAAAGTGCCAACGCCATGATGAGAACGCTCGCGCTTTTGTTCCTTTCGGTGCTGGGCGCGCTGCGTCCGGCTGTGGCCGCAGACACGTTGCGGCCCGAGCAACTTAGTCCGGGCATGAAGGGCTACGGCCTGTCCGTGTTCAAGGGGACCAAGCCGGAGCGCTTCGACGTTGAGATCATCGGTGTTTTGCGAAACGCGCTACCCAAGCAGGATATGATTCTCATTCGCATGAGCGGCGCGGATCTGGAGAAGCACAAGGTGATCGCTGGCATGAGCGGAAGCCCGGTGTACATTGACGGGAAACTTATCGGCGCCCTCGCCTATGGCTGGACATTCGAGAACGATCCGCTAGCCGGCGTCACACCTATCCATAACATGATGGCGGAGCTGAAACTGCCCATCGTAGCCCCCTCGACTATCAACGCGTCCGTGTCGCTCCGTCGCACGTCATCCATGCCCGCACCGTTCGCCCTGCCGAACGCTGCCTTCGCACAGACTCCGGACGACTTTGGCTCGCCACATCCATTGCTTACGCCGCTTTCCCTTGGGGGTTTCAGTTCACGCGTTCTGGAACGGTTTGCCTCGAAATTCACGGGCTTCGGCATGATGCCGATTGCGGCCGGTGGTGGGGGCGCGGGGGCCTTGCCGCGCCGCAGTGGTGATATGGAACCCGGCGGCGCGATTGGCGTGCAGTTGATTCGCGGCGATATGAATGCCACGGCAATTGGCACGGCCACGTACATCGAGAAGAACCGCATCCTGGCGTTCGGCCACCCATTCTTTCAGGGCGGTTCCGTGCAGGCGCCCGCCGTGTTGGCCGAGGTGCACACGATCATGTCGAGCCTCGAGCGTTCGTTCAAGATGGCCAGCCCTGTCGCCGAGATCGGCTCGATGGTTGGGGACTGGCAGAGTTGCATCGTCGCCGACGCGAAAGTGCAGGCGCAGATGATCCCTGTCAGCATCGACGCGGCAAATCGCGACACGGGGCAGTCAGAGCATTACGATGTGGAGGTCATGAACAATCAGGTGTTCACGCCCCAGCTCGTGCTGATGGCGATCGCCCAGGCCGTCAGCGGTGCGTCGGGTTCTTCACAAGATACCACAGTGCGGATATCCGTGGGCGCGGATCTTGCCCCTGTGAAATCGGGCGGATCGTCGCGGACCATTGCGGTGACGAACACCTTCTTCAGCGCCGCCGGCGGCATCCTGAACATCGAGGGTATCATGCCGCTATTGGCGATGTTCAGTACCCCATTCGGCAGCCCGACTGTAAAACACATCGACGTGAAAGTTGACGCAGCTCTCACGCGTCAGACGGCGGACATCAAGCGCGCCTACTTTGACAAGTCGGAAGTCCAACGTGGTGAAACCGTGTCACTTAGGATCGTGCTCAAACCGTTTGGCCAGCCCGAGGTCACGAAGACGATCCCCATCAAAGTGCCCGCGGCAACGGATATGTTGCGATACCTTGTCGTCACCGTAGTCGCTGGGGATAGCGCGCCGCCGGACGCTGCGCCGCCCGACAGTCTCGATGACTTTCTTGATTTCATAGAGAAGGGACATGGCAACACCGATTTGGTGGCACTGTCGCCGACACGCAGCCAGGGGATGCAGTACCATGGCAAGCTGCTGAAGAAACTTCCGCCGAGCGCTATCGGCACTTTGGACGACTCAAGCACGGGCGACGTGGCGGCCGCCGCGGACATTTCGCAGCTCGTAGAACCCACGGACTGGGTTCTCAGCGGTCAGGCTACGGTTCGTGTCCCGATCAGACAGGAATAATATCGCATGAAGATCCTATCCTCCGCCTTGCTTGCCATCCTTCTGGGCACCGCGACGGTCCAGGCCGTCAAGACCGACCGCTGGGAGTTGAAATCGCCGCAGGATTTCATGCGCGGCAAGCTGCAGCAGCTCATTGTCACCAGCAGCGGTGAATTGCGGCTGGGGTATGGCAGCACGAAACTTGGCGAGTTCGCCAAGGAAATCTGGTGTTCGGCGGTCGATCGCGACGGGGCCATTTATTTTGGCACGGGTTCGCCGGCTGAGGTCTACGCGCTTGGCAAGGATGGCCGGACCACGAAGCTCTTCGAGGCAGATTCGATCGCCGTCACGGCGGTCGCACTTGATTCACGTGGCAATCTCTACGCGGCGACGATGCCGGAGGGCAAGATCTACAAGATCTCCACAGCCGGCAAGGGACCCGCGGCAAAAGCCGATGAGCCGTTCAGTAAGCTGCGTGCGCCGTACATATGGTCGCTGATCGTGGACAAACAGGACCGGCTTTTCGCGGGGACCGGCCCGGATGGGAAGATTTTCCACATCGGTGCCGATGGCAAAGCCGAAGAATGGTTCGCCGCGGAGGACTCCAATATTTTGTGCCTGGCACTCGATGCCGATGGCGCTCTGCTGGCCGGCGGCAGTGACCGCGGTTTGCTCTACCGCGTCGCGGAAAAGGGCAAAGGCGTCGTACTTCACGAATTTGCGGAGGACGAGGTGAAGGCGCTCACGGTGAACGGTAACGAAGTTTACATTGGCGTGAACCGACAGAAGATCAAGCGACCGCGTGGCGTGGCGGCGCGCCGCCCGAGCGCGGCGGAGTTCGAGGACCTCACGCAACAATTAGCCGTCCAGTTCGGCACGGCAGCAACAGCCGAGACTATGGGACGCGAGCGCGAGACGCCGCCCGAAGCGCGTTTGGCAAACTTGCTCGCGGGCACCCTCTACGTACGGCATGCCGACGGACGTGTCGACCGACTCGCGAATTGGGACAATGAATCCATTTTGGACGTGAAGGTCGACGGCGAAGGCGCAGTGTTGGCCGGTATGTCGGGCCAGGGTCGCGTGTACCGCGTCCGCGACAGCCAGAATTGGGAACTGCTTTTTGATTTTGACGAACAGCAAGTGCTGACCCTTGCCGTGCGTGACGGCAAGCTCGCGTTCGCCGGCACCGGCAACATTGGCAACGGTTATGGTATCGACGCGCAGAAGGCGCGTGACGGCGAGTTGACAAGTGAAGTGCACGACTGCCATTTTCTCACGACGTGGGGCAACCTTTCGTGGATGGGCAAAGGCGCCATTGCCGTTGCCACGCGCACGGGCAACACCGCGTTACCCGACTCGACATGGTCGGCTTGGGCAGAGCCTGTCAAGACGTCGCCCACAAAGGTGACGAGCCCGCATGCGCGGTTTATCCAGGTACGCGCCCAACTCACCGCGGCTTCCGACCCGGTATTGGAGTCGCTGAATCTATATTATCGGATGCAAAATCAGAAACCGGAGGTCTCTTCGGTTGAGATCGGCGACAAACCAAAGGCATCGGCTGAAAAGCCGAAGAGTGACCTGCCGAACGATTTAAAGTCGGACGATGGCGACGCCGAAGCCGCCGCCAGCGCGACCCTCCAACGCGCGACCGCATCGCCAAAGACAGAGGAGGAGCGTCCAAAACCCGCCACGCCCATCAAGGAAATCCATTGGCGCGCCAGCGACAAGGACGGCGACACGCTTGTTTATCGGCTCTTCTACCAGGCCGATGGGGATGAAGCCTGGGTGCCGGCGTTTTTGGACAAGCCGTTGAAGAAGATGGAATACTCATGGAACACCGAGTCCATTCCCGACGGCTGGTATCGCATCAAGGTCGTTGCCAGCGACGAGGACTCCAACCTCGCGGGAGAAGCGCTGACCGACGGAAGAATCAGCGACCTCGTCAAAGTGGACAACACGCGCCCGCAGGTACAGCAACTCGCGTATGATACAACTAGCGGGATCCTCAAGGGAACGGCCCGTGACAATCTGAGCCTGATTCGCCACCTCGAATACTCAGTGGACGGCGGTGAGTGGAAGTTTTTCGCCCCGAACGACGGCGTGTTCGACGACCGCGAAGAAGCGTTCGAAGTTAAAATCGGCCCGCTCACCACAGGCTTGCATTTTATCGCCGTGCGCGCAACTGATGAGGATGGAAATATCGGTGTCGAGAAGGTGTCGGTGCGCGCGAAGTGAATTTGTAACCACGCTTCCATCAAGCGCAGATTAATTCTGGCACTTCGCAGAGGCGCTGTTACATCCGGAATCACGAGTCATGATCCACCTTGAAAACATCAGCGTTGAGTACCGACTGAAGAGTGAACGCGTGCAGGCGCTACGCAATCTTAACCTGCATGTACGCGAGGGCAGTTTCGAGGCCATCATGGGGCCGAGCGGCTCGGGCAAGACGACACTCATCCAACTCATTGCGGGTTTGCTCACACCCACTGCCGGCGAAGTGATTGTCTCGGGCGAGAATCTGAGCCGCCTGGGCGATGAAAAGATCTCCTCGTTTCGCAACCGCACCATTGGCTTCGTCTTTCAGTTCTTTAATCTGCCGAATTATTACACCGCGGTGGACAACGCGGCGTTGCCGTTGGTGTTCGCGGGTGTTGACGAACGGACGCGCCGGCTCCGGGCGCGTACGTTACTGGCAGAGTTCGGGCTGCAAGATCGATTGGATCACAAGCCGGACCAGCTCTCAGGCGGCGAGGCGCAACGCGTCGCCATCGCCCGCGCACTGATTAACAACCCGAAGATCATCCTCGCCGACGAACCAACCGGGAACCTCGACCGCGACACGGGCGGGCATGTGATGGAGTTGCTGCAGAAGATCAACCGCGAGCGCGGCGTGACGGTGCTGATGGTCACGCACGATGAGAAGGCCGCCGGGTTCGCCCAACGGATCATCCGCATCGAGAAGGGGGAGTTGGTGTGATCCGCCGGCGCGATTACCTGTTGTTGACGACGCAGAAGCTGGCGCTGCGGAAGAAGCGCGCGGTGTTTGCCATCATTTCAGTCGCGCTCGGCGTGATCGTGGTCGTCACGGCAAATTCGCTACTGGAAGGCGTGCGCGATGTGGCCGTGAAGACGATTTGGACGGAAGAGATCGATCCCGACCTGATTCGTGTGTATGCGGGAGAAAACCCGTATGAGCTTCTCCCGCCGGAGGAGGGGCCGAAACAGAAGGCGAAGAAGCGGATCGAGTACTTGAGCGAAGCGGTGTTCGACGAGATTCGTGGCTGGCCCGGAGTTGAGGCAGCCGACCGGCCCGTCGTGGTGCAGCCAGTGAGCGTGAATGGGTTCGACAAGCGTCCACGCGGCGTATCCGAATTCCAAGGTGTGCCCGAGCCAATGCTGCTCCGTTACATAGCCGACCGCGCGCTGGTGACCGCAAATAGCAATGCGATCCCCCTAGTTGTCGGCGAGCGCAACGTGCGGCTCCGCTTCGATGAGGAGCGCGGCAAACTTGAGTCCGATCCCGGGGGCGAAAAGGCCTGGCTCGGTCGCGAAGTCATGATCCTGCTCGGTGACAACTACGCGCGGATCACTCGATTTCAGTATGATTACAACAAGCGCGAGTTCAAGCCGTTGAGTGAGGATGAAGTCGTGTCGCAGCACGACACGATGGAGCGCAACTTCCGGGTGCAGTATGACACGGTCGTCTTTAACACGACGCTCACGCTTAAAGGGCGCATTGTTGGGTTTTGTCCCGGAAACAAGGTGCTAATCCCGCTCGAAACGGCGGAGCTGTGCGAGAAATGGATCAACCAGCGCAACCGCCTCGCTTCGCGGAATCCCGCACGCGAGACCAGCGAGGTCATCTATGGCGAACGGGGCCGTCGCACGCCGAAAACGGGTGAGTACACCGAAGGCGCCGTGTTGGTGAAAAAGGGTGCGAACATCGAAGCCATTGCCAAGCGCATCGAGGAGATGGGGTTTTCCGTGGTGACGCGGGCGCGAATGTTCGAGGACCAGGCGCGGGCGTTCGACAGCAGCATGCGTATCGTGAAGAAAGTGGCGTTCGCGTTTGGCGGCCTGATTCTCGGGTTAGCGTGTGGGCTGGTGTGGAGCACCACCTCAAAGACGGTGTCCGACAGTCGCACCGACATTGGCCTCTTCCGTGCGCTGGGCGCCACGAAGCGCGAGATTCGCCGGTTGTTTCTCGGCGAGGCGATGCTGCAAGGCGTGCTCGGCACGGTCGTTGGGATGGTCCTCGGTTGGGGGCTGGCGCTGGCGATCAGCCATTGGGTGATCGGCTTCGCGCGCCGCTCGATTTATGAACCCGAGGAAGCGCTGCTCATCCCCAACTCGATTTTTTCCATGAACCTCCGGTTTTGTCTCCTGCTTATCGGCGGCGCGGCGCTGGTTTCACTTCTGGCGGGATTGTTGCCCGCCAATCGCGCCGCGAATGTCGATCCTGTCAAAGCGCTGAAGAGGGAGTAAGTGAAGCCATCCCTGGGCGGATGGGTTGCGAAGCAGGAGAAAGCTTGCGGCTACACGCGAATAGGGAGGAGGACGAAGGGGAAGCCGGCGTGGTAGAAGCGTTTTTGGACGGCGAAGACGGTGTAGTTATGGAGCCAGCGGGAGGCGAAGGTATCCTTCGGGAAAACAAGCTGGCCGCCGAAGAAAACACTGTTGGGGAATTTCGCGACGATCTTCGGAGCGATCTGATCCAGTTCTTCCACGACATCGGTGCCGAGCGCGTAGAAAGCTTCGGCATAATGGCCATGCTCGCGCATGTAATCGACGTAGTGTTCGAGTTCATCGAGTACGTGACTGCGAAGATGGTCGATTTCGTCGGAACCCTTGAAGTTACCGGCGTCGATGATTCCCACCTGCACGAAAACGAAATTCTTGAACACGCCCCCGAAGACGCGCATGACGCCGAGAAGCGTGTGGAGGCCGAGACCATTGTAGCCGCTGACGAGGATGACGGCGGTCTTGGCTTTCGGGTTGCACGTGGGATCGGGCCTGGCTTCCACCGGCTCATCCATACCCGTATCGATGGCGGCGACCTTGACGAGATCGTTGAGCCGCCGCAGTAAATGGCCAGTGTATCGATAATGACGATGAATCAGCAACGCGACAACTACCAGGCCGGCAGTCAGCAGGATCGTGATCCAACCGCCTTCCCAGAATTTTAGGGAGGTCATCACGACAAGGATCGTGGTACACAGAAGCAGACCGAGGCCGTTGATGAAAAGTTTCTTGCGGCGGTGGTCGACGCCTTTATCAGCCGTCCACCAGTGCCGCACCATACCGAGTTGCGAGAGCGCGAAGGTGATGAACACATTGATACTGTAGAGGACCACCAGGATCTGCACCTTGCCGCCCGACAGATACATGACCAGGAACGCGGCAAGACCCATGAGCAGAATGCCATTTTGCGTGACGAGCCGATCGCTAAGCGTTGCGAACTTCGTCGGCATCCACCGGTCGAGCGCCATGTTGGAGAGGACGCGCGGGCCGTCGAGGAAACCCGTTTGGGCGGCGACAAACAACAGCAGCGCCTCGGAAACCAACGCTACCAACACGAACCACCGTGCGCCACTACCCCAGTGGGCGGTCAGGTTCTCAAAAAGCACCGCGTTGAGTGTTTTGTGCGGGTCGTAGATAACGTGCAGGAAGAGGTAGGCAAACATTAATCCCGTGGCGGTGAATGCCAGTGAGATCGCCATGTAGTGCATTGTTCGTTTGCCTGTCTGCACTTTCGGTTCGCGCAAAATGGGGAGGCCATTGCTGACCGCTTCGATACCGGTGTAAGTGCCCGCGCCCATGCTGTACGCGCGCAACATTAACAACATTGTCCCCAGGAGCCCCAGTTCGGCGCGCGCCTGTCGAACGTTATCCATGGTCGCGGTGAAGACCTGGCCGAGTTCGCCGGCATGTACGACCAGTGCATACACAATCACGAACACATGCGTGAGCACGAAGACCATGAACACCGGCACGAGCGGCACCACCGACTCCTTCACGCCGCGGAGGTTCAGCAAGGTCAACACCAATACCCCAAAAATGGCAAAGCCCAGCTTGTGTGCGAGCCACGACTCGGGCAGAAAGCTGAACAGCGCATCCGCACCGCTGGCAACGGAAATCGTGATTGTTAACACGTAATCGATGAGGAGAGCGCAGCCGGAGATCATGCCGACGGTGGGCGAGAGCAGTTTGCTTGCGACGAGATAGCCGCCGCCGCCCGTCGGGAATAATTCGATGATCTGCGAGTAACTGGTGCTGATGATGAATACCGTCAGGGCGGACGCCAGACCGACGAAAATGCTCAAGTAGGGGAGTGACCCGAGTGCCAGGAACGCCTCTTGTGGGCCATAGCAGGATGACGACAAACCGTCGGCTCCCAGTCCGACCCATGCGAGAAAGGCAATGAGCGAGAGTTTGTGAAATACAGAGTGATCATGTGGGCTGAGGGAGCGGCCGATGACCAGGGCTTTCACCCGCTTCGGTATCGATGTGTGGTTTTCGGTCACATTCCAGGTTTCTTCTGCGCTGCGACGCCAGCTCTGTTAGCGGCAGATTATAACCAAGACGCCGTGAATGACCAGCACCGGAAGGGCTTGAGGTCTGGATTACCATGACGGGGCCAGCACCGTCACCCCCGGTTGGGATTACCCTGCCCTTGGCGTCACCAAAGGGCGGGCGGACTTCCGCTTCCGAAACAACCGGACCGGCAGAATCACAATCGGCACTCCCGCAAAACGGAGTCGCCTCTGGATGGCGTAGGCGGTTTCGTTGTGCAGGAGGCGGTCATACCAACGCGGTTCGTCGAAGACAAGCTCACCCGCGAAGAAGACAGCGTGCGAATTCTCATGAGCCAACTCGAGGCATAATTCCGAAACTTCATGAACGGCATCGGTGCCCACGCGATAGGCCGAGCGCGCGGGGATGCCGAGGCGGCCCGCCAGTTCGACGTAATGGGTGAGCGATGCCTTGGTTTTTTTCTCCAATCCATCGACTTGGTTGTCGCCTTTGAAGAACTCGGAATTGATCACCCCGACGGATACGAAGATGACATTACGGAATACCTGCGGGAAGAGGCGGAAGACATTCAACATGCAATGAATACCCAGCCGCGCGTAGCCGCCGACGAGGATGACCGCGGTGGGTTTTTTCGGATCGAACTCGGGCGCAGTCTGATTCGCATCGGCGGGAATATCCTCCAACGAACTCTCCACTTCACGGACCCGCTCGACGATGGTGCGGTAGTGACGACGAATGATGAAACACAGGCTGATGCACAACATCGTGACCACCAATGTGATCCAACCGCCTTCCTTGAGTTTCTCGCTGAGCATGACAACAAGAATCGACATGCAAAGCACCAACCCCGTTGCATGCACAGGCAGATGCTTCTTCCAATGCGGGTCGGTCTTGCGATGGCGAATCCAGAACCGCACCATGCCCATCTCGGACAGGGAGAAGGTGGCAAAGACGTTGATGCTGTACATCACGACAAGGATGCCGATGCTGCCACGCGTGTAGGCCAGCGCCAACCCAGCGGCCACGCCGATCAGCAACACGCCGTTCTGCATCGTCAGCCGGTCCGACAACCCAGCAAATCGCCGCGGCAGCCACGAGTCAATGGCCATGTTGGCCATCACGCGCGGGCCATCGATAAAACCCGTCTGGGCCGCGACCATTAGCAACACAGCTTCCGACGAGATTGTGACCGCCACAAACCAAGTGCCGGCCGGCAAACTGCCGATGTGGAAGCCACCCGCAAACTGATTCGCCAACACAGCGTTCAGTGTCTGACCTTCGACCGCCCTCACATGGAAGAGCATGTAACAAAGGAGCAATCCCCCGGCCGTTACCGCCAGGGACACGGCCATGTAGGTCATCGTCCGCTTGCCGGTCTCGACTTTCGGGTCGCGCATGATACCCAGACCGTTCGAGACCGCTTCGATTCCCGTGTACGTGCCGGCACCCATCGAATAGGCGCGCAGGAAGAGCAGGAACAGCCCCCATTTGCCCATTTGCGTCAGGCCATCGCGGAAGCCGTAATGGACGTCGTGCGCCATCGCGGGCAAGTCCGTTACATGCATGAAACACCCGCCGAAAATCAAGATGATGTGCGTCACCACAAACGTCAGGAAGATCGGCACGAGCATGGAAACCGATTCCTTCACACCGCGCAGGTTCATCATCGTCAGGAAAATGATCGCCACAAACTCCACCGGCAGCTTGTACGGCTGCCAAGCCAACGGCGCGAGACTGAAGATTGCCTCGGTACCGGCGGCAATCGAAACCGTAATGGTGAGGATGTAGTCCACCAGCAGCGCGCAGCCGGAAACAACGCCGGCCGAGCTGCCGAGCAACTCAGTCGCGACCACGTAACCACCGCCACCGTGCGGGAAATGTTCGATGATCCGACTATAGGCGTACGAAATGATGAAAACCGTCAACGCCGTTGCCAGCGCGAGCATTACCGCCAGATATGTATGGTTGCCGAGCGCCAGGAACGCTTCGGGAGGTCCGTAGGCTGAGGATGACAATCCGTCCGCACCCAGCCCGACCCAGGCCAGGAAGGCAATCAACGAAATCTTGTGGCCGAGGGATGGATCATGAAGGTTGCGTGGTGCGCCAAACAGCACTCGTTTCAACCGCGACCGCATCAGGCGCGGCAGTCTCGGCTCGGAGACCGAGTTATCCATGGTGCAATTCAAGTTTCCTCTCTATTGGCCTACGAGGTTAGCTGACGGGCTCAGGCTGAGAAGAACAGGCTCGCCTGTTCCGGTTCAATGACCGGAATCCGCCCCAAACAACCCGGATCCCCCGTTCCATGCGACATACACGGATTTGGCAATAAGCGCGAAAGCTTAACACAGGACACATCCGAGTCAATGCAAGCAAGTCTTTGTAGTCCAGAGGATTGCAACGAATGGAAGTTCGTTCCACACTCACTAACACCGCGCAGGGCGAGGCCCGATTGAGATTGCGTTTCTCTCGTTCACACGGCCGCTTCGGCAGTTTCACCGGTCCGGATGCGGACCACTTCCTCGACGGGCATCACAAAGATCTTGCCGTCGCCGATTTTGCCGGTCCGGGCCGCTTTCAAGATCGCATCCACCGCCTCGTCAACCTTGTCCTCGCTCAACACGACTTCGATTTTGATCTTTGGCAGGAAATCCACCGAGTACTCGTTGCCGCGATAGATTTCCGTCTGGCCCTTCTGTCGTCCGAAACCTTTGACTTCTGTGACCATCATACCCACGATCCCGAAATCCGAGAGCGCTTCCTTGACTTCTTCGAGCTTAAATGGCTTGATGACCGCTTCGATTTTTTTCATGTCTTATTTGTCTCGGGGTGTTCGCCGCGTCACACCGCCGGAGAATCCACTGGTGTGGGGACTGACGAGTTGGAAATCCGGGTAGCCGACCAGTCCGGTCTCGGGAATATCCAAGCCTTCCAACTCAACCTCCGGCACGACGCGCATCGGGATGAACTTGTCGGCAATTTTCAGAAAGATCCAGGAGAACCCACCGGCCCACAGCAGCAGCGCGGCGCACCCGACGACCTGCGCGCCGAGTTGACCCCAGTCGCCGTGCAGGCAACCTTTCACGGAGTCGCTGTTGGCGAAAATGCCCACAGCCAAAACTCCCCATAACCCGCTCACGCCATGCACCGAAATCGCGCCCACGGGATCGTCAATGCGCCACTTGTCGAAAAACTGGACGGACACGCAGATGAGTAAACCAGCAACTGCGCCCGTGATCACGGCGACGGTTGGACTGATGTACGCAGCGGATGCCGAACTCGCGACCAGTCCCGCCAGCAAACCATTGAGGCTGATCGTCGGATCCGGCTTGCGAGTGGTCATAATCATGTACGTTGCGGCGACGATGGCCCCACTTGCCCCAGCGAGGAGTGTTACCGCTGCGATCAACGCAGCGGATTCGGGCCCCCGGCCCGCGTTAAAGCCCAGCCAGCCAATCGCAAGCAGGAAACTACCGAGCAATGACAAGGGAATGTTGTGTGCGGTGATTGGGAGCACGGCCCCGCTCTTGTTGTAACGACCGATGCGCGGTCCCAAGACCGTGGCTCCGGCCAGCGCGAAAAGGCCACCCACTCCATGAACGACGCCCGAGCCGGCAAAGTCCACGTATCCCAACCGCGCGAGCCAACCGTCTTGCCACGCCCAGAGGGCGAAGAGCGGAAACAACAGCAACGAAATAAACAGGGTGCAAAGATAAAAATTTTTTAGACTCCAGCGTTCGGCCAGCGCGCCGACCGGGATGCTGACAGTCACGCACAACAGCGCTACCTTCCAGAAAAACGGTCCGAATTTGGCCGGATCATTGCCAAGGTGACGGAGGAAAAAACCACTGCCACCGCGCATTACGGCAAACCCGCCGATCCAAAAGCCGACAATCGCAATCGCGCAACCGAAAAAGGTCATAAAGGCGGTGTGTGATGCGTTTTTGGCGCGCGTCAACCCTGTCGCCAGCATCGCCAGGCCGGCGGGCATGAAAAAAACCAGGGAACCCGTGAAGAATTGCCAGAGCACGACCGGATTCTCTACCGTTGGGGGTCCAATGGCAATCTCAATGGCATGGGCAGTTGACCCCGGCAGGACGCTGGAGAGCGTCACTGCCAGGGCCAAAATGCCGAACGTCTTGAAGGCCTGGCCTTTCAGCCGCATACCATTTCACGATTACTTCCGCTCACCATTAGAACAGATAGGCTACGCCCATGCCCAGCGTGAACTGGTCGCGGTTGCCGTTGAACGTACCCGGCTCGTCTGAATGATCCCAGCGGATTTCAGGACGGATCTGAACGTTGTCAATGGGCTTCAGATTTAACGTTAACGTTGAACTGTATAGTTCTGGACCGCCGCCTGGAGCGAAGACCGGAAACCCTGCTACGCCGCTGGTGCGTGCGCCGTCCTTGTCCCTCAGGTAATCCTGACGGAAGGCCAGCTCGATTTTGTCCGTGAAGTCGTAGGTCAACCAGAGACCAGCGGCAGCCCATTCGGAAGTGCCAAGGTCGACGACTTTTTGCTCGCGACCGTAGTCCAATTGGATGTTGCTGTTGAGCTTATCCGTAAACTTGTGGGTTGCAACCAACTCTACGCCGTCGCGCCAATTACCGGTCGTGCCTCCACCACCCCCGAGTACGGTCGTCTGTTCTGGGCCACCGTAACCCAAAACGGCAACGGTCGTATTGGAGTCGATCGCATATCCGAGGCGACCCATGAACGACAGGGCCGAGTTATTGTCGGGCAGTTGATCCCAGCCATTGAACACCACAAACTCCGTGTCGAGCTTGTCGTTCCACTTATAGGCCAATTGGACGCCCGTTTGGGTGAAGTTCTCCACGAAGAGGAATTGGTTGCCCTCCGACCAGTTCGGGTTGGCTACCTCCTCGATGACTTCCACACCCATGAGTGTCACCGTCTTGCCGACGATGACCTTTAGCCCGTTGCCGATCGGGATGTTGATGTCGACAAACGCCTGTTCCAGGTCGCCATCCGTCCCCAGGTTGAAGCCGGAGGAATGGATCACTGCGGCGTCTTGACCGAAGACCAAGTCCGCCCGGTAGCCAGCGGCCCAGTTCGTGGGGTTGTAGTCGATGGGTTTCTCCAATGCCAATTTGAACTTATTCAGAGAGAACTGGTTGGCATGCGTGTCAAACGTGCGTCCGTCCACCGTTCGTGTGCCATGAGTATTTTCGACGTCGTACAGATAGGACGCCGATACGAAGCCGGAGATCTCGGTTTGACCGAGAAAGTCCAAGGACTTCTGCGGAATGTCCGCCTTGGCCACCGCGAGATTCTGCGTGCTGATGCCTTCCAGTGAAGAGACCCGCTTCTCCAGGTCGTCGTTACGCTTCTTTTGTTCCTCGTAGAGAGTCTTGTAGTCCGCATCGTCCGCGTGGACGACAGGAACGCCTCTCATGATCAGCACCGCCGCAGCAATGCCAATCCACACGGCCTTACATTGTTTGGTCCTCACCTTCATCTCCTCCGTTTATTGGGTTAGTATGTTGGACTTCTGCGTCTTCGTCGGCTACTCCAAGGCTACGCGGTCACGTGATATTTTGGTCGTGACCCCACAGCACCGAGGCATACCCACAACATCCCGTCGTGATAGCAGACGGGGATTCCGACAGCGGTTGTGGTTGCGCCTGAACCTGGGCGAAAACACAGGAACACGACACCGCTGCAGGAAACAAGCCTCGCATGCCGCGAGTGTTTGCAGTCCCTATGCCATCTGTTTTGATGAAATGCGCAACACATTATTTAGTAGCTAGTTATGTTGATTCTCTCACTTCGATTTGACCTCGTCTTCGGCTGGTTGTTGACCAGCTTGGTCAAATAACAACAGCGTCGGTTTTGGGGAGACGCGTCACCGCGGATGATGAAAAATGAGCAGGAGAATAAAGAAAAGGATGACGAGCGCTGGGATGAGCAGCGCGAGGATCATGCTCCGGTTTTTGCGCCAGCCTTGTTTCCAAGGGACCTGGGCCTGCAACCGCTCGGAGCGGCCGGTGACTGTCACGGTGTCGGGGTTATCGATTTCAGTCTTCATCTCCGCGGCTGAAGTGTAACGCTTGGCGGGATCGCGTTCCATCGCGTGCAGGATGATCTCTTCAATTTGCGGGGACAGTTCCGGGTTTACCTTCCGCGGCGCGACGGGATCACTAATGAGGCGGGCGTTCATGATGACAAGCGGGTTCTCGCCTTCGAAGGGCTGGCGGCCGGTGAGCATTTCGTAAAGGATGGCCCCAAGGCTGTAGATGTCCGTGCGCGCATCACCGCGTTTGCCCTTGACCTGTTCGGGCGCCATGTAATCGGGCGTGCCCATCGCGGGCGTGAAACCCGTGTAGGTGATGCGCCGGCCCTCGCCACCACGAGCAATGCCGAAGTCCATGAGCCGAATCGTACCGTCGTAGCACATCATGATGTTCTGCGGTTTGAGGTCGCGATGGATGACGCCCTGTTCGTGAAGGTAGGCAAGCGTGTCGCAGATGCGACTGCCGAGTTTCAAGGCATCGGCAACCGGCATGGGGCGGACACTGGTGAGCAGGTGGGCGAGCGTGTAGCCGCGCAGATACTCGGTGACGATGTACGGGCGCGACTTCTTCTCCACAGGAATGAACTTGAGGATACTGGGATGATTGAGTTTCAAGCCGATTTCCTCCTCGCGCTGAAAACGGGCGAAGAAACCAGGGTCACTTTCAAACTGCATGAACGGTACTTTCACGGCGACCATCTGCTTTGTCTGTCGGTCCGTGGCGCGGTAGATGGTTGCCATGCCACTGCGGCTGATCATCTCATGGATGAAGAAGCGGTCGTCGAGAAGCTGACCCGCTTCGACTTCACCGCTGACGGGTTTTTCCGCGGGGGCGCGGTACATCGGCACGCCGCGGTAATAACCGACGGCCTCGATCTCATCGATTTGAATCACCTGGGCCGAGACGTTGTCCTCGCTCCCGCGTTGTTCAGCGAGAGCGACGAGCTGGCGGCAGGCTGGAGCGGGCGCGTACCGGCCCACAATATCGCAAATCTCGCCGTCCTCCACGCAGGTGTGCAGGCCGTCCGAGCACAAGACGATCCGGTCGCCCTTCTGGACGGCGACATCCTCGACGTCCACGCGAATCACCGGTTCTTGTCCGACACTCCGGGTGAGAATCGAGCGGTTTTCACTGTGTTTCGCATCTTCCTCGCTGATGAGGCCGAATTTGCGCTGCATGGCGACGTAGGAATGGTCGGTTGAGATTTGCTTGATCTCCCCTCGACGCGCGAGATAGACGCGAGAATCACCGACGTTACCGACAGTGACGTGGTCGTTGCGCAACATGGCGATGGCCAGCGTGGTGGCCATGCGCTCGACCCCGTGGTTTTCCATGCCTTTGTCATAGACGGCGAGGTTGGCGGCATTGAAGATCTGCGTGAGCAACTGCTGTGGGGACACGTCTCCCTGGGTTTCGCGGAAGACCTTCAGTGCTTCTTCCACCGCGAGGCGGCTGGCGACCTCGCCACGCCCTTGACCACCAACGCCATCCGCCAGCACGGCGATGGCGCCGCGATTGCGTTTTTCCTCGAGTGTTTCCGGTTGCCAGAAGCCGACGTAGTCCTCGTTGTGTGGACGGACAGTGCCGGCGGAAGAGAGTTCTGCGTAGGTCAGTTCCATGCCGTTGCGCCGCTCACGCTACCTGTAGGCCATCCTTGATGCAAGCCAGATGAAAAGGGAAACGGTCGTCCCGATCCAATCGGGACGACCGTCTCGAACCAATACCAGTCGTGCCTGGATTACAGCGCCATCGCTGTTACTGCCGGCTTGCTGGTGAGTATCTTCTCGCGGCCCTTGGCCTTGCTGGACTTGGCGAAGTAGAACGCCCCATAGACACCCCAGAGGCCGCAGACACCGAGGGCGATATACGGTTCCTTCACACTCATGCCGGCAACCGTGAACGGACCGATCAGATAGAACAGCATACAGGCGAGGTTCGCCACCAGCCCGAAGAGCGGAACAAACAGATGTTTGAACCCGTTAAACATCTGGTGCTCTTTGAAGGCCACCATCGCGGTGATGCAGGTGATCATGTAGAGTAGAAACGTGCCGAAGTTACTGATCAGTGTGACGATGACCAGCGAGTTGGGCAACTTGGTATACGTCTCCGGCTTGAAGATACCGAAGCTGTACCAGATGTTGTGATACTTCGGATCCAACGCCGAAGGTGTCGTTCCTCCCAAGTAGACCACGACGGTGATCATGCCGATGACCGCCGAGAGCACGGCCAACGTCCAGATCGCGCGATAGGGTGAGAGGGTTTTGCCATGCAACAAACCGAAGTGCGAAGGCACTTCTTCATCGCGACCCATGGCGTAGGTCACACGCGCGCCCGTATTGAGGCAGGACAACGTCGTGCCGATCAATGCCAGGAACACGGTGAACGCTTGCACGAGCATGAACGCCCGGCCCGCCGCATAGCTGCCGAACATCCAACTGCCAACGATGACCATCATGTCGCCGATCGGCGCGCCCGACGCACCCGCGTTCGGCAAGGTGTAGCCATTGTGCAGGAAGTAGTTGGCCGCGAAGTATTCAAAGAGGTAGCAGAAACCGCCCTGAATCGCCAAAGACAGGAGCACCGCCCAGGGGATGTGCCTCTTTGGATCCTTCGCCTCTTCGCCCATCGACGTGACAGACTCAAATCCGACCAGGATAAGAATCGCCACGCACGCCTGGATGAACACCAGGTTGAATCCATGCGGGGCGATAACGGACTTGGCATCCTTATGCCAGTTGAAGGTCGTGACCTTGGTCGCCGGATCCGTTGTTGTGCCTCCGTCCGCGCCATAGTCAACAGTAAAGGGCGCTGCAAGCTTGAGATCGGTTACCGGCTTGCCGTCCTTGTCAGCCCCGACGGGATTACCATCCTTGTCCTGCGAGTCCTGCATTTGCATCTGGTAGACCGGTTGGCCCTTGTCATCAAGGACCGGCTTGTTGTTGGCATCCAGTTGCGGCGTGGGTTTGCCGTTGGAATCCAGCACGGGTTGCGGAACGCCCTTGTCGTCTTTCACGACTTCTTGGGCGACCTGATAAGGCACCGCAACGCCGTTGGACAAGTGCCAGCCCTGCGCCCCTTGCGCGTGCTGGAGGCGATAGCTGATGGCAATCACACTGAATACCAGCAACGCGGTGATCTGAATGACATTAATCGCCATACCGACACCCGTTGAGCCAACGACCCCGCGGTAGGCGATGTAAGCCACGCCGAACGCGAACACGAGGCAGAACAGAAACATGAACAGGGGGCTATTGTACGAGCCACTAAACGTGTCCGGCCAAAACTGATTTAACAAATACCCTCCCAGAAGCGCCGTCACGCCCACCATACATCCAGGATACACCCAATAATACAAGTGACTGGCCCATCCTGTGATGAATTTGGCGAGCCGGGCGAACTTATACGCGTGCGTCTTGGACAGAAACGCCTGCTCCGCGTAGAGATACGACGAGCCGGCGCCGGGGTACAGCTTGGACAATTCCGCGTAGCTGATCGCCGTCGCGAAGCACAACAGCAACGCCGCCACGATGCCGAACCACATCGCTCCGCCTGCCATCGGCGCTCCATACAGGGCTTGAATCTGATAGGTCAACCACAAGAACGCGCCCGGCGCGATCAACGCCATCGCGTTCGACGTCAGACCCGTCAGCCCGAGCGTTCCTGTCGTCTGGGGTTTCTTTTCTCCCCCACCGGATGTTGGTACCGTTGCCATTTTGGTCTCCTTAGCTCTACAGGTTTTTATTTTTCCTTAATTCGCCGACTGTTACGCGTCGTCGCTGCCTGACATGCCGACCGCCGTAATCATCGTCGAAGCGCATCCACACACTCGCCTGCGCCAACCGTTTAGCGTCAGGCGTGCCAGCGATGGAACGCGCATTAAAAAACCATTAAGAGCCAACGGGTTTCGTAAACTGCATTCGGGAGTGAATTGCCCGTCAATAGGAGGTTGTTAGCCACCGTGGTCAAAACGGGCCACAGCCTCTCACGACAAACAGGGTATACCCTGTCAAGTTGCTGTTCGTTGTTTTACGTCTGGAGTTTCCGGACTCTTTCATGCAAATTGGACGGCGGCGATGGGGTTCCGCCTGCAACCGTCCTGGATGTTTTTGGGACTGATGACTCCTACCACTGCGCAGAGGTTGACATGTTTAGATTGTTGCTGCTGTTTTTTGGTGGGGCGCTCGGCACGCTGGCCCGTTACGGGCTTAACGGCGTCATTTCCGAGCATCAGTCGAAACACTATCCGTGGGCGGTAGTCTTTCCGCTCGGCACGCTTCTCGTCAATGTTAGCGGCTGCTTTGCCATCGGGGTGATCGCCGCTATCAGCGGCCCGGCGACGGGACGCGCGTGGCTCAAACCCGAGTGGCGCGACTTCCTCATGATCGGCTTCTGCGGAGGTTATACCACGTTTTCCAGTTACGGACTGCAGACGCTCAATCTCGCGCGCGACGGCGAATGGTTGGCAGTCACGCTGAATATCGTCGGCTCCAACGTGCTCGGCCTGTTCGCCGTCTATCTCGGCTGGGTCTGCGGTCGTGCGCTGCAGGCGAAACTCCATGGAGGTGCACTATGAAACTCGAAGGCGAAGGCTCACTCTTACGTATTTACCTTGGCGAACTTGACAAGTGGCACCACCAGCCGCTCTATGAGGCCATTGTGCTCAAGGCGCGCGAGATGGGGCTCGCCGGTGCGACGGTGCTGCGTGGCCCGATGGGGTTCGGCGCCAACTCACACCTGCACACCGCAAAAATCCTCCGACTCAGTGAAGATTTGCCGATCCTGATCGAGATCGTCGACAAGGAAGAGAGGATCAACGCATTCCTACCCGAACTCGACAAGATCATGGGTGACGGCCTCGTCACTCTCGAAAAAGTGCATATCATCCGCTATCGCGGTACCGCGCCATCTTAAAACCAACTCTCCGACATGCGGCCAGCCTACCATTCCATTACCAGACATACGACGTTTCGACTCAATGCCCCGGAGGCGCAAGAGGTCCGGGTGCTCGTCTGTTTGGTCAAAGATGATGCGAAACCAATAACCCGCGTCTTGCGCAAGGGCCACGATGGTGTCTGGAGTCTTCGGATGGAACTTCCGCGGGGGAGATACGTCTATCGCTTTCTGGTGGACGGCGCTCCCACACTCGATCCGTCCGCGCGCATTGATGTGGAGGACGATCAGGGCGGCAAGTGGAGCATGCGCGAGATCGGGCATTGAAGCGCGTGCTGGACAGCGAGCCATCGCAAATGGGGACGCATTGATACCTGTGCTGGGCTTTTTCGTTGCTGCGTGCATGGCGAGGCGTTACAAGACAGGGAGCGAGAATTGTCATGAGTGAACCGATTCGTGTAATTCAATATGGACTGGGGGCCATCGGGCGCGCCGCGGCGCGGTTGGCGCTAAGCCGACCGGGTATCGAAGTGGTTGGGGCGATCGATCGTGATCCAACGTTGGCCGGCAGGGATCTCGGCGAAGTGCTCAGCCTTGACCGCAAGCTTGGCGTGGCCGTGACTGACAAGCCGGTCATTCTGTTTGCGCAGACGCGGGCCGATGTGGTGATTCATTGCACAACGTCGAGTTTTGTCGAAGCCTACGAGCAACTCACTGAAATCGTGCGCGCGGGTCTGCATTGCGTGACTTCTTGCGAGGAGGCGTTGTTCCCGTACTACCGGCACAAGCTGCTGGCGGGGAAGTTGGACGATTTATGCATTCAGAAATCCGCGGCTGTGGTCGGCACGGGCGTGAATCCGGGTTTGGTGATGGACACACTGGCGCTGCTGCTGACGATGGCCTGCCAAAGTATCGAAGCCGTCCGTGTGCTGCGCGTGGTCGATGCCGGGACACGGCGCGAGGCGCTGCAACGGAAGGTGGGCGCGGCCTTGAGCGAAGAGGAATTCAAGGCGCGAAGTGAGCAACGCAAGGTCGGCCATGTCGGCCTGGCGGAATCGCTGGCTTTTCTCGCGGACGGGCTGGGTTGGGCGGTGGACGAACTGAAGGAGAGCCTCGATCCCGTGATCGCCAGCAAGGCAATCAAGACGGAGTTTCTGAGCGTGGCCGAAGGTGGTGTCGCGGGCGTGCGCCAGTTTGCCCGGGGACTACGCGGCGGCAAGGAAGTGCTGACGCTGGAATTGCAGATGTATGTGGGCGCGCCGAATCCGCGTGATGTGATCGAAATCGTCGGCGAACCGCCGTTGCGGCTGGTGATCGAGGGCGGAGTGCCCGGCGATGTGGCCACGCCAGCCATTCTGGTGAACACACTTTCCCGTCTGGTGGAATGTCGACCCGGCTTGCACACGATGCGCACACTCGGCCTGCCGCGAATGGCACTATAAGCATGGCGAACATCGTTTACTTCGACCTGGAAACCCAGAAGAGCGCGGCAGAGGTCGGCGGCTGGGACAAGAAACGCGATATGAAGATGTCCGTCGGTGTCACCTACAACACGGGCGATGGGCAGTATCGGATTTTTTCGGAGGATCAGGTCGCTGATTTGGTGAAGCAACTCACCCGCGCGGATAAAGTGATCGGCTTCAACATCGTCAATTTCGATTACGAGGTTCTGCATGGTTACACCCCGCTCGACTTGCACGCGACACCGACACTCGACCTGATGGTTGACCTCGAACAGAAACTCGGCCATCGGGTCTCGCTGGATGCGGTCGCCAAGTCGACACTCAACGCGCCAAAGATTGCCGACGGCTTGCAGGCGTTGAAGTGGTGGAAAGAGGGCCGGCTCATGGAGATCGCCGAGTATTGCTGTTTCGACGTAAAGATCACCAAGGAACTCCATGAATACGGCAAACAATTCGGCGAAGTCTCGTTTGTTGACCGCGTGGGCCAAAAGCGCACCGTGAAGGTGAAGTGGTAATGTTTCCTTGAACAAGTCACCCATGCGCCTTGTCCAATCTCCCATGAAACAACGACTCCGAGCCTTCTGGCGTGAATGGATTCTACCCGCCCTCGTAGTGGTCGCTATTCTTGCGCCGTTGCGGTCGGCGGTGGCGGATTGGAATGACGTGCCGAGTGGTTCGATGATGCCGACCATCCTCGTGGGCGACCGTATCTTTATCAACAAGCTCGCGTACGACCTCAAGGTTCCGTTCACCACTCGGCAAGTGGCCAAGTGGGCTGACCCGCAGCGCGGGGATATCATCGTGTTTCCGTCCCCGGCGGATGGGATCCGGCTGGTGAAGCGCGTTGTCGCCGTGCCGGGCGACCGCATCGAACTGCGGGACAATCATCTGGTCATCAACGGCGAGACGGCGTCTTATGCGTTGGTTGACAGCAGCGTTCCGGCGGCGTTGGCTCTCAATGAAACCGTCTCGGGTAAGACGCATGCGCTGAGGATTCAGCCGCAGCTACGGGCGATGCGGTCGTTTGGACCGGTGGAAGTTCCGCCCGGACGTTACTTCGTGATGGGCGACAACCGCGACAACAGTTTCGATTCGCGCTATTTCGGGTTCGTGTCGCGCGACCGCATCCTGGGCCGCGCGACGCTGGTGGCGATGTCGTTCGATCGCGATCATTACTACGAACCACGTTTCGACCGGTTTGGCCGCAGCCTGATGTGATCCACAAGGGCGCGGCGTGAGAAACATCGGTGGTGTCCTAATTTCCGAGTTGGAGGGACGCGCTCTGTCGCGTCCGCCGCCGTCAACGATCCCGGACGGCCACGACGGAGCGTGGCCCTCCAAATCAAGACGCTGCCGAAACATCCGCGACGTTGCGGTGTTTCACTGAGTGCAGTAGCATTACGCGTGATGACTCCCAGCGATTCCGACGTGGCGCTCATGTTGCGCGTACGCGACGGGGACGCGGATGCGTTTCGGGAATTGGTCGAGCGGCACCAGCGGGCCGTGATCAATACGATCCATCGCGCCATCGGCGACGCCTGGGAGGCGGAAGATTTGGCGCAGCGCGTGTTTCTGCAGGTGTACCGCTCGGCAAAACGCTACCAGCCGACCGCGAAATTCACCACCTGGCTTTTCACCATCACCCGCAACACGATTCTCAACGAGCACCGCCGCCGCAGTCGGCATGCCGCCGAATCGCTCGAGGCGCTGCAAGATCCGGCCGATCCGGAGAGCACTGGCTGGCAGGCGCCGGACACAACCTCGCCCGACCCTGCGCAGGAAGTCATCGAAAGCGAGTTGAAGAAGAAGATCATGGAAGCCGTCCAGGAACTGCCCGAGGCTCAGCGCACGGCGGTGATCCTGTGCCGGTACGAGGGCTTGTCTTATGAGGAGATTGCGCAGGTGCTGCGTTGCTCGGTTTCCGCTACGAAATCACTGCTGCACCGGGCGCGCCTGACGCTAAAAGAAAAGCTTCGCGGCTATTACCAGTGAAACCATTTGCGGCGCACGGTGTTTCAATTAACGGAAGAGAACCATGAGTTGCCGGGCAATCAGAGAACAGTTTGACGAGCGGTTGGATGGCCGTCTAGCCAGGTCGCAGGAGGCGGCTTTCGACGCGCACGTCGCGGCTTGTCCGGACTGCCGTCCCGAATGGCGGGCCTACGCGGGCGCGTGGGAAATCATCGAACGCCAAGCGGGCATTGAACCGTCTTTCGGATTTGTCGAGCGCACATTGCGGCGATTGGACGAGCAGCCGACCGTGGGTCGTTCATGGTTCTGGCAACCCTCGGTGCGCTGGGTGACGCTCGCCGCGGCCGTCGTTGCGCTCAGTGTGGGCGGGTGGGCTGAGCGCGAGCGGAGGCAGGAGCGGAGGCAGGCCGAACTTTACGCGCATGTGCAGCAGGCGGACTACCTGGAGGACTTCGATGTGATCGCCAACCTCGACCAGATCGAGGGAGGCAATCATCTATGAGGCGGAACTTTCTGCTGACGGTCCTGCTGATCGGCGCCGCGGTGGGAACAGCACTGGCGCAGCAACCGCCGCTGCCAGCGCCTCCGACGGCTGATTCGACCAACAAACCCAGGGCCAAATCGGCCATGACCGAGGAGCAGCGCGCCCAGCAGGAGCAGCGGCTGAACGAGCAGTGGACCAAGATGCCGATCGAAGCGAAGTCGCGATTGATGCGTCTGCATCGGGCGCTCTCCGAGATGCCGCCCGAGGAACGCAAATTCGTTCACGACCGCATCGAGCGTTTCCTGACCATGTCACCGGCGGAGCGTGAGAAGCTGAAACAGAACAAGCAAAAATGGGAGCAGATGACGTCCGAGGAACGGCAGAAGGCCCGCGAGGATTTTCGCAAGCACAGACAGGAGTTTGAACAGCAATGGCGTCGCGAGCATCCCAGCGAAGACCCGACGCCAAACTCGGCAAACGAATCAAAAGCGCCGTCATCACCAGAAGGGAATGGCGCGCCACCCCCGACCCCGTCGCCAGCGCCGTGACACTTCCTGAATTGCCAACGAATCTTTAACGAAATACCGAACAACCCAAAGGAGACTGAAATGAAACGTGGAATGATAATCGCCTGTTTAATCGGCCTCGTGGCCGCCGTCGGTGCACGCGCTGCGGATGAACCTCCCGCCAATCCGACGGGAGAGCGCCGGCCGACGCGTAGCGGCATGGATAATCTGTTGCCGCCACACGTACTGGAGAAACTCGCGCTAACGGCCGACCAAAAAACGAAGTACGATGCTCTCGATGCGAGCTTCAAGAAGGACGTGGCAAAATGGCGGAGCACTCACAGTTCTGGCAGTGAAAGCAGCAGCAGCACTGGGTCTACAAATAGCGTGTCGTCCACCCACAAGGGCCCGAGAGAACTGCACAAAGGCTACATTGACCAGTTGCGTCCGTCCCTGACCAGCGACCAAACGGCCACGCTCGACAAAGCGCTTGAGAACATGCGCAATAATCGCGGTGGTCACAGTGGAACCAACTCGGCTGCGAAGCCGTCCACACCGCCAGCAGCGAATAACTAGGCATTGCGTCGTTGACCACGCGCCGCGTGAGGCTGTTCGCCTTACGCGGCTTTTGTTTTGCGGAACCTGGCAACGAACGCCCCATCCATGCCGTCGCGTGGCGGGAAGATGGATTGGGTCGTTTCCAGCGCGAATTCCGGGTGCGACCTGCCGAATCGTTCGACGACGCGCTGGTTTTCTTCTTCTTCGAGGCTGCACGTGCTGTAAACCAGGATCCCCTGCGGTTTGGTAAACGGCACAGCTGCAGTCAGCAGTTTCTCCTGCAATGTCGCGAGCTTGCGGATTTCACTTTCCTCGATGCGCCATCGCAGGTCGGCGCGACGGCGAAGCACGCCCGTGTTCGAGCATGGCGCATCCACCAACACGCGGTCGAATTGTTCGCCGCGGAGACAACGATCCAGGTGCGTTCCCTCACAGGCCAGGGTCGCCACGATGGTCACGCCCAGGCGGCGGCAATTCTCTCCGACGAGCGCGAGCCGTGAGCTCGACAAATCAGCCGCGATGATGCGCCCGCGATTCTGCATTTTCTGCGCGAGATACGTCGCCTTGCCACCCGGCGCGGCGCACATATCCAACACCGACTCGCCAGGCTGCGGGTCGAGCACGTCCACGGCAGCGAGCGTGGACGGATCCTGCACGTAGAACTCGCCGCTCGTAAATGATTTGCCCTGAAAAAGACCCGACATATTCACGACACGCCAGCAAAGGGGATGCGTTGTCGGTTCCGCATCGATATCGGCGGGTTTGATGGACGTCTTGAGCGTGTTGATCCGTATAAATGTGGGAGGAGGTTGGTTGTTCCATTTGCAAAGGGCTGCCGCCGATTCACGGCCCAACCGCGCCACCCACCGTTCCCACAGCCATTGCGGGTGCGAATAATAAATCCAGGGCGCAGACTCGCGGGTCGCATCGAGTCTTGCTTGGAGTGCGTCGTGCTCCCGTTCGGCTCGCCGCAGGATTGCATTGACGAATTTTGCCTCGCTGGTGTGAGCTTGCGTCTTGGCGAGCGCGACGGTCTCGTTGACGGCCGCATGCGCCGGTGTTTTGAGATAGAAGAGCTGATAGAGGCCGAGTTGGAGAATATTGGCGACAATGGGTTGTGGAGGAACATTGGCCAGTTGTGCGACCAAAAACTCGAGTGTCAGCTTTTGGCGCAAACAGCCGTAAAATAATTCGGTGACGAAAGCGCGGTCGGAGCCCTGGAGAGTGGACCCGTCCAACGCAATTTTGAGAAGATCGTCGGCCAACTGGTGCGATTTCTGCCAGTCGTTGAGCAAGGCCAGCGCGAGTTCCCGGGCGTTCACGGGTCGAGGCTAGCCCCGAAGATAATTCGAGGCCAGCAGAAACGCGGCAGGCGCGGATTTAACGGCTGGCGAATTCGCAACAAGTTGGCTAGGATGCAGGGGCGGCGCAAATGCCGCACTTTTGGTTTTATGCAAACAACACACGACATCCTTGCCATTGTGGGCCGGCCAAACGTCGGGAAGAGCACGCTCTTCAACCGCATTGTGCGTCGCCGCATTGCCATCGTTCACGAAGAGCCGGGCGTGACGCGCGACCGTGTCAGCGCGGTGGCGACCTGGGATGGGAAGTCGTTTGAGGTCATCGACACGGGCGGAATCGGGTTCATGGATGATGAGAAGAGCGGGGACATTCTCGCGAGCGCGGCGCGGCATCAAGCCGAAATTGCCATCGAAATGGCCACTGCGATCATCATGGTGGCGGATGTTACGGAAGGTGTGGTGCCGCTCGACCAGGAAATTGCCCGCAAGTTGCGATCGAGCGGCAAGCCGGTTTTCCTCGCGGTCAACAAGGTGGACAACGCCGGTCGCGCACGGAACGAAGCGGAATTCGCCGAGCTGGGTTTCGACAAGACGTTTTCCATTGCCGCCGTGCACGGCACCGGCGTGGAGGCTTTGGTGGATGCGGCCACGGAAGCGTTCTCGGCAAACGTGACCCCGGAAAGCGCGCGGACACCACGCATTGCGATTGTGGGCCGTCCGAACGTCGGCAAGTCATCATTGATCAACGCGATCCTGAAAGACGAACGCACGATTGTTAGCGATATTCCCGGCACGACGCGCGACTCCGTGGATGTGCCGTTCACGGTGAAGGGGAAACCGTATTTGCTTGTCGATACGGCCGGGTTGCGGCATCGGCGCAAGATCAAGTCGTCGGTGGATCAATTCGGCCTGATGCGGGCGGAGCGGAGCATCCGCGAATGCGACGTCGCCGTGCTCGTGCTCGACGCGGTTGCGGGCGTGACGAACCAGGACAAGAAGATTGCGGGGCAGATTGCGGACGCCGCGCGCGGCTGCGTCGTGCTGGTGAACAAGTGGGACCTTGCGGCGGAAGAAGAGGAAAAAGACCATCGTTTGGAGTCGCAGGGCAAGAGGAGGAAGACGACCTTCCGCGAGAAATACCTGGAAGCGTTGCGAAAGGAATTGTTCTTCCTGGATTGGGCGCCGGTGTTGTTTGGGTCGGCGAAGACGGGGCAGAACCTGAACCAATTATTTGACCAGATCACCGTCATCGAGCAGGAGATGACGCGGCACGTGGATACGCCGCAACTGAACAAGTTGTTTATGCAAGCACTCGACGCGTATCCGCCGCCCCATGTTGGCGGGAAACGGTTTAAGGTCTATTACGCTTTCCAGAAGCCCACGCAGCCGCCAACGTTTCGGTTGTTCGTCAACAACGTGGGCGCTTTGACGCCGCACTACAAGCGGTTCCTGATCGATAAAATCCGGGCGGCCTACGCCTTCACCGGCTGTCCGATCCGGTTGGAATGCCGGGAGCGCGAACGGCGCGAGTTTGTGAGATCAGCGCCCCCCACAAAGCGCGTCTCGGAACGCTCAACGCGGCGTCCTGAGCAGAAAAAAACACACTACCCAACACAGCGCCCTGCGCAGGGCAACCCAAAGCGCTCAACGCAGCGTCATGCGCAAAGCAATCGGCGTCGTCGATAAACGAACACGCACGGCAGCCGCTGGGGCTCGAGGTGCTTGACGATTATGCAAATACGAACTCTCGGCGTTTATTGCGGTTCAAGTCCGGGATTGCTTCCGGAATACAAGGAAACAGCCACGGCTTTCGGCGCGATGTTGGCGCGTGAGGGGATCACGCTGGTGTATGGGGGTGGGAATGTAGGGTTGATGGGGGCCCTGGCAGATGGAGTGCTGGAAGCCGGGGGCAAAGTCATCGGTGTCATCCCGCATGCGCTGATTGCGAAGGAAGTTGAACATCGCGGTGTCACGGAGTTCTATCCGGTCGACACCATGCACCAACGCAAACAGAAGATGGCGGACCTCGCGGACGGGTTCGTGGCGTTGCCCGGCGGGATTGGGACGCTGGAAGAGATTTTCGAGATGTTGACCTGGAACCAACTGCGTATTCACGGAAAACCGTGCGCCTTTTTGAATGTCGCGGGCTACTACGATACTTTACTTCATTTCCTCGAACATATGGTGCAGCAGCGGTTCCTCAAACAGGCGCAATTGGATGGGCTTATTGTCGATTCCGATCAGGTGTCGCTCCTGACGAGAATCCGTGCGTACGCCCCGGTAAAGACGGATAAATGGATCGATAGAAAGGCGACCGGACAGACGCCGTAGAATTGGCGGGTGAGTATGGTTACAGTCCGGCAATACATCAACCCGAGCGAGGCGGAGTTGGACAAGACTTTGCTCGAGGAAGCGGGGATTCCCGTCTTCCTGGCCGATGAGAACAGCATGTCAGTTGGTTATGGAGGCGTGCTCGGCGGGGTGCGGCTCCAAGTGGAAGATGCCGATCTGGAACGGGCGCGCCGCGTGTTGGACGAACGGGAAGGTGTGACGCCACTTACCGACGATTTCATTCCGCCAGAAGAGCCGCCGGTCATTGAGCCACCTGCTGCGCCTGTACCAACTCCCGAGACCAAGGAGGAATGGATCGACACCTTTTTTTCGGGCGGCGTTGTGCTACTGGCGGCCTTCGCCATCATTGCGCTGGTGTTTCTCGTGATGGGTGGCTTCGTCTTTATTACGCTTGGCTCTCTGGCGATCCTGTTCCTGGCCGGTGGACTGGTGGCTCTGGTGGTGCGCTTTATTTTCCCCAAGGGCGGGAATGATGCGGGGAGGGATTCCAAGCGGTAGGAGTCAGTGGCCACGCCTGAGAGCGGCCCTCCATGAGAGTGGATTTCGAGGAGCTATGGAAAAGCCCTATGGCATCTGGTCAACGGGGAAGGGGTTTCTGGTTGGCTTGGGGGGGTTGATTGTCGGCGTCATCGTTGGCGGCTGTCTGGCAATTCACTGGAACGAAAGCCATCCGCGGGTTGCCTTTGTCATCTTCGCAATTGTGACCGTGAGTTGCATGCTGCCCTCGTTCTTTGTGGGCCGGAAATGAATGCACTAGAAAATCACGATCCTCGATCTTTCGATCATCTTGCGGAGGAATACGATTTTGTGGCTTCCCTCGTACGGAAGCCCGATTTTTTTCTCAGCCATCTACCGCAGCGTCGTCACCGAGTTCTGGATGTTGGTTGCGGGACCGGCGTCCTCGCTTCCGAACTCTCACGGCACTTTGAATCGGTCGTCGGTATCGACATTTCCGAGCCAATGCTGGCCATCGCCCGGAGGAAGAGGGCTGCAGCCAACATCGAGTATCGGCGGGCAGACGCGAATGAGCTTGTTCTGGGGCAGAAGTTCGACGCGATTGTCAGCCATACTGCATTTCATCATTTGGAGAATGTGCCCCGGACTTTGGGAGTGCTGAAAGCGACGCTCGAGCCGGGTGGTCGTTTGATTCTCATCGATAATGTCGCCGGCAAATTCGCCTTTGCCCGCCACCCGTTTCTGTACGTGGTGTTTTCCTGTCTGCGGCTTCCGTTGGACATATGGCGATTTAGCCTGCGTCCGGCTTGGCGGTTTTTCCGATTCTGCGTGTCGCCCTCATGGATTGCACACGTGACGACGGACCGGTACCTATCGGCAGACGGCTTTCATGAAGTATATGGGCAGCTTTTGCCCGGCGCGTCGTTTACTCGATTGAAGTATTTCATGGGCGTCGTGTGGCAGGCTCCCGGCGCTGATGTGATTTGAAACTGCGCACTAATCGGTAATTAATATTTTTTGCTGGACGCGATGCTTCGAAGGGGGTATGATAGGCACCGTTCTTTGATACGGGGAACGCGCCGCCGCCAGGGCCATGGCGGGGAAGGAGAGAGTCGAAAAAACATGTATTCTGCGAAACGAACCGGATTGGTTTTTTTGAAAATGCGCAGGTATCTAATTGAACACAAGTTGGTTAGAACTTTCTGATCCAAATTTTCAATCCGGTTCGTTTGGAATGAAAGTGCCGACCCTGACATAGTATTTTCGCTTGCGAGGTTGGGTGTGATTGCGATTATGGTGTTGGCGGGTGATTCAATCCATTGTCAGAGGCGATTATAAAAATTGCTATTGCATCGGATCATGCAGGATTTCGTTACAAGGTGATCGTCGCGGCGCACTTGCGATCCGCGGGGTATGAAGTTGTCGATTTTGGGACGGACAGCGAAGTGCCGGTCGACTATCCGGATTTCATCCGGCCCGCCGCCGAAAGTGTGGCGAACGGGGAAACCGGCCTGGGGATTGTTCTCGGAGGCAGCGGAAATGGCGAGGCGATCGTGGCCAACAAGGTTAAGGGCGTCCGTTGCGCCGTTTGCTGGAATGAGGACAGCGCCCGACTTGGCAAACAACACAACAACGCGAATGTTATCTCCTTCGGCGAGAGGATGGTCAGCGAAGAGGAAGCGATCCGCATTGTCGATACGTGGTTGCGCGCTGAATTTGAAGGCGGCCGGCATCAGCGGAGAATCGAGAAAATCGAGAGTGGCGGCGCGTGAGCCATTGACCAGTTGGTGTCAACCAATGGATGACCGAAAGACCAACGACGTTGCGGGCAGCTACGACCGGGTGGCGGACGAATACGTGGCCCGCATCTATGACGAGTTGCGGCACAAGCCACTCGACCGCCAACTCCTGGACCGATTTGCCGACAGCGTGCGGGAAATCGGACTGGCGTGCGATATGGGTTGCGGCCCGGGGCAGGTCGCGCGTTACCTGCACGAACGCGGGGCACAGGTTTGTGGCGTGGATTTGTCGCCCGAAATGGTTCAGCGCGCCCGCCGCTTGAATCCGGGCATCGACTTCCAGCAGGGCGACATGCTGGCGCTGGACGTGGAGGATGAAGCGTGGGCAGGCATCGCGGCGTTCTACTCGATCATTCATATTCCGCGAGACGACCTGGTGCGAGCGCTGCGCGAACTGCGGCGCGTTCTGCAGCCGGGTGGACGGCTCCTGCTGACATTCCACATCGGCGATGAGGTCAAACACCTGGAGGAGTGGTGGGGTTACAAAGTATCCGTGGACTTCCTGTTTTTCCGCTCGGATGAAATGGCGGGCTACCTGAAGTCGGCCGGTTTTGAGATCGAGGAGATCATCGAGAGAGATCCCTATCCGGATGTCGAACACCAGAGTCGGCGGGCTTATATCTTTGCCCGGAGACCATGAATCACGATTCGACTGTCAAGAGTTCGGGCGTGCGCGTGTTCCCACCGTTGCTCTACGCGACGGGAATCGGGGTGGGTTTTCTGTTGCACTGGTATTGGCCAGTGCGTCCCGTACTCACGGGGAGCGGGCTGGTGTTAGTCGCGCGCGCAGTCGGCTGGGTGTTTATCACAGCCAGCATCATGCTGCCGATCTGGGCGGCACGGTTGTTCCACCGCGCCGGCACGACGCCGAACCCCATGCGATCGACGACGGCGCTGGTGTTTACAGGACCCTATCGTTTCACCCGCAACCCGATGTATCTGGGTTTGGCGTTGCTTCAAGTGGGACTGGCAATGGTGACCAACTCTCCTTGGCCGCTTCTCACGCTGGCGCCGGTGATCGTGGCGGTGCGGCGTTTGGTCATCGACCGCGAGGAACGTTACCTTGAAGCGAAATTTGGCGAAGAGTACCGGGTCTACAAAGCGCGGGTGCGGCGCTGGCTGTAACGGCTCACGACTTATCCCGACAATCCACGAGAAGTCTGGCATCCGCAACGAAGCAGCCATATACTTTCTCTCGCGAGAGAGACTACCGAATGAAGATATTTGTACTGACATGGTTATTGGTGGCGGGAAACGTTTGGTCCGCCACAGGGGCCGACATCAAACGGTTCGATTTGAATGGGGAAGGGACACTGACGATTGCGGTGCCGCAAGCGATCCGGGTGCAGTTTGCTCCGGCGGAGGGCGGACAGCCCGCGCATCTGATCCTCTCGGACACGAACACGGTCAGCGAAATGCGCATGGTGCTGGCCAAGAGTGTGCTGAAGCTGTCCGACGATCAAATGAAAGGCCAACTCCTTACCGCCGGACAACGGCTCATGTCGGCGGTTGTGGAAAAAGAGATCAAAGTGCAAGAGCTGAAGGGCAGCGCTTTCACGTACTTCTATTTTGAACTGACGGATAATCGTCCGGATCCCCTACAGGGCGGCCGGTATATACTCCAGGGATTGGGCAGGAGTCCCGGATACACGTGTGAGTTCGTCATGTTGATGCATCGGAAGAACGGGGATGCGAAAGACCAGATTTTGAATTCCCTCCGGTCGCTCGACATACGCACGAAAAACTGAGACGGGAAGCGCCACGGGTTTTCATGGCATCCAGCATGACGATCACGAAAGAGTGGGCCGAGTCATTTCCGGCGGAGTGGATTGAGGCGTGGAACGCCCACGACCTGCCCCGTGGCTAGAACCGGCAGGAGGACGAGAATATGAAAGTGATTGAAATCGCCTTTACGGTTTATCCGGTGACCGACCTGAAACGGGGCCGGCAGTTTTATGAGGAAACACTGGGCTTGAAGGCGTCCAGTGTTTTCGGCGGCGCGGACAAGGGGATGGTGGAATACGACATTGGGACGGGCACGCTGGCCATCGGTTGCGGGGCGCCGAATTTCAAACCTTCTGCCGGCGGCGGCTGTGCCGCGTTGGAAGTGGATGATTTCCCGGCGGCCATCAAGCGTCTCAAAGACAGCGGTTGCAAGTTCGTCACCGAACCCACGGAGACGCCCGTCTGCCACATTGCGGTCATCTCCGATCCTGACGCCAATACGCTCATCATTCACAAGCGGAAGGCTGGATGAGGGAGGCGGCGAGCCACGATACAAATGGCCTGTTTTTATTCGGCTTGCCTTCGGGAGGGCAAAATGGGATGTAAGAAACCATCTGCTGTAACCCCATGAATAAGGAGCCAGCCATGCAAACGTCTGAAAGCAAATGCTGTTGTTTCTGTCACAAAGCGCCCGGTCTGTTGATCGCCTTGATCGGTCTCACGTTTCTGCTGGGCGCATTTAATGTGCTCAGCCCCCGAGCCGTCGAGATCACCTGGCCGATCTTATTGATCCTGCTGGGATTGAAGAAGATGTGTGGTGGCATGTGCAAGTGTTGTAGCGCGGCCAAGCCGAGTTCGCCATGACGAAAGAGATCAGACATCGAGTAACCGTTCGCGCCACGCCGGCCAGAGTTTACGCGGCCTTGATGGATGAGAAGAAGCACACGCAGTTTACGGGGGAGCGGGCCCGAATCGACCGCCGCGTGGGTGGAACATTTACGTGTTACGGCACGTACATCAACGGGATCACGTTGGAATTGCAGCCGGGCAAACACATCGTGCAGGCGTGGCGGTCGCGGAATTGGCCGAAGGGGACCTATAGCATTGTTGCGTTCAAGCTTTCCAAGGCGGCCGGGGGTAGGACCACACTGCGCTTCACGCAAGTGGGCGTGCCGGCAAATGATTACCTAGATAAGAACAAGGGTTGGCGGACACATTATTGGGAACCCTTGAAGCGATACCTGGCGGCGACAGCATCACCATAAGCAAGTTGACGCGGCTTACTGGCGCTTGAAAGAACCGGAGGTATCATGCCAATGATGAATATAAGCGTATTAGTGGCAGCATTCTTCTCTTTGTTTCCTTTGGTCGGGTCTCTGATACTTATATTCCGCGACAAGAGTTGGCCAGTGGTTTTGCTTCTCATGGGCAGCGTCCTTGGTTTTTGCGCGGCTCTGTTGGTTGTCGCGTATGCCATTATTGGCGGAGGTACGCCAGGGTACATTTTCATTGTCAGATTCGGCAGCCTCCCGGGTCGGGTTGTCTTTTGGATAGGATTCCTGGCTTATGCGCTCAAACAGGAGCGTGCCTAGCTGTTAGGTAACTCATAAGCGAGGACAACACACGGCGATTCGGTTTTGCCCATGGCCATATCTCTCGTGGAACAGGAACTTTCAAGGTTGTTGGTGGCCCGGAGTGGGCACTTCCAATTTGAATCCGGTCATCACGGCAACCTGTGGCTCGACCTCGATGCGCTATTTCTGTATCCCAGTCGTCTGCTGCCGTTCATCGCCGAATTGGCAACGCGGTTCGCGAAGTACAAGGTTCAGGCGGTATGCGGACCGTTGGTTGGCGGCGCGTTCCTGGCGCAGTCGCTTGCGATCGCGCTCCATGTGGAATTCTCTTTCGCCGAGCGGTGCGCGTCTACGGAACGCAGTGCCTCGTCTTCCGCCATTTACCGAATCCCCAATGGCCTGCGCGCAACGCTCCACGGAAAGAGGGTTGCGATTGTGGACGATGCGATCAATGCGGGATCGGCCGTCCGGGGCACGCTGACCGACTTGCAGTTTTGCGGCGCAAACCCGGTGGTCATTGGCGCGCTGCTCGTGCTGGGCAATGCCGCTGTCCGCCTTTCCGCCGAACACGACATCCCGGTGGAATCGATAGCCCAGCTTCCGAGTTCTTTGTGGGCACCATCGAAATGTCCGTTGTGCGCCTCCCAGACGCCGCTGGAAAATGCCATAGACGAGGCGCGGCCGGGTTGACAAGCCGGTCGCGCGATTTGAAATGTCGATGCGCTGCACGTATGCTGTGCGCTACGTCACAACTTCAACCAGGAGACTGCAATCATGGCGACTGTAAAGATGAACGCAAGCGAAGTACGGAAGCCCGAGCATGCTATCGACAAGCTTTTTCTCGACCGTTGGTCGCCGCGCGCGCTTTCGAGCGAACCCATCACTGACAAGGAATTGCTGGGCTTGTTTGAGGCGGCGAAATGGGCGCCGTCCGGGTCCAACGGGCAGCCGTGGCGGTTTCTCTATGCGCACCGCGACACGGACAACTGGCCGTTCTTTTTCAACCTCCTGGTGGAGTTTAATCAGGGCTGGGCAAAAAATGCCGCAGTGCTGGTAGTCATGATTTCGCGCACGACGTTCGAGCACAACGACAAACCGTGCATCACGCATGCGTTCGATACGGGTGCGGCGTGGGGCTATCTCGCATTGCAAGGCTCCCTGCGCGGACTCGTCGTCCACGGCATGGCGGGCTTCGATTACGAAAAAGCCAGGCGTGACCTGCAGATTCCTGAGGGTTATGAAGTCCACGCCATGGCGGCCATTGGCAGGCCGGGTCGCAAAGAGGATCTTCCTGCCAAGTTGCAAGAGCGGGAGGTCCCCAGCGACCGCAAGCAACTAGCCCAGATCGTTTGCGAAGGAAAATTCAGTTTCACCCCATAGTTCAGAACCGAACTTGGGGGCGGGTCTGTCGCCGCGAGCCGTCTATTGGTTTACGGCGCGTCGAGCCACGCGATCACCTTATCGGCCTTGCCACGGAACAGGACGCGCAAGGCGACCCTGATTTCGTCGCGATCCCCCGAACTTCGCTTCCAGCGAAGCTTCAACTTGCGGAGCCCGGGCAGGTCGGGCTGGCTAATGCGGTAGGGCGTTCTGGATTCGGCGATCCGTGATGAGCCCTTGCCGCTGAGCAGTTTGCGCATTTGATCGAGCGCAATGGCCTTCGACGTGAAAGCCTCGGCGGGGATCCCCAAACGGTAGGCGATCGACTCGATGCCCTTGGTTGACGGCGTCCGCTTGCCGGAGGCGAAGTCGCTGACCGACCCCTGACTGATGCCCAGTTGTTGCGCGGCTTCGGTCTGCGTCCAATCGGCAGCCGACAGCAACATGCGAAAATTGGCCGTGAAAACCCTGCGGTTATCGGAATTTGTTTTTGATGTTGACATAGGTATCGTTTCTCGATATGGGTTACAGCATGCTTCTATGTTGGTATTTATACTGGTTCGCTTGCAAGGAAACCAAAATCGCGGGGCAAAGACAAGCTCGAAAATGCCGACCCGCACTTTTTTCGACGGGCCCCCTCCCGCAGCCCGACACCCCGCTCTCCGCCACACCCGATCGAGCCCCTGCCGCAACCGCTTCTGCGGAGGCCGTGAAAAACCGCCCGCCGGCGCCCCCCCGCCAGCCAGCCCCGGCCCAACCGCTCGATCAACTGCCGTCCCGCCCCATCCCCGGTGACGGCCCACGGACCGCGCGCGTGCCCTCCTACACGCCGCGGCCCCCATTTTTTGATACAATAGCCCGTGTCTCTTGCCGATCCCCCCGGACCGCCAGGATCGAACCACGAAGCTCCCCCAGGTCGCGAAGCCCGAACAGCCGCATGATTAATAGTCACCTCCCGAAGTTCTGATCCCGGTCCTGACGATGCGCCACACCCGCCAGCCAGCTACAGACAGGAAGCTCCCCGCTCCCGCGCCGGCCGTGTTCCAGCAACAATGGTTTTTCGAGATGATTCCCTCACCGATCAACGGCGAAATCCGCCTCCGCATGCACCGTCCCTCCTCGTGGGTCTGCGTCGCCGAGGCCGCCGACCTCATTGCCTGCGGCATCCAAAAAGTCCACCACCTCTGCGACGATGGCCAACTCGAATGGCGCTGGCTCGACCACGAAGGCAGCGGCGGCAAGAAACTCGTCCTCGTCGATTCCGTCCAGCACTACCTCACCAAGAAACACCAACTCCACCCCGTCCACCCCTCGCCCCGTCAATTGCGCAATGCCAAGCGCGTGCTGCGCAAGCGCCGTCGCGCGTTGTAGGCTCCCCGGCCGGCCACGGGTAACATGGCAGGTTGTAGCGCGATTAGCCGCGGCGCACGGGTTTGGTCAGGGCGAGGACCAATCCAGCCCAGAGCAACAGAGCCAACGTCAGCACAGGAGTGACCCATGCCGGCAGCAGGGAGTGTATTTCGGCAAGACTGCAACTGTGTGCGGCCGCCAGCCACACGTCCAGGCGCAGGTTCAAAATCCCAAAAACCGCTGCCCAGCACAAAGCGAAATGTCCGATGCCGGCGCGGATAGCGGCCACTCCAGTCTTCCCCCGGACATGGAAGAAATGCCAAAGGCCCAGCACCAGCATGGTTCCGCCGACGATTACGGCTGAAATCCGGTCATTTTCTTGCCAGGCCACATAAACCAGCCAGGAAAAAATGGCCAGATAAACGCCCGTCAACATACCAGCACGTGTGCCCGTCTTCATGGGCGTCATAGCAGGTCGGGGGGTTCCGATGGTTTGCTCAGTCTGTTGATAAAAGGCCAGTCTGTGCCGAAACCACGCGACGGTGAACGTGGCTGCGACGGCGGCATAAAACCACCAGAAGCCTGCCATCGCGGCAAAAAACGTCCGGTCACTCCACTCAAAGTGTTGGCTTAGGGACTTCATGGCAAACTTCGCAGGCATGCACCACACCAGCACGAAAACCCAAAAAACGGTGAACCAAATCTTTTGAAGCCGGCGTTCGCGCGCGTCTGTGGTGGCGCGTATGACCAACCATTGTGACGCGATGCCGCCAAAAATCCCGATAAAGGGGGCCAACGTCGCCAGCCACGCGGCCAGAAACCCGGATTTGGCCGCCGCCGTGCCTTTCGCTCCCAGGCCCGCACCGGCGGTTGCCGCCGAACCGGCTGCCAGCGGCAGCGCCGCCAGCACGGCCCCCGAAAACGCCTGACCCGGTGCCGTCCGGCTCAATGTTCCTTCCACGAATGCGATGACTTCTTCGTGCAATAGCTTTCGCCCGCGAGAGAGCCTTTGCTTCACGGCATCCTCGCTCAATTCCAACTCGGCCGCCACGCGCTCGACCGACTGTTGTTCGCGGTAGAACAAAATCAGCGGCTCACGGTACGCATCGGGTACCCGTTCCAGAGCGCGCCAGAGAATCGCCTCTTCCTCACGGCTGACAGCTTGTGCCGCCGGCGACGGATCGGGTGATGGCGGTTCATGAAGCGTCTCCAGTGGCTCCGCGGCGTGAATGGGCTCGTGTACCTGTCGGCGAAGTTGTTTGCCGACCAGGAAGCGGGTGATTCCGCACAACCAGGCCCGCAGATGCGCGGGCTCGCGCAGCTCGGAAAGCTGCTTCCACGCAGCGAGAAAAGTTTCCTGGGCCAGGTCTTCGCTCAGGGTCAGGCTGCCCGTCGCATTATAGGTGATCGAACAGACCAATGACTGATACCGCTCGACGATCTTCCGAAAGGCGTCCCGGTCGCCCGTCAGGCTCCATTCCACCAGTTGTTCATCGCTGTTCGCTATCGCCGGCATTGTCTGGGTCGTCATCATATCACCGCATAAGTACCGGGAAAGGATGAAGAGGTGACAAGAAATGTTGCCGCTGCGGTCCGTCAGCCCAAAGCCTTTACTGAGACGCGTACTGCCAGACCCAGTCGCCTTCGTTGTCGTCAAATAGCTTGTTTCCCGGAACGCCGCCATCGTCCTTCTCATTCCAGCCGACGGAGTAGAGCACAAACTGGCCATCGGCGGTGCGCCGGTATTTGTAGGGCTCGCCGGTGATCACGTCGTGTGGCAATTGGGAGATGAATCGCGGCGAGAGCGCGTCCAACGTCTCGGGAAACTGTCCGTTGGCCAGCCGGTACCGTTCCAGCGCGCAGGCGACCGCGGCCTGGTTGGCAATCGTTTGTGCCTCCGCTGCTTTGGTAATAAAATTCTCAAGGCCGGGCAAGAGCATCGCCGCCATGATGCGGTGATGGATGATCTTGGCGAGACCGTTATCAAGCTTCAGGTCAACCTCCTGTCTGCCCGCGACGAGTTGCCCTGGCGAAATCCGTTTCTTCGACGTATCGAACCCCGACCCCAACAGCGTGTCGAAGAGCCGGCAATAATTATACTCCTCCAGGTAATACCAGCCGCGCGGAATGAACAACCCGATATCATTCGCAACGCTGCGGTCACGTGGTCCGGGTGGTGATGATGCATCGCTGCCCAGATCATTCAGGTAGCCCGGACCCCTCTTTCGGACAAGCTCGATTGCCGTCACCCCACACGCCCGCTCCGACTCGAGGGACCGTCTCGCTTCCGACACAAAATCGCTCTGCTGCAAACGCGCCTCGAGTTCCTGGAGTTGCGCATCCGACCACGCGTGTTCCGCCAATCCTTCCCACACCGGTTGCGTGGCGGCCTGCCAGCAGGCGATCCGCACGAGATAGGAGATGATAAACGGCTCTTCCTTCGGCGAATCCGCCATGAACAGCGTCAGCTTCACGTCCCCCAATGCCTCCGCACTCCGACCCGCCGCCAGTTCGGCACAGGCTTTGAGCCCCAGCCGCCGACAGACGCTTCTCACATTGCTCAGATGCGGCAGCAGGATCGCGAATGGATTGTCCAAATCGTACCCGACGGGGTATCGCGACAAGGGCCGTTCGCTGGCGGCGCGAAGCTGGGCGAAAACCGCTTCATTGGTCCTCAGACCGTCGAGGACCGCCGGCGCCGCCTTGGCGCGAGATGCAAGGTCACGTTTGTCCGACTCAAAAGTCACTTTCTTATCACGGGAATGGGGCGCAGCGAGCGCCATCTCCCAGGCGACGAGGTCGGTAAAGTGGCGATTCCCCGCGTCCTTTTTGTCTCGGGAACTGGAAATCATGGAACCGACTCGCCCATAACTGTCGCCATTCCAGTATTCGACTGCAGCAAAGGTACGGTTGCTGCGGACGAACCATGACTTGATGAACGGCGTCGCGGCGAAGTTCTGTTCGTCGGGAATTGGTTTCGGGATGAGGGCCGCGAGATCAAACTGCTTGCCCTGCGCTTCCGCTTCTCGCCGGTAGTTCTCCCACGCCTGCTTGCCGCGGACATTTTCCTCGGCGCAAAACAGCGCCCAGAGCGTGACCAGGCCCGCCACGCCGATCAGCGCGCGGCGCACCGTCCGCCAGCTAAAAAGCCATTTCAGAAAACGCCTCGTCGTGGATCGCTGCCACATCGTGGGCTCGGTCGAGGGGGGAGTTGTCATTTTAGCCTTTCATTCATGCGACCGTGGTTTGCGCGGCGCGTTCACTACGCGGCCCCGGCGCCGTGCGTTTTTGCGGGTAAACGGGTTCGGAGAGCGGACCGATCAACTGCGCCAGCATCCGCCGCTGTTCGATGAGCGCGCGAAGCTCTTCGCCGGAAGGCGGCTTCGCCTGGCTGACGGCTTTTGTCGCCGGTTCGGCCGAAGCCAGGTTCAACACGGCAATCAAAACCCACGCGCAAGCCAGCCCCGCCCAGACCCGCCGGCTTGGCAGGACCAGTTCGCGCCACAAGGCCCAGCCGGCGGCGAGAAACAGATTGTATTTTGAATCTCGGCGGTCACAGACCGCCGCTACAGCTGGGGCGAGCGATTTATTCCACATCCGATCCAGTTTCGGTTCAACCGTCTGGTGTCGTTTCAACAAAATTTCGCGCGGTGTCTTCATGTACGATCTTCCTCCAACTCCAACAACTTTCTCAGCGCCAGCTTGGCGTAATGCAGCCGGGATTTTACCGTGCCCACCTGCGTGCCGGTAATAACGGCGATTTCTTCCAGGGAAAACTCCTCGATGTAATGCAACAAGAGCGCCGACCGCTGCGCCAACGGGAGTTTTTCCACCAGTTTCATGAACTCCGCCTCCCGTTCCTCGCGGAGCAACATATCCAGCGGACCCGGGCTGTCGGCCTCCAGTTCGGGCAACAATTCCTCACGCAACTCGGCTTCGCGGCCCTGCCGCCGCCATTGCTGGACGCATTTCTGGTGGGCGATGCGGAACAGCCAGCCGCCGAACTTCTCGTCATCGCGGAGCGAACCGATGTGCCGGAAAGCGTTGATGAAAGTCTCCTGCACAAGGTCGAGGCTCGCCTGTTCGTCGCGTAGCAGTTCGAATCCATAAACGTACAATGGCAGTCGGTAGCGCCGGAAGAGTGTCTTCCAGGCTTCGGCGTTGCCAGCCCGCGCGTCGGCCACGGGCAGTTGTTCGCGTTCAGCCACTACCTGCATTTACACCCAGTAGAATGCCCGGAGCGAGAAAAGGTTCATCGGCATTATAAAAGATGATCCACTGTCTCGAACTAGCTTGCGGAAGTGCTTCCAAATACAGCTGTTCCGCATTGTGCGACGCTCTGAATCTCCAAGAAGAACATATAGAAGATAGCGCTTGACAGGCACTTATCATATTGATATCATAATGATACTGTCACCCCGCAAAGAAAGAACGTTGTTCGACATGAATACGAATCAATTCACGGCCACACAGGAGCGAATCATCCAGGCAAAAAACGGCTGGGTCATGCTGCTGTCGCTTTTCGGACTGCTGATCGGCGACATCGCTTTGCTGATCTATTCCGTCAACGAGCACTCCGTTGTTTTCCTCATTCTGTCAGTGCTGCTGATCCCCGTGACCATCATCCTGCTGACGGGATTCTTCACCTTGCAGCCGAACGAGGGCCGGGTCCTCATCCTGTTCGGCGCCTATCGGGGAACCGTTCGCGAAAGCGGGTTTCACTGGGGCAACCCGTTTTACTCCAATGGCAAGGCATTGGAACCCGGGGAAGCGCAAAGGAAAACGAGCGGGACGCCTCGGGCGTCGGCGGCACGCCACAAGATTTCGTTGCGCGCCCGCACGCTCAACGGCGACAAGTTGAAGGTCAATGACAAACGCGGCAACCCCATCGAGATTGCGGCGGTCGTCGTGTGGCGAGTCTCTGACACGGCGCAAGCGAGCTTCGATGTCGATGACTACCAGAAATACGTGGAAACGCAGAGCGAGACGGCGCTCCGTCATCTGGCGAGCGTGTACGCCTACGATCACGGCGAGGAAAACGAGACCACGCTCCGCAGCGGCGTGGATGAAGTTTCGCAGGCGCTGCGCAAGGAATTGCAGGAACGGCTGGCCAAGGCGGGGGTCGCCGTGGACGAAGCGCGATTGACGCACCTGGCGTACGCGCCGGAAATCGCCCAGGCGATGTTGCGTCGGCAGCAAGCGGAAGCGGTCATCGCCGCCCGCCAGAAGATCGTTCATGGGGCGGTCACCATGGTGGAAATGGCGCTGAAAGACCTGGCGGAAAAGCAGGTCGTGCACCTCGACGACGAGCGGAAGGCCGCCATGGTCAGCAACCTGATGGTGGTGCTCTGTGGCGAGTCCGAAGTGCATCCCGTAATCAACACCGGGACCCTCTACAACTGATTGGCGGAAATGGCGGACCGCAAGTCATTTCTGTTGCGCATCGATCCTGCGCTCTGGGCGGATTTGGAAGCCTGGGCGCAGGACGAATTGCGCAGCGTCAACGGCCAGATCGAGTACCTCCTGCGTCAGGCAGTTCATCGGCGCAAAGGCGGGCAACCCGCGCCCAACCCGCCTGCGCAAGACCAGCCATCAACTCAATAGATGCAGGAGAGGTTCTGGGCTGGTGGAAATGGGATGCGGGCTGAATGTGCAATTGTACGGATCCGACCCCTCCTTTACTTCGGTCACTTCACCAAGCAAGAATTCACTGTCTCGCTTTGATAGCGCGGAGGGCTTCTGTGACTACCTGCATTTACACCCAGTAGAATGCCCGGAGCGAGAAAAGGTTCAATCGGGATTGTGGAAGGCAGGCACGGTAGAGCGTTAGACCATACGTTTCGTGCAGGGGCGGGAATGTAGCGAGTGCCGCAGTGAAGATAAGTCCGAGCGTGAGGTAATGGGATTCAGTTGGCTTGACATTTCGCCAAATGGCGAATTATAGTAGCACATGCGTGAGTTCATGAGAATTACGAAGGCGCTGGCGGACGCGAACCGGGTGCGCGTGCTGCTGGCGTTACAGGGCAGGGAATTGTGCGTGTGCCAGATTACCGAGCTGCTCGGTCTGGCGTCCTCCACCATCTCCAAGCATTTGTCCGTTCTGCACCAAGCCGGTCTGATTGAGTCGCGGAAGTCGGAGCGATGGGTGTATTACCGGCAGCCCGACGCGACAGCGTCCGTTGCCGTCCGCGAGGCGATTGACTGGGTCCAGAAGTCGCTCGCCGACACACTGCAAGCCAACGCCGACGCCAAGAAACTGAAAAATATCCTCAAGGTTAATCCAACGGCGCTATGCCAACGCCAAATACGAAGATAAAGGTTCTGTTTCTCTGCACCGGTAACTCATGCCGCAGCCAGATGGCCGAAGGCTGGGCGCGACACCTGAAAGCCGACGTGATGGAGCCGTATTCGGCCGGCATTGAGAAACACGGACTGAATCCTCACGCCGTCAAAGTCATGGCGGAAGCGGGCGTGGACATCACCGGGCAACGATCCAAGACCGTCGCGGAGCTTGGTCCGATGGAGTTCGATTACGTCGTCACAGTCTGCGGCCATGCCAACGAGGACTGCCCCCTGTTTCCCGGCAAAGCCAAGGTGGTGCATGTAGGCTTCGACGATCCGCCAAAACTTTCGGCGGGGCTACCGGACGGCGAGCCAAAGCTAGCGATTTACCGGCCCGTGCGCGACCAGATCCGTGCTTTCATTGAAACATTACCGGGGGCGCTCCCCGAAAGGAACTGACTAATGGACAAGGAATCGGTGCGACAGAAGGTTCGCGAAGGTTACGGCAAGATTGCCGTGAGCGAGGGTGCGTGTTGCGGCAGCGGCGTCTCCTGCTGCGGCTCGTCACCGGCAGCGGCCGAGGAATTGGTGCGGCACATCGGGTATTCGACCGACGACCTTGCGGTGCTACCGGCAGGCGCCAACATGGGGCTGTCTTGCGGCAATCCCACCGCCATCGCAGCACTGCAGCCGGGCGAGTTCGTGTTGGATTTGGGGGCCGGCGGCGGCTTCGATGTGTTTATCGCCGGCCGCAAGCTGGGCGCGACCGGTCGCGCCATCGGCGTGGACATGACGCCGGAAATGCTGGCCAAAGCGCGCCGCAACGCGGTCGATTACCGCGAACGGACGGGACTGGACAATATCGAGTTTCGCCTCGGCGAAATCGAACACTTGCCGGTGGCGGATGCCAGCGTCGATGTCGTGATCTCCAACTGCGTCATCAATCTTTCGCCGGACAAACCACAGGTTTGGCGCGAAATGGCCCGCGTCCTGAAACCGGGCGGTCGCGTCGCGGTGTCGGACCTGGCGTTGTTGAAACCGTTGCCGGAAGCGGTCGTCGGCATGGTCGAGGCACTGATCGGCTGCATCGCGGGCGCGGTGCTGGTGTCCGAGACGGAACAGATGGCCCACGCGGCCGGGTTGGTGGACATCGTGTTGACGCCCAAGTCGGATTACGTGAACGGCATGACCGACTGGAATGACCCGCTCTACCGGCAAATCCTCGCGCACTTGCCGGACGGCTCCAAGGCGGTCGACTATATCACCAGCCTCGAACTTCAGGCGCGCAAACCGGCAGAGTCCGCGCACAACAACCAGAGATGATATGGGTCGGGGGCTGACAATTCCGACTCTTTTGATTGCCGTTGGCTGTTCGCCGGAACAAAGGGTCACTGGCAAGATCGTCATTAAGAGGTCGAACACCTTCGGCGAGGATCATTGGACCGCATTTGATCGAGGCGTTCCGCGCGCTGCATGATGAAGCGGATCGACCGAGACAAGAAAATCAAACCCATCATCTGTGAGTAAGATTATGAGCGAACACATTTCCCGAAAACTCTCCTTCCTCGACCGGTATCTGACGCTGTGGATTTTTCTGGCAATGGGCATCGGCGTAGGGCTGGGGTATTTCATCCCGGGCACCCAAACGATTATCAACAAGTTTCAGGTCGGCACGACCAACATTCCGATTGCCATCGGGCTGATCCTGATGATGTATCCCCCGCTGGCGAAAGTGAAATACGAGGAACTCGGCGACGTGTTCCGCAACTGGAAAATCCTCGGCCTGTCGCTGGTGCAGAACTGGGTGATCGGGCCGGTCCTGATGTTCGTCTTGGCGATTGTTTTCCTGCACAATTACCCTGAATACATGGTCGGGTTGATCATGATCGGCCTTGCCCGCTGCATCGCAATGGTGATCGTCTGGAACGAGCTAGCGAAGGGCGACACGGAGTACTGCGCCGGGCTGGTAGCGTTCAATAGCGTGTTCCAGGTATTGTTCTTCAGCGTATATGCGTGGTTCTTCATCACGGTGCTGCCGCCACTGTTCGGGTTGAGTGGCAGCGTGGTCAAAGTGACAATGGGCCAGATCGCGGAGAGCGTGTTCATCTATCTCGGGATTCCGTTCCTTGCCGGCGTCATTAGCCGGTTCGTCGGATTGAAGACGAAAGGCCGGGAGTGGTATGAGAAATCGTTCATCCCACGGATCAGCCCAATGACTTTGATCGCGCTATTGTTCACCATCCTGGTGATGTTCAGCCTGAAAGGCGACCGGATCGTCCGCATCCCTCTCGACGTGCTCCGAATTGCCGTACCGCTGTTGATCTACTTTGTGGTGATGTTCCTCGTGAGTTTCTGGTTGGGGCGCAAAGTCGGCGCGGACTACTCCAAGACCGCGACACTTTCTTTCACCGCCGCCAGCAACAACTTCGAGTTGGCCATCGCCGTGGCGGTTGCCGTGTTCGGCATCAACTCCGGTGTGGCCTTCGCCGCCGTCATTGGCCCACTGGTCGAGGTGCCGGTGTTGATCGGCTTGGTCAACGTCGCGCTCTATTTCCAACGCCGGTACTTTGGCCAGTCGGCGGGGCCGGTGGACGGTCTGCTCACCGCAACCGCCAACGAAGCCGGCTGCGCGCCGCCCACGGGCAGTTGTTCGCGTTCAAGCACTACCAGCATTCACACCCAGTAGAATGCCGAGAGCGAGAAAGGGTTCAATCGGGATTGTGGAAGACTGGCGAAGCGGTGAGATCGGGGCGCAAGCCATGGTTGGGCTGCCGTCGTTTGGGGTGTTTGCGCATTTGCAAAATCTGATTTCTCACGTAGGGTGAGGGCAGAGTCAGGCCACAATGGGGGGCATCGGTATGAAACTGGGCAGGCTCATTTTCGTATTTTTTCTGGCGCTGTTGACGCAAGCGCTGGGCGGGACCTATACCATCCACAGCACGCGCATCCCGGTCCCGGTGACCGCCGATGGCACGGTCGGCGGCGATACGTCCGCATCTTCGACCAACACCCTGGAGATCGATGCGAATATTTACGTGCCCGACGGCGTAGTCGCGCCCGTCGCAGTGGTGGTGGTGGTCCACGGCTTCGCGGAAACGAAAAGCACCCCGACCATCGTGACGTTCGCTGAGGATTTTGCCGCGGCGGGCTACGTCGTGGTCACGCCCACCGTCCGCGGCTTCGGGAATTCCGACGGCTCGGTTTCGTTGGTCGGACCCAACGAGGTCAACGACCTGAAAACCATCATCCTGGCGATGCAAACGGGCTCGATCGGGGATGCACCGGCGATAGCGATACCCGTCACCAGCGCGAGCAAGTTCGGCGTGATAGGGCCATCCTACGGCGGCGGACACACCTTCGAGATCGTGCGGACACACGTGGCCGGCTTGACCGCGGTGATCCCGATCATCGGCTGGACGGACCTTTACCAGGCGCTGGCGCCCAATGACGTTCCCAAGCTGACGTATTCGCTGGGCCTCTTCGCCAGTGGCTTTGATTTCACGAATCCAAACTATGCGCCGGTGATGTTCGACTGGCTCCGCGACATTCTCAACGGCACGCCGGAGAAAACGCGCCAGGGTGCTCCGGAGAACAACATCGATTGGCGCTCGGTGATCTTCAATCCAGCGGAGCTGACTGTCCCGGCCTTTGTGATTCAGGGTTGGCAGGACGATTTGTTTCCCGCCGAACAGGCCCTTCAACTCGCCCAAACCAATCATTCCATCCCGTTCCTGAAACTTTACATCGGTGGGCTGGGGCATCCGCCCGCTTCGTCAAGTGTCACGGGCAATGAAGGAATGTATTTGCGGACCCAAGCCGTCCGTTGGTTCGACCAATGGCTCAAGGGTATCGACACCGGCATCACGAACGAGCCGCCCGTGACGCTGGCTCCTGAGAACACGACGAACTGGTCAAGCAATGCGTTGCTACAGGCCAGCAGCCTGCCACTACCGGGCATGGTTACGAACACGTACTTCCTCAACGGGGCGCTGCTCTCCACCGTCAGCCCGGCCGCGAATGCCAAAGTGAAGAAATTGCTGCCCTCGACCGGCTTCTTGTTTGTGCTGCGTCCGCTCCTGCGCGCCGTCGGGGCGGACGACAACACGCTGATCGAATCCATCGTTTCGGTGAACGCGATCCTCAATTCCGACGCGTCCGGCATCCTCGACCCAAGAATCTTCACGAGAGCCGACGGTGGCGCGAACCGGGTCCGGTTCACCAGCGCCACGTTGCCCACCGACCTCAACGTCGTCGGATCGCCGTCATGCCACTTAATCGTCTCCGCCGGCCGCTCGAAGGCGTACTATTATGTGCAAATCCTTGAGCACCCGGCCAAGGGCAGGACCCAACTCATTACGCGGGGAGCTTTCAAGGACCACACGGGCGATCCGTCCACACCGCATGCGATTGATTTTTCGCCTTTCACGGTGGACCACACCTTCCGAGCCGGCAGCCAGATTTTCTTCCAAATCACCAGCCGCGATTACCCGTTCTTCCTGCCCAACCTCAATCAACCCACCGTGAAAATCTATCGCGACGCCGTGAACACCTCGACAATCTCGTTGCCCGTGACGCCGTAAGCGCGCGAGCGGCAGCTTGACGCCGCTCTGCCGTTACTGGGAAAGGCGCTGAGAAGTCAGCGCGGGAAGCGATGGGAGTTTACAAAGAGTGCCGGCAATTCTGGAATGGTCCACCGAAACAACGAGCGCAGATCGAAGCTGACCTGGCCAGGCTGCGCCCGTCCCGGCGAAGTAGAATCGGGTCGTGGGCTAGTTCTTTCCCCACGTCGCAATCATGCCGATCACTGCGGCCAACATCACTGCCGTCGTGATCCACCCCATGACTTTCAAGCCCGGTTTCAGAGTGAAACTCTCGGTCATGATTTTCGCGTCGCTCGCCATGAACATCATCATCACCATCACCGGCACCGCCACCACACCATTGATCACTGCTGTCCAAAACAGCGCCTTGATCGGATCGATGGGTGTGAAATTCAAGGCCAGTCCCAGCAGTGTGGCGGCGGCGATCACTCCATAAAATCCCTTGGCGCGCGACCATTCACGATCCAATCCGATTCGCCAATGCAACACCTCGCTTACCGGGTAGGCCGCGGAGCCGGCCAGCACCGGGACGGCGAGCAAACCCGTTCCGATAATCCCCAGGCTGAACAGCAGAAAGGCGAATTTCCCGGCGACAGGCCGCAGCGCTTCGGCCGCCTGCCCGGCCGTTGCAATCTGGTGTATGCCGTGCGCGTACAAGGTCACGGCACAGCTCAGAATGATAAAGAACGCGATCAGATTGGAAAAAAACATGCCAACATATGTGTCGATTCTGATCCGTCGAAAGCCGAGCCGGGCTTGTTTTGGCGCCGATTTCAGCGGTTTCGCCCGCGGCTGGTCTTTGATTTCCTCGACCTCCTGTGACGCCTGCCAGAAGAACAAGTAAGGACTGATGGTGGTCCCGAGTACAGCCACAAAGGCCGTGAGCGATTTCGCGTTCAACGGCAGAGAAGGCAAGATGGTGGAGCGCAGGGCTTGAAACCAGTGCACGTGAACGACGAACGCAATCCCGACGTAAGCGAACAAGGTGAGGGTCATCCATTTGAGAATGCGGGCATATTTCTTATACGAGATGAAAATCTCCAACAGCACCGAAGCCAGCGCAAAGGCCGATGAATAAAGCAGTGCCGACCCGCCCACCACCAGTTTCATCGCGCCCCCCATCGCGGCAATATCTGACCCGATATTGATCGTATTGGCAACCAGCAGCAGACCGACAATGCCGTAGGTGAGCCATCGTGGATACCCTTTCATGTTGCCGGCGATCCCGCGACCCGTTACCCGACCCACATGCGCACTGATCTCCTGAATCGCCGACATCAATGGATACGAAAACAACATCGTCCACAACATGCCGTAGCCAAACTGCGCCCCGACCTGGGAATAGGTTGCGATCCCGCTCGGATCATCATCCGATGCGCCGGTGATCAGGCCGGGACCAAGCCACCGCACAAGAGAGTGCGATCGTTTGGCGCGAGAATTGGACGCGCGTACCTGCCGCTCGGTTCGATGGAGACTCATCCTCGTCGCCATTATTCGGCGGCCCACAGCTTGAACACGAGTCTTTTCGCGCCGTAATCGTGGCCAAGGGGCAGGAACCGAATATGCGATCGTGCAAGCTGACTCCTTCACCAGCGAGGAGTGAGCGAGCGTCTGGGTGTTCCTGGGTGCGGCCTACTCGATGGTCAGGTTGTTGACCACGCCCTGGACACCGTCGATGTCGGTGACGAGCTTGGTGACCAGAGCCGTTTCGGCTGGCAGCGGGGTCGCACGGCTGATCAAGTGTTTGGAGCGGGCGGCGGGCCGGGATGCCCGATAGCACGCGACGCTGTTGTCTGCGGCAAGCGGAGCGCAGCACTGGCTGCGCGACACGCGGCGGTTTTGTTTTGCTGCGCAGGTCTCGCAGACTCGGCGTCGGCGCAACCGACCCGCACCAGCGAGGTTTCTGGCGCAAAACGTATATTCGTCATGAATAGCAGTCGGACCCCGTTCACTCGATCGCCTTTTCCGTCTGTCCAGAATACTCCCCTCGAACCGCGAGACCATTGCCCTTGGCGCGATGGTGGAGAGCCGCCTGAGAGGCCGCGACGTTGTCCGGGGAACCCTTCCAAATTCTGAGCGCGGGCGCCTGGAGCGCGCGTCCGAAGGAGAAACTCAACCTCCACGGAGCGTCGCCCGCCTGGCAAATGGCGTTCAATCGCTCCGTCGCCACTTCGTCAGTTTGCCCGCCCGATAGAAACACGATTCCCGGCACCGCGGCGGGCACGGCGCGACGCAAACAGCGCAGGGTCGTCTCGGCCACCACCGCAACGTCGGCTTGCTCGGGACACTCCGCGCCAGACAGTACCATCCCCGTCTTGAGGAGCATTTGCTCCAACACCACACGGTGACCAGACAGCGCGTCAAAAACACGTCGCAACGTGTCCGTCGTAACATCTTCGCAGCGAGCAATGGTATGGCTGCCGTCCATGAGAACTTCCGGTTCGACAATCGGCACCAATCCGGCTTCCTGACTCAGTCCCGCGAAAAGCGCCAGCGCAGCGGCGTTCGCTTCAATGCAGATGCTGGTTGGAATCTGCTCCCCAATCGCGATCACCGCGCGCCACTTGGTGAAGCGCGCTCCCAGCTCACGATACTCGATGAGCCGTTCGCGAAGGCCATCCAGCCCTTGCGTGATCTTCTCACCGGCAAATTTGGCAAGGGCCGCGGTTCCACCGTCCACCTTGATCCCGGGAATGATACCCAGCTTCGTGAGCAGCCCGGGCATGGGAACGCCGTCCCTCGTCGTTTGGCGGATCGTTTCGTCAAACAGAATCACGCCGCTGATGAATTCGTTAAGCTGGGGAGTCGTGAACAGCAGCTCGCGATAATCTCGGTGGTTCTCCCCGGTGGACGGAATATTGTACTCCTTGAATCGCTTTCCAATGGTCGGAAAGCTTTCGTCCGCCGCCAGGATGCCCTTGCCGGAAGCCAGCAGCGCTTGAATCGTCGATTCCATTTTTTCAATCACATTCTACCAAGTCACATTTCACGTTGCCAGACGGGGATACAATCGGGCGCCACTGAAGACCAGGAGGGTCGTGGTTACGAGGATGACAACATAGTCAAGCCCCAGACCGAAAGTGCTCGTACTGCCGGCCAGCATGAAAGTGCGCAGGGCATCGACGACATAGGTCAACGGGTTCAAATGAGAAACGGTCTTCAGCCAGCCGGGCA
>PLZV01000033.1 GCA_003152315.1 Verrucomicrobiota bacterium
CAAGCGCGCTTTCAGAGATGACGGAAAGGTGCGACTAGGTAGTCGCTGAGTGCCACGCCCAACCTAAGCCTAAGTGTTCTTCGTAATGCATCTGCTGAGCATTGCGATAGCCACAACGTCTAACGCGAGCAATATGAAACCCTCGATTCTCGTCTCCACCACAACACGGCTGTTCCTACGAAGCTCTTCTCGCATAGCAACTTCCGTTTGCGGAGTCGGGTTTCGATGCCATTCAATAACAGCCTTTCCAACATCGCCCCGATCAACGAGAACAGGAACAAACTGTATCGTCAGGAGTCCCAGTGCTACCACGATTAATAATGCGCGGATTACGTTCAGCAGATTGGAACTCATAGCCCTCACATCAATCCCAATTCCTTCAAGCTGACGAAGTCCTGGTCGCGTTTGGTGGTGCGGTGGCCGAGGATGATGTGGTCGAGGACGGCGATGTTGAGCAGGTCGCCGGCTTTGACGAGGCGCTTGGTGACGGCGATGTCTTCGCTGCTGGGAGTGGGGTCGCCGCTGGGGTGATTGTGCACGAGAATCATTGATGCGGCAGAAGCGGCGATGGCGTCCTTGAAGACTTCGCGGGGCTCGACGATGCTGGCGTTGAGCGAGCCGCGGGAAACCTCGCACTTCTTGATCAGACCGTTCTTCGTATTCAGCAGGAGCACGCGGAATTCTTCGCGGTCGAGAACCCGCATGTCTTCGCGCACCGCGGCGGCGGCGTCCTCAGGAGAACTGATGTTCTGCTGTTTTCCCCGCGCGGATTCGCTGAGGCGCCGCGCCAGCTCGAAGGCGGCTTTCAGTTGGATCGCCTTCGTTTCGCCGACGCCCTTGATTTTTGCAATGGCCTCGACCGGCGCGCGGGCAAGTTCCTCCAGCGAGCGAAACTCCCGCAGGATTTGATGTCCAAGCTGGACAGCGGAAATGCCCTTCATTCCCGTCCGCAACAGGATGGCGACCAGTTCGGCGTCGCTGAGCGCCGCCGCCCCGCGCAGCTTCAGCCGCTCACGCGGGCGCTCTCCTTCGGGCATCTCCCGGATCAGATAGGTGGTCATGATCAGGGATGATGGGCCTGCGCTTGTAGATCACGCGCCGGGACTGCCATCACGGCGTTTGAGCTCATGCCGCCAGTTTCACCCAGTCGTTTGTGGAATTCGTCCCACGGGAACTGTGAGCCGGGGCATTCGCTGAATTCGCCGATCACCTCGCCGTGGCCGAGAATATGATCGTACGGAATGTGAAACTGCTCCTGCAACCCGTGGATGAGGAGCACAAGCGAGTCGAGCTGTTTCGACGTGGGTTGATCGACCGAAAAATTCCCGACGAGACAGATGCCGATGCCGCGCTCGTTGATGTACGCCTGACGGCAATGGCCGCCGTGCATTTGCTTGATCCAGCGCGGCCCGGTCTCGATGAAGCCGTCGGCCTTGCCTTCCGTGCCATTGTCGATGACGAAGTGGTAGGCCAGGCCGTTGATCATCCCGCGCGAGCGATGCGCCGCGTCGAACACTTCCGCCGACCCCATGCGCGTCGCGCTATGGTGAATGATGATCCATTCCCAATCACGCGTCGGATCAGGCTCACCCGCCACATTTCCCAGGACGAAACAGACCACAGCCAGCGCCAGCAGAAGCGGCCGCCCGGTCGCGATGGCTGCCTGCGACCGCGAGGCCGCTCCTACGGGATCATTTGCTTTCGTCCACCACATAGGGAGTTAATTCACCAGCCAGCACTTTCGGAATCTGCGCCCGGAGCACAACGTTGCCGTCTTCCATTTCGCGCGCGATGACATAACCGCTGCGATACACCAGCGCGATTGTCTTCGCCCGGTCCTGCGGGATCGACAACGTGACATCGACGCGGCGATCCTTCAATCGATTCGCGACCTCGTCGCGCAAGGCGTCCAGATTCTCACCCGTCTTTGCCGAGATCGGTACTGCCTGGTGAAATTCGCGTTGGAATTTCTCAAGCGCCGTGGCGCCAGCCTCCAGTTTATCGATTTTGTTAAGCACGACCACGGTGGGTTTACCCCACGCGTCGATTTCCTTCAACACAATCTCGACCGCCTTGCTCTGCTCGTACGCCTGCGGATGGCTGACATCCACCACATGCAACAGCAGATCGGCGTCCACGACCTCCTCGAGCGTGGCCTTGAACGATTCGACGAGATGATGCGGCAGCTTGCGCAGAAAACCGACCGTGTCGGAGAGCAAAATGTTTTGGTTGTTCGGCAGGCGCAGCTTGCGCGCCGTCGGATCGAGCGTCGCGAAGAGTTTGTCCTCCGCCATCACGCCCGCACCTGTCAGCGCGTTCATCAACGTGCTCTTGCCGGAATTCGTGTACCCGATGATCGACACCAGCGGCCAGTGCAGACGTTGCCGGCCGCCGCGTTCGACGCGCCGGTTCTTCCGCACTTCATTCAACGCATGTTCGAGGCGGTGGATCTTTTCCTGCACGCGCCGGCGGTCGACTTCGAGCTGTTGTTCGCCGGGACCGCGCGAGCCGACGCCACCGCGCTGGCGCGACAAGTGGGTCCACAATCCTGCGAGCCGCGGGAGCATGTAATGAAGCTGAGCCAACTCCACCTGAATCTTGCCTTCACGTGTGCGCGCACGCTGGGCGAAGATGTCGAGAATGAGCTCGGTGCGGTCGATCACCTTCACGTTCAGGCCGAGGATTTCGCTAAGGTTGCGACCTTGCGCGGGCGAAAGGTCGTCGTCGAAGATTACGATGTTGGCATCCGTATCACGACAGCGGGCTGCGAGTTCTTCGACTTTGCCGGTGCCGATGAAAGTTGCCGCCGCCGGCGAGTCACGCTTCTGGCTGATGACGTCGAGAACTTCCGCGCCGGCGGAAACCGCGAGTTCGCGGAGTTCTTCGAGGGAATCCTTCACGGCCCACTTGTCGTGGCCGGGTCTCTCCAATCCGATAAGGAGCGCGCGCTCGCGGAGCGGCTCCTGCGTGTCGTGCATCTTCAACTTACTGAATTTTCTTCCTTATGCTTTATCATCTGGAGGATGCGTTGCGCCGTGAACGACGACAATTCCTCACGCCCAATCTCCAGCCACTCTAGTTGAGTTTCGCGACGAAACCAAGTCAATTGTCGCTTCGCCAGTTGCCGCGTGCGTATCTTGATCAGCGCCACCGCATCCGCGAGTGAGAGATCGCCGCGCACGTGCGCGACCAATTCTCGATAGCCCGCCGCCTGCATTGCCGTCGGGTTCTTCTCCAGTCCGCTCTCCAGCAACTGGCGCACTTCAGTCACCCACCCGGAGGCGATTTGTTGGTCGATTCGCCGTTCGATGCGCAGGTGGAGATCTTTGCGGTCGCGGTTTAGCAGGAACCCCGCAGAGGCGGTGGCGCGATTGCCTTCCTCCCGGCCCCACTCCTTCTGCAGTTCGCTGATCGGCTTGCCCGTCTTGTGAAACACTTCCAGCGCGCGCACCAGGCGGCGCGGGTTGTGACGGTCGATGCGCTTCGCCGTCGCCGGATCCAGGCGCTCCAGTTCTTCGAACAATTGAACCGCAGTCATTTTCTCCAGCCGCTCACGCAGTGCCTCACTGCGGGGCGGTCCTTCAAACAATCCATGACGCAAGGCACGCACATAAAGGCCCGTTCCGCCAACGACAAGCGCTTTCCTCCCCCGCGCATGGATGCCATCAATGACTCGCGAAGCCATCTCGATGAATTTTTTTGCGTCGAAGACTTCGCTGACCTCGCAGACATCGATGAGATGGTGCGGCACGAGCGTCCGTTCCTCAGCGGTCGGTTTGGCCGTGCCAATGTCCATGCCGCGATACACCTGCATTGAGTCAGCCGACACCAGTTCCGCGTCCAGCGCGCGCGCCAGTTCCAGCGCAACAGCGCTCTTGCCGACGGCGGTCGGGCCAACGAGGAAGACCGTTTGCATTGCTTCCATATTATCACGTGGCATCATGTCCACAACGTCTTCTATCCGTGGCTCTTTGCGCACCAAACAAGGCACAATACCTGCGGTAAAATGGCCGCGTGAGCACCAGGTGGCAAAAAAGCATTCAGGTCTGCGCGGTGACGGCATTGGGATTGTTTCTAAGACCGTCGGCATTCGGCGCCACCATCCATGTGACAAACGATTTCCCCACCATCCAGGCGGCGATCGACGCCGCCGGATCGAACGACACGATCCAGGTGCAAGCCGGCACATACCGCGAATTCCTCAACATCGTCGCGCCGGTGCGCATCATCGGTTCGGGTTCCACCAATTGCATTGTTCACCATACCAACGATGTGCTGGTGACCATTACCTCGGCTGGTACCGTCGAGTTGACGGGAATCGAGATCTGCGGCGGGGAGTTGGCGTTCGGCGGGGGGTTTTCCCCGTCGGTGCCGCGTGGGATCGTCGCCAGCAACACGACTCTGGTGCTCAATGATGTGGCGGTCAACTTGACACGCAACTTCGCGGTGACGGTCATGGATGGATCGCTCTACGCGACGAACGTGGCGCTTTACACACGGAATTTGCTCGAACAATGGGATGTCGGGTTTCAGCTGAAAGGCTGTTTCGCCCGCATCTACCAGTTGACCCAGCAGGCTGGGCAAATCGATCACACCATCAACATCAACGATCCGCCCGCCAAATTTTCCGATGTGCACGTCGAAAACTCCATAATCCGCGCCTCGCATTTGGGTTACGGCGAATGCATTAGGACGTACACCCAAAGCTCGGTGGTGATCAGCAATTGCGACCTCTATCGCGCGCCGGGCGGGGACGCGGTCAGCATCGGCAACCAGGCGATCGGTGTAAACGGTTATTCCAACGTCGTGGTCATCACGGATAATCTGATTGACTCGGTGCCGACTGGTATCCGCGTTTTCGGCTCGCTCCCCAACAGCAACAAGATAAGAATCGAGTATAATGACATCACAAACTGCGAGAGCAACGGCGTGTTGGAGGCTTCCATGTCCTATGAAGGAATCGACCTGGGCGGCGGCGTGGCGCAGTCACCCGGACAAAACGTGTTCTCCAATCCCGGCGCGCGGGACGTGGAATTGACCGGTTCGTCCGCCAACATTCACGCCCTATCCAACTGCTGGACAACCGCCAACCCGGACGACAGCATCATCGACCAAATTGACACGCCCGCTCTTGGCCGGGTGCTTTTCAGCCCGACATTCTGCGCACCCATTGTCGTCGATTGCACGCTGGTACCCGCGCTTGTCACCAATGTCGTCGGCCTCGCCGACACCGTGGACGCCACGGTAACAACCAACGGCAGTCCTGCAGTCGGCGCGTCCGTCGTTTTTAGCGTAGTCAGCGGTCCGAACTCGGGTCAGGGCACTAATGTCGTGACCGACTCTAACGGACAGGTCAGCTTTAATTATTCCGACCATGGCAGTGTGGGGACCGACACGATCCGCGCCATTGTTACTGTCGCCAGTGTTTCGGCCACCGGTACCGCCGCCAAGGTGTGGATTGGCACCCCGCCGCTAGTCACCTGCCCCGCCGACATTATCACGAATACCGTCGCGGGTACCTGTGCGCGCACGCTGACATATAACGTCCCTGCCTCGGGCACGCCGGCGCCTGTTGTGACCGTCAGTCCGCCGAGCGGTAGTAGTTTCCTTCCGGGCATGACGAGTGTGACCGTTACCGCGTCCAATGTCGCGGGCACCGCCCAGTGCTCGTTCGCCGTCACTATCAATGACGACGAAATACCGGCCATCACTTGTGTTGCCGATATCGTGACCAACATTACCCTTCCCCAGACGCAGGTGAACATCGCCTTCGGTTCACCCACGGCCAGCGACAACTGCGGCACCGTTACCACCAGTTCCTCCTCCGCGTCTGGCAGCGCTTTCGGTCTCGGCACCAACGCCGTGACTTGCACCGCGATTGACTCCGCCGCCAATACCAATACGTGCACCTTCCGCGTTATCGTCCTGAGCCTGCCCGCTCCCAACCAACCACCGGTCGCGCTGTGCAGCAATATTACAGTGAGTGCTGACGTAAACTGCCAGGCGACGGTAGCGGCGGTCGCGGTAGATGCCGGTTCCTTCGACAGCGACGGCACCATCACGAGCCGGTCACTCAACCCGGCGGGACCGTTCCCCACTGGCACCAACAACGTCATGCTTACCGTCTTCGACAACAGTGGCGCCTCCAACACCTGTAACGCACAGATCATCGTTGTGGACACCACACCTCCCACAATCGGTCCGTGTGCCAGCGTCTTCACAAACGTGGCGGCCGGAGTCACCAACGCGATTGTCAACTTCCCCACACCATCGGCCAGCGACAATTGCGGTGTCGCCACCACCTATTGCTCGCCCGCTTCCGGATCGGTCTTCCCGCTCGGCACTAACACCGTCACGAGTACCGCCGTGAACACTTCTGGGAACACCAACACCTGCAGCTTCAACATTATCGTACAGGGAACGCCGGCGGCGACGCACAACCTTGCGGTCCTGAGTGTCACACCGCCCAAGAAAATCAACCTCAGTGACAGCAAACCTAATCAGACAAAAAGTGTCCGGGTGACGATCCAAAACCTTGGCAGTCATAGTGAAACCATCGCCGACCTGAATGCGCTTACAAACGTCGTCATCTTCAGCGTCGAGTCATTGGGGGTCTGTCCCGTGCCGGCGATCTCGCTGGTGCCGCCCAGAAAGGGATTCCCGATTGTGCTCGCGCCGAAGAAGAAACTGACCTTGCTCTATAACGTCACGTTCGGCTGCGTCAATGATCCGCTCGCGACAACGAAGAGTGCTAACCATTCGGATTTCCGCTACACTGTGACGGTCAACTCCGCCGCGCTTGATGGCAACACAGACACACAACCGTCCAACAATGTGTGCCCGCGCCCGCCCAACCCAGCGATTGGCGACAAAGGTTGCGGAAACAGGGACCCGGTGACCAAACAGCTTGGGTCTGACGTGCTCACCGACGTAATTATGAAGTGACTATGACGTGAAAGAGCCACAGCTACAGACGATCACGCTATCGGTGCGGGTTACTCCGCGTGCCAAGCGCAATACCGTAACGAAGATGGAAGACGGAAGCCTCAAAGTGTACGTCACGGCGCCGCCGGAAGATGGCCGCGCGAACGAAGCCGTGGTGGAAGCCATCGCCGAATGGCTGGGCGTGAAACGCCGACAAATCGAGATCGTAACTGGCGCGACAAGCCGCAACAAGGTCGTGCGGCTGACAGGCGTCTCGCAAGAGCAGATCGATGCTGCGTAACCGAGCCGAGATTCCTCAGCCCAAAATCCCCACTCCCCAAGGATTGTCGATCACGAACAGCCAGCGGCCGTCCGCTTGCCGGCGCAGGACATCCGTAGTCGTTCCCTCCATTTGAATGGGTTTGCCATCGGGGCCGGTTCCCTTCAGGGTCCACTTGGCGATGGAAAGCGCAATGTCGCCGGCAACAATTGCTTGATAACGGCCCATGCTTAAGGTTGGCTTCAGTGTCAGGGATACGTTGATGGCAACGCGTAGCGCCGCAGTTCCCTCGGCCACCTGACCCGGCTGCGCCACAAACGCCGCCTTCGGTTCATAGAATGCCAGGCATGCCTCGATGTCACCCTGGTTAAATGTCTTGAAGAATTCTCGCACCGCTGTCTCGGGGGTATTCATGAACAGAACTCCTCCTCGATTGTAGGGTTTTAATTATCCTTAAGCTTGTCGCGGAAATGCTCCCGGAACTTCGCCACCTTGGGCGCGATCACCATCTGGCAATAAGGCTGTTTGCCGTGCAACTTGAAGTACTCCTGGTGATAATCCTCGGCCTTGTAGAACGTCTTGAACGGCGAGAGTTGCGTCACGATCTGGCCGTCCCAAATCTTCGCCGCGGCGATTTCCTTGATCACCTGTTTGGTCACGGCCTTCTGTTCATCGTTGCGATAAAAAATCGCCGACCGATACTGGGTCCCGACATCGTTTCCTTGTCGATCCAACGTCGTGGGATCATGCACGGTAAAGAACACTTCCAAAATCACCTTGAGCGAAACGACCCTGGGGTCGAACGTAATTTGACTTACTTCGGCATGCCCCGTATCGCCTGTGCAGACCTGTTCGTAGGTGGGATTCGGCACGGTGCCTCCCGAGTAGCCCGATTCAACCTTCTCCACGCCCTTCAACTGCTCGAAGACCGCTTCCGTGCACCAGAAACATCCCCCGCCGACAGTGATGACTTCGTTTGCTTGTGAGTTGGTAACGGTTTGGCTCATGGCGTTCGTCCCCAGTACGATTCCTGCGATTAATGCGATGGCTTTCAGCATGCACATTGGATGCGCCTGCCGAGAGAGGCGATTCGCGCAGAGGCGTGCAAGTTACGATATTCGGTCAGAGCCGGGCGGCTTGTCGCCGTTGGCGGCGAATGGCCCGGAGGTCGCTGTAGCCGATAAGCCGGTGACGCTGTTCGTCCCAAAGGCGGAAGGTGAATGACTTGAAGCTTGAGAAGAGGGTCACCGGTGGCACGGTCTGAAACAGTGGCTCGGCGTTGTGGCACTTCTCGAGGTTGTAGTTGGGAATCCGTGGGCTGAGATGATGGATATGATGGAATCCGATGTTGCCTGAGAACCATTGAAGCAACTTCGGAAGCTTGTAAAAAGAACTACCCTTCAGCGCCGCCTCGGTGTAATCCCACTCCTCGCGGCGTTCCCAGTAAACTCCTTCAAATTGATGCTGCACATAGAACAACCACACGCCAGCCGTACCGGCCATTGATACCACGCTCACTTGAATCAGCAGGTAAGCCTTCCAGCCGAAGACGGAGATCATGCCGCCGACCAGGCCCACGAGGGCGAGGTTCGTCCAATACACGGAATGTCGCTCCCGCTTGCTGGCGCCCGGGGATGGAAGGCGATGCTTGATGAGAAACAAGGCGGCTGGGGCAATGACAAATAACACGATGGGGTTGCGCGCCAGTCGGTAAGCGAACCGTTTCCAGCGCGACGACTCCAGGTATTCCTGCACCGTCAGCGTCCACACATCGCCTTTGCCGCGCCGGTCCAGATCACCGGAGCTGGCATGATGCACCGCATGCTCCCACCGCCAGAGGTAATAGGGTGTGAGCGTCACTACGCCCGTGACAAATCCCCAAAAATCATTGGCTTTGCGCGATTTGAAAAATGAACCATGACCGCAATCGTGAAAAATGATGAAAACGCGCACCAGAAACCCGGCCTCCAGGATTACCAGCGGCACGATGAGCCAATAGGACACGGACAAACTGAGATACATCAAATACCAAATTACCGCGTAGGGGACGAGGGAGTTCGTGATCTGCCAAACGCTGCGCCAAACCGATGGCTCCTGATATTTCGCCACCACTTCTTTCCAAGGCATGGCATTCGCCTGCCGCTCGGCATCCGTATATACTAGTTCTTCAATCATGGCGTTCCTTTTGCGGAATTCCCCCAAATGAATGGAAGCTGAACCACCTCCTTGAGGTTCCGCTGTAGCCTCAATATACCCCCCAATCGTTTCTCCGGCAACATCGAAAACCAAAAAACGCCACCGATCCATTTCACCACGAATAGGCACCGGCGTCGTCAAGTGCCAGCAGGTATTCGCCGACCATGCGGCCCTGATCGTCGAGCGTACGAGGTGTGGCGATGGCGGCGAGGATATGCCGGGCGCGTTCGCGCCAAATGGCTTCGTCCTTATTGAGGTTCGCGAAGAATCGCGCACACACCACGTTATGGACAAATGGTTGTTGGCGGCGTTCTCGTCCGGGGTGTGCTCGAAATACCCACCCGACTTGGCATCTACAAAATTCTTTACGGTTGCCAGTGCAATGCGTTTGGCCGCGAGACCATAACGCGAATCGCCACTCACCAACCCCAGCCGTACAAGCCCCCAGCCGAACGCCGCGGCATCGGCGAGATAGAACGGGCCGGTTTTTCGGTCGGCATCGTGTGTTGCCTCATACAGGGTGCTGAGTGCGGCGATAGCGAGGCCGTTTTCACGGGCGTAGACGTGCGTGTCAATGCGCGGAAAGCCGAGTTTACGGCGGCTGGCGTCGTCGAGCGCGTAGTACGTATGGCCATCCACGAATGCCTTGTCTTTCTCGTGCGCGTTGAGGTCGGCGTCTTGCGTGGCGAAGAAGGTGCCGTTGGTCGAGGTGAAAAACTTTTCAAGATAGCTGTCAATCTTCCGCGCATCGGCGAGGAACGTCCCGTTGCTTGTCGCCTGCCAGGCGCGTGCGGCGGCCTCCAGGTTGGCGGCCTGATACGTCATCAGTTTCTCGAAATGCGGTTCGTTCCATTTGCTCGCGGCGGAATACTGGTAGATGCCGCCCCAGACCGGATCGATCAGCGCACGCTGTTTTCCGAGACTGAAAACGGCCCGTTGGAAGGCGTTGCTGTTGCCGTGCGCGGCGCGGCGAAGTTCAAATTCGATATTCGCGCCCATGGGCGCTTTTTGCTGGCGTCCCCAGCCGCCCTCATTGGGGTCATACCAGTCGTCCATGTCACGCGTGACCCGGACACCGATCCACCCCAGCGCGTCAACGGGCGCGGACGGGTCGGCATCGATATGTCGCGCGTTCTTCGGGTTGGCATGCTCAATATCCGCCAGCGCGTTTTTCAGCTCGTCCGGTGAGAGGTACCCGCGGAATTTTCCAAGTTCCTCGGCGTCGGGCGAGAAAATCACGGTGGCGGGCCAACCCCACGCGCCGTAGCGTTCGGCCAGGTCGGGTCGCGCGTCGATATCGACACGGATCGCCACGAAGCGGTTGCTGAGAGTGCGCCCGATGTCGGGATCCAGGTAGGTCGTCGCGTCCATGACATGGCACCAGTGGCACCACTCGGCGGCGCAATCAAGGAGGATGAAACGGTGTTCGCGTTTGGCGAGGGCGAAGGACTCGTCCGACCACGCGGCCCATTGGAAAAGCTGCTGGCGTCCGCGCTCGCGGGCCTTGGCGATATTGACGCTGTCGGGAACGTCCGCCGCGAAGACATTCACGGTGGTAACGAGGACACCGATAGCGACGAGGCGGCGCATGAAGGATTTCACGGATGGCAAAACCAACCGAAGGAGGTCCATTCCTTGAACCAATGCTGCACCTGTGCCGGCCAGTCTTTCGCGGCGGACCCACGACGCTTCAACAGAACGGCACACGCCTTCTCGATTGTCGCACCCCGCTGCAAGGCCCGCAGGATTTCAAACTGTTCACGGATGAGCGGTTTGTAATAGACCGAGCACTCCATCCGATGGACCGCGATATAGAGCCGCTGCGGTTTCAGCCCGCGAAAGCTGATGCGCCGGGCGCGCTTGTGCTGCAAGGCAACGGCGTTGCTGGCTTCGCCACGCAGCCGGTCATCGCCCTGCTTGGCCGCAATAAGCAGGTCGTCCACGGGATAGCGCACTTCCAGCAGGGTGATGTACGGCTGCAACGCGAGGCGCACTTTGGAAGGATGGCGACCGAGCAAATCGTCCACATGGATGGTCGGCTTCGTTGCCTCGTCGAAGGCGACGATATTGGCCCATTCGATCCGCACCATATCGAGCGCCAGTCGCTGGTGCGGCACGGTCCATTTCGGCTCGGCGCGCAAAAAACCCTCGACGCGACGACCGAGATTGCGGAGTGAGAACGATTCCGACGGATAGCGAGCGAGATAGGCGCGGGCCAGTCGGTCGAATTTCCGGTCGCCGAGGACAGCCCGCAAACCTGGATAATCATCGTAAAAGCAGTCGAGGATGCGGAACCAGTACTGGCGGTTGTAGATTTCCAGGCGTTCGAACGAGGTGAGACGGTCGTTGGGCTTGATGATGGCCTCGGCAACGGGAGCGGAAGACTTTTGCATCCGGTTGCGCGGGGCCAGCGGCCGCATGATCGCGCCCGCCATCAGCGCCTGCAGTTCGCCGAGTTGCCGGGCCGACGCAACTTTAGGCGGACGCGGTTTTGTGCGCGAACTGGCGGATGAACTGGTTGGCTTTGAGCGCCTCATGGTGAACCTCGTCGAACGACGGAATGCGATCGTCCCACTCCAGCAGCGTGGCGGTGATGCCGGCCAGTTTGACGGCGCGGGCATAAAGTTCCCAGACGGGGTCCAGCACCGGATGATCGTGGGTATCGAGAATGTATTTTTTGAATTTGGAATGGCCCGCGATGTGGATTTGCGCGACGCGGTCGTGGGGAACGTTGTTGACGTAATCGTAGGGATTGAAATTGTGGTTCTTCGAGGAGACGTAGATGTTATTCACGTCGAGCAGAATGCCGCAGTCGGCCTGTTCGACGACTTCGGTGAGGAACTCCCACTCGGTCATCTCCGAGACATGAAACTCGGTATAGCTGCTGACATTCTCGACGGCAATGGGTATTTCCAGGAAATCGCGCACCTCGCGGACCTTTTGCGCGGTGACTTTCGCCGCCGCGAACGTGTAGGGCATGGGCAGCAGGTCGTGGGTGTAGCGGCCATCGACGCTGCCCCAGCAGAGATGGTCGGATAACCACGGCGTCTTGGTTCGCTTCACCAGATTCTTGAGGCGCCTGAGATGCTCGCGGTTCAACTTGTCGGCGGAACCGAAATACATCGAGACGCCGTGCTGCACGACGCGGTATTGTTCGAGGATCTGGTCGAGGACTTCCAGGGGACGACCGCCATCGACCATGAAGTTTTCGGAGATGATCTCAAACCAATCGACGACGGGCTTGCGCGTGAGGATGTGCTGGTAATGCGGCACCCGCAAGCCGATGCCGATACCGTAATCGGTGAATCCGTTGAAGCGGTTGGCTGGCATAAGTAAAGTGATTTGGTGGGGGCGCCGCGCAGCCGCCCCCACTTGAATCAATCACGGGTTTTGGCTAGGGCGCGGGAGCGGGCTTCGGCTCGTTCGTGTTGCAGCCGCCCTTACCTTTGCAGGAGTTCTTGCCTTTGCAGCCGTTGTCGCTACCGCTGCAGCCGCCAGTACCCTTACAGGAATTCTTCCCCTTGCAGTCGTGCTTGCCCTTGTCGCCGGTATCGTCCATCTGGCCCCAGCTCGACAGGCTCGTGCCGTTGGGGGTGGTGGTGGACTGGCTGGCATACGTACGCGCGACCGCGCCCGTCATCAAACCGGCCATGGCTGCGCCTGCGACCAATGCTTTCGCTGATCTGTTCATTACTACTCCTCCGTTGGGTGTTTGGTTGTTTGTGGCCTTCCGTTCCTATCACGCCAGGCAGGAACGAAAATGGATTCAGACTTGATGGAATTTCCGGCTGGAAAATGTGTGTCTGGGAAGAATCCTGGCATCGTGGGTGTACGATGCGCACCGCGTTGGTTGGATTCGTACGTTTTCACCAAGCTCCGCCGTAATTAAGATACGGTGCGACAATGCATTTGGATTTAGACCCGTTAACCAGAGCCGCCATCGGCCCCCGAACGACCTTCACGCCAGCGGCAAAATAATCTACCGAACCGCTGAAAGCAAATCGAATCGGAACGGGGGGTGGGGTTCAATACGGGAGTGGCAGCGCCGCTGTTCAGCGTTTCGGGAGGCGACTCAAGGGATACTACCCGGAAATATGCGATTGTGCGGGACTGACCCATTTCCCGCGCCCTGAGGGCACTTAGGTCAGGGCAGAAGCTTTTTGGACCACTCTTGAATTGTGTGCCAATAGGGCAGCGCACTTAAAACGGTTGCCGCCGTTGCAATTATTGCCAACCAGAGCATACGGCGCTGGAGAAGGAACGTAATCTCCATGTTTTTGCCAGTTAGATAATCGGCAAAATAGGAGTTAATGATACCAACATGCTTCCTTAATCGTTCAGCACGTGTCCGGATCGAGAAGAGTATCGTGTTGCTCAACGGTTCAGGATTCTTGCCAAGTACGGCAAACATCTTTTCGAGCCCAGCATCTTTCGCTAGAAGGATCTTTATCCACGAAGCGCCTTGTTCGAAGTCGTTAAGCACTCTATCCAATAGCATTGATTCGCGTCTCAGTTGATGGCTCAGTTGGAGCGAGATAGGTACGTGGCGATGTGGAGCACCCCAGACCCCCCTTTTTACGAAGACATCTTTTCTCAGGCGAGCAACCCTGTCTTCCATCAGATTAAGCAATTCCCAGACTGCAATCCCTGCGGCCAAGCCCCTGAGAACGAATCTTGGACGATAATCCACGTTGTCTTCCTTGGATAGTGGATCGGCGACGATCACAAGACGGTGGGGCGCTTGTCGCAAAGAATCCTTGTCCGCCCAGACAAATAGTGCTCTCTCGCTCTCATATGTATCGAACGAGAACCTAAATCCCAGCCACTCCCACCATCTGCGCCCTCGTTCACGCCACTCCTGGAATTCTTTCTTTACGGTCGGTGCGCCGCGAAGGACAAATATCTCGATTGCGGGTAGCGTAGCCGTGTCCGTAGCGTCCTCACCTAGAAAATAACCCTTCAGATACGGACTGACGCATCCCTCAATTCTTCGACGCAAATCGTCTTGCCAAAGCTCCATTTGATCGGACGCACCGGAAAATGGAGAAGCAACCGAATGCAGGAACCCCTTCCCGAAGGGTAGAAGGCCCCGAAACTTAACGACGGGGAGATAGTATTTGTTCTGCAATTCCGCGACTTGTTGTCGCGCTATCTCAGTCAGATGAACATCGAATGTCAGAATCACCGATGACGAAAGGAACTTGTGAATCGCAAGGCTAATATAGCTTACTTCAACTGGCAGTTCCGCCATGTTGCAGCAAAGGCCGACGGAAAACCATGCGTCTTTACCACCCCGACGGATCGTTCCTACCTCGGCCCGCCCGCCCGGCCCAATCTCATCCGTAAAAGCCGTGATTGTTTCAGAAACATTGCTAATACCGAATTTGTTCTCGAATTCTGGAAAGAGCTGATTGAGCCCGGTTCTGAGCTGGTCGAAATCCTCTAAGTGGAACAGCTCGATTAACCGTAAAGTGCGCACTTCAAGGGTTGCTCCATCCGGAGGACGGCTGCCGTTAAATGCCTCCTCGGCCTCGCGTCTTTGAAATTGACGCAATTCCTGAAGCTGGGCGATCCGACCACCACCGAATTGTGGAAGCTTTTCGACAAAGTCGAGATACTTTGTCCCGAGCTTTATTCTCCAGCTTTCTGGGATTTGTATAGACACAGGGAATTACGCCAAAATAGGGTCAGTTCGATTGTTGTTAGTATAGTTGCGCCATCGTGAAAAGCGAACCGTCTCCTTCATGGTCATCTCACCAGCCACTGAATCAACACTATCACCACGATCACAATAAAGGCCAACGCCCACAAAGAGGGGTTGGCGAAGGCTCGGGCTGGAATGTCGCAGCCGCATCCAGGACAGGAGACGTACGTGTATGATTTGTCACATTTGCGGCACTCCAGAAAGAACGACCCCAGGATTTTCTTGGCCGACAAAGAACTATTGCCGCAGTTGCGACAGAGGGGAAGAGGGTTCGTCTTCCCGCATTTTGGACAGCGACCATTCATCTTCGGTTCACGCCAGTTTCTTGGCGATCTGCTCGTCCAGAATCTCTCGCACGGCAAGCGGGATGATGGCTTTGCCGCTTTTCTTGAAGAAGCGGTCGATCTCGGTGAGGGCGTCGCTGGAGTAGTCGAAGGCGATGAAAAAACCTTTGGTGCGGTCTTCGCGGGTCATCACGGCTTCGAACTGGTCAACGTCGGGGCGACCGACTTTGTCCTTCTGCTTCACCTGAATCGGATACCACACGTCCATGAACTCCAAGTGGCCGGTTTCCTTGCCGACGCGCGCGGGTGCGGCGCTAACGGGATAAATGCGACCGTCGATGCCCATGTCACCGACCTTCGTTACGTTCGGGATGCCACCGAGCGCGATGACGGCCCAGTTCTCAAATTCAAACGGCGGAATCTCGCGCAGCTTCACTTCCGTCCACGGCAGATCGCGCACGATGAAGCCGCGACCGATAGCCCACAGCTTTTCGTCTTCGGGGAGGCCACAAATGTTTTTGTCGCGGAGTCGTTTCGCCATTACGCGGCAGGCTGTTGGCGAAACATCAATGCCGATCCATTGACGTTTCAAATTCTGTGCGGCGACAAGCGCCGTGCCACAACCGCAAAAAGCGTCGAGCACAATCTCGTTCTCCTTACTGCTGGCTTTTATAATGCGTTCCAAAAGCGCGAGCGGTTTTTGAGTGGGATAACCAAGTCGCTCCGCAGCTTGTGAATTCAAAGGCTCGATGTCGTCCCAAACATTTCCGACAAGTGTTCCTGGCATTTCGTCCAAATAGCGCTTGATACGTATCCTTCCATCCTTGTCCTTTGGAAAATAAAGCCGCCCTTCAGCGTCAAGCTTCTCCATAAGCTCACGCGAAACTGACCAGCCATTTGGATGTGGCTTATATCCCTTGTAATCGTAGGTCAAATTCGGGCGGGGTGATGGGCTGCGCAAGTCGCGCGTGGTGAATTGTCGGCCATTAGAATCAACATTGCTATAGTGTGACTTAATGTAGCTTTCCGAATACTCGACGTGCTGCGGGTTGAATTCGTAGTCATCCGAGCTACCCGTATAAAACATAATTGCGTCCGTTTGGTCGCCAAACCTACGTTTTGCATCGCTGTGGCTGCTGGTCCGCTTCCACACGATCTCATTTTGAAAATTATTCTCCCCGAAAATCTGGTCGAGCATGACTTTGACGTAGTGGGAGGCGTGCCAGTCGCAGTGGTAGTAGAAGCTGCCGGTCTTTTTGAGGACGCGGGCGAGTTCGACACAACGCGGGCGCATGAACTCGATGTAGGCTTGTGTCGATGCGTGGCGGTCATCAAATGAGCGCGTTTCCTTGGTCTCACCCCAAAAGACTTCATAGTTGCGATTGGAATTGAACGGCGGGTCGATGTAGATCAAATCCACGCAGGCGTCGGGTAGTTTCTTCAGTTGCTCCAAGTTGTCGCCGCAGTAGATGACGCGCGTGTCCACGAGCGAGGAGGGTTTGGCTGTCGGAGCGGTAGCTTTCTTCGCCATGCCCCGCAGTCTAGGAAATGCCGTACGAATGGTCAATGCTGCGACAGAGGCTTTACGATGTGCTCGTTTCAAAGCCTTGCGTATGGACGACCAATGTTCCTGCAACAGCTTTCCGCTACCATAGACGAGCAGGAAGACGCGTACCGCAGTGATGATCAGGACTAGAGGCAGGGGGAAATGTTCATATGCTTTCCAAATACCTGAGAAGATAAAGTGTGCGCCTTGCAAGGCTGCTAGCCACGCGACGAACTCGTCTCGTGTCAGCTTTATACGTTTTTGCCTAGTTACCCGCATTTTTCAGTGCTCATACATTCGCGGGGGAGTTAACCCTGCTGGCCCCTCTGCAAGGCTGGGCAAGTCTCGTTCCGGCCGCGAATTGCCGATTGGGATTGCAGCCAGTATGCCGGGGCGTATGCGTCATGTTTCGTCACAGATTGGGACACTTCCACTGGGGCGATGGTGTCCACCCGGCGGCGCAGGGCGTCTCGGTCCTCGACAAACTTGGGATGGCATTCTCTCACGCCTGTTGGCCGCGGTATTGAGGTTCAAGAGAAGCGAAGGGCGACGGTCGTAGACCGCCGCTACAGCGGCAACGGCACGACGGCAACCGGAGCGGTTGCCCTACAATCGGAAAGCGCGGCGCGGTGGGCCACCGCGCCCTACCAACGGCGGGCGGGACGGCAGCCGACTACACAGGGCGGCCGGCGAAAAGTTCTGGACATCGTATTCCGATATTGGTATGATGTGGGGTATGGTGCTTTACCATGAGAGAACCATGCAGAAGGGCGCGAATACCCCTCACCTTAATCCTCTCCCCCAAGGGGAGAGGAAAGGGACGAGCCTACTTCGCGAGGATACTTCCTCCTTCACTCTTCGAGCTATGGCGCGACGAGGGTTGTGTAGAAGGAATCAAGGACGCGCAGCAGCGCGTCCCTACCGAGTTCCCGACCGCTGGCCAAGCTATCAGCTATCGATAAAGCTACTACGGGACACGCGGGCGCATCAAACATGCCATTCTGCGAAACGAACCCACCGTTTTGCGAGGGCGTTTTCGTTGTATCACTTTTATTTACAGAACCTTATATCGTTTGCAGGCCCGGTTTGCAGGTGGGTTCGTTTTGGAAAACGAACCCAATTCTTGGGGGTCTATGGGGTCGTTTTCATTGAAAGGTGGGTTCGTTTTCGGGAAACGAACCCACTTAAGAATCGTAGCGTGGCCGGCCGATGCTACTTTTTCTTTTCTCCGCAGACCCGGGCGATCACGGCGTCCAGTGAGAACGCGCCGGGGCCGAAGATCAGGACGATGACACAGGTCAGTAGAAATAAAAATGGCACGGCGGTCACGAACGCGTCGGGGTTGGAGAAGACGCCTTTGATTTTGTCGGGGTCGGCGGTGAAGTACGCCACGAACATGGTGAAGATGAGCGGGACGGTCACGATCCGCGAACCCAATCCGAGCAACAGCAGCAGTCCGCCGAAACATTCCGTACTGCCGGCCATGATGGCATTCAACTTGGGCGCGGGAATGTTTAAACTGGCGAAGTATCCCGCGGTGCGGTCGAGGTTGAGCAGCTTGCCTTTGCCCGTCAGGAAAAACTGCCAACCCCAATACAGGCGAATGATCAGCAGGAATGGGGATTGCAATCGCGAAACCAGACTGACGTGCAACGCGTACAGTTTCTTCATGATTTCACCTCCATCATTTTGCCAACCCTGCCGGTCGATGAAGCTCCCGCGTGGCGGGCTGCCCGAGTTACGCGCATCCTATTCGCGCGTCGGCATCTTTTCAAGGCGCATTGCTGGGGAAACGGAGTGTGATGGTGGTGCCCGCACCCGGCGCACTCGTGATCCCGACCGTTCCGCCATGGAGGGCCAAGATGGATTTCACAATTGCCAGCCCGAGCCCGAAGCCTTGCGGGTGCTGCGACCGGGAGCGATCGGCGCGATAAAAACGGTCGAAGATGCGCGGCAGATGTTCGGGGCCGATTCCCGCTCCGGTATCGGTGACACTGATGTCCATCCAGCCGTCGCTCGAAGGCGCAGCCGAGATCATGACCTTGCCGCCACGCGGGGTGTACTGCAGCGCATTGGAAAGCAAGTTGCCGAGGGCCTGTCGGAAGAGCAGCGGATCAGCGTTCAACTGCCCCTCCCCCGTACCGGCCACCTCGACCCCTTGTTCCTCGGCCACGACGTCGTAAAACTCCCGGACCGCCTCGATCTCCCTCTGAACATCCAACGTCGAGCGTTTCAATTCGGTCTCGGCATTCTCCGCCCGGGCCAGAAAGAGCAGGCTGTCGATGAGATGTGAGAGGCGTCCGCATTCCTCGAGACTGGAGGCCAGCACTTGCTGGTATTCTTCCGTTGTTCGCGGCTTGGAGAGCGAGACTTCCGCCTCGCCCATGAGATTGTTGATGGGCGTTCTCAGTTCGTGGGCGAGATCTGACGAAAACTGCGAAAGCCTGGCGAATGAATCCTCGAGGCGATCGAGCATTCCATCGAAGGCCCCCGCCAGGGCAGTCAACTCTTGCGGCCAATGCGTCGAACCGATTCGCTCATGGAGCTGCGTCGGGCGGATGCGCTGCGCCGCCGAGGTGATTTCCGACAACGGTCGCATCCCCATCCCAGCCACCACGACCCCCGCCGCGGCGGACAAGCCCAGTCCCAACAGGATTACTCCCGCCAGCCGCCACCCGAAGCTCTGGACCAACCTCTCTTCCTTGGAAACATCCAGCGCGACTTCGATCACCCCCTGCGTGTCGCCCGTGTATCCGACTTGTCCCCACGCCGAGGTCAATAGATACCATCGTCCGTCACGCCCGCGGGTCTTGGTAAATTGTCTCGGTGATTTCGTCGCTTTGACAGGGGGTGGGAATTGAGAACTCTCCACCACCTCTCTCATGTGCGACGTGGCCTCGATTTCCCGCCGCTGCTGATCGATGACTCGCGCGTAATAATTCGGGTACATACCTTCCATGCTGATTTCGGCATCCATGGCCCGGGGATTGTTGGGAAGCTCGCGCAAGGCCGCGCGGATATCGTGCACTTCGTCCTGCAGAAACTGACCGGCGAGGTGATCGACATTCCGCGCCAGCATCCAGTAGACCAGGACGCAGCACACCGTCAGGATCCCCGCTGCCGAAAGCATGTAGAGCAACGTCAGCCGAAACGTGATCGACGACCACCACCGCCGAGGCCCGCGCGAACCGCCTGGCGGCCGCTCATCGGTCTTCAAGGACATAGCCGACTCCGCGGACGGTGTGGACCAATTTCTTCGCAAATGGTTCGTCAATCTTCCGCCGCAGACGCCGCACGGCAACGTCCACCACGTTCGTATTACTATCGAAATTCATGTCCCACACCTGCTCGGCAATGATCGTCCGCGAGAGAATCTCGCCCGCGCGCCTCGCTAACAACGAGAGGAGATCGAATTCCTTGGCGGTGAGATCGACTCGTTTTCCCCCACGCGTCACCTTGCGACGGGGAAAGTCGATTTCCAAGTCAGTGAGTTTCAGTGTTTCCACCGGGCGGGACGAACCGCGCCGCAAGACAGAATGCATCCGGGCGAGCAACTCGGAGAACGCGAAAGGTTTCACCAAATAATCGTCGGCACCCAATTCGAGGCCTTTGACCCGGTCATGAACCTGGTCGCGCGCCGTCAGAAAGAGCACCGGCGTCTGTTTCCCCGCGCGCCGCAACTCGGTAATCACCGACCAGCCATCCCGCCGCGGGAGCATCACGTCGAGAATCACGAGGTCGTAGTTGCCCGTCTGCGCGAGATGCAATCCCTCCTCGCCGTCGACGGCGCAGTCCACGATGTAGCCGCCCTCGGAAAGCCCCTTCCGCAAATAAGCCGCTGTCTTTGGTTCATCCTCAACAATCAAAATCCGCATGGCCATCGCCTCATTTTTGAATGTCTTCCCACCTCGGCTACGATACCGCTTTCCCGGTATTCATCGACATCTTTTTTTGTCCTGAATGTTCAAGCATCGATCCGTTTAGGACGCCGCCGGCTTGCGATACAGTATTGCGTCTTTCCACTTCGCGATCACACGCCATTCCGCGGGAGGTTCCTCCACCCTCCAGACCGTCGGCTGGATAGCATCGTAACTCGGCAGTGTAATCCTCAAGAAACCGGCTCCCGGTGGAACATCTTCCAGCCGATCAACTGCAACGGACGGTCGTCGCGCGTGGACATCAAGAACATGATAGGAATTGGTGAACAATGGCTCGGGAGAGAGATGCGCGGCGACGACCTCTTGGGCCACGCAGGCGTAGCGGGGGTCGTTAACCCCGAGCGAATTGGTGGTGAAGACATTGGCGAGCGTGAGCAGCACGGTAAAGCTTGCATACGTCAGCCAGTATTTCCCGGTACCGGGTGCCGGCCGAAAAGCCAGGAGCACGAGGAGCAGGCCGTAACCCGTCAGCCGCGAGCCACCGGAGAAATGTCGCGCCATTTCCAGCACCCAGGTCATGCCGAGCATTGCGATTCCCAGACAGGCATATCTTTTTCCTTCCGGGTACGGACGCAAGGTAATGAGACAGACCAGGGCACTGAGCAAAGTCAGGGCGAACGGCGCCAACGCCTGAATCTTCCGGACGGATCCATACCAATTTGCCAGGAAGGACCGAAAGAACGTCACACAAAACTGTCCTGTCTCGTACGCACAGGTACGGAAGCTGCCAGGCTCGTGGGACGCTGGCAAGATTACCCGCATTGTGTGGTAATTGAAACCGACGACCACGGCCACCGCTACCGACCAGACCCCGAGAATGATCGCGCAATGGAGTGGTCGAAAGAATCGGCGTCTACCGCGCAGCACGATGCAATCCACCAGCAGCAGCGCCGGCACGAATACGACTGCGATGAGCTTTACTGGTATCAACGCGCTCCAGATGCAAGCCCCCAAGGTGCGCCACCAGTTGTTTTCGACGGTAAGGCATTGCATTCCAAGCAGAAAAAGCGCGTAGGTGAAAATGTCTGGTTTGGCGAAGATGGCAATACTTCTCAGGAAACCGAATCCCAACACCAACGCGGCGCCGCTCGAAGCCAAAGGATACCAGCCGGCATTCTGGATGAGCCGGTAGGCAAAAACGACGGCAACCCCCAAAGATGCATAGTTGAGCACCAAGGCCCCTCGCAGTGGATCAGGAAACAAAGAGAGTAACCAGGAGTAGCCCGGCGGCCAATGATTCAGTGGGTTGCCGTTGGCATCTTGATAGCCATGGCCGTCTTGAATCGAGCAGGCACCCTCGGTGTAGGCACAGGCATCGGAGTCCGAAACTGAAATGCGCGGTTGCATCCAGAAAGCCGCCGAAACTACGACGGCGAACAGGACGACGCAATGAACCAGGTGTCTTCGGTTTAGCATGGAACGATCAACCCTTAACTTCGAGCACGGCACTGGTCAACTCCGCGAAAACGCTGGAAGCCGAGGGAATACCCAACATCGCGGCGAGCAGGTGCCAACCCATGTCCAGCTTGTCTTCTTCCGTCGAGAGGCTACAGCAGGAGATGAAGTCGGACAAGCGAGATTCTTGCCGGTGTGTCCTTTCCAAATCCGCGCCAATTCACTGCTTGACGGGGTGGGCTTGGGACTGTAAAAGTGGCGCGACTTGAATGACTTCGGGCTCCGACTGCGGTTGGATGAGGGTACGGTGAAAGGTCATTGTCACTTTGAGTGGAGGGCGTGGGGAGGACGCGTGGGGAGACAAGCGATTTAGATGTTTGGCAAATTTCTAAACTATTTTTCGACCGATATTGGCATCGATTTGGGAACCGCGAACACGCTGGTGTATGTGCGTGATCGCGGTATTGTTTTGCGAGAGCCCAGCGTGGTGGCCATCCAAACAGGGACAAGCCACGTGCTGGCGGTAGGAGAAGAGGCGAAAAGGATGTTGGGTCGCACGCCAGGTAACATCCAGGCCATTCGCCCCATGAAGGACGGCGTCATCGCGGATTTCGAGATCACCGAGGCGATGCTGCGCTATTTCATCCAGAAGGTGCACAACCGCCGTTACGGCATTAAACCGCGCGTGATCGTGGCGGTGCCGAGCGGAATCACCGAGGTGGAAAAGCGCGCCGTCAAAGACAGCGCCACCCATGCCGGGGCGCGGGACGTTTATCTGATTGAAGAACCGATGGCGGCCGCCATCGGCGTTGGGCTGCCGGTGCAAGAGCCGGCGGGCAACATGATTGTGGATATCGGCGGCGGCACGACGGAAGTGGCCCTGATCAGCCTGGCGGGCATCGTGTTGAGCCGCAGTGTGCGTGTAGCAGGTGATGAACTGGATGAGGCCATCATCCAGTACATGAAACGCGCTTACAATTTGATGATTGGCGAACGCATGGCGGAGGACATCAAGATCAAGATCGGCTCGGGCTACCCGCTCGAACAAGAGCTCACCATGGAAGTCAAAGGACGCGACCTGGTGGCGGGCTTGCCGAAAACCTTGACGGTTACCTCCGAGGAAGTGCGCGAAGCGTTGCAGGAGCCGATCTCGACCATCGTCGAGAACGTCCGCGTCACGCTCGAGCGCTGCCCTCCTGAATTGGCAGCCGACCTCGTCGACCGCGGCATCATGCTGGCGGGCGGCGGTGCGCTGATTCGGGGCATCGACAAGCTTCTCGCCGAGGAGACGGGGCTGCCCGTTCACATCGCTGATGATCCGCTGAGCGCGGTGGCGATGGGCACGGGTGTGGTGCTCCAGGAACTCGGCTATCTCGAGAAGCTCGCCAAGAATTCATCGTAAGCGCATCCCACCTGCTCCATCCGCCAGAGAATTGGCCTGTTGTAGCCGCCGGCCCTAGCCGGCGCGCAGACCAGAGTCTGCGACTACAGACGGGCACGGAAGTTTGATTGAACCGGAAAAATTTGGTCATTATTGGATTGCTGGTGGTCGGCTGGATCATGTTACTGGGCCAACCCAACGCTTTCTCGGGTAAGCTGCGTATGGTTTTCGTACAACTTGGCACGCCTTTCGTGAAGCTGGGAGATTATTTTCCCTTCGTCCAATCGCGTCGACTCCTCGCCAGACAAAATGAGGATTTACGCCGGGAAAACGATGCGCTCCGCCAGCAGGTGCGTGCCCTGGGTGAAACGGGAGATGAAAATCTGCGTCTGCATCAGCTTCTCAGCCTGAAAGAGCACACCCCCTTCCACACCGTCACCGCGCGCGTCACTGGTCGCGATGCGTCCAACTGGTGGGAGAGCATCCAGATCGACCGTGGCAGCAACGATGGTCTCCACATGAACATGGCCGTGTTCAACGCCGACGGCCTCATCGGCAAGATCGTCTCCGTCACCAAAGGCGAAAGCCGCGTGCTCCTTCTGACCGATCCGAACTGCAAAGTCAGCGCCCTCCTGCAGAACACGCGCGAGCCCGGCATCGCCGCCGGCGTCAAGCGTTCGCTCCGCTTTTCCCCGCACTGCGTGATGACCTACGTGAACCGCGATGCCAAGGTCAAGAACGGTGAGCCGGTGATTTCCTCTGGCTTTGGCGGCGTTTTCCCCAAAGGTATTCTCATCGGGACCGTGACGGGGATGCAACTCAACAAGCAAACCGGTATGTACCAGGACGTCGAGATCAAACCCGCCGCGGATTTTCGCCGGTTGGAGGAAGTGATGGTGATCACGGAATGAGCACGCTCATCGCCATCGTGGGAATCCTGATCGCTACGGCGCTGCAAACGCGCTTGCCGACACTATGGATGTTCGGCGGCTTGCGAATCGAATTCCTGCCGGCACTTGTGGCGTACGCGGCGCTGACAATGCCGCGCAAACCTGCCATTGCGATTGCGCTCGCGGCGGGCTTGATGCAGGACGCGTTCTCGGCTGCGCCGTTTGGCGTGTCGGCGTTGGCCTATGGCATTTCGGCCATTCTGATGACGAGTCTGCGCGAGGTGCTGGACCGCGATCTGCCCTGGGTGCAGATGGGCGCGGGCGCGCTGACATCGATGGCGGTTGCGGTCATCACGTTCTTCGTCATTGGTCTTTCATTCGGCGTGGTTTTCAAGATGGTTCTCGTGGCGTCGATGAGCGGGATTGTCACGATGTTGGCGTTCTTCGCGTTGGATTACGCGCAGATGGTCTGGGGGAACGCATGATCATTAGCGCGCCATTTCGGGAAAACAACCCGCGCCTCCGTGCGATCGGGACGATCATCGCCGGCGGATTGTTCCTGCTCCTCGGCGCGTTGTGGCGCGTGCAGGTCATGCGCGGTCAGCACTACGACAACAAGCAGGACGCACAATCGCTGCGCCGCATCCGCATTCCCGCGGCACGCGGAGAAATCGTCGATCGCAATGGTGTTGTCCTCGCGAACAACCGCCCGAGTTACGACATCGCGATTTACCTCGACCAAATGGGCGTGCCCAAGAAAGGCAATGTCGTCGCCATCGCCCAGGCGAATCTGGGTATACTCGGCTCGGAGCTCGGCCTTCAGAACAAACTTGCGGATCGCGACATCAAGCTCCACTACCAGAAGCGCCGTCCCCTGCCCATGCCCGTGTGGCACGATCTTCCTCCCGAACAGGTCGCGGCCTTTTCCGAACGTACCAACAATCTCCCTGGCCCGGATCTGATCGTCATGCCCGTGCGCCAATATCCACTGGGCCCACTCGCGGCCCATTTGATCGGCTATGTCGGCAAGGCGGATGCGGACGACGACGATGACGATATCGAGAAGTTTTCCTACTACCAACCCGACAGCGTGGGCAGGCAAGGCGTCGAGAAGGCGTGCGATGAATACCTGCGCGGTTCACCGGGCGGACGCACCATCCGGGTCAATCCGGCTGGCACGATCAAGGATGACCTGGGTGAGAAACAAGCCGAGCGTGGCGGTCGGGTAACGTTGACGATCGACGTCCGACTGCAGCGAATCCTGGAAAAGGCCCTGGGCGAAGCCCCGCCAACCGCGGGCAAACAGCTCTCCGGCGCGGCTGTGCTATTGGATGCGCGCACGGGTGAAGTGCTGGCACTGGCGTCCGTGCCGAGTTTCGACCCCAACATCTTTAGTCCAGGTACGCCCGGGCAAATGATCGAGGCCGTCATGAATAATCCCGCCAGCCCGATGCTCAATCGCACCATCGGCGCGCGGTACCCGCCCGGCTCGACGTTCAAACCGATCACCTTGCTGGCTGGGCTCGAGTCCGGCGTAATCTCGCCGCAGGACACCGTGACCTGCCCCGGGTTCTTTACGATCGGTAACCACACCTTCCGGTGTTGGAATCATAGCGGCCACGGTCGCGTCGATGCCGAAACCGCGATCAGGGAATCGTGCGACGTGTGGTTCTACGAGAGAGGTTTGAAAACGGGCGTGGATAACATCACCAAGGTCGCCGCTGAATTTGGCCTGGGTCAACCGACGGGGTTTGACCTTGGAAGCGAAGGCCGGGGTTTGGTGCCGAGCGCCGCGTGGAAACGGACGCAGCGCGGCGAAAAATGGTGGGATGGCGATACGGTCCAGTTGTCGATTGGCCAAAGCTTCCTGCTGGTCACACCGATGCAGATGGCGTGCGTGGCCGCGACGTTCGCCAATCGCGGCACTTGTTTGCGGCCATATGTCGTGAAGCGCATCGAGTCCTCCGATGGTCAGGTCGTCCATGAGGGTCAACCGGATGTTCGCATGCATTTGAGCGCGAAACCCCAACAGATCGAGTTCGTGCGACAAGCCATGCTCGGCGCTGTCGAGAATGGCACGGCGCGGCCCGCGGCGGTAAAGGGATTGAGCGTGGCGGGCAAGACGGGCACGGCGCAATACGACACGATCGTCGACGGCAAGACGCAACGCCTGGAGCGAGCGTGGTTTATCGGGTTCGCACCCTACGACCAGCCACAGTTCGCAATCTCCGTACTGATTGAGGCGGCCAAAGAAGGCAGCCACACGGCGGCCGCCGTTGCCAGCAAGGTCTTCGCGCAAGCGTTTGGAAAGACCACCGAGGACTCGCGCCCCGCGGAGGTGATCTATGCCGATTAAACGATACGTCGAGACGATCAAGCGCATGGATTGGGTGCTATTCGGCGCCATGGCGGCGCTGGCGGTGGGCAGTGTTTTCTTCATCTATAGTGCATCATATTCCGCTTCGGGTCCGGCTGCGGCGCATCACGGGAGGCTGCCCATCTACCAGATGCAGATGATGTGGTTCGGCGTCGGGCTGCTGGTTTATCTGGCCGTGGCGCTGGTGGATTACCGGCTCATTTGCCAGTGGGCAACGGTGTGGTACGTGATCGCGCTGGGGTTGCTCGCGCTGGTACTGGTGGCCGGCGTGAAAGTGTACGGCGCCCGGCGGTGGTTGGGGCTCGGGAGTTTCGGGATTCAACCGGCGGAGATTGCCAAGTTGGCGACGCTCGTGGCGATATCCTATTACCTGTTCCATCGCACGCTGGAAGCGCGCCGGCAGTTGAGCACCGTCTGGGTTGCGCTCGTCGTGGCTGGAGCGCCGCTGGTGCTCATTATGTTGGAACCGGATTTGGGTTCGGCCTTGGTTCTGCTTCCGATTTGTTTTGGTTTGCTGTTCGTGGCGGGCGCGCGCGTGAAACACCTGGCGTTGATGATCGCATTGGGGTTGGTCCTCGCGCCGTTCGCCTGGCTGCATATGAAGGACTATCAAAGGGACCGCCTCACGGTGTTTTTGCATCCGAACAAGGACCCCGGTGGCGTCGGTTGGAATCTCACCCAATCACTCATCTCGGTCGGCTCCGGTGGGTGGTCAGGGAAAGGCTATTTGCAGGGTACACAAAACCTGTTGGGATATTTGCCGAGCACCGTGGCGCCGAACGATTTTCTCTTCAGCGTGATCGCGGAAGAGAAGGGATTCGTTGGCAGCCTCGGTGTGGTCGGGTTGTACGCGGTCATTTTGTTTTCCGGGCTACGGATCGCCGCAAACGCGCGCGACCGTTTGGGAATGCTCCTGGCCACCGGGGTCGTGGTCATGTTGTTTTTCCATATCTTCATTAACGTGGGCATGACGATCGGCCTGATGCCGGTCACGGGTCTGCCCCTGCCATTACTCAGTTACGGAGGATCGTTCGTGCTGGCCAGCATGACCGCCCTCGGGCTGTTACAAAACATCTGGATTCACAGGAGGATCTATTGAGCATGGACGCAATCAAACAAATATTGAAAAAGGGCGAGGAACTGTTGACCGGGCGCCGCAAGAAACGCATCTTCAAGGAAATCATCGTCAACGCCGAGGCGCTGGAGAACCGCGTCGCCGTGTTGGAAGAGGGCCAGCTCGAGGAGTTCACCATCGAGCGCACCACCGAGTCGCGGATCGTCGCCAGCGTGTTCAAGGGGAAAATCCGGAACCTTGAGCCGGGCCTGAAAGCGGCCTTCGTCGACATTGGATTCGAAAAGAACGCCTTCCTCCACTACTGGGACATCATCCCCGAGCAACTCGACCAGCGCATCGATCTGCTCGAAACACCGGAAACACAACGTGCCCCGCAGAAACCAAAAATCTCGCAGAAGGACATCCCGCAACTGTATCCGCCGGGCTCCGAAGTCATCGTGCAGGTCGTCAAAGGCCCCATCGGCACCAAGGGCCCGCGTATCACCACCAACATCAGCATCCCCGGCCGCTACCTTGTCCTGATGCCGTTCAACCCGCAACGCGGCATCTCGCGCAAAATTGAGGACGACCGTGAACGCCAGCGCCTGAAAAAAATCCTGCAGCGCCTCCGCATTCCCGAGGGCATGGGCGTCATCATCCGCACCGTGGGCGAAAACCAGAAGAAGCGCTACTTCATCCGCGACCTCGAATTGCTGCTGCAGACGTGGAAGTCGGTTGAGGAAAAAATCAAGACACAGTCGGCGCCGTATTGCGTTTTCCAGGAACCCGACCTCGTCGAGCGCACCGTGCGCGATTTCCTCACCGAGGAAGTGGATCGCATCGTGGTGGACAACGAGCACGCCTACGAGCGTATCCGCAACATGATCGGGCAGATCAGTCGGCGATCCCGCGGCAAGGTCCGGCTCTACAACGAACCCACGCCAATCTTCAGCCGGTTCAACGTCGAGAAACAAATCGAAAACGCGTTCCGCCGCCAGGTCTGGCTCAAATCGGGCGGCTACATCTGCATCGATGAAACGGAAGCGCTCGTGGCCGTCGACGTCAACACAGGCCGCCATAAATCGCAAAAGGACCTGGACACGACGATCCTGCAAACCAATCTCGAAGCCGCGGAGGAAATCTGCCGCCAGCTTCGCCTCCGCAACATCGGCGGCCTCATCGTCATCGACTTCATCGACATGCGCCACCGCAACGACCAGCAGAAGGTCACGCAAAAGGTGCGCGAAGGCGTCCGTCGCGATAAGGCCAAAACCCGCATCCTCAACATCTCGCAGCTCGGTCTCATGGAGATGACCCGCCAGCGTCACAGCGAGAGCATGGCCAGCGCGGTGTACGAGGACTGCCCCTACTGCAAAGGCAAAGGCATGGTCAAAAGCGCGTTGTCGATGTCGGTGGAAATCCAGCGAAAAGTCTCCGAACTGCTCCGCAAGCTGCGCGAGCAGGGCAAACACGAGCAACCGCAACTCCGCATCTTCGTTCATCCCGAGGTGCTCAACCGTCTCCGCACCGAGGACGAAAGGGTGCTCATCGAACTGGAGAAGAAGCTCAGCGGCAAACTCAGCTTCCGGGCCGACCCGACGTTCCATTTCGAGCAGTTCAAAATCGCCGACGCCATCAGCGGCCAAGAACTCGCGTGAAGCCCTTGCGGAATCGTGCGGTAGGGGCATGGCTGGCCGTGCCTCTACTGTCATGTGCGCTCCTCTTGACGGCCCAGGCACTGGCCGCCGACGAGCCGCGCGTCCTCACGCCCACGCCGTCTTCCTTCGAGACGCTGTCGCGTTTCACGCAGGTGTTGGAGGTGCTGCAGAAAACCTACGCCCTGCCCTCGCGCATCAACACCGCCGGGCATACCACCGCGGCCCTCCGCGGATTCGTCCGCTCCATCGATCCCGAAGCGGATTTGCTCACGCCCGAGGAGGCTGCGGTCACGAACGAACTCGCCTACACCGCTGCCGCCATCGGACTCAGTTTCGCCATCTGCGACGATTTCCCCACGGTCATCTCGCCGCGTGACGGCAGTCCGGCGGAAAATGGCGGCCTGCTCGCCGGCGAGCAACTCATCGCCGTCAGCGATGTCCTCACGCCCCATGCGCGGCGCATCGAAGTGGACCGCCTCCTCGGTGGTCCGCGGGATTTCCCCGTGAACCTGCGCGTTCTCGATCCGCGTACCGGGGCCGTCCGCGACCTGCACTTGCATCGAACCGTACCGGGTCCCACCCCCCGGACCGCCCTGCGTTACCTCGACAAAGGCGTCGCCTACTATCGCATTTCTCAATTCACTCAGGACGCTGTCGAGAACCTCCGCGCGGCCATGATCCTCGCCAAAAGCGCAGGCGCATCGGGCATCATTCTCGACCTCCGTAACAATGCCGGTGGCGCGTTTGAAGCCGCACAGGTGGCCGCGTCGTTCTTCGTGGTGAAAGGCACCGAGATCGTCGCGCTGGAGTATGGAAGTCCGGGACTGCACACCACCTTCGTCAGTGACGAAAGTATCAAGGTCACCACGCCGCTGGTCCTGCTCGTCAACGGCGGCACCGCCGCCGAGGCGGAGATTTTTGCCGCGGCGCTGCAGGACAACAAACGCGCCCGCATCGTCGGCACCCAGAGCTTTGGTCGCGGGTTCCTCACCGCGTCCACCCGCTTGTCGGACGGCTCCGTGTTGGTCATGCCCACAGCCTACTACATGCGACCCTCGAAACAGGTTCTTCAAGGTAACGGCCTGATCCCGGATGTAGTCGTCGCCTTGCCACGCGAGACCGAACGCTCCCTCGCCCGCTCCGGCTTCGGGACCTTTGACTGGAAGAACGACCGCCGCGAAGTCCTCGCCACCGACCTCCCCCTCGCCAAAGCCGTGTCCCTGCTGGCCAAGTGATTTGGGATCCAAAAGGTTCGGATTTGTAGGGCACGCGCTCCGCTTGCCATCAAAATCCGAACATCGCTCCAGTTGGGTTCGTTTTCCGCAAAAGTAGCGCAGCACCCCCTTAAAACCCCTCTCCGGTGGGTTCGTTTTCCAAAATGAACCCACCGATCTCCCTCGTGTATTTCTTTTCTAACTCATGCACTCATAGCCAATTACAACAAAAACTCCGCCAAAAAACGGTGGGTTCGTTTCGCAGAAACGTATATAGGGCCCGAGCTGCGCACAGCAGCGAGTCGCGCCATAGCACAAAGTGCGACGGCGGACCCCATTGCCTAGCCTTCGTTTTGTCCGCCATAGCTCGAAGAGCGACGGCGGAAGCGTCCTCGCGAAGTAGGCTTCCTCCCGTGGGAGCGATATGCTATCGGGACTCCTCCCGGCGGATCGCCTGCGAATCACTTCGTCAAATCCCAACCCCCGCATTCCTAACACATTCATATAACGCCCCTTAACTGGGGGATTCGTTTCGCAGAATCGCGGTGCGACGGCGGAAGCGTCCTCGCAAAGGCGCAAGCTGTAGCGAAGGAAGCCTGTCACAAAACTCATACCCAGGATCATACCATTATCGGAATACGATGTCCAGAAGAAATTAGTTCTCCATTCAAGGAGCTTCTCTACCGAGGCTTGTAATCTCCGAACTGCGCTTACTGCGAGATTGACTGTTTCAGAAGCTTCTCAAGAACCAGTAGGTTCTCTTCGTAGCCGACTGCTATGATAAGTCTTCGAGATCCCAGATACTTTAGGACATTCGGACCCGGAGAAATGAGATACTCGTGTCCGTCAGACAGGTGGATCGGTTTGACCTTTCCATATACCGACTGGAGCTTCAGGACCGGCTCGCCATGAATCTCGGGTCGGACTGTATAGATTCGCACCTCGATTTGAGGATACCCCAGCACCACGGCACCCCTCCACGTGCTGTAAGGGAAAGAATACAAGTTAGCAAGCATTTGTAACGCCTCGCTCGCGGTTTGTCCGCGTTCATTCATGGACACATGTCGATTTGTGTCGATTCCGCTCATCAAGTCGGGTTCAAGGCGTTTCGCGTCCATCGCGCTTGCCTCAAGACGGATCTCGTCGTCGGTATGTGGCGGCATTGCCAGTTGTGGGCGACTGACATTCACAATCACAGTCGTGTTGGTTCCGGCGGCAATGCCACGTTCTCCGTCCAATTTCTGGACGTACTCAATTGCTTGGAGTACGGGCAGATTCTCGAATTTGATTTCCGGAATCTGCATCTGCATGTACCGTACTGCAAATGCCGGCAGTTCTGACGGCGGCATGTTTGCCGGTGGAATGTAGACGCCTTTTGGTGGAAAGGCACTTTCCGGGATGAGATAAGCTTCTTCCCAGGATTTTCTAATCGGCGGCCCCTTACCAAAGCCGTTTGTTGTGCAGGTTCCCATGCCTAGCTGTAACCAAATCTCCTTCCTGTAGAAGAAATTTGCATTCGGATATATTCGATTCCGAATTGGTCCAACTGACAGAAAAACAGTAGACCGCACCAATCGGATTTGGATCGTCACTGGAAGGCCGCATGACGTTGATTGTGTGAACGTCCCAATGGAGCTTCATCCGTTCGTCGCTAACCAGTCCCCCAGCCGCCGCGATGAGGTCGGCCACGGTCATGCCCTGCTGGAAAGGATACGCACCCGGCGCTTTGACCCAAGGCCAAACATAGACGGCATGAACGTAGTTCGTTTTGTCACCCGCAGTGGCAGAATCGATCAGGTCTGAATAGGGGGCAGGCGTCTGCATGGCCCACGATCGGCAGAGGCAAGGGAGAATCACCAACAATAGAATCAGCCAGCGCACGATTAATCCTGATAGTCGCGCCATGCGGCTATTCTGGCAACTTCGGAACGCGCCATCAATCACATAGTCTAATGATCGCATTTGTTCCCGCACAATTCCTGGCGAAAAACATTACCCCACCTGCCCCGTGAACACAGTTGCGGTGTTTCGGCTTGGTCTGCTAGCATAGGTGGCATGTCCGCCATGAATCTCCGTTTGCGAATCGCCACGGTGCTGGCGCTGGTGCTCATGGCTTTCCCAGCGCACGCCCAAATCGCCACCCTGAAAAAACTCACCGCGCAAGCCAACGACCTTTACCGACAGGCGAAGTATGCCGACGCCGTCCGCGTCGGGCAGGACGCGCTGAAGATCGCCGAGAAGACGTTTGGCCCTTCGCACCGCGAAGTGGCCACCGCAATGAGCAACCTCGCGGAGTACCACCGGGCGCAGGGTGATTACCCGGAAGCCGAAACGTTGTTGAAACAGGCGCTGGCCATGGACCAGCGGTTGCTGGGCTACGACCATCAGGACGTCGCCGTCGACCTCAACAACCTCGCCCTGCTCTCCGACAACCTGCGCCGCTATGCCGACGCGGAACAACTTTACAAGCAGGCGCTCACCATCGACGAGAAGGCCCTCGGCACGAATCACCTCGGCGTGGCGACCGACCTGAACAACCTCGCCGGAGTGTACCGTGCGGAAGGCAAACTCACCGAAGCCGAGCCGCTGTACCAGCGCGCGCTCGCGATTTGCGAGCAGTCGCCCGTCCAAAATAGTAGTGCCACCGCCACGACGCTCAACAATCTCGGCGCGCTGGCCGCCGCCCAGGGCAAGAACGCCGAGGCCGAAAAGTTGCTGACGCGGGCGTTGGACATCTGGCGCAAGACCGTGCGGCCGGATCATCCGAGCCTCGCGGCAACCTGGCGCGCGCTCGGTTCCGTGCAGACTTCCTTGCGCGAGTATGCGAAAGCGGAGGCCTCCTACAAGGAAGCGCTCGCCATCAGCGAGAAAAGCAGCGGTAAGAAAAATCCGCAATTGGCCAAGGACCTCAGCAACTTCGGTCTCGTGCTTTATCTCGAAAAGAAATACGCCGCCGCGGAACCGCCGCTCAAACGCGCGCTCGAACGCGACGAGGCGAATTACGGCAAGAAACACCTCACCGTTGCCTCCAGCCTCAACAACCTGGCGGAAGTCTACCGCAGCCAGGGCAAATTCACGCTGGCCGAGCCGCTCTACCGGCGGGCGCTGCTGATCGATGAGGAACTTCTCGGTCCCGACCACCTCGACGTGGGAACCGACCTCAACAATCTCGGCGCGCTGTACTTTTCCGAGGGCCGTGCCGCCGATGCGCTGCCCTTGTTGAAACGGGGGCTCGCCATCAAGGAAGCCGCTCTGGGTGCCAACAGCCCCCAATTGCTGCAGATTATCGACAATTACACCGTCGTCCTCCACGCGCTGGGCCGGGCCTCGGAAGCCGCGCCACTGGAAGCGCGCGCCAGGGCGCTTCGTGCGTGGACTGTCACACCATGAACGAAGTGAGGCTCAGGAAACTACTCGGCGACGTGCGCACCGGTCGCGTGCCGGCCGAGACCGCGCTCAAACAGTTGAAGTCCCTCGCGACTCACGATCTCGATTTCGCGCGCGTGGACGGCCATCGCGCCCTCCGCAAAGGTTTCCCCGAGGTAATCTACTGCGAGGGCAAGACGCCGACGCAGGTCGTGAAGATCGCGCAGGCCATCTTGCGCCACAACGACAACCTGCTCGCCACGCGGTCTTCCAAGGAAACATTTTGCGCCCTGAAGCGCGCTTTCCCGAAGGCGAAATATCACGAAGCGTCCCGCGCGGTGACCGTCGTCCGCAAACCGCTGCCGAAACGCGGTGGCACGATCGCCGTGCTGTGCGCGGGCACGACCGATATTCCCGTTGCCGAGGAAGCAGTCGTCACCGCCGACGTCATGGGCAACACGGTGAAGCGATACTACGATGTCGGTGTCGCTGGCCTCCACCGCTTGCTCGCGCTGAACGAGGAATTGCTCGAAGCCAACGTCTTGATCGTCGTCGCCGGTATGGAAGGCGCCTTGCCCAGCGTCGTCGGCGGCCTCGTTGACAAACCCGTCATCGCCGTGCCCACTTCCGTCGGCTACGGCGCCAGCTTCGGCGGTCTCGCCGCCCTTCTCGCCATGCTCAACTCCTGCGCCAGCGGCGTCACCGTAGTGAACATCAACAACGGCTTCGGCGCCGGCTACGCCGCAAGCTTGATGAACCAACTCGCGAATCCCTGAGTTGACATGGGTATAACTTCGGTTATACTATTGTTGCTATGAAAACTGCCATTTCTATTCCCGACAAGGTATTCGATTCAGCGGATCTGCTGGCCAGAAAATTGAAGATCTCCCGCAGCCAATTGTATGCAAAAGCGGTCGAGGAGTTCGTCACCGAACATGCGCGTACAGGCGTGCGCGAGAATCTTGATCAAGTATATGCCGCCGAATCCTCCACGATGGACCCGGCGCTGGCGCGCGCTCAAGCCACCGCCATCACCCGTGAGGATTGGTGATGCAGCGTGGCGAGATTTGGTGGGCGAACCTTCCAACGCCGCGCCGCTCCGAACCCGGTTACCTTCGCCCGGTCCTGATCATCCAGCAGGATGACTTCAACCGCAGCCGCATCGCCACGGTGATCGCGGCCGTCTTGACTTCCAACCTTCGCCTGCAAGCGGCTCCCGGCAATGTACTGTTGCGCTCGCGTGATTCAGGGTTGCCGAAGGACTCGGTGGTGAATGTTTCGCAATTGGCTACATTCGACAAGTCGATCCTCACCGAGCGCGTGGCTGCCGTACCCACGACAAAATTGAAACAGATCGAGAATGGCATACGGCTGGTTTTGGGATTATGAACGAGCCGACGAACATGTCCCGCGTTGGTCTCGAATGTTTTCAAAACCAGCAGTGTCACCGTCGTCAACATCAACAACGGCTTCGGCGCCGGCTACGCCGCAAGCTTGATGAACCAGTTGGGCCGTCCATAATGAGCATTATGATCATCGGTACACTAATCGGCTTCGTGATGGTCGTGGCGTACGCGTTGATTCTAATAAAGGCCCATTGGAGTGTCAGGATTGTCGTTTCTGCGTTGTTGATTATTGGATCAATCAGGTTAACCGTTCTGTGGACGGCGACGAGAGAGCGAAACACCATCTGGAACAGGTCTGGACGCCCTCTTGGGATTATTTTCACCTATGCTCAACAAAACTATCTCAGGCGAGGACGCACGAACGAGGTTGACTCGATGCTCAGCAGATTGAATGAAGGCGACCTCCTGTCCGGAACATTCTTCGGCCGGACTAACTACCCAGTCGACTACGATGATCTATTTAAGCCGTTGAACACAACGAATTCTGCAAGCCGAGGTCGGCAGTGAAACTCCTCTACCTCGATTATTTTGCGGGCATCAGCGGTGATGTGCATCCGCGCATTCTTGGTAGGGCGCGACCGCTGGGCGCGCCGCATTTGTAGGAAGACGGACGGCCCGGCGGTCCGTCCCTACCAACTGCTCCGAGTTTGACCCACTAAAGGATTTCGACTAGGCTCCCACCATGAAGAAGGCTACGAAAGCGCAGGCCAAGGTGCGACTTGGGACATCGAGGGATGCCACTCTGCGCATGAGCGATGCGGCGGCGGACTATCTCGCCCGTGAAGCGCGTCTGGAATTGGAGGCCGGACTCGCCCAGGTGCATGAGTCACACAAAGCACTCTTGGACGCACGGCAGAACGCGGTTGCCGAGGGTCGCGAGAAGATTCTTAATTGGGATGCCGCGAAGCGCTCTTTGCGCGTGACGCGCCGATGAACGCGCTTGCCTGCCCTGTTGTCATTCTGAGCGCAGCGAAGAATCTCAGTCTTTCTAATCCGGAGAAAACGACAGAGACCCTTCGACAAGCTCAGGGTGACAGACGAAAGTTATGAAACTCCTCTACCTCGATTGTTTTGCGGGCATTAGCGGCGATATGTTTTTGGGCGCGTTGCTTGACCTGGGCGTGTCGGAAGACGCGTTGCGGGCCGAGTTGGAGAAACTTCACCTCCCGGGTTACCGAATCTCGTCGCGTCGCGTGACCAAGCAGAACATCTCGGCGACCAAGTTTGATATTGTGGTGATCGAGGATGCGGCGGTTCGCTCGCCTTCGCCAATGCTGCATGCGGTAATCCATGAGCATCGCGGTTACGCGGAGATTGCGGCGATGATTGAGAAAAGCGGCCTGACGCAAGGCGTCAAGGACCGCGCGCTACACGTGTTCCGCCGTATCGGTGAAGCGGAAGCGAAGATCCACGGGATTCCGCTGGAGAAGATTCACTTCCATGAGATCGGCGCGGTGGATTCCATCGTGGACATCGTGGGCGTCTGTATCGCGCTCGAATCGCTCGGCGTGGACGAGATCCACGCGTCACCACCGCGACTCGGTTCGGGTTTCGTGGAAACAGCACACGGACGCTTCCCCGTTCCCGCGCCCGCGACGCTGGAGTTGCTGAAAGGCATTTCCGTCCAGCCGTCAAATGAGGCCTTCGAACTGGTCACGCCCACGGGCGCGGCGTTGCTGGCGGAGTTCTGCACCCGGTTCGGCCCGCTGCCCGCGATGAGTCTCGAGAAGATTGGCTACGGTGCGGGAACACGCGATCTCGAGAAAACACCCAACGTGCTCCGCGCGGTTTTGGGGGAAGCCAGTGCCGCGGCGAGCACGGCGGAAGAAGCGGACGCGATCGCGATCATCGAAACGAACATCGATGATATGAATCCGCAGTTGTTCGGCGACGTGATGGAACGGTTGCTCGCGGCGGGCGCCCTGGACGTTTTTCTGACGCCGGTGCAAATGAAGAAAAACCGTCCCGGCACCTTGTTGACCATTCTCTGCGAGCGTAACGCCGTGGACAGCCTGGCGGAGTTGGTCTTGACGCACACGACAAGCTTCGGTGTGCGCGTACATGAAGCGCAGCGGCGCAAGCTGGCCCGCGACATCGTCAAGGTGAAGACCCGCTTCGGCGAGATTGAGGTGAAAATCGGGCGACTTCGTGGCAAAATCGTCTCGCGGTCGCCGGAATTTGAATCGTGCAAACAGGCAGCGGCCAAGTTTAATGTGAGCGTGAAGGAAGTCTGCGACGAAGCAGTTCGCTGTAGCGGCGCTCTATGAGCGCCGAGGAATTTGCGGCGGGCGACAACGGCGGTCACAGACCGCCGCTACAACCAGCGGAGGAGATAGCATGATCGACAAAGAGTTGCTCGAAATACTGGCCTGCCCCAAATGCAAGGCCAACGTGAAACTCGAAGGCGAGAAAATCATCTGCACCAACCCCCAGTGCGGCCTGCGTTACCCGATCCGCGACGGCATCCCCGTGATGCTGATCGACGAGGCCGAGAAACCACCGGACAAATGAGCGAACCGACGCTCTCCGTGATCGTTCCCGCGTGGAACGAGGAGAAATACGTCGGTCGCGCCATCGATTCCCTGCGGCACGCCATGCAGGTGTACGGGCGCAAGCGGGGTTGTTCGGCCGAGATCATCGTGGTCGATAATAATAGCCAGGATCGCACGGGGGACGTTGCGCGCGAGCATGGCGCGAAGGTGGTCCTGGAACCGATTAACAACATCGGCAAGGCTCGCAATGCGGGCGTGAAGGTCGCGCGCGGCAAGTACATTGCGTTCTGCGACGCCGACAACCAGGTCACCGAAAATCTGCTGGTCCTGATTCACGACCACCTCGAAGACCCGAAAATCGCCGGGGGTGGCACGTGGATCGAGCCCGAGCGCCGCGACTTCAAGATCAGTTTTTTCTACTTCCTCTGGGGCATCTATGTTCGCGGCAGCGGTGTCGGCGTGGGTATGATGCATTGCCGCAAGGCGGATTTTGACTCGTTCGGTGGGTTCGACGAGACCATCTACGCCGCCGAGGACGTACAACTCGCCTATGACCTCAAGAAAATCGGCTCACCGCGTGGACAAAAGTTCCAGCTGATCAAGAAAGGCTGGATCATCACCTCCACGCGCAAAATCGACCAGACACCGCTGTTCACCATGATCGCCAAGCTGGTCGGGTTCACGTTCGGCCTGCAGAAGAAAATTCGCAGCAAAGAGTATTGCGAACACTGGTACGACAAGGCCGCGCGTTAAACCTTTTTGACCGGCCCGTCTTTTCGAAAGCGCTTCCGCACCTTGCTCACCACCTTCTCCACCTTACTCTTCAGGTAGGTATTCAGCCGATGCGCCCAAACATAATCCACCGCGAGGATACTCAACCCCAGAAGGATCAGTAAAAACCCGGGCCCCGGTATCCCGGGAATCATCAGGATCAAGCCGACGATCAACAACAGGATGCCGCTGCTGATCCGCAAGATGCGCTTCGTGTGATGAATCAGCCATTTCATTCATCCCAGTCCAGATAGATCACGCCCGCGTCCACCACCAGTGGCAAGCGTTCAAGGGACTTCCCCTGCCCCGGTCCACCGACGCATTTGCCCGCTTTTGGGTCGTATACCGATCCGTGGGTCTTGCACACAAACAGATTTCCGTCGCCGGTGAAGAAATCGTTGTCGTCCAGGTCCAACGTGATCGGCAGGTGCACGCACCGGTTTACGAACGCAACCAGCTCACCCCGGAAATTTGCCAGAAATGCCTCCGTCTTCCGTCCGTTCGCGTCGAATATGAACTTTTTCGTCGCGCCCGGCGGCAGGTCCTCCACGCGCGCCAGTGAAATTCTGTGGCTGCTCACAACGGTCACCTTAGACCGCGCAACCGGCTTTGACAAGCGGGTCTACCGTTCGACTTTCTACGGAGGCGGTTTGACACGCCCTCTTCCACGCGCTACGATGGAGTGGCGTTGGTTTTTCTCAAGGGTTGAACTGAAATTCACGAAAGGAATCTGATTATGGCGCACGAACTACCGAAACTGCCTTATTCGTACGACGCACTCGAGCCGCACATCGACGCGCGCACGATGGANNCGCAACAACGGCGGCGGCCACGCCAACCACTCCCTGTTCTGGACGATCATGAAGAAGGGCGGCGGCGGTGAACCCAAGGGCGCGTTGGCCGACGCGATCAAGGGAACGTTTGGCGAGTTTGCGAAGTTCAAGGAGACGATCACGGGCAACGGCATGACGCGCTTCGGCAGCGGCTGGTCGTGGCTGGTCGTCACCAAGGACAAGAAACTGAAAGCGTACTCGACCGCCAATCAAGACAGCCCCCTTATGGAAGGCGATGTCCCGATCCTTGGCGTGGACGTGTGGGAGCATGCGTACTACTTGAAGTACCAGAACCTCCGCAAGAACTACCTCGACGCGTGGTGGAACGTCGTCAACTGGGACGAAGTGTCCGCGCGGTTCGGCAAGGCGAAGTAGGCGTCAGATTTGACGGCAACAAACGCAAGGGCGACCCAGGGGGGTCGCCCTTGTCATTTCAGTCACGCCCGATCTTCTCCCAGGCATATTTGCCCTTGATGTGCTGGAGGAAGAGCTTACCGGGCGATGGCGTGCGGGCGAGTTCTTCCCACACATTCTTGGGAACGGAAAAGTAGCGGTAAATGCCCGTGGCCTTGAACTCGATCTCGAGTGTTTCCGCCGCGCCATCGTAGCCGATGGAAGCAATGTCGCTTGAATTGACTGGTTGTCGTTGGATCTCAGCCATGGGAATCAATCCGCGAGAAAATCCACTTTCGCCGTCAGTTCCGGCGTCAGGAAACGGTCGGGGTTTTCGACCTGCACCTTGACTTGCAGCGTGCCTTTGGAGCGGTTCGCCTCCGGCGCGATCTCCGCGACGTAACCGCCGTAGCTCTTGTCGGGATACGCCTCGGGGCTGATGCGGCAGCGCTGTTTCATGTGCACTTTCGGTGTGTCGGCTTCGTTCAAGTCAATCTCCACCTGCAAATCAGTCAGATCAGCCATCGCCAGAAATGCAGTGCTCGGACCGTTCCCGCCGCCGAAGCTTTGCGGAACCACGAGTTCATTCGGGTTCACCAGTTTCTCCAGAATCGTCCCGTTGATCGGCGCGTGGATCGTGCACCAATCCAGATACGTTTGCGCCAAGGCAAGTTGTCCCCGCGCCATCTTCACCTCGGCCACATCGCCGTCGCGCACACGTTGCGCGTCATCCAGAGCGCTGACGCTATCGACATCCTTGTGCGACAACTCGATCTGCCGTTTCAGGTTCACTTCGGCATTGGTCAAGTTCGCGTCCGCCAACGCGAGGCGGCCTTCGGTTTCCATCACCCGGGCGCGGTATTCATCATCCTCGAGCGACACAATCACGTCGCCCTTCTTCACCTCATCGCCCTTCTTCACACCGATCCATTTAACCGTTCCCATAAACTTCGGACTGATCTCAACGCGTTCGCGCGGGATGACGTAACCGCTTACCGTCAGTACGGAGACGCCGGCCCTGGCCGGTGCTGCCGGAGTCGAAGCCATCCCGGTTGTCGCGGCTGTTGCTGCGCCGGCGGCGGTTGTCGTTGCGGCGGATTGCTTCGGCGAAATGGCTTCCCCCCCACCTTTGCGCATCGCCAGGAAAATCACCACCGCGCCCAAAAGGACCAGAGCCACGATCACCAGCAGGAACTTCGGCCCGCCCCGACGACGGGACTTTTTCTCCGCGCCGATGTGCAGTCTCGACAACGGTTCGTTGGTCGCTTCGCTCATGTTTCCCATTGCTCCGTTCCTCATCATCGTCAGACCGCGCGCAGTGCGTCAAGCACGGGTTTTCGCGCGGCGAGACGCGCCGGCAACAACCCGCCGAGCACGCCCATCACCAGGGCAAAGGCGATTCCCTTGGCCATCATCAGCGGTGTGACGCGAAACTGAAACGCCACCTCCGCAAATGTCGTCTGGCTGAACGTGCCCGATGACAGCAGGTTGAGCGGCAGGGAAATCACGCAGCCCACCACGCCGCCCAGAAGCGCGAGCACGACCGACTCAAGGAGGAACGACATGTAGATCTGGCTGCGCCGGAAACCCAGCACGCGTAGCGTCCCGATCTCACGCGTGCGCGCACCGACCGCCGCATACATCGTATTCATCGCCGCGAAGGCCGCGCCGACGCTCATGATGACTGCCAGAAATGACGCCAGGAAACGAAACAATTCCGCCGACTGCGTTTGCTCGCGATAGTAGTCGGTTTCGGACACAACTTTGAGGCTTAACAACTTGTCCGTCAGCATCCGCTGTTTCAGTTGTTCCGCGGCGGCGCTGTCGACGGGACGAATCAAGACAGAGCCATAAAAGTCGCGCTTGAACGACGAGCGGGCTTCGTCCACATCGATCCAGATCTCCGATTCGTACGCGGTCCTTTGCGCGTCGAAAATCCCGACGACATGCCAGGTAATCCGCCCCGACTGGAAACTGTCCCCCACCCGGCAATGGGCAAAGCGGTCGGCGATGCGGCGACTCACGAGGCATTCGTGCAATCCCGGTTGAAGCATCCGGCCCTCGGTGATTCTGATTTGCGGACGCAGTTCCATCGCCACGTCGCTCACGCCGCGCACCAGCACGTTGGCGCTACCGCTGCCATTGATTCGATCCAACAGAATCAACACGATCATCTCCGCCGAGGCCAGCGGTTCGCCGCGCCCGTTGCGGGCGATGCCGTCGAGGTATTTGACGCGCCGCGCCTCCTCGCGGGTGATCTGGCTGCTGGATTCGGCGGTCGATCCCTTGCGCAACACGATCAGGTTGCGCACATCGCCGGTATTGATATACGTGGACTCGATCCCGTGCGCGAGCGCGCGGACGAGGATGAACACCAGGACGACCAGCGCGATGCCGAGCATCGTGGCGAGCGTCGAGTGCCAGCGCACGCGCAAACTGCGCAAATTGTAGCGGAGCGGGATTGCCATGGCTCAGTCCAGTTCCTGCAGTCCCTCCACCACGGACATCTTGATACTCGTGTAAGCCGGCGCCAGGCTACTAACCAACCCCAGAACGGCGGCCACGACCAGGCCGAGCGCCAGAGTATCGCCAGACACCGGGAACAACGGGATGTTCCCGTGGGACAGCTTGTAGATGTCGACGTGCGCAAACAGATACTTTGTGCCGAAACATCCAATCAATCCGCCCGTCATGGCCAGGCCGAACGATTCCGCCAGAATCAGGCCGAAGACGTCCAGCCCATTGAACCCGAGCGCCTTCAGGATGGCCATCTCCCGCGCCCGCTCGCGAATGGCCATGCTCATGGTGCTGGCCGTCACCAGCAGCATGGTGAAGACAATCACGGTGGAGATCGCGCCGAGAAACAATTTCACATTTCCCAACATCGAGATGAACGTGAGCTGGAAAGAGCGCTCGGTTTCGGTCTTCGTCTCCGCATCGGTGTTGCGAAACGCGGCGTCGATACGGGCTATTAAATCCGGAATTACCTCCGCGCTCGCCGCCTTGATCCAAAAGGTGCCGACCAGGCCGCGGTCGTTCATCAACTCATTGAAGTAATCATGATGAAAGAACATGATCGTCTCGTCGACATTGTGGGCATGATACACACCGCGGATGGTCAACTCGGGATTGCACGGCCAAATCGAGCCCAGTAATGTGACTTTGTCCCCGATTTTCCAGCCGAACCGCTCCATCAGCTTGCCGCCAACGACGCACGACGATTTCTCCTTGATGAAATCGGCTTCCTCCTGCGGCGCGACCACCATTTCAGGAAAGATCTTGAAAATCCGATCCGCGTCCACGGCGAACTGCCCGAAATTGCTGAAGCTGGGGTCCTTGTAGATGCCGCCGAACCAGGTGAACTTCGAGCAATACTGCACTCCCGGCAGGCGCTCGATGCGGAGCTGGTATTTCTCGGGCAGTACGTTCGCCAACGAGACGCGGTGGCGGGTCACGATCCGCAGCGCGGACTGGTCCGACGTCGGCGGGTTCGTCATCAGGTGCAAGGCCGTCTGCAACGTCGTAAACAGGAACAGCGAGACCGCAACGCTCAGGACCGTGAGCGCCAGCCGTCGCTTGTTGCGAAACGCGTTTCTGACAATAAAACCGGAGATTGTCACGACGGAAACATCCTACTTGGCAAACCCCATGGAGAGGTTGCGCTGCGTTTGTCCCTCCTCATTGAGCAGTTCTCCCTTTTCCAAATGCACGATGCGGCGCGCGTAGGCCGCGGCCTTTGGATCGTGGGTCACCATGATGACTGTCTTGGCCGCCTCTTGATTGAGCCGCTGCAGCAACCCCAACACATCCGCCGCAGCGTGGGCGTCGAGGTTGCCGGTCGGTTCATCGGCCACCAACAGCGTCGGGTCTGTCACCAGCGCGCGGGCGATGGCGACACGTTGCTCCTGGCCGCCTGACAACTGCCGCGGCAAATGTTTCATGCGGTCGGCCAGACCGACCAATTCCAAAGCGGCGGTGACATGTTCGCGGCGTTCGCCGGCGCTGAGCGCCGTCAGCAACAGCGGGAGTTCCACGTTCTCGAAAGCGGTCAGCACGGGGATGAGATTGAACGTTTGAAAGACAAAGCCGACGTGTGTGTTGCGCCAGTCGGCCAGGTCGGTTTCGCTGAGCTCGGCCACATTTGTGCCCTGCACGAGGCACTGGCCGCTGGTTGGACGGTCGATCCCCGCGAGGATGTGCAACAAGGTGCTCTTGCCCGAGCCGCTCGGCCCCATCAACGCCAAAAACTCGCCCGCCGCAATGTCCAGGCCGACGTGATCGAGCGCCACTACCTCGATCTCGCCATGCCCGTACACCTTCGTCAGGTCACGAATCTGGACCATCGGTTCCTGCATCCTGGTGGAATTTTAGCACAAGCCCGCTGGAATTGTCGCACCAAGTTTCAATGGACGAGGGTCAGCGCGATCACCCCGGCCACCGCGATGATGCCGCCGATGAGGGATCGTCCGCCGGGGCGGTCACCCTCGAACCGCCAGGCAAATGGAATCACCGCCAGCGGCAACGTGGCGACGATGGCCAGCACGATCCCGCTCGGTGTCGTTGACAACGCCCATTGATAGCAGGCCACCCCGAGAACGGGTCCGCCCAGCGTGTTCACCAGCACCCACGGCCAGGCTTTGCGCCATTCAACGCGGCTGGCGATCGTCGCCTGCCGACCGCGCACCCAGACGAAGTAAATCGCCGCGACGCCGAGGCCGCCCAGAATGCGCTGGTATGCCGCCGTGCCGCCGTCGATGCTCTGGCCCGCCTCGTGCACCAACTGATACGCCTTGCGGCTCAGCACCGCGCCCCCGCCCTGCCCGATGGCCGCGAGCACGCCGAAGATCGTTCCGCTGAAGAGATGCTTGCGGTCAAGATGCAGGTGGTTTCCCGGTGCGAGCGCCACGGCGATGCCGGCCAGAATGATCAGACCCGCGATACTCTGCGCAACACTGAGCGTCGTCCCGAGCCAGAGCCATTCGAGCAGCGCACCGATGGGCGCCGCAAGACATTGCGCGAGCAGCAGCGTGAGCCGCGAGCCAAGGCGCGGCAATGCTTCGTACAGAGCGAAGTCGCCCAATCCGAAGCCGACGAACCCGCTCCAAACAAAGAACCAGAGTCCTGCGCCGCCGAGACCTTTCCCAAACCCGTGCGCCCACAGCGCGAGCAGAACGGTGGCGAGGCCCAGCCGGGTGAGATTGGCCACGGCGCTACCCAAATAGCGCGTGGACCGCGTGGCGCAGACGACGGAAACGGACCAGAGAAGAGTCGTGAGCAGTGCTGGCAACATGGTGCGAAGGAGATAACAGACGCGGGCGCGCGAAACAAGCGCCACATTCCTACTTGGAGACGCTGATGTAGGAAGGCTGTCCCTGGACGTGCTCGACTGTTATCTGCAACCCGTACTTCTGCGCCAGCAACCACAAAGCCTGGCGGCGCGTGACTTCGTTGGCGTGCAACGTGACCATTAGCGATTCGACGGGCGCGTCCGCCCGGGTAATCGCCAGTTTCATTCCGGCGAAGGCATCGGTCAACGGCAGGTGCATGATGCGCACCTCTGGAAGATCAACGTTCAGGCGCACGTCCAACCACTGGTTTAGCGAACTATCCGACGAATTCAGAAAGCCCTGGAGCGCCGGCATCGTCGTCGCGCATGAGATCGCCAGCGAAATTACAAACAGTAAAAGCGCCGGCCGCAGGAGTCGCATTCGTTTGGTGTTTTCGTAAATGCTGGTCATGGTTCAATGCCCGTCTAAAGGCGGCTCGTTGAGCTGGTGTTTCAACTCTTTCTCGCCGGCCGGAGTGAATGCCGGGATTTGACGCCCGTTGATCTGCGCCTTCTTCCTGGTTTGATCAGCCTGCTTCCTGGTTTGATCAGCTTGCTTCCTGGCCTCATCGTTCGGCACGTCGACTGCCGCGCGCCGGGTGGTGAAATTCGCCTGAGGCAGGGTTGGCCTGGAAATCGTGGACATTCCCAACGTGTTGAATTCCGCTTTTTCTTGATCGGTATCCTGAAACTTGAGGTTGCCCTTCGAGAGCGAAGAACCGGACAAATCGCGCGTCGGCTGCGAGAGCGTGTCGAACTGCACATTGCCGAAGTTGACCGTTTTGCCGGTTACATCTGCCTGCTTCGTGACGTCGATGGGCTTCACAATCTGGGCCTGAGCCGGCGAGGAAAGCGACGCCGCAAGAACAACCGCCAGTAATGTAAAGCCAAGCTTCATGACGAGATTCCCGAAGGCGCATTCCCGCGCCAATTCAAGAATACCAAGACCATGAGCCGCAAGCAAGCCGAAGAAATCTGCCGCGCCAAGAACTGCCGTCGCAGGTGGAACTCACCTGCGACGGCTGGAAGCACTTCACAGGTAAATCTAAATCACGAGCGCCTGCGCCTGCGCGATCGCCTTGCCAGTGCGAGCCCGAGCGCCCCCAACCCCAATGCCGCCAACTCGATTGTCGAGGGTTCGGGAACCGTCGCCACGTTTTCGATCCAGAAGCCCACGACTCCACGAAACGTCACGTTTGTGGCAGCGTTGGCATCGACCCCACTGGGGAGGATCGTCATTGTATGCTCTACGGATGAGGTCGTTGTGCCATTCTGATTGGGATCGTCGATGTACTTCAGAGTGTACGAGACGATGTTAGTGCCATTGAGATTCGGGGTAATGCTGCTGACAAAGGCTGCGTGCGCGCCCTGGTTGAAGGAGTTCGTGCCCTGTTGCCTGACACCCCAAGAGAGGTAAACCTCAACATCACCTGTCCGACCCAGCGAGTTGATTGCCATGGGGAAAGCCGCAGCGCCATTATTGCTGTAAAACCCGCTGTACAGAGCCGTGTTGGTGTACACGGTCGGCATGATCCCCAATCCATTCGTGGCGAAATACGCGTTCGCGCCGGAAACAAAATTAGAATTCGCGGTGCCGGAGCTGTTGGCGCCGGTGGAACTCCGCATGTAATTGGTTAGCGTGCCGTAAATCTGCTGCGGGGTCTGTGTCACGCTGATCGACGTAGGAAACATCCGTGATAGATATGCGATCGAACGGGCCTTGGCGCCGGGGCCGCAGCCGTTTTGAGATTCAGCGATCCCCGGGATGTTTGTACTCGCGGTGCTGATGGCCCCTCCTTGAACCCTGGACACGGTCGTACCGGTCGGCGCGCCGACGAAATCCTCCGCTTGTTGCGCAGATTCGTCACCGACGTCGCTGGGGCCATCTCCAGCCTCCACGACGGTTCCTTCCACTCGATCATGGTTCGCCACCGAGGCAGGCGCCAATGGCCCGCCTGGTTCGAGAGCCAGAGGGGCACTGGTAAGGGTGAGTGAATAATTCAAGCTGCTGACCGCCGTGCCGTCCGCCTGACCGAGGTCGAAATTCACCTGGGTCGGCAGATCGCCGCCGGCAAGGTTCCCGATGTTGGCGAAGCTCACCGGCAGATTCTCCACAGCCCAGTTGTTATTGCTGCCGCCACCTACCGACGTGACGATGTTCACGTAGCCGTAAAACCCCCCGAATCCGTCGGCCGTCATCGAACCGGCGTCGGTGGCTGAAAAGGCTACGGTGGCTTCTCCGTATTGGGAATTTTGGTCCTCGAATCCTATATTGGCGTTTCCCCAAGAAACCTGATCGAAATTGACGCTGACGGCGTGGGCTGGCGCAGCGATTAGTGTCAGTGAAGTAATCACCGCGCTGACAAAGACAAAAACCGAAATGCGATTAACGTGGTTCATGTGCATTGATCCCCCCTGAAGTCGTGGAGTACACGACAACTGTTCTGGTTTGGTGGTTGATCCCTACAGGTTACTCCGGATGAGTGAGAACCGTCGGCTTCGACAAAGACATGTCGATTAAGCCAGCTGCGACCTCGCCAATGAGAGTTAGGTGCTCGCCTCACCGAATTCTCCTACTGCCCCAAGACGGGGGGATTTTTACTGAAAAGTTATCCATAATTGCAAGAAAAAAATGCCCGTATTTGCAGGATTGGCGGTCGTAACCCCATCGGAAGTAAGTCGCCCTCTCCCTCCAAAACAAGGAGAGGGTCTTGTCTGAACGCTGCCGCAGATTACGGCGAGCTGATACGGTAGAAGCGTTGCGGGAAGTTTGTCGCCTGCGGGTCGATAAACTGAAACTGGCCCGGCGAGACTTCCGTGCCGCTGCCAAGCGCCGTCCAGTTGGTCAGCGGTACCGTCATGTCGGGGGATGTCAAAACCGTGTTGGTCCCGTAGGGGATGTTGGTATAAACGAGCTGGAACGTGCCGTCTGGTAGCTTTGCCGCACTGGTGATGACTGCCAGGTCCTGCTCCAGTTGAACCTTGACCACCTGATTCGGGCGACTGTCCTGTCCGAAATAGGCGTAGCCACGAACCGGGTCGAAGACTGCCGATCGAAAAAAGACCTCACCGAAAGGAAGGTTCGTGCCGTCCCCGGCCCAGTTATTGGTGGTAACGCCATTGGGTGGAGTTATGCTGCTCGTGCCTCCCTGCAATTGCAAATAACCGATTTCGACGGGCGGATTGGTTCCATTGAGACCAATTTGATACACCCTGCCGGGATAACTATTGTCGTCCGCGAAATAGACGTATCCTCCCAGGGGATCAATGACCGAAGCGGCCAGTCGTCCTTCGCCTGGATGGAGATTGACCCGGCCGACCAGCGTCGGTGCCACATCTCCATCTTCCAGCTTCACCTTGTAAACTTTGCCCGGGAGATTGGTGTCGCTGTCGTAGGTCCCGTAGTAGGCATAACCATGGAGCGTGTCAATCGAGCCGCCATCAATATTATCGCCCACCGTGTCCAGGCTGACGGCGCCGATGCGCACAGGCGCGTTCGTGCCGGGTGTGAGCTTGATCTTCACGACTTGGGGGATGGTGGGAGCGAGACCTGGCAAAGTCGCAAAATAAGCGTAGCCCTTTTGCGCATCCACACGGCCAACCCAAAAGCTGGTCTCCCCGTTAGTGAGGGTCACGGAACCGAGTTCCGTAAACGTGGAGAGCGCCACTTTCGCCACCTTGGCGGGATTCCCCGAAACTGTGCAGAGAACGTATCCGTAGTGATTGGAAGGATTGGGGTCAGAGTCGTCGATGACGACGCAAGCGGCGCTACCCGCGGCCAGAGCGAGTGAGCCAGCGCTGCTGACTGGATTGGTTCCCGCTCCCAACGCATACCGATTAAGGGTTGTTCTGGCCATGTAGGCATACCTGGCCGCTGAGTCGATCGCGCTTTCCGAAAATTGTCCCGTGAAGAAAGCCGGGCCGACTTGCGCGGGCAGATTCCCCGTGATATCGAGCTTGAAGAGGTAGGTGCCGACGAAATACGCATAACCGCTGGTCGGATCGATGAAGGCGGTATACATCCCCTTGTCATCGGGGAGAGGAACTCCGTTGGTATCGAGGAGTGTGTTGTGTCGCGGGACGAGGATTGTATGGCCAATCCGCTGCAGGCTTACAGCATGGGCCGGCAAGGCCAAACCAAACACGAGCGAAGCGACCATCAGCAGAAACCTGCATCCCATGGGATTACCCTTGCGCCGTGTCCAAACATTTGTCAATCGCGTAGGCGCTCGGCAAGGTTCACTGTTTACGATTAACCCCTCTTCTCAACTCACACTGGCAATGGGAAGCCATTCGCCGATTCCATTGGAACTCCGCACCGATGACCATGAACCCCAGGTTTTTATTGGCTTCTGGCGTTATTCTACAGGGTAAATTCCTTGACTAGAGGATCGTATTTTGATTTACTCCTTGGTAGCGAAGAAGCGAGTAAAAGTTAGGCGAGTCGATTCCTCATTCGCAGTGTCTCTTTCGGATTGAGGAACCAAGCAAAGCGCCTTGCAAGATGCGAGTACTCTCAAGGGCGAGAGCACCCGGTAGAGGGCATTGCTTTCCAGGGGTGTACCCTGCCTTACCTGCCGGATTCACCACTTCTTCCCGCCAGTGTTGCGTTTCATTTCCGGCAACATCTGGATGCAACGAGAGCGCTTTATGATGAATGTGGTTCGAAACAAAAATGCGGGGGATAAGAACGAAAGACGAGAACCTACGATGAAAAAAACAGTACTAGTGGTGATATCGACGTGCGCGATCAGTTTGGCCGCCGCAATGAGCGCCAGCGCGCAAACGGTGTTTTCAGGCACCGGACTTAACAGCTTGTCTTACAGTGCGATGTACACCGGAGACGCGCAGTATGTTCCTGCGGCTGGGCCGACACCGGCCCTTGCGCAACTTTACACCGCCGACTCCAGCACCGCTGACACGGCTGACTCCCCGGCGGTCTTTGTCCCGGGTCCATGGGGATCGGTAAACGCTTTCAGCGCGAGTTACGATCTTTACAGCGGGAGCGGGGGGACTCCTTACTTTATTCTCTATATGGCGGACGATCCCACCTTCAGCTCGCCAATCGTCGCCGACGGCGGACCGACTCTGAACGGTTCTTCCCTCGTCCATGTGGGGGACTTGACCCACGGGTCGATAACCCTGTCGGCGCTTGACGCCGTTACAGACCCTAATTCCGGGCTCCCATACGGGCCGGAGACAATCGCTTGGGCCGGTATCGAGATCGGCGATGGCGGCAGCGGCGTCACGAGCGCGAACTTCGATTCGATCACCGTGGTGCCCGAACCGGCCACGATTTCCTTGCTGGTCATGGCTGTGGGCGGGCTGGTGTTGATTCGCAAGCGGAAGTAAGCGAAGAATTCTTGAACGGAGCGAACGGGCGGGCCTTCAGGTCCGCCCGTTTTCCTGTCAGGGTGCTGTCGTTCACCCCAGTTGAGAGTTCATGAGAGCAGACTCATCGTGACCGCGCACGGGACTCCGACCAGATTGAGCCGGCCAAGTGCATCCCCTGAGGGATGGCTTGCCATCACGACGATTCCCCAATGAGACGCACTGCTGCCCGTTCGGTGTTTGATTGGTTTCCGAACCTCGGCCCCTGGAAATCGCTTCCGCCGTAGACAAAGTTTTCATGATGTTATTGAGTCCTCATTCACGTGCCCTAGTAGAGCCTTCACTGAAAAGATCATTATCTAACGGCGAAGCCCCACAACCCGGAAGGTTACGCGAAGGGCCGGGCCCTTTCTATGGGGTGTAACCCTACCCTGTTGGAGAAAGCGCTCTCCAACAAAGACCCGCAGCAAGATGACTTTGGCGACTAACCGGAATCGCCAACCAGACTGTTAGCATCACACCCGCGAACACAGAGTTGCATTAACCGGAGTAGATCATGAAAAAGCTTGAAGGAAAAGTTGCAGTCGTCACGGGCGCATCCAAGGGAATCGGCGCCTCCATCGCCAAACATCTGGCCGCCGAGGGCGCGGCGGTCGTCGTGAACTACGCTACCAGTAAAGAAGGGGCGGACCGCGTCGTTGCGGAGATCGCCGGCAAAGGCGGGAAAGCGCTTGCGGTTCAGGCAAATGTTGCGAAGCAGGCAGATATTGATCGTCTTTTTGCCGAGACGAAGAAGGCGTTCGGCAAACTCGATATCTTGGTCAACAATGCCGGAGTGTACGAATTCTCTCCCGTCGAAGGCGTCACTGAGGCGCACTACCACAAGCAGTTCGATCTCAATGTGCTGGGCTTGATCCTCACCTCACAGGCGGCGGTCAAGCACTTCAGCCCGGCGGGCGGCAGCATTGTCAATATCAGTTCGATCGTCAGCACCCTTGCGCCGCCGAATGCCTCGGTCTACAGCGGCACGAAGGGGGCCGTCGATGCGGTGACGAAGTCGCTGGCCAAGGAATTGGGGCCGCGCAAGATACGGGTCAATGCCATCAATCCCGGCATGGTCGAAACCGAGGGAGTCCACGCCGCCGGTATGGCTGACGGCGATTTTCGGAAGCGCCAGGAGGCGGAAACCCCGTTGGGCCGCATCGGACAGCCCGAGGACATCGCGCCCGCCGTGGTCTTTTTCGCTTCCGCCGACGCTTCGTGGATCACCGGGGAAACGCTGGTCATCGCTGGCGGCCTGCATTGATTCGTTGAGAGCGTAGGTGATTAAGCCGTCGGATTACTTGTCCGGCCGGCAACCCAATCAACCAGTAAGAAAGCACAAACGAAGAATGGGAATACGCCGTAGAACGTATCACTCACGGAGTGAGAATGTCCGTCCACTGCCCGAAATACCGTGAGGCAAAATAAGGCAGCGAGAACGCACACGATTGCACCCGGAACCGAGACGGGTACGTAGAACCAACCGAACCGCTTGAAACATTGTGTTTTCATACGTGTTTTCGATGATTACGCCGCTTACTTTGCAATACAAAGCAACTCCTGTCAAGTCACATTCCGTCGTGTCCAAACATTTGTCAATCGCCGCGCAAGAGCCGGTTCGGTGGCGACGCGGCCGTGTTCGCTGGAGATTTCAACGGGCTAAAGGTTTGACAACACTTCCTGCTCCTGTCATCGTTCTCACACTCGTAGGCCAGCAATGTTAGTTTCCTAACTGTAAAGCCATTCTGACTACCAACTCCCAGGTTGGTACGCTATTGCCCTTGAGGCAATAGTCCGAGGCTTTACACCTGATGACCGGCGTCTTCCCAGGAGATTTCCCAAGAGGGCCACAGGTGTATCTCACATCTGTGGCCCTTCTTTATTTGCGTGCGGGAAATCTCGCGGAGCCAGTCATGAGAAGAAACAAGCGCGGACCGCCCATGAGCAACCCGTCGTCGATGGGGGAACGTATTAGGCGAAGCAAGTCGCTGTCACAGAATTTTCTGCGGGACAGTCGGCTGATCGAATCTCTCGTTTTACATTCTGGAATAACGAAGGCGGATACCGTGCTCGACCTTGGCGCTGGCAAAGGCTCGATCACCCGGGAGCTTGCCAGGCATTGCCGGCGCGTGGTGGCGATTGAAAAGGACCCGGAACTGGTTGGGTTACTGGCACAGGCTATTGGCGGTTTGACCAACGCCGAATTGATAGCGGGAGACATCCTTCACGTGGAGCTACCCCCTACCCTTACAAGGTATTTGCGAACATCCCCTACAGTTTGACAGCCGCGATCATTACCATGCTGACCAGTTCGCCACGGTCGCCACTCACAACGCATCTGGTTGTGCAAACTGAAGCCGCGCAAAAATACATGGGTCTGCCGCGCGAGACGATGTGCGCGCTTTTTTTGAAGCCCTGGTTTCGCGTCAGTATCGCGCATTACTTCAATCGGCAGGATTTTAGCCCGGTTCCCAGTGTGGATTCCGTTCTCCTGCGGATCGACAAACGTCAGCAGTCGCTGCTGTCGCCTGCCGCACAGACGCTTTACCGTGACTTTGTCGTCTATTGCTTCGTGCATGCCGGACACTCGTTGTACGCGACACTGGAGCGGTTCGTGGGACCAAACGTGATGGGGGCCATGGCTTCCACGCTTCATATTTCGCGGTCGGTGACACCGAGCGCTGTGGACTTCGAGATTTGGCTCTGCCTGTTCAGTGAGTTTGTCCAGCATGGATCACGATCGGCCCGACAGTTGATCGCCGGTAGTGAATGGCGCCTCAAGCAAGAGCAGTCACGCCTGCCCAAAGAGTATCATGCCCAGAGGCACAAGCGCTGGTAAACAGCTCCTATATGCAGGCTGATCCGGATATCTCTACTGAATGGGGACGCATATGTCCGTGAGCGACTCGTCGTTGTCGGGGCCTTTGAAGCGAGCGTCATACCGTTCAAAATCGTATGGGACGGCTTGCTTGTAGCCGCGACCGGGGCAGCCACTCCCCGTAAATGTATCGAAAGGTTTCCATGATCCGCCCCGGCAGTTTTCCCTTGTGGGTAAAGATTGCGTAGCGGTTGGCGGCCAGGATTTTCCCAGCGAGTTGGATCGGAATTTCGTCCAGACTCGTGACCTCCACCGCAGCAAGATGGAACCATTTCCTCTGGGTCTCGAACTCGGCGGTGTAGGTCTCGACCCCCAGATGGATCCACGGCTCCTTCTTATTCTTGACCTGATCCGCCAAGGAATGAAATAGGGGCCAGGTCGCCGGAATTTCTCCGTTCTTGTTATCTCCGTAGTACGGCACCCCTACGCACAGAATCTGTGGAAACTGTTCAATCTTCGGCTCCATTGAGCGTTTATAGCATTCTGATCTACAACGCCGACAAGCCTTTAATTGCGCTGCGCGAATTCGCTACAAACTATTCCCGGAAATAACTTAAGGTAGTTTGAGCCCAACCGATGTCTTTACCGACAAGAGAATGCCTGACTCTCGTTTCCATGGCATGAGTCATGCGGGTCATTGGAGCAGCTTATGATCACCGCGACGTATATTCATGTAAATGATTGCCAGCGAGGAAGATCGATTTGAAAACTCATATAATCCCGAGCAGTGTCGACTTCGCCTTTCCCATCGAATGGACGAATGCGGTGTTAATCCTCGCACTCATGAGCATCTGCATGGTGCTGACGCTCTTCGCCTACCTTAACCACCGCACCAAGCGGCCGTATTTCAGCCTGTGGATTGTCTCATGGATGTTCTATGCCGGGTATCTGGCGGCGGCCATCGGCTTGCAGGAATCGCCGGCGTTTCCTTTGCTGGTAATGATGCGCCGGAGCTGCATCGGGTTGAGCGCCTTGTACATGTTCTATGGGAGCTTTTACCTCGCCGGTCGTCCCCGCTCCCTGCGGGAACTCAAGTTTGCCACCGGGATGCTCGTCGTGTGGAGTGCCGTCGCGGCGTTCGTGGTGCGCGACCGGTTTTGGATCACGATGCCGGTCTTCGCACTGTTGGCGGCGGCGGGAATCTACACCGGCATTGCGTACCTGCTCCGGCGGAAGACGTACCACGGGGCGACGATTCTGAGCATTGGGTTTCTCCTGTGGGGCGCACATCTCGCCGCCTTTCCCTACGCGGAAAGCTCACAACTCCTGACCACTCTCGAATACTTCCTGACGGCGGTGCTGACCATCATGATCGCGATCGGCATGATCGTGGAACGCGAGGTGGCGATAGCCGAGCAATCCTACCGGGTCCTGTTCGATTCGGCCTCCGATGCCATTCTCCTGATCGACCTGGTACACTATCGCATCGTGGAAGCCAACGGCGCCGCGTTGCGCCTGACCAAACGCTCGGTCCTGGAGCTGGTCGGACGACCGTTTGTCGAACTGTGTCCGACGCTCCAATCCACGGAGGCGACCAGCGTGCAGATGGACGGCATCAAGTTGTTCAACGCGATATTCCGTCCATTCAACGAAGTCCCCATTGTGCGGGGTGATGGAACGACGGTGAACTGTGAGGGCGACGCCACACTGGTGCAGTGGCGTCAGCGTTTGGCCCTGCAGGTCAACCTGATGGATGTTAGCGAACGCAAGAAAGTTGGCGAGCAGTTGCGCCGTGCGGAAAAGCTGTCGGCGCTGGGGCAATTGATTGCCGGCGTGGCGCACGAGTTGAACAATCCGCTGGCGGTGGTCATCGGTTACTCGCAGATCCTGGCCGAGAAGAGCGGTTTGGACAAGGAAACCATCGAAGACATCCACCGTATCCATCACGAGAGCGAGCGCGCGTCGCGCATCGTTCGCGACCTGCTGTCGTTCGCCCGCCCGTCCGAACCCCAGAAAATTGCGGTGGACATCAATCGTCTCGTAGCGAGCGTGCTGGAAACGCAAGAGGCGAACCTTCAGGCGGCGGGGATTCAACTGGAACAACAGCTAGCCAACGAGGTGTGCACGACGATGGCCGATCCCAACCAGATCGAACAGGTCCTCGTCAATCTGATCGGCAACGCGATTCAGGTACTCAACGGGCGGCCCAAGCCTCGTGCTTTGACCATCCGCACGGAAGCAGCCGGCAATTTTATCCGGATGATCGTGACGGACAACGGCCCCGGCATTCCCCGGGAAATCCTTGGCCAGATCTTCGATCCGTTCTTCACCACGAAACCGCTCGGCAAGGGAACGGGATTGGGTCTCACGATTTCCAATACCATCATTCAGGAGCACCGCGGCAGGATTCAGGTCGAGAACCAACCGACCGGTGGCGCCAAATTCACCGTGGAACTGCCCGTGGTCCAATGCGCCATCGCACCGACGCCGGCTCGACTCCCCTCCGCAATCAAACCGCTGGCCGCAGAGTCCGCCAAGCGGGCCGTACTGGTCGTGGACGATGAACCGAACGTCCTGGCTCTGATAAAAAATGTCATGACGCGAAACGGCTACGAGGTGGTCACCGCCACCAACGGCCAGGAAGCCCTGGAGCGCATGGCCGCCCGATCGTACGACGTGATCCTCTCCGACATGCGCATGCCCGGCATGGATGGCCGGAAGTTGTTCGAGACTGTGAAGAAGCAGGACCCGGCGTTGGCCCACCGCATTGTGTTCATCACCGGCGACACCGTGAGCGCGGACACACAGGCGTTCTTCGAAGACACGGGAAACCGTTGGCTGAGCAAGCCGTTCCGGATCGCGCAGATCACGGATACGGTGAACGAAGTTCTCAAGAAGGAAGCTGTTCCCGTTTAGACCCCCTCCGGCGCATTCCGCAGAAATCCATTGGCGCAGCGCAAATCGGTGGGCGGTGAACGTGGGACAGCCGGTTTATTCCAGCCATTCGATCAATTCGCGTAGGGAGGCGATTTCGCGGGTGATTTCGGGAGTGGTGGGACGCGGTTTGCGTGCGGGATTGTACCAACAGGCGTCGATGCCATATTGGACGGCCCCTTGGATGTCCGAGGTCCAACCATCACCAATCATCAGCACTTCGCGCAGGGACGGATGTCCCAACCGCGCCAACGCGACGTCGAAAAACTCTTTGGCTGGTTTTGCAAAGCCGATCTCTTCGGAGATGATGATGTCCGCAATGTGATCGTGGATCACGGACCGGGCCAGTCGGCCGCGTTGGACCACCTGTAAGCCGTTGGTCAAAATGGCGATTCGATATTTCTCCTGCAACGCCTGCAGCACTTCGCTGGCGTCTTCGATCAGTTCCGAGCACGCGGCCAGGCACTCGAGATAGTTGGCGCTCAACGCAGCCGCCGAGCTGTCAACTCCGATGGCTTGGAGCAACAGTTCAAAGCGTTTTATTTTTACGACGCCGGGCGTGATCTCTCCCCTTTCCACCGCTTGCCAGAGAGCCTGGTTGAGGCGCTGGTAGGTAGCCAGATAACCGGGGTCGAACGTGACTCCGATCAGCCCGAATGCCTGTTCGAGCGCCGTGCCTTCCGCGCGTTCGAAGTCAAAGAGCGTGCCGTCGGCATCGAACAAGAGCCACTGATAACGTTGCATCGGTGATTGTTAAACGGATTGGCGGGTCAGGTAAAGTCAAAGCGAACCGCGGGTGCTGAGAAGAACGCCCGCTGAGAATATCAGCAACGGCGCGGCGCAAATCAGTGGGTACTGAATGTGGCGTTAAGAGCGGGGCGTTGAGCCTATTCACACGCTGGCTTACCCTGCGGCGCGGCGGTGCTTCAGCAGTCGCAATACCGCCGCCTCTTCGGAGCTCAAACCAGTTTGAGTGGTGCGGGACGATTGGTCGACGAACGACTGCGTGAGTGTGCCATGCAAATAGGCGACCATGATGGCCGGGTGGACGTAATACTTGCGGCAGACAGCGCGCGTGTTGCCCAACGCTGCGGCCACTTCGTCAATCGCCTTCACGAGTGCCGATTCGGTTGGTTCTTCGTTGTCGTCCTCATCGAGGCGTTGCAATATCTTCGCCGCCAGAGTGGTCCCGGCCCAGGTTCGAAAGTCTTTCGCGCTGAACTCTTCGCCGGCGATTGCGCGCAGATAATCGTTCACATCCTCGGAGGTCATGTTGCGGATTTCGCCGGCGGCGTCGATGTATTGGAACAATTCGTAGCCGGTCAGGTCCTGGCAGCGTTTGACAATGCGAGCGAGGCGCTTGTTGGTCAAGTCCACCTCGTGAAACTTGCCGCTCTTGCCACGAAACCGAAATTGCAGCCGTTCGCCACGCACCTCGACATGGCGGTTGCGCATGGTGCTCAATCCAAAGGACTGGTTCTCATCGGCGTACTCCGCGTTGCCGACACGGATATGGGTTCGTTCCAGCAACCGCACCACAACCGCGACCACCTTCTCGCGCGGCAATCCGCGTAATCGCAAATCGCGCGCGACTCGTCGGCGAATCTTGGGCAGCGCCTGGCCGAATTCAGTCAGGCGATGAAACTTGGTCTCCTTGCGAATGGCGTGCCACCGAGGATGGTAGAGATACTGTTTGCGGCCTTTGGCGTCCCGACCGGTGACCTGCAAGTGTCCGTTCGGATAGGGACAGATCCAGACCTGCTCCCAAGCGGGTGGGATGGTTAGTTCGCGAATGCGTCTTACCTCCTCACGGTTCACCTGTTTTCCATCGGCGGTGACATAGCGAAAGCCGGTTCCACAACGCTTTCGCTGGAGACCGGGACGTCGGTCAGACATGTAGCGCAACCGACCGTTACGCGCGGGTATCTGTTGGTGGGTCATAGTAGGCGGAGTTACTGAACCGTGAGTCCAAGAATGGAGATTTGGCGCGCTACGGGAACACCCTTAATGTCGGTGTGCTTTACTTGAATTCCGTCGTCGACCATAAGATCGCCGAGCGAGCCCTGCGGTTTGTCTTTTGCAACAATGTCCGCCTCGCCCTGCGTCTTAAAACTCTCCAAGCCACTTTCGTTAGCGAAGCAATAGCACCGCAATAACAATGACGAGAAGCAGGCCGCCACCGCCAATATAGTAGAAGCCGCCCAACACCGGCGAAAACAACAAGCCGGCCAATACGGGTGATAATAGAAGGTTCATGCGTTTCCTTTCAATTCTGACGGCAAATCATTTGCCATCACTTTCTACCGTGATTTTAGGGGATGGGTCGGGCCTTTGGTATGGGGTGTAACCCTACTATGGATTGGAGGGAGCGCTTTCCGACAAGGACCCGCAACAAGATGACTTTGGTGCGGGGCAAATCGTTGGGCGCTGGACGTGACGGCGGGAGACTGGTGGTGAGCGGCCTCGATGACTACCGATTAACAAAGGCAGAAAATGCGAGCGCGGCTCCCGCAATAATCACGCAGAGCACGCCGAATAATCGAACCTGTCTGCTGCAATTTCTGCAAACTTTAGAAGGCCACCAGGGAACCCTGGCAATGAGAAGAAAACCAATGTTCCCCAACCAACCAACTGAACCTCGCTCGCTATCGGGCTTCTCCCGTCTATAATTGGCGCAAGTAAACATGCTCGAATCCCAGTGCTGTCCTAACGCTCCAAAACTGAGGTGCGCCGTGACAAAAGGCAAGTTCGCAATAGCGGAACCAAAGGCGTAATCGGCGTTGACTCCAGTGGCTGGCTAGGCCGTTGGATTACTCGTTCGGCCAGCTACCCAGCCGACCAATAAGAAGGCGCAGACGAAGAAGCGGCGCACTTTTATGACACCGGGAGTGATCTCTCCCCTTTCCACCGCTTGCCAGAGAGCCTGGTTGAGGCGCTGGTAGGTAGCCAGATAACCGGGGACGAACGTGACTCCGATCAGCCCGAATGCCTGTTCGAGCGCCGTGCCTTCCGCGCGTTCGAAGTCAAAGAGCGTGCCGTCGGCATGGAACAAGAGCCACTCTGCTAACGACCCGACACTAATTCCTGCTTGTTTACTTCACAGGCTGGAAGTCTTTGTGCCCCGTCTGCCAGAGGAGGAAGGCGGATTGGCCCGCGAAGTTTTTGAAGGTGACATTCTTCTCCTCCGTGAAGTGGCCGTTGTCGTAGTTCACCTTCATCAGAATGGGATTGCCCGAGGCCGTTGCGGCCTGCAAGGCAGCCACGAACTTGCCAGGTTCCCAGGCTGTGACTCGGGGATCATTCCAGCCACCCACACCCATAACCGCCGGGTACTTCACACCATTCTGGACGTGCTGGACCCCATCCATCTCGAACAGGGCCTGGCACTCAACGGGGTCTTTCACGGTGCCAAATTCCGGCGTGTTGACCGGACCATTGGGCGAGAACTCCAGTCGCATCGCGTTCGCGCACCCGACGTTGCAAACGGCGGCAGCAAATAAATCCGGGCGTTCCGTGATGGCACGGCTGATCAGGATTCCGCCAGCGCTGGTGCCGGTTCCGGCGAGCTTCTGGGGACTGGTATATCCCTTCTTTACGAGGTACTCCGCGCAGGAAATGAAGTCCTTCCAGGTGTTGGGCTTGGTCGTCTTGTAACCGGCCTTGTACCAGGCCTCGCCCTTTTCGCCACCGCCCCGGGGGTGCGCGATGGCAAGCACCACACCTCGGAGTGCCACTGAATTGCGAATACTGAAGTTCGGAGTGGCACTGCTCCCATAAGCGCCATAGCCAGTGAGGATACAGCAGTTTGACCCGTCCAGCGGAATACCCTTCTTGTAAATGATGGAGAGCGGGATCAGGGTGCCGTCGTGACCGGGCGCTTCAACTTCTTCGGAGACGAGGTTCTCAAAGCCGGGATACGAGACATCCGCATTGAAAATGCTCTTTGCGAAGGTGTCCTTCTGCGCATCGAAATCATAGATCGTCAAGGGAGAGATCCAGGAGGTGATAGACACCAGGCAACGATCCGTTTTCCAATCCGGACAACTGACGTTCACGGTCCCGGATGCCGGGAGTTTGATCTCGGCGGTCTTGCCGGTGGTGAGGTCATATTTCACGAGGCGACAGACAACCCCATTGGAGTACACGATGAGGAGGTAGTGCTTGCTCTTCGTGAAGTACCGGATGGTGTCAGCCCCCTCGGGAACCACGGTCTCGGCGTGTTCCCAGTCAGGATGCTTTACGTCTGTTCGAACAACCTTGTACTTTGGCGCACCCGTATGGGTGACGGCATAGACGTGATCCCGGTAGAACGCGAACCCTCGGACCAGATTGTCCGGGCGTTTACACAGGACATCCCATTTGATTTTCGTGTGCTTCAGTTCGGAGATGGGAGCATAGAAAATCCGCAGCTCGCTTTGTACGGTTTCCGCGGATCCGACCATGTAGTCGGGGTATGATTCATCAACGGAAGCACCCGGAATCTCCTTGGCGGTGATCCCCAGTTCAGGGTTGCTCTCGTTGCTGAAGATATCGACGTCCGTGCTGGCCTCGGTGCCGAGCCTGTGCACTTTGGTTTTGCGGTTCAGTTCGATTTCGAGACTCTTGATGTCAGCAACCTTGCCAGCGTCATAGAATAGAGACTTGTTGTCCCTCATCCACCCATGGGGCCCGTAGGAAGGGTAGATGCTCTCAGGCAGCAGGGTTCCCCGTTCCACGTCCAATACACGGATCTCCGACCATTCAGCGCCGCCCGAAGAAAGCCCCATGGCGACGTATTTCCCGTCCCACGAAGGGACTATGCTTTGGATGGTCGTGGTCACTCCGGTTTTATACGTGGCGGGATCGAAAAGCAGTTTTTCCGTCCCATTCCAACCTTGACGACAATAGAGTTTGCCCACGTTTTCGCCACCCAGAGTCTTCTTGTAGAAGACGCGGCCGTGTTCATACCGGATTCCCGAGTACTCCGCGGGTTTGAGTTTGTCCAACGCCAGCCATTCCTGCACCAGCGCATCCCTTCCCGGAATCTTTGCGAGCAGGCCATCCGTCAATTCCGCCTGGGCCTTGAACCAGGCATCGACATCCGTATCCTTCAGGTTCTCCAGCCAGCGGTAAGGATCATTGTAGGTCTTCCCAAAGTAGGTGTCCGACGCATCGACGGTCTTTGTCGGAGGATAGTTCCACTGGGCATGGCATGGCATGACAGCCAGGACTGGAAGGACGAAAAAAAGGAATCTCTTCATGATTGATAGTATTACCTTTGACAATGCCGACAAGCCCTTTTTGCGGGATTTTCCGCCCAGTCGAAGTCAAAGGGCGTGCCGTCGGCATCGAACAAGAGCCACTGATAACGTTGCATCAATGAATGATTGTTAAACGGATTGGCAGGTCAGGTAAAGGCAAGACGGAGCTTGGGTGGTGGGATAGAGTCTCCACCGAGAATATCAGCAATGGTGCGGCGCAAATCGGTGGGCGCTGAATGTGACGGCGGGAGTCAGGCGGTGAACCTGTTCACAAACCGGGTTTGACTTCTCCTGGCGGGATCGTTCGAAAAACTTTCTGGCCAGTCAACGGTCACGCGGTATAGGCTCGCATCTCAGGCCGTTGAGAACAGAAACGTCATCAGATCAAAACCACTACGACGCCATTGTCATCGGCTCCGGCATGGGCGGCCTTTCCGCCGCGAGTCTTCTGGTTCAGGAAAAGAAGTATCGAGTGCTCGTTCTGGAAAGGCATTTCAAGACAGGAGGATTCACCCACGCTTTTTCCCGGCCTGGCGGATATACCTGGGATGTTGGCCTCCACTATGTTGGGCAAATGGCCCCAGGCGATCAGATGAGAAACGCGTTTGACTATCTGACTCAAGGCAAAGTGAAGTGGAATCCGATGAAAGATCCATTCGAGATCTTTAGTTATCCGGGCTTTCAATTTGCTGTGAGTTCTGACTCCAGAGCCTATGAACAAGATCTCATCGCTTGTTTCCCTGAAGAAGACCGTGCCATTCAACGGTATTTTAAGGACATTAAATCAATTTCCCGATACATGGTATCGCTCTTGTTGCCGAGGGTGCTGAGGCTCTTACTGTCCCCTATTTTCTTCCGCACTTCCCGTCTGGCAAAGCAAAGCCTTAGATCCGTGTTGGACAACAATTTCAAAGACCCTCGCCTCAAAGCGGTGCTGGCAAGTCAATGGGGGGATTATGGGCTTCCGCCTGGTCAAAGTTCATTTTTCATTCATGCAGTCATTGCCGAGCATTATCTGAACGGTGGATTTTACCCCGAGGGTGGCGCAGCAACGATTGCCAAATCGATTCAAGAGATTGTGGAATCCCGGTCCGGCCGATTTCTGCTGAACCACGAGGTCTCCGAGATTTTACTTGAGGGTCGAAAAGCCATCGGAGTCCGCGTTCGTTTAACAAATGGATCGACTGAAACCTACTACGCCCCCGAGATCTATTCCGATGCAGGGGCTCAAACGACTTTCCTTAAACTATTGCCACCGGCGGTGGGATTGTCCTTCCGGAAAGAGCTCGAGGATGAAAAGCCCGGGTCCTCGTGTGTCACTCTTTATCTCGGACTAAAACACGATCCTTCTTCCCTTGGAATCCACGGGCAAAATTTCTGGATATACAGTGGCTGGGACCACGATGATACTTTTCGGAAGCGCAACGAGGTCGTTGATGGAAGGCCAAGCAGTTGCTATCTTTCATTCCCATCCAAGAAAGATCCGAAAGCCGTCTTTCATACGGCGGAGATCATCGCCCTTGTCGATTATGAGCCCTTCAAGCGGTGGACGGATTTGCCATGGAAAAACCGAAGTTCAGAATATGAAGAGCTGAAGAAGAAAATCTCGAAAGGCCTCGTTCAGTTGGTGGACAGTCAAGTGCCGGGGTTCTCCTCGAATATTGCTTATCAAGAGCTATCCACTCCGCTCACAGTTGAGCATTTCACCGGACACCCAAGAGGACAGATTTACGGATTTCCCGCCACGCCGGAACGACTCAGAAAGAATTATCTGACGGCACGAACTCCTATTGAGAATCTGTACCTGGTTGGTGCCGATGTCGGCGGGCATGGGATTGTGGGGGCAATGGTCGGTGGAATTCTTGGCGTCGCCGCCAAGCACGGGTTTTCACTTCTTTGGCGCGTGATGCGTGGCAAAATGCATCAAACGACTACCTGAAGCTCAGGTAAGGTCAAAGCGAACCTCGGGTGGTGAGGAGAGCCTCTACTGCGTCAACCAAATGCAGAATGAAGAGATGTGACGCCAAAGTCCCATTTGTAGTCAGGGTATGCTGACCAAAGGAGACGCGACGATGACGGCAGATGCCTCGGGCACGGACTCGGTTTCATCGGCGAATTCGTACCCGAGCTTGCCCTCGCTGATTTCCTTCAGCGCGATATCGGAGAACTCCATCCACGCAGCCGTCTGCGTGAGAGCGCGATGCCCCTGCACGAGTTGGCGGACACGCCTTCTTACCACATTGATAAGCAACTCGGGGCTGGGAATGCGTAGCAGCGCAGCCTCCAAGAAGGTATTTTTGATCCGTAAAGGGAGTTTGACTGGCACGGAAACCGGTTCCATAGAGAAGCCTTCTTTTACTTTCTGCCACGAACCTTGGGCGGCCTAATCGACCGCCCCCAACTCATGGCGTGGTTTGAACAGTTAACGAAATGTCACGGTACAGCCTTTGGCGGTCAGCAACAAGCACACAATGAGTCAAGATACGCCTTGTCGTACAATGACCACCATGGGGTAAACACCCCATGGCGTCCCGCCGCTGGTTTACGTAGTTTGGAGCGTGACTGAAATAAAGGGCACCAAGCCCGCCTCTGAAATTAGCCCGAAACGAAGCCCTGAAGAGCGCAACATCCGCAAACAGCTCGGCAAGGTGCGCCGCTATCTCGCCGCATCGACGAATCCCAATATGCGGAATTCATGGGAAAGCAAAATCGTGATCTATAAAGCGCAACTGGTAAAGGCTGAGGCCCGCGCTCGGTTCGGGTAGGCATTCGACGCGGCTGGCGCATGGTGCGGTGGTCTGAAATGGTTGGAACGGCTCGGCGACGCCTGGCTCAAGCTCCTCGTTTTTGAGCCTGCTTACCGAAGCGCTGAAAAAACAGCTTTTCGTATTGCTTCTTCCAGGACTGTGGAGGCGCCAGGCAAATGTTGTCCTTCCGGACAAACGCGCAGACCCCCGGAAGGGAATGCTTGGCACAAACGCTTGGATTTGTATGACGACAACCGTGAGTTTGGTTTTCGCTGTCGAGCGGATGTAGCAGGGCGTGAAAAGCCAGCTTTTGGTCTTTCTTGACAAGATGTTCAATCATTCAATCACTTCTTCTGTATTAGCCCGTTGATGTGACCATTGTACCCGTCTTTCCAACTGTTGGCAATGCGCGCCCCATATTGCCGCCGTTGTCTCGCCGAGTATGCTGGCGGTTGCATTCCCTGGATCAAGGCGTAGAATTGCAGTGGAGAGCCGAGCCGTTCTCTCAGTACGTTGTTTAGGGGATCAATCCCCCCCTGCGTCATCCTGATGATGCATGGACTGCTGATGACAAGCCTCGACTCTCCTCTTGTTTGACCCCTGATCCCCGCCGCCGAGACTGCCAGGAAACTATCGGTTGCTATTCCCCCAATCAGGCTTATATTGCAGCGGAGAGTCGAGGGCAAGTTGAAGTTGCGGCGTAGAGCAGAGCAGTTCGAGCCTCGACTCTCCAATTTTTTACTGCCGTCGAAATCTCCCGCCGCCTGAACCCTCAACAAATCCGGCTCAATCCCTCCACTTTTTCCGGGATTTTCCGCGCGGTCGAAGTCAAAGAGCGTGCCGTCGGCATCGGGCACGAGGCGCTGGAAACGGTGTATTGGTGAGTGAGAAACGGATTGGCGGGCCGAGTGAAGTTGAATCGGAGCTCGGGTGGTGGGAAGAATCTCCGCCGAGAACATCAGCAATGGCGCGGTGTAAATCGGTGAGCGCGGAATGTGACATTAAGAGGCGGGAGGCGGGCCGGTTCATTGCGCGAATTGACAGAATGCAGGTAGCAGGACTACCCTCCGCTAAGGTAACTCGTCTTTGCCGAAAGGAACGATATGTCTCACACGACGCGATATGAGCTAATTGACCACGCACATGGTGAAGGTGCATTCGGGAAAATTCAGAAGCGACGAGACACACTCCTTGAGCGATTCGTAGCCGTAAAGACGCTGAAGCTATTCAAAGACGCAGGCGATCGGCAGCGCTTTATCAATGAGGCGAAAACCCTTGCGCGAATGTCCCATCCGAATGTTCCGGCAATTTATGACGTAGAGTTTCTTGATGAGGAGATGAGTATCTATTTCGAATATATTGATGGCAACAATGTCCGCCATGCCATTAACGAAAAAAGGATTCCGACAGTAGAGCATGCTCGTCGATGGTTTACCCAGATAGCCTCCGCGCTATCGCATGCCCACAGCCTTGGAATTATCCATCGCGACATTAAGCCGGACAACATCGTCATTTCCCCGGATAATATGGCAGCAACACTGGTGGATTTTGGGATTGCCCTAACTAGCGCCGACGCTAAACGACTTACAGGAAGCGGATACGTTATCGGAACACCGACCTACATGTCGCCAGAGCAAGCAGAGGGCTTGGATTTAGACGGTCGCTCTGACCTGTACTCGCTAGGTATCACTCTTTACGAAACTCTAGCGGGGCACCTACCTCATCCTGGTGACTACAATGATTTGTCCGATTTGAATGAGGCTATACCTCCAGCGGTTGATGAATTGATAAAGAAATGCCTCATTAAGGATAGAACCCATCGCATAGCTTCTGCGGAGATTTTCGCTGATGCACTTCGAGCCAGCATTCGCACTGATGTTCCTCTTTCGAGCCTCCTGACAGATGCACGTCTGCATGAAATACTCGCCGCACTTGCTCAACTTTCAGCAGAAGACTTCCATGGCAAACCCCGCGGACAGCGCCTGCTGATAATAAATCGGTTGAAGGATCTTGTACGCACCGACAGGCAAGAGCTGCGCACCGCCACTGGCGATCTCATCGTACATCTTCTTCGGCTGGCAACATTGGAGCCGCCTTCAGATTTTCAACCAGTTGTTGAATTTGCTTTTTTGTGGGGCTTCGACAAAGTCTTTACGGAGAGCTGGCAGGGCGATCAGGATGTTCGTGACATGTTGGCTGAAACCGCAAAAACTGCAAACATGGATGCACACGAAGTCATATCTTCCGTGTATTTGCGCCACGTGAAGGAAAAGAACCTGGCAGAGCTTCCCGGGGGATGGTATCACCACGACTTGCGAAGGATCATTGTTGCGCTTCTGGCCAATCCGAATTGTGGAGACATCGCAGGTGATCTCGCCGCGTTTTACAACAAATTGAACGAGGAAACCCACAAGGCTAGCGGTTGAGCGATTTCTCACTTCATCAATTGCAGTCTATTGGCAGCACCAAAACCGGAGCCACTGAATTAGGATAACCAGTCCTCTCATACTCGGCGGACCTTCGGGAGTCGGGAAGACAAGCTTCTGCAAATTCCTTGAAGGAACCGGGTGGTTGTATCTGGAGGCTGACCAATATCCAAAAGACGGAATAAATGAATTGGGCCTCCGCTTTTCATGGGATCTGTTTTGGAATAATCACGATCCACATAATCTTGCAGGGGAACTCGTAGACCGGCGCACTACAGGCCAGAATGGGGGCGTTGTACTGTCTCTGCCCAGTCTGGCCATCGCAGGAGAAAGGCATCTTGCTGCAGCCAAGAATATCCTGACAATCCGGTTTTTATGGGGCGATCCTAAGTTCTGTCTGAATTCCTTTCTTGAAAGGGAACAGAGAGATGGTCGCCATTTCGATGCCGTCCACTGGCATAAGAACAATGATGGGGCTTTCGACATTCTTTCCAAGTCCCTATACGCACCATACCGGCGTGTCGTATTCGCATCTGACGGAAAACGAATACGGTGGGAAGACGTACTTCAAAAGCTGTGAGCCACCGCCGCAGGCCGATCTCACGGTTGTCGACCACCCATGCGGAAGGATGCGTCCCGTAAATAGTAAAGCGTTGACCCCCGTTAATTGATAAACGGATTGGCGAGCGTTGAACATGACCTCAAGAGTCAGGAATTGACGCTGTTCACCAGTGATCGCCACATGGGGTTTCTTGGAAGCAGAGACTCTCAACAAAACTCTCTAGTTTGAATTGTGCGAGTGTGTTGTTCACAACGATTTCAGCGGTGTGTTCGACGGCCTGCATTTCCGAGCGAATTGCCTCCCGGCCGTGCCGAGCCATCATGGGCCCTAGTAGCTTTGTGACGTCTGCTGTCTCATCCGAGGGTGAAGCTTCGCGCATTAGCTTGGCGGCAAGAAGTAGACTGGCAACTGCCTCTGTGGTGCCATCATGCGCATCAAAATGGTCGGCCATCGCGCGAAGCGCTGCCGCTTGGCGCGAACGGTCAGGAATCGCTCGGGCGATCAAAAATGCCTTGGCTAGACATTCGTGGCCAAAAGAACAGTCTGCTCCTGAAGCAGTAGTTCCAATAGTTTCATGTCCTAGCTCCATGAATGCAGTGCACATGCAAAATGGACAGCTCGGAGCGTCCTTGCGAAGGTTGGCGACGGACCTGAGAAGCCAGCGCTTGGCGCGCTTATGGTCGTTTACCCATCGATAATATCTGCCCACTGTTACGGCTGCTTCGGCTTTGTTGTGGGTGTTACCGGTCTTTCGCGCACACCGCAACATTTTCTTTAAGGATTGAAGTGCGTGCCGGTCACAGTGGCCGGAGACGGCCAAGGTGGCCCAACGCCTAGCGATGTGAAACTCGTAGACTGTAATGGACGCCTTCTCAACAAGCAAATTGGCTTCATCGAACGCGGCTCTCCCTACGAGAGAATATGGATTGGAGTCATGCAGTTCCATCAGAAGCCTGACTCGCAGGGTCGGGTCTGTGATCTTGGAAGGAGGAGTGAGACTGGGTAACTCAAGAAGTTCGGCCAACATTTCTGGATAAAGCGCGAGAACCCCAAGGCGTCTCAAGTCCTTCTGTGTTGAGCAATCGATGAGAAAATGCGCGGCCTCAGTGTAATGTTGGTGCTGTACGAATGTGTAGAAGCGAGCAAGTGTGTCAATAGTGGATCCACCGCCGCGCTGTTCAGCTACGGCTACTACATTCGGCAATAAAAAGAACCATTTTGCCAAGTCCCGCAAGACATGTCCGCGCAGTTCCTCGGGGGATGCAAAAGCATCTCGTTTCTTTTGCTTATCAATTTTTTCTTTAAAAGCCTTCAGGGAAGAAACTTTGGGCGGGTCAAGGTCGATATTTTCCACAAGCATAAGGGCTTTGTCGGATTTTAAATAGCAGAGTTGGTACTTGCTGTGTTTGGACGCCTCATCGTACTCAAGTTCAGTAAATGAAAGTCCGGATTTGGTTATAGAGCCGTACTTCATGCCAACCACTGTGACGACTAAATCGCAATGGCGAACTTCATCGAGGCAGACCTCTAAAGGAGGGTGGGTGCTCGCTCCGGTAATCAGGTCAACAGGCACGACGGCTAGGCCAAGATGATTGATGACAATGTTCAGGTCAGAGATGGCATGGAGTACCGCTTGGCGTTCCGGTCTTAAATCTTCAAAAGTTGAGGAAACGAGTACGCGATATACAGGATGGGGCATGACCTAGAAGTCGAATAGCATAGTATCGAGATGCATGCAATCGTGAAACTGCAGCACTGAGCGCTTTGGGGAAAGATTGGATGTCACTGAGGAGTCTAGAGCGCCGTGACTACAACGGGGGGAATAGGACGATTATACCGGATGGGACGGATGGGGCTGGGGCAGTTTAGGTCGGTGGTTTGGAGGATTCTCGCAATAGAGATTTTTTTTGTTTCCGCTCTGGACATCGTATTCCGATAGTGGTATGATGCGGGAATGAACAAATTAACGTTCAACATGAAACGCTCAACCCCGAAAAGGATTCGGGGCAGGCCGTCCAACGTTCATCCGCCTTCGCCAAGGCTTCCGCCGTCGCTGGAGCTATGGCGGACAAGTCGGCGGACTCGCTGCTGTGCGCAGCTCGGGGCGGCACGGCGACAGAGTCCCGGTCTCGGAACCGTGGATGCCGCCGAATGGCGGCACGCCGTGGCTACAGGGGACAAGGGTTGAAAGAGATGTGCCATTCTACGAAACGAACCCATTTCGTTTTCGAGGAATTATTCATGCATCCTAGCAATGCAGAGCAACTTATGACGTTTGCAGAGTCGTTTGCAAATGGGTTCGTTTTCCAGAACGAACCCATTTTGAGGGGGTATGAGGTCACAAATGGAGACCTGCGGTCGAATTAAAGTGCGCGGTCGGGAGACCGGCGCACAACCGGGGCGATTTCGGCGCGGCGGCAACCGGGCCGGTTGCCCTACAATGGGAGCCAAAGGGGGCCCCTATATGTTTTTGCGAAACGAACCCACCGTTTTTTGAAGGATTTTCCTATGGAAGTAGCTATGAATAAACGCGTTAGGGAAGAAACAGACGAGGGAAATCGGTGGGTTCGTTTTGGAAAACGAACCCACCGGGAGGGGTTTTTAAGAGGGCCGGAAGCGATATTTGGCGGAAAATGGACCTGAAATGAGAAGCAGAAGAGATCGGGAGAGCGGTTCACGGCGGAGATTCCTCGACAAGTCCCGCAATCCTGCGGGATCCCGTCGCACGACGGGACTCGGAACGACGGGCTTAGCGATCGACAGAGGAGACCTTCGGTCCAATGAAGTGCGCGGTCGGGAGACCGGCGCACAACGGAGGCACGGCGGCAACCGGGCCGGTTGCCCTACAATCGGACTTTGGCAAGACGGCAAACGGGACGTTCGCCCTACGAATCCAATAACAGGCGGGTTATTTGGGGAGGTCGCGCGCCAAGGTTTCGTAGCGGTCGATGACCTGGCGGACGAAGTCGCGTTTTTCGCTGTAGGTGCCGGGGAAGAAGCTGCCTTTGAAACCGGCGATGACGACGTTGCGGAGTTCGCGCGGGGTCATTTTGAGTTTGTCGATGGCGAGGCGGAGTTCGTGGGTGACGGAGGTATTGGACATGAGGCGGTTGTCGGTGCAGATGGAAACGGACAATTCGTGGTCGAGCATCTGGCGCAGGGGATGGTGCGCGAGGTTGCGCATGCGCGGGAGGGTCTGGGCGTTGCTGGTGAGGCAGACTTCCATGGTAATGCGCTGGCTGGCGACGTACTCGGCGAGGTGGTGGACGTATTTCTTCGGGTCGGTGATGGCAGGGTCCTCGATCATGTCGTGGGCAAAGAGCCAGGTGCCGTGGCCGATGCGGTTGGCGTAGCATTTGGTGATGGCCTGGAAGATGGACTCGGGGCCGTAGGCTTCGCCGGCGTGGACGGTCTTGCGGATGAAATGGTTGTGGACGTACTGGTAGGCGGCGGTGTGATCGTCGGCGGGATAACCCGCTTCGGCGCCCGCGAGGTCGAAGCCGACGACGGGCAGGCCTTTGTTGTGGGCGAGGTCGACGGCGGCGCGGGCGAGTTCCATCGAGGCGGCCATGCAGACCTGTTTCGAGGAGGCGTAGGGCATGACGTCGAAGAGGCGGCGGTAGTACGGCGAAAAGACCGGCAAGATGAAGCGCAGCGCGCAGACGATGATGCCGAAGTGGAACGGAACGTCGGCGCCGGTGCGAACGGCCTTGGAGAGATTGTGGCGTTTTTGCGCGCGACCGAGACCGCGGCAGACGGCGGTGACGACCTCTTCCATGTTGAGGCGGTCATTGATGTGCAACTGCGGCGCGTAGCGGACTTCGATGTAGCGGACGCCCTCGGCGAGGTTGTCCTCGGCCAGTTCGAAGGCGATGCGCTCGAGGCTCTCGGCGGTTTGCATTACCGCGCAGGTGTAGGCGAATCCCTGCAGGTACTCGGGGAGGTGGGCGTACGTGTCCTTGAACACGAGGCGGCGCAGTCCGTCCTCGGTGTACGACGGCAACTTGACGCGATGGCGCTTCGCCAATTCGATCAAGGTGGGAATCCGCAGCGAGCCGTCGAGGTGCAGATGCAGGTCGGTCTTCGGGATGCGTTGGAGGAAATCGGTGGGTATGGTCTTGTTCATAGGACTCTCTTCATCAGGGCAATCGAATCAGTGGAAGGACGGTATGTTCCCCCGCCTGAAACATCAAGCAAAACAGGCGAGAGTGGTTGCTATCTTATTCAGCGGCAATCGTTTAGGCGACCGTGCGAAAAGAAGCTTCTAATCGTCCGAAAGCCGTATATAAGTAAAGAAAACATTGCACGGAAGCGGGATTTCTTCGATGGCTACGAAAATGCTTTTTTATCCGTCGAGCAATTGTCGCGGATGTGGCGAGAAATTTGAAAATGGATACAAGCCTCAACACGATCACTGTCACGCTGGACGATGGCTCCGAGATTCGCTGCGCGGCCGGCACCCCGGTCTGCGCGATTCTGCCCCAACGGCGTTCGCCGGAGGGCCTCGATTACATCGCCGCGCTGGTGAACAACGACGCGGTCTCGACCACGTACCCGGTGGAGGTGGACAGCAAGATCACACTGCTGACGCGGGGCGACTCGGATGCCTTCCAAATCTACCGGCGTTCGGTCTGCTTTCTGTTGGCCAAGGCGGTCAAGGAACAGTTTCCCGAGGCACGATTCGCGATCGAGCATTCGCTGGGCTCGGGTTTTTACTGCAGTTTCGAGATGAGCGGCAAGGCGGGGCTCTGCGAGGAGCGGTTGCAGAGTCTCGACAAACACATGCGGGCGATTGTCGAGCGCGACATCCCCATCGAGCGGCGCAAGATCGCCTTTACCGAGGTCGTCCGCCGTTTCGAGCAGGAGAAACAATGGGACAAGTACAATCTCCTGCGCTTCAGCAACCCGCCCAAGGTCGCGACGTGCTGGTGTGAGAATTTCTCCGACCTGGATCACGGGCCGCTGGCCCCGAGCACCGGGTCGCTGACACTGTTCAAGCTGATTTCGTACGCGCCGGGCTTCGTGCTGCAAGTCCCCGAGCGGGAGAACCCGAAGGAGTTGCCGCCGTTCGAACCGCAGCCGCAACTGTTCCAGATCTTCAAGGAACACAAGGAATGGGGCCGGATCCTCGGCGTCAACACAGTGGGGCGGCTCAATGAAATCATCGCCAACCGGGAGATCAGCGACTTCATCAAGATCGCCGAGGCTTTCCACGAGAAGAAGATCGCGCAAATCGCCGACCATATCTACGGACATCGGGACCTGATCAAGTGGGCCCTGATCGCCGGGCCATCTTCCTCGGGCAAGACCACGTTCGCCAAGCGGCTTGCGGTCCAGTTGCGCGTCAACGGCCTCCGTCCGGTGACCATTTCGGTGGACAACTACTTCGTCAGTCGCGAGCAGACGCCGCTGGATGAGCATGGCGCGTCCGATTTTGAGAATATCGAGACCGTTGATCTGCCGCTCTTCAACGAGCACCTGATGCGGCTGGACAAGGGCGAAGAGGTCGAAGTACCCAGTTTCAATTTCGAGAAGGGCTACCGGGAATATCGCGGGGAGAAGCTGCACATCGAACCCGACCAGATCGTGCTGGTCGAGGGCATTCACGGGTTGAATCCCCGACTGACCCAATCCGTGCCGCCCGCGCACAAGTTACGGATCTACATCAGCGCCCTGACGCAGTTGAACCTGGATTCGAACAACCGCATCTCCACGACGGACAACCGGCTGGTGCGACGGATGGTCCGGGACCACAACTTCCGCGGCAACTCGGCGCTGGCAACATTGAACATGTGGCCCAGCGTGCGCCGCGGCGAGAAGACCTGGATATTCCCCTTCCAGCAAGGGGCCGACATCGCGTTCAACTCGGCGCTGGATTACGAGCTCGCGGTTCTCAAACCATTCGTTGAACCGTTGCTGGTCGAGATCAAGCCCCACCATCCGCAGTACGCCGAGGCGCGGCGGCTGCTGGCGTTCCTGTCCAGTTTCCTCGGCGTCTCCGATCATCTGGTGCCGCCGACTTCGATCCTGCGCGAGTTTATTGGCCACAGCAGCTTCAGCTACTGAGCCGGGGAATTGATCTTGAGTTGGTGCGGACGAGAGGAGTTGAACCTCCATGACCTTGCGGTCACAGCCTTCTGAGGGCTGCGCGTCTGCCAGTTTCGCCACGTCCGCGCACCAGATCATCTGCAATATAGCGGGCACCGTTTCGACACGCAACGGTAAACCGCGCCGCCAGCGCCCGGATGAATGAATTCGGTCTATGCTCATCTCCTACGGGCCCGTGCTGGCGGCGGGTGCTGGCGCGGCGTTCTTGTTCCCAAACATCTGCTGGGCCATCTTCATTCCAGCCGCCGCCATCGAGTTCATCTGCTGTTGGAACTTCGTGAACTGGTCAAGCTGCGCGGGAGTGAGAATCGTCGCCGCGCGTTCCGCGTCCCGTTGCTGCAATTGCTCCATTTGCTTCAAAGCCTCCGCGATGCCCTCTTCCGTAAACTTCGACGGATCGGGTGACTGGTTGTTCACCATCGACGTGGTCGGCAATGCCTTGCGCTCCTCGGCCATCGCCGCGACCAGGCTCTCCTCCTGTTGGTCCGTCAACGTGGCGTCGGCTGGAAGCGAACCCTTGAACATCTGCACCGACATCCGGTCCGCCGCGCTCTTCTCGTAATCCTGGAAAACCGTGTAATCCTGCGTGCCGAGCAGATCCGAAATCTTCTTGTCATACTCAGCTTTGACCGTCTTGGCGTCCTCCGCCGCCTGTTTCTGATCCGTCCCGGTACCATTCATCATGGACATCCCCGCATCCACCAGGGCCATCTGCCGGTCCAAGAGCAGCTCCTTGAGCGCGTTCATGTCATTCGTGGAGAGAGTCAGATACTTGGAGAGCGACCCGTACATCCCTTCGAGTGCAAACTTCTGCTGGCCACGTATCATCTCCTTCATCTGCGGGTTCTTCATCATCGCCGCAAGCCCTGACAAAGGATTGTTCGTCGTCCCTCCGGCCGGTGCCGACGGCGGAACGGGCGCCGCCTCAGCCACAGGTTCAACCGGCTTGGTTGCCGGCAATGGCGCCGGCGCTTCCTCAACCGGTGCAGGCGCGGGCGCGCGCGCTGACTTCGCCACCGCCCTCTCCACCTCACGCATCGCCCGCATTTGCTCCTTCAACGCCGCAATCTGCTGGCTCTGGAACCCGACCAAAGCCGCCAGCATCACCACCGCAATCAGCAACACTCCGATCCAAATGTTTTTCTTCATAACTTTCCTTTTCCCTTCAAATTGTCATCACCTACGGCAACGGCTTGCCTCCCACTTTCCCGCCAAGGCGCCGCATCGCCACTTCCTCGCCCAGGTTCAGCACATCATTAAAATACTGCACCATCTCCGTCTCCGTCGCCACATCCACCGCGTCGCGCTCGACCGCCGTCATCAACGCCTTGATCTCCTCCCGCCGCGAATCCAGTTCGACGTTCCGCATGGAAACCTCCGCGCCCGTCTGCCCTTCCACCCCCGCCGCCGTCGCCGCGCGCTCCACCGTCTCCCCCACCAACTCCGTCAGCAAATACATCGGCCGCTCCTGCATCGCCCGCGCCACCCCCAACAAAAACGGCGCCGCCGCCTTCTCAATCGGTTGCTCCGTCAACTCGCGCGCCATGCCGACCGCTATCGTATCCGGCGCGAACCCCAGGCGCCGCGCCGCATAAGGCGAATACCCCGCCGCTTCCAACAAACGAATCCGCGCCCGCGCCGCCTCGCCCGCGTAATCGCGATAATGCGCCGTCCCCGGCGCCGGCAACTTCAACTCCGCAAACCCTTTCGACTCCCACTGCAACAATCTCAACTCCACCAGCCACGGCACCGCGTTGCCCTCGTCCTTTTTCTCCACAAAATGCAGCAACGGCAGCGCGACATCCTCGTCCCGCTGCTGCGCCGCCACGCACGCATACCGCAACGCCACCGCCACATTCGACCCGCTCGCCGCCAACGCCGACTCAAAGAGCGTCCGCTTCACAGTCCAGCCGCCCATCAACTCCGCCGCGCCCCATACCACCTGAAAATCATTCGTCGCCTGCAACGCCGTCCGCTGGATCAACCCCCGATCGATCTGCGTCACCTTCATCAACTCCGCCGTCTGCAACTGACCCGTCGCCCGCCGCGCCCAATCCACCCGCCGAAAATCCTCATAAGTCGGCAACCCCTGCCCTGAACTCTTGGCAGTAAGAGCCGAAAACCCCAACCCGAGAACTCCAATAACCACCAACAGTTTTTTTACGAATGTCTTAATGTGTCGCCCTTCATAGTAGCGCGGGCAGCTTGGCCTTCGTAGCGTCCTGCCCTGCACCCCAAAAACTTGCCAAAACAAACCCAGTTTTCCATGAAACCGGCCCCAAATACCCCTTAAAATTGGGTTCGTTTTGGAAAACGAACCCAATTTTTTTTGCGATTTCAAGATTCATAAGTCCCTATCAAATAGGTGGATACGCTTCCATTTTTGAGAAATTGAATTGGGTTCGTTTCGCAGAATCATATATAGGCCCCTCTTGGCCCTCGATGACGGCCTCGGTGGGGACGCACTGCCGCGCGTCCGCGCCTGCCTTTCGCCCCTTGCCCTTCGTGCCAAGCTGTCCATCTCTTATATCATACCACTATCGGAATCCGATGTCCAGCAGAATCGCATCGCCGTTGGTAGCCGCCCCTCCGGTGATTTCTGACTTGTTGCGCCCTCTCCGGGCTGTCAGGATACGTCTCACGGAAGGACTGGTCATCACTATGAAACACACCCGTCTCGTTCGTCTCGCCGCACTCCTCTTTCTCACAGCGGCCCTCCACGCCAGCTATGCGGCAGAACCCGCCAACGTAACCGCCGACGAGGCCCTCGCCCGACTCAAGGCGGGCAACGAACGCTTTGTCACGGGCAAGCTCATCCACCCGAACGTGGGCACCGATCGTCGCGCCGAGGTCGCCAAGGGACAAAACCCGTTCGCCATCATCGTCGGCTGCTCGGACTCGCGCGTCGGACCCGAGGTCGTGTTCGATCAGGGTCTCGGCGATATCTTCGTAATCCGCACGGCGGGCAACGTCGTGGATGATGTCGCCCTCGGCAGTATCGAATACGCCGCCGACCATTTTGGCGTGCCGGTGATTCTCGTGCTGGGACACACCCGCTGTGGAGCCGTGTCGGCCGCAGTCGCCGGCGGCCAAGCACCGGGACACGTCGCCTCCGTTGTCGAGAAGATCAAACCCGCAGTAGACGAAACCAAGGGCAAACCCGGCGACGCCGTGGACAACGCCGTCCGCGCCAACGTCCGCCACGTCGTCAATCAACTGCGCAACGCCACCCCGATTCTCTCCGCACTGGTCAAGTCAGGCAAACTCCGGGTCGTCGGCGCGTGCTACGATCTCGACACCGCCCGCGTCGACTTGCTGGAGTGATGTTGAAGTTCTGCAGCACCCGATCCGAACCGATCTTGTCTCCGCTGTAGCGGCGGTCTATGACCGCCGATTCACGTTCCGCTCGATTCCCCCGCCTGTCACCCCGAGCTTGTCGGAGCCGAGTTGGACGAGACGCGCTTCAGTGATCTGAAGTGCAACGGTCTCTGTCGTCATTCGGACCGTCTCGCCGTCGGCAAATCCCGCCCGGTCACCTCTTTGAACTTCTTCCCGAAAATCCAATCCAGGTTTGCCAGATTGCGCGGGTACAGAGAAATAAACTTCACGCCAAGCTCGTGGTACTGTCGCATCTTCCACTTCATCGAGCGAACGTATTTCGCCCGGTCACGTTCATCCCCGACATCGACCGTTCCCCAGGTGTGTCACCCTGAGCTTGTCGAAGGGTCTCTGTCGTTCGTCGTTCGTCCACATTCCGCCGCGATTCACTCTCTCATCCCGACAGGAACTACTTCGCCACGCCAAAATCGTAGAGTTCAACATCGGCATGCTTGAGTGCCTCTCGCGACGCTTGCGTCTTGCAGTCACAATGACTGACAGATGGCGACAAATGCTAACGGCGTGCTAGACCCAACGCCGATTGCGCTGTTCATTTCGAGCGTTTTATCTACACTGCCGGACGTGAAACGCCATGTGCAACCGCTCATGTCGATTGCTTCCTTCACCAGCAATGATGCCATCGAAAACACCTTGAGTGTTGTTGTGAAAGCTACGAGCGGTGGCCCGTTGACCGCCAACTTGCTTGCAGTCAGAGAATCGGGTTTGAACCAATCCGAATCGACGGAGAAAGCCTTATGAAATACTTATTTCTCGTATGTTTGGGCCTCCTATGCACGGGATGCGCCTCGACCTCCTTTTCTCGCTACGAGGGAACACAGATTGCGTGGCCGATTTCCCAAGGTTCATTTGTCCAATCGGAAAAACATGGAGCTGACGTCATTCACGGTTTACCCACAAAACCCTACGAGGTCTTAGGATTCGTTGAAGGTTCAGGCATGGAAAGAATGAACGCATACGGTGGACGGTCGATCTACAGTCCTGATGTTTTGCGTTCAATCGCGAAGAAAGCAAAAAAACGGGGCGCTGACGCGATTGTTATCCTCAGTTCCGAGCGCGAATTCGCTGGATTCTTCAATTATCACCAGAGCTATACCTCTCCGACGTATGCTTTCGGAACCGCAACGACAATGGGGTCTTTCACATCTGTAAACCTGCAATCATCCGGAGCTACTACAACGGGCTGGGGTTACAGTACGCCCATGTATGAAAGGCGTTTTAGTGCCATCGCCATCCGCTACATCGCGAATTACCCAGAACCTCGTTTTCTGGTTAACGGCCAACAAATGACTGCTGAACAATTGCGTGAGTATTATTATGCGAAAAATCCTGAGCAGAAAGGGCGTGAACCTCTGGTGAATTCGGTCACACCCTGGATCAAGTGGCCTCAATCGGAGACGCTGGACGGCGGGTTAGAATCTCTGGCTAGTCAGGTGCGTGAGGTGATAAAGACTGAAAGCCAGGACGACATGAACGGCACGTGGTACGGGTACTACACGCAAACCACTCAACTGGCAAATGGATCACCTACAACTGGATCTGCCCATCTTCGCGTCACTTTTACTCAAGCGCAGAATAGGATCGTTGGTAACGGAAACTTGGATTCGGGAGAGACGATTTCCTTACAGGGCGATATTGAAGGCGCGAAGATTAGTGGTTCAGTTATCAACACAGCGTCTGGTAATCAATCAACCTTTAGCGGAACAGCCACTAGCCAGCAAATGACTGGCGACTTCTCCGGCGCGGGTTCAGGTCAAACCTTCAAAGGAGTATTCACGATTTACAGATAAGTGGTCGAAGCCATGTGCGGCCGCTTTACACGCAATGCCGATCTGAAACAGGTTCCCCCCGTCGAATCGCCTCAGACGGCTCCGAGGGCTGCAATAGCCAGCAAAGCGCAGAAATGAAGGTGCAAAATGAACATAAGGGTGACTTTTTCAGAGAAAGACATGGTGCTCGCCGCAGTCATTAGGGCACTTGCCTTCAAGATAGCTGGCAGATCAACCACAACAGGAAGAACCGAAGACTTTCTGGCGGAGCACGGGTTCTATGACTACGATTTTTCTCCCGGCCAATTGGAGAAATTCAAAGCATTCGTCAGAGATTATCTGCCAGAGAGATGGAACAAAACCCTTCAAATAACCGACGTCTCAAATTAACTCACTATCTCAGCGTAAGCGGATTATTCGAGCGACTGCTGGGCTTTTTAAGGGCCTGTCTGTGGTCTTGCTGCTAGTCGACGCTCTTTTCTACGCGGTATTTGCCAACCCCGCAAGTGACGACCTACCAAACAACTGGCTTCGGTTGTACGCTCTTATTATCGTGGCCTTGGCAGCGTTTTTCTATTGGGTCGGTAAGAGGCTAACCCGCAATCTGATTTCAAATTAGGACATTACCCCGCCTCTCCATACTCTCGCATTCGCATGGGCCTCCGAAGAACAGTAAGTTCAGGCCGAATAGCTTTCGCCGTCAATGCAGCAGCGCAACGGGTAGTGTCTTAATTTGAAAGCACGTTCTAAAATCTCACCGGTTGGTTAAGCCAGTGGATGATAATGAACACGATTGTGATGGTGATTACTGCCGCCCAGATCAGCCGTCGAGCTCTACGCGTCTTGCCGCACTGGGGGCATGAAGCAGACGAACCGATCTGATTTCCGCATCCTGCGCATGTTACGAAAGCCATAATGTGAACGGGATCAGACCTGTATTCGTGACGAATTTACTTTCGCCGCAGTTGCTCCATCACTTGCAATCGCATGGGCCTCCGGAGGACAGGAAGTCTAGGCCGAATAACTTTCGCCGTCAATGCAGCAGGCGACCACAGATTCACGACTTTTTATGGCGGGACCTCACGCGATAACGCTTGGAAGCATTGAGTTCAGCCAATGCTTCGTCGGGCTGGATGAAAGCGACCCTACCATCTTTCCAAACCGACAGCGGCATCCGCCGTCGACGATGGTCTTCGATCACTCCAGCAATGGCATCCCGCATGGCAGCCTCCGCCATGTCTGTCAGTGACATTCGATCAGTGCGCCTTCTCTTCATGGCGTTGCCTCGCATGATAAAAAACTACGACTTTCTACGGCGGCTGCGCATTCTGTAAGTTGCCGGGGTTCCACGAACGACGGTAGGCCTGCCCGCTGACACCAGCACGGCTTTGCCATTCCGCCACACTGCGAGCGGACGACCGTCGCGGCGATGTTGCGCCACGACCTTTGCCACGGCGGACTGTAAGGCAGCCAGCGCCTTTTGAGTCAGTGCGTTCTTCGATGTCTTCACCCTCTTCATCGCTTCCTCCAAAGACTACCGATTTTTCCCGTTTCTGGCTACCGTCTTCCGTCTTCACTCCCTCCACTCCCCAATCCTCAATCCCCAATCCAAAATCCACAATCATTTCCCCCTTCCCCGCTTCCGTCCCGAATCCGCCTTTCAGGCATGCTCCATGCACCAAAATAGGGTTGTGAGCGAAGCCGACCAACGTCCTGTTGACGAGTACCCCAATGAAGCGTGTCGCACATGTTATCTGGGTCACATCCTTAATCTGTCGGAATGTCTGGTAGATTGCCCAATTCAGTGTCCGTTTGTGAGGAGACATGAGCAGGAGTTTTTCTGTCAGCATCCCGACTGCCGGAAGTTCGAGAAATCAGTCCAGAAGCCCTAAGAGTTCCTCAGGTGACCAGACATGATCGGCGCCGCCCGCCACCTTTGAATGATTATCGAAAATAGTCGATGCACTTCGCTCGATTCTGCCATAGCCACAGAAGCAGCCGCAGAACACCGCCCACGATTAGAAGTGGCACTGCAATTCTAACCCACAGCCACTATATCCCCCCGGTGGCCGGAGCGCTGGCGCTGGCCGGCGGAATCGCGCTGCTGCTCGGGGGATCCAAAGCGGCCTGATGGCGAGGCTAAAGAGAGTCAACGGCTACGGTACCAGACGCACCCGATAATACCGCGTCGGACTGTTCGTCGCGCCGCCCACATCGAGGTAGTTGGTGGTCGTAAAGTCGCCACCCTTCGGAATGATGATCGGGCTGAGGTCGGTGAAGTTGCTGGAGTAGCTGCCAGAGGTCCCCGTCGTCGCCTGGACCACGTTGGTCTCGCCGCCCAGTGTCTGCCAGGTAATGAGCATGTCGTTGCCTTGCGGCGCGATACTGGTGATGTTGAAAAGACCCGGGACCGGCACGGGGTTCACGAAATACGCGTTCGCCTGCAGGCCGGAACCGTAATGATCGCCGGTAAAGTACACCTCACCGCCCAGGCCGATCAACAGTCGCATCGGTCCGGGAAAACCGACGGTGCCAAATGGTTCGACGGTCTTGTCATACGTGCCGCTGGCGATGTTGATGCTGAACCAAACCACGAATTCCATGTAGTAGTTGTTTCCTTTTCGCGGAATATTCGGCAGCTCGCCCGGATTGAAGTTGAAGAATCCACCGTCGTTCGATTCGGCGGTGATGCAGTAACCGGCGCGGATGCGCGCCAACGTCAAGCTGACGTCGATGGGACCCGTGTAAACCAGCTCATTGAAATTATAGACCTGAACAGCATTCGTTTGGCTGAGGGCGTCGTACACCACACCGGCGTTCGTGGGCACGTTGGCGATGGCCGCCGCGACCGAGGCTGCGTTGTTGGGAAAAGCTCCAAAGGCCGTGGGCGCGGCGTGGACTGGCGTAACAAATGCCACCGTCGAGACCAGCGCCAACAGACCTGCCCAGCGGTGCCATGCGTTCATTCGCGTAAACATGTTTCGAGTACCTCCTGCGATTCCCCGGGGAATATGAGCCAGTATCGTCCTGCAACCTTGGAGTCGTAGTAGACCAAAGCATCACTCACAAGTCCAGTAAATTCAGCCCTTCCAAGCCTGCAGGCGTTATTAGAGCGTGCTCAGGGTGCTGGTCGCGCGGACGCGCGGCAGCGCATCAGTCGAACGACGGTCGCCGACCGCCCGCTAGGTGGACAAGCAGCCCGAACGGCTCGCTATTTGGCAGTGGCGCTTACGACCACGACCATGAACGAGTCAGGTTTCTGGGCTGGTCGAGATTGACCTTCCACCGGGGGCCCAAACTCCGCCGTGGGCAGATACACCGTATGGGTCGTCGGATCGTTACCCATGGTTCGGGCATTCCGTGGCGTCGAAACGGTCTGGACTACCTCGAATTTGCCCGGCGCGGTCTCACGGACAACGGCCAGGGTGCCGTCGCGGCAACTGGCAAAAGCGTCGCCATCGAATAGCGTGGCGTCGACGCCGGCGCCAATCGGGACATCGCCAAGGACTTTGCCATCATCCGCGCCCATCACGATCAGCTTCTGCGGCTTTCGACAACCAATGAACAAACGGCGATGCACGCGATCCATCGACATACCAACCGGCGAACCGCCGGGAGCGGTGGCCCATTTGTTGACGACCTTCATCGTCTTGGTGTCCAGCACCGCCACCTGGTCCTTGTCTTCGAGGTTGATGTACGCCTTGCCCGCGCCATCGGCCACGAGAAACTCCGGCTTGCCCCCGAGTTCAACCGCCGCGTCCGCCTTGCCCGTCTTGGGATCCACGTCCGCCGAGATGGGAACCAGTACACCCGCGTCCCCACAGACCACCAGCACCTTGCCACTGGCCGGGTCGTAGATGATCCCGTCGGCGTCGGCAGCCGCTTTGACCGTGCCGAGCACCGCGTAGGTCTTCAAGTCGAAGATGACAACCGAGGCATCCTCGCCGTCGGTGATGAAGCCGCGTCCGACGCTGGGGACGATGGCCACGCCGTGGTTGCGCTTCTGGCCGGGGATGTCAGCAACGGTCTTGCCCGTGGTGGCATCGAGAACCATCGTGTGCGTCGAGCGCGGAATGTAGAGAAGCTTGTGCTCAGGATCGACGGTCAGGTAATCCCACCCACCTTCGCCACCGACATGGAACAGCTTGGAGACGTGATACGATCGCGTGTTCTTCGGCGTGGAGGCGGAAGTCTGCGCGTGTGCCAACGAGGCGACCAGGACTGTCAGTGATAATGGAAAAAGGATGTGCGTGATCTTGCTCATCTTCATGAAACCTCCAATTGATTGAGTTCCGTCGTTCCCGCGAACGTGCGTCGTGCTGTGGAACCAGTCCATACCAACAAACCGAAGAGGGGTCAAACCCCTTTGTGTGTGGCTGGGACCGCACTTGTCTTCTTAACGGATTTACTCTTCGCTGCACCTCCGCTTTCCTCCTTTACCCATTCCCCTTGAATAAATCTCTATCGGGAGTAGTCTACTTATGTAAGCAGAATGGAGTGCATCATGAAACAAACATCAAAACTTCTCGTAGTCGCGGTTGTAGCCCTCAGCACCAGCCTTTTAGGCGCAAAAACAACCTTCGCCCAACATGGTGGCTTTGGCGGCGGTGGATCTCATGGCGGCGGGGGATTTCATGGCGAAAGTGGCGGATTCCATGGAGGTGGCGGGGGATTTCATGGCAGCGGGGGATTCCACGGCGGTTGGGGCGGCGGCTGGGGCTGGCGCGGCTGGTATCCCTGGGGCCTCTCGTTTTCCTACGCGGCTTCACCGTACTACTACGACCCTTATTATTACTACCCACCCGCGTACTATCCGGCGACCTCCTACTACTACGCGCCGCCTGCGGTCTACAGTTCGCAGCCAGCCTATGTCTATGACTCACCACCGCCCGACCCAAAGGTAATCGACGTCCAACCACAGCGGTCTGTTGACCGTCCGCTTTCACCGACAGCCGTCGATCGTGATTCGCCTCCACCGCCACCGCCAACAATCCAGCGCGGCGGTCAGGGTCAATTGACCACCGTGGCCGATGTAAAGGCGCTGGCAAAAGCGGGCCTCAGTGACGAAGTCATTCTCAGCCACATCCGCAATTCCCAAGCGGTGTATCACTTGACGACAGCCGAGATCATCGACCTCAAGAACAGCGGCGTCAGCGAGAAGATAATCGACTTCATGATCAACACGGCCAGCTCGTATCGCTGAACACAACCTTCGGTCTGTCCGAGAGTCCGACGGGAAATACCGGGCCAACCGCGCCTTGGTCCGTCATCGCGTCCGCACTTGCACGAAGTGCAATGGCGAAAGCCTCCTGACTTCTGAATTCTGTCCCCCGTCCTTCATCTGCTATATTCTTTCCTCGGAATGTCCGTCAAAATCCATTTGGCCAAGAAGACCGTCGCGCTCGGCGTCGGCGACATCGTCGCGGAGCCACTCGCCAATGGCGGGCGCGTGGCGGGGTTGGGCGTCTGGACGCGGCTGGCGCTCGGACGCGAGGCGCATGTGACCCATCAGCGCACCCAGGCCGGACTGTACGAGGGCTACGCGCGGGAAATCACCATCCGCCACAAGACGGTCGTCGATGGTTTCGACGTGACGATCTCGGGCCGCATCGACGGCGTTCATCCGCCCCACAACGGCGGCGCGTACGTCATCGAGGAAGTCAAATCCGTCATCGTCCCGCCGCTCGTGTTCGCCGCGCTCGACGCGAATTCCTACCCGCATTACGTCGAGCAACTCCGCCTCTACTGCTTCTTCATCGAACAGGAACAGAAAACCGCCCTCGGCCGCCTGGTCTTCGTGAATGTGGCGGACGGCACCACGAAGGAAGTCGAAATTCGCGGCCCGTTCGACGACTGCGCGCGCCTGATCGCCGACCGCGTGCGTTCGCTCATCGCCCAAGCGCAGGAAGAGCAACGCCGCCAGGAGGAACGCCGCACGCACTCCGGTTCACTCCGCTTTCCCCACGACAAACCCCGTGCGCATCAGGACGAAATGATGGCCGCGGTCGACCACGCCCTGAAAGAAGGTCGTCACCTGCTCGTCTCCGCCCCAGCCGGCGTGGGCAAAACCACTGCGGCGCTCTATCCCGTGGTAAAGTACGCCCTCGCCCACGATAAACGCGTCTTCTTCGTCACCGCCAAGAATACCCAACAGCAAATCGTCCGCGAAACTCTCAAGCGTATGGGGGTCGACCGCTCGGCCCACCCGAACGCCGTTTTCTTCCGCGCCCGCGAAAGCATGTGCATCAACGATGTCTATGCCTGCCGCGAAGAATTTTGCCCGCACCTCCGTGACTTCCACGCAAAGCTCGAAGGCACCGGCATCGTGAACCGCCTCCTCGCGCAACGCCTTATCATTCCTGACGCGATGATGGAAGCTGGTCGCGGCGTGAGCCTGTGTCCCTTCGAACTGGCCCTGATCGAGGCCGAGCTGACCGATGTGATCGTCTGCGACTACAACTACGTCTTCGACCCGCAGGTTTACTTCCGCCGTTTCTTCCTCGACGCCGATTACTCGGACGCCATTCTGATCATCGACGAAGCGCACAACCTCGTGCAGCGCGCGCTGGAGTATTATTCGCCCGTCCTCTCGCGCCAGCAAATCCTCGACCTGAAACGCAACCTCCGTCACGTGGATCCGTCCCTCGCCAAAGAACTGAAGAAGTTCCTCGACCAAATCGACGACTTCTTCCGCCAACAAACCCGTCCCCAGGTCGACGAATACACCCAACTCGACGACGCCGAACTCGCCCAGGACAAATATCTCATTCCCTCGCCGCGCGGTTTCTTCGACGAACTCAAGCCGACCTTCAGCAAGCTGTCGATGCGCTACCTCTTGGACAAAACGACCAGCGGACGCGCCATCCCCGACGACCCCGTGGACGAATTCTTTTCGACGCTCGGCCAGTTCTGCGGTGTGCTCGCGATGGAAGGCGAGGAGTTCTCCTACATCTACGACACCACCGGCGGCGAGGCGCTGAAGATCGTCTGCAAAGATCCGTCGCGGCAGTTGGCGCAGCGGCTCGAAGGTTTCCACAGCGTCATCGCGATGTCAGCCACCCTCGACCCGATGGAGTTCTACCGAAAAATGCTCGGCTTCGACCCCGAGCGGACCGACCAGGCGAATTTCCCCTCACCTTTCCCCAAGGAAAACCGGCGCATCATCGTGGTGCCAACCGTCTCAACCACGTTTCGGGCGCGGGTCGCGCATTACGGCAAGATCGCCAACATCATCGCGACCACCGCCTCCGCCCGACCCGGCAACTACATGGCCTTGTTCCCCAGCTACGACTTTATGCGCGGCGTCGCCACCCGACTGCCTGACGGCCTCTGGGAGGTCATCGTCCAGGAACCGAAAATGTCCGAGTCGCAGCGCCTCGCGCTTTTGGAATCACTCAAGGAACCCCAACCGCCAAAACTGATCTTCGCCGTCCAGGGCGGACTCTTCGCCGAAGGCGTCGACTATCCGGGGGAAACCCTCTCGGGCGTGATTATCGTCAGCCCAGCCCTCCCGCAGGTCAGTTTCGAGCGGGAATTGATGCGTCAATACTATGAGCAGCATTACGGCAAAGGCTTCGAATTCGCCTACCTCTACCCCGGCATGAACCGCGTCATTCAGTCGGTCGGTCGCCTCATCCGCTCAGAATCGGATTTGGGCGTGGCAGTGCTTGTCTGCCAACGCTTTGCGCAGCCGCAATATTCAACGCTTTTCCCTCCCGATTGGTCTAATAGCTTGGCCGATGCGCGCGCTGGTTACAATTTGGCTACGGAGCTGCGAGATTTCTGGGGTGGTAACCGCCGTAACCACCCTCGGTAAATCCGCTTTACAAGCCCGGTTGGCGTATTGTACTGTTCTGAGCGCTACAGGGTTTAAGGAGGAAGTTGTTGATAGTATGATTCAAGCGAAGGAAGATTCGTATCTACAATTAATCGAGCGGCTCGAAGGTGCCATCTCCGGAGCGCAGGATTGGTTGTTGGATCAGCAGGCCCATGACGGGCATTGGTGCGCCGAGCTGGAGGGTGACACCATTCTGGAGTCGGAGTACCTCTTCTACCTCCATTTCGTTGAAAAACTCGACCCGGTTATTGTCCGTAAGGTTGCCAACTACGTCCGCTCCAAGGCGCTCCCGGAAGGTGGCTGGTCCATCTATCCCGATGGCCCGATGGAGTTAAGCGCCTCCGTCAAGGGCTACCTCGCCCTCAAAATGGCGGGCGATTCCGTCGACGCGCCACACATGGTCAAGACTCGTGACGCGATCCTCGCCGCCGGCGGGATGACGCGCTGCAACACCTTTACGAAAATCGCCCTCGCCATGATCGGGCTGTACCCCTGGGGCGGCTGCCCGGCGATTCCACCGGAGCTAATTCTCCTCCCGAAGTGGTTCAGCTTTAGCATTTACAACATGTCCTCGTGGTCGCGGGCGATGCTCGTACCGCTGTCGATCATCCGCTCCTGTGAACCGGTCAAGCCCCTTCCCCGCGAATGGCAGTTGGATGAACTGTGGGTCGGTGGTCGCGAAAAAGCCGACATCCGCCTGGCACGGGACGAACGTACCTGCACCTGGCACAATTTCTTTTTGCTCGTTGACCACTTGCTGAAATTCGTCCACCGCCATCACCCCGCGCCGTTCGTGCGACGTTTCGCGCTGCTCAAGGCGGAACGCTGGGTGATCGAGCACGGCCGGACGCCCGGCGGCTTGGGCGCGATTTTCCCGGCGATGGCCAACTACGTCATGTCCCTGCGCGTGCTCGGTTACAGCAATGAGAGCTACCTCGTTGTGCACGGTATTCGCGAGATGGAAAAACTCGAAATCGAGGAAGGCGACACACTGCGGCTCCAGCCCTGCTTCTCCCCGGTTTGGGACACCGCCATCAGTATCAACGCCCTCCACGAGTCCGGCCTTTCCGCCGACCACGCCGCGCTTCAGTCCGCCACCCGCTGGCTGCTGGACAAGGAAGTGCGTCGCCCCGGCGACTGGCGCGTGAAACATTCCGAGAGCCATCGCTATACCGAACCGAACAAGCCCGTGGGCGCGTGGTTCTTCGAGTACGACAACGAATTCTATCCCGATGTTGACGACACCGCCATGGTCTTGATGGCGTTGAACCGCGTCAGCACGGAGTTTGATCGCGAAAAATTTGCCGCCATCCGTCGTGGTACCCGCTGGGTCCTCGGCATGCAGGGCAAGGACGGCGGCTGGGCCAGTTTCGACAAGGACAACGACAAGTGGCTCTTCACCCAGGTGCCCTTCGCCGACCACAACGCCATGATCGATTCAAGCACGTCGGACATCACCGCCCGCGTGTTGGAGTGTCTGGGACATTTCGGATTCACGATGGAGGACGATTGCGTCCAGAAGGCCATTCGCTTCCTCAAACGCGACCAGTGCGCGGACGGCTCCTGGTTTGGTCGCTGGGGCACGAACTACATCTATGGGACATGGCAGGTGCTGCGCGGGCTGCACCTCATCGGTGAAGACATGCGCCTGCCCTACATTCGCCGCGCCGTGGCCTGGCTCAAGACGTCGCAAAACGCCGACGGCGGCTGGGGCGAATCGTTGCGCAGTTACGACGACACCCAGTTCAAGGGCATTGGCAAGAGCACGGCCTCGCAGACGGCCTGGGCGCTCATGGGTCTGATTTCCGCCAACGAAGTCGACTCACCCGAAGTCGGCCGCGGCATCAAGTACCTGCTCAATCAACAGGAACTCGATGGCGGGTGGGATGAGGAATTGTTCACGGGCACCGGTTTCCCTCGCGTGTTCTATCTGCGTTATCATTACTACCGTCATTATTTCCCGCTCATGGCATTGGGGATGTATGCGCGCCACCTGCTGCAGGGCTTCCCGCCCGTGCCGCGCGAACAGGAGAAATCGCGCGTCATCCAGTTGTTCTACAAGCAACCGCGCATCTTGAGAAAAGTGGCGCGCTTGCGCGCGTTGGCGCACCTAACCGAAGTCTAGAAATTTTTGAACCCAGGAGAAGCCTAACAATGAGATTCCCATTTACACTGTCGGCGAAGATCGCGCGCCACATCATCACCAACAAGATCAAGAAAACCGGGAAATTCGCCCTCGTGCTCCAGCTCGAGCCGTTGCATACCTGCAACCTCACCTGCACCGGCTGCGGACGTATTCGCGAGTATTCCACCAATCTCAAGGACATGATGAGCCTTGAGGAGTGCCTCGACTCCGCAGTCGAGTGCAATGCGCCCATGGTCTCGATCTGTGGCGGCGAACCGCTCATTTACCCGAAGATCGAGGAACTCGTTGACGGCCTGCTCGACCAGGGCCGCATCGTTTACGTCTGCACGAACGGCATGTTCATGCGCAAGAAAATGCGCGACCACCTCGCCCGCACCTACAGCACCGCCATCGAGCCAAAACTGGAAGCGTTGCTCGCGCAGGACCTCATCACCGACAAGGAAGCCGTCGAGATCCGCAAGGGCAAGAATGACGGCCGCCCGGGCATCAAGCCTTCAAAATGGATGTATTGGAACGTCCATATCGACGGTCTCGAATACATCCACGATCTCATCGTCGAGCGCGAAGGCGTTTTCAAGGAATGCATCGAAGCCATCAAGATGGCCAAAATTCTCGGCTATCAGGTCGCCACGAATTGCACGGTCTACAAAGAGACCGACATGGACGAAATCGAGAAGATGTTCGACTTCCTCTCGGCCCTCGGCGTGGACGGTCACACGATCACCCCCGGCTACGAGTACGATGCCGCCAAAAAAGACATGCTCAAGCGCCTGAACAAGCAGCCCGAGGACTTCTTCCTCACGCGCAAGCTGACCCGCGACAAGTTTAAGAAAGTCGTGGAGTGGGGCCAGAAATACACCTTCTTCGGTTCACCGATTTATCTCGAATTCCTCGCCGGCAAGCGCGACCTGCATTGCACCGCCTGGGCGATCCCGACGCGCAACGTCAAAGGTTGGAAGGCCCCCTGCTATCTCATGACCGACGGACATTACGCAGGCTATCGAGAGATGCTCACGAAGGTCGATTGGGACAAATACGGCGTCTTCGACGGCGTTGCCCGCGACCCGCGCTGCGAGAATTGCATGACGCACTGCGGTTACGAGCCCACGCCGTCCCTCGGCATCGACACCCAACGGGGCGACACGTGGAAGCTCATTCGCTACAACTTCGGCGCGAAACCACAGCCCATCGCCGCGGGTTCCCAAGTGGACGTCTACAACGGCGTCACCACCGGCCGCGGCCACCTCACCGGCAAGCGCGACTCCGTACAGTCCAATATCCGTCAGGTGCTCGCGGACAAGGAAGTCAATGCTGCCGTTGCCGCGGCAACCCATGATCACGACCATGGTGACGACTGCTGCAGCTAGGATAGTCGTCGCGACGCCTCGTTGAGGCGCCGAAAACCATGATCGCCATTCTTGTTGCCGTTCGCCAGGAACTCAAGCCCATCCTGCGCCGCGCCGACGCCGACCACGTCGTCCGCCAGGAACATCTCGACTTCCACGAAGGCACGCTCGGCGGCCAGCCCGTTGCCCTGCTGGCGCTCGGCATCGGCAAGGAGTGTGCCCGTATCGCCGCCGAGATGACCATCCACTGCTACCGGCCGGATCTGGTTATCAGTTCCGGTTTTGGCGGCGGGCTTCAGTCGGACATCCGCGCTGGTGACATCGTCGTCGGCACCGAGATTCTCGAACTTCGGAAAGATCAGGGAGCCAGGATCACGTGGGACACAACTCACAAACCCGTCCACCCGGATCGCATCCATGGTGACGACACGACGGGAATCCGCGTCCACTATGGAAAAATCCTGACGACCGATGAGATGGTATTGCGGGCGGAGAACAAGGCACGGATCGGTAAGGCCACCGGTGCCCTCGCCGTCGACATGGAAACCAGCGCCGTCGCCGCCGTTTGCGCGGCGCGCCAGACGGATTTCCTCGCCGTCCGCTGCATCACCGACAACGTTGACGAGAATCTGCCCGACGAGTTCAACGACTTCTTCGTCCTCGGCCAGTTGCGCGCCAAACGGGTGATTTCCAGTTGCGCTCGCGACCCGCGCGTCCTCGCCGATCTCGCGCGCCTCGGTTACCGCGCCAAACTCTCCGGCGATAAACTCGCCCGCTTCCTCGAAGCCGCCGTCGCGCAGCTACACCTTCCAGCCCTTGCGCCGCGCGGCCTCTAATAACGCCGGCAGCAGCGCCAGCGCGGCGATCAGGCAAGAGATGACCCCAATGGTCATCACCAGCCCAAGGCTGCGGATGCCGCGATGCGCGCCGATGAGCAGGCTGGCAAAAGCGACCGTCGTCGTCAGCGCCGAAAGTATGACGGCCCGCCCTGTGCTCTTGCTGTAGAACGTCGCTTCGTGGCTCTCGCGATAGCGCTGGACGACATAAATCCCGTACGCGACGCCAATGCCAACGATCAATGGCAATACCATGATGTTGGCGGGGTTGAAATCAATCCGCGCCACCGCCATCGCCCCGAGCATCCAGGCCGTGCCGACCAGCAGCGGCAGAATCGTCAACAACGTGGCGTACGCACCGCGAAAATCAATGAAGATCAGGATGGCGATCACGAGCAGCGCCCATAACGCCGCCTTGCAATACCCTGTCTTCAGGATCTCGACGAACTCGTAAAGACCCGATGGCGTGCCCGTCACGTTCGGAGCCACGCCCTTGACGTCGTTGACAAACCTGACCAGGGCTTCCCGTTCCCAAATGTTCTCCTTCGGAAACACACGAATCAGGAATTTACCCGTCTTGCCCACAAGCATCTGCCGCACCTCCTGCGGTACATCGCCCAACTCCATCGGCTTGTCCGCCTGTCCCGCGAGGAGTTGCATTTGCGCATCCAGGTCCGTGTAGAACTGCCGTTCGTATTTTTCCAACCACGACCGGAGCACATTCGGCTCCAAGGCTTGCAGCTTCGTGCGTGTCTGCAGGGCTGCTTCGATGAGAGGTTTCAAGGCCGCCTCGCTGGTGCGATCGTCGCGCGCGGTTGCCGCGCCCAAAAGCTGGTTGGCCCGCAGCCGCAATGACGCCAGGGAGTGCAGCACCACTTCCGTGTCGCCTGGATCGTACGGTGGGACGACAAACTGTACCGATCCGAGTTCTCGTTTGATACCCCGAATGATTTCCACCTTCTGTTTCTGCTGCTCGGGGATCAACTCGGCGATGCTGTGCACCGTCGCCACGCTCGGAAGTTTGCTCAAACGTTCGTGCACGGCGCGCACTTCCGCGAGGTCGTTGCAGACAATCGACGCAAAGAGAGTCGATTCCACATCCGCGTTCAAGAGCCGCAACTCCGTTTCGACGGATGGCAAACCTTTCGATTGCAGATTCAACACGTTGTAGTCGAACCGTACCGTCCAGCCCACCAACAACGCACCCGCCGTGAGGATGCCACATGCCATGAGCATCCAGTAAGGCCGTCGCACCAGGAATTGTTCGATGCGCGTCGCCACCGATTGCGCGGGGATGTGTGTGGCCTCATGTTTGCGATGGACCAGCAACAGCAACGCGGGCAGCACGGTCATGGTCGCCGCTGTCGCAATCAGCATCCCGCCGCCTGCGATGACGCCGAGTTCGATCACCCCGCGAAAGCCGCTGAGTCCCATTGCAAAGAAGGCGGCGGCATTCGTCACTCCCGCGGTGATGATGCTCGGTCCCGTGTGCTGGATCGCCATCTGCACGGCCTCCACACGCTGGGAACCTTTTTTCAATTCTTCCTCGTAGCGCGCGATAAACTGGATCCCCAGATCAATCCCCAATCCCAGGATCATCACGGCGAATGTCACCGTGATCATATTTAGGTGGCCGACGGAGAGCGTGGCGTATCCCATGCACGCGGCCAGGACGATGACCATCGTGACCACCGCCATCAGTGGCCGCAGCACTTCGCGAAAACCGGCCGCAAACAAAATGCAAATAAGAACAAAGGTGAGCCCGGTCGCCTTGGTCGCGTCATTCTGTGACTGCAGCATCTCGTCATAATCCAGCACCGGCTCTCCCGTCAGATTGATTTTTACGTCGGGGAACTGCGTTTGCACCTGCGCCATGATCCGCCGCAATTTCGGAATCGTCACTTCATGCAGGGCCTCTGCCGTCCCGTTCTCGACCCGCGGATGAACCAACAGCAGGAACATCTGCCCCTTGCGAAAGGTCTGATACCCCTGCCACTGCATCTGTTCCTCGGCCTGGCTCACCATGTCCGTGCTGAAGAACGCGCTCGCCCACGGCGACAGCAGGCCTCCCGCTTCATTGTTGGTCTTGACCGTCGACATTTGTCCCACGATCGCGCTCACCGTCGGCAGGAATGCCTCCATTTGCCGCCGCTGCGTTTCCGAGGACCGGTCCATTTCCCACAACATTCGATTCATCGAATCGAAGAACGTGTCGAGCTTCGGGCGGTGTTCCAGAATCGCAACGAGTTGCTTGAAATCCTTGATGGAACTCAGAATCTGCTTCAGATCGTCAATCGAGAGGTAGTAGAGAAACCAGGGCTTCAGCTTGTCGAGGTTGACGCGGTAATACAGGTCCTCACGCGCGAACAACTGTGCCCCCGTCGCGTCGCCTGCCGAGGGATTGTTCGTCGGCGACAGCAACGTCGTGGCGAGCGCATCGATGACCGCACGGTTCCGCGTCGGCTGGCCGCTTTCGACCACGAGAATATAATCTTCTTCCGCATGAAACTCGCGGGCGTACTCGCTGTAAAGACGCCAATACTCGCTATCGCGCCCGATCAGGTCGTTGCGGCTGGTCTTGAATTCCAGCCGCCGTGCCGTATAGACACCGGAGACGATCGCCAGCGCGATGCCGATAAGCACCATGAGCCACGGCCAGCGGCAAACGGCGTTGGCCAGCGCAGTTAAAGACCGTCGTCGCATGTAAAGAATCGCCCGCTTGCGTTGTGTGGCGGGTTGGGTTACCGGGCGCCGGCGGCTGCCGGCTCCGCCTGCTTTTCGCCCTTGTTGCGCATCGCCGCCTTCACCAGGTTCGCCCCGAGGTCCCACATCGGCCCAGGCAGCTTGTAGCAATCACTCAGCACGTCGTCGAGCGCATGGACGAAATACTCGATGTCTTCGTCCGAAATGACGAACGGTGGCAGGATCCGGATGATGTCGCCGTGGTTCCCGCTCACTTGCGTCAGCACGTGGTGCTTCTGCAACAGCGGCATCACCAGCATCTGCGCGAACAAACCGTCGTGCGCCGCATGAATCATCTTCCACGCCATCTTCAGCTTGAGGCTCTTCGGCTCGTGGAACTCGATGCCGATCATGCAGCCCTTGCCGCGGGCTTCCAGCAGCATTTCGTGTTTGGACTTCAGTCCGTTGATGGCGTCGAGGAGCTTCTGGCCCTGCGCGGCGCTGCGTTCGACCAGCTTCTCTTCATCCAGGACATGCAATGTCGCCAGGCCGACGGCCATTCCGAGATTGTTGCGGCCAAAGCTCGACGAATGGACCCAGCAGCGGTCCATGCGATTGAATACCTTCTGGTAAATCCAACGCCGCGTGATCATCGCGCCAACCGGCACGTACCCGCCACTGAGCGCCTTGCTGGTGGAGATGATGTCGGGCTCCAGGTTCCAATGCTGAAAGGAAAATAGCTTGCCAGTTCTTCCGTAGCCCGTTTGCACCTCGTCGCAGAAGAACAACGTGCCGTACTTGCGGCAGAGCGCCTGCGCCGCGGGCAGGTAATCCTCCGGCGGAATCCGCACGCCCTTGCCCTGGATGCATTCCACGGCAAGCGCCGCGATGTCCTTCTTCGCCAGCGCCTTCTCCAGCGCTTCCAAATCACCGTACGGCACTTCCACGCCGGGCAACATCTCGCCAAACCCCTCGCGAAACTCTTCATTGCCCATGATGGCCAGCGAACCGAGCGACAACCCGTGCCAGCCGTGGTCGAGATAGGCGAACTTGCTGCGCCCCGTCGCCGCGCGGGCAAACTTCAACGAGGCTTCCACCGCTTCCGTGCCGGAGTTGCAAAAGAAAACAGAGTCGAGATGCGGCGGACAGCGTTTGACGAGCGCCTCGGCCAGCAGCCCCGCCAGGAACGCGCAGTCCATCTGCACCATGTTGGGCAAATCCAGGTCGAGGACGTCGCGAATGACCTGCGCCACCTGCGGGTGATTGCGGCCAATCGAATAGACACCGAAACCGCTTAGCATATCGAGATAGCGGTTGCCTTCCTTGTCCCACAGATACTGGCCCTTGGCTTTCGTGTACACTCTGTCGAAACCAATGGTGCGAAAGACCTTCACCAGCGTCGGGTTGATATACTTCTCGTGCAACTCGTAGTTCTCCCCGAGCCGCTGGGAAACAATCTGCTTAATGTCAAAAGTCGACATGACGCTACTCACTTTATCGTGCGCCAGACTACTGAGCAAGTCGCAAACAACGCCGGTAGTGTCCCAATCCGACAGGGCTTCGTAGAGAGACCCAGGTGACGCAGGCGCTTTGGCGGTAACGCCAGCTTTCTGCGGCAAGCGGAGCGCAGCACTGGCTGCGCAATACGCGGTGAGATTCCTTTTTTTGCCGCAACCGACTCGCGCCAGTGAAGTTCCTGACGCAACTGATACGCTACACGCCGTACTTCCGCAACAAACGCCGCGATGTTGTTTTCGCGGAAAACGAACCCGAATGTAGCCTTCCCTTTTGCTAGCCATATGTGATTTCGCCACAATGACTTAACCCCTGTTTGGCGAGTGAAATAATTCGGGTTCGTTTCGCAGAAACACATGTTTTTGCGGCCACATCCTCCCCCAAAAAACGACGCACTCTCCTCTCCCATGTCAAAGAACTGGGCTGAGAATACCCCTCTCAGCACACCGTGTCCAGCAAAAATAATCGCTTGCCGATATACAAGTGGAATTCATTTCCGAATGCATCCGCTTTGCTGTGTCGAGTGGTCGGTCGCGCAAGGCCAAATTATCGAAAGAAACTTCACAACCTCGGACTCAAATACGAGTAGCGACTTGAGCAACTCTTGTAATACGGTCGTCAACTTGGCGGCAGCTCGGTCTGGTTGTTTCATCAGCTTGCGTTTAATCGCGTCGAGCAGGCCGAGTTCCTTTGTTAACAGAGAGAGCTTACGTCCGACATCTAGAATCGAAACTTCAGGGGTCGTAATAGTTTCCTCCAATGCGACCGGGACCGTCACTAAGAACATCTCCGTCACGTCATATTATCGAACAATTTAGCCTCCAGCTTGTTGACGACGCCACTCGCCTAGCAGAGGTGCCGACGACTTTACCCGTCACTCCTCCCTTCGCGGCGATTCCTTGCGCGTAAAAGTATGTGTGGCCTGCCCGTAAAACGCCTCGGCGCTTTCCATGAGCGTTTCGGAAAGCGTTGGGTGCGGGTGGATCGTCGACGCGATATCGTAAGCCGTCGCGCCCATCTCGATGGCCAGGACCACCTCGCTAATCAATTCGCCCGCGCCGTGGCCGGTGATGCCGGCGCCGAGTACGCGCTCGGTCACGGGATCGATGATCAACTTGGTCAACCCATCCGTGCGGTCGTACGTGAGGGCGCGTCCCGAAGCGCCCCACGGGAACCGCGAAACTTTCACCGCGATCCCCTTCTCCTTCGCCTCGGCTTCCGTCAAACCACACCATGCAATTTCTGGATCTGTGAACACAACGGCGGGGACGATATATTTATCGGGCGACTCATACTCGCCCAGGATGGCATCCACCGCCACTTTCCCTTCACGCGTCGCCTTGTGCGCAAGCATCACGCCGCCGGCCACATCGCCGATCGCGTAAATCTTCGGGTCGTTCGTCTGCTGCTTCTCATTGACCTTGATGAAGCCGCGGTCGTCCTTGGTTATCTTCGTGTTCCCGAGGCCGAGGTCGGCGTGGTTCGGCACGCGACCGACGGACACGAGCACGCGGTCGTAAAGTTCCTCGATCTTCTTGCCGTTCATCTCCATGACCACTTTGATCTGCTTGCCCACGGTCGCCATGGAAACCACCTTCGTCTTCACGCGGACTTCCTGGAATGCCCTCTCCGCGTACTTTTGAACCGGCCGCACCAGATCCGGGTCCGCCCCGGTCAAAATCGAACCCAGCGCCTCGACAACCACCACCTTGCTGCCCAGCGTCGCGTACACCGTTCCCAACTCCATGCCGATGTAGCCGCCGCCCACGATCAACAATGTCCCCGGCACATCCGGCACCTCCAGCGCCGTGCTCGAGGTCATGATGCGCGGATTCCCGAGATCAAATGCCTTCGGTATCGCGGACTTCGAACCGACCGCGATAATGGCCGCATCGTACGTGACGAACTTCTGCCCTTCCGACGTCTCGACCCGCAATGTCTTCGAGTCCTCAAAATAACCGCGACCGCACAACACGTCGACCCCGCGCAACTTGGCCAGGCTCGCAACACCGCCCGATAGCTTCCCAATGATCGTGTCCTTCCACGCGCGCAGTTTTTCCAAATCGATCTTCGGCGGCCCGAAAGTGATGCCGCGATGCTCGGATTCGCGCGCCTCGGCGATGAGTTGGGTCGCGTGCAGCAGCGCCTTGGACGGGATGCAACCGCGATTGAGGCAGACGCCCCCCAGGACTTTCTCCATCTCAACGAGCAGCACTTTCTTGCCCTTGTCCGCGGCGTAGAATGCCGCCGCGTACCCGCCCGGGCCCGCGCCCAACACCACAACTTCCGTCTTGATCGACTCCATTGCTTTCCTTTGCTGAACCAGATCTTAAATCTTAACGCCCGCTTCCTTGAATTGTTCAAGCGCCTGCACCACCTCGACAGTAAACCGCGCCGCCGTCCCGCCGTCAATGACGCGATGATCGTACGACAACCCCAGTGGCAGCAGCATGCGCTTCACAATCTTCGCACCGCGAACGACCGGCTTCAAGACACCGCGCCCCACCCCCAGGATCGCGACCTCGGGTTTGTTGACGATCGGCGTGAAAAAGCTGCTGCCGATGCCGCCCTGGTTCGAGATGGTGAAGGTGCCACCCTTCAAATCGTCGGCGGAAACCTTCCGCTGGCGCGCTTTCTCGGCCAACTCGGCCAGTTCCTTCGAAAGTTGCAGCAGGCTTTTCTTGTCCACATCGCGAATCACGGGCACGAGCAACCCCTGCTCGGTATCGACAGCAATGCCGATGTGATAGTACTTCTTAAAAACAATTTCCTCGCTCGCCTCATCCAGGCTGCTGTTGAACGTCGGGTACTTCTTCAGCACTTCGACAACCGCCTTCATCAGGAACGGCGTCAGTGTGAGGTTTCCGCCCTTCTTCTTATACTTCGCAATGTATTTCTTCCGTAGCGCCCCGATGCCGGTAATGTCGGCCTCGTCAAACTGGGTCACGCGCGGAACGCTGGCCCACGACTCGTGCATGCGCTGGGCAATGATCTTGCGCAGGGATGTCAAAGGCTGACGGTCAACCGGACCCCACTTCGCAAAATCGATCTTCTCCGTCGTTGGTTTGGACGCGGATGCCGTGGGCGAAGGCGCGGCAGCCATCTGTTGAAGCTGCTGCACGTAAGCACGCAGGTCTTCCACCGAGATACGCCCACCGCGTTCGCTGCCGCGCACATAAGACAAATCAATACCCAAATCGCGCGCCAATTTGCGAACGGTCGGCGAGGCAGCCACGGCCCCGTTCGTAACCGGTTCTCCCTGAACGACGACCCTGGGAACCTCCGCGAGCGGACGTTGGGGCTGCGCAACCGCTACAGCCGCCGGGGGTGTTGTAGGCCGCGTGCCCTCACGCGGCGCTTCTTTCACAGGCGTTGCCGCGCCATCGTCCGCCAATGAAAGAATCGGCTGGCCGGCTGAAATCTTGTCGCCTTCCTTGACGTAGAGTTTGTCGACGCGACCAGAGGCGCTGGCCGGGATCGGCGCCACGGCCTTCTCGTTTTCCAATTCGAGGATCGTCTGACCCTCTTTGATCTGATCGCCCGGTTTGACGAAGATGCTGACGACCGTTCCCGACTCAGCCCCTTCGCCTAAACGCGGTAACTTGATATCCATTCGAGTTTCCTTTTGGCGGGATCGACGCGCCTACACCGTAAACGGGTACGCTTTTTCAGGATCAACCTTCAGATCCTTGATCGCCTGCCCGACAACACTCATCTCAATCGCACCCTTCTTCGCCAGCGAGTAGAGCGTGGCGATGACGGTGCTTTCGGCGTCGATCTCAAAGAAGCGGCGCAGGTTTTCACGGGTGTCGCTGCGGCCAAAACCGTCCGTCCCGAGCGTATCAAGTCCGCCGGGCACCCACGGCGCGATCTGGTCGGGCACGAGCTTGATGTTGTCCGAAACGGCCACAAACACGCCCTGCTCACTCTGCAAAAGCGTCTCCAAGTAAGACTTTCGCGGCGGCTCGGTCGGATGCAGCATGTTCCAACGGCTCGCGCGCTGCACATCGGTCTTCAGCAGTTTGTAACTCGTCGCGCTCCACACGTCGGCGGAAACATCGTACCGCTCCGCAAGAATCTCCTGCGCCCGCAACGCCTGGCGGATAATCGTGCCGCTGCCGAAAATGTGGGCCTTGTGTTTCTTGCCTTCCGCGCCCTTGCGGAATTTATAGAGCCCCTTGAGAATACCATCTTCCACGCCCTCGGGCATCGGTGGCATCGGGTAATTCTCATTGTAGAGCGAAAGATAATAAAACACATCCTCGCCTTCCTGGTACATGCGGCGCATCCCGTCCTGGACGATCACCGCGATCTCATAGGCGAACGCGGGATCATAGGCCATCAACGTCGGGATCGTCGCCGCCATCAACTGGCTGTGGCCGTCCTGATGCTGCAGCCCCTCGCCATTCAGCGAGGTCCGGCCCGCCGTCGCGCCGAGCAGAAAACCCTTGGCACGGATGTCGCCCGCCAACCACATCAGGTCGCCGATGCGCTGGAAGCCGAACATCGAGTAATAAATGTAAAAAGGAATCATGTTCACGGCGTGGTTCGCGTACGCCGTGCCTGCGGCAATGAACGATGACATCGACCCGGCCTCGGTGATGCCCTCTTCGAGAATCTGTCCGTCCTTCGTCTCGTGATAGTACAACAATGCCTCCCGATCGACGGGTTCGTAAAGCTGCCCTCTCGGCGCGTAGATGCCTATCTCGCGAAACAGCGCATCCATCCCGAAAGTGCGTGCCTCATCAGGGATGATCGGCACGATATGCTTCCCAATTTTGCTGTTGCGCAACAACATGCTGAGCAGTCGCACGAACGCCATCGTCGTCGACGCTTCCAGATGCCCCGAGCCCTTAAACAGCTCGCCAAATTCGTTGCGGGCCGGTATCTCGATCTTCGGCGCCCGCACCACCCGCGCCGGCAGGAACCCACCCAGCGCCTTGCGGCGTTCGAGCAGGTACTTCGTCTCGGGACTGTCCAAAGGCGGACGGTAAAACGGCGTCTGCGCCACTTCTTCATCGCTGATCGGCACGCCAAAGCGCTCACGAAACTCGCGCAGCTCTTTTTCGTTCATCTTCTTCTGCTGGTGGCTGATGTTGCGGCCCTCACCGGCTTCGCCGAGGCCGTATCCCTTGACGGTCTTCGCGAGAATCACCGTCGGCGCGCCCTTGTGCTCCACCGCCGCCTTGAACGCCGCGTAAACCTTCTGTGGGTCGTGACCGCCACGCACGAGCTTGTGAATCTGGTCGTCTGAAAGGTCGTTCACCAATTCGAGCAGTTCGGGATACTTGCCGAAGAAATGTTTACGCGTGTAACTACCCGGCTCCACCGAATATTTCTGATAGTCGCCATCGACCGCTTCCTCCATGCGCTTGGCCAACAGCCCCGTCTTGTCCGCACGCAGCAACCGATCCCAATTCGAGCCCCAGATGACCTTGATCACATTCCAGCCCGCACCACGGAATGCCGCTTCCAGTTCCTGGATAATCTTGCCATTGCCGCGTACGGGTCCGTCGAGCCGCTGGAGATTGCAGTTGACCACCCAAACCAGGTTGTCCAGTCCTTCGCGCGAAGCCAGTGTCAGCGCGCCAAGCGTTTCCGGTTCATCGCTCTCGCCGTCGCCGACAAAGCACCACACCTTCGGCTCCTCCCCGTGAACCAGGCCGCGCGCGCGCAGGTACCGATTGAACCGCGCCTGGTAAATCGACATGATTGGACCGAGCCCCATCGACACCGTTGGGAATTGCCAGAAGTCCGGCATCAAATACGGATGCGGGTACGAAGACAACCCGCCGCCCTCGGCAAGTTCCTGGCGAAAATGCAGCAGATGACGCTCATCCAGCCGGCGCTCGAGGAAGGCGCGCGCATAGTTCCCCGGCGAAGCATGGCCCTGGAAATAAACCAAATCACCAACTCGGTTGCCGTCGCCACCATGGAAGAAATGGTTGAAGCCGACTTCATACAACGTGGCGCAAGAGGCGTACGTGGAGATGTGGCCGCCGAGTCCTGCGTGCTCCCGGTTGGCATTGACGACCATGGCCATGGCGTTCCACCGCGTGAGGCTCTTGATGCGGCGTTCCAGTTCACGATTACCCGGATACGCCGGCTCGTCCTCGGGGGGAATCGTGTTCACATACGGCGTGCTGACGGTCGACGGCAGCTTGATCCCCGCTTCCCGCAACCGCTTCAACAGCTTGCTCAACACCAGCGAGGCGTGCTCCGTGCCCTGGTTCTTGAGCACGTATTCCAGGATGAATTCGAGCGAATCCACCCACCGCTGGTCTTCGCCGCCATTCTTGCTCGGGGCCGGAACGACAGGCGGTTCCAACCGCCCCGTGGATGGCGTACTTTGTTGTTGTTCTTTTGTGTCCGCTTTCACAATGTTACCGAGCCGTTAATTGAATAGTAGCTCTTTTCCGACCAAATCCAAGTGCCATGAAATACTTAGACCGAACCCTCCGCACTCCGCAAGAGAATCTCGCGGGCGACGAGGCGCTTCTCGATTGGTGCGAGGAAGAGTCGGGCGACGAAATCCTCCGCTTCTGGGAGCCTCGCCAACACTTCGTCGTACTCGGATATTCTAACAGAACCCGCACAGAAGTGAACCTCGATTCCTGCAAAATGCTGGCTATCCCGGTGCTGCGCCGGTGCAGCGGCGGCGGGACGGTCTTGCAGGGGCCGGGTTGCCTGACTTACGCGCTCGTCCTCAAAATCCACAGCGACTTACCACTCGCGAACATTGCCGAAGCCAATGCGTTCATCATGAACCGAAACCGCAACGCGCTGAACCCACTGCTCGACGGCAAGGTCCTCATCCAGGGCCACACCGACCTGACGCTGCAAGGGCTCAAATTCTCCGGCAACTCGCAACGCCGTAAACGGCATTTCCTCCTCTTCCACGGCTCCTTCCTGCTCAACCTCGATCTCGCGCTGGTGGAACAAGCGTTGCAGATGCCCTCCCAACAACCGCAGTATCGCCGCCGCCGCGCCCACAAGGACTTCCTCACAAACCTCGATTTGCCGGCGGACGACATTAAGGAAGCGATAAAGCGCGTTTGGAATGCGGGCGACGCGTTGAACGAGATTCCCAAGAAGCGCGTGGAACAGCTTGTGCAAGAGAAATACGCCACCGACGCATGGAACTTGAAATTCTGATCTCCGTCCTATATCCCCCTCTCCCTATCATCAAGGGGAGAGGGTTAGGGTGAGGGTATGAATTGTCCCGCTTCTCCCCGTTGCACAGCGCCACGTTACGCGCTACAATCCTCCCATGAAAATCCCCGGTCTTCGCAGTCCACATGAAAAGCTTGGCGACATTGTGTACGTTGGCCGCATGCTCGACAAGATTCGCCTCCACGCGCTCGGCAAGTTGCCCGAGGATTACCATAAGGCCCTCGGCGGCGGATTCGACGCCCGTTGCTGCGCCTTCCTGGGCGTGAAATACGAAGATGTTGCCGTCCGCGTCAAGCTGGGCGGCGAGGATGCCGACATGCTCGAATGGTGTTTCACCAATGGACGGAAGCCGTCACCCGAAGAAATCGAAGTCTGGAACAGCTACCTACGCAAACGCGGTTGGCGCGACGACGCCAGCCAGCGCCTCGCGGAACGCAAAAAAGAATTCGGCATCTCGGACCGCGATGACATTCAAACCTTCTTCGATATCCTCGACCTCGACGAAGGCAACGAAATCCGCACGCAGTGGTGATGTAGGTCGTTGGTAGGGCGTGGTGGCCCACCGCGCCGTGCTGCTTTTACTATATTCAGGCTGCGAAGCCCGGCCTTGTCAGGGCCAAGTCCGAAACCACCGAGACGGATAAGGCCGATGCCTCGAAGTTTGAATCGGAACGCACCCGTTAATATCACTGTGATACTAAACGCAACGGCTGTGCGGGCCGCTATTGCAAGCAGGGCGCAGAACTTCAAATTAAGACACTACCCGCCGGCCTGCTTCTTACGGTAATTGTCTTCATAGTGAAGTCGCGGCTTGGTACCCAGCCCAAGTTGCGCGTCCGCATTCTTGGCGAACTGTACAGTTCCACGGCAGCTGGGCCACGCAGAATCAAGTGCATTTGGCAAGACTACCTAGAGATATATAATTCCACGGCCTTCAACGCACTCGGCGTTGCCTTCGTTTGGCCAGATCCTGTTCGCAAGCTCCCACTTACGCAGTTCGAGCCACCGCATGTCAACGCGATGGAAACGAGGAGCCTCAAGTTCAAAACAGAAAGGGACTTTCCAAAAGAACAGGTGGTCGCGTGTAGGGACCGCTTCAAAGAACTACTCCCGGACGAGCTGAAGACGGCTGTCCTATTTTTGCAGTACCAGAACGACAAGGGAATCACTTTCTACACTCGCTACGAACGCAATGGTGATACAGAGAACTCAATGTTTCATCGGTTCAGACCAAAATCGTGAACGTTCATTAAACTCCACCCTTTATCTATCTACACCACTGCCGCCTCCCGCGATAGCACGGGCTGAAGGTTTGCCGCCAGCACTTTCCGTTTATCTCGCAGCCGCGCAAATAAAACATCTTGCCGACTCGCCTCCTATTTCCAGCTGGCAATGTCGTCACCATTACCGTGCTCGTCGAGGCGATTCGGCCCACACGAGTAGACGCGCACATTCGGATCGGCCGAGATCCGATACGGTTCACCCCAAGGATCGAGAAACTCCCCGGCTCGATTCATTTCGGAGGGCAAGGCCTCGACGTAGTCAACCTTCTTGGGGTTCTGGCCGTCGATGGATTCGCCCCGCAACAGCCGGCAAATCTCGCCCCGCGTGCCCTGCGGATAGCCACCGTTTTCGAGAACGAAACCATCCAGCGCCAAGGCGATCACCTGCACGTCGTGCCGGGCTTGGGAATGTTTACTGAAGTGGTGTACCGTGAAAGCGCTTACCACCGCCGTCGCAAGAATCAAAATGGAAAGGGCAACCCAGAAAAGCGCCGGCTTCTTCTTCAGGGTTTGTCCAAGCGGTCGCGCAGCTTGAGTGCTTCCGCTTTCCACTGCTGACTCTCGAACTGTTGGTCCGGCCACGGTTTCGCCTCCAAAACTTTGCGCAACGCTTCTCTCGCCTCGTCCGCACGGCCATTATCGCGCAGCGCTTCGGCCAGATAAAGATAATTTTCCGGATAGTCGGGGAACAACTCCGTCGCGTGCTGCAACAACCGCAACGCCTTGCGCGGACTGCCGATGCTCGTCGGTGGAGGTGGTGTGCGCAAATGCAAGATGCCCAGAATGCGCGGAGGCCCCGCCAAATCATAACGCTCATCAAGTTCCATCGCCCGTTTCAGCGCCGTTTCCATCTCCCCCACCGCGCTCAACCCGTACGAGCGATCCTCTTTGGCCAGCAACCCGACATTGAGCGCATACCAGTAGTAACCCTCGACGCCATCCGTCTTCAAGGCGCGCGCCTGCCGCGCCAGTACCACTCCCCGCCGCGCCGCTTCCAGCCGAAACCCATCGCGCGTTTCGTTCTCCGCCAGAAATGCCAGCGCCTCCGCCGCCTGCCATTGCGCGTCGTAGTCGTCACGCAATGTGCGGGCCGCTTGTTCAAGCAAGCGCGCGGCATTGCTGACCGGTACCAGTCCGCGCGGCTGTTCCCCGTATAGCGCCAGTCCATCCACACGCGCCTTTTGCGCTTCTTCCGTGGTGAGAGCCAACGGTTGTTGGGGGTCGACACGCACGTTTCGCACGGCCCGGCAACCGCACACTGCCGCAATCAGCGCTCCGAGCAGTAACAGCGCTGGCCTATTTGCCATAAAACAGTTTCTCGGCCTTCGAAAGCCGGCCCAAATCGATATCGACGAATGAATCGACGCGAATGCTCTGCAAAACCTTCTGCCCATCTTCGTTGCTATTCATGTCCTTCAACACCTGCTTCAGCTTGTCGAGGTTCACCGCGTCGGTCTTGGGAGCGAACGCCACCACGAGATCGTGCGGTAATTCCTCCGATTGATAGACCACCTTCAGCTTCCCGCCGGAATCAGGATCGTCCTTGAACAGGTTCCACGCGCCCGTCTCCAGCAGCACGGCATCCGCCGCTTTCTTGGAACCCTCCGCCAGGTCGAACACCGCGCCTTCCACGTCCATGGTCTGCTGAAGTCGAATCTCCTCGCCAAGCTTGCCCTGCAAAACCACACCGATAACGTACCGTTGTTCGCCGGCCAGCGGTGTCGCAATCTTCTTGCCTTCCAACTTCGCCAAATCCTCCGCCCCGCCCTTCTTGGTGACCAGGAGGCAGCGCTCCTCCTTCACGCCTGTGCGCTTGATTTCCAGCAGCGGTTCCATCCCCAGCGCCTTCGCGTACGTCAAGTAGAACCCGGCAGTGACGATGCCCAGTGACGGCTTGCTCTTCCCGCTGAACTCCGCGGCTTTTACGGGGTCGTTCATCACCCGCGGCTCGAACGCATTGGTCGCGCCGGCAACTTTCTCGCCGATGTACGCTGTCAATCCGGCCACCGTCGGTGCCGCGATTTCCTGGGTGGCAAACTTCTCCCCCGTCTTGAGGAATAAAAAGGGCCGCGGACCTTCAGCGCGGGCTGCCAGACAAACGCCCAGCGCTGCAACCAGCGAAAGAGTCAGTGTTTTCATGAACGAGGTGCCATCCAGTTCTTGCCAACGATCCAAAGTTTCTCGGTTGTGCCCAGCCGAATCCGCCTCTCGAACACGGCGAAGTTGCTCTCCTCGATCTTCCGCAGGATCCCACCGTAAATCGCGACCATCACAGCCAGCGTCCCCCGGCTGTCGGCATCGATCAGGGAGAGTAGCGGCTGCGCCTTTTCGTAATACTCATGCGCCCGCGCCGCCTCGAACTTCATCATCTCCAAAAACTGCGGCGTGGCGCGAGCGTTTAGAATATCATCCTCGGAGACGCCGAATTGCCGCAAATCTTCAAGCGGCAGGTAAATCCGCCCCATTTGCGCATCCTCCTTCACATCGCGGAGGATATTGGTGAGCTGAAAGGCAATGCCACATGCCTCGGCCGGTACCAGTGCGGCCTTGTCCTGGAAACCAAAGATGGGCAACACGACCAACCCAACCGCCGATGCTACCCGGTAACAATATTTGTACAGATCGTCAAACGTCGTGTAGCGCGTGGTCGTCTGGTCCATCTCTGTGCCGTCTAGCAGTTCGTGGAAATAACGTTGAGGGATCTCATACCGGCGCACCGTGTCCACAAGTGCCGGCAGGATCGGTTCGGTCGAGTCCCCGCCGTTGAACGCCGCGTCCACCTGGGTGCGCCACTGCCGCAGTGCTTCCAATGCTATCGCGGGATTGGCCGTGCTGTCGGCGATGTCATCGCTGCGGCGCATGAAGGCATAGATCGCGCACATCGCCGCCCGCTTTTCGCGTGGCATGACCAGGAAGGAATAGTAAAAATTCTTCCCCGTCTGTTGCGCGATCCGTCCACACCGCGCGTAGGATTCCTCCAAGCTGACACTCATCCACGCCGATTATGCCGGGCGCCGCCAATAGAGGCAAGTTTGCTCTGCCATGAAACTAAAACCGATACGTCGTTTGAATTAGCGCGGCGCGCCTAAAAGCGATAACTCACGGACGCCTTCAAGAGCCACGGCGCTACCACCTGATTGCCATGGAAGTCCTGGAACACGGGCACTTCGAAGTCTGCGTACACGCTCACTGGATGCATGTCGAACTCGATTCCGGGAGAGAGCATAATCCGCTGGTAGCCGGAAGCTATGGGATGTGCCGCGTTGGCTCCCTCATCACTGGTCCGTTCGGAACCGATTACCTGTGCCACTGGCGTGATCTTCACGCGACGGAGGAACCAACCCTTGTAGTAGATCCCAGCAGCCGCATCGAGTTCAATGCCCGGACGGTAATCGTTTCGCGTAACCACCGGCAGATCCAACTCCGCCTGCGCGAACCAGGTCAAGCCATTGTTGCCCGGCAGATTCCCGCGATGGAAACCGCCGAGAAGAATATCGGTGCTTCCCGTCCCAAGTTGCGTGTCGCGATCGATATCGACAAGCGCGTCCTCACGCGTATAGTCCCCCGTTGGCAACTTGAATCCGAAGTTTATGCCAGTCGACATATCCGGTGAAAACCCCGTATAGACGCCTTCGACTCGGATGTCACCGAGACTGGCCCAGTTTACCGCGACAATGTCAGTACCGGACGGGCCACCGGTCGACTTGAAGTATCGTTCATCATAAGGCACCTCGACCTGTACACCCCAACTGCGGTCGAACATGTACTGAAGACCAACCGTGACAAAGTGCGTCCGGATCTCCTTGTCATCATTATTCGCATTGGGCGCTGATGAGGTTCCGCTCCAATTGTGGTTCTGATCCTGGAAGTCGTAATCAACAAAGACTATCCCACCGGGCCCTTCAGGAAGCATCAAGCCCGTGCCCACGTCGAAAACGCCGCAGCCACAGGCGCAGGCCCAACCAACATTGGGCGCCAGGACTACCGCCAACAGTAATGCCAATCCCAACGCAGAGCGCTTTGTGGCAAATCTCATTTTTCTATTGTTCATCTCAAGTATCCTAAAGTCACCAAATGCCGCACGATGCGGCTCCTACGTCATTACACTTCTTCCTGTTAGTGAATTATCAGAGACAAGCTGAAAGCCTGTCCCACTTCCTGCGCTTAGGCGGGAATGAGGAGTCGGGGAGGCGGGACGGGTGGTTCGGTGGGACGCGCGCTGGTGCTGATGGTGGCCGGCAGCGCCGGCTTCTGCGCGGCGTCGTCTAACAAAGCTACAGTCAGGACCGGCAATACGACCTGGAACTTCACAACGATGACTGTGTCGCTACTCGGCTCATTTCCGCCGCAGTGAGAGGCCCGTAGTGAGCAGCCGGTTTTCGCTTGCGTCCCCTTGGAGCAACAGCAGCATGCGCCGTGTTTCTGCATTTCGAGAGAACAGCAGCATTGTCCTGCCGCGGGAGGACGAATGACAACTGCTTGTGAAATTGGAAGATCGGCCTGTACCAGCAAAAACGCAGCCAGCAACAGCAGGACAACAACGCAATTGAACCGAGGGTATCTCACGCCCGTCAACATCTTACTATAGGATGCACGTGCGGTTCAATATGAATCGTTACATCGAGAACGCGCGGCAGTTCCGCGCGAATCGTATCCTTCACGGTGTGCGACAACTCGTGCGCCACCGCCACAGTAAGTCCCCCGTCCACTTCCACGTGCATGTCGAGCCAGTACCCATAACCCATCTTGCGTGCAAAACATTTCTCGACGCCCCGCACGCCGTTCACCTGGAGGGCAATGGTGCGCGCCCGACCGGCAATGTCCTCCTTCGGGGTGGCGTCCATCAACTCATCGAGTGCCGGGCGCAACAGGCGATATCCGTTGAAGGCGATGATGATCGCGGCAAAGATCGCCGCCCAATCGTCCGCGGCCCGGTACGCCTCGCCGCCCACCAGCGAGATGCTGATGCCAAGGGCCGCCGCCGCGGAAGTAATTGCGTCACTGCGGTGGTGCCACGCATCAGCTTTCACCGCCCCGCTTTCGATCTCTTCACCCACCCGCCCCACGATGCGGAAAAGCCCCTCCTTGATCAAAACGACGCCAAGCAAAACGAAAAGGGTGTAAGCCGCCGGCGCGCGATGCGGTGTCGAGATTTCCCTGGCGGCCCGCGAGCCGATGAACAGCGCCGCGCCCAGTAGCATCACCGATATGGCTGCAGTGGCGACCGCCTCGGCCTTCCCGTGGCCGTATGGATGATCGGCATCCGCCGGTTTATCGGCAATGACCACGGCGCGCCACACGATGATCGAACTGACCGCATCCGCCATGGACTCGATGGCATCGGCAATCAGGGCGTACGACCGGCCGAAGATTCCCGTCAGTAGTTTGACAACCGCCAGCGCTACATTGACGGAAAGCCCCGCCATCGTGGCCCGAACGCTGCGCTGGAGGCGGGTGTGGTTCATGTGGTGCGATAAGGCTGTCAGCGACGCAAGGCCGCCGAAACCTATTTTGCCAGTAGCGTAATGATCGCCTTCTGCACGTGCAGACGGTTCTCCGCCTGGTCAAAGATTGTCTTCTGGTGCGCCTGAAAAACGTCAGCCGTAATTTCCTTGCCGATATATGCCGGCAGGCAGTGCATCACCAGCACACCGGGCTTGGCCTGCTTGAGCAGCGCAGCATTTACCTGGTACGGAGCAAGTATCTTGAGCCGGTCCACCGCCTCGGCCTCCTTCCCCATCGAAACCCACACGTCAGTGTAGAGCACATCCGCGTTCTTCGCGGCCAGGCTGACGTCTTCAGTCACATGAATGTTACCGCCCGCGCGTTTCACCCATTCCTTGCCGGGTTGGAATTGCTTTGGCGCCGCGACCCAGATTTCCATGTCCGTCTTCGCCGCGCCGAAGAGCCAGGAGTTGCAGACGTTGCACGCGCCATCTCCGAAAAAGACGACCTTTTTGCCCTTCAACGTGCCGCGTTTCTCCACAAGGGTGAAAAGATCCGCCAGAATCTGACACGGATGTTCGTCATCGGTGAGCGCGTTGATCACCGGAATGGTTCCCGCCTCGGCGAATTGTTCGACATCGCTCTGCGCGTACGTGCGGATGACGACGCCGTGAATATAGCGCGACAGCACGCGCGCGGTGTCCGCCACCGTTTCACCACGGCCCATCTGGATATCATTGGTCGAGAGATACAGCGACGAACCGCCAAGTTCGCGGATGCCCACCTCAAAGCTGACCCGCGTGCGTGTGCTGGCCTTGTTAAAGATCAGCGCCCACGTCTGGCCCTTGAGCGGCTGTTTCTGTTTCGCCTTGCCGCGGCCCTTCTTGAATTCCCGGGCCAGCTTGAAGATTTCCGCGATCTCAGGACCGCTGAGTTGCTCCACTGTTAGTAAATGTTTCATGATTCGCGGGTCGTCGATCTCGTCACAGGTGCCGTCCACTGATCCCGCTGTGTCGGTACTTCCCTTCTTCAATCTGCTCCAACCAGCGGTTGAGACGCGCGGCGATCTGTTCGGGCATCTCCTTCATCAACGCCCAGCGTACCGTGACCGTGATGTCTTCATTGGTGACATCTTCAAGGAAGATGCTGTTTGGCTCCATGTACTGGTTCCACATCATCAAAAAATGTTCTGACGGCTTTTGTTCCCACGCGAAGCGCAACCTCTTCTCTTGCGCCGTGTCGATGGGCAACACCCGTTCGACATCCACGACCTCCAAACATTTGCCGACCTTGCCGTCCATACCGATTCCATCCACTTTCATCAATAAACCCGTTGTCATTCTGAGCGAAGCGAAGAATCTCTGTCTCTCCGGGCAGACCCTTCGCTTCGCTCAGGGTGACACGCTCGCGCTGAACGCGCGTGTCATTTTCTCGACCGCTTCATCCACTTCCGCGCGCGTGATGTTCAATGGCGGCAGAAAACGGACAACATTCGTGCCAGCCGCGATGCCGATTAATCCATACTCGGCAAGTTTCAGAACCGCCGGCCGCGCTTCCAACGTCAAGTCGACGCCGATCATCAATCCGAGTCCCCGCACTTCGCGGATGACCGGACATTTTGCGGCCAATGCCTGCAATTTGCCAATGAAATACTGGCCCACTTCGCGCGCGTTGCGCAGCAAGTCATCGTGGTCAAGCGCATCGAGCACCGCGAGCGCGACCGAGCAGGCCAGGGGCGTGCCGCCGAACGTCGTGCCATGCGTGCCCGGACCCAGCACGTCCGCGTACGGCCCGCGGATCCAAACCGCGCCGATGGGGAATCCGCCGCCGAGACCCTTCGCCCACGAGATCGCATCGGGCTGGACGTCGGACGCGATAGAGCGGAAGCCGCAAAAATCGCCCGTCCGTCCGAGTCCGCATTGCACTTCGTCAAACATCAACAACAGCTTTCGCTCGTCGCAGAGTCGCCGCAATCCGCGCAGAAACTCCGGTGTTGCCGGCCGAATCCCGCTTTCCCCCTGGATCGGTTCGAGCAGAATCGCCGCGGTCTTCGGCCCGACGGCCTTCGCCACGGCATCGAGGTCGTTGAACGGCACGTGACGAAACCCGTCCACAGGCGGCTCGAAACCATGTTTCACTTTCTCCTGCCCCGTCGCGCTGATGCCCGCAAGCGTGCGACCGTGAAAACTGTTCTGGAACGTCAAAATCTCGTAGCGCGAGCCGCTCTCGTTGCCAAATTTGCGGGCGAGCTTGAAAAGCGTCTCGTTCGCCTCTGCGCCGCTGTTGCAAAAAAAACATTTCCCCTCGACGCCCACCAGCTCGACGAGACGTTTCGCGAGTCGTCCCTGGGGCTCGGTGTAATAAAGATTCGAGGCGTGCACGAGTACACTGGCCTGTTTCGCCAGGATCTCCGCCATCGCCGAGTGGCCGAGCAGATTCACCGCGATCCCGCCGCCGAAATCGAGGTATTCCTTGCCGTCGGCGTCCCACACGCGCGCGCCTTTGCCGCGCGCAAACACGAGCGGATAGCGCGCGTAGCTCGGCACGACATAGCGGTCAAACAACCCAATGATTTCAGAACGGTTCATGGCGTGGGCATCATGCGAAGAGCGGCTTGGCGTTGCAAGGATTTTGCGCGCCAACGCACCACCCGGGCCGTTATCGACAGCACGATGGCGAGGCAGATGAGTGCGGCCCAGAGCGGGAAGCCTTCGGTGAACGGCGGAATTTTGTAGGTACGCAAGGCGTCCACGCCAAAACTCAAGCCCGATCCGTAAACAATGATCAAGTGCACGGTGTACGACCACAAGGAAAGCTGTCCGAATTCCAAGAGCCAGCGTGTCCCGCGCACCGGCTCGCCCAGCCAGCAGCACGCAGCCAGGGCGCAGAGCACCCACCCCAGTCGGCTGAATACAAAGACTCCGTCGTACCAACCGTTTGATGGAACGAATCGCGCGACCACCAGAAAGACAACGCCCGCCATCACGGCTCGCGCGCATTGTTGCGAAGTTTTCGTCGCCGAGAAGATTGTTGGACCAAGTCCTACGCCCAGAAGCGGAAACGCGGCCCACGGCACCAGCGGAAACAACCCGACCCCGGTCGGCCATAGATAGCTGAGCAAGGGACGTGGCAAGGCGGAAACCTCGGCCCATCGGGCAACGTGGTCTACGCCGGCCACGGCGAAAACTCCGAGCGCTACGCAAACAAATTGATGAGTACGCGTGTTACGCACCAGCGGCACGAGCAAGAGAATCAGCGAGAGCGATCCCGCCACGCACTGCAAGATGTCCATCTTCGTCCACAACGCGACGAGGTGCGAGCCGTTCGGCCCGAAGAATTGCCAAACGAATGGCGTGGGCAAATGCAACAGGTAGGCAACGATATAGATCTGCCCGATACGCCGCCATAGTCGGCTCCAACCCTTGCCAAAGGTAAGCACATCCTGCCAGCGCTTTTGCAGGTTGATGCCGATCACGCCACCGCTGACCAGCAGAAAGGCCGGCGCCACAAAGCCATTGAGCCAATTCAGGAAAATAAACCACGCGGCTTCGCGATAGCGCGGCGCCAGGACCGCATTGAAGACGTGGCACTCGACCATCACGAGCACCGCTACGCCGCGCAGCCAGTCCAACGCGAGTAAACGGGCAGGTGGTGAAGCGGACGACGTGGTCACTTCACAATCTCAGTGCCAATCCCTTTATCCGTGAAGATTTCGAGCAAGATAGAATGCGGAATGCGGCCATCCACGAGGTGGATGCGGCGCACGCCGGCTTGCACGGCCTCGATGGCGCTGTCCACTTTCGGAATCATGCCCTTATCGATGATGCCCTCGCGCTTCAAATCGAGCACTTCCTTGACGTGGAGGCTGGAAATTAGCGTCTCGGGACTGCTTGGATCACGCATCAAACCGGGCACGTCGCTCATGAAGACGAGCCGTCGCGCGCCGAGGGCCACCGCCAACTTTGCGGCGGCCACATCGGCATTAATATTGTACGCATGACCGTCCTCGCCCAAGCCCATCGGACTGATGATCGGAACCACTTGCGAGTGCAGGGTCTTGCGAATCTTGTCCACGATTACCTCGGTGACTTCACCGACGTAACCGAAATCCACGCCACCGGTAAGAAGCTTGTGGCATTTGAACACGTCCTTGCCCGAAAAACTGCGCGCCTTACCGCCCAACTTCTGGATCGTCTCGACGATGTCGCGATTGATCACGTTCCCCAGCACATCCTCGACGATGTCCATGGACTTCTCATCGGTCACGCGCATCCCCTGGATGAACTGCGCCTTGATGCCGGCCTTCTCCATGGCCTTGGTGATGGCTTTGCCGCCGCCGTGAACAACCACAGGGTTAATACCCATCGCCTCGAGGAAAACGATGTCCGCCGCGACCCCCTCCCGTACTTTCGGGTCGGGCGAGTCCATGAAACTGCCGCCGTATTTGACGACAAAGGTCGAACTGCGGAACCGCTGCACGTACGGCAACGCTTCCAGCAATACATCGGCCTTTTTGATGAGGTCCTGCATTAACGCGCTGCTCACTCCCCCCTGTTCAACTCAACGTATTTCTCTGTCAAATCGCAGGTGTGCATCGTGCAGTGGCCACGACCGAGATGCAGGTGGACGTCGATTGTGAAGGTCGGCTGGGCGACGATCTTTCGGAGCCTGGCCAGCGGGGTACGCGTGGCCATGCCGCCGCGAACTGCGGGCACACCGTTGTAGACGACATCCACAAGATCCTCGTCAACTTTGGCCCGGCTGTAGCCGAGCGCGTCGAGGATCCGGCCCCAGTTCGGATCGCCCCCGCACCAACTCGTCTTCACCAGCACGGAATTCGCGACCGATCGCGCTGCAATCACGGCGTCGCGGTCCGAAGCGGCTCCGCGAACGTTGAGGGTCACGAATTTCGACACGCCTTCGCCGTCGCGCACGATCATCTTCGCGAGTTCGAGGCACACGAAGTCGAGCGCTTCCTGAAACTTCGCCAGCGGCGCCGCGCCGGCCACGCCGTTGGCCAGGAGGATCACCGTGTCGTTGGTGCTCGTGTCACCGTCGACGGTGATGCGGTTGAAGGAATGATTGACGGCATGCGTGAGCGCCTTCTGCAACGCCGCGCGTGGAATGGCGGCATCCGTCGTGAGGAAGCTCAACATCGTCGCCATGTTTGGCTGGATCATGCCAGCGCCCTTGGCGATGCCGCCGATGCGAATGGTCCGGCCACCCGCCTTGAACTGCACCGCGACCTGCTTCGCGAAAGTGTCCGTGGTCATGATCGCCTGCGCGGCCGCCGCGCCACCACGCGGGGAGAGGACGCCAAGAAGCTGCTTGATGCCCGCCTCGACTTTGACGACCGGGAGATTCACACCGATGCGACCCGTCGAACAGACGAGCACGTGGTTTTCCGCACATCCAAAACGGCGCCCGACACCGCAGGCCATGGCCCGGGCGTGAATCATGCCGCTGCTGCCCGTGCAGGCGTTCGCGTTCCCGCTGTTGACAACGATCGCGCAGGCCTTGCCCGATTTCGCGTGTTGCATGCTCAACCTTACGGGTGCGGCTTTCACCTGATTCGTCGTAAACACTGCCGCAACTGTTGCCGGCTTGTCCGAAACGATCAGCGCCATGTCCTTCTTGCCGCTGGCTTTGAGCCCGGCCGCAACGCCGGCGGCGCGAAAACCGCGTGGAGCGGTGACCGAGCCGTTAATTCGAGTGAAGGAAGTCTTCATGGGAGAAGCCCCGCCGTTTCTTCATAGCCACAAACCAAATTCAGGCATTGCACCGCTTGGCCGGCAGCGCCTTTCGTCAGGTTGTCGATCACGCTGACCACGATGAGTCGGTTCGTGCGCGGATCGGTGCGTACGGAAATATCGCAGAAGTTGGTCGCCTCGACATTCTTCGTATCCGGCAGCGATGGCGTGACGCGGACAAACGGTTCGCCGTTGTAGAAGTCGCGATAGACCGCGAGCGCGTCCTCGGCCTTCGCCGCGAGCGTCATGTAAATCGTGCTGACAATGCCGCGATTCAGCGGAATGAGGTGTGGCGTGAAGGAAATCGTCACTTTCGAGCCAACCAGCGCCGTCAGCTCCTGCTCAATTTCGCTGATGTGGCGGTGCTTTGGAATGCCATAGGCACGGGCGCTTTCATTGCACTCCGTGAACAGGAATTCGTCCACCACTTTTCGGCCCGCGCCGCTGACACCGCTGAGGCTGGTGGCGATAATGCTGTCGGCTTTGCCCAGGCCCTTCCGGAGCGCGGGCATGACGCCGAGAATGATGCTGGTCGGATAGCAGCCGGGGCAGGCGACGAGGCTCGCCTTGCGAATCTCCTCGCGATGAATCTCTGGCAGGCCATACACGGAGGTTTTCAGCAAGTCCGGCGCGGGATGTACGTGCTCGTAAAACTCCTGGTAAACAGCCGCCGATTTTAACCGAAAATCCGCCGACAAATCGAGCACCTTGATCCCCTTGTTCAGCAGCGCTGGTGCATACTCCGATGCCACGCCATGCGGCAGGGCTAGAAAAACGACATCTGTATCGATACTGTCGACTTTCGGTTCGACGAACGTGGCGTCGATCTGCCCGCGAAATCGCGGAAAGATGTCCGCGACCGCTTTGCCGGCGTATTGTCGCGAGGTGAAGTGCGTGATTTCCACGTGTGGATGTCGCAGCAGCAGTCGGATCAACTCCTGACCCGAGTAGCCACTCGCGCCGACGATGGCAGCTTTGGTTTTTTTCATTGCGTAGGCAGCCTCAGTTTACCCGCAAAAGCAACGAGCCCCGAATATTAAAGATGATGGCAACTTGACATTTTGCCTTTATTTTTGATTCTCAACTGGACAACTGCCAAATCACTGACATCGACATCCTGCCAATATGAAAACGCCGACCATCCGGAAGAGCCAATACCCATCCGAGGAACCATGCTGGGTTGTTTCGACATCATCATCCTGATGGTAAGCGAACCAGAAAGTTTTTCAAAGAGGAAATCTTTGCAAAGAATTTCCGGGACAAACTGGTCCGGGACTGGCTGGGGACCATCAATGCTCCACGGGCGCTGATAGCGGAAGACCGCACTTCGGGACTGCGATCCTGCAATTGCAAAAGCCGACCTGTGCTGCCCCAAATGCGAATCATGGAACTGCGCTCGACAGCGGTTATGACGCGTGCTACCAATTGCCCATGAAATTCAAAGGCATCTTGGCGGAACTGGGAAGGGAACGGAAACACATGCTCAAGCAAGTGGAGCGGCTGGAAAAAGGAATGGCTGCTCTTGCCGGATTGTCTGGTTCAAGTAAATCGACAAAGGCTCCCGGTAAGAAGCGAAGGAAAATGTCCAAGGCTGGACGCCTCGCAATCGCGGCGGCTCAGCGGGCTCGTTGGGCCAAGGTAAAGGCCGCTCAGAAGAAGTAGGGCTGAAGCTCCTACCGCAGATTGTCCGGGTCGATTACGCGGGCGTTTCTCATGTGTTTGGCGATGGCTCGGTTTGGCGGGTCTTGCCGTTCCTTGACGCCCGGCGCATGTTTGCCCTGGATCGCTCCGCAGATGGCGACGATTCCAAACAGCACGGATAGTACGTCAATTGGATCGTCGATTTTTGTAATTCGCAATATGAAGCCCACTAACCTTGTCCCGAATGGCTTGGGCGTAGTCGTCTCGAATCCAATAATCAGTAATGAGATCTTTAACTAGCTCCAAGTCCTTATAACTTTCTGCTCTCTCGTTCTTATAGCGCTTCGAGAACTGGAAGCGCTTGCGTCTACCTTGTGCCTTGCCCCTGAGTGCGGGAAGGCAAGTTGGACAATTTGATTCGGTGGTAAGTCCCGCGCTTCTGGTCTTCAGGATGCGGCTCTATGGCCAGGATCGTGATGTCCCCTTTCTCCGGCCCGTAAGCCCAAAACAATCGCCCCGCCGCCGGAGTGTTGTTTTCCAGATAGGATTGGAAAATCTTGATTCCGCGCTTCCTTGTCAGGTCGTCTATCTCATGCGACTCCAACCCCGGATGGCGCGGGTTCTGACCGAGGAATCTCAGAGTCTTGACAAGTTTCTTGAAGAATTTCTCCTCGTCCTTGTCGAGCTTGCTGGCGAGTTTCCGGGTTGAGATGTCGTTCCAATACGCCTCCATCTCCGGCACACCCATGCGGATGCGAAATGCCACGCCGCCCTTATTCCTTCAGAAATGGCGTCAGGTCAATCGGCGGTGAGGCCACCCCGTTTTTCAAGTTCTTGACGGACTGATCCAGCATCTTGCGCGTCCGCGCCGGTATGGCGTCTAACGCGACCAGCACCCGCGGTTCCAGCAGAAAACAGCCGTTGGAGAGCGCCTTGACGCGGTAATACTTCGTCGTGGCGTTCCGCAGGCTGATCCGCTTCTTGGCGTCGGCGGCCACGTCGTAGTCAGCGACCACGGTGATGCCGTGGGTTGGTTTCCGTCGCCGCATAATAGTAGTTGGCATGGCGGTAATATGGTGGGAAATCCCACCCATGTCAAGAGCGGGAGCAGAGCCGCGAGCTCACTGCGGCCTAAGACGTGCGGTGGGCCGCGGTGCCTGAATTCGTGCCCGTGGAGTGGCCGGTGTCCGCCGGGCCGTAACCTACCGGTTTTTGGACGGCAGAAGCGAGACCCATGACTCGCGCTTGCAAGGAGAGATTTGTTCGTTCGCTTAACGCTTCGAGAACTGGAAGCGCTTGCGGGCGCCCGGTTGACCGTACTTCTTGCGTTCCTTCATCCTCGAATCCCGCGTGAGGAAACCCTTCTTGCGGAGGATCCCTTTCAGGTCGGGTGAAGCTTTCAAGAGCGCGCGGGCGATGCCGTGACTGATGGCGCCCGCCTGCCCCGAGACGCCGCCGCCGAGGACGCTGACAAAGACGTCGTACTTACCGACGTTCTGCGTTTCCGCGAGCGGTTGGAAAGCGATGGTGCGTTGATTCGGCACGGTCAGGTACTCATCGACCGTGCGGTCATTGATGACGACCTTGCCGGTGCCGGGTACGAGACGGACGCGGGCGACGCTGGTTTTGCGGCGGCCGGTTCCGAGGAATGCGTTCGATTGGGCGGATGCTGTTGCCATGGGAGTGAGAGACTAAAGGGTGATGGCTTCGGGCTGCTGCGCGATGTGCGGATGAGCCGGGCCGGCGTAGACTTTGAGTTTCGTAATCATTGCGCGACCGAGGCGATTGTGCGGGATCATGCCCTTCACGGCGTGCTCGATGAGCTTCTCGGGATGAGTCGCGCGCACCTGCTTGACCGTCCGTCGCTTTTCCTTGCCTGGGTACTGGGAATAGGACATGTACACCTTGGCGGTTTCCTTCTTGCCGGTGAGGACGACCTTCTCCGCGTTCACGACCACCACGAAATCCCCCGCATCGACATGCGGCGTAAACGTGGGCTTGATCTTCCCGCGCAACACATTGGCGGCGCGCACGGCCACTTTGCCGAGCACCTGATTATTGGCGTCGATAATGTACCAGCGCGGTTTCTGCTCTTCTTTTTTCGCGAAAAACGTACTCATTAATGTCCTATCTAGGGATGCCTGAGGCGGGGTAACGTAACTGACCCCTTCCACCCCTGTCAACGTCTTTTTCATCTCGAATCTCCCCCACCCATTCTCCTCCTCCGCCAAAAAAACATCACTACCGGTTGTGGTCCCCTCTCCCGCCAAAAATCTTACACGTCGTTAGCTGTAGTTAACCGTGATTCACGGGTATTAACCACACCACCGCCGCCCATCGCTTCAAAAGTCTCAAAATCCCCCACCCAAAACTTCCCCTCTCCCGCTGTCACCCTGAGCTTGTCGAAGGGTCTCACGCATTCACCCCAAACCGCACGAATCACCCACTTGACGACAGCCAGCAACCCTGCCACCCGTCCTCTTCCTGTGGCAAGCGGAGCGCAGCACTGGCTGCGCGACACGCGCCAGTGAAGTTGCTGGCGCAACTGATACGCCGCGATGTTGTCTTTTGCGGAAAACGAAGCCATTTGTCATTTTTCTGTAATGGACCTTAAACATCTCACACACAGTAACTTCCAGCGGCATTTTCGCACATTACAATTGGCTTCGTTTCGCAGAAACGCATGTTTTTGCCGCCCCTCCTCCCCTGTCAAAAAGCGCCCTTCTTCCTTCCGCCTTTCAGCTCCGCGCTCTCCGCTTTCCTTCTTTCCCAACTTGTCCGCCGTAGCCGTCTCGCGAAGGCAGATGTCAAAGAACTGCCCCGACTATACCCATCCCCGCACACCATGTCCAGTAAAATAATCGCTTTGCGATACACAGGAACACCCCCCAGGAAAGGGCCGGGTCCGGGATCATCAGGACACGAGACGTGGCTCAAATCACGGTCTTGCCATCATAGTCACGGCAGTACCGCTCGACCTGCTCCCACGTCTCGCATTCGTGGGTGGTAAGATACGCTTTGTCGGGGTTCTCGATCTCGCTGTCAAAGACATCAACAACATAGTTGTCTTGCTCAAGCCGGATATGGAAATCGAACGGTTCGCGTTCGGCGTCCCATTCCGTCGGTGAAAGCTGCTTGAAGTTCATGATGCGCGCCTACGCTTGTTTCGCCTTCCCCTTCCCTGTGTATCGCCCGTAGAGGCCGATTATATGATATTCGCACACGTCCTCCGGCAAGCTCTTTGTTCGCGCTTGCCGTTTCCCCCGGCATGGCGATAATCGCGGAAATGACAACGCCACCCGAGGGCCAACGAGTCAGCCATGAGTCTGCGAACGTTGTCGCGCAGCAAATCGAGGAATTGCTTCGGCTGTTCCCGGCGGCGGTCACCGAAGGCAAAATTGATTTCACGAAATTGCGCCAGCTCCTGGGCGACGACGTGGCCGAGGGAGCGGAACGGTTCGGGCTTTCGTGGTCGGGAAAATCCGATGCCATCAAGGCCATTCAAACGCCCACCACCGCCACGCTCTTGCCCGCCCCCAAAGAGTCAGTAAATTTTGACGCCACGGAAAATTTGATCATCGAAGGCGACAATCTGGAAGTGCTCAAGCTCCTGCAAGGCGGGTATCACGGGCGCGTGAAGATGATCTACATTGACCCGCCGTACAATACCGGCGGCGAGTTCATTTACCCGGACAACTATAAGGAAGGGCTGAGCGATTACCTGAAATTTTCAGGGCAAGTCAGCGGCGAAGGCATCAAGCTCACCACCAACGCCGAGACTGATGGCCGGTATCACAGCAGATGGCTGACGATGATGTATCCTCGCCTGTTTCTGGCACGGAATCTTTTGCGCGAAAACGGTGTAATCTTTGTGAGCATTGACGACCATGAAGTCCACAACCTTCGTGCCGCGATGAATGAGATTTTCGGGGAGGAGAATTTTGTGGCGACCTTTGTTTGGAAACGACGCGCTTCGTCTGCACTTCCAGACCGGACTGAATTCTGAAGGCACGCGAAACATCCAAGAGCTTTTTGAATCCACAGTCTTCAATTACTCCAAACCTCCTTCACTTTTACGCGAATTGCTTCAGCAAGTAGCCAACGCTGACGATATCGTCCTCGACTTTTTCGCCGGCTCCGGCACAACTGCACAGGCGGTACTGGAATTGAACGCCCAGGACGGTGGCAATCGCAAATTCATCCTCGTTCAGTTACCGGAACCGACGCAGCGTAAGGATTTTGCTACCATCGCGGAGATTACCAAAGAGCGCGTCCGTCGGGTCATCAAGAAATTGTACGAAGCGGACAATGGGAAGTTGCCGGCAGAAAATACCCCCGATCGCGGTTTCAAGGTTTTTAAATTGAGCGGCAGTAATTTCAAGGTGTGGGACTCCGCCAACGCACCGAAAGATGCCACTGGGCTGGCCGAGCAATTGAAGCTTATCGCCAACAATGTCGAGGAAGGCCGGCCGGAGGATGCATTGCTTTACGAGTTGGTTCTGAGAAGCAATCTGCCGCTCACGAGCAAAGTGGAGGCCGGCAGGATCGGCGCGCAAACGTTTTATGATGTAGCGGACGGGACGCTGGCGATTTGTCTGGAGCGCAAAATCACACAGGAAACCTTGCGTGGCATCATGGCGCGCAAGCCCAAGGGAGTCATTTGCCTCGACATCGCGTTCGCCGGCAATGATCAGCTCAAGACCAACACGGTCTTGGAAATGAAGTCTCACGGGATTGAGTTTCACACCGCGTGAAAATCAAATTTGACGGCAACCAGGATTTTCAGTTGGACGCGATCCGTTCCATCGTGGACGTGTTTACCGGTCAGCCGCTCACGCGCGCGTCGTTGATGTGGCAGACGGATGCGTTTGGCGGCGAATTGCTCACGGAAATGGGCATCGGCAATTCGTTGGTGTTGGGCGACGACTCGATTCTGAATAACGTGCAGAAGATTCAAGCCTCAAACGAACTTGCACCGGGACAAGAACTGCAGGGCTTGAATTTTTCCGTCGAGATGGAGACGGGCACCGGCAAGACCTACGTTTATCTGCGGACGTTGTTCGAATTAAACGCTCGGTACGGTTGGAAGAAGTTCATTATCGTCGTGCCGAGCGTGGCGATCCGGGAAGGCGTGTTGAATACGATTGAGTTGACGAAGGAGCACTTCCAGTCGCTCTATGGGAACGCTCCGCTGGATTACTGGGTGTACGATTCCGCGCAAGTGTCGAAGCTTCGCCAGTTCTCCGCGAGCAATCAAATGCAGTTGATGGTGATGAACATTCAGGCGTTCGACAAAAGCAGCACCGTTATTCAGAACACGAAGGATCAGATGAATGGGCGCAAGCCGATCGAGTTCATCCAGCATGCGCAGCCCGTCGTGGTTGTGGATGAACCGCAGAATCTGGCGACGGAACTGCGCACCAAGGCCATCGAGAGCCTGAATCCGCTGTGCACGCTTCGCTATTCGGCCACGCACAAAGACTACTTCAACTTGGTTTACCGGCTCGACCCCGTGAAGGCCTACGATTTGCGCCTAGTCAAACGCATCGAAGTGGATTCGGTGGTGGACGGTGGCGATTTCAACCAGCCGTACATCGCGGTCAAATCCATCACCGCCACCAAGACGCGCATCGCTGCCAAGTTGGAAATCGATATCGAGGGCGCCGATGAGGTCAGACGCAAGGTTGTCACGGTCACAGCAGATGGAAATCTGTTTGAAATGGCCGGCCAGCGTGAAAGCTATCGCGGGTACGAAGTCGATTTGATTGATGCCGGCAACCAATACATCCAATTCAAGAACGGCGTGAGTCTGTCGGCGGGCGTGACGCACGGTGGACGGACGGATGAAGTGCTGAGAATCCAGATGAAGGAAACCGTCCGGGAGCATTTCGAGAAGGAGTTGCGTATCTCGCACCTTCGATGAGCGAGCCTTTGCGGTTCATCTTCAGCCATTCGGCGCTACGCGAAGGTTGGGACAACCCAAATGTTTTTCAGATTTGCACCCTGCGCGAAATCAGCACGGAACGCGAACGGCGGCAAACCATTGGGCGCGGCTTGCGCTTGCCGGTGCGAGAAAACGGTGAGCGTTGTTTCGATCCGCTGATCAATCGGCTCACGGTCGTCGCCAGCGAAAGCTTCAAGGATTTTGCGAAACGGTTGCAGGACGAGATGCAGAAGGAATGCGGTGTGAATTTCGAGGGACGCATCTTGAACAAGCGGGATCGGCGTAAAGGGATTCTCAACAAGCAGCGTTTGCTCGACCCGGATTTTCAAATTCTCTGGGATAAGATCAAACACAAGACCCGGTATGCGGTAAACTATTCCACAGCGGATTTGGTGGCACGGTCCGCTGGAGAATTGCGAGGGATGCCGGATATCAGATCGCCTTACATTCGCGTAGATAAAGGCGAGATGCAGATGGACAAGAAAGGCGTCGTCATCCAGGAACGTGCTGCGCAAACCATTCGCGCATCGGACTATCGCGCGCCAATTCCCGATCTGCTCGGCTACTTGCAACGCGAAACAGAACTGACGCGTCCGACCTTGGCGGAAATTCTGGAAAAGTCTGAACGGCTTTCGGAGGTGACGCGCAACCCGCAACAGTTCTTGGAACTCGCTCTATCGTGCATCCAGAAAACACTGCACGACTTGATGGTTAACGGGATTCAATACGAACGTATCGCCAACGCCGAATGGGAAATGCACCGATTGGAAAGTGAGGAGTTGGAAAGTTACGTCTCGCGGTTGCTGGAAGTAAAGAACAGCATTTATGACGTGGTCGAATTCGAATCGAAGGTCGAAGAAGACTTTGCCCGACAACTCGACGCACGGACGGACATCAAGTTGTTCTTTAAGCTGCCTGACTGGTTCAAAGTTGAAACCCCACTCGGCACGTATAATCCCGATTGGGCGATTGTGAGAGAAGAGCCGTCGGGCAATAGACTTTATCTCGTGCGTGAAACCAAGGGAACAACTCAGTGGTTAAAAGTCCCCGAACTCCAGCGTAAGAAAATCCTATGCGGGAAGGCACACTTTAAAGCCATTGGCTTCAAAAACAGCGAATACGATTGGGTCGCCTCAGCGACCGATGTTTGACTCCACAAATCGTCGCACCCTAGCTCACTCGTCCTATTCCGTCCGCTGACGCCGGTCCCATCCGTCCCATTCGTCCTATTCCGCACCGTCTTATTTCCCAAGCCCCTCCCCATTCAAGAACTTGAACGTTGAGTCCCGCGCTGGCGGGATCCCGACTCTGAGGTCGGGACGTTGAGCGTTCAGGCGTTTCCCCCCAGCTCACTCGTCCTATTCCGCCCGCTGACATCCGTCCCATCCGTCCCATTCGTCCTATTCCGCACCGTCCTATTCAAAGGCGTCAGGGTTTCCTTTTAGAGACGAAAGAGGCCGAAAGGACAGGTTTGGTTTTGGTCCGTTCGGCAAGGCGGGCCCGGGTCATGCGTTCGCGCAGGCCGCCTTCCTTGACGAAGGCTTCCTCCAATTGACGGAGTTGCTGGTCAAGGAGGTAAGTGGTGACCTTGATCAGCCCAATCATGACATTGGCGGCGATGGCCGGGTCATGATGTTCGATACCCTTCTTGAAAGTCTCGTAGTCGGCGTTGGGTTGGCGGTTGAGTTGCCGGAGCCGCCGGGTGTAACGGTGTTCCTTGGCCCACTCCTCTAGGCTGCGTAGCCGCAGAAAGTCACGATAGTCTTCGAGTAGTTCCTCTAGGCTGGCCCGGGCGACGTTGGTCAGTTTGATTTCAGTTTCCTTGGAAGTGCCGGACGCTTGGCTACCTTCGAGGATGTTTTGTTTACCGGAACGCGCGGCCTGCACCATCTGGTCGTACGTGCGGTCGCTCTTCTTCATAAAGCGCTCACAGAACCTGACCGTGCCGTCGTACACGATCCGAGACTTCTGAAATGACAAAAGGTTTTCGTAGCCGCCGTGGGGTGGAATGAAGTGATTGGGCATACTGTTCACCTTCGGGAAGAGACTAAACCGACGGAAATGACCAAGCGCAAACTCACTTGTAGTTCCTGCCGAATCTCTTGCGTCCCTTTCGTCACTTTTGTCCCTGTTTCCGTGGCGAGGGCGAAGATGTCACGAATGCGAAGATACATCCGCTTCTCGCTGGCGCGGATGTCGCGGATGCGTTCGAGGAGTTCGTCGAAATAGTCCGGCACACCCGGCCCGGGCGGGTTTTTGAGGCGCTCGTCATCCATGACGAAGCCTTTGACGAGATACTCCTTGAGGCGGGCGGTGGCCCACTGGCGAAAGGCCGTGCCGCGTTGGGAACGGATCCGGTAGCCGACGGCGAGGATGGCTTCGAGGTTGTAAAACCGCAGCGTGCGCTTCACCTGGCGCGCACCCTCAGTTCGAACTTGTAAGTAATCCTTACAAGTTGCCGCCTCAACCAGTTCCCCTTCCTCGTAAATCGCCCGCAAATGCAACGTGATGTTTTGCGGCGTCGTCTGGAACAATTCCGCCATCAACGCTTGCGAGAGCCAGATGTTCTCATCGGCAAAACGGCATTCGACACGGGTCCGGCCGTCCTCCGTCTGGTAAAGGACGATCTCTCCCGTCGGTTTTGGTTCGTTGGCAGCCATGGTCAGAGATTCTCGGTGCCGGAAAGGGGGATGGCAATTTGCCCCACCCTTTGCCTCGCGCGAAGTGTAGTCACACACCGACGCGACGACAAGCCCGCCGTGAACGGGCCCAGTCAACCACTTTTTCTACACAAATCCGGCCCGAAACAAGCCTTTGGATTTGCAGTCGCGTTTCACTCGGGCTATACTACCGGCAAGGAACGCCGGTCGCAGTGGAGATATGGTATGAGCGATCACTCGGGCTATAAGAAACCGACTCCTCCGGGAGGTCCGCTGGATTTCCCAGAAAAGTGGGAAGCGCGGAAGGAGTCTACCCCGCTCGAATTGGTGGACAAATTGCTGTCCAGCCTGCCGGAAGGCGATCCGTCCCGCTTCGACCTCTTCCGTCTGCGACAGCAGATCCAGGAACATGAGATGACGCTGTCCGAGGCGCGCGCGGCCATCGAAAAAATGGACGAGGTCATCAAGAAAGTGACTTCACCGGCCAACCGTATCGGCACGTTTCTCGGCTTCCCGAAAAAGGACATCGCGCAAGTTGCCGTCGGCGGCCACGATTACTTTTCCAATGTCGATCCGCGACTTGACACACAGGCCCTGAAGATCGGGACGCGCGTGTTGGTGAACGAGGCCTATGTGGTCGTCGGCGATCTCGGTTACGACAACTCGGGACCCGTCGGCAAGATCAACGACGTGCTGAAAGACGGTCGCCTCCGCGTCGGCCAGGAGCACGGGGCACACTCAGTCATTTTGCAGCGTTCCAGCGATCTCGTTAGCGCCACCCTGAAGGTTGGGGATGAGATTCGTATCGACCCGGCGTTTCGCGTGGCCATCGAGCTACTCGCTTCCTCCGATAAACAGGAGTTCTATCTGGAAGCTGTGCCGGAATTGCCGTGGTCGCGTGTCGGCGGGCAGACTTCCGCCATTCAAACCATCAAGGACGCGATCGAATTGCCCTTGCTGCATCCCGACCTTTTCAGCCGCTTTCACTATGCGCAGCCGAAGGGTTTCCTGCTTCACGGCCCGCCGGGCTGCGGCAAAACGCTCATCGGCAAGGCGACGGCTTTCAACCTGACCGGCAAACTGCGCGAGCAGACCGGCCGCGACATGAAGGAATGCTTCATGCACGTGAAGGGTCCCGAGATTCTCAATATGTGGGTTGGCGAATCCGAACGCATCGTGCGCGAGATTTTCACCATCGCCCGCGAAAAGCGCAAACAGGGCTATATGCCGTTCCTCTTCATCGACGAGGCCGAGTCCATTCTCGGCACCCGCCGCGCGGGGCGCTACACGAACATTCTTTCGACGCTGGTGCCAATGTTCTGCTCCGAGATGGACGGCATCGAGTCGCTCGACGATGTCGTGATCATCCTCGCGTCGAACCGGGCGGACCTGATTGACCCCGCGATCCTGCGTCCCGGCCGCATCGACCGCAAAATCCGGGTCGACCGCCCGGATAAAGACGGCGCGCACGAAATCTTCTCGATCTACCTGACGGCGGACCTACCGCTCGATCCCGCCGAGTTGAAGTCACATGGTGGCGATGAAAAGGCTGCGGTCGCGGCGCTGGTGGATACGGTCATCAAGACGCTCTTCGCGCACCGCGACGAAAACCGCTTCCTCGAAGTGTCGTTGCGCAGTGGCCGCAACGCGGTGCTCTACCGTGGCGACCTCATCAGCGGCGCGATCATCGCCAGCATCGTCGAGCGCGCCAAGGAAATGGCCATCAAACGGAGCATCGATTCCAAGAAAGATGAGGGCATCAGCGAGGCGGACCTGCTCCGCGCGCTGGAACTCGAATACGTGGAAAATGACATCTTCCCGCCGACCGACATCACGGAGGACTGGCTGATGCTGCTCGATTACGACCCCGAAAACGTCGTGAAGGTCTCCCCGATTCGTCCCCTCTCGGGACCGCGGTCGAAGGGAGTCAGCGCGGTTGTCTGAGGCCGCGAGCGAGGAGGCGGCGCAATCGCCGTCCGCCAAACATGCAACGAACCCTGGGCATTGAAACCGAATACGGGATCACTGTCGATGGCTCGGAAAGCGTCGACGTCGTGGCTGAGTCGATTGCCCTCGTTCGCAGTTATACCCAGGTCGAGCCGCCCGCCCAGGATTCCGCGCTGAAGTGGGACTACGACCTCGAAGATCCGCACAAAGACTTGCGCGGCTTTCGCGTCGCTGAATTGATGCAGGACTTCGACGAGGCGCGGTATTTCGTCCAGGACCAAAACCGCAAGCTCAGCTTCCAGGAAATCAAGAGCGACCTCGTCCTCTCCAATGGCGCGCGCTACTACAACGACCACGCCCATCCCGAGTACGCCACGCCCGAGTGCAAGCGCCTCCGCGACATCATCGCGCAGGACAAAGCGGGCGAGCGCATCATCGAGGAATGTGTCCGCCGCCGCAACCGCCACACAGCGGGCGGCGTGGTGAAGGTCTACAAGAACAACACCGATTTCGTCGGTCACAGTTACGGTTGCCACGACAATTACCTGATGCAACGCGACATCCCGTTTGATCTCGTGATTCGCGGCCTCACCCCGTTCCTCGTCACGCGACAGGTTGTCGCCGGCGCCGGCAAGGTCGGCATCGAAGCCGAAGACGGCGCGCCCGTGGGCGTGTACCAGATCAGCCAGCGGGCGGATTTCTTCAGCGTGCTGGTGTCCATCGATACGATGAACCGCCGCCCGATCATCAACACCCGCGACGAGCCGCACGCTGACAGCGACAAGTACCGCCGCCTGCACGTCATTATTGGCGACGCCAACATGAGCGAAATTTCCGGGGCGTTGAAAATCGGCACTACTTCGCTCGTGCTCGACCTGCTGGAACAGCGGTTGTGCCCGACGCAGATTGAGTTGCTCGATCCGATTGCCGCCTTGAAAGCCATTTCGCGCGACCCAACCCTAAAGACCGCGATCCGGCTGGCGGGCGGGATGACGATTGGGCCGATCGACATCCAGCGCGAGTACCTGGCGGCGGCCTACAAGCATTTGCGTGGCCGCGATGAAGAAACCGACTGGGTCCTGGCGACATGGGAACAGGTGCTCGCTGATCTGGAGCGCGACCCGATGTTGTGCCGCGACCGGCTCGACTGGGTCGCAAAAAAATGGATGCTCGACGCCTTCGTGGATGTCGAGAAGGTGGGTTGGGACGATCCGTGGCTCCAATCGCTGGATCTCGAATACCATAACGTGCGGCAGGAAGAGGGCCTGTATGCGGAATTGGTCCGCGAGAAGCAGATCCAGCGGTTTGTCACCGACGACGAGATTCGCCACGCGATTCCCCATCCGCCCCGCGACACGCGCGCGTATTTCCGGGGGCATTGCATCGAGAAGTTCGCCAAACAGATGAGTTCCGTGCAATGGGACGCGATCACTTTTGGCGAAAATGACCATGAATCGGTGATCGAGCTCCTGAATGTTTTTGACGATGAAGACGTGCGCCGCTATAATACAGCCATTGACAATGCGCCGGATGTGGAGACATTACTGCGGAACTTGAACGTAACGCGGAGATAAAGGCCATGGCCGATTCCAACGCACAATTTCCCGAACGCATTGAGCGACCCACTTCCCCCGCTCCCTGGGAGAAGAAGGAAGCTGATGGAGGGGGCGGCCCCGGTGACGGCGGCCCGCGGCGGCCTGATACAGGCGTGCCGGACACCAAGGAACTGCTGAAAAAGATGCGGCGCGTTGACCCCAACCAGGCCAAACGCTATCGCCAACGCACGGGGCAGTGAGTCGGCGCATCGGCCCCGCGAGCAATCGCCATGGATCATCCCCTACCGATTCCGCAATTCCTGCATGATGGCGATTTCCTGAGCGTGCTGAAAGCGCACGGTTATGATGCGGCACCCCGTCTGATGCAGGCCGCCGCCAAGTTCCAGGACGAGATGCACAAAGGTAGCATCGCCACCGAGGGCACGACGGTTCTCGCCGTCAAGTACAAGGACGGCGTGCTGGTCGCGGGCGACCGACGCGCCACGGCGGGCAATCTCGTCATGTACGAGCGCGCCGAGAAGCTCATCAATATCGACGAACGATCCATTCTCGCCATCGCGGGCGTGCCGGCGGTTGCGTTTGAAATGGCGCGCGTCCTCGAACACAGTTTCAAGTATTTCGAACGCAGCCAACTCCAGGAAATGAGCACGGCCGGCAAGGTGCGGTCGCTGTCGAAGCTGCTGAAGGAAAACCTCCCGCTCACGTTGCAGGGCGTGGGCATGGTCGTGCCGATCTTCGCGACGTACGAGACCGAAGGTGGCAAAGACGGCGGCGGCAAGGTGTATTTCTACGACGCGCTCGGCGCCCAGTTCGAGGGTGTCGATTATTCCGCCAGTGGCTCCGGTTCACTCGCCGTGCGCAGCGTACTGCACTATCTCAACACCTGGGGCGGCAAGCCGCTGGCCAAGTTCAATGAGTCGGAGATCGTCATCGCGGCCTTACGGGTGCTCGACACGGCCGCGGACAGCGATACGGCCACGAGCGGTTACAATCCCAAGTCAGACATTTTCCCCATTGTCCGCGTCATCACCAAGGAAGGCATCCGGGAAATTCCCGATACCGAGCTGGGTCGCATCTACAAGAGCGACGTGTGATGTGATGAATCACGCTACCAGCAAAGCCTGCAGGGCCGTTTCTTATGTTGCCGGAGTCGCATTTCTTGGGGCCATATTTTTCATCGCAGATTTTCTGCTGTTCGGATTTGCATATGCAAGAGCAGATGGTGGTGCTCCCCTCCCCATGTCTTGGAAGGCTGCGTTGTATGTATTCGGTTTTCCATTCATGTACTTGTGGGCACCGTTTTCAGGTTCTAACTGGGCGTGGCACTACCTATCCACGTTCATCGGACTTAATGCCGCTGTGTGGTCGGTGAGCTTCATTTTTCTGTTCAGATTCGCGCTAGACCGAATGAGACACGCAAAATGATTGAAGAGCCCTATCGTTGGGTCGAGGCGATTGCCAATCGGCGCGAGTATATCGAGGACCAGTTGCGCCTCGGCAGCCCGGTGGTCGTGCTGGACTACGCCGGCGGACTGCTGTTGTTGACAGTCAGCCGCGAGACGCGCAAGGTTTTCGAGGTGTACGACCGCGTGGCTTTCGCGGCGCTGGGTCACCCCGCCGACATCGAGCGCATGCGACTGGTGGCCATCGACCTGGCGCACATCGAAGGCTTCAACCGCGCGGTGGCCGACGTTTCGTTGCGCCGCCTCGTCAATTTCGGCATGAGCCCCGCGCTCAAGACCGCGTTCGAGCAGGTTTTCAGCGCGCCCCACATCGTCAAGATCCTGCTCGCGGAACTCGGCGACGAACCGGAACAGGATTCGATCGTCAAGCTCGACTACGACGGTTCCTTCGCGCGGAGCGAAATTGAGATGCGAGAACCGTTTGACGTGTTGGCCGGCACGGGCGATGCCCAAAAGGCGATGCTGGAGTATCTTGTCAAACACAACGGCGACCCGTGCCGCTCGCTGGAGGACGCACTGAAGCTCGCGGCGAAGACCTGGGCCGTCGGCATGGATCTGGCCGAGCAGAGCGAAAACAAAGAGGGCGAGGAACCCGAGAAGCGCGAGATTGAACCCGAGAAAATCCTCAAGGAATACCTGAAAGTCCGCCACGTGGAGGCCGCCGTATTGGAGCGGAACCGGCCGGCCACCAAGAAATTCCGCCTGCTTGACGAAAAGGAAATCCGCGGCGCGCTGAAGGATTTATGAACCGCATCGTTGGGCTGGAGACGGAGTACGGCTGTCTGGTCAGCAACGACGACCGGCAAGGCGGGCCCGACGCGTTTCCGATCCGGGTCAAGAACCACATCTTCAACGTCGCGCGACTCGGCGCGATCGATCTGCACTATCGGGACTACGAAGAACCGCCGCGCAACGGTGGTTTCCTGCTCAACGGCGGACGGCTCTACCTGGACATGGGGCATATCGAGTATTCCACGCCCGAGTGCCTCAGCCTGCGCGACGTCGTTTCCTTCGACCATGCGGGCGATCATTTGTTGCAAGGCGCGCTGGAAGCCATGGGCCTCGCCGACCGGGTGTCGTTTGTGAAGAACAACATCGACCACCACACCGGCGCGACCTTCGGCTGCCACGAGAACTACCTGATGAAGCGCAACGCGCAATTCACGCCGCAGGTGCTGTCCGCGTTGCTCTCATTTCTCGCCACGCGACAGATTTTTTCCGGGGCGGGCCGCGTGGGCCAGGCCAATCCCCTCGCCTTCGAGTTCGACCACCATCGACACGATCAGCCGGTGCACTTCCAGATTTCGCAGCGCGCCGATCACATCGTGAACGACATTTACCAGTGGGTACAGTTCAACCGCGCGATCATCAACGCGCGGGATGAGCCGCTGGCGGACTACCGCCGGTACCGCCGGCTCCACCTGCTGATTGGTGATTCCAACATGAGCCAGTACGCGACGGCGCTCAAGGTCGGGACCACGTCGCTCGTCCTGGATTTGCTGGAAGAAGGCATCCTCCCGAAGCGCGTGGGGCTGATGGATCCCGTGCAAGCCACGCGCGATATCTCGCGCGACCCGCATTACCGTTGGATCGTCCGGCTCGAAAACGGCCAGACGCGCACGGCGCTGGAGATTCAGCATTCGTTCCTTGGCCTGGCGAAGCATTACCTGGCCGGCATAAGTCCCGAGAATGACTGGGTCATCCGCGAGTGGGAGGCGATTTTGGATGGGTTGGAACGCGATCCGATGTCGCAGACGGACAAAATCGATTGGGTGGCGAAGAAGTGGATGCTGCAGATGTTTTTGGAACAGGAACACCTTGGTTGGGACGATCCGTGGCTGCAGTCACTCGATCTCGAGTATCACAATCTCGATCCGCGCCGCGGCTTGTATTTCGCGCTGGCGGAGCAGGGCCGGCTGCAATACGTGGTGACCCCCGAACGCGTCGCCTTCTGCATGCAGAATCCGCCGGGCAACACCCGCGCGGCGGCGCGCGGTATCGCCGTCCGGCATTTGCGTGATCAGGATCGGTATGTCATCAACTGGGACGGCATCACGGTGGAGAACAAGGACCCGTTGGTCATGAACGATCCGTTTCACACCTACCAATCCGAAGTGGCCCAGTTGCTCTTCAGCGATCGCGACGATCAGAAGCCCGTAGTTCCGCAGTAGCGGCCTCGGCTCCGAAACCCCTGTGGACTTCGAAACCGACCTCAAGTAAACTCATGACTCATGCGCTTCCCCCACTGTCCACCCAACCGGGGCAAGGGCAACTTACCATTCTTGACAGCCGCCGTTATCCTGATCCATACCGGCTCTGTCCTCGTCTCTGATGCCTTGGGCGCCGAACTGACCGGAACAGCGCCATCGAATCAGGTTGAGATGATCACTTTGGCGCCCAGCGCCCGGACCCAGGCGGACTTCGATCGTGACTGGCGTTTCAGCAAAGGGGATTTCCCCACCGCAGTGATGCCCGCGTTCGATGACTCCGCTTGGCGTCGTGTGAATTTGCCTCACGACTGGAGCATTGAGGGGCCATTCAGTCCCGACTATGCCAGCAGCACGGGCTACGCGCCGGGTGGCGTCGGCTGGTATCGCAAGCATTTCCGAGTGGATTCGTCGGCCAAGGGAAAAATCGTGATGATCGAATTCGACGGCGTGTACGACCATGCGGAGGTCTGGGTCAATGGACACTTCGTGGGCGGACGGCCCTATGGATATTCGAGTTTCGAGTGTGACCTGACGCCGCATCTGAAGTTTGGTTCTGGTGATAACGTGGTCGCCGTTCGGGTGGATCATTCCCGGTGCGCCGATTCGCGTTGGTATACGGGCTCCGGTATCTACCGTCACGTGCGGTTGCGAATCACCGACAAGCTTCGGATCGCACATTGGGGCACTTACATCACAACACCCGAGGTCAAAGAAAACTCCGCTGCCATTCGAATTGAGACCGCGGTCGAGAATACTGCCGGCGCCACCAGGAAGTTTTCGCTGCAGTCGGAGATTATCACCCCCGACGGACACGTGGCGGGAAATTTGATTACGGACGGCAGTTTGGACAACACCACCAATCAGAGCATCGTCCAGCAAATCACGATCGAACACCCGCAAGCATGGACTCTCGAAGTCCCGCGGCTGTACACGTTGCGGAGTCGCCTGAACGTTGATTCAACTGCGGTGGACGAAACCACGACGGCATTCGGCATCCGCACCCTGCGGTTCGACCCAATTAAGGGATTCTCCCTGAATGGAACATCAATGAAGTTGAAAGGCGTTTGCATTCATCACGACGCCGGATGCCTGGGCGCGGCCGTGCCGGAGAAAGTCCTGGAGCGACGGTTGCGGCTGTTGAAGGAACTGGGGGTCAACGCCATTCGCACCAGCCACAATCCGCCCGCGCCGGAGTTGCTCGACCTCTGCGACCGGCTGGGGCTTCTGGTCAAGGACGAGGCCTTTGATGAATTCACGCCCGCCAAGAATAAATGGGTGACCGGCCGGAACAACAGCCTGCCCGCCCGCTTTGGCTACGCGGAGAATTTCGAGGAGTGGTCGGTGCGGGACATCCAGGACATGGTTCGCCGGGACCGCAACCATCCCTCGGTGATCCTGTGGAGCATCGGCAACGAAATTGATTATGCGAACGATCCCTTCTCGCATCCGATACTGGGAAAGGAATACCATCCTGAAAACCCGCCGGCGGAAAACCTGGTGAAACATGCGCGCCCCTTGATCGAAGCGGTGAAGAGCCTGGATCGCACGCGCCCGGTCACGGCGGCGTTGGCGAATGTGGCCATGTCCGACGCGGTCGGGCTGGGCGAACTGCTGGACGTCGTCGGCTACAATTATCAAGAGTCGCGTTATCCGGCCGACCATGCGAAATATCCCCAGCGACGTATTTTCGGCAGCGAGAATCGCCACGCCTACGGCGACTGGATAGCCGCGCGCGACAACGATTACGTAGCCGGCCAGTTCCTCTGGACCGGGATTGACTATCTGGGAGAGGCGAATCGCTGGCCGAATCGCGCGAGCGGCGCGGGGTTGCTCGATCTGTGCGGCTTCAAGAAGCCGCTCGCGTGGTTCCGGCAAAGCCTGTGGAGCGATCAGCCGATGGTTTATCTTTGCGCGGCAAGTGAAGAGGGTTCTGCCGGGCGTGGCCGCATGCGGGGCGAGGAAAGTTGGAACTGGCCATCGACTTCAATCACGAGCATCATTGTGCGCTGTTTCACGACCTGTCCGGAAGTTGCCTTAACACTCAACGACAAATCTCTCGGTACGAAAAAATTATCCGAAGCAACGGACGGCGCGCTCATTTGGCGGGTCCCCTTCGAACCCGGCGTTCTCAAGGCTGTGGGACGACAAGGAGACAAACCGGTGTGTGAATTTGCTTTGAAAACAGCGGGAGCGGCCAACCGCATCGAGTTGTTGCCTGACGTGACGCAATTTTCCGCCGATGGCAGGGACGTTTGCCACGTGGAGTTTCGCATCGTGGATTCCCAAGGCGTGCGGGTACCGGACGCCGGGAATGAATTGACGTTCGAACTGGACGGCCCGGCGGAGATTCTGGGCATCGAAAACGGCGACTTGAACAGTCCTGAGAGCTATCAAACTCGGACGCACAAGGCTTATCTCGGACGCGGGCTGGCGATTCTCCAATCGAGCACAGCCGCCGGCAGGATCACGTTGACGGCAACATCACCCGGGATGGATCCCGCCAGCGTGATCCTAAACAGCAAATGAAATGAACAAGACCCTGAGCACCATCACCCGCGGACTTTTTGGTCTCGCGCTGATGCTGTTCACCTTGATCGACGCGACACTTGCCGCCGACGCACCTACTCCACCGCCAGCGACGCGTCAACCTGTGGCGAAACAAGGGTTGCGATTGCCCGACATGCCGGTGCACGACCCGTGGATTCTCGCGCATGAAGAGAGCAAGACCTATTACCTTTACACCGCCGCGCGGCCGGGTGTGACCGGCACGAATCGCTCCGGCACGGTGACATACAAGAGCAAGAATCTGCTGGATTGGGACGGGCCATACATCGTGTTCCTCATTCCTGATGGCATCTGGGCCAACCCGACGCAGGGCGCGTGGGCGCCGGAAGTTCACCGCTACCACGGCAAGTATTATCTCTTCGTCACGCTCCACAACTCGGACCGGGTCATTGATCGACCGCCGGATACCTGGCGCGTGACGCACATGCGCGGGACCATCATCGCCGTGTCGGATTCGCCGGAAGGCCCGTTCACGCCGTTGAAAACCGATGGCCCGCATCCGCCCGCGGACTTCATGACGCTGGATGGCACGCTCTACATCGAGGACGGCGTCCCGTGGATGGTCTACGCCCACGAATGGGTCCAAATGATTGACGGCACGATGGAAGCCATTCCGTTGAAGCCCGACCTCTCCGCTGCCGCCGGGGACCCGATCCATCTCTTCAAGGCGTCCGATGCGCCATGGCTCAACGCGCATCGCACACCCAGCAAGCAAGAGAATCACTATGTCACCGATGGGCCGGAACTGTTTCGCACGAAGACCGGCCGGCTACTCATGCTTTGGTCGAGCTACGACCGGGGTGGTTACGTGCAGACCGTTGCGCGTTCGGAGTCGGGCAAACTCGCGGGGCCCTGGAAGCAGCTCGATCCGCTGGTTGGCAACGACAGTGGCCACGGGATGCTCTTTCGAACGTTTGAGGGTCAGTTGATGATGGCGCTGCATCAGCCGTTCCTGCGCGCGCGGGCGAAGTTGTTCGACATGGAGGACACCGGGGACAACCTCAAGGTCATTCGCGCGCGCGAAGACTTGCACGGAAAGCCCGCCGCGCAACAGCCGCCGGCGCCAACGAATCCCCTGGGAACGAAATCATGAAACCGGACATCCGACACTCGAATAGATGGCTCAGTACGGCCCTCTGCATCTTCCTTTTCTTTGTAGCAGGTTTCGCCACGGCTGCCGAGAATGCCGAACCGAGGCGCGTTGTCTTCGACGGCGTCAACACTGAATACAAATGGCCGCTCAAGGAGCTGGCACCTGACCTGCCCTCCGACTGGACGGATTACAATTTCCTCGTACTCGAAATGCGGGCGTCTTCCCCCGAACGCTTCCAACTCCAGATTTTCACCAAAGACGCAGTTGTTGCCAAACGCATCCAACCGTTCCAGAACACCTGGGTCCGCGCCGCGATACCGCTGGTGTATTTCCGCAGGGCCGCCCGTGAGGGCTCCGACCTCGCCGCAACTTACAACAAGCACCGCGAGTCCTACTGGATCAACATCAACTTTGGCGGCTGGGCGAACCTCGGAGAAGTCGAGGCCATCGGCGTGCAAATGGACGGCCCCATCGGACGGCCCGCGCTGGAAATCCGCTCCGTTACGCTCGCCAAGGACGATCCCGGCGATGCCGTGCTCGAACCCAAGGTGGTCGTGGATGAATTCGGCCAATGGATCCCCGCCGACTGGCCCGGCAAGGCCCGGAGCCTCGGTGATCTCAAGAAAGCCTGGGCCAACGAAAATGCCTCGCTCAAACCCGGCGACTTTGATTACGACAAATACGGCGGCTACAAACACACCCACGCGAGTGCGACGGGCTTCTTCCGCGTCGAGCAGATTGATGGCCGATGGTGGTTCGTCGATCCGGACGGACACCTGTTTTTCTCCGCCGGCGCCAACGGCATCAGCACCGGTTCCGGCACGCCAACGGCCAATCGCCGCGAGATTTTTGCCGCACTTCCCCCGGCCCAACCGGGACGCGGCGGTCGTGACGGAGGTGGAGGCGCGTCCTTCTACACCTGGAACCTGCAACGGCGCTATGGCGAGGATTTCAACGCGGCGTGGGGCGCACTCACGTTCCGCCGCATGGGCGCGTGGGGTTTCAACACCGTCGCCGGGTTCGGCGGCAGTCCACCGACTGCGATCACCAAAGACGGTGCGCACAAACCCTACACCATCATGCTCCGCGGCCAGCTTGGCCCCAACATCATGGGCATGCCCGACGTTTACTCGCCCGAATTCGAGCAGCGCGCCGACCAGATGGCGCAGCGTTGCACCACGCTCAAAGATGACCCTTACCTGCTGGGCTACTTCGTCGGCAATGAACCGCCCTGGCCCACTCGTGAAAGCCTTCTCTGCGACTCCCTGCTGGCCGGCCCCAACAGCGCCATCAAATCCCGCCTCATTGAATTTCTAAAGGACGGCGATACTCCCGAACGCCGCAAGCAGTTCGTCTACGACGCCTTCGACCATTTCCTCGCGACCCTCAACACCGCGATTAAAAAATACGATCCCAACCACCTCAACCTCGGCATCCGGCTCGGCGGCGAAGTGCCGGACGAAGTCATCAAAGCCTGCCGCGTCTTTGATGTCTGCTCCATCAACGTTTACAAATTCGCCATCCCGCAAAAGTCCCTCGACCGCTACGCTACTCTCAGCGGCCGCCCGCTCCTCGGCGGTGAATTCCACTTCGGCGCGCCGGGACGCGGCCTCAGCGGCGGACTGCGGCAGGTTGCCAATCAAACGGAACGCGGTGTTGCTTATCAATACTATGTGGAACACGCCGCGAGCCATCCGAGTGTGATTGGCATGCATTGGTTTGAGTGGATTGACGAGCCGGCCACGGGTCGCAACGACGGCGAGAACTACAATATCGGTTTCGTGGATGTGACGGATCGTCCCTACCGTGAAATGATCGGCGCCGTCGTCCGCACCCACCACCGACTTTATAAAGTCCACGCCGGAAAGACCTCCCCGACCGAACGCCTCCCCAAAGGCCGCAGCACCGCGGAAGTCCTGACTGGCGCAGATGCGGACGAAACGCCTGCGAAGTGATGACATGCGTTTTCAATCATCTCAAACCATAAAACACATGGAACCCATGAAACAGAACCTTGGATTCAGACCATGCTGCCAAAGGACCACCTTGCTGGCGTTGCTGACGATAGCAACCCTTCTCCGTCCAACGTCTGGCCTTGCGGCTGGCGTTTCCTCGGTTACGGTTACCGAACAAACCATCACCATTCCCACTTATCTCGCGGGTGCGCCGGAGCCCAATCCGATGTTTTATTTCGGCCGCAAATCGCAAGGGGCCGAGGGCCGTGTCTATCCCTATCCGCTTTACGATTCGCTCACCGACATCAAGTCGAACAAAGCCTATCGCATCGTCTATCTCGAGAACGAATTCGTCCGCATCGGCGTGCTGCCGGAAATCGGCGGGCGATTGTTCGAAGCGGTGGACAAGAGCAACGGGTACAACTGGGTTTATCGCCAGCACGTCATCAAGCCGGCGTTGATCGGCTTGATCGGCGCGTGGATGTCCGGTGGTATCGAATGGAACATCCCGCATCATCATCGGGCGACCACGTTCCTGCCGGTGCAATATCGCGTTGAGGAAAACGACGATGGCAGCAAGACCGTGTGGGTGGGCGAACTGGAAATCCGCCAACGGATGCGCTGGGCCGTCGGCTACACGCTGTCGCCGGGCAAGTCGTATCTCACGGCGAAGGTCCGCATCGTCAACCGCACGCCATTCCCGAACACGATGCTTTGCTTCGCGAACCTCGCGGTGCACGCAAGCGACCGATACCAAATCATTTTTCCGCCCGACACGCAGTTCGTCACCTATCACGCCAAGCGCGAATTCGCGACGTGGCCGATCGCGACCGGCCGCTACAGCGGCGCGGATTTCGGCAGCGGCACGGACGTGAGCTGGTACACGAACCACATCACCGCCAATTCAATGTTCGCCTGGAATTACGACGACGACTTCTTTGCGGGTTACGATCACGGGAAGGAAGCCGGCACCATGAGCGTTGCGGACCACCGCGTCGTGCCCGGCAAGAAATTCTGGACGTGGGGCAGCGGCCCGCGCGGGCGCATGTGGGACAAAATTCTCACCGACACGGACGGTCCGTACATCGAGTTGATGGTTGGCGCGTACTCGGACAACCAGCCGGATTACAGTTGGCTGCAGCCGTTCGAGACGAAGTCATTCGAGATGCACTGGTATCCGTTCCGCGACATCGGTGGTGTGAAAAACGCGAATCTCGACGCGGCGGTGAACCTGGAGGTCACGACGAACGGCGCGGCAAAGCTCGGCTTCTGCACGACATCGGTGCGTCAGTCGGCGGTCGTTTCACTCAAAGCTGGTGACAAGGTTTTGTTCGAAGCGAAGAATGTCGCGATCAGTCCGGGCAATCCGTTCGTGAAGCAGATTCCCATTCCAGCCGGCGTGGACGAACACGACTTGCGCGCGTCGCTTGCGGTGGATGGCAAGGAATTGATCGCGTATTCGCCGGTGCGCTTGAAGTCCGAGCTGATGCCGAAAGCCGTCGAAGGCCCACCCGAACCCGAGGACATCAAGACGGTCGAGGAACTTTATCTTGCGGGCCAGCGCATCGAACAGTTCCACGATCCGGCTCGCGAGCCGGAGCCGTACTGGGAAGAAGCGTTGCGCCGCGATCCGGGCGATGCTCGCGTAAACACCGCGCTCGGCATTCGCCAGCTCAAGCAGGCGAGGTTTGCCGACGCCGAGCAGCATTTCCGCAAAGCACTCGAACGGCTGACGGCCAATTACACTTCGCCGAAAGACGGCGAGCCGTTTTATTACCTCGGTGTCGCGCTCGCGGCGCAAGGGAAGCGTGATGAAGCCTTCGAGGCGTTCTCCAAGGCGACGTGGAGCGAGGCGTGGCGCGGACCGGCTTACTTTTCACTGGCGGAAATTGCCACGCGGCGCGGGGACTTCGACGCGGCGCTGGATTACGTGAATCGCTCGCTGGACGCAAATGCGCTGAACATCCGCGCGCTGACCTTGAAGGCTGCCGCGCTGCGGCACACGGCCAAACCTAAGGAAGCCATCACGGTTTTGGATGCGGCGCAAAGAATTGATCCGCTCGACGTGCGGGTGATGGCCGAGCGCTGGATGGTTGGAGAAACGAATCTTGACGTTCAATTGACCGCAACGATGCGCGAGAATCCGAACGCCGCCCTGGAAACTGCGACGGAGTACGGCAACGCCGGCTTGTGGCGGGATGGCACGGTGGTTCTCACGCGGATGGCCGAGGCGACCGGGAGCCGGGACCGCATGTCACCGCTCGTTTATTATTATTTGGCCGAGTTCGAGGAACGGCTGAAGGATTCGGCCAAAGCAGCCGGCTATCGCCAGCTGGCGGCGCAGATGCCGTCGGAGTACTGCTTCCCGTTTCAGTGGGAGGCGATTGATGTTTTGAAACGCGCGATGGAATCGAGCCCGGACGACGCCCGTGCGCCCTACTATCTCGGGAACCTGCTCTTCGACTGGCAGCCGGAGGAGGCGGTGAAATTGTGGGAGCGATCCGCCAAGCTCGATCCGAAATTCCCCATCGTGCATCGCAATCTGGCGGCGGCCTGGTCGCACCAGAAGCCGACGAATGACACCGCTAACGCCATCGCGCAACTCGAACAGGCGACATCGGCCGACACGAAGTACGCGATGCACTTCACCGAACTGGATGAGCTTTACGCCGACGCGGGCAAGCCGCCCGAAGAACGGCTCGTGGTGCTGGAAAAAAGCCATGACGTGGTTTCGAGGCGCGACGATGCGTTGTCGCGCGAAATTGGCTTGAAAGTTTTTTCTGGAAAATATGACGAAGCGATTCAGCTCATGACCGGGCGGAAGTTTTCCGTCTGGGAAGGTGGCACACTTGATGTGGCGGAGCATTGGGTCAATGCGCATCTGCTTCGTGGTCAACGTGATCTGGCGGCAAAACAGTTCGCGGCGGCGTTGGAAGATTTCCAAGCGGCGGAAAATATTCCCGACAACCTGCCGTCGGATCGCGGCGGACGCGGGCACGACACTGAAATCGCCTACTGGACCGGCCTCGCGCACGAAGCCGCCGGCGACGTTGACAAGGCGAAACAATCGTGGCATCGGGCGGCGGCCCCGTCGAACGAACGTCCCGGTCGCCGCGGTGACAGCGGAGGCGAGCTGCCTCCAGATCGTGGCGTCCAGCGCTACTATCAGGCGCTGGCGCAAAAGAAGCTTGGCCAGAGCGCGGAAGCGGAAAAGGTGTTGCGCAGCTTGTTGGAGGGCGCCAATCGCGCGCTGGAACGCAACGCGGGAGATTCCTCCGTCGCCATCGGTGAGCGTCCATCTTCGCGAGGCCGCACGGCCACGGCTCACTACCTCGCGGGCCTCGCTCATCTGGGCCTTGGCGACACGGAGAAGGCGAAACAGGAACTCACCCTGGCACTTCAGGCGAGTCCGGACCAACTGGGCGCAAAAGCGGCGCTCGCCCAATTGCATTGAGCGGTCGCGACGATCAGAAGCCCGTGGCTCCGCAGTAATCTCCACGAATTGCACGAAGGAGACACGAAGGGCACGAAGTGGGGAAGATCTGTCGTGAATTCGGGTCCCGTTTATTAGGGACTTTCTAGGCGCTTTGCTTTCTGTTACAATACCTAACATGAAGCTGGAAGAACTCAAAGGCATCGTTCACGCTGACCCGGAGATCATGGGCGGCACGCCGGTGTTTGTCGGCACGCGCGTTCCGCTTCAGAACCTTGTGGACTATCTGGAAGGCGGCGAGTCCATCGAAGATTTCCCCGATGCGTTCCCGACGGTCAAACGCGAGCAAGCCATTGCCGTCATCGAAGCCGGCAAACTCACGATGCTCGGAACTGTCTAGCGATGCGCGTCCTGATCGACGAATGCCTGAACTGGCGTTTGTCCCGCGCTCTGACCGGTCACTACGCAGTATCGGCACAGAAGAAGGGTTGCGGCGGCATCAAGAACGGCGCGCTGCTGGTTTTCCCGATAGCGGGAATGAGTGAATTGTCACAATGATTAGACGTGACCCCAATTCCGCATTTGCGTACCAATTCTGCAGTTCAGATCTTGTCGGTGACTGGCTGCTTGGCGACTGTCCCTGAAAACTCACGTTGATCGCGCATATGAGCGGTATTCATGTATTAGTTTTAGCGTTAATTATTGGCTGTGGAGTGGTGCTTGCTCAATTCTTGGGACGATCCTTAGGTTGGCTAGGTTATCTAATTGGATTTCTAGTCGGGATCCTAATTGCGTTTGCTGTTCTATACTTATTGGGGCGCGTAGAGTCTTGCTTACTGCCTCATCTTCCGATATGTCGCGGTGGAAGATGCAAGTATAAGGATTATGAGCTTATACAAGGGGGCCATCGAGACCCCGGTTTCTTATATCGCTGCAAATGCGGAGATACTTACGTCCATATTCCCGCGGAGAAGCGCTTCATGGAGCTTCTTCCCGATGGCACCAAACGTCCCTACAAGAAGCGCGGCTTCCCGGGAATATGGAAAGATGACATTTGAGAGTCTCTTCGAGCGGAGGAAGAAGAATGGGGGTCGCATCTCTATTTTCCACAATTAGCTTGACCGATACGGCGGCACTTCGTATCGGCTTTGGGGATGGCGCGGCCTCTACGCATTGAAATCCCCGGCGGATGGTATCACGTGACCGCTCGTGGCAACGAGTGCCGCGCGATCTGGCGCGATGACAGTGACCGGCGGCATTTTCTGGCCCTCCTGGAATAGTTCGTCGAGCGATTCCGTGTTTCAGTTCACGCGTACGTCTTGATGGATAACCACTATCATCTGCTGCTCCGCACGGGTGAGTCCAACCTGAGCCGGGCCATGCAATGGCTGGGTGTAAGCTACACCGTGCACTTCAACCGCCGGCATCGCCGCGCGGGGCATTTATTCCAAGGGCGCTTCCATGCCCTGCTGATGGAAGAGGACGTAGCCTGGGAGGTCAGTCGCTATGTACATCTAAACCCCATACGCGTACGAGCCTTCAAGCTGGGTAAAACGGAGCAGCAACGAAGTCGCTCGGGCTTGATCGAGCGGCCCGACGCCACTTTGGTGCGGCAGCGACTTCAGCACTT
>PLZV01000014.1 GCA_003152315.1 Verrucomicrobiota bacterium
CAAGCGCGCTTTCAGAGATGACGGATTGTGCGACGGTGGCGGCAGAGCACGGGTAAGGGGACGGGATAGGACGAATAGGACAAATGGGACGGATGGGCGGCGCCGGGGTGCGGCGCGCCCGGCGGTCGCGCCCTACCAACGGCGGGGATAGGACGAATGGGGCAGATGGGACGGATGGGGCGGGAAATGTAAATCGGCGCTCCGAAAGCTTTCGGAGCGCCGCTACAACGGGCGACGGGGCGTGGATGCGACGGCGGACCGATGCATAAATTTCGATTATTTGCGCTGGACATCGTATTCCGATAGTGGTATGATGCCAAGTATGAGCGTTAGGACAGGCTATTTCGCGGGGAGGCTCGAATGCCCAGGTATCCGCGCAACGGCGGCACGCGGGCCGCGTGCCCTACAATTCGGAGGTGGCGCGGCGCGATACCTAGACGACAGGGATGCCACAGACGACAGCGGCGTCTCGTCGAACTCGGCTCCGCGCCCTACAAGTCGGGTTGACAACGACACTGCCCGGGGCTGGGGGGGGCCTATACGTTTCTGCGAAACGAACCCACCGTTTTGGAGGGCGAAATTTTGTGGAACATTCATTTGATCAGGGACTTATGGCGGTCGAGGACGGGTTTTGGCGGTGGGTTCGTTTTGGAAAACGAACCCACCGGAGGGGTGTTTTGAGGGTGGTTTCGTCAAATTCGGCTGCATCTGGATCGGCTCGGACCGCGGTCAACGCCTGCGGCTATAGGCGGACGAGGAGGGGTTGGTTATCGCTGCGCTCGGTTGGCTCCGCTCAGTCCCCTGAGCTGCGCCCTTCGGGCGTCGACAAGACGCGGCGCCTTCTCGGTGCTACCCCCGCACCTCGAAACTGCGAAACGAACCCATTTAGTTTTCGCGCAATTGGCGATGTATCGATTTTGGATACAGAAACTTACGACGTTTGCAGTTGCGTTTGCAAATGGGTTCGTTCGGGGAAAACGAACCCATTTGGAGGGGGTTTTGTGGAGAGGATCCGCCGCCGCCAAGGCTATGGCGCGACTCGCTGCTGTGTGCAACTCGGAAGGGCGATGGGCGATATTTTAATGAACGGCGCGGCGCGATACCTAAACGACAGGCATCGCGCCCTACAATTACGGCACCCTGAGGAGGTGTCCCAAAACATGTGTTTCTGCGAAACGAACCGGATTTATTCTGCTTCGAAAACAGCATGTATACAATTGATTTAGAATTATTTATGCAGGAAAAAATCGCGTTGGGCAATCCGGTTCGTTTGGAGAGGAATGAAGGCTCGGGTCGGATGCTGCGGCGGCGCTTGCTCGACTGGCTAACCGTGCGTACTGTGGCGGTCGTGGATAATCTTGCACATGGGTTGACGGGGGCGGTGATTGGGTATTGCGGGTTTCGGCAGCGCGGAGGGAGTGAAGCAGGTAGGGCGGCGCTGTGGACTTGCATCGCGGCGGCGGAGTTTCCGGATATCGATGTTGTCCTGGGCTTTTTTGGGCGCGATACCTTCTTTCGGTTTCACCGGAGTTTTACGCATTCGGCGGTCATGCTGCCGGTTTGGGCGGCGCTGATTGCCTGGATGTTTTGGGAGTTGTCCGGTCGGAAGAGCTTTCGGTTGTTGTGGTGGGCGGCGGTGGCGGGCCTGGCCTCACACCTGGTACTCGACTGGCTGACCAATTATGGGACGGAATTATTCTGGCCGTTGAGCACGGCGCGGCTGGCGTTGAGTTGGGTGTTTATTGTGGATGTGTACGTCTGGGCCATCTTGTTGATCGGAACAGTGGCGGCCATTTGGACGCAGCGTGAGTGGGTGGCCAAGACGGCGCTCGGGGTGTTGGGTGCGTACTTTCTTTTCTGTGGCGCGTCGCGGGCGCATGCGCTGGATGCGTATGAGGCGAAGGGGCTGACGGGTCGGACCGACGCGTTCCCGCAGCCGATGGATCCACTGCATTGGACGATCGTGCGCGACGACGGGGCAGCGGTGCATTGGGTCAACGGCTCGCGCAACGACACGTTCGTGGCGTTTCACGACGAGAATCTGTTGCCCAAGGCGGAGGCGACGGAGGCGGTGAAACTATTTCGCTGGTTCGCGGCATTTCCATTGGTGGAGAAAATCGAGGAGAACGGCCACACGGTGTTGCGCTATCGCGATCTGCGGTTTCGGTCGACAATGCCATGGGGAGGAGTACGAGAAGGCATGTTCGTCATCGCGAAGGTGGTTTTTGACGAACGCGGGAATGTGATCGCCGCGGGGTTGGCGAGTGGGGAGGATTGAGTTGTGACGCGTTTACCGGGCGCGTCCGGATTTGCCGACCAGAGACGTGTAGTGCCGGTTCGGAGTGGCCATGAACGACTCGTTGTCGATGGCGAGGACCACCGGGAGGGTAACGGGCGAACCGGGTCTCAAGATCGTGGCATTGACCAGTCCATAAGCAGCCCAAGGAATGTGCCAGGAGCCGTTCCGCAACATGGCGTTGAACGTCCACAAGCCTGTTTTCTTGTTGTAGGACGGTTTGTTGAATCGGCTCAGGCCGTTGAGACCCCGTCCCTTGCTGTCCAGGGTAAAGGTCATTTCCGCGCCGCCGACGTCCAGCGTCACGAGTTTGCTGGTGAAACTGTAATTGGACGGCAGGGAGAACGTGCCCCTGACGGTACAACTGTCGGCGTTGGTTCGGGCGAAGTTCAGGGTTCCTTGCAACTGACTGGTGGTCAGCAGGCAGGCGATGGATACGGTCAAGCTGGCGTTGGTTGAATACGTCCCATCATCGACAGTAACGGTCGCGGTATAAGGCCCGCAATCGGTGTAGGCGTGGGGCGAAGTGCTGCTCGTGATTCGCGTGCTGCTGGCTCCATCGCCGAATGTCCAGGCATAGTAGAGAGTCTGACCGCCCGAATCCGTAGCGCTGACGGTGAACACGTTTATCTCGCCGGCCACCGCGACTGCGAGATTGCCAATTTGAATCACCGCGTTGGTCACGGTTGGATTCGAGGCAAGGTGCATCGTGTTCGGCGCAGGAGCCGAGGACACCGTGATGGTGGTTGATCCCGAATCCGTGAGCAGCCCATCGGAGACCGTGAAAGTAATGTCGTAAGTGCCGGTCTGGCTGACGCTGGGTGTCCAGGAGAACGCGCCGGTGGCAGCGTTTAGAATTGCGCCACTGGGCAGTGAAGTCGCCGAGTACGTGAGATTGGTGTTGTCGGGATCAGACGCGGAGAGGGTGAAGTTGAGTGACTGGCCTGAGGCGACCGCCTGGATGCCGGTCGGTGTGAACACGGGTGGTTGATCGCCGGATTGATAGAGGGCCAGGACTTGCGCCGCGGTGAGCGTGCGGTTGAAAAGCATCACGTCGTCAATGACGCCGTTGAAGTAATACGCTCCTTCTGTGCCGATCCGGCTGGCGTACGCGGGATCCATGACGAAGTCGCCGCCCCAGTTGGTGCTGCCCTGCAGCACACCGTTGAGGTAGACACTGAGTAGGGAGTTGTCGTAGACCACGGCAACGTGGTACCAAGTGCCTTCTTGAATGGCGTTATTGGCGAAGGTATTGCCCTGCCAACCCGCCGCGGTCTCTCCCTGCAAAAACAACGAGTTGCCGGATACGAAGAATCGCAGGCCGCTGACCTCGTAGAATGAACTTATGGAGATGAACGCCCCCGGGCCGCTCGCATTTTGCGGCTTGAGCCAGAGGGAGAGCGCGAAGTTGTTGGTCAGGTTTATCTGGCTGCTGTCGAGGCTCACAGAGTCATCCACCCCGTCGAAACTCAACCCGTTGCCAATTTTGCCTGGCACCCAACCGGAGTTGGTGGTGAAGTTGAAGCCGGTCAGCGTCCCGTTATTCGTGCCGGCGGAATCGGCGGCGATCGTGCCCGAGGATTCGTCGAATTTCCAATGGGACATTAGCCCATCAAACAGCGTGCCGAGCACGGTGATCGTGGTGGTAATGGAATTGCTGGCCCCGAGGCTGTCGGTGGCCACGAAAGTGGCCATGTACGGACCTGAGGCCCCGGCGCCCGGCGTCCACGAAAACGTATGAGTGGCAGGGTCGAAGGTGGCGCCAGGCGGCAGCGTGGTCGCCGAGTACGTGATGGGATCATTGTCAGCGTCCGTCGCCGACACGGTGATTTGCAGTGGTTGTCCCGCGACGACGCTTTCTGTGGGGAGGGGATCGATGACGGGAGCGGAATTCGTGATGCCGACGATATTCGATCTGACGGCACTGAGCAACACGAGGGGGTCCGTGTCATTCGAGTGGAAGAGGACGGGTTCCTCCGTGAGCGCGGTGATGCTGTTCGTGCGTCCGTAGATGTCGGTGGCGGGCACCAGCCCGTTGGTTTGCAGGGGCACGGTCTGGCCTTCGGGCGCCCAGGCGACCACCAGCGAGGTGTTGTTGGTTAGTTGCCAGGCGTACAAGAATGCCTTCTGGCCGGGCGTCCGATAATCGACCAGCGTCGCGCCGTTTAACCAATAGCA
>PLZV01000052.1 GCA_003152315.1 Verrucomicrobiota bacterium
GCGGGCGGCGGTGGTGGCGGTGGGGAGTTGACGGCGAAGGAGTTCGTGGGGGGGGTTACGTGGCCGGGGGTGCGGGATTATGTGACGGAGGTGATGGAGAGCTGGCGGATTTATAGGGAGCGGGGGTATTTGTAGGAAATTGGCGGGTGCCCGCAAACTAGACGGTAGTGTCCTGGGTGAGGCCAGGTTGAGGCTAGGAGAAGCGCAGCCACCGTCGTTGATTGTTCACGGGCACCCATTGCCTTCTGTTAAGATTCGACACCGTGCCCGGGGTTTCGTTCAAAAAATATCCTTGCAGTAGAAGCCAGTAAATATCTGGCGTGGGAGATAAAAGAAAAATGTCTAACCTCGAAGTTTGGCGTTCTTGGCCCGCGATTCCTCGGCGAGTCGCTTCTTGAAGTCCACATACTTCGCCTGCAGTTTCGCGTCGCCAACCGCCAAGATCTGGACAGCCAACAGTCCCGCATTGCGCGCCGCGCCGATGGCCACGGTCGCCACGGGCACGCCAGTAGGCATCTGCACAACGGACAATAGCGAGTCGAGGCCCTTCAACGACTTCGACTCAATCGGGACACCAATCACCGGCAACGGGGTGTGTGCGGCCACCACTCCCGCAAGATGCGCTGCGCCGCCCGCGCCCGCGATGAGTACCCGCAGTCCCCGCGTATGTGCTATACGCGCGTATTGGGCGACATCGTCCGGCGTCCGATGCGCCGACATTACCTGCGCCTCGGTTTCAATGCCAAACTCACCACAGGCGTCCGCCGCCAGCTTCATTGTGAGCCAGTCCGAGTCGCTTCCCATGAGAATTCCGATAGAAGGTTTAGCCGTTTTGCTCATCCGTTCCTTTCTTTGAAAAAGTTCCGCTACTTCACTCCGGATAGGCAGACAAAGACTTCAAAACGTTTTCGAGTTCAAGTCTTTTTTGCTCGCGCTGTTCGTCGCCGGCGTCGGCGGGCACGATCATGGGGATCCCGATACGAAGCGTGGCGTGAGTGAACGGCAGCGGGATCATGAAGCCGTCCCAGCTATTTACCGTGATCTTGTGCCCCAGATCGTAGGAAACGGGGATGATCGGCGCCTGGGTGAATTGCGCGAGGCTGATCACGCCGTCGTGGCAATGATACTTCGGGCCGCGTGGGCCATCGGGAGTGATTCCGGCGTCGTACCCTTCGTCGACCAGATGTGTCAACTCGCGTACCGCCTCTTTGCCACGGCGGCTGCTCGAGCCGCGCACACAAATCAGGTTGAACTTGCTGAGCACCCGCGTCAGTTTCTCGCCGTCCTTGCTGGCGCTGACGAGCACCGCGACGCGGTCGCGCTGTCGCGTGTGCCAGTATTTACGGAAGAGGTAAGGCATGAGGAAGATGCGATTGTGCCAGAACGCAAAAATGCAGGATCGCTCCGGTGTCTGCGCCAATAGTCCCGACGCGTCATCGATGCGCCAGCGCACCGTGCTGCCGATGAGCGAGACGAGGATGCGCAACAGCCAGCCAATCATACGCTAAATTGCATTTCGTACAAACGCTTGTAAACCTGACCCAGCGCCAGAAGCTGTTCGTGCGTCCCCTTCTCCACGATGCACCCTTTTTCGATCACGATAATGCAGTCGGCGTGTTGGACGGTCGAAAGGCGGTGCGCGATGATGAGCATCGTGTGCGCCTTCCTTTGCTTGCCACTCCACATCAAGTCATCTAGTGCCGCTTGCACCGCGCGCTCGCTTTCGGTGTCGAGCGCACTCGTGGCCTCGTCAAGCAAGAGAATCGGAGGATCCTTGAGAATCGCGCGCGCAATAGCGAGGCGTTGGCGCTGGCCGCCGGATAACTTCATGCCCGACTCCCCGATGACGGTGTCGTACTGATGCGGCATCTCGGCAATGAAATCGTCGGCGTGGGCCCGCTTCGCCGCATTGACAATCTCCTCGCGTGACGCACCTGGCTTTCCGTACGCGATATTGCTGGCGACCGTGTCGTTGAACAAAAACGTTTCCTGGGTCACCAGCCCGATCTGGCCGCGCAATGACCGGAACGTGCCACGGCGGATGTCCTGTCCGTCGATCGTCACCGCGCCTCCGGTCGGGTCGTAAAAGCGGGGGATGAGATTAAAAAGGGTGGTCTTGCCCGCGCCGCTGGCACCGACGATAGCCATAATGGTACCCGCGGGGATTTCGAGGGTTATCTCATCGAGCACGGCACCGTTGTCGCCGTAGTGGAAGCTGACGTTTTCGTAACGGATCGCCTGCCGCAGACGCGGCAAGTCAATCGCCTGCGGCGACTCCACAACGCTGGGCTTGGTGTCCAACACCTGGAAAATGCGCTCGGCCGCGCTAAGGCTTTCCTGGAGTTGCATCTGCACGCCGCTGAGTTTTTTCACGGGCTCGTACAGAAAGAACAAGCCGATGGCCATGCCCACCAGGGTACTCGCCGGCATATCCATCTTGTACGCGTAAAGGAATACAAACGCCGCGCCCACGCCGGAAATCATCTCGATCAATGGGGTCGAGATCGCTTTGGAACGGACGATGCGCATGCGCTGGCTGAAAAGGCGGCTGCACAACCCGCGAAAGTCCGCCGCCTCACGCGCCTCCATGCTGAACGCCTTGACCACGCGCATGCCCACCAGCGCCTCGTGCAGCACCGAGACCAACGATGCCTGGTGTTCCTGCATCGCCTTGGCCGCCTTGCGAATGCGGCGTCCGTACACCAGAATCGGCACGAGACAAAGCGGAAACAACACCAATGTCGCCAGCGTCAACCGCCAGTCCAGCCGGAAAAGCGCCGCCAGGACGAAGATAAGCGTTCCTGGCTGCTTCACAATGTCGGCGACGACGGTGGTAATTGAGTTTTGGATTGCGCCCACATCGTTCGTGGACCGTGAGATCAACTCCCCCGTCTGCGCCCCCGTGAAGTAATCGATAGAAAGAGACTGGAGGTGTTCAAACAGCAATACGCGCAGATCGTTGACCACCTTCCCACCCACCCAATTCATCAGATACGTCGTGCCAAAATCACAGACCCCGCGCACGGCCATGATGAACGGCACCAACCCGGCGTAAGCCAGCGCTTGCAGCCACGTGAGGTTTTGTTGGTTGGCCTGCTCGAAAACTTTGGCCCAAACCATTTTGACGACGAACAACGTCGCCCCATTGCTCGCGCTGTACGCAATGGCCAGGAAAATGCCCCCGGCCAGCCGTAACCGGTAGGGTTTCACGTAGCCAAATAACCGTTGGTAGATCGGCCAGATGTCCGGCATCTTGCTCATTCAAGGTGAGTATACCACCCGCTCGCGCGTGGCGGAATGCCAATGTTGGGTTTGACAGAAGCGAGACGGCTCTGTTACAAATTGTCCGCGAAGCTTCGGTCTAACAAATAGGTACTCACTGTGGCAAAAGTTCTCCTCGAAAGCGTCAGCAAAACCTACCCCGGCGGATTCAAGGCGGTCGATAACGCCAATCTCGAGATCGGCGACCAGGAGTTTGTCGTGCTCGTCGGCCCCTCGGGCTGCGGCAAATCGACGACACTGCGCATGGTGGCGGGCCTTGAGGAGATTTCCAGCGGAAACATTTTCATTGACGGCAAACGCGTCAACGATGTCCCGCCGAAAGATCGCGACATCGCCATGGTCTTCCAAAACTACGCGCTCTACCCGCACATGACGGTGTACAAGAACATGGCGTTCGGTCTTATGTTGCGAAAGTATCCCAAGGCGGAGATCGACCAGCGCGTGCGCGAGGCGGCGCAAATCCTCGGCATTACCGACGAACAGCTCGAGCGCAAACCGAAGGCGCTCTCCGGCGGCCAGCGCCAGCGTGTCGCGGTAGGTCGTGCTATCGTGCGCAAGCCGAAGGCGTTCTTGTTCGACGAGCCGCTCTCCAATCTCGACGCCAAGATGCGCGTCCAGATGCGCGCCGAGATTTCCAAGCTTCACGATCGGCTAAACTCCACGATGATCTACGTCACGCACGACCAGGTCGAAGCCATGACCATGGGTGATCGGATCGTGGTAATGAAGGACGGCCTCATCCAGCAAGTGGCTGAACCCCTGGCGCTTTACGACAATCCGAAGAACATGTTTGTCGCGGGCTTCATCGGTTCGCCGCCCATGAATTTCTTTAAGGGAGCCATCGAGCAACGAACGGGCGCGTTGTGGTTTGTCGAGCAAACGGCCGGCGACAACAGTCCGAAGGGTTTTTCGATGCGTATTAACGACGAGACGGCGAAAAAGCTCACCAGCCATGTCGGCAAGACCGTCGTGTTCGGCTCACGCCCGGAGGACATCAACAACAAGCAGCACGCTTCCTTCGCCCAGCCCGACCAGACCGCGGCAGCCACCGTGGAGGTCGTTGAGCCGATGGGCGCGGAGATTTATCTCTACCTCAACACGGGCAGCCACACCTTCGTGGCCCGCGTCAATCCACACGAGAAGGCCGATGTCGGGCAGAAGCTTGAGATGGCGTTCGACTTGCGCAAGAGCCATTTCTTCGATGCACAGACCGAACAGGTCATTGTCTAGTCTGGGGCGCGCATGGCGCCGGCCACCGGACACCCCGAGAAGCTGCCACTCTCCCGCGGTCAAATCATATTGCGCGTCTGCGGCGGCGTTTTGCTGACGGCTTGCGCACTGATGCTCGTGCTCGGCATGACCGTCCTCAACGAGCAATTGCAAGGCCTGCAATTCGTTCTCTATTGGACGTGGTGTTTGCTGCTCACGTTCGGCGCGGTCATCCTGGCACTCTGGGACATGCTACTGGTACGGCGCATCCTAAAGCGAACACGGCGCGAGTTGTTTCAACGTGAGTTTATGAACCAGAGTCTCACAGATAAGCTGCGGAAGAAAGAAGACCGATAATCACTAGCACGCTGACAGATTTCGCCTTACCTCGTGTCGTCGCAAGAATAGACCCGAGGTGGAACAACCGATAGCGTGTAGCGAAACCTTCCAATTCTCTGCCGATCCCGATAGTGCGTCCTTGCGGTGACCCAATCTCCCCAAAGGCTGATGTTCTGTTCTGTCGGGTCCGCCGACTCATTGACCAGACCCTGCGGTTTGACAGCCCCCCGTGAAGGCTGGTGAAACTGCACAATTAGAGTCGGTGTGTTCTGGGGCAACGGCTGGGTATGGACAAGTAGCAAGGTGGTATTGCCGAGGACACGGGGAACTCCAATGAGGAATCCGTTCGTGTTCACCAAGCTTTCGCAAAGCGACTTCTTATGAACGACACAGCCATAGAAAAAACAGGTCTTGCTAGTAATCCTGACGTACCGAGCCTGATCGTTCTCATGGACGTCGGGGGACAGGTAATTGGCCGTCATACTAACGGCGTGGAAATCATCTGCCAGCGCGTGGTTGGTCTGGTTGATACAAACATCCCGCGTCGCAAAGAGGCCGTACTTCACATCCACACTCGTGGAATCAGTATCCGGCGGAGAGAACTTCATCGTGAAATCCTTCGCCTCCATCGACGTGAAATTGGAAATCTTTCCCTTGAGCTGTGCATCGCCACGCTTGCCCTTCCTTACTCGAATATCCAATTCAACGATTGACATCGTGGGAATGAGCCCTTCGTCACAATCCTGATAACCCGTAGTGAAGAATGTCCCCCCAAACACACCGGGCGGCGGCAGCGAGAGACGAATCCCCCCACTGCCCTTGATGGTACACACGGCCACGACACCCGAACCGCCGACATTATAGGAAAGTATCAGTTCGGAAAACGAACTGACGGGATTGCCGTCGACTGACAGCGTGATATTGGTCGGATTGGACCCCGTATCGTCGGTGCCGTCGATCACCCAAAACCCGTTATTCACGAGGTTGGTGTCGGCAAAGGCATTTCGACAAGCAAAAGTGTAGATACCCAACAAGGTAACGACGGCAAGACAAAGGCCTCTGTAACGTCCAAAACAAGCAAAATACATTACTTATGCTAACCCGAGCTTCCAGTCCTGTCAAAGTTTATCGCCAGTTTGGGCAGTGCCGGTTACGCCGGCTATCCTGCGCCGGTGTTCGATCTGTTCCACCGCCCACGCCGCGTGCTCGCGCACCAGCGGCTCAGCGTCGTTGAGCGCCCGTGTCAATGCCGGCAACGCAGCTTCGTCCCTGATATTTCCCAGGACGACGCAAACGTTGCGGAGGAACCCGCGACGCTTAATCCGGAAGATTGGCGTCCCACGGAAAAACTCGCGGAACTTCGCTTCGTCCCAAGAAAGGTATTCAATCAACGATGGCGTCTCGCGATGCTGGAACTGGCGCACTGGCGATCGTTGGGCGAACCGATTCCATGGACAAACTTCGAGGCAATCGTCGCAGCCGAAGATGTGGTCGCCAACGAGTGGTCGCAGTTCAATAGGGATCGAGCCTTTCAATTCAATCGTCAGGTAGCTGATGCACAAGCGCGCATCGAGTTGGTAGGGTCCGACAATGGCGCGTGTGGGGCAGACATCCATGCAGCGCTGGCAGGTGCCGCAATACTCGCGTTCCGGCGGGTCGGGAGGCAGTTCGAGATTCGTCAGGATTTCGCCGAGGAAAAGCCAATTACCAAGCTGGCGGTTGATGAGATTGGTGTGCTTGCCAATGAATCCAAGGCCCGCACGCTGCGCGAGGTCGCGTTCTAGGATGGGGCCGGTGTCGACATACCCGAGGCAGCGCGTGCTCGGCCCGCCAATTTCGGCGATGCTCCCCGATAGTTCCTCCAACTTTCCAGACATCATTTCGTGGTAGTCACGCGTGCCCCAGGCGTAACGCGAGACGCGACCCACGCGATCGTGATCGCCCGTGTAATAATTCAATCCAACCACCACAATCGACCGGGCGTCGGCCAGTATTCCAGAGGGATTGACGCGCTTGTCTGTATTGCGGCCCATATAACCCATCTCGCCATGAAAACCCTTCGCAAGCCACTGCCGAAGGTACTGGGAATGTTGGGGCGATTGGGCAGTCGTGATGCCGACAAGATCGAAACCAATGTCGCGAGCGCGGGCCTTGATTTGCTCGGCAACCCCGGGAGTCGTCGGGACTTCCCTACAATCCTGCCTGCTGCTTGTAGATGCGGAGGATTTCATCGGTCTGCTGCTCCACACCCATCACCGAGGTGTCGATGCGATTTGGAATGGCCTTGTAGAGGTGCTGGCGTTCGGCCAAGAGAGTCTCGATCCGCATGAGGCGGTCGGTTTGGTCCCCCAGCAACGGGCGGTGTTTCGTATTCTTGGTGCGCTCATGGGCCATCTTGGCGTCCACCCAACAGCAAATGACAATCCCGGTGCGGCTGAAATCGCGAAGGTTGTTGGGATTGAGCACGACACCGCCGCCAGTAGCGATGACGCGATCCTGACGGTCGGCCAGTTCGCGAACCAGGGCGCGCTCCTGCAGGCGGAAGAAGGTTTCGCCCTTCGCCTCAAAGATCATGGAAATCGTTTGCCCATGCCGCCGCTCGATGACCTCATCCATGTCCACAAACGTCATCTTGAGGCGGGCTGCAGCGAGCTTGCCGGCCTCCGTCTTCCCGCTGCCCATGAATCCCACCAACACCAGATTCTTCATCAGACAGATTGTAACAGATTCCGCTTCCGGCGACCAAGTTAATGCGCTATAAGGGAACCATGAAGAAACCCGGCTGGAAAGACCGCATCCTTTGCGGCGATTGCCATAAGGTATTACGAGCCTTGCCGGACAAGTGCGCGCATCTCGCCATCACGTCGCCACCGTACAACGTCGGGCTCGAATACGACGACCACAACGACCGCATGTTGGACGATGAGTATCTGGCGTGGCTGCAGCCCGTGTGGCAGGAACTTCACCGCGTCCTCGTGGATGGCGGGCGCTTCGCCCTGAACATCGCACCGACTAGCATCAAGGACTTTAAACCGATTCATTACGACATGGCGGCGCAATTACGTGCAGTCGGATTTATCATGCGCACGGAAATCATCTGGTACAAACAAACGATGCGGCGCCGTACCGCGTGGGGTTCCTGGAAGAGCCCCCGGAATCCGCACATCATCCCGAGCTGGGAATACGTACTCGTGTTCTCCAAAGGCTCGTGGACGCTCGAAGGAAACAAGCAGGACGCCGATATCACCGGCGACGAGTTCATTAACTTCTCTGACGGTTTCTGGCAAATCACACCGGAAACGCGCGGGCGGCAGCCATTCCTAAGAAGTCTCTACCCGCCGAAGTCGGGACGAGAACGGCCTGGAACAAAGGCCGGAAGCCACCCCGCGCCATTCCCTGAGGACCTGATCTATCGGCCTCATGAAGTTCTACAGTTTTCGCGGCAACGTCGTGCTCGATCCATTTGGCGGGACAGGAACCGTGGCGGTCGTCGCCAAGAAGACAGGCCGACATTTCATCCACGTCGACGTTTCGAAGAAGTACTGCCAGATCGCGGCGGAGCGTTTAGGGCAAGTGACTCACGGATCCATCGCTTGACTTGCGCAACGGGAATCTCGGCCGGGGTGTGAAGTTTCAAATGGCGCATGCCCTTGCCGATTCCTTCCAGTAGATGCCACGGGTCGGTGAGCCTGGCGCCTTTGATGAGCTGCAGGTTCACATGGGCCTTGCAGGGCATGATGCCGCAAACCATGCCGTCGCGAAAGTAACAGGGCGCCCCCCAGGCAATCCGCTCTTCTATGTCGGGTGCGGCGGCCTTGATAACCTTGCGTAAAGCCGCCACGATTGCACCGTGCGGTTGACCCAGTTTCGCCACCAAGCTATCCACATCCCCGGACGCTGATGCCGTCATCGCAGCGGTTTCAATTGTTGCATCAGATCGCGTGCAGGAACCTGGCCCGTAGCGACGGGCGCATCCAGATAGCCGTACGTGAGACAGGAACCGAGGCCGGGAAACTCGACGCGCGTCTGCGGACCGAGTGGTCCCATGCCCAGCACGCAGAGCGCGGCGGAACAGTTCTCGTGGAACAGTGTTCGCAGGGAAGCTAGGTCTTCTTCGGTCTTGGTGAACGTGGCGATCTTGACCACGGTGCCGAAGTTGGCAGCCCTGGCGATGATCTTCTTGAGTTCGTCGCTGGCCGGAGTTTTTTGGAAATCGTGGTGGGAGACAATCACCGCGCGTTGGTGACGACTGGCCAGCACGGACACCTGTTCCAGGATCGGGCTGCGCAATTCGATGTCCACCGCAGTGAGCTGGCGCAGCGCGGCTTCGAATAAAGGGATGCGCGTCTCATCGGCATATTTCCATTGACCACCTTCTTCGGTGAGTCGAATGGTAACGATGACAGGCAGACCGCGCGCCTCGATCGCCCGGGCCTGTTCCATCCACTGCTGCGTGGTGGGACTGATGAGGTCGAGGCGGATTTCGACAATGTCGCAGTCACGATGTGGACCGGCAGCAAGTTGCGCAAGCGTATCCGCCTGAGAGACAGTCCCGACGACTCGGGGAATGGCGCCAAGGACAAAGTTGCCGAAACGTGTTTGAGCGCGAATCATCACCGGCATGGTAACGCCAGACGGCGCGGAGGGAAAGTGATTCCTCAACCACTTCGGGTTCACAATCTCGCGGCTTCTTTAGTCTTTGCGAGGAGACGGAAACGGGTTACAATCCGATTGTGTCATCGAACCGGCTAGAATTCTAAATGAAGAGCATTCTCAACCAATTGATCCAGTTGCAGGAACTAAACTTTGCCAAGGAGGAGCAGAAGGCGTCGAACTCGCAGATGCCGCTCGCGCAGTTGGAGAAATCCATCGCGAAGATCCGCAGCCAATTGCCGCCCGACGTGGCGGATCGGTACGACCGGTTGCAGAAGCGCTATCCGCTGGCCGTGATTCCGCTGGCCCACGGGAATTGTTCGCGCTGCGGCTTGGCGGTACCGGCCAACGTCGTGAATGCGGCGAAGGCGGGTGAGCAATTGCAGTATTGCCCGCATTGTGGCCGGTTTCTGTTCTTTCCCGACACGATCGCGCGTACACCCAAGAAGAAATTTGACGGAAATCGACCGGTTGAGGTCGGCATCGCGCGCTTCTCAGCAGCGAACTTGATGGTACCCAAACTGGCTGCGACGACCCGTGAAGAAGTCATCAGCGAATTGGCGAAGGCGCTGGGCGAAGGCGGCTTCGTAGAAGACGCCGCCACGGTGACGGAATTGGCGCTGCGTCGCGAGGCGATTGTGAGCACGGCGGTCGAGCATGGTCTGGCGTTTCCGCACGTACGCGACGTGGAAGGCGGCGGACTTACGTTTGCGGTGGGCCTGAAAGAAAAGGGCATCGAATTCGGCGCGACGGGAGATCATTTGAGCAAAATCTTCTTCTTTATCGTCATCCCCACGCCCGCGACAGCCTTTTATCTGCGCTTGCTGGCGGGGCTGGTGCGCACCTTCGAGTCGACGGAAGCGCGCAAGGCGTTGCTCGATTGCGAGAAACCCGATGAAATGTGGAAGACCCTCGCGAAGCTCACGAAGGACACGATTCCGTAAACGGTTGCCTGTCGACTTCAGTTATTGTCCGTCGTTATCTTGATTTTTCACTCGCGTCGTCGAGACTTCGATTGCCCTTGACATAGAATTACATTTGCCAGACTAGTAGCTCGTTCTGGCGCGACTATGCATGCAAAGGGCAACGTCAGCTCATATACTCCGCCCATCACGATCTGTTGTCTGGCGCTCTGTCTCCTGGTTGCCTGCGTAGGTACGATTCCACACACACAACTAAGAACTCTTGTTGTACCTGATCCTTTGGGGAAGGACTCGTTGGGTAATTACACCGACACGACAAACTTGACCGACGATGCACTTAGTCTCAAAGTTGGCGAGCGGGTTGTCGAAAGTTACACGGAGTTCGACCTCAGCATTGTCGAGTTTGACGATCAGGGCAAGTTTTGGGACAAGAAACACCAACTGGTCGTCCTGGACAAACTGGTCGAAGATCCCGCCGCAAGACAGAACGGCGCCATAATTCTTGTGTTCGTCCATGGGTGGCAAGAAAACACTGACGTTCTAAATCCAACGGTCGGCTGCTTTCGGCAGATCCTCTACCAATGGTATCTGGATGAGCGACAGGACACGCGGCGAAGGATCATTGGGGTATACGTCGGCTGGAGAGGCAAGTCACAACGATTGCCCCTGTTGAAATCGCTGACCTTCTGGACCCGCAAGAAAGTGGCGCACAAAATCGGTCGGGGCGACATGGATGAATTACTGGTTCATCTGGGCGACCTCAAACACCAACTAATGAATCTCGAAACACCTGCCAAGCGACGCGGAACACGCCTGGTCGTGATCGGTCACAGTTTTGGCGGAGCCATTGTTTTCTCCGCGCTGGATAACATTCTCAAGAAGAGCACCTTGGAGAGTGTCGTTCCCTTGGAGAAAGGCGAAACCAACAAGGTCGGGGTGATCAGTACCGGCACCACCGATCTGGTAGTGCTCTTGAACCCGGCATTCGAGACATTGCTCTACTCCGGTTTAGCGGAGGCCACTACGAATTGTACAGAATTCAATAACGCCCAAACCACAGTGTTAATGACCATCGGCGCACAAAACGATACGGCGACGGGGGTGGCGTTTCCGATAGGACAATTCTTCCCTACGTTGCTGCAGAACTTCAAGCCACATTCTGACGAGCGCAGGATGAACAAGACTGCCCTGGGGCACTATACACCGTATTTTGACTATCAGCTCACCGGGATAGTGGGGACAAACTCCAGTTCGGCCTCGGCTTCCGACAGGAAGCACAACGAAATCCACATCCGCCGCAAAGAAAACGCCCGACCCCGGATCACCGGGACTGCGATGGACATTTTGTACGTGGGAATAGGCGAGCAGCTGAACTCGATTACCAATCGTCAGTGGAACCTCGTTCTCTATCCCGGCAAGAAGGAACCGCCGCCGCCACGCTCGCCCTTTCTGGTAATTTCCGCCACCAAGGACATCGTGGATAATCACACCGGCATTTGGGGCGATCCATTGGTGGAATTCCTGAGGGATTTCATTTCGATCCACGATCAGCGCAAAGCCGAGGCGGAAAGCCTGGAACTGTCCCCCAAGCCTTAGAAATGAAAAACCCGCGTTGATGTCTCAACGCGGGCTTTTCCAAATTACCCCGGCAGCGACCTACTCTCGCGCAAGCTATACAGGCACTACCATCGGCCCTGCAGCGTTTCACGGCCGTGTTCGGAATGGGAACGGGTGGGACCACTGCGGCAAAACTACCGGGAAATCTCAAGCTGTCAGGAGTCGGCGTGCCGCATTCGAAGAGCGGGACGCTGCACGGCACATCGGGCAAACCACTGACAGCTTTGTGAAAGAACAGGTTCTCTGATAATTGCATACAGTAAGGAGCAAGACTACACAGTGCTGATTTGTTAAATCACAAACTCCTTCTTGCGAAGGAAATTTAAGTGATCAAGCCTCACGGCTTATTAGTACCAGTCAGCTCACATGTTGCCATGTTTACACACCTGGCCTATCAACGAGGTAGTCTTCCTCGAGCCTTTAGGGTCTTGCGACCGTCAGACGTAATCTTGGGAGGCGCTTGGCGCTTAGATGCTTTCAGCGCTTATCGTTTCCGCACACAGCTACCCGGCGCTACCGTTGACACGATAACCGGCATACTGGAGGTGCGTTGTTCCCGGTCCTCTCGTACTAAGGAACAAATCCCTCACGTCTGCTGCGCCCACAGTGGATAAGGACCGAACTGTCTCACGACGTTCTGAACCCAGCTCGCGTACCGCTTTAATGGGCGAACAGCCCAACCCTTGGGAGCAACTCCAC
>PLZV01000058.1 GCA_003152315.1 Verrucomicrobiota bacterium
GGCTGTCGATCTGGTTGCGCAGGACGCGGTTCTCCTCAAGCAGATACTCGATTCTGCGTAACAGGTCTTCGTTGACGCTGCCGGTGATGTAAGCCAGCATTCGTTTCCAACGCATGGATTGCTCCTCGGCCCGATGCTACCCGAGGACATTCAGCGAGGACGAGTTCTTTGACCCTACGGGTTGCACAATCTGGCCATCGGCCTGGGCTGGCTACCGTGGGTGGTGCTCGTGCCCAAAATGTGGCCTAAGATTAAAGCGAAACCCAAGCGGGGTATTACGCAGGATGAGCATATGCGCATCGTTTCGCCTGACAAAAATCGGGAGCGAAGCTTGTATTACGAGCTGCTATGGGAGATTGACGCCAATAGCAAAGTGGTTGGATATTGCTGTTCGTAAACTAGGAAGTCACCAGGCCGTTGCATAAAGGCTTGGGCTTTCAATAGAAATGCTGCGGTAGTTCTCATATGTTGGTCGGTTGGCCGATGCTGTACAAGAGATCTTTGAGAGGCGCGTGTTGGATAGCGTGGACGTTGCAACCCATTTGGGAATGTTGCCACGTGAAGAACAGTTGATTATCGCTCAGGAACGCCATGAGCGCGTCGTCAATTTCGGCGTCAGGCAATCCTCTGCGGTCGTGCAGTGCAAGCAGAATGTCAGTCCTGCATTCGACGATATGGTGCTTTGTCAGGATGCCCAAGCTGCTCCCGCTGGCTTTCACCAGGAATCTGTTCTTGCCAAGCCGAGCGGAGGCGTTGCCCTCACCGAGAATCGCCAGCGGTTGTCGAGGATTCCCCAGCTTGTGGGATAGCCACAGCAATGATTGCAGGCGCTATTGTTTATCAGTATTTCCCATAAAGTGGCCCAAAGTTCCGACACGCCGCGAACTCGGCAGCCTGCGGTTCGTTCGCGCCGAATTCGATCCAGGCGCTCGGGCGAAAAATACGCTTTTCGTCGATGTTGTGCATGTAAACTGGAATGCGCAACATCGCGGCGAGCGTGATCAGTTCGTCTCCAATGTGGCCACAGCTGAACGCGCAATGATTGGCACCCCAGTTGTTCATCACGGTATATACGTCGCCGAACGCTCCACGGCCGGTCGTCCGCGGCACAAACCACGTCGTCGGCCAGGTCGGATTCGTACGCTGGTCGAGCGCATCGTGAACCGACTCGGGCAATTCGATGGTGACACCCTCGGCGATCTGCAGGGCCGGCCCCAGTCCTTTAATCAAGTTGATGCGTGCCGCCGTGATCGGCATGCCGCCGCGCGTGCGGAAGTGCGTGGAGAATCCGCCGCCATGAAAGTATTCGTAGATTGCGGGACACCATTTCGTCGCCTGGAGACATTTGCCGGCTTCGTCGGGCGTGATTTCCCACCATGGTTTCATCGCCGGTTGGCCCCCGACCGCTTGTTGGCCTGTGCCGTCAAGTGCCGCCGGGCCGCTGTTGACGAGGTGGAGAAATCCGCCGGCGGCGTCGCCCTTGAGTTTATGGCCTGTGACGCGCCTCACCGCGTCGGTGCTCCAATACGTCCGAACATCGGCGAATACTTGCGCGCTGCCGGTTAGCAAATGACCGAAAAGCATCGTCGCCGCATTGAGCGCGTCGTTCTCTGTAGCGACGACAAACGGCTGGCGAATACCGTTCCAGTCAAACGACGAGCAGAGGACCGCTTCGAGAAAATCGCCGTTGGGCAAATGATCGGTCCACTGGCGCTGGCCCTGGAAACCCGCGGCGATGGAATTGTGGCCGAGCGATTCCTCACCGAATCCCATCTGGGTGAGGCGCGGGTTGCCGATCATGAGATCACGAACGATCAGCGCCATCTTCACGCAATATTCCCATTCCTTGCCTTTCGCGTCGCGCGAACGTTGCTTCTTCGGATCGTTGGGGTCGAGACCTTCTTGACAGTTTTCGCGGACCCATTTCCATGCGCGGGAAAATTCCTTTTGATCGAAAACGCCGCGTTCGATACGGCGGACAAGTTCAACCATATCGACACCCATCACGCGCATGCCGAGATAGGCTTCGAAGAATGCGCAGTCCACGACCGAGCCGGCAATGCCCATCGAGGAGCCGCCCAGCGACAGGTAGGATTTGCCCCGCATTGTGGCGACCGCCAACCCGGCGCGGGTGAACCGCAGGATTTTTTCCTGCACATCGTCCGGAATCGTCATGTCGTCCGGGTCCTGCACGTCGCGGCCATAGATGTTGAAGATTGGCAGCCCTTTCTGGTTGTGCCCGGCTGATACGGCGGCTAGATAGACCGCGCCCGGTCGGGCCGTGCCGTTGAAGCCCCATACGGCCTTCGGTAACAACGGATCCATGTCCATCGTTTCGCTGCCGTAGCACCAGCAGGACGTAACGGTGATCGAAACGCCCACGCGTTCCCGTGCGAATTTCTCGGCGCACATCGACGCCTCGGCAATTCCGCCGATGCAGCGGTCGGCGATGACACAGTGAACTTTCGTGCCATCGGCATGACGCAGTTTCTTGCCCAGCAATCCGGCCACGCTTTTGGCCATGTTCATCGTTTGCCTCTCCAGCGATTCACGCACGCCGCCGAGTCGTCCGTCGATGGTTGGACGGATACCGATTTTGGGTGGTTCTCCCACGAGACGGTTAACGGGACGATTGACTTTCATCAGATTGCCTTCCTGTTCAGGTTGACTGCCTATGGCGCACGCGGTCCAGGGCGACCGCAGCAATGATGATGCCGCCGATCACCATTTCCTGGACCCACTTCGGCCAGCCCATCTGCTGGCCGCCGGTGTACAAGACGGTGATCGTCAACGCGCCAATGAGCGTGCCCAAAACCGATCCTTCGCCCCCGGTGAAACTCGCGCCGCCGATGATCACCGCGGCGATGACAAACAGTTCGTACGTCAGCGCGGTCGTTGGCTGTCCCACGCCACCGATGTAGGAAAACTGCATCAAGCCGGCCACGCCACAAAAAAAACCGCACAGCGTATACACGATCAGTTTCGTCAGCCCGACCCGGACGCCGCACAGCCGCGCCGTTTCCTCGTTGGAGCCGACGGCGAAAATGTGCCGGCCCAACCGCGTATACCGCAAGAGAAAGGAGGTTACCAGCACGCCTCCGATCAGGATCCATACGCCCGTGGGCAATAACCATCCGCTGCTGGTCTTGCTCGTCAACGTTGGGTCCATCAAGCTGCCGATCCAGGTGGATTCAGGCGGGTAGATGTCGCGTTCGTTCGCCATCCCTTTGGCCAGACCACGAATGACTCCCATCGTGCCCAGCGTCACAATGAACGGCATCAACCGGAGCCCGACAATCAGGCAGCCGTTTGCCAGACCGGCCAGGGTCGCGGCCCCCACGCCGGCGGCCACCGCCATGATCGAGGCCAGCGCCGGGTGCTGGTAAACAAAGTAGTGCGCGTCGGCGGACGCCACGGTCGCGGCGCCGGTGGCTCCCCCCCAGTTGAGCGTCGCCGCAACGGTGATGACCGAGAGCGCGATCATTGAGCCGACCGACAAATCGATTCCGGCCGCGATGATCACCAACGTCATGCCCAGGCCCGCGGTCGCGTACACGGCGCTCTGGCGCAGTATGTTTTCCAGATTGCGCAGCGTGTAGAACTTCCCGCCCTCCACCAGCACGGCAAAGAAAACGAACACCACAACCAACGCCAGGAACCGGCCCAGAATGTCCACCCATCTCGATTTGAAAAGAGACGATTCTGCAAACGCCGCTCCGCTCATGACTCCTCCTGTCCCGTGGCAACCAACATCAACTGACGTTCGTCCCAGTCGGCGCGCGGCCGGGTTTCGCTCAGCCGTCCCCGGCACATCACCGCGATCCGGTCGCATGCGCCCAGCAACTCCGGCAGATAACTGCTGACGATCAACACCGCCTTGCCACGCATGGCAAGCTCGTCGATCAACTGATAAATCTGCGCCTTCGATCCGACGTCGATCCCGCGCGTCGGTTCGTCCAGCAACAACACATCCACGTCCGCGTGCAGGAGCCGCGCGATGGCGACTTTCTGCTGGTTGCCACCCGACAAATCGGCGAGCTGCTGGCGCGGGCCGGCGCATTTGATGGAAATCTTTTCAATCCACGGCCGGCAGGCGGCGCGCTGCCGGGAAGGAAACACCAGCCGCCAAGGGCCGAGTCCGTCCAATCGGGCGAGCGTTAGGTTGTCGGCAATGCTCAACCCCAGCGCCAAGCCCTCCGCCTTGCGGTCCTCGCTGACCATGCCCACCCGCTGGGCCCACCGTTTGTGAGGCGGTGCGGCTCCACTGTAGGCCGCGACGCGAATGTCCCCACGCCTGACCGGCGCCAGTCCGAAAATCGACCGCAGCAATTCCGTCCGCCCCGCGCCCACCAGCCCGGCTACGCCGAACACTTCGCCGCGATGTAGCGCCAACGACGCTGCTGTGGGCTTTCCCTCACCGGCTAGGTCCTTCACTTCGAGAATGACCTCGCCCGGCATGCGCGACGTGCGCGGGTACAACTCGTCCACGTCGCGTCCAACCATCAGCGCAATGATCCGCTCCACGGGCGTTTCGCGGGTGATGCCCGTACCCACAGTCTGGCCATCGCGCAACACGGTGAAGCGGTCGGAGATTTTCTGCATTTCCTCCAGGAAGTGGGAAATGTAAATGATCGAGATCCGCCGAGCTTTCAGGTTGCGGATCAATTCGAACAGTTTCTCGATGTCAGGCAACGTCAGCGAACTCGTCGGCTCGTCCAGCACCAGCACGCGGCACTCCAACGCGACCGCCCGCGCGATCTCAACCAGTTGCTGCTGGGCAATGGACAGCCGCCGTACGGGCGTGGACGGGTCCACGTGGTCCAGTCCAACCTCATGCAACGCGCGTGCCGCCCGCCGGCGCATCGTCCGCCAGTCCAATAGCGGGCCGCGGGAAGGCTCGACGCCGAGCAGGATATTTTCCATCACGGAGATATGCGGCGCGAGTGAGAGTTCCTGGTAAATCATCGCTACGCCGGATTCTCGCGCGCGTAACGGGTTGCCGGGTCGGTACGGTTCCCCATCGAGAAACATTTCCCCGGCATCAGGCGTGTGAGCGCCCGACAGCACCTTCATCAAGGTGCTCTTACCGGCTCCGTTTTCGCCGACAAGCGCCAACACCTCGCCCGGTGCGACCTTGATGTCCACTCCGGCGAGCGCTCTTGTCGCGCCGAAACACTTGCGCACGCCGTGCATCTCCAAACGATTCGTCATTTATTGAAGACCCGTTATGTTTGGCCCACCATCAGATTCCAAATACGCTGTCCGTCATTCCAACCCGACAAGCTTGCGAATCGCTGGGTCGCTCTCCAGCCCCGTCTTGGTAACCAGAACGGCGCCAGTATCGATCACGGGCGGCACTTTCTCGCCCTTGACAACCTGGACGAGCGTTTCGACCGCCAGATAGCCCATCTTGAACGGGTCTTGCGCAACTAACGCGTCGATGCGCCCCGCCTGCACTTCCTCAATCAGTTTCTTGGACGTGTCGAATCCGACGAACCGCACGTCGGTCTTAACGCCGGCTTTCCTCAGATCGTCCAACGCCGATGCGACCCCCAGGGCCGAATAAAGGTTGGCCGCAAAGATGCCATCAAGCTCGAGCTTGCCTGCTTTCATAAACTTCTCCAGCGTATTGGCGGCGGCGTTTTTGCAGCCTTCAATGGTGCCCGTGTCAGGGTACGGATCGGCAACGACCGTGAAGCCGGCAGCCCGGACCGTATCGAGGAAGCCTTTGGCACGTGCCTCCGTGCTGCCGGTGCCCTGGACGAAACGCATGCACATCACCTTGGCGGGTTTGTTGCCGAGCAATTTAACCAGATACTGCCCCCCCAGCGTCCCAGCCTTCTCGTTGTCGGTCGCCACAAAACTCGATTGCGCCCTGCCTTCCACCGCCGAATCGAACACGACGACGGGGATGCCGGCCTTGACCGCGTTCTCGACCTGCTTGCGCTGGGCCGCCTTGTTGAGGGGTGCAATGGCCAGGCCGTTGACGCCGAGGTTGACCATGTTCTCGATGATCTTGTTCTGCTCGGCGATCTCGGTCTCGGTCACCGTGCCTTCCCAGCGAATGTCGACGTTCAGATCCGCTGCCGCCTTGCGCGCGCCTCTCGCGACCGTCTCCCAAAACTCGCCGCCGGTGCTCTTGGGAATCACGCCGAGTTTGAACTTTGTGTCGGCGGCAAACAACTGGCTCGCCAGAACGCATACGGCCAGCAGGATTGCAATGCGTTTCAACATGGCAGATCTCCGGTTGAAGTGGTTATTCATCGTACACAATACAAACCTTGCCAGTCTGCCCTTTGTCGGCCAGGTCGTAGGCTTCGGAGGCCTTCGCGAGCGGCAGTCTCACACCGCACGTCGATTCGGGGTGCACGCCCACCCGGGCAAGGTGGAGGGCGAGGTCGGCCAGATGTTTGCGCGACGTCACCCACGAACCGTACAGCGTGATCTGCTCGTGGATGAGAAACGGCGACACGTCGAACTCCACCTTGCCGCCTTCGCCGACAAATCCGCAACGACCCCATTGGGCGGTACCGCGTAACGCCACCAACCGCGCCGACGCAGCGCCCGAACAGTCGATGCTGACTTCACAGCCGTGGCCGCCGGTGAGTCTCTTGATCTCGGCAAGCGGGGAGTCATCCGCCGACAACACGTGGTCCACCAACGGAGCATGGCCGCGGTATTTGAGTTTTTGAGCAAATTCCAATCGGCCCGGTGCCAGATCGATCCCGATGATTTCGGTAACGCCGAGCGACCTGGCAAGTTGCGCCGCCGCGAGCCCGACCGGGCCAAGTCCCGTGACCAACAGGCGGTCGCGACCGGAAACATTCATGCGCGTGAGACATTCCCACGCCGTGCCAAACCCGCAGGCCATGAACGCGCCGTCAATATACGTCAGCTCATCCGGCAAGCGTACGCAGGTGTTTTCTTCGGCCAGGCAATAGTCGGCGTGGCCGCCATCACGTTGCCAGCCGTAGGCCTTGCGGTGCACCGGGCTGGTGCAACTGATCATGTACCCCTGCATGCAATCCTCACAGCAGCCGCACCCCGCAATGTGGTAGAGAATCACCCGATCGCCGACCGTGAATGCCTTGCAGTTGGAACCGAGTTTGACGATCTGTCCGCTCGGTTCATGGCCCGCAATGACGCCCTGATACGCTTCGGGCCCTTTGCCGAGATGTTCGCGGTAGATCGCGCGAATGTCACTGCCGCAAATCGAGGACGCTTTCATTTTCACCAGCACCTGTCCCGTCCCCGGTTCTGGTACGGGAAATTCGCGGAACTGCACCGCCCGGTTGCCGGGCAGAATGACGCCTGTCATCGTTGTCTGTTCCGTTGTCATGGACGCGTGATTTCCCCGTTCAGATCCCAAAGATCCTCCCAATTCTGCCCTGACTTCCACAAGAACACCTGTCCCTTGATAAGCCGGCAATTCCGGTCGATTCCGGCGACCTCCTGCATTTCCTCATTCGTCAGCGGCTCGCTGACCACGCCACCGAGATTACCAAGATAATGGGCATGGCGCACCGAGAAAGGAATCGGGATTTGGCCGCGCTGCTGCGCCCATTTCACGCAAACCACAGCCGGATGCACTCCCAGCCGCTGCGCAATCTTGACGATGACCGGGTCTTCCACGTCGACGGTGTCATGCGGGGTGCGGTCGCGGTCGGGCCGCGACGGCGAGCCAATGGGGCTGTAGCCGATAGGCGCAATTCCATTGTCGCGCACGAACTGGAACAACTCGGATTGTTGGAAGTGCGGATGCAGTTCCATCTCATTGCAAGCCGGCTTGATCTCGGCGTCGCGCAGGAGCAGTTTGAGTTTCGGGATCGTCATGTTCGACGTGCCGATATGCCGTACCAGCCCGCGCTCCACCAGTTTCTCCATGGCCCGCCACGTCTTCATAAAGTTCTCATGGATGTAAGGCTTCGCGTCCCGGCTGCGTGAGCCCACATCGCATCCCGGTGGGTGATTGTTCGGGAATGGCCAGTGGACGAAGTACAGGTCCAGGTACTCCAGTTGCAAGTCCGCGAGCGACTTTTCGCACGAAGCGGCGACGTCCTGCGGAGCATGCCTGTCGTTCCACAGTTTTGAGGTGATCCACAACTCGCTGCGCCGGACACCGCCCTCGATAATTTGCCGTAGCGAACGTCCGATCAAATGCTCGTTGCCGTAGACGGAAGCGCAGTCAAAATGCCGGTAACCCACCGAAGCCGCGCCCAGCACAGCTTCGGCAATCTCTTCGCCTGGGACACGATCGGAGCTGAACGTGCCCAACCCGATGGCGGGAATCGTCCTCCCCGTATACAGAGTTCTCTTGGGAATCCTGTTTGGGTCCACGTTATCCGTGGCTGGCGTGAGCACATCAACTTCGGTTGTTCGCCTAATCACCATGATCCTATGTCTCGTCACCGTCCGACGGTTTCAGTATCAGCACACGCAAATTCATCACCGACCGCCCAGGCTTGCTGATGACTTTCATGGTGACGGTAACTTTGCCGGCCTGCTGGATGCGGAGTTTGCCAAGTTTGAAGGACAGGTAGGTTTCCCCGTTCGTGGTATCCTGGATTTTGCCGCTGAGAACTTGATCACCGGTCACCACCGTGAATTCGCTGCCGGCACTGGATGCGTCAGCAGCATAGATCATCGACACGTCAAAATCGCCGGGCTTGAGCACCTCCACATCCCAGCGTACAAAATCCTTGGCATTGGTCCAATGTCCGATGTTCGGCTCACCGCCGCCCTCCAATTGCGCGGTCGAACCAACGACCTCGGCGTCCGCAGCCGTCAGAAGAATGATTCCACCTTGGGCTTGCCGCGGAATGGAAATGGGGGCGAGTTGCACCGGACCACCCGGATCCAGCACCACGACGCTGGCGATGGTGTCTGGCGCTGTTGCGGGCAGTTGCAGCACCGCCTTGTCTTTTCCGACAACGCACTTGAGTTTCTCTCCCGAATTCGTCAACAGCCAGGCCTTCACGTTCTGGTTGAGTATCGGAACAGGTAACTCGCCATTGGCAGGCCAGTCGAAAACGTGCAGGTAAAGCCTGCCGCCTTTCTGCGTGCACCGACCCCACGCTAACTGCTTGCCAAATGGACTGGCCGAGGTGCCGTAAATGGCCTCGCCGTTTATTTTGAGCCATGCGCCCATCTCCTTGAGACGCTCGGCTTCCGGTTCGGGTATCACGCCTTCGGCTGTCGGCCCGACATTCAACAGATAGTTTCCACCCTTGCTGGCGATGTCGATCAAGTTGCGAAGAAGTTTCTCGGTGGACTTGAAATTGGTGTCGTAGGACTTGTAACCCCACGTGTCGTTGATGGTCATGCACGTTTCCCAATCGCGACCGGGAAAACCAGAGGACGGTATCTTTTGTTCCGGCGTTTCGGTGTCGCCCTTGAAGCCACCGCCCAGGCGGTTGTTGGTGATGATGTGCGGTTGGAGTTTCAACGAGGGGAGGAGTTTTTCAGCGCGCTCCTTCGTCATGACATCGGACGGCGTGTCAAACCACAGAACGGCGACGTTACCGTAGTTCGAAAGAATCTCACGCACTTGAGGTGCCGCAATCTTGTCGAGGTACTCATCAAAGTTGCCGTCCTGGGCCTTGTCCCAATGTGTCCCGCCTTTTACCGCGCCGCCCGGATGATGCCAGTCTTGCGCCTGCGAGTAGTAGAACCCCAGTTTGATCCCCTGCTTCCGACAGGCTTCGGCAAGTTCCTTCAGCGGGTCGCGACGGAAGGGCGTAGCGTCGCAAATATTGTAACGGCTGGCTTTCGTGCCAAACATCGCAAAACCATCATGATGCTTGGCGGTGATGATGATGTATTTCTGGCCGGCGTCTCTGGCGATGCGGACCCACTCGTCAGCATTGAACTTCACCGGGTTGAACTGCCCGGCAAACCTGGCATACTCAGCCACGGGGATTTTCCTCTTGTTCATGATCCATTCACCGATGCCTTTTACTTGTTCGCCGTTCCATGTGCCGGCGGGCACGGAGTAGATTCCCCAATGAATGAACATGCCGAACCGTGCCTCGCGCCACCACTGCATGCGTGCGTCGTGTTCCTGCGGCGTCTCGGTCTGCTCCTGTGCCGCGCAGGTTCCGAAAGCTGCCAGCAGAATGGCCAGTATCACGGTTTTGGTTTTCATGGCCAGGGGACGAACGATCGCGGCATGCATTGTTTCGCCTGAAGTTCGAGTTCGGTTGCCATCATTCCGCATCCGTGCGAGCGGTCTGCACCCGGGGCAGGACGTGCGCGTCAACGTCGGCGTCATTGCGCGGAACCCGCACGTCGCGAAACAACCACCAATTCTCAACGTGATCGACTACCTCGCCGGGCCCGAGCCGGCTGACCGGCCCAAGTGTTTCGAGTTCGAGCATCTCCTTGTTTGTGAAAACTTCGACCGAGCAACCCATGTCCGGATAGATCGCGGCCGGCTCGTGCCGGAAGGTTTTCAGGAACAATCGGCCGGCGCGCGCATAAGCGATCCAGCCGTCCGGGATTGCCGCACCGATCTTCTGCGGTTTGATTCTCGGTCCAGAGTCTTGCCGCAGTAAAATGTACTTGCAGCCCCACGTCCAGCGCGCGTCACTCATGTCGGTGTACTTCCAGAGCGTCAACGAGTTGCCGGGTGGCAGGTCTTCCGGATGCGACCCGCGCGCCGGCAACGGCACAATGGCGGTCCCGCCGGGCGCCATTACCGTCAGCGCCCACGGCGCCAGGGTGACCGGTTGAGAATTAACGTTGCGAAGTCGGTGGGTGACGGTGGCGTGCGCCGCGTCCGATGCCAGGCGTACCTCGATCTCTTTCTGGATACCCGTCGTGGTTTCGACCGTTTGCACGAGCCGCACTGCCCCGTCTTCTTGTTCCAGTTTCACGGGCGAATTGTCGGGGAAGTACGTGCGCACTTTGTCTTCGGGTGCGTGCCAGAGCCGGTGCCCACCGTAGACGCGCCAATCCTCCCCACCCGTTCTTCCAAGCTCGTCAGGATACTCTTTGAATTCATTCTCCGCGCCGATGAAACCGCAACGGATGACGCGCGGCCCGACATCGGTGGTGACAATCAGTTCCATCACGTCATTGGCCAGCCGATAGCAATTCGGCCAACGACCGTACACGATCGGTCGAACCTCAATTTCCTTCCGGTGATGTCGTTCTGTGCTGCCAATTCGCATTCGCCCAACTCCGCTTCTCAAGCACATTCGCTTCGTATTTCAACACCTGGCTGATTCGCGCGCGGTCCAATGGCGTGAGTGTAAGGTTGGCTCATCGGGTATTCGTTAGAAGTTGTATTGATCGATGTTGTCTTTGGTAAAGATCAGCGGTGGTCCGGCGATGACCAGGTTATTCTTCCCAAACCCCCGCCGTCCGAAGCCGGGCACGTCAAAAGAATTTCCCGTTTGCGCCGTGATCTTGTCGGTGGCCAATCCCACCGCGACATAAGCGGAGACGTAGCCTTCATCGGGCGGACTCCAGAGCGCGACCGCGGTAATGATATTGTCCTTAATATAGCGGCGAAGCTGGTTGGGGGTGCCGAGACCGGTGACAACGACGCCCCGGCCCCTGGCATTTGCCCCGCCGGGGTAGACCCCCGCAGCTTCGACGGCCTTGGCGGCCTGTTCGATCCCCACGGAGGTCGGCGCAAGAATGGCGCGCAAATCCGGATACTTCGTGAGCAAGCCTTCGGCTTCGGTGCGACTCTTCTGCGGTTTGTCGTCGCCGTACACAATGTCCACGAGTTCCATCCGGGTGTACTTGGAATTCTTGAGGGCCTCTTTCATGCCTTGAATCCAATAATTCTGATCGGGAGCGTCGGTGGTGGAGGAGAGGATGGCAAACCTGCCTTCGTAATGAATCAGTGAGCCCAGCAACTCGATCTGACTCGCCCCCAGCGTATCAAAATCACACGGATAAACCGCGGCGTCGCGGTGCGACTCATTGCCGACAAGGTCAGTGTTCACCGTGACGACCTTGATACCGCGGGTACGCGCGTCGTCGAAGACCTGGTTCAACGCGTCGGAGCTGTTGGGCGAAATACAAATCACATTCACGCCCCGCTGCACCTGGTCCTTGATGAACGGGATCTGTGAGGTCGCGTCCGGATTGGCAGGACCCGTGGTGAAAAACTCCGCCCCCAGTTCTTTGCAACCCTTCTCCAGACCGGCAACAACGCCATTAAAATATGGGTTGCCGGTATTCTTCGGGATGTAAACGACACGAACAGGGCCGGACGCCGCGGCGGCAACGGATGTTGTCCCCGGATTCGATGCAGCCTCGCGCTTCTGGCAACTGGTCGTCCCGGTCACGAGAAACAACAACAGCGTTAACTTCCGGAACATGACCCTTCTCCTTTGCTTGCGGTCCATTTTCGAAATCTCGCGAAACAATTCCCCATTAGCACGGCAACGATCAGCAAGGCGCCGCTGGCGGTCGCTTGATACTCAGCTTTGACATTGGCCACTCCCATTCCCGTTTGCAACACAGCAATCAGAAACAACGCCAGTACCGACCCCGTGACCGTCCCGCGTCCGCCAAAAATACTCGCACCGCCCAGGACGACCGCCGTGATCACATCCAATTCCAAGCCGAGGGCATGATCATAGCGCGCCACACCCAAACGCGAAATCATTATCATTGCGGCCATGGCTGAGAATACCCCCGACATGACAAACACCGAGATCGTGACCTGCGCAACGGGTACGCCCGAATACCGCGCCGCTTCCGCGTTCGTACCCATGGCGAAGACCCACGTGCCGAAAACGGTTTTGTGCAGCACCAAGCCGAGCGCCACCGCGAGACCAAGAAAAAGCACCAACGGCACGGGCAACAGCGTCCCTGCAATTGCGACCCGTTCGATACCTGTAAACCACGCCGGCAGGCTCACGGAGTGGTCCCCCAAGAGCACCTGCGCGAGGCCCCGGTACAGGGCCATCGTTGCCAGGGTCACCACGAGCGACGGCAATCCCAGTTGGGCCACGATAACACCATTGATTCCACCCAAGAGAGCGCCCAGCAACGGCGCGAGAAACACCAGCGGGAGGAGCGGTACGCCCAGCTTCACGTGCAGCGTCGCAATGCTCGTCCCCACCAATGCCAGTATCGAAGCGCACGACAAATCGATGTGTCCCGCCACAATCACAAATGTCATCGCCAACGCCATCAATCCCACTTCCATGTAGAGCGAACTGCGGTCGAGCAAATACGCCGCGTCGAGGAACCGAGGCACAAACGCCGCACTCACCCCGAACGCCACGACGAGCAGCGCCGCCGTGATCGATTCCGGCGTCGCCATCCATCTCGGGACAGTCCTCCTTCCCGTTGCCAGCACCTCGTTCATGCCTTTCTGAACCGCGTTCCCATCCAATGGTCGAATATCACCGCCACCAGAATCACCAAGCCGTACGTTGTCCCCTGCCATGCGTCGGCGATATTGAGCACCGTCAGCGCGGTGGAGATTGTTCCGAGTAGCAGGCAGCCCAGCACCACGCCCGCAACCGTACCCGACCCGCCAAACACGCTCACACCCCCAACGACCACCGCCGAAATTGCAATCAACTCAAACCCGCTGCCGATTGCCGCGGGATTGATCGTTCCGAAGCGCGACGCATAGAGCACTCCCGCCAGACCTGAACCCAATCCACTGAGCACGTAAACCAGAAACGTCACGCGGCGCACGGGGATGCCTCGCAGCCAGGCTGCTTCGGGATTGCCGCCGATAGCGTAGATATCCCGCCCGACCCGCGTGAACCGCAAGAACAACAAGGTCCCTGCGGCTGCCAGAATCGCAAAGACCACCACCCACGGCACCAGCGTCTGGCCGAACGGCCCGTCAATCGACCAGCGCCCTAACTCGCGCGGCAGGTTGTATTCGTCCACCTGTACGCCGCGGCTGACGATGTGCACGAGTCCGCGATACGCCCCCAATGTCCCCAGCGTAGCCACAATCGCTGGCACATTGCCATAGGCGATGAGCAGGCCGTTGACTGCGCCGAGCGTTGCGCCAAGCGCAATTCCCAACACCATCGCCCCGTAGACTCCGATACCCGGATGATCCCGTAGCGCGATGCCGACGGCCATCCCCGCCAGCCCCATCATCGAGCCGACCGACACATCCACGCCGCGCGTGAGCATCACCATCATCTCGCCCATCGCCACCACCACCAGCAACGGAATCCAGAGCAGGATACTGCGAAACACGCCGGCCGTGAGAAACTTCGGCTGCACCAGCGCCGTTACCGCGCAAATCAGAACCCACAACGCCAGCGTTGGTAGTTCCCGTACTTCAACCAGCCGCCATCGATTATTCACGCAACACCTGTCCCGTTGCCGCGGCGATGACCCGTTCCGCTGTCGCTTCCTCCCGAGGGAACTCGGCCACGATCCGACCTTCGCGCATCACCAGGATACGGTCGCTCATCGCCAGTACTTCCAGCAGGTCCGAAGAAATCATCAACACCGCCATCCCTTCGGCCGCCAATTCACTGACCAGCCGGTGCACCTCCGCTTTCGCACTGATGTCGATGCCGCGGGTCGGTTCATCGAGAAGCATCACTTTGGGTTTGGTCGCCAGCCACTTGGACAGCACGACCTTCTGCTGGTTGCCGCCCGACAACTCCCGTATCGGCTGGTCAATGCCGCGCAACTTCACATCGAGGCGCTTGACTCCGATGCGCGCGACGTCCCGCGCCATCGCATCTCGCCGCCAACCAAACCTGGCGAGACGGTCGACAATCGCCAGCGTCGTGTTCTGCCAAACGCTCATAGGCATCAGCAAGCCGTGGCGTTGACGCTCCTCTGGTACCAGCGCCAACCCCTTCTTCATCGCCCCGCGTGGCCCGGCGACCTGGACCGCCTGGCCGCCGATACGAATTTCGCCCGCATCGATCTTCTCGATCCCGAAAATGGCGCGCGCGACTTCCGTTCGTCCGGCGCCGACCAACCCTGCCAGGCCGACCACCTCGCCGGCGCGCACCTGCAAAGTGATGTCCGAGAATTGGCCGGCACACGTCAACCGACGCGTTTCCAGCGCGATCGAACCAATCGCATGTTTCACATCCTTCGCAAACAACGCTGCCAGCGGACGGCCGACCATAAGTCGCAGAATTTCATCAATCGACGTCTCCTTCGTCAGTCGTTGGCCGACAATCTCGCCGTCGCGCAATACGGTGATTCGGTCGCAGATTTCGAAGATTTCCTCCAACCGATGTCCGATGAATGCCAGTGCCGCGCCCCGGTCGCGCAATTGCCGCAGGATGCCGAACAACCTCTCCACTTCGCTCGGCGTCAACGCCGCGGTCGTCTCGTCCATCAGCAAAATCTTCGCGTGCTGCGACAGCGCCGAGGCCATCTCCACCATTTGTTGATCGGCGATCGACAAGCCGCGCACTTTCGCCCGAGGATCGATTTTCACGCCGAGCGATTCAAGAATCTCCGCCGCCTCGCGGTGCACGGCATTCCAGTCAATCCGACCGTGGCGGCGCGGCTGGCGACCAATGAAAATGTTTTCCGCCACGCTCAAATCAGGAAACGTCAGCGGCTCCTGGTGGATCAGCGCAATTCCCTGCGCGATGGCATCGCAGGGACGGTGAAAATGAACGGTGCGCCCGTTGACCTGGACTGTCCCGGCGCGCGGCGTGTGCACGCCGCCAATGATCCTCGCCAGCGTCGATTTGCCGGCACCGTTCTCTCCGACCAAAGCATGAATCTCACCCGGGAGCAGATCGAGACTGGCATTTTTGAGCACATCCACGCCTTCGAACGCCTTGTACAGGCCAACAGCTTTGACAAGCGGGACTTGTTCACCCATGGGAATCACCATTAGCCAGCAACCGCACCGGGCCGAGAAGACCGCTGGAATGCACTTGTGCCTGAGCTGGGTCGTAATCCCTGTAGGCACGGTTGACGAAAAAATATCCCGGCCATTTGCCCGGACCTTTCCAGTCGGCGGCGGCAGCGGCGATGGCGTTTTCTGTTCGGTTCGCCACCCTGATGACAATCTCGTTTTCCCCGGTGTGGACCAGACCGGTGACCTCGACTCGAAACGGGGCCTCGAAAACGGTCCCCGCCGACTTTCCGTTTACGCACAAGGACGCGACATCGCACACCGTACCCAGATCCAGAAACACACCGCCTTGCGGTTCATGCGAGAGGTGGAATCTTGTTCGATAGATCGCCGTGCCAGCAAAGTGTTTCAAGTCGTTCATTTTCGACCAATCAATCAACTCGGGAAACTCCCTAACAAACGACTTGCGCCCATCGATGTGCTGAAACTCGACGCGCCAGGGGCCTTTTATCGCGACGAGTGAAGTGGCGTCGCCTGTCAGAACTGATACGAGACCTGTGGCGGGCTTGTCGCGTCGGATCATTGCCAGGCGTGATTCCTTCGGACCGATCGCGATCTCAGCTATCACACGGTCACCCTCGATGCGGTAAGGAGCGAGTTCTATCTTCCCGCTGTGAGCGTTCCAGAGTTCCAAACAGCCCTTGGCGCGGAAGGAGAACGCCTGGCGAATGGAATTCTCGGGCTGTGGATTATTCAGCAGGAACAGATCATAATCGGCTCCCTGACGGTGCAACCAGCGGACCGGAAGCTGATCGTCGGCTTTCAACTGCGGTTCGACGCCGATGCTCTGCAGAGCGGAAGTGATACCTTGGTTATCCACCCAATACGCGGCCCCTTTGCCAATCTCTCGCGACTGTGTTCCTGTCTTGTCGGGGAAAAGATCGACAACAATTCGGTGGAGTTTGGCCGTCTGAGTGTCATGATCCTTAAAGCCCGGGACTTCCGACGGTAATCGCAATGCCACAACTGTGAGACCTCCCTCAACGAGGGTCTGAACCTTCTCGAGCGTCTCCAGCGGCATCGCCGCCGCGTCCAGAATCAGTACGCGGTAACGACCGAATCCCGTCATGAGACGGTCACCGTCCATTCTCGCGGACTGGCAGAGGACTCGATCCGTCAAGCGGTCGGACAGCCAGGATGTTCCTTGCGGAGAATTGTGGGTGCCATACTCGCAGACGTCCGCGACGGGTTGGCCGGACCGGAGTAGCAGGCTGTTGCGGCCCATGTAATCTGCCAGGACACGAAAGTAGGGCCAGAAAGAATTGTTATGGTCGATCTCACAAGCGGCATAAAAATCCCATCCAGGAAAGCCGGCTGCCGGCGGTGAATAGCTATATCCGTGAAACACCAGTTGGCTGGCGCCGTTGGCAAAGATCGTATCCGCCTGTTGGCGGAGATCGTGCATGGTCATCCGCCAATGTTCCGTCAACCACGTGAAGCTCTCACAAGAAACCACGGGATGCCCGTAAACATGCCCCGCCGCCCGTGCCAGGTCGGCTCCGATCGGTACGTCTCCCGGCGCTTTGAAGTTCATCTCGAACTCGGGAATATCCGCCATGCCATAGGAATCTTCCCAGTCGGTCGGACTGCCGTGAGCTTGCGCGCGTGACTGCAGGCCGTGCTGGTGGCACCAGCGGGTCAGTTCGCCGTAGCAATTCTCCGTGATCAGCTCACGCAACGTTTGGTCGTAGTCCCACCGAATCTGCGAGGCGATACCTTCATCGGAACCGCTGATCATGTGAAGGTACGGAGTCAGATCGTAGCCGCGCCGCGTGCGAAACTGTTGGAGAAAATCGGTTGTCCATGTGGGCCTGCCGAGTTCCCAACTATCGATGAAGAGGCTCTCGAACGTGCTGCCGGTAAGATTGCCGACTCGGTTCAGCACCGGCTGGACGCAGTGGTTCAGGTGAAAATCCATCGCGGACGCGCTCAGGTGATCCAGCACCGGACCTTTGTCCCGGGGATTGACCCGTTTGTGCGGGCCGACGCCACCGAGCTTCGCCCAAAAACACGTCAGCAACCATTTGCCTTCCGGCACGGACACGGAGATTTGACCATCGGCCGGTAGTTCGTTTGTCACCACCTTCGCCGGCTCGACGCTGCCAACGCGTCGTAGCGTCACGGCCACCACCGGACCACGCGGCTGGAAAATTGCGTGACCCTCGCCCGCGCCATCGAGTGAAACTGTTTGTGAGTCCAGGCTCTGACCGGCGTGCTCGTTGTCGACCCACGGTCCGGCATACGGCCAGCCGCTTCCGGGAGTCAGGTCCACCTTCAGGCCCAGCTTGGCGGCTTCTTCGATGCACGCCGCGACACGGTCAGCCCATTCCGGCGACGCGTACACAACTGGCTTGTGACCGCGCACGATCGGCAACGCATCATAAAGGGACTGGATCTCCACACCCGCCAGACCCTGCTCCTTCATCCCCCTCAATTCGCGGGCCAATTCCTTCCGTGTTACGGCTCCGCCGAACCACCAGTAGCGTGTGCGCGGTCGATATTCCATCGGTGGATCGGCAAAGTCGCGCTGAAGCTGCGCCGCTGTCGGCAGGATGTCCGCCACGGACACGGTGGAAAGGAGGCCACCGACCACGATGGCACAAAGCGTGAACCGATTCCTGGCCGATGTTCTCAGGGCATCGAATTGGAACAGGCGTTTCATTTGTTTTGTGCCGCGAACTCGCTGGCCTAGGGCGCGGGTTTCAATCCCTCCCAGTGGACGACCCATTGCCCGTTGTCGGGAAAGCCGGGTGCGTGCTTCTTCGGCGCGCCGTCCCAGCCCGCGGCCATCATCGCGACCGCGTACAGCAGGCCGCCGTTGCCGGGCAAGTAGATGGTCAGGTCGGGACGCTGGTAATTGTGACCATTGATTTGGTAGTGGTTCTTCGGCGCATCGAGCAGCAATGCGTCCACGGCCAGCTCCGGTTCACCCAGACGCGCGGCGCACATGGCAACCATCGGATAGTCCCAGCCCCATGTGTCGGGCCAGTTCCAATTGCCCCAAATCCAATGGAGCGTGCGCCGCATGGTCTCCGGGTCCACGTCCGGTCCCGGCAACATCCCCAGCGCGGCCGTCACCGAAGGATGATCATTCACCCATTTTTTTTGAGAATACGTTTCCGTTGCCGTCTCCGTGAATAAATATTTGTCGTCGGCAACCGGAGGTTTGGCCAGATGTTGCAGTACCTCGTCCCACTTCTCGACGCGCGGCAAGCCGAGCCGCTCACGCCATTGCTGCGCCACCTGCAGACCCCAGCGCCAGTAGGTCAGTTCGAAGGTCGGATCCAATGTGTGGTCCTTCGGGAAGATTTCCTGCGCACACTGCAATATCGGCCCCAGCACATACCGCTTCGTGTCCTTGTCCCAAGCGGGGTAGGACGCCATGAACTCGGCCGTTTCGAAAACGATTCCCTTGTACTTCTCCAACGTGGCGCGATCCGAATGAGTCCGGTAGCACAACTCCGCATAGAAAATCGGGTGCGGTTGTTGCCAGATCAGAAACGGTCCCACCGGCGATGGTGATTCGGCGCCGCTTGGGTTGGTCATCTTGGGCCAGCGCGCGCCGGTGTATCCCTGCCGCTTTGCCGTGCCCTCTGCGCGCGGCAGGATGGACTGATAGTATCCGAGGCTCTTTTCCAAGAGCGGGAGGCGGTTCCACAATGCGAAATGAGCCGCATGCCACCAGTGCATCTCCAAGTGGAACTTCCCGTACCAACTATTGTACGCCAGCCCGGTCTCTTGTGGAGGATAACTCCCGGCACACTGAATGGCTGTCAGATATTGCGACAACACGATGCGCCGCTCGAGCTCCGGCCACCGTGAATCCTTGCTCCCGGACAAATCAATCGCGCCGCCCGTGCTCCAAAATCTGTTCCAGTGGTCGCGCACGCCGTCGCGGACCTGGTCGAAGGACGGTAACGTGGTGCTATCCGGCTTCGGGGTAAAGACACAGGCAAACTCCAGAGCACCGGCATCCTTTGCCGGTGTGAGCACGAAGGTGTGTTTCGCCACTTCGGCGAGCGTTGCCCCCACTGTCCAGCCTGCGGCGACGAAGTAAGAGTCGTTGTCCAGCTTGCGCACGAACGTCGCCCCCCTTGGTAGATCCTGACTCAAGCTGGTCTCGTGCGCGTCTGGTTTTGTCCAGTCCGCCGTGCTCGTGTCGCCGGTGCCGTACGGAAACTGCAGTCGAACGCCAAGCCGCCCCTGGTGCAACAGTGGCGACACCACGCGCACGGCGAGCAAATCACGCACGGGATGACAGATCGTCTCCACGTCCACTGGTTTACCCTCGAATTTGAAATGACTGACGAGTATGCCGTCCCACAAGTTCAGGGTCTGCGCGATGTCCGTCAGGTCGTTCGTCGTCACCGTCGAACCATCCGCTTTGGTCAGTTGAAAACCGATACGACCGAGATGAAGCCGGTGCGGATTGGCGCGCAGCCAGGTTGTTTCGGCGGTGCGTTGATTGCCGGGTACATCAGCGTAGCCCACCCTGCGGTCAAGCAGATCAATGAATTCCCGGAAATGGAATTTGTCGATGCTCCAACCGTGCGGATTTGGCGACGTGTGCCAGCCCCATTGCGAGAGCGTGCCGAGCGGAATCGTCTTCTCGTAGGCCTCGGCGAACGTCTGCAGCCCGGTCACATCCGCCGTGAATGCAAACTCGCCGTTGCCAACTTGCAGCGGGTTTTCTGGATCGAGTTTGGCAAGCACGATATTGTGCCGCACCACCAACGCGTGGCGGTCGATCGCCGGTGTGTCCACAACTCCAAACGCCGTTGTTGCGAGTACGCACAAAATACCGGCCCATTGGTAGTGCCTGTTCATACGCGTGAGCAGGGGGACAACTTCCATTCCTCAAAGCGTGCCCGCAACTTGGCGACGGTCTGACTGTGAATTGCAGCCGAAGTCTTGGAGACGACCATCTTGGGGTGACCGGGTTTCAAGCCGCGCGCCTCCATGCCGGCTGCGATGCTAAGGGGGAAGGTGAGTCGGTCCATCGCTTTCCCCACTTCACGCATTCGCCTGCCAGCAAGGCCCGGTTGGTGGGTTGCCCCTGTCGGTATATGCGAAACTGTTCCAGAAGATATTCCGAGACGATATTCACCAATCCGCCGATGCAACTGGCCGCGCCGAGCGCGAGCGCTTCCGCCAGACGCGTGTCAATGCCCGAGAATACAAGGAAGTGTTTTTCTCGTCTGAGTCTAATCAGTCGCTGGTGATACGCGAACTCCGCGCCGCTGTGCTTGATGCTCGCCATCGGCGCGGCCAGTTCAAGGACGAGTTCGAGGATGGTCTTTCGTTCTTCGACCGTACATCGGACAAACTCGCCCGTGCTGCTCACCGCAAGGACGCCGTGAATGCCACACGCACGCGGCCACGCGAGGTGTGCTTCGAGCGCGCGTTTCATCACTCGACCGCGGGCGTCCGCCAGAATCGTCAGTGCGACGAGAACGCCTTCGTGTGAAAACGATGTCTTCGTAGGTGGCCTCAAAGTGGAGTGATGCCGCGGCATGTTTTTTCTTGCCCTATGACAAATTGTACAGCCAGATCACCAATGAAACACACTCTTCCCCCTACAAGCCTGATGAATATGAAGCTTGCGCGACGGCATAAAGTGGCGCTTCCGCCCCGATTCGAACAGGGAACTGCGGTTTAGGAAACACGAAAAGCGTTTGCGTCCGCTGGGTCTATATTCCTCTGAATACATAGTTGCTTTCAATGACTTGTGCGAGGAGAATCTGATTGTCGAAACTGCGCCAAGATGTGTGGATCTGAGGCGAAATGTAGGAATTCATGGCGATTGAAATTCGGCTGGAAATACGGTCGGAACTCGACATCAGTCTTGTACCAGCTTGATCGAAATCGGATCACCGGGGCAATCGACTACTATGTTCAACAAGTGCTGCAGTACCGGACTTCACCTATCGTGTCAGACGTGATCAAGCGAATGCTGGAGGAACTGAAGACTGGAGGGCGACGCGAAGCAGCCATCCGCACGTTGCGCTGTTTCCTCGGTGAAGCCCTCACCCTTCAGTTCGGTGACCGACAATTGTCGACGGTTGCCCTGGATGAACTCAACGGCATCTGCTTGGTGCCCGATTTGAAACCCGCGCTGGTCCGTCAATCGATTGACAATCTCCAATCGGATGCGGCGTTGGGAGCGCAACTGCCAGAGCCACTCGATCAATGTGCCGGTGTACCCTCCGTTGGTGCAGATCACACGCAACCGACCAGAACAGTGGCTGAGGAACGACAACAGCAACCGCGCCCCAGCGCGGTTTGGCACCGCCGCCGGCGTGACCGCGACCGCCAAGACCAGCCCGCAGATATCGACCAGCAGATGCCGTTTGCCGCCCCGAATCTTTTTACCCGCATCGAAACCGCGTTCTCCGGCTTGATCGGCCACCATGACCGATTGGCTGTCAATGATGCCGGCGGTCGGGTTGGTGTGCTTGCCAGCGGTGCTACGCACGACCATGACGAGGACATCATGAATGGGTTGCCAGATCCCTTGGCGACGCCACCGGCGAAAGTACCCGTAGACCGTGGGTCACGGGGCAAACTCGCGGGGCAACATCCGCCACGGACAACCGGCACAAACCGCATACAAAATGGCATCCACAATGAGACGCCGCTGGTAAACCGGTGGGCGGCCGAACCCGCCGAAGGCGGGCACCAATTCCGCGATCAGGCACCACTGTTCATCGGTCAGACTGCTGGGATAGCTGAGGATGGATTGCATCCCAAGCCAAAATCAAATTCTGGGACTATCCGGAAGGAAACACCACCACCCGCCCCACTTTCGACACGCGCTCCTGGATGGGCAGCGCGTTTTATGATTGACATCGCTCATTAAATGGAACACACTGTTTGTACTCTGAAAGTTCCTCTGCACATCGTGAAGGCTCGCCGCGAGCAGTTGGCCGAACTGCTGCAACGCAACCGATTCTTATCGTTAGCCGAGTTGTGCAAACAGCTTGACGTCTCAGTGGCAACGGCACGGCGCGATTTGGCGGTATTGGAGCGGGACAACGTCATCACTCGCACTTGGGGTGGCGCGTTAGTGGACTACAACCAGCGGTTCCCATCCTTTCGGGAACGACAGTTCAAGGCGCATACCGCCAAACGCCAGATCGCGTTGGCGGCACTGCGGTTGATCAAGCCGGGGATGGTTTGCTTCTTCGACAGCGGCAGCACGGTGTACGCAATTGCTGAAGCGCTAACGGTCAAGCCGGTTGCCGGATTGAGGGTCGTTACAAACAACCTTCCCGTCGCCGACATGCTGTCTGACCTGAAAGAGCTGCATGTGGAAGTTATTGCTGGTCAGTATCTGGCGCGGCAATCGATCCTTATGGGCGAACAGGCGCGGCGTAGCTTACGGTTGTGGAACTTCGACCTCGCGTTTCTCAGCGCGGAGGGCATGACGCAGGCAGGGTTGTGGAACTCACAAGCGGACGTGGTCAAATTCCAACGCGCAATCGTGGAACGCATCCTGCGTGCGTACTTCTGTCTGGACGCCAGCAAGCTAGAGCATGAGGCTGCGGAGTTTCTACTGCCGTGGACAGCGATACCCGGCTTGATCACGAATGCGACCCCGGAAAGATTGAAGGCAGCAGGCATCCATTTGTCGCGTAAACAAATCATCCATGCCCGATCGATGGGAACGTCGGCATGAAAACTCCCTGCCTGATCGCCGAAACCAAGATCAGAGAACTCGAAACCGCTTTTCCCCGATGAATCTGCAAGCATCCAACCCACTACTGGACGTGATCACCGAACTCTCGCACGAGTTCGGCACCGCCGAGTACGTCAAGGGCGGAGGCGGCAACACCTCGGCCAAGACAACGGACACACTTTGGGTCAAGCCATCCGGCACAACCCTGGCCGGGCTTACGCCAGAATCATTCGTGGCGATGGATCGCAAGAAGCTCGCACAACTTTTCGAGATTGAACCGCCGTCGGATTCAAGCGCGCGCGAAGCGCTCGTCAAAGACATGATGGCCGACGCCGTCAAACCCGGTAGCACAGGGCGGCCGTCCGTCGAAGCGCCCTTGCACGACATCATGCCCGGCACGTTTGTCGTGCACACCCACTGCACGATCGTCAACGGCATGACGTGCGCTCGTCACGGTGCGGCGGCTTGCGCGCGGCTGTTCCCGGACGCGCTCTGGGTTCCGTACGTTGATCCCGGTTTCACGCTCTGCATGGAAGTCCGTCGCCGGCTTCGCGGGCAGCGGTTGGTCATCCTCGAAAACCACGGTATCTTCGTTGCCGGCGAGTCCGCCAACGAAGTGCGCGCGACGTACCATCGTGTGATTGACGCGTTGCGCGCCGAATATGCAAAAGCCGGTATCGCCACAGAATTGAAGATTGTTTCGCCGGCCGCACCCGAGCCGGTCACACCGGATCACATTGTCTACAGCAAGAAACCGAAACTGGGCCCGGCAATGGCCGCCGACGCCGCGCTGATCCGGCAACTTGCAAATGCATTTGGCGGAGTCCGACTCCTTGATGACCGTGCCCGCCACTTTATCGAAACCTGGGAGGTCGAAGCCTACCGGCAAACGCGAATTTTATGAGCACCGCTAAACAACAATACGCTGCACTCGGCATCAACACCGACCGCGCTATCCGCCAAGCGCTGGGGACTTCCATCTCGATGCATTGCTGGCAGGCCGATGATGTCGGCGGCTTCGAGGTGAAAGAAGCCGGGCTGGCCGGCGGCGGCATCATGGCCACCGGCAACTATCCCGGCCGCGCCCGCACGCCGGATGAAGCCCGGCAAGACTACGAGCAAGTGCTGAAACTTGTCCCCGGCACGTTACGGCTCAACCTCCACGCCTGTTACGCCGAGACCGCCGGCAAGATCGTGGACCGCGACGCGCTCGAACCCCGACACTTCGCGAACTGGATGGCGTGGGGAAAACAACAACGCGTCCATCTCGATTTTAACCCGACGTTCTTCGCCCACCCGAAGGCCAACGATGGCTTCACACTGTCGCACACCGACAGAGCGATCCGGCAATTCTGGATTCAGCACGGCATTGCCTGCCGGTACATCGCCGAAGCGATGGCCAGGAAGCAAGGCGGCCCGTGCGTCGTCAATTATTGGATACCGGACGGCTGCAAAGATTATCCCGCTGACCGGTGGACGCATCGGGCACTGCTCACCGAATCACTCGACGCGATCTTGCGGAAACAGTCAAGGCTTTGCGTGGACTACGTCGAAAGCAAATTATTCGGCCTCGGCAGCGAAGAATATGTCGTCGGCTCGGCGGAATACTACAGCAGCTACGCGCTCAGCCGCGGAATCGGCTACTGTCTCGACATGGGGCATTGGCATCCAACCGAGGAAATCTACGACAAGATTTCTGCGTACCTCCAATTCCACAAGAAACTGCTCCTGCACGTCAGCCGTCCGGTCCGTTGGGACAGCGACCATGTCGTCCTCTTCAACGACGCCCTGCGAAACATCTTCCTCGAAATCCAGCGCGGCCACGCGTGGGACCGGGTGGCGCTGGCCACCGACTACTTCGACGCCAGCATCAACCGAATCGCGGCCTATGTCATCGGCCTGCGCGCCACGCGCAAAGCAATCCTTTACGCGCTGCTCGACCCAACGGTGAAGTTGAAGAAACTCGAAGCCGCCGGCGACAACGCTGGCCGCCTCGCATTGATGGACGAAATGAAAACGATGCCCTTCGGCGCGGTGTGGGACGAACTTTGCCGGCAAGCCGATAAACCACCGGATCGTGCGTGGATGGACGAAGTGCGCCAGTACGAAACGCGAATCCTTTCGCGGAGAACGTGAGCGATGAGTATGCATCACTACGTTGCCTGCGATCTTGGCGCGGAAAGCGGCCGCGTGATGCTCGGCACGCTCGACAACGGGCGGCTGACACTGGAGGAGATCCACCGCTTCGCCAACGGGCCGGTCGCGGTGAACGGCTCGCTGCGCTGGGATGTGTTGCGCATCTTCGACGAGCTGAAGGCCGGATTGCGCAAGGTGGCCGCACGCGGCATCAAGATCGAGAGCATCAGCACTGATTCGTGGGGCGTGGACTACGTGCTGTTGCGCAACAGCGAACCACTGCTGACCCCGCCATATCATTACCGGGACGCCCGCACCGACGGCGCGCTGGAGCGAGCGTTTGCCGTTGTGCCGGCGGACGAGATTTTCGCGCAAACCGGCATCCAGTTCATGCCGATCAACACGCTGTACCAATTGCTCACCGATCAGAGCACGCGGCCGTGGGCGCTCACGGCGGCAACCCAGTTCCTCAACATCGCCGACTACTTCAACTGGTTGTTGTGCGGCGTGGCGAAGGCCGAGGAATCGCTGGCCAGCACCACGCAACTCTACGACCCCCGGCATCACCGCTGGTCGGAAACTCTCATCCGCAAATTCAAGTTGCCGCAGCTACAACCTGAGGTCGTCGCATCGGGCACGATACTCGGCCCGTTGCTGCCGGCCATCGCCGAGGAAACTGGCGCGCGCGGAGCGCAAGTCGTGGCCAGTTGCTCTCACGACACCGCTGCGGCGGTGGCGGCCGTGCCGGCCAAGGGCAACGGCTGGGCGTACATCAGCTCGGGCACATGGTCGCTGCTGGGCATCGAGTGCCCCGTACCGATCATTACGGACAAGAGTCGTCATTACAACTTCACCAACGAGGTCGGTTACGGCGGCAGCATTCGCTTCTTGAAAAACATCATCGGCCTATGGATTCAACAGGAATGCCGGCGCGCGTGGCAGAAGGAGGGGCGCAATTTCACCTACGAACAACTTGGTGCGCTGGCCGCACAAGCCGCATCGCTCAAAGCGCTGATCAACCCCAACGACCCGCGCTTTGGCAAGCCGGACAACATGCCACAGAAGATCGTTGAGTTCTGTCGCCAGACCGGCCAGATGCCGCCCACCACCGAGGGCGAATTCAGCCGATGCGTCCTCGAAAGCATCGCCCTGCTCTATCGCAAAACGCTCGAGCAGATGGAAGACGTGACCGGTAAGCCGATCAAGACGCTGCACATTGTCGGCGGTGGCAGCCAAAGCGTTCTCTTGAACCAACTCAGCGCCAACGCCACCGACCGCACCGTCGTTACCGGCCCAGCCGAAGCCACCGCAACTGGCAACATCCTCATTCAAGCTATCGCGCTCGGACATTTGAAGGACCTCGACGAACTCCGGCAAGTCGTCCGCAACTCTTTCGCGATGCAGACGTACAAGCCCCAAGAGAATTGGGACGCCGCCTACGAGCGTTTCCAGAAACTCGCCGCATGAAGCTCAATCTCGACAGTTTTGATTCCGCCGAGCGCCGGCAAGCGTTGCTGGAAATCTGTGCCACGACGAAATGGCCCGAGCCGGGCACGGACGTCAACCTGCACAGCCATACGTTTTTCAGCTACAACGCCTACGGCTACTCGCCGACGCATTTCGCCGCGCTCGCCCGGCAACGCGGTCTCGCCGCCGCCGGTATCGTGGACTTCGATGTGCTCGACGGGTTGGAGGAATTCTACGAAGCCGGTGATTTGCTCGGGCTAAAAACCGTTGTGAGCCTCGAATCACGCGTGTTCGTCCCGGAGTTTGCGGATCGCGTCATCAACTCGCCCGGCGAGCCCGGCATTGCCTACCACATGGGCGTCGGATTTCCGCGTGCGATTCAGCATCCGCTCTTGAAGCAAATGCGCCAGACGGCCGAACAACGCAACCGTGACCTTGTCGCTCGCGTCAACACCTTCACCGCGCCGGTCACACTCGACTACGACCGGGACGTGTTGCCGCTCACGCCGAACGGCAACGCCACCGAACGCCACATTTGCGAAGCCTACTCGAAGAAGGGCGACAAAGGTTTTTGGAAATCAAAGCTCGGCGATTGTCCCGACGACCCCGCCAAATTGCAGGCACTCATCCGCGCCAGGACGATGAAGAAGGGCGGCATCGGCTACGTGCAGCCCGGCAAGGGATCTTTTCCGTTGATGGCCGACATGAACGAGTTCGTGCTCGAAGCCGGGGCGATCCCGACATTGACGTGGCTCGACGGCACGAGCGAGGGCGAGCAGGCCATCGAGGAATTGTTCGCGGTCGCGATCAAGTCCGGCGCCGCCGCCATCAACATCATCCCCGACCGCAACTACACGGCCGGTGTCAAAGACCAAAAGTTGAAGAACCTCTACGAGGTCGTGGCGCTGGCGGAGAGGCATAACTTCCCGGTTATCGTCGGCACGGAAATGAACGCGCCCGGCAACAAGTTCGTGGATGACTTTCAGTCGGCGGAGTTGAAGCCGCTCGCGCCGGTCTTCCTCACGGGCGCGCAGATTGTCCACGAACACGTCCAACGCGGCCGGCAAGCAGGGATTTCATGAACACCATCCCGCAAACGCAACACGCTGTGCAATTGATTGGCCCAGACCAACTGAAGATCAACGAACAAAAACAAGTCTTCCAACCCGGCCCGCACCAGGTCCTGTGCCGGGTCGAAGCCTGCGGCCTGTGCTTCTCCGACCTCAAACTGCTCAAACAATTCTCCGGCCACGCCCGCAAATCCGAAGTCAAAGCCGGTATCGACCAGAAGGCTCTTCTTGAAATGCCACACTACGTTCCCGGCGACAAGCCGGTCGTGCCCGGCCACGAGGCCGTGGTGCGTATCGTCAAAGTCGGCCCGCAAGTCACACGTTTCAAAGTTGGGGAACGTTACCTCGTGCAAACAGACTACCGCTGGCTGCCGACCACCAGTTCCAACGCGGCGTTTGGCTACAACTTTGAAGGCGCACTGCAAGAGTACACGCTCCTCGACGAACGCGTCATCACCGCGCCGGATGGCGAGTCGATGCTGATTCCCGTGCCTGATGACTTATCAGCCTCGGCCATCGCGTTGTGTGAACCGTGGGCCTGCGTCGAGGATGCCTACGTCGAGAAACAGCGCCGCACGCTGCGGGACGGTGATGTGGTTTATCACGGCAGCGATCCGGCCGAAGTCGAAAGATTGTTCGCGAACGTTCCGACCAACGGCCTGATGGTGATTTGCCAATGCGGTAGCAGATTTGGCCGGCCCGTCGTCGTTCCGGTCGGCCGCACGCATTACGGCGGTATCCGCATCGTCGGCACGACCGGCGACAAGGTCGAAGACGCGTTGGCGAGCATACCGACCACGGCGGAGATTCGTCCGAACGACAGGATCAACATCGTCGGCGCAGCCGGACCGATGGGCACGATGCACGTCATCCGCGATCTGTGCCAGGGAGTGCCCGGCGTGACCGTCTTTGCCGGTGACCTGAACGAGAAGCGCCTCGCATCCCTGCGCGAGCTGGCCCAACCGCTCGCCGCCAGGAACAAGCTGACGCTACGCATCTACAATCCGTCGAAGGACAGGCTCGTCGAGAAGTTCAACTATATCGTGCTGATGGCACCGGTCCCGGCGCTTGTCGCGCAGGCGGTGAAAGACGCTGCGGCGAACGCGATCATCAACATCTTCGCCGGCATCCCCGCTGACAAGACTGCCGAAGTTGACCTCGACGCTTACATCGAGAAGCAGTGCTACTTTATCGGCACGAGCGGCTCGACGCTCGACGACATGAAAGCCGTGCTCGGGAAGGTCAAGACGCGCACGCTCGACACGAATCTCTCCGTCGCGGCGGTGGCCGGCCTCGACGGAGCGATTGACGGCATCCGGGCCATTGAGAACAACACCATGCCCGGCAAGATCATCGTCTATCCGTCCGTCAAGGGATTGAAACTCACGCCAGTCCAAGAGTGGAATGCTGAAACCGAACAAGCCCTTCTGAGGAAAACATGACACTCAAAGACAAAATCGCCATTGTTACCGGTGCTGCGCAGGGTCTCGGCGCGGCGATCTGTCAACGGCTCGCCGCGGAAGGCGCACGGATTATTGCTGCCGACATCAAGGGCACGGACACAAAAGTGGACGTGACCAACGAAGCCGACGTGAAAGCGCTCTTCGATAAAGCGGTCACCGACTTCGGGCACCTGGACATTGTCGTTGCCAACGCCGGTATCCTCATCGCTGAACCAATCGCCGAGGCCGACGCTGAAAAATGGCGCGCGGTGATGAATGTGAATCTGTTCGGCGGTTTTCTCACGATGAAACACGCCTGCCGGGTGATGAAATCGCAGCGTAGCGGTTCGATCATCCAGATCAACTCCAAGTCCGGCAAGAAAGGTAGCGCGGCCAATTCCGCCTACGCCGCCACGAAGTTTGGCGGCATCGGCCTTGTGCAGAGCGTCGCCCTGGAAATGGCGTCGTTCGGCCTCCGCTGCAACGCCATCTGCCCCGGCAACCTGCTCGACTCGCCGCTTTGGACAGACCCCGACAAAGGATTGTTCGTGCAGTATTTGAAGGCCGGCAAAGTCCCCGGCGCGAAATCGATCCAGGATGTCCGGCAACATTACGTCGACCAGGTCCCGATGAAGAAGGGCTGCCGCTACGACGACGTGTGCAACGCCGTCGTCTTCCTGGCCAGCGACGCCTCCAGCTACATCACCGGCATTGCCCTCAGTGTCACCGGCGGCCAGGAGATGAATTGATAAGGAACAGAATGCACACCATCAAAAAGAAAACGCCAAAGAAATCGCCGGCATACCTGAGCGATCTCCGTCCACAATTCAAGCCCTGGATCATTGATTGCGGCAAGATCCCGGCGTTCCAGTATGCCGGCAACCTGAAGACCGAACTGGCTGGCAAGACCATCACCAAACAAGAAGCCATCAACCTCCTCGAAGACATGCTCATCATCCGCGAGTTCGAGGAGATGATCGTAAAACTCCGGTCAGGCGCGTACGAACCGCTGCCGACCTACAACTACCGCGGCCCGACGCACGTCTCCATCGGCCAGGAAGGTTGCGCGGCTGGCGCATGCTGCGTGTTGCATCTTGCCGACAAGATTACGAGCACGCACCGCGGCCACGGCGAATCGCTGGCCAAAGGTACGGTCGCCATTCGTGAGATGGGCGAAGCTCAGATACGGAAGCGCGTGCCGACCGGCCGCGTCGAAGACGCGCTCGAAGAGCACCTCTACCGGACCATCTGCGAATTATTCGGCAAAGAAGACGGCTACTGCAGAGGCCGGGGTGGTTCGATGCACATCGCCGATTTTACCGTCGGCCACCTCGGAGCGAATGCCATTGTCGGCGGGGGAACGCCCATCGCGACCGGTGCCGCGATGGGACTGCGGTATCTGCGTGAAGATGCCGTCGTCGCCTGCTTTGCCGGCGACGGCGCGTTCAACAACGGCGTCGCGATGGAAGCGATGAATTGGGCCTGCCAGCAACAGTTCTCCAATCACTACGCCGGCGACCACAAATTTGGTCTGCCGCTGATTTTCGTCGTCATTAACAACCATTACGGCATGACGCATCGCACCGACGACGAAGTAACCGGCATCGCGCGCATCGCGCGCCGCGCCGCCGGCTTCGCCGACAACAACATGCACGCCGAAGTCGTCAATGGCATGGACGCGTTGGCGGTCCGGGACGCCATGCGCCGTGCGATTGCGATCTGCAAGAAAGGCAACGGGCCGGTGTATCTCGACGTGGATTGTTACCGGTACTTCGGCCATTCGCTCAGCGATCCACGCCTCGAGTACCGGACGAAGGAGGAGGAGGCCGCGTGGAAAGCGGTCGATCCGATTGCGAATCTCAAAGCCCAATTCCTCGCTGCCAAGGTGCTCGACAAGGACGGTCTCGCCGCCGTCGAGAAGCGTTGCCGGGACCGCAACGCCCGCGCCGCCAAACGCGCTGTCGAAGCGGCGGACCCACCGGCCGAGGACGTGATCAAATACATGTACACCGACACAAAGGCCGAGGTCGTGCCGGAACCATTCCAGCACGTGGAACTCGTCCAGGAGTTGCCGGAGATCAAGCGTGTAAACGGCGAGTTGAACTACAAGGACGCTCTTCGCGAGGCGCTCATGGAAGAAATGCTCCGCGATCGCCGCGTCATCTTCTACGGCGAAGACGTGGCCGACTACGGCGGCGCGTTCAAGGTTACGAAAGGTTTGCTCGAAGCGTTCGGACGCGACCGGGTCTTCAACACGCCGATCAGCGAAGCGTGCATCTGTGGCACAGCCATCGGCGCAGCCATGATCGGTTTGCGACCGGTGGTCGAGCTGATGTACTTCGACTTCGCCCTGATGTCATCCGACCAGATCAGCAACCAGGCGGCGAAGTGGCATTACATGAGCGGCGCGCAAACCGAAGTGCCATGCGTCTATCGCGTGAGCGCCGGCGCCGGCAAGGGCTATGGCGGGCAACATTCGCAGATGCTCGAGTCGATGTTCTGCCATATTCCCGGCTTGTACGTGGTCGTGCCGGCCACGCCCGCCGACGCCAAAGGCTTGCTGAAGTCCGCCATCCGCGACAATAATCCGGTCATGTTCGTCGAGTCGCAAGGCCTCTACGGCATGAAAGGCCCGGTGCCCGAGGGCGATTACCTCGTGCCGATCGGCGTCGCAAACGTCGTCCGGGAAGGCAGCGACATCACGTTCGTTGCCTGGGGTCCGGCGGTGCACGATTGCTTGAAGGCCGCTGAGAAACTCAACGCCTCCGCCGAAGTCATCGACCTGCGCAGTCTCGTGCCGCTGGACATCGAAACGGTACTACGCAGCGTGCAGAAGACCGGCCGTTGCGTCGTCGCCAGTCACACCATTCACATCGGCAGTTACACCGGTGAGATCGCGAGCACGATTCAGGACGAAGCCTTCGATTACCTCGACGCCCCGGTCAAGCGCGTCGGCGCGAAGAACGGCATCGCGCCGCAGTCGCACATTCTTGAGGCCGCGTTCCTGCCAAGCGTCCAGGACATCATCGCCGCCGCCAACTCCATCCTCTGAATTGAACCATGGCAACACCCATCATCATGCCCAAATTCGGTCAGATGACCGAAGAGAGTGTCATCGTCGAATGGCGCAAGACGGAAGGCGACAAAGTTGTCAAGGGCGACATCCTCTTTACCGTCGAGACCGACAAATCGGTGATGGACGTGGAGAGCTTCTTTGAGGGCACGCTAGTAAAGATCGTTGTGCCGGCTGGCGTCAGCGTACCGGTGCAGAGCACGGTCGGTTTCATCGGCCAGCCGGGCGAAGCGATACCGACGGTGGAAGCGCCGAAGCCGGCACCGCCCAAACCTGAACTGATAGGACGCGCTGTCCCCAGCGCGCCGCCGCCTACGCCAACGGCAGGGACGCGGACGGCTGAGGCAGCCATCCCTACCACGACTCCAGCGATGTTCCGCATCAGTCCGCGCGCCGTTGCGCTTGTCCGAGACGCGGCAATTGATCCAACAAAGATCACCGGCAGCGGGCCGCAAGGCCGCATTGTTGAGAAAGACGTGCGCGCCTACCTCGATGCGCAGGGCTACGACCAACTCCGCATCACACCGTCAGCCAAGGAACTCGCCAGGAAGGAAGACATCGACATTCTCACGCTGCGCCGGGGCGATAAGCGCATCACGGTGGGAGACGTGGAGCGCGCGATCGCCGAAAAGCCGAAACCGATGTCGAAGATACGCCAGATCATCGGGCAACGACTGACCCAGAGCGTCGTCACCCAGCCGCATTTCTTCGTCACCGTGTCGGTTGATATGACCGATCTCGTTGTATTGCGCGCGCGGCTCAAGGAAGCTGGCGCGCCGTACACGGTCACCGACTTCATCTCACAGGCTGTCGTGCTCGCCTTGAAGGAGTTTCCGGATGTGAACAGCACGACCGACGGCAAGACGATCCGTTGGCACAGCCGCGTGCATCTCGGCGTGGCGGTGTCGTTGGAGCAAGGGCTGGTCGTGCCGGCAATTCGTGGTGCGGATGAGATGACACTCGCGGAGCTCAGCACGGCATCGAAGGCCATGGCGGAGAAGGCGCGCGCCGGCAAGCTGGCGCCCGACGAGATGTCCGGCAGCACGTTCACGATCTCAAACATGGGCATGCTCAACGTCGAGAACTTCACGGCAATCATCAACACCGGGGAAGCCGCGATTCTCGCGGTGTCCAGCACGTTGCCGCAGCCGGTCGTGCACGATGGTCAGGTGGTTGTCCGGCAAATCATGAAGATGACGCTGTCGAGCGATCATCGGATTGTGGATGGGGCGCTGGCGGCGAGGTTCATCAATGCGATCAAAGCGAAACTTGAAGACGTGGAACTGTGGAAACGGCTGATGGCGTAAGCTGCTATGAGCACCGGCAGAAGCAACAAACTAACGGCGCAAATCGGTGAGTACTTGGTGTGCGCTGAACTTGGAAAACGGAATCTAATCGCCACTCCATTTGCGGGCAATGTTCCGGCGTTCGATGTATTGGCAACGGATGAATTCTGCCGCACAGTTCCAATTCAAGTAAAAACAACCCGCGGAGACAATTGGCCGACTGATGCAAGAATGTGGTTGAACATTGAATTCGATAAGAGCACTGAAGTTCAAAAAAATCTCGGCCGTGCGACAATTAAGAATCCGGATTTGATTTACATTTTCGTCGCGATTGCTCGCGACGAGAAAAGCAAAGACCGATTTTTCATTTTAACTAAATCGCAGTTACAAGTCGTGTGCATCGAGAGCTATTCACGTTGGATGAATAAGCACGATTGGAGACGACCACGTTCACCTGAATCTTACGATTGCCGATTCGATATTTCTGAAATCGAAAATTACGAGAATAACTGGCCGTTGATTTCTGGCAGGTTGAAATCAACCAGCCCAGACCAATCACTTGAAACAACGGAAGAATAGATTTCAAAGGTAAAATGATTTTATGGATGCATTTGACATCGTAGTCATCGGCGCCGGACCTGGCGGGTACCCGGCGGCGATTCGGGCTGCGCAACTCGGGGCCAAGACCGCCATCGTGGAGAGGGAATTCCACGGCGGCACGTGCCTGAATTGGGGCTGCATTCCGACCAAGGCGCTCATTGCCGCCGCCGACCTGTACGCGCAGATCCGAGATGCCGAACAACTCGGGATCACGGTGAAAGGTGTGGCAGCGGATTACGCAGGGATGATCGCCCATAAGAACAAGGTCGTGCAGCAATTGCGCAGCGGCGTCGGTCAATTACTGAAAGCCAACGGCGTGACGCAATTTACCGGCACGGCATCATTCGTGGATCGCAACACACTCGACGTCGGCGGCCCGCGCATCGACGCGAAGAAGATCATCATCGCCACAGGTTCGACCTCGGTCGTGCCCGGGTTCCTCCCGAAACATCCGCGTGTCGTGGAGAGCCGGGGTTTCCTCGAACTCGACAAGTTGCCGAAGACGTTGATCGTGATGGGCGGCGGCTACATCGGGTGCGAACTGGCCTGCATGGCGGCGATGCTCGGCGTGAAGGTGACGATTGTCGAGTTGCTCGAGGACATTCTGCTCTTGCTCGACGCGGACGTGCGACGGGAAGTCCGCACGAACATGGAGAAGAACCTCGCTATCCGCATCCTCACTGGCAAGGCACTGGAGAAGGTCGACGTGAACGACAAAGGCGTTACCGGCAAAGTTGGCGACGAGAAAGTCGAAGCCGCGTTGCTGTTGGTGTCCGTGGGGCGCAAGCCGGTCACGGATGGGTTGAAGTTGGAGAATGCCGGGGTGAAGACGAATGACAAGGGCTTTATCCCGGTGGACGACTTTGGACGGACCAACGTCGCGAATATCTACGCTGTCGGCGACGTGAACGGGCGGACGCAGTTGGCGCACTACGCGACGTCGCAAGGCGTCGTTGCGGCGGAGAATGCGGTTGGAAAGAAGCCACACAAGCACGAATCGCTCGTGCCGGGCGTGATCTTCACGTCACCGGAAGTCGCGCTCGTTGGGTTGACGGAAGACGAAGCAAAGAAACAGGGGCACAAAGTCGTCACGGGCAAGTTCCGATTCGGCAGTCTTGGTCGCGCGATCGCGGTGGCGCAGACGACCGGCTTTGTGAAATGGATAGCGGATGCAAGGACCGATCAGTTGCTGGGCGCAGCGGTGGTCGGCGCGCACGCGACGGAGTTGATTGCCGAGGCGACGCTGGCGATTCGCTCCGAACTGACCTGCGGGGAACTCGGCCGGACGATCCATGCGCACCCCACGTTCAGCGAGGCGTGGATGGAAGCGGCTCACGCGTTGCATGGCGTGTGCGTCCACGGGGCGCCGCAAAAGAAGCGGTCATGAAGATCGATCGGTGTGCGTTCGGAGTCTGGAGGAATTAAGTCGGCTTGAGCAGTGGTCGCGGCCAACTGCGCTTCATGGTGGTGCACCGCCGAGTCACCGCAGCCCAGTTTGTCGAGTTCTTGCGTTGGCTGTTCTATCGGCCACAGCAGCCGATCTTTCTGATTTTGCACGGACATTCGATTCATCACAGCTACAGTGTCGCACGCTTCTTGCATAGTTGGCAGGGACGCTTGCGTCTATTCTATCTGCCGCCGTATTCGCCCGAGCTCAATCCTGTACCATGCAATTACACGCATGGCGGGCTGAAATTCGAGTCGCTTCACCCCGCAAAGCGCCGCGCCGTGTTCGCCCAAATCCTGCCCTGGCTGCGCGGTCAGGTCAGCCAGCAACGGCGGTTCATCGGCACGGTCCAGGACGACGACACCATGTTGCGGTTCGTCAACAGTGCCGACGCGCCCCGGCTCGCCGAACTCGGGACGTCCTGCCCCGATCATTTTCTCCGGACCAAGATCAAACCGCTGTGCGTGGACTGGAATCCGCAGGCGGAGGACGCCGCCGCGCTGAAGAAGAAACTCGCCGCCGGCCTCGTGAAGCACCGCGAGGACTACGCCGCCTATTACAACAAGTGCAAACAGGCCAACTCGCCTGCCATGCGCGACTCCAACCCGACGGTGATTCTCGTGCCCGGACTCGACATGATCGCGTGGGGCAAGGACAAAAGCGAATCGCGCGTCACCGCCGAGTTCTACAACGGCGCGGTGGAAGTGATGCGCGGCGCGGAAGCCAATGACGAGTACATCGCGCTGCCGCAACATGAAGCGTTCGACATCGAGTACTGGCTGCTTGAAGAAGCGAAGCTGCAACGGATGCCGCCCGAGAAGGAACTGGCCCGGCAGGTGATCGCTATCATCGGTGCCGGCAGCGGTATCGGCAAGGAGGTCTCCCATCGCCTGGTCAAGGAAGGTGCGCACATCGTCAGCGTTGACCTCAACGCCAACGCGGCTCAAGCCACCGCAAAAGAAATCACCGACAAATTCGGCGTCGGCATCGGCGTGGCCGGCACGGGCATCTCCAATTGCGGCTCGGCCATCGGACTGGCGGCCGACATCACCAGGCGCGACAGCATCCGCGCGATGCTCGACGACATCGTGCTGGCTTACGGCGGCCTCGACAGCATTGCGATCACCGCCGGCATCTTCGTGCCGCCGGACGCGACCGGGCACGTCGCCGACGACAAATGGGCGCTGACGTTCGCGATCAATGTGACCGGCGCCTACCTCGTCGCCGATGAGGCCGCGAAACTCTGGCGCGAACAGGCGTTACCGCCCAATCTCGTGCTCACAACCAGCGTCAACGCCGTCGTGGCGAAGAAGGGCAGCGTGGCCTACGACACGAGCAAGGCCGCCACCAACCATCTCATGCTGGAATTGGCCGTCGAGTTGGCGCCGTTGGTGCGCGTCAACGGCGTGGCGCCCGCGATAGTGGTCGATGGCAGTGCGATGTTTCCGCGCGACCGCGTGCTCGCGTCGCTGGCAAAATACTCAATCTCTCACACCGAGAGCGAATCCGATGATCAACTACGCAGCAAGCTCGCCCGATTCTACGCTGATCGTACGCTCACGAAGGGGCCGATTACGACGGCTGACCAGGCTGAGGCGATCTTCCTGCTGCTCACAAAGCGCTTGGACAATACGACCGGCCAGATCATCAGCGTGGACGGGGGCCTGCCCGAAGCATTTTTGCGCTAGCCGAATTTTTCCCTGTCTATGTCGCTAAAGAAAACGATCGCCGATAAGTTCAAACACCGTTTCGGTGTGCCGCCAACATTCGTCGTGCGGGCGCCGGGCCGGGTCAATCTGATCGGCGAGCACACCGACTACAACGATGGCTTCGTCTTGCCGATGGCCATCGACCGGGCCACTTGGATCGCGTTACGTCCGCGTAGCGACGGCCATGTCGTATTGCACTCGCTCGATCACGACGAGACAATCGAATTTTCCGTCAACGACCTGCGCAAGGACGCGAAGCATTGGGGTGAGTACCCGAAAGGCGTTGCCTGGGCGCTACGCGAGGCGGGCCACGTACTGCGAGGCTGGGAAGGCGTTGTCGCGTGCAACGTCCCAATGGGCGCCGGGCTTTCGTCGTCGGCCTCGTTCGAGTTGGCTGCGGCCCGCGCGTTTGCGGCTGTGTCAGGTTTTGCGTGGGACGCAGTTGCGATTGCGCGGCTCTGCCAGCGTGCGGAGAATCGATGGGTCGGCGTCAACTGCGGCATCATGGATCAGATGATTTCGGCGGCTGGCAGAGCGGGACACACGCTTCTGATCGATTGCCGATCGCTCGCGACGCAACTCGTGCTTCTGCCGGCCGGGACGGTGGTGGTCGTGCTCGACACAGCGACACGTCGCGGGCTGGTGGATTCGGCGTACAACGAGCGACGCGCCCAATGTGAAGCTGCGGCGAGATTTTTCGGTGTGAAAGCACTCCGCGACGTGAAACCCAAGCAGTTCGCCGCGCAAGCGGACCAACTCGATGAGGTGACGCGCCGCCGCGCCCGGCACGTGATCAGCGAAAATGAGCGCACATTGCGAGCGGCAGAGACACGCGATGCGGTCGAGTTGGGCCAGTTGATGAACGCCAGCCACGACAGTCTGCGGGACGATTTTGAAGTTACGAACAAGGAATTGAATGTGATGGTAGAATGTGCACGACCGGCGGAGGGATGTTTCGGCGCGCGCATGACGGGCGCCGGCTTTGGCGGATGCGCCGTGGCGTTGGTGCGGGCCGATGTGGCAGAGAAGTTCGGGAATGCCGTGGCCGGTAGCTACCACAAGGCTACGGGGTTGACGCCGAAGGTTTACGTGTGCCAGCCGTCGAACGGAGCGAAGGTCGTTTAGTACTTCGTCGTGGCCGAGATGACGGCAGGTGTTCGCATGCGGCATATTTCTCGTCACGGATCAGAACACCAACCAGTTCAGCGATCACGGCCAAGGCTTGCACTTCACCGGCGCTCTTGTAGGCTTGTGCGTGCAGGACTTGGGCGACACGCGGACGGCCGCGGATTTCGACTACTTCGCGATGATACAAGGTACAGGAAGGGAAACATCGTATGCAGCGCTTGAAAGGTCTCTACATTTTGGATCGGGAAGCCTTCGAGAGGATTTACGGCACCGAGGAACAGCGGGACATTGATGGACTCGTTGACATCCTGGCTCCACCTCAAGCCGACGAGTCGATCCGGAACGACCTGTCTCCTCTGGCAGACGTTGAGGTCATATTCTCCGGCTGGGGGGCACCCCTGATGGATGAAACCTTTCTGGCGGCCGCTCCCAAGCTGCGAGCGGTTTTCTATGCCGCCGGGTCGGTTCGCAGTTTCGTGACAGAGCCGTTCTGGAAGCGCGGGATCATTCTGACAACCGCCGCCACGGCCAATGCCGTGCCTGTGTCGGAATACACCTTGGCGGCGATTCTCTTCGGCCTGAAACTCGGTTGGCGCCACACAATGCAGATGAAGCGTGAGGCTAGATACCCGGTCAGGACAAACGTCCCCGGTTGTTATGACAGTATCGTGGGACTGGTGTCGCTGGGCTTGATCGGGCGTCTTACCCGCGAGCGGTTACGACCGTTTGATCTACGCATCGTGGCGTATGACCCGTTTGTGAAACCCGACTATGCCCGCGAGCTGGACGTGGAGTTGCTGCCGCTCGATGAATTATTCCGTCGCTCGGATGCCATTTCGTTGCACACACCGTTGCTCAAAGAAACCGAGGGGATGATCACGGGTGCCCATATCGCGTCGATGAAGCAGGGTGCGACATTCATCAACACTGCGCGCGGGGCCATTGTACGCGAGAACGAAATGATCGAGGTGCTCAAGCAACGCCCCGACTTGCAGGCCGTGCTCGACGTGACCTATCCGGAGCCGCCCGCGGCCGGCTCGCCGTTGTACACGCTGCCCAATGTCATTCTCACACCTCACATCGCTGGCTCGATGGACGCCGAATGCCGGCGCATGGGCCGCTACATGGTCGAGGAGTTGCGTCGATACGTGGCCGGCAAGCCGTTGCGGTGGGAGGTCACGCGCGAGGCGGCCGCGAACAGGGCTTGATGCGCGATGCTGATTCCGGGGCTGATCTCGGTTACGTTTCGAAAGCGGTCGCCCGCTGAGATTATCGCGCTGGTCAGGCAGGCGAACCTTCGGGCCATTGAATGGGGTGGCGATGTCCACGTGCCGCATGGCGACTTACGCCGCAGCTCGGAGGTACGACGCCAAACGCAGGATAGCGGCCTGGTTGTCTCTGCTTACGGCTCGTATTACCGGGTTGGTCAAAGCGAGCAGGAGGGGCTGTCGTTTGAGTGCGTGCTGGAGACTGCTGTTGCGTTGGCTGCGCCGACGATTCGGGTATGGGCAGGCACGGTCGGCTCCCAACAGGCGGACGCGACGTACCGCGCTCTGATCATCGAGGAGTCGCGACGCATCGGCGATATGGCGGCGGCGGCCGATATTTCGGTTTCCTATGAGTTTCACGGCGGCACCCTGACTGATACCAATGAGTCTGGCTGCCGTCTTCTCCGCGAAGTGTGCCACCCTAACGTCTACACCTTCTGGCAGCCACCGAACAGTGAACAACTGACCTACTGCCTGGCAGGACTTCAAGCTCTCCTGCCGCGGCTGACACACGTGCACGTCTTCCATTGGTGGCCCACCGCTTCTGACCGCCGCACTCTGGCCGAAGGGCGCGACCGCTGGGCGCAGTACCTCCGGACGATCCGTACGACCGGACGGGATCATTTCGCCTCGCTGGAGTTTGTGCGCGATGACAGTCCCGATGCCTTCTTGGAGGATGCTCAGACACTCCGTCATTGGCTCGCATCTGAATGAAACCAGTCGCACTGGCACCCGCGCGTACCTATGGAAAGCTGTCGGCATCCTGATAGACAAGGCGACGGTGATGAAGGCCGGATGCGATGCCAATTTCATGTGCGCAGACTTTATCTAAACCGCACATGTGTGCGTGACTAGTTGCTCGTGTGGCAGGTGGGACCCCGAGTATGCTAAACGATATACAATTGGCGGAGAAGTCGGTGGAGACGGGTTTCAAGGCATGATCATAACGGTGGACGATGCGGACTACCAATTATGCTGTCATCGGCGGCGTTGTTCATGCAGCAGTACTTTGATGTCGCGTTCGCTCGGTGCAGCATGTTGAAGACAATCCTTAAAGCAATCGTGGGGAGACCCCTCCGTTTCGCTCCGGTGTCGCGCATCACGGTGCAATGCGCGGTGGTCGCGCTGTTTCCGCTGGTCGCCGCGGGACAGACCTTGACCATCACCAATGGGATCCAAGTTTACACGGCTCTGACGAACACGACGGTCACGATGACCGGTCAATGTGAGTTGCGACTCACGGACGCCAGCAGCCCGCTTTCCGGCTGCACAATCAATCTGAATTCCCCCGACGCGTGGCTGTTTCTGTTAAATGTGCGGCCGTCAGTTGTTTCTACCGGTGCTGCCAATTACCTCAGCCAAATCCAAGTGAATGGCGCGGCGGCGGTCGTGGGCACCAATGTCCGGGTGGATGAATACGTGATGGGTAGCGTGATCGTCCCGCAACCGCCGAGTTATACGCCCATGCAAGTGTTCAGCAACGCGCATTTCATCGGGTCATCGACGCTCTTGGGACTGTACACATACTACACGAACAACGTTCTGGGCGTGATGAACAAGAACATCGGGTCATTTATCTTGAAGCGCGGCTATTCATGCACGTTGGCGCAGAACGCGGACGGCACAGGTGTCAGCCAACACTATGTGGCGCAGGATGGCGACCTCCAAGTGGGTGTGTTGCCGACGGGGCTGGATCATGCCGCCACTTTTGTGCGGGTTTTCCCCTGGCGTTGGACGGCCAAAAGAGGGTGGGCGGATACTGCCGGAGACAATGCGCTCGTGCATGTTTATTGGTTTTACGATTGGGGTAACGGAAGGACTTCCACGTCGGACTCGGAATACGCTCCCATGCAATGGGGTGGGGGATACACCACCGGCATCAACAGCAAACAGAAGTCCACATCGCTTCTCGGGTTCAACGAGCCGGACGAGACCAGCCAGGCCAACCTGACTGTGTCGGCCGCCATCTCCGACTGGCCGAACCTGGTGCACTCGGGTTTGCGGTTGGGCTCGCCGGCGGTCTCCGATAGCTCCGGCACTGGCGTGGGAAAGAATTGGTTGTATACTTTCATGGGTGAGGCAACGAACCTTGGCTTTCGCGTCGATTTTGTGCCCATCCATGCTTACTGCCCCTCCTCGTCGGCCTCGGCACTGACCAGTTATCTGGCTGACGCTTATAGCAAGACGAAGCGGCCGATCTGGCTCACGGAATTCAACTATCAGGCGACCTGGTGCGGCAGCACACCCACGTACGACCAGGACGCCGTCGTGGTCAGTAACATGATTGTCGCGCTGGAAGCCGCTCCCTATGTGGAACGGTACTCGATCTACAACTGGGTCGGGGAGACCCGCTCCATGATTGGCAGCAATGGCGCGCTGACCGAAGCGGGAATCCTCTATCGCGACATGCCATCCACAATGGCCTACTTACAGGCGCTGCCAGCGGCCGGGAGCCGGGGCATCGCGCAATTTGAATTTGAGAACAATACCTTGGACAGTTCCGGTTATGGCAACAACGGGACCGCGGTGGGTATTCCCACGTACGCGCCCGGCCACACGGGACAGGGGATCGTGCTGGACGGCACGAACAGTTACGTCCAGCTTCCACCAAGTGTGGCCACCGGCCAGTCCTTTAGTTTTGCCGCCTGGGTGTATTGGAACGGTGGGGCAAGCTGGCAGCGCATTTTTGATTTCGGGAATGATACGACCCACTACCTGTACCTGACGCCGAATTCGGGCAGCGGCACGTTCCGTTTCGCAGCTCTCAATGGCGGCAGTGAGCAGAGGCTCGAAACCCCCTCGCCACTGCCCGTTGGTCAATGGGTTCACGTGGCGTTCACGCTCAGCGGCAACAACGGGAGGCTCTACACCAACGGCCTCCTCGCGGCGTCTTCAACCAGCTTTACGATCAGTCCGGCCAGCTTCTCACCGGCCTTGAACTACCTTGGCAAAAGCCAGTTTGCCGCCGACCCGCGGTTTAATGGCGAACTGGATGAGGTCCAGGTAGCGGACACTACGTTTACAGCCGCGCACGTTGCCGCGTTAATGACCGACTCGCCCCCGCAATTCGCTACCAGTCTCCTTCCACGGGGGACCGCCACGCGGGGGACGCCTTACACCAACGATATCATGGGTACGGCGAGCGATCCGGATCCGGGGGACACATTCACCTATAGCAAGGCCGGCGGCCCGGCCTGGTTGAATGTGGGTCCAGACGGAAGCCTCGCTGGCACGCCGGGGTCCAGCGATGGTGGCACGAACTACTTCACCGTGCGCGCCACCGATGCGGCTGGTGCGAGCGGGTTTGCCCTCGTGATGGTCATCCTGCCGCCCTTGCCGATCGTCAATACCAGCGGGACGTGGGCCATCGATACCAGCGGAAGCTGGAGTGATAGCAACAAGTGGAGCGGCACCCTTGTCGCCAACGGCGCGGGGTTCACCGCTGATTTCAGCACGTTGTCCCTCAGCGCCGACCGGACGGTCGATCTGGACAGCTCCCGCAGCATCGGCACCTTGAAATTTGGCTCTTCCAGCGCGCATAACTGGATCGTGTCTTCCACCAACAACAGTGTTTTGACCCTTAACGGTGGGAGCCTCAATGGGGCGGGTTCGATCGTGGTCAATCAAAACACGGTAACCATCTCCGCCTCTCTGGGTGGAACGAACGGTTTCACCAAGAGCGGCACGGGTACCCTGGTTGTTAGTGGCTTCAATACGTTATCCGGCACACTCAACGTGGACACTTCGCAACCCTCGACCGGCAACGATGGTATCGTCCGGTTGGTCGGGCCTGGCGCGGACGGAGGCGTTTCGACCATTAACATCGGCGATCAGAATTCCGCCACTTCCACCTTGCAATTGGACGGCACCACCGGAGATGTGGGTGTGTCGGCCCGCTTCACCGTGAATTGCCGCAACACCAGCGTGGCGACGATCGAGAATTTTGCGGGCACGAACACGCTCTCCAGCAACGTTTCGTTGGGCAGCGGCGGCAGCTTGTTCAACATTCAATCGGACACGGGGTTGCTGATCTTCAGTGGGACGAATCAGTACGGTGGCTCGTTGACCGGCGGTCGCTCATACGCCTTTTCCGGCGAGGGCAATCATCTGGTGAGCGGGCCGATTCGTAATTCAACCAATGGCGCGCCCATCGCCCTCACCAAAGCCGGCGCGGGTGTGTTGACGCTGTCGGGAGTGAATACCTACGCCAACGGGACGACTGTGAGTGGCGGCACGTTGCTGGTGGATGGCTCGATAGTCAGCAACGTGACAGTCGCCAGCGGCGCGACACTCGGCGGCAACGGCACGATCAATGGCCCGGTAACGGTTGCCAATGGAGCGACCTTGTCGCCCGGCGACCCCACCGGGACGCTGACGGTCAAGGCCCTCGTAGTAAATAATTCCTCAACACTGGCCTATCGGTTGGGCGCCAGTAGCAGCCTGGTGGCCGTGACCGGCAACCTGACGTTGGGCGGCACGCTCAACGTCACGGATGCGGGCGGATTCGCCGCGAGCACGTACACGCTGTTCACCTACACAGGAGGCTTGACGTACAACGGGCTGACGGTCGGCACGTTGCCGGCCGGCTTCAATGCGACGGTCAGCACCAGCACGGCCGGCCAGGTCAATCTGGTGGTCTCGGCGTTGCCCCCGGCGGCCAGTTTCACTGCCACTCCGCTCAGCGGGGTCGAGCCGTTGCAGGTGATCTTCACCGACACTTCGACGGGTTCCCCTACGACTTGGGCATGGGATTTCGACAACAACGGGTCGACCGACTCGACGGTTCAGAACCCGACCAATACCTACGCGACGGGTACCTACACCGTGAGGTTGATCGCCTGCAACGGGGGCGGCTGCGGCACGAACACTCATGTCAATTACATCAACGTGATCACGGTGCCGCAATCCTGGCAGAATTTCTACGGAGTGGCACCGGATGCATCTGATCCCTTTGGGGTCGGCATGAGCAACACCAACAAGTTCCTGGCCGGCTTCAGCCCGGTTAACGGCGCGGCGTACCTGCACATTATCAACCTGGTAGCGACGGACAACGATATCAACGTGATCTACTGGGGAGCCAACGGCGACAGCAGCTATGCGGGCGGGCCTGCGTCGCGCACCAACGTGCTGGAGTTTGCGCCGGGCGCGGCCGATGGCAGCTACACGAACAACTTCGTGAGTGCGGGTGTGACTGACATCCTCAGCGGCGGGACCGGTGTCGGTGTAGTGACCAACATGGTGGACCCGGGTGGCGCGACCAACCAGCCGACGCGATTTTATCGCGTCCGCGTGTTGGTGCCGTAATGAATCCGAAGACAATCGAGAGTCCAGCCGTTTTGGATCGAACAAAACGAAAGTCCTGTTCACGACCCATCGAATCGCCCACTTTGGCAAAGGCGTTTGCCCGAAAACGCGTCAGCCTGAACGGCCAATGGCAGTACATCGTTGATCCTTACGACACGGGCTACCGCGATTATCACCAACAACTCTATGACACGGCAACCAACCCTTCTGGTGGATATTTCCTCGATCGCTCTCCCCGTGATTCATCGGAGTTGATTGAATACAGCTTTGATGACAGCCCCACTCTCAACGTGCCGGGCGACTGGAATTCGCAGGATGAGAAACTTTTCTACTACGAAGGGACCGTCTGGTATCGGCGCAAGTTCAACTTCAAAAAATCGGCGGCTCAGAACCGCCTATTTGTCTATTTCGGCGCGGCCAACTACGAGAGTGACGTTTACCTCAATGGCAAAAAGCTTGGCAAGCATGTCGGTGGATTCACGCCGTTCAGCTACGAGATCACTGCGCTGGTCCGCGCCACGAACAATTCGCTTGTCATGCGCGTAAATAACCAGCGGACGCTTGGGGCCGTGCCGACGGTGAACACCGACTGGTGGAACTACGGCGGCATTACCCGTGACGTGCTGCTGATCGAGACACCGGCAACGTTCATTGCCGGTTTTCGTGTGCAACTCAAACCCGGTAGCACGAACATAATCGAGGGCCGGGTGCAACTCGACGGAGCGCAAAAGGAGCAGACCATCAGGGTGGCGATCTCCGATCTCAAGCTGTCCGCCGAAGCACGCACGGATACCAATGGCCTCGCTCATTTCGAATTGGCAGCCAAAGAACTCCCGCTCTGGTCGCCCCTACATCCGTCGCTGAACACGGTGACGATTGCGTGTGACACGGACCAAATTTCTGACCGCATCGGCTTTCGCACGATTGAGACTCGCGGCACGAACGTCCTGTTGAATGGCGAGCCGGTTTTTCTTCGAGGCATATCGATCCACGAGGAGAATCCCTTGCGCGGCGGGCGGGCGTGGTCGGCGGAAGACGCGCGGCTGTTGCTCGGCTGGGCCAAGGACCTGAACTGCAACTTCGTACGCCTGGCGCATTACCCGCACAGCGAGAACATGGCGCGGTTGGCCGACGAAATGGGCATCATGGTTTGGGAAGAGATTCCCGTGTATTGGACCATCCAGTGGACGAACGCGGAGACGCTGCAACTGGCACAATCCCAGCTTGAAGAGCTGATCACGCGCGACCAGAACCGGGCCAGCGTTGTCGTATGGTCAGTCGCCAACGAAACCCCCGTCAGTGCGGAACGGACGAGTTTTTTGAAAGCGCTCGTGGACAGCGCGCGGTCGGCCGATGGCACGCGGTTGATTTCTGCCGCGATGGAAGTGCGTTCTGACCCGGACAATCCCGACCACAAAATTGTCGACGACCCATTCAGCGAGTTTACCGATCTATTGAGTTTTAACCAATATATTGGCTGGTATGACGGTACGCCCGACAAGCTGGATCGCGTGACCTGGACGATCAAATATGCCAAGCCGGTGTTCATCAGCGAATTTGGCGCAGACGCCAAACAGGGGTTGCACGGGGACTCGCGTACCCGATTTAGCGAGGAGTATCAGGAGGATCTTTACCGACGAACACTACTGATGCTGCAACGGATTCCCGGCTTCACTGGCCTGACCCCGTGGATTTTGTGCGACTTTCGCTCCCCACGCCGTCCGCTGCCGAAGATTCAGGATGGCTGGAATCGGAAGGGACTTATCGGCCAGAACGGGGCGAGAAAAAAAGCCTTTGCCGTTTTGAAAAAGTTCTATGACAAAATGGAAACCTCAGGCAGGAGCCAAACTGGATGATTGCAACGTTATTCATCCACTATCGACGGACGCTGCTGGGCACCCTGGCGGTTTTCAGTTTGGCTCTGCCAGTGGCAGCTCAGACCTATACTCCGCCGCCCAACAATCGCGCGGACATCGATTTGGATCCCGGCTGGCGGTTTATCCGACAGGATGTTACCGGGGCGCAAACCAACGGGTTTGATGATTCGACCTGGACCCCGCTGAGCTTGCCGCACACATGGAACAATCTGGACGGCCAGGACGGGGGCAACAATTACTACCGCGGCATCGGCTGGTATCGCAAGCATTACACGGTGGATGCCAGCTACACGAACCGGCATCTCTTTATCAAGTTCGACGCGGCATTTTACGTGGCGGACGTGTATGTCAACGGCACTTTGTTGGGCGAACATCAAGGCGGTTTCGGGGCATTTGTTTTTGACATCACGACCAACGTCAACATTGGCGGTGACAATGTCATCGCCGTAAAGGTCAACAACGCTTCCAACGCCAGCATTGCGCCGTTGAGCGCGGACTTCACTTTTTTCGGCGGCCTCTATCGAGACGCGCATCTGTTGGTGACGGACCCGGTCCACATCTCACCCCTGGACTACGGCTCGCCCGGGGTTTATCTCAAACCCACCAACGTCAGTTCCAATTCTGCCAATCTCCAGGTCACCACGGTGGTCTCCAACGCCAATGCCGCGGCTGTGACGGTGACGGTGCGTGCCGTCGTCACGGACGCGGCAACGAACATCGTCATGACCGTATCAAACGTCATCACGCTGGCGGCGGCGTCGGGGTCGAACGTGGTGTCGAGTGCAGTGCTGGCAAATCCCCATTTATGGAACGGACTGGCCGACCCCTATCTCTACCGGGCTTTTGTGGAGATTTACAATGGCTCAAACCTCACGGATCTGGTCAGCCAATCGCTGGGTTTTCGCTGGTTCAGCGTGGACCCGAACAACGGCTTTTTCCTCAATGGCCGGTCGTATGATCTGCACGGAGTTGACATGCATCAGGACTGGCTGAACTACGGTTGGGCGCTGACCAACGGCCAGCGTGACGTCAATTTCATGTTTCTCAAGGAACTCGGTGTAACGGGTATGCGGCTCTCGCATTATGAGCATCATGATTATACCTACCAATTGGCGGATCAAAACGGCATCGTTTTGTGGAGCGAAATCCCGCTGGTCAACGGGGTCACCGAGACGACGGCGTTCTACAACAATGCCAAACAACAGCTTCGGGAGTTGATCCGGCAACGATATAACCATCCCTCCGTGGTCTGCTGGGGGATGTACAATGAACTCACCCTGAACGTGAACACCGCGCCAACCAATCTGGTCAATCAATTGGTTCAACTGGAAGCGCAAGAAGACCCAACGCGTCCGTCCACCGCCGCCACGCTGGCCAGCAACGGAGATGCAAACACTTGGTATCCGCAACTGGCCAGCTTTAATGAGTACTTTGGCTGGTATGAAGACCCGTTGAATGGCATCGCCTCCTGGGCGGACAATCTCCACGCGAGTCATCCGACCAACTGCATCGGCATCAGTGAATACGGTGCTGGGGCGAGCATTTACCAGCACAGCGAGGATCCGGTCGCCAAACCCGGTCAAAGCTGCGTCTGCACCCACCCGGAAGAATGGCAGAACATCGTTCACGAAACCAACTGGCAGCTGATGAAGGCGCTGCCGTTTATTTGGTGCAAGTTCCTCTGGAACATGTTTGATTTTGCTTCCGACGGACGCAACGAGGGCGACACGCCGGGCCGCAACGACAAAGGACTGGTCACCTACGACCGCCAGATCCGCAAGGACGCCTTCTATTATTACAAGGCCAACTGGACCACCAACGCCATGGTTTACATCACCGGCCACACATTCACGAACCGGTTGGCGAATTCCATCACCGCCAAAGTCTATGCCAACTGCGATTCGGTCGAATTGTTTCTCAACGGGACCTCACAAGGCACGCGCACGAGCACCAATTTTATTTATACCTGGCCGATCGCACTCGTCGGTGGCAGCAACCTAGTCCAGGCCATTGGCACCAAAGGCAGCACGCAAGTGAACGATTCCCTGGTTTGGTTCGCCCCAATCAGCGTGGTGATCACCAGCCCGGCTACTTCGACCGTTTATCTGAACAGTACGAGTGACACATTGCAACTGGCTGCTTCCACACCGGGTTCTTCCGGCTCGATCCAGACCGTTTGGGCACAGATCAGCGGTCCCGGCGCCGTCACCTTCGGGAACAGCAATGCCCTGGCGACGACGGCGCGGTTCAGTGCGGACGGTGTATATGGGTTGAGTGTGACCGTCAGTAACGGGGCCGTGGCGAGCGCGGGACTGACCGTTGTTGTCAACCCAAGTGTCGCAGTCACCAATGGGTTGCTGGCCTGGTGGAAGATGGATGAAACCGGGGGCACGACCGCGGCGGATTCCTCCGGCAACGGCCGCACCGCGACCCTGACCAGCGCCAGCTTCACCAACGGATACCTTTCCAATGCGCTTCAATGCAACGGCTCGACCAGCCGGGCCACCTATTCCGCCCAGGATTCAAACCAGGTGACCGTCACCGCGTGGGTCCGCGCCACTGCGCAAGGCGGCGGTTTGTTCCCTCGCATCGTGGATGCGCCGGCATATCGCTTTTTTTTCCGCTTCAGCAGTTCTGACGTGAACAGTGTAGGCTTCGCCACAGAGGACAGCGTCAATGGCGATTTTGATTCGGGTGGCAACACCATCAACACCGGCGTCTGGTTTCATGTTGCGGCCAGTTATGATCGCAGCAACCTCACCAATGTGCCGACGCTCTATGTCAACGGAACGAAATTGCCGACGGTGACTCTGACCCCACCATCGGGCACCGCGCCGCCTCTTACCGGCACCGGCTACATCGGCAACCGGTCCGCGCTCGATCGGGGTTGGAGTGGCCAGATCGATGATTTGCGAATTTACAGCCGTCTCCTTTCGGATGCTGAAATCCAGGCGCTGTTCACGATGCCGCCGACAAACATTGCACCCATCGTGTCCGCCGGCACGAACCAAACTGTTATCTGGCCCGTGATCGTGAGCTTGAGCGGCAGCGTGACCGACGACGGGAAACCCAACCCGCCTGGGGTGACGACCACGACATGGAGCCAGATCAGCGGGGCCGGCACGGTTGCCTTCGGCAACCCGAACGCGGTTTCCACCACGGCCAGTTTCTCCGCCTCCGGCATTTATCTCCTGCAGCTTGCCGCTAACGACGGGCAAGCGCAAACTGTCGCCAACGTTGTCGTCTCTGCAGTCACCCAGCCGACCCTTGCCATCCAATTGCTTCCCGGTTTTATACAATTGTCCTGGCCGACGAGCTGCTGCAACTGGCGGCTGCAATTTCAAACGAATTCGTTCAACGTTGGGATGACCACCAATTGGGTGGACGTGTTGGGTTCGACTGCCACCAACGAGATGAGTTTCCCAATCGACACAAACATCGGCTCCGCTTTCTTCCGGATGGTCTTTCCGTGAGGGCGCTGTACTAACCCCCGATCAGACCCCGTGTTCCCTGCGCCCCAAGGAGAAACCGTTCGAGCTCGAGTAGTTGAGTAATGAGTGATGTTAAGCTATTATATGCGAGCGGGATAAGCGCAATCGCCATTGGTATCGCAACTGTGTGCGTAATGGGTTGCTCGCATCGCCGAGTGGACATGTATACGATTACAACTTCCGACTAAGCCAACGAGGCTAAGGGCAATGCCGCAGGGGATAGACACATGATAAAGACAGTGCTCACGAAGGTGCTGACAGTGGTCTGCCTTGTCGGTTTGGTCACCAGTACGGTCGCCACAGTCACGCTCGCGAGTCCTCAGGTTACCCTCATCCCGGTCACCGACGGCAATCCGCCCGCCAGCGGGTATGGCTACGCGGGCGTCACGGATAACTCCGTCAACGCCGTCCCATTTATCTGTTCGGGGTTGATGACCGTGAGCAACCAGCAATTCCTCACGTATTATGGCCAGCACCAGACGGATCCTTCCTACACCTTCAACGGCACCATCTGGGTCGCGCGGCGCACGGTCGGCTCGAACACTTGGGAAGTATTCCGGACCACTTTCACGCCGAACGATATCAACGACGGCCACGACGTGGTGAGCTTCGGCATTGATGGCGAGGGCTACATGCATATTAGCTGGGGTATGCACAATGACGTGCTGAATTATGCGCTGAGCACGACACCGGTGACGGGGACCAATTCAATTGCTTTCGGGCCGAATCTCGGCCCGATGACCGGCGGCGAAGTGACCAACACCTATCCGCAGTTCCTGACGATGCCCAATGGCGACCTGCTTTTCTTTTGTCGCAGGGGCGGGCCCGGCGGCGGGTCAGGTGGCGGCGACTCCTACCTCAACCGGTACGTTCTGTCCTCGCACACCTGGACAAACGTCAACATGACCAACGGGGTGTTCCAGCCGTTTATCAAAGGCTATTGGAGCGCGAGTGATAATTACAATGCGTATCCCAACATGCCGTGTCTGGACGCGGCGGGCAATCTGTTCCTGACCTGGACCTGGCGTGAGACCCCCGCCTACCAATCCAATCACGATTTTCTTTATGCCCAGTCACCGGATGGTGGTGTCACCTGGCAGCACAGTAACGGCAGCGCCTACAAACTGCCGATTTGTAAACTTAACGAGGCCGGCGCCAACTCGGTCGCCCAGAGGATTCTCGTCATTCCCCAAAACTACAGCCTCATCAATCAGGCCGGTATGTGTCTGGATGGGAACAACCGTACGGTGATTGCCACGTGGTGGGCGCCCGGCACGCCGACGAGTAATTTCCAACGCCAATACATGGTTGTGTTCCCCGATTCCAACGGCGTGTGGCAGACGCGGCAGATTTCCAACCGTACCATAGACCCGCCCGGCATAATGCAACAGGATGCCACCGTGCGCGATCTGGGCCGGCCGGTGGTCGTCGCGGACAAGGACAATCGCATCATCGTGCTGTACCGCGACAACTCCGGCAGCAACGGCCTGACGATCGTGCACTCGTTGCCGTACGCGGTCGATCCGTTGCGCACGAACTGGACGGCGGTGGTTCTGACCACCGATAACCTGGGGTCGTATGAGCCGGTGATCGACCTGGCGCGGTGGCAAATCGACAACGTCATGGACATCTTGTACCAACCCAACACCGGCCATGGGTATGTGTCACCATCGAACAACGCATCGCCGATTGGCGTGCTCGAGTGGGACGCCGGGGCTTACTTCAATTACGTGCCGACGTTGCAGATGATGTTCACCAATGGGAATCAGGACGTGGCACTCTCCTGGCAGTCGCAAACCGGCTGGGGCTACCAGGTCCAGTCGAGCACCAATTTGCCGGCGTGGGATGTCCTGACCACACTCAACGGCAACGAAGGCACCTTACAGTACACCCACACCAACGCCGCCACCGTTCCTGCGCGTTTCTGGCGCTTGCAAACGAAAGAGGGAGGATTCTGAGCCCACTTCGCTGATATGGATCCAAAGCCCTCACCCAAAAACACTTCGCTCCGTTGGCTGGTTGTTTTTGTTGTTGTCGCGGCGATAACCACGATCTTCTTGTTGCGACGAGACGGGGGCCGGAGCCGCGACTTGCCGGGTCACACCTCGGCTGCGACGGGTACCGTCGTGCGGACTTCACCGGTGCCTGTCGCCAAAGCAGTTGTGTCCAACGAAGCGAGCCGGCGGCCAGAGACAACCACGTACGCTTCGTTTCAAAAACGTCCTTTTCAGGTAGTGACCGCCAGCAACGACTACGAATGGACTGCGGAAGACGGCAAGAGCACGAATGTGATCCGTCAGCTTGCCCACAACGACCTGGAATATCAACGGATGGTGGAGGAAAACTCTCGGATCATTCGTCGTCAACTGGTCTATGACAAGGATACCGCCGCCGCATTGATCGAACGGGCCAGATTGACGGGCGAACCGATTCGACGCCTCACCCTGCCGGGATTGGATGGTCAGGAAGTGGAGTTCGAGATCACGAAGGCGGATCTCAATCCCTCGGGACAACAAGGGATGTTCGCCGGGCGCGTCGCTGGCCGGGCGGACTCGATGGTGACATTGGCGTTCAAAGGCGGCCGCGAGGCGTTCACGGTCATCTCGCCATCGGAGAACCTGTTTCTCCAGGGCGACCCCCATGAGCCGGGCGATCTCATCGTGAAGAGCATTGACCCGGATACGTACGTGCTTGGTGTTTGTGGAAACCCATGAACAGCGCCTCCATACGAAGCCGAAACAATCGTTGCTCAAGAAGACCTGGGTTTGCGAGCTGTATCACCCTGGGCCTGTGGCTTATTGCCATCCTGGCGGATCCGACGGCTTCAAGGGCAGCTGTTACTTTGACGACTGGTGACAGTTTGGGCAATTCGTCGTTCAACACCGCGGGTAACTGGAGCGAGGCCCTGGCTCCGCACTCCGGCACTAGCTACGTGGTGTCCGTCATTCAGTTGCGCACGCCGGCCTCTGGAAGCAGCTTCACTTTCCTGGGCGATTCGCTCACGATTGGCAGCGGCGGGCAATTTACTTTCAAGGGAACCGGAACCGCCGGCATCATCACGGTGACCAACCTGATTCTCAACGGCGGTTCGATTACGCACTTGGACGCTGCAGGTGACCTTTTCCAACTCGCCGGAAACCTCAATATCACTGCTGACTCGATGATCTACGCCAAGCAGGGGCCGATCGTCATCACCGCGGTGATCAGCGGTAATGGCCGATTCACCAATCCGGGGGCCGACGGGACTTCCAGCATCCTGACTATTTCCAACAGCGTCAACACCTGCACCGGCAGCATCGTTAATAACGGACGCTTTACATTGTTCGCTAATGCCAATTTGAATTTTGTAATTGGCGCCAGCAACGTCAACAACCGGGTTTCCGGCACGGGTGCGGCGACGACCTTCAATGGTCGATTCGTCTTCGACCTTTCCGGTGCGAGCACGAACTTCGGCGATAGCTGGACGATTGCGAGCGCGTCGGGGCAAACTTTCGGCGCCACGTTCAGCGTTGACGGATTCAGCCGTCAGGGTTTCGGGACCGGCCCGGGCACGTGGGACTTGAGCGCCAACGGTGTCGTCTACGAGTTCGTCACGTCAACGGGTGTCATGACGGTGCTGGCCCAGGCGAGTGCCGCCGTCTCGACCACCACCTTGGGCGTTCGCGGCGGAAAGTTCGGCTTCGTGGAAGCTGATCTCGCCGCCTGTTACGCGCCGAGCTATGCGTCGAGCGTCGGCGGGGAGGACAACGCGCAGGTGCTGATCGCCAACACTGTCGTGGGCAGCAATCAAATACAGGATCAGGGCGGCACGGGCGCGCACATGCGCATCGCGGGTTTCTACCAGTCCAGCAACGACCTCATCAATGCCACCACCACCGGCGGCATCGTGGGTTGGTTGTCCGGCAACAATGCCAACGTTCAGGACATAGTGGCATTCGGCTCTTCGGTCGGCGCGGATCTTTTGGTCTATATTTGCCAGGATAGCGACTTCGCCACCATCGCCGGGGTCTCGCAACAGCCGGGCATGTATTCGGCCCTCAATCCCGGCGCGGTCTTTTATCCTGTCCTGGCGCATGAAACGGGCGGCCACAGTTACGGCCGGTCGCACTCCGACGGCGTTCTGAATCCCAAGACCATCATGCTGCACAACTACTGCGGGGGTGGCGCGGCGCCACCCTATTTTTACACGAATCCAAACATCTGGTTCAATGGCGTCGAACTCACCGGGGATCCGAACAACAACTGCTCCATGGGCGCGCTGATCAACGGCGGCGACAACTCGGCGCCCAGCCCGGAGGTCGTGGCGGATCGGCGCCCGCGCGTCGTGGTCGGGCCGAACTTGAACAACGCCGTCTTGCACTGGTCATTTACCAACGCGCCGGGATTCGCCCCGGCTGGCACGACGATTCCCGATCAGATTTCCGCCGCGCCGGCCGTCGTGCGCGGCACGAACGCGGTGTTCACCGGCGGCGCGCTGCGGATCCCCGGTGGTAGCAGCGGCAACGCGGCCGCCAATTCCATCGCGGCTTATATTGATTTGCCGAACGGCATCGTCTCCAGCCAAACGAATATCACCATTGAGATCTGGGCCAGACCGCTTTCCGGGCCGACTTCCGCTCGCATTTTTGATTTTGGCCGAACGGTGCAGGCGGGCGACGGTCTCGGCGCGGCCGGCGAATATACCGGTACACCCGGGACTCCGGCACCGGGCGTCACGCAAGCATCGGACGACATTCTATTGACGGCCGCGATCACGGACCTTAACGAGCAACGCTTCCATGCCCAACTCAACGGCGGCACGGCGATCACGCTCGACGCGGGGCTGGCCACGACCGCGGGCGTGCAGCATCACTACGCGATCACGTTCACGGACGGCGCGGGAAGTTTCGGCGGCGCGGGCGGCCGCTGGCAGTGGTACCGCGACGGCGACGCGGTCGCATTTCTCGACGTGAACTTCCATCTGGCCGATATCGAAGATGTGAATAACTGGCTGGGCCGTCCGCAGTTGAGCAGTGATTTGATGGCCAACACCGAGTATGCGGAAGTGCGCATCAGCAACGTGGTGTTGACACGCAACCAGCTTCTGGCGAACTATCTGCTTGGGCCGAATTACGTCCCCACAGCGACCGTTACGCTCACCAATGGCGATGCGGTGGGGGCGACTTCCTTCAACGCCGCCGGTCAGTGGAGCAACGGCGCGGCGCCCTCCAGCGGCAATAGCTATGAGACGCTTAATTTCCAGTTACTCACGCCCTCGTCGGGCAGCCCGTTCGCGTTCCTCGGGGATTCGCTGAGAGTTTCCGGCGGCGCGCTGCTTTTTGGAGGCACGAGCGGCAGCACGATCACGATCACCAACCTCATCCTCAACGGCGGCGGGGTGCGAAATTCCGGCTCGGGGATTTGCACGCTGGCCGGCAACATCCTGGTGACCACCAACGGCGCGGAATTCAACGGCGTGAACGGCGGAGACATCATTGCCGCTAACCTCAGCGGCAATGGCCCGATCACGTATCTGGGCAACGCCACCACGCTCTCCGGCAACAACAGCGGGTTCACCGGCAAGACGTTCATCGGCAACGGCGCGGCCGGCACGGTGGTCATCGATTCGCAGGCGCGTCTCGGCCCGAACCCGGCCGTGTTTACCCCCGACCAACTGTCCTTCGATCGCGGCACGTTGCAAGTCACGACATCGATGGCCCTCGGTGATTCCAATCGCGGCATCTTCCTGGATGTGAGCGGCGGCACGTTCAATGTTCCCTCCGGCGTGACGCTGACGCTGTCCAACACCCTGTCGACTCCGGTCACGGCGGCGAATATCGTGGTTGGCTCGATCACCAAAGCCAACGCCGGGACGTTGGTCCTGAGCAGCCCGACCAATTCGTTCAAAGGAACACTTTTCGTGGACACGAGCAACAATGCGGGCAACGACGGCGTCGTGAAATTGGTAAACAATCAGGTGCTGGCCGGTGCGCACTCACCGATTATCATCCGCAATAACAATAGTGGGACCTCGACGTTTCAACTGGATGGCACGGCCGGCAACCTCACGTTGTCGCAAGGTATCATGGTGAATTGCCGGAACAACACCAGCCCGGCGATCGAAAACCTCGTCGGCACAAACACAATCAACGGATTCGTCACGCTGAGTTCCGGCGGCAGTCTCTTTAACATTCAGTCGGACGCCGGCCTTTTGATTCTCGCCGGCACCAATCAGTATCTCGGTTCATTGGTCGGCGGGCGCACCTACACGTTCCAGGGTGCGGGCGACCATTTGGTTTCCGGCCCGATTCTCAATTCCACAAACGGCTCGCCCATCAGTCTATCGAAGTCCGGTACCGGTCGGCTGACGCTCACCGCGACAAACACCTACACCAGTACGACGACCATCAATAGTGGCACGCTAGCGGTCTCCGGCAACGGCTTGATTGCCAACAGCGCGACCATTACCGTGGCTGGCGCTGCGACCCTGGATGTCAGCGGCCATAACGGCGGAGGGATGACAATTGCCAGCGGCCAGACCTTGGCTGGTGGCGGCACGGTCACTGGCGCAGTGACGATTGCCAACAGTGCGACCTTGTCGCCCGGCGTTGGAGGACCCGGGACGCTGACGGTCAACGGCAATCTGGTGCTGAACAATTCCTCAACACTGGCCTATGAGTTGGGCACCAGCAGCGACCGGACGGTCGTCAACGGCAACCTGACGCTGGACGGCGTTCTGAACGTCACCGATGCGGGCGGGTTTGCGAGCGGCAACTACACGCTGATCACCTACACGGGCACGCTGACGGACAACGGTCTCACGGTCAGTAATCCTCTGCCGGGCGGATTGGTCGGCACGATCGATAGCGGCGGCGGCACCGTGGTCTTGCAGGTCGCCGTTCCACTCGATCCGTTTGCCGCGTGGCAGAATCAGTACTTCGGCAGCACCAACTGCGCGCTGTGTGGTGGCGATGCGGACTTCGACAGCGACGGTCTGACTAACACCAACGAGTTTCTGGCCGGGTTCAACCCGACCAACACCGCGGCCTATCCGCACATCATCGCCATCGCGGTCTCGAACGGCACGGACATTGCGATTACCTATCTCGGGTCCAACGGCGACACGAACTATCCGGGCGGGCCGTTGACGCGCACCAACGTGCTGGAGTTCGCGACGGGCACGGTCGACGGCAGCTACACGAACAATTTTGCGAGCACGAGTCTGACGAACGTCCTCAGCGGTGGAATCGGTCTCGGCACAAACGTCACCGCGACCGAACCGTTTGGCGCGACCAACAGTCCGGCGCGGTACTACCGTGTCCGTGTGCTGGTGCCGTGATAGCACGCGCGGGCCGATGCAGCTTACCCACCATGCTTCGGCCATTGATCCTCCATTACTCACAGCACTTGGGTATTGTGTTATAATATGCTTTCCCACAACAGGTTAAACATTGAAGCGGTTGAGTTATCTGAGGATTGAGTTAATGTACTGGCTCGGCAAGGGTGGAATCGCCGCTTTGCGCACGCACCTGTGTGCGTAACCGGTTGCTCGCATCGCCGAGTGGACAGGTATACAAGTACGACTTCAGACTGGGTCGACGAGACAACGGGCAGCGCCGCGGGGATAGACACATGTTAAATACAGTGCTCAAGAAGGTGCTGGCCGCGGTTTGCATCACCCCTCCCGTCGGCTTCTGGCGCTTGCCCATTCACCCCTCACGAGACGTTCGCGGCACATTCGGGGAATGCCGCGCTCATTGCGGTGCAGCCGTGATTATCTCGGTGCTTGTGGCCGCACTGGCCGGCCCGGTGGCTTCGCGCGCGGCAACCGTTACGCTGACGGCTGGCGATAACCTGGGTACGACCTCGTTCAACACCGGCTTGAACTGGAGCGATCACTTGCCGCCCGCCGCGAGCAACGATTACGTGGTCTCAATCTCTCAACTCCGCACGCCTCCCGATGGCAACAGCTACACTTTTGGTGGCAATTCGTTGACGATCAATACCACTGGCTCCCTTTTTTACAAGGGCACCGGCGGCGCAGGCGTTATCACCGTGACCAACCTGATTCTCAACAGCGGCACGATCATCCATAACAGCGGTACGTTGGACAATCTTATGCTTGCCGGAAACCTCAACGTCCCGGCTGATTCGGTGATCTATGCGAAGCAAGGGCCAATTACCATCAGTGCGGTGATCATTGGTAATGGCAAGATCACCGACCCAGGAGCTGACACGACTGCATCCGTGTTGACCATTTCTGCAAATAACAACACCTACACGGGCAGCATCGTCAACAACGGACGCTTTCAACTGGCAGCCAACGCCAACCTGAATTTCGTGATTGGCGCCAACAACGTCAACAACAGCGTTTCCGGCGCGGGCGCGCAAACCACGTTCAATGGCAACTTCGTTTTCAACCTATCCGGCGCCAGTGCCAACCTGGGCGATAGCTGGACGATTGCGAGCGCGTCAGGACAAACCTTTGGCAGCACGTTCACCTGCGTCGGATTCAGCCATCAGGGCGGCGGAACCGGCTCGGGGTTCTGGGATTTGGGCGCGAACAGCGTTTACTACGAGTTCAATACGTCGTCGGGTGTTTTGACCGTGGTTTCTCAGCCGTCAACAAACTCTATTCCCCCGGGTCCTCCGGGCTTGACGGGCGTGAAGGGGACGTACATCCCGGTTGACGACGGCAACACCAATACCAGCGAGTACGGGTACGCTGGGAGTACTGATAACTCCATCAACGCCGTACCTTTCATCTGTTCGGGGTTGATGACCGTGAGTAACCAGCAGTTTATCTCCTACTATTATCGTAACCAGACCAGTGCGACGGACACGAACAACAACACCATCCTCATTGGCCGTCGCAATACTAGCACGAACCTCTGGCAGGTCTATCACACATCGTTCACCCCCGACGACATCACCGACGGCCACGACGTGGTGAGCTTCGGCATTGATGGCGAAGGATACATGCACCTGAGTTGGGGCATGCACAACGCCACACCGGTGAAGTACGCGCGCAGCACGACGCCGGTGACGGGCACCAATTCGATTGTTTTCGGGCCGAATCTCGGCTTCATAACCGGCGGCGAAGTGACCAATACCTATCCGCAGTTCCTAACGATGCCCAACGGCGATTTGCTCTACATTTGTCGCAGAGGCGGGCCCGGCGGTGGGTCCGGCGGCGGCGACAATTACCTCGACCGTTACAGTCTGTCCACGCACACCTGGACAAACGTGAACATGACGGGCGGGGTGTTCCAGCCGTTCATCAAAGGCTATTGGTCGGCGGCCACAAATTACAATGCGTATCCGAACATGCCGTGTCTGGACGCCGCGGGCAATCTCTTCTTGGTTTGGACCTGGCGCGAGACCCCCGCCTACCAGTCCAATCACGATTTTTTCTATGCCCAGTCGACGGACGGCGGTGTCACTTGGCAGCGCAGCGATAATAGCGCCTACACGCTGCCGATTTCGCAATATGGTATTCACGAAAGCGGCAGCACCAATTCGATTGCCGAGAAAATTCTGAGTATTCCCCAGAACTCCAGCATCATCAACCAGGCCGGCATGTGCCTTGATGGGAATGATGATCCCGTCATCGCCACATGGTGGGCGCCCGGCACACCGACGAGTAATTTTCGCCGCCAGTACATGGTCGTGTTCCCTGACTCCAACGGCGTGTGGCAGACGCGGCAAATATCCAACCGCACCAATGACCCGCCCGGCACATTGGAACAGGACGCCGCCGTGCGCGATCTGGGCCGGCCCGTCGTTGTGGCGGACAAAGACAATCGCATCATCGTGCTGTACCGCGACAACTCTGGCAGCAACGGCCTGACGGTCGTGCACTCGTTGCCGTACGCGGTGGATCCGTTGCGCACGCACTGGACGACGGTTGTTCTGACCACGGATAACCTGGGGTCGTATGAGCCGGTGATCGATCTGGCGCGGTGGCAAATCGACAACGTCATGGATATCCTGTACCAGCCCAGCACCGGCCACGGTTATACGGCGCCGGCGAACACGGCATCGCAGGTTGCCGTGCTCGAATGGAACGCTGCGGCTTATTTCAATCCAATGCCCCCGTTGCAAGTGACATTCACCAACGCGAACCCGAACGTCGCGCTCTCCTGGCCATCGCAAACCGGCTGGGGCTACCGACTCCAATCGAGCACAAACCTGCCCGTGTGGGATGTTCTCAGTACGCTCAACGGCAACGAGGGTACCCTGCAATACATCCACACCAACGCCGCCGCTGTCCCCGCGCGCTTCTGGCGCTTGCAAATAAGGGAAGGCGGTTTTTGAAGCGTGTGCGTGAACTAGTGCGGCTCTCCGTCATCTTTTCGCACTGATGGACAGGCGGTTCATCAACCTTATGGTAGCGCGGGCAATGAATGCGCTCGTCAATTGCGTGTTCTTCACCTTCCTCTGCGCTCTCGCTGCTGACACGTCTCACGCACGTGACTTCACCGAATGGACTTCGGGCTCGGGCAATTGGACAAACACTCCGCATTGGTCGGACGGGTTGCCCAACCCGTTTCTGCGGACAGAAATTCATGGGACCAGCACGGTGGTCATTTCCTCCGGCACGTGCGTGGCCGGCGATCTGGAGGTGGGTTTGAAGCAAGGCGACCATGCGCGTGTTGAACTCAATGGCGGCCAACTGATTTTGATGCAGGATTCGTTGCGCATCGGCGAATTGAGCGGAGGCGATGGTGAATTCGTCATGAAGGACGGAGCCTTGCACTGTCCAGTGGACGTGTATTCGGGAGCCGCCAACGGCGTTCCGGGTCGCGCCACGAAGGCCGCTCTACGCGTTCAGGGAGGGAATTTTCTCGCGCGAACCTTGAACGTCGGCAGCGGTTGGGGAGCGGACTCGCTGCTGGCGATCGAAGGCTCGCACGCCTCGGCGGTTCATGTGCTCGACTATTGCTATATCCAGGCATTTGCCGACGCCAACGGAAAATCCGGCACGGGCACGCTGTCCTTCACGCTGGATGAACATGGTGTCACACCCATTACGATTCAGTCCTACAGCGACGGCCTGCGAATCAACAAAGACGCCAGCAGCCGATGTCGACTGGAAATCAAGCTAAGCGCGGTGCCGCCGCGTGAGGACATCCCGCTTGTTTCCAGTCACGTGCCGACTATCGGGACCTTCAATGAATTACCGGAAGGAAGCGAAATCACTGCACAAAACTCGGGACGGACCTATCGCTGGCAGTTAACGTATCGCGGCGGCGCGAGTGGGACGGATCTCGTGTTGAAAAATCAAACCGGGTATGCTGCCGATGCGCCAGTGACTAATACGCGGCCAATGCCGCAAATTCCGAACGCGCTTTGGACGGAACGCCCACTTTATCCTCTCTCCACGGAAACGAATGGCGAACCGGCCTTTCCCGGGGCGGAAGGCTTTGGCGCATTTACCCCGGGTGGTCGCGGCGGCAAAACCATTTATGTGGAGAACCTCAACGATTCGGGTCCCGGCAGTCTGCGCGCGGCGATTGAGACCGCCGGAGCGCGCACCATTGTATTCCGCGTCGGCGGAGTGATTCCGCTGAAATCCACGCTCATGATCAAAGAACCGTTCCTTACGATTGATGGGCAGGGCGCGCCTGGTGCCGGCATCCTGCTCCGTAATCACGGCATGGAAGTCCGGACGCACGATGTCGTCCTGCGCTATTTCCGCGTTCGCCTCGGCGATGGCGACATTCAGCTGGACGATCCCAAGGCACTTGACAGTTACAAAGGCGGCACCGGCGAGCACGCGCTCTATTTCATCGAAGGTTCCAGGAACTGCATCGCTGATCATCTGTCGTTGAGTTGGTCCACGACCAAGATTCTCTCGGTGACAAAACTCAGTGACCTGATCTCGATCCAATGGTGCATCCTGAGCGAGAGCCTTAATTTCGCCGGGCATGGCTACGCATCCATCGCCGGCGGAGATCGCGTTACGTGGCATCATAATCTATTCGCGCACAACCAAAGTCGAAACGTCCGCTTCGGCGGCCTCGTTGACGCCGACTTCCGCAACAACATTATCTATGATTGGGGGGACGAAGCGGCGTACGGCGAATTCGATAAGGTGAATTATGTCGGCAATTATCTGAAAGCGGGACCTTCCACGCGCCGGTAACCGCGGCTCTTTCATGACGGCGTCGCCGTCGTCATGCCGGGATCGTTCTTCGTGGCGGGCAACATTCTTGAAGGCTCACCGAAGGTGAACCAAAACAACTGGCTGGGAATGGGAAAGGGCTACACTCGCGACAATGTTGGCGCGTCGGAACCATTCCCCGCGCCGCCAGTCACGACCGAACCGGCCCAGGCCGCATTGGAACACGTGCTGAAAGACGCGGGCGCCACGCTTCCGCGACGGGATGCGGTTGACGGGCGCATCGTGGGCGAGGTGCGAGATGGAACGGGACATATTATTAAGTGGGTCAAAGATGCCGGCGGCTGGCCTGACTTTCTGTCAACCACGATGCCGTCTCAATCACTCAAGTAGGACAGGAGCAAACTCCGTAACATCCACTGATGAGTACCCAGCGTTCTGGCTTGGCATTATTCCTCGTCCTGCAATACCGGGAGCCGCACGTTTCTCCTCCAGCCATGATGTTTGGGCTGCAAACGCACGTGAGGATTTTTCCTCAGAACTGTCAGATTAGAGAAAGGAACTGACGATGAGGGACGAAACTCAAGCACGAATTCTTAAGTCAGTCCTGTTGAGTCCATGAGCCTGTCCGCCGCGTTCACTTTACCGCTCCACGCGATTCGCCGAACCGATCGGCTGCAGGCTGGCGGCAAGGCAGCCAATCTCGGTGAATTGATTGTCGCAGGATTGCCGGTCCCGCGCGGCTTTTGTGTCACCACCGCTGCGTTCGATTGTTTCCTGGCTTCTTGTCCCTGCCTGGCAGAGTCCTCCGTGCCGGCGGCAGTCAGAGATGCGGTGTTGGCCGCGTGGCGCGAACTCGGTGACGGGAAGAGTTTTGCCGTTCGTTCCAGCGCGACCGCGGAAGATGCCCGCGAGCGTTCGTTTGCCGGCCAGTTCGAATCCGTACTGAACGTGCGGGGAGCGGAGGCGCTGCTGGATGCGATCAAGTCCTGCTGGCTTTCGCTGTTCTCTGAACGAGCGCTGATCTATCTGGCCAGACAACAGGTGTCTGTGGAGAAGGTCAAGATGGCGGTGCTGGTGCAGGAAATGGTGGAGGCCGAACAGGCCGGGGTGGTATTCACCGCCGACCCACTGACGGGAGCGGCCGACCAACTGGTCATTGAGTACGTGAGCGGCTTGGGCGAAAAGCTGGTGCAAGGCACGGTTCAACCCGAGCGGATCACCATCGACAAACAAACCACCACAACCAAGTTCGCAAGGTTGTGTGAGTTGGCCCGTCAAACGGAACGTCTGTTCGGAGCGCCTCAAGACATCGAGTGGGCGGAACGCGGCGGCGAAGTATTCCTGCTGCAGGCGCGCCCGATCACGACCAAGAAGCCGGTCAAGACGTGGGAAGACCGGCAGGTCTGGACCAATGTCAATACCGGCGAAGTGATGCCGGACGTGATGACGCCGATTACGTGGTCCATGATCCAATCCTTGCTCGGTGTGGTCGGTTCCATCTTTCGCTTGGTGGGCGTTAATATCAGGCGCGTTTCGCTGGTCGGGGATCTAGTCGCCGGCAGACTCTATTTCAACGCCAACACGGTTTTGGCTGCGGTCAAACCATTTTCTTTCCTGCTCAAGGGAACTCCCGATTTTTTCCAGACGCTGGGAGGCATGTCGGTGGAGGCTTATCGCCAGGGCTCGGTGGCCATTCCGCCGGAAGACCTCCCGGACCTGGGTTTCCGCTGGCCGAAATACTTCCTCTCATTGCCTCGCATCTTTTACGATCTCATCACCCATTCGTCCCGCCGCCGTGGTTGTGCCTGGATCACCCGCTTTAAGAAGCAAACGGACGAACTCGACCGTCTGGACCTCGGGGCCATTTCCACCCCGGAGCTGAACCGGCTTTGCGGCCAATACATTCGGGAAGTTTTCAAAGACGCGGATCTACTCTACCTGGCGACGCAGGGAGCGGTGCTGCCGGTGTTTCAGAAAGCCTGCCGCGATTGGCTGGGCGAACCCGGCCTGGCGCTCCGGTTGTTCGCCGCGTTGGGAGGGATGCCGGTCGCGGAAGCCGGCCTGGCTCTCTGGCGACTGGCAGCGTTGGCTCACAACGACGGCGACACGGAGGCCGCTGTATCTTCCGAAAACAATTGGCCGGAGGTCCGCGCCAGGCTTTGCCGCGCCGAACGCGGCCGGAAATTCCTAACCGCCTGGGATGCCTTCATGACCGAGCACGGACACCATTGCCGCGGCGAACTGGAGTTGTTCAACGCGCGCTGGTGCGAGACACCCGATTATATCCTGGGGCTGGTGCGCGGCTATCTTCGCACCATGGGCCAATCCGATCCGCTGGAGAATCAGCGAAGGTTGGCTGGAGAGCGGGAACGTTTGACCGTTCAATGCCGCGCGGGGCTGAAGAATCCAATCAAACGCTGGATATTCTCGCACTCGCTGCGCCGCGCGCAGGAACTGGCCGTTTATAGGGAGCAATTGAAGAACCTCGGCGTCCGGCGGTTCGCCTTCGTGCGCCGCGTTCTCCTGACTCTCGGCCGGCGGCTTCACGAGCAGGGTAGCTTGTCCCGCCACGACGACATTTTCTTCCTGGAAGTTTCCGAGATTGAGCCGGTTGCGACGGGCAGCGCTTCGTTCGATTGGCGCGACCGCATCGAATTGCGCCGGCGGGAATATGAAAAGAACCTGAAGCTCACACCGCCGCCGGTCGTGATCGGCAGATTCGATCCAAACGCGCGAGGCTGGCCGATTGCGAACGAGGGCGCGAAACTTTTGGAAGGGATTCCGGTATCTCCCGGCGTCGTCACCGGACCTGCCCGCGTGATTCTGCGCACGGATGACCACGAGCAGGTTCTCCCAGGCGAGATCCTTATCGCTCCATTCACCGACCCGGCATGGACACCGTATTTCATCAGCGCCGCCGGCGTGGTCATGGATCAAGGCGGGATTCTCTCGCACGGCAGCATTATCGCACGGGAATACGGCCTGCCGGCAGTGACCAACGTTGGTTCGGCCACACGTGTCATCCACACCGGCGATCTGGTGCAGGTGGATGGGACCCGTGGACGGGTGACCGTGCTGAGATAAAAAACTGTCGTTGACCAGCCAGCAGCTTCAAATGACAGGTGTGCCTTCCGCGGCTGTGCGGGCGGCGAATAGTTCGCTGAGCCGACGAGTCATGACACCGATCTTTCCGTCGCCGATCACACGTCCATCCAACTTGGTCACTCCGGCGAGTTCGCCCATCGTGCCGGTGCAGAACATCTCATCCGCCCGGTAAAGTTCGGTCAGGGAGAGGTCGGTGACGACGCAGCGGATTCGGTTGGCATCGCAAATCTCCAGCACGGTCGCGCGCGTAATGCCTTCCGGACACGCGACAGTGCGCGGTGTGAACAGTTCTCCGCGCGACGCGATGAAGATGTGGGTGGCGTTGGTCTCGGCGACGAACCCGCGTGTGTCCAACATCAACGCGTCGTCGGCGCCGGCATTGTTGGCTTCGATCTTGGCGAGGATGGATTGGACGAGGTTGTTGTGATGGATTTTCGGGTCGAGACAATCGGGCGGGAAACGGCGGACACTGCTGGTGATAAGGCTGAGGCCGGTCCTCGCATACACGGGCGCTTTGTGTTCGGCGAGCACGATCAGGGTCGGCCCGCTCTGGTTGAGGCGCGGGTCCATGCCGGAGGTGATCTTGACGCCACGCGTGAGGGTGAGACGGATATGGACGTTGTCGCGCATGTGGTTCGCGGCAAGCGTCCTTTTGATTTCGGCGATGATTGCGTCATGCGAGGGGATCGAGGCGAACGCCAGTGCCAACGCCGAACTGTGCAGCCGGTCGAGATGTTCAGTGAGTTTGAAGATGCGACCGTTATAGAGCCGCAAGCCCTCCCAGACCGCGTCGCCGCCTTGCACAGCGGAATCGAACGGACTGATGCCGGCTTTGTCGCGGTGGATGAGTTGGCCGTTGATGTTGACGAGGATATCGCGGTTGAGTTCGTTGAATGTCTGGAGCATGGCCTCTTTAGAGTTGGACCCGGATCTTGTACAAGGCTTCGTAATGCGGCAGACACGCTTCATACAAATCAGCATAAGCCGCCGGGACCGGGTCGGGTTTGGGGTGGTAGGGAGCGAAGCCGGTGGATTGCTCCACCGCGTGATACCAGTGTTTGGCCCAGATGCCGTCGCTGTCGCGTCGGCCGGCTGGCCAGGACAACATGCGCGGTGTGAACGGCACGTCCAGTCGCCGGCACATCTCGCGTAACATCGGCTCCGGCTGTTCGAGGATGTCGCGCGCATCAAACACCGGCGGCGGCGCCGCGCCCTGTTTCTCTGCGACGAAGTTGTAAATCTCCACCTGCTGTTCGTAGCCGAGGTCCGGCAACGTCGGGTTCTCGCGTTTCTGGGTGTACGAAGCGAGCACCTCGCGCGGGTGACGGACGAGAAAACAATGCTTCAGCCGGCCGAGCCAGTCGCGCGGAATCTCCGGCAACAGGTGATGGGTCATGTGTTTCTGGTAAAAGATGCCGGCGCCATCGGGCGTGTCTTCCACCAACTGCCGTTCAAGCCGCGCCCAATCGGTTTCATAATGCGCGATGATTTCTTCGCGAAGAGGATGATCGAGACCCGTCTGCTTCAGGTAATAAGCATAGAGCGGTTCGTCCCAGACCTGCGTGTCCCCGCGGTTTTCCCAGGCGCGCATCATTGCCGTCGAAATGTTTCGCGGCCCCGACCACATGGCAATGCGAATCACAGCCATGGCCACAAGATTACCAAAAATGCTGCCAGCGCGCCTGCAAAAAGTCTCGCGCGATAGTTTTGGGGTGTGATAATCAGAGGCGTGTATTTCCAGCGATAGGCGGTGCGCACCGTGAACACTGTTCGCTTTCATTGCCAAATCATTGCCCTGATTGCTCCCGTGCTGTTCTGTTCCTGCGCGACAACGCCGCATGGTTCTGCCGCTATCCCGGCGTCCGAGTTGCCCGCCGACGATCCCACAATTCACGCTTGCCGCAGCCAAACGGTCGCGCTAACGTGACCGGCGCAAACGGAGTTACGAGCAAATGCAGACTCTAAATAGAAACGGGAATTGACGCCAAGGTGGCGTCTTTTTTTGCGCCATTATGGTGTCTGCTCAATGTTGAACATCTTCAGACCCTTATGAAAACACCACACCTGCTAAGCATCGGGGTCTGTATCCTCATGGGGACTGGTTGCGCCTCACCTCCACGTGCATCCAGATCCACCTCGCGTCCCGCGGCTATTGCCCCATCACTTTCTGCCGACTTGCTGGTGATTTCAGCCGTTTATGGTTCAGGGACGCATTATGCAGATGTGACATATCGTGTGAACGATTTGGTTCACCAGCTATCAGTCGAGTTCTTCGCACGTCCCGAATGGTTGCAGGCAGACCCGACGCCGGGCTGGAATAAGACGCTCGTGATTGTTTATGAGTTCAAAGGACAGCGGCGCACATTTACGGCTGGTGAGGGAGGACGAGTTAGCGCCGAAGTCTTGTTGGAGGAGGCCAAGAAATGATGCCTAACCACCCATTGAGCTTGTGATCGTCAAATGATAAGACACGTCCGTTGCGAAGTTTTGTTTGTCTTCTGTGCGCAACACCGCCTCCTTTGGCGGCGGTTGTTCACTTCTGGCATCGGACTCATAATTCTTGGCATTCTTACCGCGACAGGATCGACACGGGCGCAAACAAACACGGCTGCGCTTCTCGGGCCGGAGGATGCGGTGACGCTGTCCCCGGTCGCCTCGGCGCATGCGTCACCGGCAGAGGGTGAGAGCACCTCGATTTATTTCCAAAACGCCGGCAAGCAGGTCCGCAAGATTTGGTGGATTGATTTTGACGGCCAGCCGCAGCTATACAACACGCTGCGCCTCACGGATAATTTCGTGTCGCAGACATTCGTTGGCCATGTGTGGCAGGTGACCGACGAGAACGGCCGAACGCAGGGCGTGTACGTCGCGACCGTTAAACCCGCTGTGGTCGTGCTCAAGGAGCAAACCAATGGAACTGAGAACGTGATAGCGTCCGGTGTGAATCTCGCCGTTGTGGCGTCGCCGTCGAGCCTTTACACGTCGGGCGACAGGACGGTGGACGCATTGAATGACGATTTTGTCCCGAAGAATTCTCGCGATGTCAGCCACCGGTCCTATGGCAACTGGCCGCACACGGGCACACAATGGGTGCAATACGACTGGAGCCAACCGATCAGCACGAAGCAGATTGAGGTTTACTGGTGGGATGACCACCGTGGTGTGCGCCTGCCGAAGGCATACCGCGTGAAGTTCTGGAACGGCAGCGACTTTGTTCTCGTAGCCAACGTGACCGGCTTGGGCGTAGCGGGCGACCAGTTCAACGTGACGACGTTTGATGAAGTGCAGACCTCGAAGCTGCGACTGGAGATGGATTCTGACGGTTCGTTCTCCACCGGCATCCTCGAATGGAGGGTTACTGATTCCGGGAAATCCCCCGCCTTTCCGCCCAAGGTCGTCGCGGGCAAGGATCGCAATGTGATTCTTGGCGCTAAGACGTATTTGTCCGGCGCGGTGAAATTGTTGCAATCTACTCCCGCTGGGGCGGGCGTGACCTGGAGCAAGGCCGCCGGGCCGGGCGGAGTCGTGTTTGCCGACATAAACGAGCTGGAAACGACGGCGACGTTCTCCGCACCGGGTCAATACGTGCTCAAGTTGACGGCGGTCGACGGTGCGTTGAGCGCGTCCTCCCTGTTGAACGTCATTGTGGATTTGCCTCCGCCCGCGGACCGATTGGATGTCGTCTATACGAAGCGCTACAAGATTGACAGTCCGCTCTGGAACGCGCGCGCCAAGGCGTTGATTGTGCACTGGATTCCGCACTGCATTGATTACATCAACCGCACCGATCTGACAGAGGGCCAAGGCGGTATTGATAATTTCGTCGAGGCCGCGAAGGCGTTGCGTGGCGAGCCGCACGCCCGCCATAAGGGGTACGTGTTCTCCAATGCGTGGGTGCATCAGACCGTCGAGTCCATGTGCCTCGCACTGATGGTGGATGCGCAGGGCGACGCAGACATTATCCAGGCGCAGAAACTGATGGCGGCGACGCTGGAGGATTGGATTCCCAGGATTCTGGCTGCGCAGGAGCCAGATGGGTATTTGCAAACTGCGTGGACGTTGCGCGATCCGAAGGACCGCTGGCATGCGCGTTGGTCGCCCGAAGGCCGTGGTAACCATGAAGGCTACGTGGCCGGTTACTTTATCGAATCCGCGATCAATCATTACACGCTCACCGAGGGCAAGGACAAACGGCTCTACGATGCGGCGAAGAAACTGGCCGACTGCTGGGTGGCGAACATCGGCTCCGGCAAGAAGGAATGGTTCGACGGCCACGAGGAAATGGAACAGGCACTCGTGCGCTTCGGCCGGTTCGTCAACGACACGGAAGGGCACGGCCACGGCGATCGTTACATCCAACTCGCCAAATTCCTGCTCGATTGCCGCCGCCACGGCAGCGAATACGATCAAAGCCTCGTGCCGGTGCAGCAGCAATACGAGGCCGTCGGCCACGCTGTGCGCGCGACGTACTGTTATTCCGGCATGGCCGACGTCGCGGCGGAGACGCACGATGTGGATTATCAAAGCGCGGTGATGTCGCTTTGGGACAATCTGGTAAACCGGAAGTACTACGTCACGGGCGGCATTGGCAGCGGTGAAACATCGGAAGGATTTGGCCCGAATTATTCCCTGCGCAACGAGGCGTACTGTGAATCGTGTTCAAGCTGCGGGCTGATTTTTTTCCAATACAAGATGAACCTCGCCTATCACGACGCGAAGTATGCCGACCTCTACGAAGAGACGCTGTACAACGCGCTGCTCGGCTCCGTGGACCTCGCCGGGAAGAACTTCTACTATGACAATCCGTTGATCAGCGGCAACCCCCGTTATCCGTGGCACGCTTGTCCGTGTTGCGTGGGAAATATTCCGCGCACCCTGCTGATGCTTCCGACGTGGACTTACGTGAAGGGCAAGGATGGCCTCTACGTGAATTTGTTCATCGGCAGCACGATGAACGTCGAGAACATCGCCGGCACCGATGTGCAGATGGTTCAAAAGACCGATTATCCCTGGAGCGGCAACGTGGCCATCACCGTCAACCCGAAGCAGCCAAAAAGATTCACCGTGTACGTTCGCGTGCCGAACCGGACCACGAGCGCGCTCTACACGCCCACGCCGCTGGTCAGTGGAATCACGTCACTCGCGGTGAATGGGAAATTCATCACGCCGGAAATCAAGAACGGTTACGCGATCATTACAAGAGATTGGCGTGCTGGCGACAAAATCGACCTGACCCTCCCGATGGAAATTCAACGTGTGAAACCGGATGAAAAGATCGCCGCCACTCGCAATTCGGTGGCACTGCGGTACGGCCCGCTCGTTTATAACGTCGAACAAGCCGACCAATCCGACATTAACCAGCCTATCGGCAAAGCGCCGCTGGCCACCGAATGGCGCGGCGATTTACTCGGCGGCGTTTTGACCATCAAAGGCCAATGGGCGGACGGCAGTCCACTACTGGCCATTCCGAACTACGCGCGCAACAATCGCGCTGTGATCACGACCGACGAGGGAGCCACCTCACCGAAACGCAATCCCAGCGGTCGTTCGGGCAATTCGATGGTTTGGATCAAGGACGAGCAGCATTCGGACTAGCGACGGACGTTCCGTGGAGGAAGCGTGCTGCCGTCTACCCATTCGCCCTCCACCAAAACATCGCGGCGCAAACGGGGAATGCCGCGCTCATTGTGGTGGATCAGCGAGATCAGCAATTGGACAGCGGCCTTTCCGATCTCATATGAGTTTTGAAAGATGCCGGCGTCGGCGCGGCCGGTTAATACACTGGTCGTGGCCAGGCCGACGTCCTCTGGCACCCGGTAGCCAGCGCGGGCGAGCATGCCGTGCAGCGTCGCCTGATCGGTGAGGATCGCATCCGGCTTGGTCTTCTTCAGCCAGGCGACGAACTTGGTTTGGCTCTGCTGGGCCGGATTCTCGGAAAACAACAGCGGAGGAAGCCGTACACCCCCGCCGGCCTGTGCCTGTGCGAACAAGTAGCCGGCCAGAAACCGCAACTGCTTTCCGACGGCAGAGGTGGTCACCAGTCCAACCCGTTGATAGCCTTTCTTGCGAATGTTCTCATAGGCCAGCACGCTGTCATACAACTGATCGGCGGTGACCAGGTGCACGCGAGGGGTGTGGATGGTGTAACCCAAGCGGACCACACAGAACTTCTCCCAGTGAAAATCGCCCCAGTCGGGGTACTCGCCATGCCACCAGGGCGGAACCAGGATACCCGGCACGTTGCGGGCCAGCAGGATTTTCTCAAGCCGGCGGGCCGGTGTGTTCTCATCCAAACGGAATTCCTCCAACCGGTAGCCGCACCGATCGGCCTCGGACGCCGCGCCTTGCCAGTATAGATCGAATTCGTGGACCCGGCGGAGTTGCTTCGGGTCGGGCCAATGGTTGATCCACGCGATCCCGGCCGTGATGGGGTTCGTCTTGTTGGCGCGCCGGTAATGCGCCAGCGCGCTGAGCATGGCATCGGGCCGGTAGCCCATCTCCTGCGCTGTCCGCTGGACCTGCTCGCAGAGGGACTTGGAAATCTGTGGGTCATCACGCAACGCGCGGGAAACCGTCGTGTGGCTGACGTTGAGCTTGCGGGCGATATCCGACAACGTGACACGGCCTTTGGGGGTAACCGGTTCCATAATCCAGCATCCAATTGAGTCTTACTTAACCGATAATCTACACCAACCCAATCTTCCGCACAAGTGTGCGTATTGTGGGGCTTGTCTCGTAATCCGTAGCCTGTTAGAAACGTACTGCTTTAGGCGAGGTATTTAATAGCGGAATCCAGCAGCGAGAATTGGAGTTCCGTTTCAACCCTAAGCGACGTAGCGAGTGCGCGTTTGGTTGGGTAATCGGGAAATGAAGAAAATAGGGAGAGGCATCGTGAATGACTCAATTAATGACTCAATTAAGGTGAGGGATCAATCCGTAACGTCTTACTTCAGATCGTTCTTTCGTGGCGCGCTGATTGTGGCCGCGCTGGCTATTCCAGCAACATCGCGCGCCGCCAGTGTGGTACTGACCGCCGGCGATGCGCTTGGCGCCACTTCGTTTAATGCCGCAGGAAACTGGAGCCCTGCTGGAGCGCCTAGTGCCGGGAACACCTATTCTACTCTGGGTTTTCTGCTGCGATCACCGACTGGTGCGGGGAATTACACCTTCGCAGGTGATTCACTGACGGTCGGAGGTGGCAATGGAGGGGGGGCGAACCCGTTCTCACCCGTCAGCGCCAACAACGACTGTTTTATAGCCAAGATCGGAAGTGCGAGCACCTTCTCAGCCAACTGGATCTTGGACGGCGCACAGATTCGAGATGGGCTGGGAAACGGCGATAGCTACACAATCGGTGGAACTATTGCTGTTACTGCGAATGGCGGTTCCTTCGTTTGCCAGGCCACCCAGAACGTTTCGGCAGCCATCAGTGGCTCGTCAATAGTCTATATTGGAGACCATGGTGCTGGCGCCAATTCCGCGCGTGTTGTCGTTTTCCAGTCTGCGGCAAACACATTTAACGGCAATGTTGAGCTGACAAACACTGCTAACAATGCGACGCAAAGCCTCCTCACTCTGGCCCCTGGCAGCCTTTGGAACTTCAAGCCTCAGGCCAATGGCGTGAACAACAGCATCTTTGGTACTGGAAGTATCCTGCTCGGCGGTAACCTCGCCATCGATCTGACGGGCGCCGACAATACCCTTGGCGACACCTGGCAGCTTGTCGCCCCGACCAGCGCTTCGTTCATTCCTACGTACGGTGGCACCTTTGCGGTTAATGGATTCACCCAGAACGCAACGTTGTGGGATGCGAGCGCGAACGGCACCACCTACGAATTCAGCCAGGCGACCGGCCTTCTGACGGTGGTACCCGAGCCAGCCACGATGTCATTGATTGGAATGGGACTGGGATTTGGTGCATTGCTGCTTCGTCGGAAGCACAGCCGCGCTTGATTCTCAGTCAGTAGCCAATTGACGTTTTCGCGCCCCCCGCCCGAGCGGGGGGCGTTCTTTTAGGGCTCCTCACTGTTGGTTGTGGAATCTGTGGACAAAGCTCGAAATCCAAGGTCCAACCCTCGAAACAGCAGGGCGATGCAGGTGGCCGGGAGCGGTCAAATGAGACGCTGAGGTACGAAGAATGCTGCGAGACACGAGGTTCCATACGCTGTCTTTTCCACCGTAGCCGTAGGGCTCGCCGGCCAAGCCGGCCTTCCGCACAAGTGTGCGGAAGGCCGGGCTTGTGTCTGACGGGTCCTGCTAGCTACAGTGCGTGCATTGGAAAGCAGGCTGCCGACGGCGTGGAGTGTCATGTTCAGCTTCAACCGCAAGCGACGCAATGCGTTCGCGTCAAGTGAGACGATGGGAAAAGCGCAGAAAAAAGGGAGAGGCATCGTGAATAATTTAATCAAGGTCGGGCATCAATACGTAACAGCTTTCTTCAGTCGAGGATTGATCCTCGTGGCGTCGGTCCTGGCGGCCACGTTGGCCGCCAGGTCCGTGCGCGCGGCAAGTGCGACGTGGACCGGGACCGCGGACGCAACGTGGTTGAGCAACGCCAACTGGAGCGCATCGCCGGCGCCGGGGGTCAGCGATACGGCGACGTTCAGCAGCTCCGCCGCGACGGTTAGCAACCACACGACCATCGATCTGTCGGCGGCGGGTGTCGCAGTCAGCAACATCGTCTTCGATACCTCAAGCGCGGCAGCCTACACGATTGGCGCCGGGGCGGCGGGCAGCCAGACACTCACGCAACAGGTTCTTGGCTCCATCGCCGTAAACTCAACAGTTGCCAATCCGCAGTCAATTAACGCCTCAGTCAGCCTCGGTACGAATGCTGCCGCTGGTTCTTATTATATTTCGAACAATTCCGCCCAGCCGTTGTCGGTGCTGGGCACAATTTCGAGCGCAGCCGGTGGAACCGGGGGAACCAAGTTCCTTTACGTTAACGGTTCCGGCAGTACGACGATCACGAATACCGCACCTGGCGGCGGCACCATATCGCTTTCGATGATAGGCTCCGGGACCCTGACGCTTTCGGGGACCCTGACCCACAATGGCATCGTTGCTCTCAGTAACGGCACGGTCAATCTTACCGGCGCGTGGAATCGACCCGCCGTGGCAAATGGTGGCTTTTTTGTGGATGGGACCAATGGCGGTCCAATTGCGGTCCTTAATCTCCTCCCGGGCTCGTCGGCGGTTTGGAACGGAAATGGCAACTCAGGTATTTACGTCGGCGGCACCATTAACGATGCCGCAAACCTGATGGGGACTGTGAACCAGAGTGGTGGGGCGGTCCAAATTGATTGGAACCTCATGATCGGCAGGGATCAAGTGAGCACCGTCACCAACTATGGGTTTTACAACATGTCGGGCGGGACACTTAGGCATTTTAACGGCAACAGGTTTCGCGTCGGCCAGGGCGGTGGTGGTCCCGGTTCGTCATTCCTGATGTACGTCAGTGGCACCAGCACGATTACCGTCGCTAGCGTCGCTATTGCGCTGAATGACAATGCGGCTTCTGTCAACCAAGGCAACCCTGCCTGTCTTTATATTTCCGGCAGCGGTGTCATCACAAACGCAGGGGGCAATAACAACTGCGGTATAACCATCGGCGGTCGCCTCTCCACAAATACGGTGACGATTACAGACAACGCGACCGTTTTCCTACTCCAGGGAGTCGGCCTCGGCCGGAGCGCGGCTAGCACCGGGCAGGGAGCGGGCCGTGTCGCCGTTTTGAACCTGAGCGGCAATGGATTCTTGCAGGCGTCGAACATTGTTCAGGATGTAAACGCATCTCCAGTCGGATACGTCAATTTCAATGGCGGCACTTTGAAGGCGCAGGGGTCTCTCGCCACGTACATGACCGGGATTACCCGGGCCACCATGTATGGCGGAGGCCTGACGATTGACGATAACAGCGCTTCGATCACGATTGGCCAATCGTTGCTGGCTCCGACGGGAACCGGCGTTGTCAGCATCGCGGTCTCGGGTGCCACCGGGTATCGTGGCGCTCCGTTCGTCAATATTATCGGCGGCAATCCCACGGTGCCGGCGACAGCCGTGGCCAACATGGATGGAAATGGCGGCATCAGCAGCATCACGATGACGTGCGTTGGTGACGGCTACACCAGCGCTCCGACCGTCACCCTCATTGCTCCAGGCGGAACCTATTCCAGCGCCACGGCCACCCTCGGTACCAGTGTTAGCCCGAGCGGCGGTTTGACCAAGAACGGCGCCGGCACGGTGACTCTGGGCGGCGGCAACACCTACACCGGCCTCACGACAGTCGCCAACGGCACCTTGGGGTTGAGTGGCGCCAGGCTCGGTGGCCCTCTCACCGTTGGCAGCGGCTTGACTCTGGCCGGCTCGGGCGCGAGCACGATCAGCGGTTCGGTTTCCCTCGGCAGCGGTGCCAAGTTGAATCTGTCGAACAGCGTGGCGGCCAAGGTAACGTTCAACAATGGTTTGACCCTGAATAACAACGTTCTCAGTTTCTCGCTTGGCGCGCAGAGCGCCACCAATAATATCGTACTGACCGGAGGCAGCCTCGCAGTCAGCGGAGTCTGTACGGTCAATCTTTCTTCAGCCGGCGGCTTTGGCACTGTGGGTAACTACAGGCTGATCAGCTTCGGTGCTCTGGCCAATACGAACAACTTCGTTCTTGTCGCTACGCCGACCGGTCCTTTCGGATTCACGCTGGCGGTCGTCAGTGGCGACCTCGTCGCGCAGGTCACATCGTCACTTCCCCCTACGGCGTTCTGGGACGGCAGCACTGATTCAAGTTGGAGCACCACCGCCAACTGGGCGCCAGATTCGGCCGGCACAAACGCCATTGCGTCACCTCCTGGCGCGCCGACAGCCGTCACCTTCGCCACGGGCAATGCCCAAAACTTCAGCACCACGTTGGGAGGCAATTTCACCATCAACACGCTGACATTCTCGACGACCAGTAACGTGACCATATCGGGTGCCAATACGCTGACCAACATCAACGCCCTCACGGTCAACCCCGGCGCCGGGACCGTTACGATCAGTGCCACTGGAGTGACCCTGGGCTTCGACCAGACCTGGCTTAACAACGGGAGCAATCCTTTCACGGTTAGCTCGGTAATATCCGGCCCCAGTGCCCTGACCATTACCGGAACCGGGAAGACCACGCTTTCGGGCGCGAGCACGTATACGGGCGCCACGACCGTCAACGGCGGCACCCTGGCTTTGGGGGTCGCAAATGCTCTCCCCGCCGCCACTTCGCTCACCGTCACTAACGCGACGCTGGACATTGGTGGCAACAACGGCACGGTCGGCGGGGTCACGCTGTCCAGTGGCACCATTACCGGTACGGTCGGCGTCCTGTCGAGTGCGAACTACACCGCATATGTCGGCACCGTCAGCGCCATCCTTGGCGGCGCCGGCGGGGTGAATAAGTTCGGCCCTGGCGGTACGGTCACTCTCACTCAGACGAATACTTTCACGGGCAGCACGTTCGTAGACGAGGGCACACTGGTGGTGGATAACGGTGGTCTCGTCAACGTCAACGGTGGCTCTCAGTACTCTTCCATCGGCCGACAGAACGCCGACATCGGCACGTTGACCGTGCAGGGCAACGGTGCGTACCTCGTCCGCGGCGACTTTAACGTCGGTGATATCGGGAACAGCAGGGGCACGCTGAATGTAACGGGCAATGGGAATGTTAATGTGGATCGGATGTATGTCGGTTCAGCCAATGGGGGTGGGGCGACAACCATAGGTACTGTCAATCAAAGCGGCGGCACCGTGACGATAGCCGCGGCCGCCGATCCGGCGCTTTCGCTCGGCGGACGCGCCTCAGGGACCGGCAATATCGGCACGGGCACGTACAACCTGAGTGGAGGCCTCCTGATTTGCTCTAACAGCGGAGCCAATGCACAGATAGGCAGTTATGGCTTCGGCGCGTTGAACGTCAGTGGTGGCTATGCCATATTCTCGAACTTCATCTCCATCGCACGGTATCGGACCACGGCTGCCACGCAACCTACGACCGTGGGTACGTTGACCGTCTCCGGCAGCGGTGTCCTCACACAAGCCAACCTCAGTGCTTATATGATCGTCGGTGAAGAAGGCACGGGTACCCTGGTAGTTGCCAACAGCGGTCTGGTGTACCTCAATGGTAACAACGGACTGGTCGTCGGTAACATCAATTCGGGCACTGGTAACTCCGGGTCGGGCTCCGGCACGGTCAATCTCAACGGCGGAACGCTGATCACCACCAACGTCAATCAGAACCTCGGCAGTACCAACGGCGCCAGCTATTTCAACTTCAACGGCGGCACGCTCCGGGCGAAAGGGCCTCACAGTGCGTTCATGACTGGTTTGACGACGGCCACGGTGCAATCGGCTGGAGCCTTCATTGACGACGGCGGATTCAACATCACGATTGGACAGGCCTTGCTGGACGGTGGCGGCGGGTTGACCAAGCTGGGCGCCGGCATTCTGACGCTTACCGGTTCGAATACCTACACCGGTCCAACGACCGTCACCGCGGGCAAACTCATCGCCCCGGCGACGATGACCGGGATCGGCGGAGTAAACATAGCCGACAGCGCTGCGTTGCGCGTGACCGCCGCTAATACGACCCAATGGTCGCCGACGAACCTCACGTTGGGTGCCACTACCGGCGCGACGGTTGAGTTCAATGCCATCAGCAACACGAACGTCCCGCCGTTGAACGTCGGAACCTACACGCTCTACGGCAGCGACCCGCTCAAGATTATCGGTGGAGCTTTCCTCACAAACAGGTCGTATCCGTTGATCACGTATGTCACGCGGAACGGGACCGGCACCAACACCTTCAGGGCGCCCGGGGGCATGACGGCCACGTTGACCACGAATAATAACACGATCTACTTGAACGTGATTAACTTTGGGGCTCAGATCTGGACGGGCAGCGTCAACACCAACTGGGACATCGAAGTTACGACGAACTGGACCGTCAACGCCGTACCATCGGTTTATGGCGATGGCGGCTTGGTGCAGTTCGACGATACAGCAACCACGAGTTCGGTGAAAATCCTGTCCGACGTGGTGCCCGCGGCTGTCATTGTTTCGAATACGGCCAAGACCTATACCTTCAGCGGCGCGGCGATCAGCGGCTTTGGCACCCTGACCAAGATGGGTAGCGGCACGGCCATCATGAGCAATAAGAACACCTACAGTGGCGATACCACGATCAGCAGCGGCACGATCAAGATCGCCACCGATAACGCCCTCCCCAGCGGCGTGGGTAACGGGGGCCTGATAGTCAACGGCACCTTGGATCTGGCCGGCCATAGCAATACCGTCAACGGTCTGTCGGGCAGTGGTATCGTGGACAGCACCGTAGCGGGTGCGGCGGTCCTGTTGGCCGGTAGCGACGGCTCCAGCTCGACCTACTCGGGGGTGTTGCAGAACACCGCGGGAACCGTGGCGTTGACGAAGATAGGGAGCGGCGCGCTCTCGCTTGTCGGCAACAACACCCACTCGGGTGGCACGAAACTCTCGGCCGGCCAGTTGAACATCAATAGCGCAACCGCGCTCGGCGCGGCCGCCGGGACGTTCACCATCAACGGCGGCACGATTGACAACACCACCAGCAACGACCTCACGGTGGCGAACAACAATCCGCAAGTCTGGAATGGCGATTTCACCTACGCCGGCTCGAACGCGAATTTGAATCTCGGCACCGGTGCCGTGACGCTCCCGGGCAGCACCAACTTGAATGTGACTGTCACCACCAACAACCTGACCGTTGCGGGTGTGATCAGCGGCGGTGGCAGCGGGCTTACCAAGAACGGTGGCGGTACGCTGACGCTGTTGGGCGTCAACCAATTTAACGCCAGCATGTTCATCGTCAACGGCACTCTCGCGGTGACGACCATTGGTGACGCCAATGCGCCAGGCGGCCCGGGCGCGGGGGCGTACATCAACTTCGGTGGAGCCGGCCCCACGACGGGGACGCTGCTTTACACGGGAACCGGCGATGACACCTTCAAACAGATCCAATTCCCCAACGCCGCTGGCAATGCGGTCCTCGATCAGTCGGGGAGTGGAATGTTGATATTCGAGTCTGACCTGTCGGTCCTCGGTATCGGGGCTCACACCTTTACGATGCAAGGCTCGGGCCCGGGTACGGGCGTGGTCAACGGTGTGATTAGCGATAACAGCGCGGCGAACAAGACCACGATGGTTAAGGCGGGCACCGGCGTTTGGATACTCACCGCCGCTAATATCAATACGGGCGATACCTCCATCTCCAACGGCACCCTCATCGTGACCAGCATCGGCAACGCGGGCGCCCCCGGCAACCTCGGCGCGGGCACGAATATCAATCTGGGATCGAGCGTCCTGACGGGCACGCTGGTCTATCAAGGCACCGGCGAGACGATCACCAAGGTCATCCGCCTGGCCGCCGGCTTTGGCAATGGCGGCGCGACCGTCGATCAATCGGGGACCGGGCTGTTGAAGTTCCTGGCCGATGTGAGTACGTCGGGGACCAGCACCGATCATCTATTCACGCTCCAAGGTTCCACCAGCGGCACCGGCGAAATCGCCGGCGCGATCCCTGACGCTACGCCCTCACCGCACGTGAACTCAACCTCGATTCTCAAAACCGGCACGGGCTTGTGGACGCTGTCCGGCGTGTGCAGCAACACGGGTAGTGTCACCGTCAATGGTGGCACCCTGGCGATCGCTGGCACCGCCGTGATCACCAACACGCCGACGATCACCGTGGCCGCAGGCGCGACGCTGGACCTGAGTGTTCATACCGGCGGCGGGATGACGATTGCCGCCGGCCAGACCCTGGGCGGCAGCGGCACGGTCAAGGGCAATGCAACGATTGCCAACGGCGCAACCTTGTCACCCGGCGTTTCACCCGGGACCGGGACGCTCACGGTCCAGGGCAATCTCGTGCTGAACAATTCTGCAACGCTGGCGTATGCCTTGGGCACCAACAGCGATCGGACGGTCGTGAACGGCAACCTGACGCTGAGCGGCTTTTTGACGGTCACCGACGCGGGTGGGTTTGCGGCCGGCAACTACACGCTGATTACCTACACGGGCACACTGGGGGGCACCGCACTGTTGGTTAACAATCCGTTGCCGGGCGGACGGATTGGAACGATCGTGGCGGGCAGCGGCACGGTCGTCCTGCAAGTGGGCGCCGGTGATCCATTTACCACGTGGCAGAGCCAGTACTTCACCGGAAGCTCCTTGAATTCGGCCCCTGGCGCGGATCCACTGGGTAAAGGCATGAGCAATACCAACCAGTTCCTGGCGGGATTCAATCCCACCAACGCGGCAGCGTACCTGCACATCACTGGCGTCGTGAAAACGAACGGCGGCACGAACGTTCGGGTGGACTATCTGGGAGCCAGCGGTGATAGCAGCACCACGCCGCCGATGGCGTCGCGCACCAACGTGCTGGAGTTCACCACGGGCACGGTCAACGGCAGCTATAGCAGCAACAACTTCGCGAGTGCAGGCGTGACCGACATCCTCAGTGGTGGTGTGGGGCTGGGCACTCTGACCAACATGGTGGATCCGGGCGGGGCCACGAACGTCCCGTCGCGGTTCTATCGCGTTCGCGTGTTGGTGCCGTAAAAAAGAACATCGATATGATTGAACGCAGTCGTGTGGCAGTAGGTATGTTAAGCAACAACAAAAACCTGCGTTCACGACTCGGTGAAACGACCGCCGGCTGCGCTCGGATCTTGGAGGATTGAGTATGAGAACAAGGAAGGGCTTCACACTGATCGAACTGTTGGTGGTGATCGCCATCATCGGAATCCTGGCTGCGCTGTTGTTGCCGGCGTTGGCCAACGCCCGGCGGACCGCCTTCAAGGCATCCTGTGCAGCCGGCATGCGCAATTTCGGGCAAGCGTGGATCATGTATGCCCAGGATCACGACGGCAAAGTGTCCATCATTGGTCCGACCGGGGGTGGCGGTTGGCTTTGGGACATCAGTTCTACCAACCGCGACGATTTGGTGGCCCATTACGGACTGACCCGTAACGCCGCCTACTGCCCAAGCAATCCAGGTCACAACATAGACGCGTTCTGGAACTGTTCCGCCTGCGGCGGTGCCAGCGTTGGCTACTGGTTGCTGGTTCAGCGGGTGGACGGTGGCACCGGTCTGCCGATTACGACCGGTTCTTGGGGCGGGAGTACGATGCAAGCAAGCGTTGGGGACCCAAAATACAAATTCGTCTATGACATAGTCGACAGCTCTGACCCCACCCTCGGTCGCCAGGTGCAGTTGATGCTCTGCGACGCGATCCTCTCCGATAACGTGCCCAACTTTTCAGGTATACCGAGCCATGTAGAACCAGGCACCCACCAAACTGCGCATATGGGGCCGAATGGCCGACCGATGGGATCCAACGAATGTTACACCGACGGACATATCGAATGGAAACCCTGGGAGCAACTCAAGAAGCGCTTCACACCGGGGGGTGCGGACCCAACAATCTTTATGTGGTGGTAAATCGCTCGGTACGAGATGAAACGATGGGCTCTACGGACGTTGAGCGGATTGCGGACGGGGGCAAACACGTTCGGCAAACTCGTCCATTTTAACGGTCCGCCATCGCCCGTCGTTTCGCCGGAAGATCTCTTCAACGCCCGGTTCGGGTTGCGCCTCGTCAGGCCTCAAGCCCATTCGTTTGTCGTCGAACAAGTGTAGCAGTGGAACCCTTATGAAAGCGAATGTGAAATCCAAAGAGAGTGCCGGGGTTCCGGTCGCCCCTGTCCGCGCGTTCCGATCACCTATCGAGTTGCCCCGCCGCGCCCCCACCACGCGGCTGATGAAGGCGTTATACATTCTGGATAAGTCCTCTCGTCCGCTGACCTATGGCCCGGAAGAAGAGCGCGACATCGCGAAACTGGTGGAAATCTGTGGTCCCCCCCAAACGCGGGATTCCATCAAGAACAGTCCTGGCCTGCTGACCGATGTGGAGGTCATCCTATCGGGTTGGTATGCTCCGGTCATGGACGAAGCTTTTCTGGCCGCCGCGCCGAAGCTTCGTGCGGTGTTCTACGGCGCCGGCTCGACGCGGTACTTCACAACCGACGCGTTTTGGGAACGTGATATCGCCTTGACCAGCGCCGCGGCGGCCAATGCCATCCCGGTCGCCGAGTACACGCAGAGTGTCATTGTACTGAGCTTGAAACATTTTTGGCGCTTCGCCGCGTACGCGAAGAACGGGGGGGGCTGGGACCCCATGCGGCCCATACCGGGGTGCTACAAGCGGACGGTAGGGCTGATCTCGTTGGGCATGGTTGCCCGTAAGACGCTGGAGTTGCTCCGGCCGTTTGATCTGCATCGGCTGGTCTGCTGTCCATTCCTGACGGAAGAAGAAGCCGGGCGGCTCAACGTCGAGCGCTGCAAATTGAGCGAAGTGTTCCGCCGCGCCGATGTGGTCTCGCTGCACACGCCTGATCTGCCGCAGACGCATGGGATGATCACGGGCGAGCATTTCGCTTCGATGAAGCCCGGTGCCACGTTTATCAACACCGCCCGCGGTGCGATTGTGCGCGAGCCGGAGATGATCGAGGTGCTGCGCGCGCGACCTGACTTGACCGCGGTGCTTGATGTGACCCATACGGAGCCGCCTGCGCCCGATTCGCCGTTGTTAACTCTGCCCAACGTCGTGTTGACGCCGCACATTGCCGGCTCGATGGGCTCGGAGATCAACCGGCTCGGTCGCTATGTGGTCGAGGAACTGCAGCGATTTCTCGCGGGCGAACCGTTGGAAGGGCGCATCACCCGGGAAGCCGCCGCCACGCTGGCATGAAACGCAATCTTGGAATCGCGCTTCTTGCCGTTTGCGCCACATTTTTGTTGACCGCAGCTGTGCATGTTTCGGAACCCGCCGCGGTGAGAGGCACCATCGGTTTGGGCACGTGGAAGACCCAGGCGGAGTACAAGGACATCGAGGTGACGGCCGGTGACAAGTTACTCTATCATTCAGACTTCACCACCGAGGCCAAAGACTGGAAACCATCGGGAGGCGATTGGAAAGTCGTGGACGGCGCATACCGGCAGAGCGCGACGGGTGAGAACCGTCGAAGTGTGCTCGATCTACCAGAGTTGGCGGAAGCGACTGATTACACGGTGCAACTGAAGGCGCGCAAGATTGCCGGAAGCGAGGGCTTCTTGGTCATGTTCCATGTGACGGACGACGACTTCTCCTGGTTGAATCTCGGCGGTTGGAACAACACGGGCCATGCGATCAAGCACAACCGGGTGGCGGTAGGGGGTAGGGTGCCGGGCAAGATTGAAACGGGCCGCTGGTACGACATTCGCATCGAACTGGCGGGCCCGCGGATCAAGTGTTTCCTCAATGACACACGGATTCTGGACCTTAACGATTAACGCCTGTCCGATGCCAGGACGAGAACAGGCGTCGAGCCGGTAACCGCTCCGGCGAGTTGCCGCGCATTCCGTGGCGCGCCGGGATCGGAATCGCGGCGGATGGAGCGGTACATGGCCGAACGAAGCGTCACTGCAAAATCACGGACACTAAATGGCAATAGGCTATACCGCGTGGAATCCGCGAGCAGTTCTTATTCTACTCAGAAGAACAATTCTTCTTACAATCGTCGCTGTTGGCGCGATGGTGCGAACAGTCTTGGGACAGACGCCACTGCCAAATGCCGGCACGGTAGAACAAGCGATGCGCCTGGCCAATGATTACTGGATAGCACACAATAACTTGGGTGACTCTGGCTGGGCGCGCGGAGCGTATAACACGGGCAATCAGCGCGCGTTTCGGGTGCTGGGCGAGCGGGCCTATCATGATCGAGGCGTGAGTTGGGGCAATGCCAACCAGTGGAAGATCGGCCCGGAAGGACCTGGGGACGCGGACGCTTATGCCTGTGGTCAAACCTACATCGATCTCTATCGCATGGATCTACAACCGCTGTACCTCGCAAACGTCAAGTCCAATATCGATGCGCTGGTAGCATCACCCGCTACAAATGGCTGGACGTGGATCGATGCCTTTTACATGCAAGGCCCGACACTCGCGCGATTGGGCAATCTTACGGGAGACACAAATTACTATACGAAACTATGGTTCATGTACGATTACATGAAGACCGGGCTCGGTTTGTTTGATTCGACCGCATCGCTCTGGTATCGGGATGATACTTATACGAACGCGGTGGCTGCCAACGGTCAGAAGGTGTTTTGGTCTCGCGGCAATGGCTGGGTGTTTGCCAGCCTGGCGCGGGTTCTCCAGCAACTGCCTGCCAATGCGCCGCATTATCAGGATTATGTAACGATGTTTCAAACCATGGCCCCGGCCATCAAGGCCCTTCAAGGGACCGATGGGATGTGGCGATCGAGCCTTTACGATACCAATCAGTTTCCGAACCCCGAAACCAGCGGCACTGGCCTTTTCACCTACGGCCTGACGTGGGGCGTCCGCAATGGTCTGTTGCCGGCTGCGAATTACACCAACACCATCAGTCTGGCCTGGCAGGGGTTGACCAATCTGGCCCTGAATACGAACGGTCTTGTTGGTTGGGTGCAGGCCGTGGGCGCCCAGCCTGCGGCCGTCACGGCAACGAGCACGACCGACTTCGGGGTAGGAGCTTTTCTGCTGGCGTGCAGTGAGATTTATTTGCTGGCACCCGACGCGCCGGCAATCAGGCCATGGGCCGGACCGGATCAAACCATCGTTACGACGAATGGCAGCACAGCGACAATCTCCCTGGATGCATCACAAACCGAGATTTACAGAGGCACTGCTGTATCTTACACATGGTGGGAGGGCACGACTAATTTCGCTTCCGGCATTACGGCTTCAACTACCCTTGCCCTGGGTTCGCATGTCATCAGCTTGAAAGTACTGGGCAGCGACAGCGTGACCTATACCGATTCGATGGCTGTCATCGTGACCACGCTTGGGTTCTCCCAGGCGCCCACCAACTTTGTGACGCTCGTGACCGACGGCGCGTGGACGTGGTTTAACGATCCGCGCGCGTTGTTCAACAACGGCGAACTTTATTTTGGTTACAACCGTGAGGCGGACGGGCGCACTGTCTTGAGCGCGCTGAATTTGCAAACCGGTGTCGTCACCGATCTTTGGAGCAGCAGCTTGACACTGACGGATGATCATTATGTTCCCGGCCTGCAGGTCAAGCCGGATGGAACGATGCTCGCGATTTATTCCCGCCACCAAAACGACCAGTTTTTCATGTATCGGCTTTCAACCAGCACAAACCCGATCACTCCGTCGGCCTGGGGCGCGGAGCAGACGAACAACACCCAAACGACCGCGTCGACCGGGATGACCTACTCCAATCCATTTCAACTCTCGGCGGAGGGCGGGAAAATTTACAACTTCGCGCGCTACCTGAACTACAATCCGAATGTTTTCACTTCCATAAACGGCGGCGCGACGTGGTCGACGCCGCAAATTCTGATTCAAACCGGCTCGGGCAGCACGCGGCCTTACGTCAAGTATTGTTCGGATTACAACCAGCGCATTGATGTTCTTTACACCGATGCGCACCCGGACAATTTCACCAACTCGCTTTACCACATGTATTATCAGGGCGGGGCGTTTTTCAAAACGGACGGCACTTTTTTGAAAAGCTATACGAACCTTCCCATCCTGCACGATTCCGGCGAGCGCGGTTCAGTCGTTTACCAGTACAGCGATGCCGCGCAGACCGACCCGAACCAATGGATTCCCACGGCTCGCGCATGGTGCTGGGAAATTGCGTATCAAACCAACGGCAATCCCGTGTGCGTGTTTCAAACGAAGGTGGACAACGTCACCGGCTCAAACTGGTTCGACGCGCGGATTTATTATTACTACGCCCGGTGGACCGGCTCGGCCTGGCAGAAGCAGTTCGTCGCCCAGGCTGGCCGGCCGCTATATAACGGCCAGCCAGATTACGGCGGCGGCATTGGTCTTGACCCACAAGATCCGACCGTGATTTACATCTCCTCTGACGCCGCCAATCCGTTTGATCTGAGCACCACGACGAACGTATCGCTTGGCGCCCATTACGAACTCTGGCGTGGCGTCACGACGAATGGGGGGTTGACTTTCAGCTGGCAAGCCGTCACAACGAACTCAACCGTGGACAACATGCGTCCTTACATACCGCGTCGCAACGGCGGCGAACCTTGCGTCCTTTGGTTCCGTGGAACCTATACCTCGTACACCTCCTTTTCCTGCTCAATCGTCGGGCTTTTCACCACGCAAGTCCCGCAGACCAACGTGGCCAGTGGGACGTGGATAGCGGACACCGACGGCATCTGGGGCGATCCGACCAAATGGCTGAACGGCATCATCGCTTCCGGCTCGGGCAACGCGGCGGACTTCAGCACGCTCGACATTACCGCCGACCGCACGGTGACGTTGGATTCCCCGCGCACGATCGGCACGCTTCGCTTCGGTGATGCCAGTGGCGGACAGAACTGGTTCTTGAATTCGAGCACCAGCACGGCGCTGACACTCGACACCGGTTTCGGCGCGTCGCCGTCCATCGCCGTGAACACAAACACCGCTACGATTCAGGTCTCGCTCGCGGGCACGAATGGTTTCGTCAAGAGCGGTCCTGGAACGCTGGTCCTGGCTGTGAGCAATTCCCTTTCCGGCGCGCACAATCTGGATCGCGGCATCGATGGCAACAACGACGACGGCGCCACGCGCATCACCCGCCCGGATGCGATTGGCAATGCCAGCTCGGTGAACATTCGGAACACGAGCGTCTCGACTGCCGGCGGCGCGACGCTCCAGCTCGACGGTTCGGTGGGCAGCATCGTAATCACTCAAACCTTCAGCGCCAGTTGCCGCAACAACAGCACGCGACCGACCATCGAGAACCTCCTCGGCACCAACACGCTGGCGGGCTTCATGGCCCTGAATGTGGGCGGCAGCAATTTCAACATCCAATCGGACTCGGGCCTCCTGATTCTCGGCGGCACGAACCAATACATCGGTTCGCTGACCGGCGCGCGGAGTTACGCGTTTTTCGGGGCCGGAAACCATCTCGTCAACGGACCGATTCTGAACTCGAACAACGGTGCGCCCATCTCGTTGACCAAGTCCGGCACGGGCACGCTCCGGCTTGCGGCCACGAACAGCTACGGCAATGGCACCACCGTCTACGGCGGCGCCTTGCTGGTGAACGGCTGGATCACCGGCGCTGTGACGGTGGCCACCTCCGCAATATTGGGCGGCGTTGGCACGATCCGCGGAACGGTGACGGTTCAGAGCGGCGGTGTTTTGGCGCCCGGCGACGGTGTCGGTACCTTGGCGGTCAGCAACCTGGTGCTCAACTCCGGCGCGGCGTCGCAATATGGATTGGGCAGCAACAGTGATCTGACGGCGGTCAGCAGCAATCTGACGGTTGCCGGGACCTTGAGTATTACGGATTCGGGCGGCTTCGGAGTCGGTACGTATGTCTTATTCACTTACGGTAAGACATTGACCTACAACGGTTTGAGCGTTGGCAGTGCTCCGTTGGGTTACAATTACAGCATCAACACGGGGACGGCTGGTCAGGTCAAGCTGGTGGTGACCTCGACGCTGACGGCGTGGCAACAGTGGCAATTCCGGTATTTCGGTTGCACGAACTGTTCGCAGGCCCAGCCCGATGCGGATCCGTTCGGCAAAGGAATGAGTAATACCAATCAGTTCCTCGCCGGTCTGAACCCGACCAACAGTTCTTCGCTGTTCCGAATTATTTCCGCCGTGCCGCAAGGCAGCGACATAGTCGTGACATGGCAGACTGCCGGTCGCCGAACCAATGTGCTGCAGGCCACGGGTGGCGATGCCAGCGGTAATTACACCGACGCCTTCATCGATATTCCCAGGTCGATGACGGTTATTTCCGGCAGCGGCGACGCGGTGACCAACCACACCGACACGGGAGGGGCAACCAACGGTGTGTCCCGGTTCTACCGGGTACGGTTGGTGCCATGAGAGGATTTCGACCAAACCCAAAGGAGGAACGTATGGAGAAAGCCATGCTGTCGGCAGCTTGTATTCTGCTCGCGGGCTTGCTGATGCCGATGCCGAGCTTTGCCGCCAAGAAACTCAAACTTGCGTTCGTCACCAACAACGCGTCCGAGTCACATTCGTTCAAACAACCGGCGGGTTCTTGCAACAACCTGCGAAGACAAGTCTCCGAGAAAGTGCTAGACAAAGCGGTTGGCAATGTATAGTACGATTCCTCATTGCTCCATAGGGGCCCTCCTTAACACATTCCCGAAAGGCGATTCTTATGAGAATTGAACTGCACGGCATAGATTACCTGATTCTTTGCGTATATTTCGCATTCGTTCTGGGCATTGGCTGGACCTTGAAACGCTACATTAAGACCGGCGGAGATTTCTTTCTCGCCGGGCGATCGATACCCGCGTGGATCGCTGGACTGGCGTTCATCTCGGCCAATCTCGGCGCACAGGAAGTCATCGGCATGAGCGCCTGCGGCGCCAAGTACGGGATTATGACCTGCCATTTCTACTGGGTCGGCGCGATTCCGGCGATGGCGTTCGTGGGCATCTTCATGATGCCGTTTTACTACGGCTCGCGGGCGCGCTCGGTGCCCGAGTACCTGAAGCTGCGCTACGATGAAAAAACGCGCGGTTTCAACGCCATCTCGTTCGCGGTCATGACTGTGTTCTCCTCGGGCATTTCAATGTATGCGCTGGCGAAGTTGTTCGAGATTCTCCTGGGCTGGAATTTTCACTTCAGCGTGTTCATTTCCGGCGTCATCGTGCTGGCCTATATCTTTCTGGGTGGCCTGACCTCCGCCATTTACAACGAGGTACTGCAGTTCTTCCTGATCGTGCTCGGCTTTTTGCCACTAGTGCTCTTGGGCCTCAAAGACGTTGGCGGCTGGCAGGGGCTGGTTCACCGGTTGAGTGACGTTTCAGTGAGTAGGGGGTTCGCGCCCGGCACATTTACGCATTCCTGGGCGCAAACCGGATCGGCCACGGCCAACCCGATGGGCGTGGAATGGTTCGGGGTGGTGTTTGGCCTGGGCTTTGTGCTGTCGTTCGGCTATTGGTGCACCGACTTTCTGGTGGTGCAGCGGGCGATGGCCGCCAACTCAATGTCCGCTGCGCGGCGTACGCCACTGATTGCCGCGATACCCAAGATGATGTTTCCCGCCCTGGTGATCCTGCCCGGCCTGATTGCCATCTCGATGCACTACCAGACCAAGGGGGCGTTTCTGCCGATGGAGAATGGCGAGCCGAATTACAACATGGCCATGCCGGTCATGCTGGCCCACTACTATCCGGCGGGGATGTTGGGACTTGGCTTGACGGCGTTGATGGCGTCGTTCATGTCGGGCATGGCCGGCAACGTGACGGCGTTCAACACTGTTTGGACTTACGATATCTATCAAAGCTACATCAAGCCCGGCCAATCGGACCGGCATTACCTCCGGATGGGACACGCCACCACAGTCGTGGGCATCGTCCTGAGCGCGGTGTGCGCGTATGCGGCGACACGTTTCAACAACATTCTGGATTTTCTCCAGCTTGTGTTTGCCTTCGTCAACGCGCCGCTGTTTGCAACCTTCATGCTCGGCATGTTCTGGCGGCGGGCCACGGGACACGGCGCGTTCTTCGGGTTGCTGTCGGGCACGATCGCGGCCGCGCTGCACCATGGGCTGACGATCCCGCACGCGGCTCTGGTGAACGCCGCGGGGGCCTTGAAGCTGACGGTACCCGACGACATGCTTTCCAAAACTCCCGAGCTCGTGGCAAAGGCAGCTGGAATTCATGGCGGCTGGCTGGGATCCATCGTCCACACCTATCCCAGCGACATGGCCCAAAACTTCTGGACCGCCATCTTCGCGTGGACGGTCTGCTTCGTAGCGACCATCCTGATTTCGTTGGCGACCAGCGCGAACAAGACCGACGACCAACTCAAAGGGCTGGTTTATTCGCTGACGCCCAAGATCAAGGACCACGACGTGCCGTGGTACAAACAGCCCGCCACGCTTGGCGTCATCGTCATCGTGGGAGCGATAATCCTAAACATCATCTTTTGGTAAAGGAGAACTTGTATGAAACTCGACATTCGTATGCCCATGGGTGTGATGTTTGTCCTAGTGGGCGCCATTCTGACGGTGTTTGGTTTGGCGACGTCCTCCGACGTGGCGCTCTACCGCAAGTCACTCGGCCTGAACATCAATCTGATTTGGGGAATCGTGCTGCTCGTGATTGGCGTGGTGATGGTGATTCTGGCGCGGCGGGCGATGCGGCGCTCTCTTGATACGACGCCGCCATCGCGCGAAGGGAAGAACGAACAATCAGGTGTTTCTTGAACAAGGAGATTGGATCATGAAGCCAATAAATTGGATGTGTGCGGCAGCGGTTGTGGTCACATTGGTCACAGGCTGCAGCAAATCGGAGCCGCAGGGCCAATCAGAAACCATCAAACCGAAAGCCAAACTCCGCCTCGCGTTCGTCAGCAACAACGCCGCGGATTTTTGGACCATTGCCCGCGCGGGCTGCGAGAAAGCGGTGGCGGAACTCCCTGGTGTCACGATGGAGTTCCGACTCCCTTCCGATGCCACTGCCGCGACCCAGAAGCGCATTGTGGAGGATCTTCTGGCGAAAGGCGTGGACGGCATCGCTATCAGTCCGATTGATCCCGCCAACCAGACTCTGCTGTTAAACGGAGTTGCCAAGCAGGCCCTGTTGATCACTCAGGACAGCGATGCTCCGCAAAGCGATCGCGCCTGTTATCTCGGCACGGACAACATGGCGGCGGGTCGGCAAGCCGGTGAACTCATCCGGCAGGCGTTGCCCCAGGGCGGCAAGATCGTGATCTTCGTCGGCAACACGGCCGCCCAGAACGCCCACGACCGCCTCGAAGGCATTAAGGAAGCGATCCAGGGCACCAACATCCAGATCGTTGATGTGCGCACCGATGACACCGATGCCGTGCGTGCCAAGGCCAACGCGTTGGACACCATGGTGAAATATCCCGATGTGGTCTGTCTGGTCGGCCTCTGGAATTACAATGGCCCGGCCATTCTCAACGCCGTCCGCGATGCAGGCAAGATCGGGCAGATCAAGATTGTCTGCTTCGATGAAGATGCGGAGACGTTGGCGGGCATCAAGGACGGCGCCATCTCGGCGACCGTCGTGCAACAGCCGTACCAGTTCGGCTACCAGGCCATTCAGCTCATGAACAAAGTGCTCAATGGCGACAAAACCGTTATCCCGGCCAGCAAGAAGATCATCGTGCCGACATTGGCCATCGACAAATCGAACGTAGACGAGTTTTCCGCCAATCTGAAGAAACTGCGCGGCAAATGAGCCCGCTGCTTGAACTGAAACACATCACGAAACGATTCCCGGGCGTGCTGGCACTCGATGACGTCAGCCTGTCGGTCGGATCGGGCGAAGTCGTCGCGCTCATCGGCGAGAACGGCGCGGGCAAGTCCACGTTGATGAAAATCCTCGGCGGCGTTCATCAGGCTGACGCCGGCGAGATTTGGTTCGACGGCCGGCCGGTCACGATTCGCCATGTTGCGGGCGCTCTCGTGCTCGGCATTGGATTTATCCATCAGGAACTGAACGTCCTCGACAATCTTAGTGTCGCGGCGAACGTCTTTATGGGCCGTGAGCCGACGTGGGGCGGGCCGTTGCGGTTGATTGACCGCCAGAAGATCGCCCGCGACAGCGAGCAATACCTCAAGCGCCTCGGCTTGAACATTTCTCCGGGCACACCATTGCGGGAATTGTCCTTGGCGCAACAGCAGATGGTTGAGATCGCCAAGGCCCTTTCACAAAACGCGCGCTTGATCATTATGGACGAACCGACCAGTTCGCTCACGCTCTCGGAAACGGAGCGGTTGCTGGCGACGGTGTGCGACTTGAGCGAGAACGGGGTCAGCGTCATCTACATCTCGCATCGGCTCGGCGAAATCGAGTTTTGCGCGGATCGAGTCGTGGCCCTGCGCGACGGTCGCAACGCCGGGGAATTGCAAACCGGTGAAGTATCGCACACCAAAATGGTATCGTTGATGATCGGCCGGAAACTGGAAGACCTCTACGTCCGCGGCAACGGCTCGCAACGACCGCGCTACTTCGAGGTCGAGGGGTTGCGCACGCGGTACCGCCCGCAGCACAAGATCAGCTTCGATGTCGCGGGCGGCGAGATTCTCGGCTTCGCCGGACTGGTGGGCGCGGGCCGCTCGGAAATGGCACAGGCGATCTTCGGGGTGGACGCGCCATTGGAAGGGAAGATTCGGCTCGACGACCAACCGCTGGTCATTCACAGCGCACACGACGCGATTGAGGCGGGCATTTATCTCGCGCCTGAGGACCGCCGCCGCACCGGGTTGATCACCGAGATGAGCGTGCGCGAGAACATCACGATGGCCGGGTTGAAACACTGTAGCACGTGGTGGTTGATTCGCGCTGACCGGGAAACGGAAGTGGCGCGCCAACAGGTCGAGACGTTGCACGTGAAAACGCCGGGCGTCGAGACCAAGACGATGGATTTGAGTGGTGGTAATCAACAGAAGGTGGTGCTCGCGAAATGGCTGTCGCTCGAACCGAAGGTGATTATCTTCGACGAGCCGACGCGCGGCATCGACGTGGGCGCAAAGGCGGAGATTTATGGCTTGATGCGAGATTTGGCGAATCGAGGCGTGGCGATTGTGATGATCAGCAGCGAGATGGAGGAGGTGCTCGGCGTCAGCGACCGCATCGCCGTGATGCACGAAGGCGAGATCACCGGGTTTCTGACGCGGGAGGAATTCAGCGAGCAGGCAATCATGAATCTGGCGGTCGGACGAAAGGCGGCGTGAAGAAAGAACTCGGCATAATGATTCTGTTGGTGGCGTTGTGCGCGACAACGGCGATCTTGAATCCCCGGTTTCTCGGCGCGGCCAACTTGACGAACATGGCACGGCTGATTGGCATGTACGGCATTTTCTCGATCGGGCTGGGGCTGATCATCATCACCGGCGGAATCGATCTGTCGGTCGGCTCGGTGTTTGCGCTGCAGGGAATTGTGCTGGCGATTCTACTCAGCGAAAAGCACTGGCATTGGACGGTCGCGGTGGCAGCCAGCATTGCCGGCGTGATGCTGCTCGGCCTGTTTCACGGGATAATGGTCGCGCGAGTGCGGATGCAATCGTTCATCGTCACGTTGTGCGGCCTGCTGTTTTACCGGGGTCTCGCTCGCTACATCGCCGACGACGAGACGAAAGGCTTTGGTACGGAGGGCTACGGCGGATTGCGCGAACTGGCCACCGGCAACCTCGGCCCGTTGCCAATGCCGTTTGTGGTGCTGATCGGTGTGGCAATTATCAGCTACGTCGTGCTTCATCGCTCGGTGTATGGACGGTATCTATTTGCCGTGGGGCGCAACGAAGAAGCCGCGCGCTTTTCCGGTATCAACAGTCGCCTGATCATCGGCAGCGCCTACGTGGTTTCGATGCTGCTCACGGGTGTGGCCGGTATTCTCATCGCGTTTTACACAAACTCGATCTCGCCGGCCAATCACGGCTCGTTTTACGAACTCTATGGGATCGCTGCCGCGGTGCTCGGCGGGTGCAGCTTGCGCGGTGGCGAAGGTTCGATTCTCGGCATCGTGATCGGCACGGCGTTGCTGCAGGTGTTGCAGAATCTGGTGAATCTGTTGGGCATTCCCAGTTCGCTAAACTTCTCCGTCATGGGCGCCGTGATCTTCTTCGGCGCGCTGGTGGATCAACTCTTGCGAGCGCGGAGGACACGATGAAAAAATGGGTATTCGTTTTCCTTACTTTGATGATGACGATGAGCACTTCATTCAGCGCAACGACATTCGAAATTGGTGAGAGGGATTTCCTGCTCGACGGCAAACCGCTGCAGATTCGCTGTGGCGAAATCCACTTCGCGCGCGTCCCGCGTGAGTATTGGCGACACCGGCTGAAGCTGTGCAAGGCGATGGGCTTGAATACTGTCTGCGCCTATCTGTTCTGGAACTACCACGAATGGGAGCCGGGCAAATACAATTGGTCAGGGCAGGCGGACGCCGCCGAGTTCTGCCGCATTGCGCAGCAGGAAGGTTTATGGGTGATTCTGCGTCCTGGCCCGTACGCCTGCGCGGAGTGGGACGGTGGCGGCATGCCATGGTGGCTGTTAAAGGACTCAAATATCCGGCTGCGTTCGCAAGACCCGGCATTCCTCGGCGCCGCCACCGCGTGGCTGAAGGAAGTTGGTCGCGTGCTTGGCCCGCTGCAGGTCACCAAGGGTGGTCCGATTCTCATGGCGCAGGTCGAGAATGAATATGGTTCATTTGGCAACGATGTCGAGTACATGGGCAAGGTGCGGCAGGCATTGCTTGATGGGGGGTTCAATGTGCCGCTGTTTGCGTGTAATCCAACGGGAGATTTGCCGAGAGGTTTGCGCGGCGATTTGTTCCAGGTCGTCAACTTCGGCAGTAATCCTCAAAATGGTTTCAAAGCGCTGCGCGCGGTGCAGCCGACCGGCCCGCTGATGTGCGGTGAATTCTACCCCGGTTGGTTTGATACTTGGGGCGCACCGCATCACCTTGGCAAAACCCAGCAGTACCTCGGCGACCTCGAATACATGCTCAAGCAGGGTGCGTCCTTCAGCATTTACATGGCGCACGGCGGCACGACCTTCGGTATGTGGTCGGGCGCGGACCGTCCGTTCAAACCCGATACCAGTAGCTACGATTACGATGCGCCGATCAGTGAAGCCGGCTGGATTGGCGAGAAGTTTCAATTGACCCGCGATCTGATTGAAAAATATCTTCCGGCCGGCGAAACACTTCCGGCGCCGCCGAGCACGAATCCCGTGATGACTATGCCGTCGTTTACGCTTAACGAAACCGCGGCGCTCTTTGACAACCTGCCAATGCCCGTCGCCGACACCTTGCCACGCAACATGGAAGCCTACGATCAAGGCCACGGGTGCATCGTTTATCGCGCCATCCTTCCCCCCAATTCGGGGACGACGTTGCAAGTTGACCGAGCCGATGATTTCGCGTGGGTGTTTCTCGACAGCAAACAAATCGGCGTCATGGATCGCCGTTCTCGCCAATTTCGAGTCAAGCTGCCTGCTCATGAGAAACCCGCGCAACTCGATATTCTCGTCGAGGCGATGGGCCATGTGAATTTCGGTAAAGAGATTCATGACCGGAAGGGTCTGCAAGGGCCCGTGCATCTCGGCGGTAACGACGGCGCGAATGCACTGTCCGTCCAATGGCAAGTTTATCCGCTGCGACTTGACGCTCCAATGCTTGCCGGATTGAAATGGAAATCCGGTGCGGCCAAAGGCCCGGCATTCTGGCGCGGCACTTTCAATCTGAAGAAACCCGCCGATACGTTTCTTGATTTACGCAACTGGGGCAAGGGTGTTGTGTGGATCAACGGCCATTGCCTTGCACGTTATTGGAACATCGGCCCGACGCAAACGGCTTACGTGCCCGGCCCGTGGCTGCGCGACGGAACGAACGAAATCATCATCCTCGATCTGCTCGGTCCCACACAACCGGTGCTTGTCGGCTTGGACAAACCGATTCTTGACATGGTGCGCGGCGAGTTGGATTTTGCGCAGCGGTCAACTCCGCAAGGTCGGCTCACGCTGGACCAGCCGGCGTATACCGGCACATTCGCGCCGGGACCCGAGGTTCAGGAAGTGAAGTTTCCCAAACCACTCGAGGGGAAGCAGTTCTGCATCGAATCACTGAACGCCCACGACGGCAAACCTTTCGCCGCGATCGCGGAATTCGACCTGCTCGATCCCGCCGGCAAGTCGATCCCACATACGGAGTGGACGATCGCGTACGTGGACAGCGAAGAGTTGGTCGGTGAAGACGGCTCGGCGGGAAACGCGATCGATGGGCAAGTTACCACCCATTGGCATACTGCTTGGAAGACGGAAAAACCAGGACACCCGCATCAGCTCGTTATTGATTTGGGCGCGGCCGTTCGCATCGGCGGTTTCCGCTACACCCCGCGCGCTGGAGAAAACCAGCCGGGACGAATCAAGGAATACAGGATCTATGTCGGACCCGCATTGGTAACGGTGGTCAAGCAATGACGCGAAATCTTGTTGTGGTTCTCCTCTTGGGTGGCGCTTTGATGCAGCAGACGTGCGCCGCGATGGTCTGCCCCGGCGAGATTTGGCCGGACGATCACGGCAAGCACGTTCAGGCGCACGGCGGCGACATTCTCAAACTCGGCGACACCTACTACTGGTTTGGCGAGTACCGCTCGCAGGAGAACGTCCGTGGCAAGCGATACGTCGGTTGTTACGCATCGAAGGACCTGGTCAACTGGCAATTTCGAAACGAAGTAATCAAATCCGATGCGCCATTCGGAATCGGGCCACGCTGGGTGCTCGAACGTCCGAAGGTCTTCTACAACAAGAAGACCAAGAAATTTGTCATGTATATGCACCTCGATGGTCCCACGAACCCCGATGGCGGGGGCAGCGGTTACGCGCTGGCCCAAGTGGGCGTGGCTACTTGCGACACCGTGGATGGCGATTATACTTTCGTCCACAACTTCCGCCCGCTTGGGCAGGAGAGCCGCGACATTGGGCAGTTTATCGATGACGACGGTTCGGCCTATCTGATCTTCGAGAGCCGGCCCACGAAGGGGTTCTTCATTGCGAAACTCTCTGAAGATTACCTCGATGTCGAAAAGGAAGTCTGTTTTATACGTGCCCCGCTTGAGGGCGGGGCGCTCGTCCACTACGACGGTCTTTACTATCTTATCGGCTCCTACATGACCGGCTGGGCGCCCAATGCCAACCAATATGCCACGGCCTCGCGGCTCGAAGGGCCATGGTCGAAGTTCAAGGACATCGCTCTGCCGGAGGCAAAGACCTATGGTTCTCAATCGTCGATGCTGGTGAAAGTTGTCGGATCGAAGAAGACGAGCGTGATCTTCATGGGCGACATCTGGAAACCGAGGACCCAATGGGACAGCCGGTATCTGTGGATGCCTCTGGAGATCGGCGGCGGCAAACTGTGGCTGCCGGAGCCGAAGCCGTGGACGATCGATATTCAAACCGGCGAGACGAGCATCCCGTGATGAGCCGTCTCCGCATCCACTCCGTGGTATTCGTGCTGGCGATGCTTGTGGGTTTCGTCTTAACTGGCAACGCAGAAACAAACACTGTCATTATCGAACCAGGCAAAACCTGGGGCCCATGGGAAGGGTGGGGCACTTCGCTCTGTTGGTGGGCCAAGGGCCTGGGTGATCGCGACGATATCGCCGACCTCCTTTTCACCACCAAGACAGTTGATTTCAACGGCCAGAAGCTGCCCGGCTTGGGATTGAACTTTGCCCGCTACAATGTAGGCGCGTGCAGTTGGAACGAGGTCGATGGCCGCAAGATGATCGTCTCGAGAGGCATCCTGCCTTTTCGGCAGATGGAAGGGTTCTGGCTCGATGGCAAGAGCGAGGATCCTCACTCGGCAAGCTGGAATTGGAACGTGGACGCCAACCAACGCGCGATGCTACTCAAAGCGCGCGATCGTGGTGCGAAGTATTTCGAGCTTTTTTCGAATGCACCCATGTGGTGGATGTGCACGAACGACAATCCATCGGGTGCGGCGAAGGCAATGGACGACAATCTAGCGCCTGAGAAGTACGAAAAGTTTGCGGTGTATCTGGCCACCGTCGCGAAACACGCCAAGGATCACTGGGGCATCACGTTCACCACCGTGAAGCCGTTCAACGAACCCATTGCAAGCTATTGGCACGCCAATGGCAAACAGGAGGGCTGTCACTTTTCGCATGAGGCCCAAGCGGCCGTGCTGCCGCTTCTCCGTGCGCAACTCGATAAGCGCGGGCTCAAAGACATGCCCATCGCCGCCTCCGATGAGAGCCTGTACGACCAGGCGCTGGGGACGTGGAACAGCTTCGACGCGACGACGAAAGCGATCGTCAAACAGGTAAATGTCCACGGTTACCAGAATGGGAATGGCCGTCGCGATTTACTGTTTGAAGCCATTAATGGCAAGCGACTTAGGAATTCGGAATATGGAGAGAAAGATCCGACCGGTCTGCAGATGGCGCGCAATCTTCACCTCGATTTGCAGTACCTGCACCCCACGGCTTGGACCTACTGGCAGCCGTTTGATGGCGGGGGGTGGGGCCTCATTGACACCGATATGCGCAAGAACGCCATGGGGGTGACCAATCCGAAATATTTCATCCTCACACAATATACGCGTCATATACGCCCCGGTATGACGATCCTCGAAACTGGCGATACAGACACCGTGGCCGCTTACGATGCCAAGGCTCGAAAGCTCGTGATTGTTGCGCGCAACGGCGACAAGGACGACACGAAGACCTTCGACCTTTCCAAGTACACCGTCCACGATGGTCCGGTGACCCGGTGGATAACAGAACCGAAGGGCAACACGCGCTACGAGATGCACCGCGATGTGAAGGTTGCCGACAAACGTATCACGTGTGTGTTGCCGGCTAATTCTGTTCAAACCTTCGAGGTGAAACTCTGATGGACGCGGCTCCAGCACGTCGGCACCATCACGACACCGCCCAAGCCGATCGAGTCACTCTGCGCGAGAAGATCGGCCTCGGTTTCGGCAAAGCCATCGGGGATGGCACGCATGGCACGCTGCACGTGCTGGTCAGTCAGATCTACAACATGACGCTGGGCTTGGACCCGAGGCTCCTCAGCACCATCGTCTTCATCCAACGGATCTGGGATGCGATGGCGGATCCTGTCTTTGGTCAGTTCTCGGACAACTTTCGCTCTCGCTGGGGCCGGCGCCGGCCGTTGTTGTTGGCGGCGGCGTTGCCGGTCGGGCTTACGTGGGCGGCGATGTGGTGGTTTCCGCGCGGCGTCAGCAGTAATTACCTGTTCTGGTATTTGCTGGTGGTCTCGCTCCTTTTCTATACCGCGTATTCGCTGTACACGATGCCGTTGGGGGGGCTGATCATCGAGGCAACCGACGATTACCATGAGCGAACGCGGATTGCGGGAGTCACGCTGGCGTTCGGATTCGCAGCGCAGATTGGTAGCCAATGGGTTTTCCCGGTCACACAAAGGTGGGTTCCCGCCGCCGCATCGTTGAGCGAGAGAGTGTATGCCACAGTCACCGGGGTGCGTTGTGTGTCTTTAGGGTGTGGCGTGTTGTTTTTCCTCGTCGCACTTTTACCCGTCGTGCTTTGTCGCGAGCGAATGTATGCGAAGGTCGCGGGAAAACAGCGACACATCGCGTTCGGGGAAAGCTGGCGAGCGGTGCGGGGCAACAAGTCGTTCATGGCGCTGCTCTGGGCGCGCTGCGTTTTCAGTTTCGGCTTCAACGTTGTGGGAATTCTGGGTAATTACATGTATGTCTATTACGTCTTTGCGGGAGACATCAAGGGATCGGCCTTCAGCGCCGCCGTCATCGGTTCGTGTTTTCACGTCGCCGGGATCATCACCTCGCTCGCCGTATATCCGCACATCGAGCGCCGTATCGGTAAACGGCACACGCTGGAGTTCGCCGCCGCTATTCTGATCGTGGACTGCCTTTGCAAGATCGTCCTCTACCAGCACGGCCGCACGTGGTGGCCATTGCCGATCATTATGATGAATGGAATTTCCAACGCCGGCGTGTCGTTGATGTGTGTCGCAATGCTCGGCGACATCTCCGACTACGATGAATGGCAGACGGGGCTGCGCCGGGAAGGATTGTTCAACTCGTTGCTGTGCTGGTTTGAAAAGGCCGGCAACTCGGTCGGCTACTTGCTCTCCGGGTTCATCCTCGCCTGGATCGGTTTCAACGCAAAGTTCGGCGCGCAATCCGATCACGCGCTCCAGTTGATGAAGCTCGCCTACGTCGTTGCCCCGGCCACCGGAGCGCTGATCACGATCTTCCTGATCCGTCGTTATGAACTGAGCCAGGACAAAGTCTACGAAATCAAAGACGAACTCGCCCGCCGCCGCGCGGCGAAAAATGTCCCGTCGGCTGACCTGCTTCCATGAAAACAAAGCTGATCGTTGGATTGTTCGGCGTCGGGCTGGATACATACTGGCCGCAATTCAAAGGTCTGCGCGAGCGGCTCATGGGCTATCAAGGCCAGATCGAAAAGAGAATCAAAGGCTACGGCGTGGAAATCGTCAATGCTGGTTTGGTGGACAACCCGATCAAAGCGCGGGAGGCGGCCTCGCAGTTTCGTCGAGAAGAAGTGGATTTGATTTTTCTCTACGTCTCCACGTACGCGCTGTCGTCCACGGTGTTGCCAGTAGTGCAACAGGCCCACGTGCCGGTCGTGGTGCTGAATCTCCAGCCCGTTCCACAGCTCGATTATAGGAAGTTCAACGCGCTCGGCGACCGCGGCTTGATGACCGGCATCTGGCTGGAGCATTGTCAGTCGTGCAGTTGCCCGGAGATCGCCTCCGTGTTCAACCGCGTCGGCATCGCCTATCATCTCGTTACCGGCCACTTGCAGGACGATGAGGCATGGCAGGAAATTCGCGACTGGGTGGACGGGGCGAGAGTGGCCGCCGGCATGCGCCAGAACCGCGTCGGAGTCCTCGGTCATTATTACTGCGGCATGCTCGACGTGTACAGCGATATGACCCAGCAATCGGCAGTGTTCGGCAATCACTTCGAGTTGCTGGAAATGTGTGAGTTGCACGCGTTGCGCAACGCCGTGACCAGGCCCCGCGTTCAGGCGAAGATTCGTCAGTTCCAGAAGGCGTTCGACGTTGCGCCCGAATGCGAGCCAGCAGAGATCGAACGGGCCGCGCGCACTTCCTGCGCGCTGGACGCGCTGGTCGCGAAGCATGATCTCGGCTCGCTCGCGTACTACTACGAGAGCGTTGAGGGCAGTCAGTATCAGGACATCGTTACGAGCGTTATCGCTGGCAACACGCTGCTCACGGGCCAGCATATGCCCGTAGCCGGCGAGTGCGAAATCAAGAATGTGCAGGCGATGAAGATCATGGACCTGCTCGGCGTGGGCGGCTCGTTCTCGGAGTTTTACCTGACCGACTTCAAAGACGACGTGGTCTATCTCGGCCACGACGGCCCGGCGCACTTCGCCATCGCTGAGGGGCGCGTCAAGCTTGTGCCGCTGCCGGTCTATCACGGCAAGCCCGGCAAAGGTCTCTCGATCCAAATGACGGTGAAACACGGCCCGGTCACGCTGCTATCGGTCGTGCAGTGGGGTGACGGCACCGTGTTGTCGCTGGTGGCCGAGGGCGAAGCCGTGCCCGGCCCCGTGTTGCAAATCGGCAACACCAACAGCCGGTACAAATTCTCCCTTGGCGCAAAGGCGTTCATGAATGAGTGGTCGAAGGCCGGTCCGGCTCATCATTGCGCCATTGGCGTCGGCCACGTGGCCGGCAAGCTCAAGAAGCTCGCCGCGATTCTCGGCATCCAGGTCCAACAAGTTTGCTAACGGAGCCCGACACATTATGATTCGCAAGTCTTTTGTCATGGCTGTAAACCCCGGCTGCGAAGCCGAGTATGAGCGCCGGCACCGCCCGATTTGGGACGACCTCGCCGCTGTGTTGAAAGCGCACGGCGTCCACAACTATTCGATCTTTCACGACCCTGTGACGAATCTGCTCTTCGGTTACGTCCAGATTGAGGACGAAGACCAGTGGCAGGCCATCGCTCGCACCGAGGTGTGCCAGCGCTGGTGGGCGCACATGGCGGACATCATGCCGGCCAACGCGGATAACAGTCCGGTTGCCCGCGAAGTGAGGGAGATGTTTCATCTTGATTGAGAAGACCCATCATATGAGGGGGAATCCGTTGCGCACCCGCGCCGACTTGCAGCGCTTGGCGTGCGATCTGGTCGAACCGGTTCTGCCGCATTTTTCCCCGGGCCGCGCGCAAATCCATCTCGGCGAAAACCGCGCTCACTACGGCGATCCGGCCGGCTGGCTCGAAGCGTTTTCGCGCCCGCTCTGGGGGCTTGTGCCGCTGGGGGCCGGTGGGGGTCGGTTCGATCACTGGTCGCTTTGGCAGGAAGGCCTCACCGCCGGCACCGACCCCAGCCATCCTGAGTTTTGGGGTGTTACCGGCGATTTCGATCAACGTAGCGTCGAACAGGCCGCGATCGGCTTCGGGTTGGCGCTCGCGCCGCAATTGCTGTGGGAACCACTTGCGCCTGCCGCGCGCGATCGGCTGGCCGCGTGGTTGCAGCGCATCAACGAAGTGCGGCTGGTCCAAAGCAACTGGCTGTGGTTCCGCGTGCTCGTGAACCTCGGGCTGAGCCGCTGTGGCCAGACGTGGTCCGCGCAACAGGTTGAAGCCGACCTCGCGCAGATCGATCGGTTCTATCTCGGCGATGGCTGGTACGTGGACGGCCTTCCCGGGCCTCCGCATCGTAGTGGTTGGCAAGGCGATTACTACGTGCCGATGGCGTTTCACTTTTGCGGGCTTATCTACGCCAAGCTCACCAATACCGTGCGCTTCATCGACCGCGCGTCGATCTTCGCGCGCGACTTCGCACATTGGTTTTCCGCCGACGGCGCGGCGTTGCCATTTGGGCGCAGCCTGACGTATCGATTCGCGCAAGGCGCGTTCTGGGGTGCGCTCGCCTTTGCCGACGTCGAAGCCCTGCCGTGGCCGGTGATCAAAGGACTTTACCTGCGCCATCTGCGCTGGTGGATCCGACAGCCGGTGTTTTCCGAAACGGGACTGCTAACGATTGGCTACGCGTATCCGAATCTGCACGTGGCCGAGAGCTACAATGCGCCCGGCTCGCCATACTGGGCGCTCAAGGCGTTTCTGCCTCTCGCATTACCGGAACAACACCCGTTCTGGCGCGCGGAAGAAGCGCCGCTGCCGCCGCGCCGCGCGGTGCATACCGTGCCGGGCGCGAAGCTGATCCTTGTCACCGATCCGCGCTCGCGCGAAGTCACCGCGATCAATCCCGGTCGGCCTGTCCTCGATTGGCCACGCCACGCGCCGCACAAATACTCGAAGTGTGCCTACTCGACGCGCTTCGGTTTCAGCGTGCCTGTGAGCGCCGCCAGCCCGACCGAGGGCGGTTTGGACAACGGACTCTCACTCAGCGATGACGGCCGTTTCTTTCATGTGCGAGAGCATTGCGTGGACGGAGAAGTGCGCGATGGCGTGGCGTACGCACGCTGGCAACCGTGGCCCGATGTCGAACTCTGCACCTGGCTCGTGGCCGAGCCGACCGGGCACATCCGTCTCCACCGGTTGCGCACTGCACGGAAACTGTGGACGCTCGAAGGCGGTTTCGCGGTCGGTTACACCGACCGGACGACGATGCAATCCAAACCGGGGGAAGTTCATTCGCCCCAAGGCGCGTCAGTCTTGCACGATTTTGTCGGGCGACGCGAGGCAGGGTTCGTGGAACTGGGCGCGAACAGTCATCTTCTAAGCCCGCTGGCGGCAATGCCAACACTCCGCTCCGTGCATGAACCCGGCGAGCATTGGCTCGCCTGCTGGGCCGGGGACAATTTCAGCGATGCCCACCGGTTCACAGTCGAATCGGGCGGCGTTTCCCGCGATGGCGAAGAGTGGTGGACCCGGCAAGACGGATCGAGCGCTGCCCGCCTTCGAACATTGGAGGAACTCGCTTGAACCAGCACGAGGTTGTGGATCGTGTCTGGTCCGGTCACCCCGTCAGCTTCGCGCTGCTGATCGAGCACGGACATCAGTTCATTGCGTACTATGACAGCGAACGTCAACTTACCGTCGCTGGCCGCGCGCTGGGCGGCGAGAACTGGACGCGCGTGAAGCCTCCCGGCGTCGTTACCGGTTGGGACAGCCACAATTACCTGCGGCTCGCACTCGATCGCGATGGTCGCCTGCATTTCTCCGGCAACATGCACGACGACCCACTCGTGTACTATCGGACACGCGAACCATTCGATGTCGGCACGCTGGAGCGTCTCAATCGCATGACCGGCGAGCGCGAGATTCACTGCACTTACCCGGTCTTCTTCAAGAGCGCGGATGGCAATTTGCTCTTCCGCTATCGCGACGGCCGCAGCGGAAGCGGAGGCGATATTTACAACCAGTATGACTGCGCCGCCTGCACATGGCATCGTCTGCTCGATACGCCGCTGCTTGATGGCGAGGGCAAGCGCAGCGCCTACGCGATCGAGCCGGTCCTTGGCCCAGACGACCGCTTCCATCTCGTGTGGATGTGGCGCGACACGCCCGACTGCGCGACCAACCACGCGCTCTCGTACGCATGCAGCCGCGACTTTGTGCATTGGGAAGACAGCCGGGGCAAGCCGGTCCCGCTGCCCATCACGTTCGCCAATGGCCAGGTGATCGATGTCGCACGGCCCGCTCAGGGATTGATCAACATGACCTTTAACCTCGGCTTTGATGCGGGAAAGCGTCCGGTTGTGGTCTATCACCGCTACGACGCGCAAGGCCACTCCCAGGTTTACGCCGTGCGACCGGGCGAAGAGGCGCGGCAAATCAGCGATTGGAATTTTCGGTGGTCGTTCTCGGGCCATGGTTCGATCCCGGCCGAGGTGACGCTGGGTCCGCCACGGCTGGCCCCGGACGGTGTTTTGCTTGTGGATTTCTGGACGAAAGCTGCCGGCGCGGGTCGTTGGCGGTTGAGTGAGCGCATCGAACAGTTACCGCCTGCACCACCGGTGTTGCCGGCGGAGTTAATGCGAGCGTCTGCCGGCAGGGAGGTGCAGATAGTCGTGGCGCGCGACCATGGCCACCGATGGGTCTTGCGTTGGGAAACGTTGCCCCGCTATCGCGACCAGGCGCGGGACACCTCGCCACCGCCGACGGAGTTGTGCTTGCATGAACTTCCCGACGAGGAAACCGAAACCGCTGTGCGTGTGGGATCATGAATGCAAGAGGCCATATAGTTTTTGCCGTGTGTTGCTCGTTTGTTTTCTCTTGGCCTTGCGAAGCGGCGCCCATTGTCCCCGATCAGAAGCCCGCGACGGCCGGGAACTTGCCGCCGGTGGCCGAGCGCATCGGGTCGGAGCCACTTTCGTTGTTGCGTCCGACCGCGACCACTACGGGGCGGCAAGCCACTGCGGAAGCTCCTCTGGTAATCACGCCGGAAACTGGGGTCTGGAATTTGTCGCCACACGATTCGCTCTACTTGAAGCTGCGCAATTCTGGCAAGGAGCGGGCGACGGTGTGGGCGCGGGCGGAAGAACCGGGAGCCACGGGTGTGACGGACAACGTGCGCACGGCAGTTGTGCTGGGGCCGGGAGAAACTGAAACGATGCGGCTGCGCTTGATGCGCCGTCCCGAAGATCCAACATATGCTCCTTTCAAGCCGTTCTTTATGTACTTCAAAAATATCAATGTCCGCGATAACACGGTCGATCCAACGACGATCACGCGCGTTGTCGTCTGGCTGGACCATCCTGTTGCGAGACAAAACATTTTTGTTGAGTCGGTGACGGCGCAAGGAGACGGGGTTTCGACTCCCATTCCATTCCTTCCATTTGTCGACAAGTACGGCCAGTACAGGCACACCGATTGGCCAGACAAAATCTACACGGACGCGGATTTCTCGGCCCGACTCCAGAAGGAAAAGGATGAGATGAGCGCCTATCCCGGCCCGGTGGACTGGGACCAGTGGGGCGGTTGGAAGAACGGCGCGAAGCAGGAAGCGACCGGGTTCTTCCACCCCAAAAAAGTGGATGGTAAATGGTGGTTGGTGGATCCTGATGGTTATCTTTTCTGGTCGTATGGCGCAACCGGAGTCAGCGCCGGCGGCGAAGGAACGCCCATCACCGGTAAAGAACAATGGTTCGCCGAATTGCCGTCACCTGACGGACCCTTTGGAGAATACTGGGGCCAGGGCCGAGGTGGGCGCTTCATGTACTACCAGGGCGGCCAACCGTGGCACTCCTTCAGTTTCAGCAGCGCCAACGCCGAACGCAAGTACGGGAAGAATTGGCGTGTGGAAACCGCCGATTTCATGCACGGACGCCTGCGCAACTGGGGCTTGAATTCGATGGGCAACTGGTCTGATCCGGTGGTCTACCTGCGTCACAAGACGGCGTACACCGTCGCGATTGCCTCCGGCGGACCGCAGTTGGAGCACATCCCGGATGTTTTCGATCCGACGTGGGTCGCGTCTGTAAATAATCGCATGGATCAAGAGCGAAACAAAACTGCTGGCGACCCGTGGAACATCGGTTATTTTGTGGACAATGAGTTGACCTGGGGCACGCAGCCCAGAGCGGCAAGGGTCGCGCAGGGTGCGCTCAAGGCAACGGCCACATCCGCTAGCAAACAGGTTTTTGTGGAGGACCTCAAGGCGAAGTATGGTGCCATCGCGGCGCTGAACACGGCATGGAGCACAAACTATCCCTCATGGGAGGCGCTGCTCGAATCACGCACCTTGCCCAATCTACAGAACGCGCGGTTCACCGAGGATGCCGGCGACTTTGGCGAGAAGTTCGCCGATAAGTACTTCTCAACCGTCCGCGATGCCGTGAGGCGTGTGGCACCCAATAACCTCTATTTGGGTGTCCGCTTCAATGGCCACATTGATAAAGGCCTGATCCAAATTGCAGCCAGGTACTGCGATGTGATTTCTTACAACATTTACGAACTACCCAATGGGCGCTTGAATCAATACCGGGGTGTGGTGGACAAACCGTTTATCGTGGGCGAGTTCGGCGTTAGCAGCGATCTCGGGCAAATGCCGTGGCGGGGCCAGAAATCCACGGAGGAGGAGGGAGCGCGCCTTCAACCTCTCGAGGATTATTTGGCACAGGCGTTTGTCCATCCGGCACTGGTGGGGGCGCACTTCTTTCAGTTCCGCGATCAGCCGCTCACCGGTCGCGCTGACGGCGAAGCGACGTTGCGCGGCTTTGTCAACACGGCCGATACCCCTCACTTCGACCTGGTGCAAGCGAACCGGCGAATCGCTTACAAACTCTATGAAACGCGCAACGCGAAACAGGCGCTTGAGGGACGATGAGCGATGCCCATCCGCTTTCAACGGAGAAAGGATGAAGTGGTGAAACACGCAGTTCTAATTCTGGGGCTAGCCGCCAGTGCCGCTCTGGCTGCGGAGCAGCCGACATCGCCACCGATGGGGTGGAACAGTTGGGATTGTTTCGCGACAACGGTGACCGAGGCGCAGACGAAAGCGCAGGCGGATTTCATGGCGGAGAAACTTGCCCCTTACGGGTGGCAATACATCGTCGTGGACCACCAGTGGTATGATCCGGAGGCTGCGGGGTTCAAGTACCGGACAGGCGTACCATTCACGATGGACGAGTGGGGACGTTGGGATCCGGCTACCAATCGATTTCCATCGGGTTTCCATGCGCTCGCCGATTACGTCCATGGCAAAGGTTTGAAATTCGGCCTCCATCTAATGCGCGGGATCCCGCGCCAGGCGGTCGAGCAGAACACGCCGATCAAAGGCACGCCGTTTCACGCGGCAGACATCGCGGACAAAACGAGTACGTGCTCGTGGTGTGTCGATATGTACGGCGTAGACATGACCAAGCCCGGCGCGCAGGAGTATTACGACTCGATTTTCGAGCGTTTCGCCAGTTGGGGGTTGGATTTTGTGAAAGTGGATGACCTGAGCCGTCCCTATCACAAGGCCGAAATCGAAGCGATCCGCAAAGCGATCGCCAAGACCGGGCGGCCAATGGTCTTCAGCACCTCGCCCGGTGAAACGCCAGTTGCGGAAGGCGAACACGTCCGGCAGTACGCCAACATGTGGCGCATCAGCGATGACTTCTGGGACAACTGGCCGCACTTGTTGGCGCAGTTCCAACGGTTGCAGGACTGGACGGCGTATCGAGAGCCGGGCCATTTTCCCGATGCCGACATGCTCCCGCTCGGGGTTATCGACATGGGGAAACGCACAACCCATTTTACTCGCGACGAGCAGTACACACTCATGACGTTGTGGTGCATCGCCCGTTCCCCGCTCATCCTCGGATCTGATCTGACGAAGCTGGACGATTTCACTTTATCGCTCGTGACCAACGAAGAAGTGTTGGCCGTCAATCAGCGCAGCAGCGGCAATCACGAACTGTTTAACCACGATGGCTTGGTCGCGTGGGTGGCTGACGTGGCGGATTCAACGGACAAGTACCTCGCCGTCTTCAACACGCGCGATGTGTCGGCGAAGGTGCCGGTGAAGCTGTCTGGCCCCTGTCGCGTGCGCGACCTTTGGCAAAAGAAAGACCTCGGCGAGATCAAAAATGAACTGACACCGGAAATCCCCTGGCATGGCGCCGGGCTTTACCGGCTTTCGACAGGAGATAAGACGATGAAACCATTGGTGCTGGCATTGGGAATGACGGCGGCTTCCGCTTTGGCGCAGGAAGTGTCATTGACGGTAGACGTGGATAAACCGGGTGTAAAGGTCAGCCCGATGTTGTACGGGATTTTCTTCGAGGAGATCAACCGGGCCGGCGATGGCGGCATCTACGCGGAGATGATCCAGAATCGCTCGTTCGAGGACGCCACCGAACCCATCGGGTGGACGCTGGTGAAGGACGGCGAAGGCAGCATGTCACTGGACAGAAGCCAGCCACTCAATGCCAACAATCCGACGAGCCTCAAACTTGAAATCATCAAAGGCCGTGTTGGCATTGCCAACGACGGCTTCCGCGGTGGGCCACTGAAGCGGCCGGATGATCCGGGGCGAATGGAAGATTGGCAACAAAAGTTCGAGAAGACGACCGGCGGTCTCAACATCGAGAGCGGCAAGAAGTATGATTTGACGTTGTACGCCCGCGGCACCGGTGGTCTCACTGCTTCGCTGGAAAGCAAGGACGGCAAGACGCTGGCGACCGGGACGGTGTCCGGCCTCGACTCGAAATGGAAAAAGTTCAGCGTCACGCTTAAGGCGAACGCTTCTGACGCGGGCGCGCGTTTCGTGCTGACCGGCAAGCAGTCTGGTACGGCTTGGCTCGACATGGTGTCACTGTTTCCGCACGAGACTTGGAAAGGACACGGTCTGCGCGCCGATCTCATGGAAACCATCGCGGCGATTCATCCGGCCTTTGTGCGCTTTCCCGGTGGGTGCTTCGTCGAGGGCGACCGCCTCTCAGAGGCCACGCGATGGAAAAAAACCATCGGGGACCCGGCCGAACGCCCGGGCCATTGGAATCTGTGGCACTACCAATCCACCGACGGGTTGGGTTTTCACGAGTATCTGCAAATGTGCGAAGACCTTGGCGCAGAACCGTTGTTCGTCATTAATTGCGGCATGTCGCATCAAGAGCAGCGAAGATCCGACTTCAACCAGCCAGTGCCGCCCGATCCCGAATATGTTCAAGACGCGCTCGACGCCATCGAATACGCCAACGGCCCGGTCACGAGCCAGTGGGGCGCGTTGCGCGCCAAGGCCGGTCACCCCGCGCCGTTCAATCTAAAATACATGGAGATCGGCAACGAAAACGGTGGGCCACTGTACCATGAGCGCTACGCGCTGTTTTACGATGCGATCAAAGCGAAGTATCCCGACTTCAATCTTATTGCGTGCGACTGGAAGGGCGTGCCAAAGAATCGTCCGCTGGACCTGATCGACTCGCACTCGTACAGCACGCCCCAGGCGTTTCGTAACATGGCAACCCGTTATGACCGCTACGGCCGCAATGGTCCGAAAGTTTACTTTGGCGAGTACGCGGTGACCAAGGAGTGCGGCAACGGAAATCTGCGAGCGGCCGTCGCCGAGGCAGCATTCATGACCGGCTTGGAACGCAACAGCGACGTGGTACTGATGTCCTCGTATGCTCCGCTGTTGGTCAACCCGCCGTGGAGGACGTGGAATCCCAACGCCATCGTTTTCGATCAAGCGCGCGTCTACGGCACACCATCGTACTGGGTGCAGGCGATGTTCGGAGCGAACCACTCCGACCGCGTGTTGCCGGTGGAGATGGAAGGACCGCCGCCACCGGTGGAAGGCGCGCGCGGTATGATCGGCGTGGGCACATGGGAGACGCAGGCGGAGTACAAGGACATCCAGGTCACGCAGGGCAGCAACACACTGTTCGCGGGCGATTCTTTCCAGGATACCAACGGCTGGAAGATGACCCGCGGTGATTGGACGGTTGTCGACGGCGCGCTCCGCCAGACCAGCGGGGAGACCGATGTCCGCGCCATTGCCGGCGACGAGTCGTGGAGCGATTACACCTACACGCTCAAAGCGCGCAAGCTCGGCGGCAACGAAGGTTTCCTCATCCTCTTCTCGACGCGAGGTGGCGAGAAGAGTTGGTGGAATCTGGGCGGTTGGGGCAACACCGGGGACCGCATCGAAGCGGCCGGGATCAGCACCGACCAAATTCCCGGCCACATCGAAACCGGACGCTGGTACGACATCCGCATCGAGCTCAAAGGCCAAACCGTGCGTTGTTACCTGGACGGCAAACTCATCCACGACGTGACCCGCGTCGCGCCCAAGTCGCTGTTTGCCGTTGCCGGACGCGCCAACACGGGCGAGATCATTCTCAAGCTGGTCAATGCCGGCAACCAGTCCCAACCCACCACGATCCGCCTGTACGGCGCGGGGCGAGTGTCACCTACCGGCAAGGCCATCGTGCTGAGTTCCGATAGCGCGACTGACGAAAACTCGTTTGGCGAGCCGACCAAGGTTTCGCCCCGGGTCGAAACCATCCAGAATGCGGGCGCGACGTTCACCCGCACGCTTCCCGGCAACTCCGTTACCATCCTGCGACTGCAAGCGGCGCAGTGAACCTTTATGAAGAGCCACCGCACTCCCTCATTCATTTTGAGTACAGCACTTGCCGGTCTAACAGTTGGCCTTGCTCCAGCCCTGCCGTCGCTGGCTTCCGTCGCGGGCAAGGTGGACAAAGGGGCGCAGGGCATCACATTAAACGGCGCGGCAGGCGTCACGCGGGTGGAGATCTGGAGTGATCGCATTGTTCGCGTGACACATTTGCCCGTGGCGCCAGCGCCATTGCCGGCGAGTCTTTCCATCATCGCCCGGCCCACGAAGGTGAAATGGAAGTTCGCCGACAAAGTAGATGAAGTCGTGCTAACCACGGCGCTGGTGCAGGTCCGTGTGGACAAGACAACCGGGCAGGTCCGGTTCCTCGACGAAAAAGGCTTGCTGATACTGAGCGAGACGTCGAATGGCACGTCGTTAACACCTGTGAGTGTCGGCAGCGCGAAGGAGACGCTGGCTGTGGCGCAACGGTTCATGCTCGATTCCGGTGAGGCGATCTACGGCCTCGGTCAGCATCAGAACGGTGTGATGAATTACGTCGGTAGCACCGTGCAGCTTCTACAGAAGAACATGGAAGTGAGTGTGCCCGTGCTGCTTTCCTCCAAGGGCTACGCCGCGCTGTGGGACAACCCGGCAGTTGCGGACGTGGATGTGGGTCAGACCGACAAAGGCACGCTCACGTGGAAGTCGGAGGCCGGCTCCGGCGTAGACTACTATTTCATCCAAGGCCCCGAGCCCGATCAGGCCATCGCCGGTTATCGCTGGCTCACAGGCGCGGCACCGATGATGGGGAAATGGGGCTGGGGCTTCTGGCAATGCCGGGAGCGATACAAGAGTCAGGACGAATTGCTCGGTGTCGTCGCCGAGTATCGCAGGCGGGGCATCCCGCTGGATGGCGTCATCCAGGATTGGCAATACTGGCCACCGCTTGACCAGCAAACGGCCAAGGACGGCTGGGGTTCGCATGAGTTCGACCCGGCCCGCTACCCGGACCCGGCGGCGATGGTCAGGAGTCTCCACCAACAGAATGTTCACCTGCTCATCTCGGTCTGGCCGAAGTTCGACGTGACCGACTCCGGCGCCAGCATTCCCAATCTGCAGGCATTGGAAGTGATCAATGGGGCGTTCGGCCCGGCGATTCCTTACGTCTATCCGAAGGGCCAAGGCAAATGGTATGACCCCTTCAACGACAAGGCGCGCGGCGTTTATTGGAAACAGATTTCCACGCATCTGGCCTCGCTCGGCATTGACGGCTGGTGGTTGGACGCATCGGAGGCCGAGCTTAGCGGAAAGTGGGGAGAGTTCCGGGACTTCACCACTGCCAAAGGCTCCGGCGCCCTTGTGTTCAACGCCTATCCGCTCGAACACACGCGGGCGGTTTACGAGGGCCAGCGCGCCGAGACTTCGGCCAAGCGCGTGTTCATTCTTACCCGGTCCGCCTACGCAGGCCAGCAACGCAATGCGGCGGTCACCTGGTCGGGCGACATCAACGGCACTTGGGAAGTTTTTCGAAAACAAATCCCGGCTGGACTCAACTTCACTGCCAGCGGCATTCCTTATTGGAACACGGACATCGGCGGTTTCTTCGTCAAAGACGCCGCCGACCCGAAGTATGCCGAGCTGTTCACGCGCTGGTTCCAGTTCGGCGCATTCAATCCGATGTTCCGCGTTCACGGCACCAACAAGCCGAAGGAAGTCTGGCGGTTTGACAGTGCGACCCAGGAGATCCTGACGGATTACATCAACCTGCGTTATCACCTGCTGCCCTACATCTACTCGGTGTCATGGATGGTGACGCACAATGGCTACACGATGATGCGACCGTTGGTGATGGATTTTCGAGCCGATGCACAGGTGCAGGCGATTGCCGATCAATTTATGTTTGGTCCGGCGCTGCTCGTGAATCCCGTTACGCAACCAGCGGCGCAATCGCGCAGCGTCTATCTGCCGGTGGGGACGAAATGGGCTGATTTCTGGACTGGCAAGACTTACGAAGGTGGACAAACCATCGAAGCCGCCGCCGGTATCGAGACCGTGCCGCTCTTCGTGAAAGCGGGCTCGATTCTGCCCTACGGCCCTGTAATTCAATACGCGGCGGAACCTGCCGATCCGGTTGAGCTGCGCGTCTATCGCGGCGCGGACGGCAGTTTTACGCTCTACGAGGACGAAGGGGACGGCTACAATTACGAGAAGGGTGCTTACGCGACGATCCCGATCCGCTGGGACGAGAAGAAGCAGGCGTTGACCATCGGTGCGCGCCAGGGCGTGTTTCCTGGCATGGTCCGCGAGCGCACCTTCCGCATCATCTTGGTATCAGAGGAACGCGGCACCGGGATCGTGTCCACGCGAACGGTAGATGCCGAGGTGAAGTATTACGGAAGAGAGATTACGTGGCAGAGAGCAGCCCAACAACCATGACCCGAAAGGTGATGCAATGAAACTATCAACTATGATCGTGGTATCACTTGCGGCGTTCGGCTTGCAAACGAGCCAAGCCGCAGAACTGTCAACGCGAGAGCGGCAGCCCTTCAACAGCGACTGGCGATTCCAGAAAGGCGAGGCTTCTGGCACAAACGACGAGCAGCGCACGGATCTCGACGACCACGAGTGGCGGCGGTTGAACCTGCCGCACGATTGGGGGATCGAAGGGCCGTTCAATCAGGACTACCCCGGTGAGACCGGAAAACTGCCTTGGTGGGGTGTGGGTTGGTATCGGAAACATTTCACCATACCGGCCGCCGACAAAGGCAAGCGCATCTATCTCGACATTGACGGCGCGATGTCGTACGCGCGGGTCTGGCTCAACGGCCAGTTCGTCGGCGAGTGGCCGTATGGGTATGCCTCCTTTGAGCTTGATCTGACCCCTTACATTATCTATGGGGGCGAAAACGTCGTGGCTATCCGCTTGGACAATCCAAAAGAGTCGTCGCGCTGGTATCCCGGCGGCGGTATTTACCGGAACGTATGGTTGGTGAAAACTGCACCCGTCCACGTCGCGCACTGGGGCACGTACGTCACGACGACCGGATCGGAAGTGACCGTTGCAACCACCTTGCGTAATGACTCCGATCAGCCGGCCACGTGTCGGTTGGTCTCGACCACCGCCGGATCAAAGGCGGCCGAAGATGGCATTGCGCTCGCCCCCGGCCAAGAGCGCGTCATCACCCAGAAGTTGACCCTCAAGAACCCCAAGGTATGGACGTTAAAGGAGCCGAATCTGTACAAGCTTGTTATCAGTATCGAACAAACTGGCAAGACTGTGGATCGTTATGAGACCGATTTCGGTTTCCGCACGATTGAGTTTACGACAGATCGCGGCTTTCTCCTGAACGGTCAACGCGTGCTGATCAAAGGCGTGTGCGATCACCATGATCTCGGCGCGTTGGGCGCAGCCATCAACACACGCGCCCTGGAGCGGCAGATCGAGATTTTGAAAGAGATGGGCTGCAACGCCATTCGCACCTCGCACAACCCGCCCGCGCCGGAATTGCTCGAGCTTTGCGACCGCATGGGCATGCTTGTCATGGATGAATTTGCCGACTGCTGGAGGCAGCGCAAGAAACCCAACGGCTACAATCGGCTGTTTGACGAATGGTCGGAGAGAGACCTTCGAGCACTCATCCACCGGGATCGCAATCATCCCTGTGTTGTGCTGTGGAGCATTGGTAACGAGATTGGCGAGCAGAGAAACCCAGCCGGGCAGGACGTCTCGCGCCAACTGGCCGCCATCGTGCACGAAGAGGACGCAACGAGGCCGGTGACGGCAGCCTGCAATTTCACGGAAGCTGGTTACAACGGTTTCCAAAAGACGCTGGATGTTTTCGGCTACAACTATAAACCTGGCGAATACAAAAAATTCCGCGAGGCCAATCCCGGCATTCCGGTATTCAGCAGCGAGAGCGCGTCCACTATCAGTTCGCGAGGGGAATACGTATTTCCCGTCAGTGACAAGAAGGACGATGGCAAAGCAGACTTCCAGATGAGTTCCTACGATCTCTACGCACCTCGCTGGGCGACGACGCCAGATGCGGAATTCAAGGGACAGGACCAAAATCCATTCGTTGCTGGTGAATTTGTGTGGACCGGGTTTGACTATCTCGGCGAACCCACGCCCTACAACAGCGATATGACGAATCTGCTGAACTTTCAAGATCCCGCCGAGAAAGCTCGCGCCGAACAGGAACTTAAGGAACTCGGTAAGATTCCAGTGCCTTCGCGCAGTTCGTACTTTGGCATCATCGACCTGGCCGGGTTCAAGAAAGACCGGTTCTACATTTATCAGGCGCGGTGGCGGCCCAGGCTGCCGATGGCACATATCCTCCCGCATTGGAACTGGCCGGGACGGGTAGGGGAAATCACGCCCGTACACGTGTACACATCGGGCGACGAAGCTGAGTTATTTCTCAATGGACGGTCGCTCGGCCGAAAGTTGAAGAAGCCATTCGAATACCGTCTGCGCTGGGACGACGTGAAGTACGAGCCGGGCGTATTGCGCGTGGTTGCCTACAAAGACGGCAAGAAATGGGCGGAAGACACCGTCAAGACCACCGGCCCCGCCGCCCAGATTTTGATGGAGCCGGACCGCGCCAAATTGAAAGCCGACGGACAGGACCTGGCGTTCGTAACCGTCACGGTCGCCGACGCCAACGGTCGACTCGTTCCGCGCTCGAAGAATCTACTCCAGTTCGAAGTCACCGGCCCAGCGGAAATCATCGCGACCGACAATGGCGACGCCACGAGCCATGAATCATTCCAGGCCAAGGAACGCAAAGCCTACAACGGCCTGTGTCTCGTCATCCTTCGGACAAAACCGGGCGTGCCGGGCAAGATTGTCCTGCATGCAAAGTCCAACGAACTGAAATCAACCCAATCCATCCTACGGAGCGCGCTATGAAGCGGGTCAAGAAACTGTTAGCTTTTCTCCTATTATCAGGCATGATTTCGAGCGTCATGGCAGATGACAACTCGACCGTGAATGGCCAGATCGTCATTCACGCCGATCAACCCCGCGGTACGATCAACCGCAATATCTACGGCCAATTCTCCGAGCATCTTGGACGGTGCATTTACGAGGGAATTTGGGTCGGCGAAGATTCCCCGATTCCGAACACGCGCGGGATTCGTAATGATGTGGTGGCGGCATTGAAGCAGTTGAACGTGCCTGTGTTGCGATGGCCGGGTGGTTGTTTTGCTGACGAGTATCATTGGAAGGACGGCATCGGACCGCGCGACAAGCGGCCGAAGATGATCAACACGCATTGGGGCGGTGTGGTGGAGGACAACAGTTTCGGGACGCACGAGTTCCTGGACTTGTGCGAACAAGTCGGCTGCGAACCGTACATTTGCGGGAATGTCGGCAGCGGCACGCCACAGGAAATGATGGAATGGGTCGAGTACATGACCAGCGACGCAGACTCACCCATGGCGAACTTGCGACGTGCCAATGGGCACAAAGAACCGTGGAAGGTGCGCTATTTTGGCGTCGGCAATGAGAGTTGGGGTTGCGGTGGGAACATGAGGCCGGAGTTTTATTCCGACAATTTCCGCCGCTATAACACGTTCGTAAAGAATTACGGCACGAACCGGGTTTACCGCATCGCATGCGGTTCAAACGGGGACGACACGAACTGGACGAGCGTGGTGATGGCCAACGTGGGCAATCGCATGAATGGTCTTTCGCTACATTATTACACGATACCGTCCGGCAATTGGGGGAAAAAGGGGCCGGCTACACAGTTCAGCGAGGGCGAATGGTTTTCCACGCTGCGCCGTGCGCTGGAAATGGGCGAACTCGTTCAGCGCCATTCCGCCATTATGGACAAGACCGATCCTCAAAAACGCATCGGCATGATCGTGGATGAATGGGGCGTATGGTATGACGTCGAGCCAGGAACGAATCCGGGATTTCTTTATCAACAAAACACCTTGCGCGATGCGCTTGTCGCCGGGGTGACGCTGAACATTTTTAACGACCACTGCGACCGCGTGAAGATGGCAAACATCGCGCAATTGGTCAACGTGCTGCAGTCAATGATTCTGACCGACAAGGAAAGAATGCTGCTCACGCCTACATATCACGTCTTTGAGATGTACAAGGTCCATCAAGATGCGACGCTGTTGCCGATCGAACTCTCCGCGCCCGACTACAAGCGGGACGAGAAAGCTATTCCCTCGTTGCACGCCTCTGCGTCGCGGGACAAGGCGGGTCGCGTGCATCTCTCGGTCATCAACCTTGACCCGCATCGTGACGCGCAGATCAGCGTGAAGGTTGCCGGGGCACAGACCGGGACAATCACGGGCCGTATCCTCACGGCCACGACGATGGATGCGCATAACACGTTTGATCATCCCGACGCCGTGAAGCCGGCACCGTTCACTGGCTTCGAGCGAAAGGGTGAGGAGATCGCCATCACACTGCCTTCCAAGTCCGTCGTCATGTTGGAAATCCAATGAAGGGGGCGGTCACGGTCGGATGGCTCTGGCTGTTTTGCAGCAGCGCGATTGGTGCTGATTTTCCGGTCACGATCCGCGTGGATGCCAGCCGGACGCAGGGCGAGTTGGCACCGATCTGGCGGTTCTTCGGCTACGACGAGTCGAACTACACGTATATGAAGGACGGCAAGAAGCTGCTGGCTGAACTCGGCCAGCTTGGCGGGCCGCAGGTTTTCATTCGCTGTCATCATTTACTGACGAGCGGCGATGGGGCGTATGCGTTGAAATGGGGCTCGACCAGCGCGTACAAGGAAGATTCTGCCGGCCAGCCGATCTACGATTGGACGATCAATGACCGCATCTTCGACACGTACCTCGAACGCGGGCTAAAACCTTACGTGGAGATTGGATTCATGCCGGAGGCGCTCACGACGCATCCGGAAAATTACCCGCATCACCCGCCGGTCAACGAAAAAGCGCCCGCCGATGCCGGCCAGGCGTATTCGCCGAAGGATTACGCAAAGTGGGGCGAGTTGGTTTATCAGTGGACGAAGCATTGCGCGGAAAAATATGGCAGGGCCGAGGTGGAGAAATGGTATTGGGAAGTCTGGAACGAGCCAAACATTAGCTATTGGAAGGGCACACACGAGGATTACTTCAAGCTCTACGACTACGCCATCGATGGCGTGCGGCGCGCATTGCCGACGGCGCGCGTTGGCGGACCGGAGACGGCGGGCGGGCCGGGTGGGAAATTTCTGCGTGAGTTTCTCGACCATTGCGCGCACGGGACGAATTACGTAACCGGCAAGGCAGGCTCGCCGGTGGACTTCATTGCGTTCCACGCCAAGGGCTCGCCGAGTTTCACGAATGACCACGTCCGCATGGGCATGGCCAATCAGTTGAAGAATATCAACGACGCCTTCGGCGTCATCGCCTCGTTTCCCGAATACAGAAAGTTACCCATCGTCATCGGCGAATCCGACCCCGAAGGTTGCGCTGCATGCCGGGAACCGAAGCTCGGCTATCGCAACGGTACGATGTATTCGAGCTACACCGCGGCCAGTTTCCCGCGCGAGATGGCTCTCGCCATCAAGCACGGTGTGAACCTCGAAGGCGCGCTGACGTGGGCGTTTGAATTCGAGGATCAACCGTACTTTGCGGGTTTTCGCGCGCTCGCCAGCAACGGCCTTGACTTGCCGGTGCTCAACGTCTTCCGCATGTTCGCCAAGATGACCGGCCAGCGCCTCGCGGTGGAGAGTAGTGCCGGACTGGACGCCGCCACCATCATTGCGAAGGGCGTGCGCAACGATCCCGATGTTTCCGCACTCGCGAGTCTCGACAAGAACCACCTTGCGGTGCTCGTCTGGCATTATCACGACGACGATGTGCCCGGCCCCGATGCGGCGATCGAGCTCATCCTGAACGGACTGCCCAATGGTCGGGCATCGCTGACGCACTACCGCATTGACGGAGAGCACAACAACTCGTTCGAAGCGTGGAAACGACTCGGTTCTCCGCAGCCACCGTCCCCCGCTCAATACGCGCAACTTGAAAGAGCGGGGCAACTCGCCATGCTCGACGCACCACAGCCTGTCTCCGTGCAAGATGGGAAGACCACACTCAAGCTGACTCTGCCTCGGCAGGCGGTGTCCCTGCTCATCTTTGATCTGGGCAGATAACATACCAGGAATTTGGAGAATTAGGATGGCAGATATCGGACGTCAGCTTCGGGGCGTGGGCGGTTCTTGGGCTGTTTCTCGTGACAACCTTTGCCTTGGAGGCAGCGGAAATGCCGCGACCCGGCGCTTGAGAAACCGCGGCTGGCTCGTTCCAGCCTAACTGGGACTCATTCCAGTAGTACGAGTGTCCCGGTTAGTTCCGAGACGCGAAGTTCGGGATCTGCACGCATTGGGGGGGGCCGGGCTGCCAGCCGGAACAAGGCGACTGGTATGTGCGACGGGTGTACGGGGAATGTAGCGCTATCTACAGATACCACGTTGAACACAACGGCCATGCGAGTCTTGATTCTTAACTCAGGCAACAGCTTTAACAAAGCTCCATAGACCCGCATTGAATCGCTTCCTCGCCTGGCCAGTTTCAGTCCGCAGTGTGTTTGAACGCCGACAATCGCGCTGTCAGAGAAACTGTCAGGGGAAAGTAGTGAAAGGGTACGTCTGGGCAACGTTGGGTAGTGGCGGATTAGACTTGATACTCAACAAAGAGCACGTGCAAAATAGTCCAGAATTGAGGAATCGGAGGTTCGAGTCCTACCTGCGGAGCCAATTTCCATCCCGTTGCGCCGCGACGGGGATTGCCCTCCTGGGTGGATCGATGGGATCAAGTTTTCGGGAATCGGCGATCAGAAAGTTACACCGCTTGAACTCGCATGGCACTCTGCCGCAACTCCCTCACTGACGGCTAACGCGATGATCGCGCGTCGCCTATCCTCATTTGCGGCGACTACGCAATCTGGCAGTTGGCATCGGCTGGCTGCCGTCGCCGACCTTGGCTTGCCAGGGGCGTTACTGTCTCGCGATTGTCCCCCGTACCGTGCATCACAAAGCTTAGGGCTTTGACAGCGAGTTCCATGTACAGGAAGGGCTTGCTGATGAAATCGTTGCCTCCACGCACAAAGGATTCTTTGCGATGGTCGGAGTCGGCATGTTGGCTCAAGAAAATGATCGGTATCTTTTCATACGTCGGCACGCCGCGCAGGATCGTACACAGGCTGTAACCGTCCGCCGTCGGCATCTCGATGTCCGAGATGATCAGATCAAAATGACCCTGCTCTAACTCTTCCAGAGCGTTCGCGGGGCTGTCGGCGCAGATCACCGTCAGGTTTACAATTTCAAGGGCGGAGCACACCGCGTGTCGGGCAAACTCGTCGTCGTCCACGACGAGAACTCGAGCCGTGGAAGGATCTTTCAGCACGCGGTCGTTGGGCGAGGCTGCAATGTCCTCGAACAATTTGATGGCTTGGCCGACAGAGCGCACCGTCGATGGAGTGACGCGTTCCGGTTTTTCCCAGAGAAGTTTGAGCAGACTTTCGAGTGCCGTGGCCATCTGGGCCAATGGGTCAATGCCCGCCAGACAGGCATTGGCGGCGATCGAATGCACCGTCCGACACAACGCCTGCAGGGCCGAGGCGTCCTGTGGGGATTTGCCCAAAACACTCATCGGCTGGCGCAACGTGACCAACATTTGCGGGAAGTTCCGGAAAAACAACCCGGAGATTTCCGGTATAAACGCGGCCCCGCTTTCGGTCGGCCTGTCAACGGCAGTGCCAGGGGGCGGCGGGGAAGAGGAAACGTGCAACGCGTCTTTAACAGCCTGTAGCACTTGACCGGGCTTGCAGTTTGCTTTGGTCAACACCTGGCTCGCGCCGGCTTCCCAGGCCTGCTGGACCATGCCGCCAAGGTAGGCATTCGAGAACACAATGATCGGAAGTTCACGGTTGCCCGCACGCGCGTGCATGGAGCGGATCACGTCGACGCCATTGATCTCCGGCAACATGAGGTCTACCAGCACCAGATCCGGCTGGTTGAGATCGAACTGCTTCAATCCGGATCGGCCGTTACTGGCGACGTCGACCAGGAATCCTTCAGCATGCAGCTTGGCCTGGTACATGTCGGCGATAAACCGGTCGTCTTCGATGATGAGAATGCGTTTCATGACTTCGTCTCCTCGATGCCGGCCAGCGCGGCCGGCGCGTTTGTAGTTTCCAGGTTGTTTGCGAAAAAGGCTTCGATCCTCGCAAATTCCCGTTCAACCCGAGCGAACACGCGCGCGGCGTCCGCCAGTTGGCGCTCGTGCCTCATCCGCTCGAGTTCGTGCAGCAGGACGGCCATGGCGTTCATGCCGCACATCGCGCTCGAACCTGCGACCTTGTGGGCGAGGCTTTTGACATCCGCAGCGATGCCGGCCGTGATGGCCTTCTGCAGTTTCACGAGATGTTCGCGGGCCTGCTCGGAATAGCGCTGCGCCATTTCCGGCATTCGTTCCTCGTTGCCGGCAATCTCCAGAAAAATTTCCATGTCCACGGGTGATGAATTCTGTGGTTCCCTGGGTTGTTCGGCGGCAGACGCGATGTGTTGCTTGGCGATCATTGTCGAGCTCACGTGGGGAGCATTAGCAGGCGAGACACCAATATGAACAAAATCATCTAAAATCTGGGAAACGCAGTAGCTTCTGCACGTCGAACTCCTGTAGTAACCTTACCCAGTTTCCCGTACGGGAAAACGAGGTTCCCGAGCCTGCGACATGAACCTTGGTAGCATTGGGAGCCGTCACCCGGATCGTGAGTCGCCGCTCGCTGTTATCCGCCTCGGAAGCTCAAACCCGCAAGGTTCGCGAATCGTTTCGATCGGGCCAATCTCCTAAATCCTCGCGTCGGGCGGTTGCTTCCACTAGAAGTATTCGGCAATGGAATGACCCCGGGTGATTTCAAGATTTTGGCCGCATTTGGTTGTGGGCTTTGGATCCCTGGCCGCGCTGCTCGCCTCGATTCACGTCCTGCTCCGCAAGCGCGATTCGCGCGCCGCGGCGCTCTGGATCGGTCTCATCTGGTTGCTGCCCATCTTCGGGCCGATGCTTTATCTGGTGTTCGGCGTCAACCGCATCCGCCCTCGCGCCATTTCGCTCGGCAGGCATAAAATTATCAGCCGGCCCATTCCGGAAGATTTTGGTGAAACCCAGCCCATGGAAGCGCAACATCTGCAACAGCTCGCGAGCGTCGTCGGTCACGTCGTCAGACAGCCGCTGACGCCCGGCAACCACGTTCAACCACTGGTCAACGGCGACGAAGCGTTTCCCGCCATGGTTGCCGCGATCGAGTCCGCCACGATGTCGATTACGCTTATGACCTACATTCTTGATAACGACCCCAGCGGGAAACAGTTTGCCGACGCGCTGGGCCGTGCTGTCAAACGCGGGGTTGCCGTGCACGTGCTGCTTGACGCCGCCGGCACGCGCTACTCGTGGCCATCCATTACCCACCGGCTAAGACACGCGCATATTCCATTTGCGAAATTCCTGCCGGCTTTCCTGTTCACGCCGTGGCGCGTGACGACGATCAATCTGCGCAATCACCGCAAACTTCTCGTCGTGGACGGCCAGACGGCTTTCACCGGCGGCATGAATATCCGCCATGGCAACGTGCTTGCGGACCATCCCAATCATGCCGTGCAGGATTTGCAGTTTCGCGTTGAGGGCCCGGTAGTGACGCGATTGTAGGAGGCGTTTGTCAATGATTGGGCCTTCACTACCGGCGAAATGCTCGACGCTGATATTTGGTTCCCGGAATTGAAAGAATGCGGGAACGTCATCGCGCGGGTCATCACCGATGGGCCGGATGCGGATTTTGAAAAGTTCCGCTGGGCGCTGCTCGCCGCGCTGGCCGAGGCGCAAACGTCCGTGAAAATTGTTACGCCGTATTTCTTGCCGGACACGGCGCTCGTCACCGGGCTCAACCTGGCGGCGCTACGGGGCGTGCGCGTGGACATCCTGTTACCGGTGAAAAACAACCTGCCGTTCGTGCACTGGGCATCGCGCGCCATGTGGTGGCAGGTGCTAGAACGCGGCTGTCACCTCTGGCTCACCCCGCCGCCGTTCGACCACTCCAAGCTGATGATCGTGGATGGCCATTGGGTCCTGCTCGGCTCGGCGAATTGGGACGCGCGGAGCCTGCGGTTGAATTTCGAATTGAACCTCGAAAGTTACGGACACAGTTTCGCCGGTGAGATGGAAGCGGTGATTCAACGAAAACTTCGCGGCGCACACGAAGTCACGTTGGCAGAGGCGCACGCGCGATCGCTACCCGCGAAATTGCGCGACGCCACCGCCCGGTTGTTCTCGCCGTATTTGTGAACCCCGGGATTGCCTTCGGCTTGTAATCATAAGATGCCGCGTTGCACAGTCACGCTGTAGGCTAGTTATTGCCTGCGTTGTGAGACCGCGGGGCAGCGCATCAGCACATGGCAACCCCTTTTGTGGTTTGCTTGCGGTTCCGTCAGAGATCTAATAAGCTTCGCAAGCCCGGTCGGTGGAGAGGGAATCGTGATTCAGGCAAATCGTTTCGCATTCTAGACGCCATGTCTCGCACTGTCGCATTGTGGATCCTGGCTGCCTTCTTTGTGGTGGCCGGTGCCAATCACTTTTTGAATCCGGGCCCTTACCTCGCCATGATGCCACCGTATCTTCCATGGCCTGAAGGGCTGATTATTGTTAGCGGCATTGCGGAGATTGCCGGGGGACTGGCAATCCTCATCGCCAAAGTGCGACGGCTGGCAGGGTGGGGTCTGATCGCCCTGCTGGTGGCAGTGTTCCCGGCGAACGTGCAAGTGGCGCTGCATGGCTGGCCTGGCGTACAGATACCGCAATGGACGTTATGGGCGCGTCTTCCTCTTCAAGGTGTGTTGATTGTGTGGGTCTCCTGGGTCTGTCGTGGCCGCATTGAGTGAACGGACGCGACAAACCGCGTCCCTCCAAGCCACAAATTAGTACGCCGCCAAGGACACTGCCATAAGAGCGGTTGACCCGCGACGCGGAGGATGTACGTTGACTTGGGCGCAAGGCGATCTGAAACGCCTGAATAGGGGGTCTACAAGAAAAGACGGCCACCTCTTGGGAAAGCCATACGAGAATCAGTTGTTTTTCGAACGACTGGGGGGATTGTTCCCATTGGCTGGCGTAATCGTTGCTTCCACCCTGCGAGCGTACCCGTCGCTCAAGGGAAAACAATATGAGTAAGACATCAAGAGATGATGTTAACGATTCAACCGTTATTGCGGCTGCTCTGGATAAGAGCACAACGTTCCGCTGTTGTGTTGATCGTCCTGACAGGCGCTGTCTGCTTCCGCACAGCGACAGCGGATGCCCAGGCGGTATCCAACCTCTTCATCTATCCCTTTAATCCGGCCGTTTCCAAGATCTCCTTTGCGCCGAGCATACGCTGGGGCCTGTTCCGTGAGGCCGACACGATTACGATAAGCACCACGGACAATTCTTCGATCCGCATCCTGACCGAGAACGGCTCGGTCGTGTACCTCGGCCCGCCGACCTCGTTGCAATTCGCGCGCGGGCATTATTTCGTGGAATGCAACGGCGACCGCAACCAGTTCG
>PLZV01000046.1 GCA_003152315.1 Verrucomicrobiota bacterium
TCATATATTCATTCCGAGTCCCGTCATCCGACGGGATCCCGCAGAATTGCGGGACTTGTCGAGGGATCTCGCCGTTCCCCGTAGAACGGGCGTCCCGCGCGTTTATCCTCTCCCCCTTCGGTCCCCCTGTAGCCGCGGCGTGCCGCCATTCGGCGGCATCCACGGTTCCGAGACCGGGACTCCGTCGGCGCGCTCCGCAAGCTGCTCCCCTCTCCCCTTGGGGGGAGCCGAGTCCGCGAGACGCCGTTGTCGTGTACGGCAAAGGATTAAGGTGAGGAGTTCCCGTGTGTCTCTCCCTGTAGCCGCACGGCTTTAGCCTGCGTCCGCAAATCTCCCCCTCAAATGGATCTTGATCTGATCACCGATCCTATGGATCTGATCAGCTTGTGGCGAGCAAACCCAAAAGACGCAAGGCCGGTCTGGCCCCTGTCAATTATTCCGCCCCTCCCGAACGCCTCATCGCAAAGGACAGCATCCCTGTCCGCCGTAGCCTTGGCGAAGGAGGAAATCCCCTCGACGGCATCGTCATGGAACCCGGCGCGCTCGCACCACTCAATTGCGTTTACCGCGACGACCCGCACGGCATCTTCCTCTACCAGGGCGACTGCCTCGAAGTCCTCGACGCCATCGCCGCCAAACACCCCGACGGCTGTTTCGACATGATCTTCGCCAACTCGCCCGAACGAGTAAACTGGCTTTTTCGATGAAGTTCCAGTAATCTGCGCAACGTGAGGGCGTTCAGACCAATCGACATTGCTCTAAGATTTGGGCCCAAACAACGCCGCTATGCCTAACCCGATTCGAACACGGTTTGTCGAAGACCTGAAAAGCCGATTTGGCGTCGTCCGAAAACTGGAGGGCAGCGAATCTTTATATGAAGTAGGAAGTAGTGGTGCCCGTGTTTACATCCGATACTCGCGCGTTCATAACAATAAGCGGGGATTCTACGGGCTAAGACACAGAGACCTGCAAGACTTAGAGGGGCATCCTTCGGTGGTGTGTTTCCTTTGGGACAAACAACAAGAACCGCTGCTCGTACCGTTTGCGGAGTACGAAGACTTGTTTCATACCCTCTCACCTGCAAGCGACGGCCAGTTCAAAGTGATGGTATATCCCCAAGATGAAGGTACCCAGCTTTACATAAACAATGTTGGTCGATTTAGTGTCGAAGGTCACTTTGGATGGGACAATCTCTCGGCCATCGTAGGTTCATCCCGCGTTACCACAATTCCCGACCTGTCTCACTCCCAAGTGCAGACGCTTCTCGGCGCCATTGGCTGTGCGAAAGGATTCGATATTTGGATTCCGCCCAACAACCACTCTACGCTGGATTGGACTGTCGCCAATCAATTTAAGTGCCGCGGAAAATTCCCATCGGGCTTGGAGGCAGTTGCTGCTGTCGCGCAAGAAATCGATGTTATGTGGATAAAAAAGGGGTCGAACGATCCCCAGTCGTTGTTTGAGGTTGAGCATTCAACCCCAATCTATTCCGGGTTACTTCGATTCAACGACCTGCACCTCATTACCCGCAATCCAAAACTGCGCTTCAGTATCGTTGCCAATGATGCAAGGAGATCGGTTTTCGCCAGGCAATTGGGTCGACCAACATTTCAGACGAGTGGACTAATGGAGCTCTGCACTTTTTTTGAATACGGCGACGTGTTCGCGTGGCATAAACGAATCATGGAAGAGAAGGAGAGGGCACATCAATGAATCGCAAAAGAAAGCGACGACCAATCTGGATTGCAGTCCAGGTTTGGCGAGGAATCCCAGTCGAAGTGAAAGCATTTCACGATCGTCAACTCGCTGAGAAGCGCGAATCCGCTTGGCGGAAGAAGATGCACGTCGATTACGACGAGACAGGGCTGTTCGCGGTCCGAGTTCAGTAGTGCCGGTTTTCCGCCAATCTCGTCCGTTCGGGTCGGAGATTCTCGCGATGAAATCCATGCAGCAAGAGCTCTACTCCGGGCCGAGATACTACGAGGGCGAGCTTTACAACATCATTCGTCACGGACGCGGCGTGCCCGCTGTGCCATTAGTGCTTGTCGGCGTTGAGCCGTAACCGCACCTAACGAGTCACACCTCAACGCCCCTTGTTTCCCACGGCAACTCAACTCCAAGTTCTCCTCGAGCATACTCCGATCCGGATGCAACGTCAGAGGCGAGCCTCAATCGGTCAGCATCGAAGAGTTCTGCAACCTCCAGTGTAAACTCGCGCGGTAATTCCCTGCATATTTCTATGAACTTCTCACCGGTCTGATCGGAAGAAACTGCGGCGCAACGAGCGGCCCACACGATGAACCGCAAAATCCGTTTGTCGCGTTCATTCTCGAAATCATCTTTACAGAAACATGTCCTCTGAAAAACCGCGCGCGTTATCATTGCTAGCGTGCTCCAACCGTGAGGCAATGCTAGTGAAGTGGGAGCGGTTTGCTCCAGGTCGCAACAAATTCTAATCCAGTGCGGAAGTAGCTTGGAAGAGTTATTGGCAGGAGCCGCGTTAGGCCAGAGAACGTCGATATACTGGGTTTCGGGCAGCGGCCAAGGTAGCACGCACGTCATCCGAACAGCATTTATCTCCAATTCACTGTGTCCTCTAACCAATTCCGAGTCGATGTAAAGGCGGTTACCCGGCTCGCTTTTCTCCGCCAGCGCCACCTTCAAACCTGCCAATGCGTAGTTGCGCAGAAACACCTGGCGGTTCGCCTCATCTTCCTTCTTCTCCGAACGCTTCCCGAAGGGCACTAACTGTTCTTCGCCGTGCACCAGTGCTCCTCTGATCCACAATGGGTCATCCGGAGTATCGAGATTGTCGAAAGAAGCAAACAGATAAAGCGTCGCAAGCTCTAGTAGTGGCGCGTAGGGCGTGAGTTCGGCGCCCCGCCAAGTGACAACAAGCGAGTCACTGAAAATCTGTGCGTCATCGGGATAGACTGAAGTTCCTTCTAATGCCCACCGCTCGCACAATCTTGCGAATCGTTCAATTCTGGATTTCCCTTTTTCAATGTCGCGACCTAAAGCTGAACGCGTGCCCAGCAAATCGACAATTCCCAGCATAAACGGTTGGGCCAACATGGTCTTGGATTACATTCCGGCCATTACTCGCACAGATGCAAGCCAACTTTCGCGCACGAACCAGAGTAGTTTCACCTGACAATCGCCACGTCAAAGACAAAATCCGCCAGCAACTCCAAGTCCTCCGCGACACCGGTTTCCTCTCCCACGTCGAGCGCGGAGTATGGTCGATCCGCTAGTCTTCGGCTTCCAGAGCCTGTTTTTGGGGCGTCTCTACCGCGACGGAAGGCGATGCTGCCTTCGGTAAGTGGTCCACTTCGTATTGAAGTTTCTCCAATTGCAACCGCATCATCTTGTCCTGATCAGGCTGCACCTTCCAGTGCCACATCGAAAACCCGAAGGCCATTATAACCAAACCAAATCCGGCGAGTACTCCAAGTGCTTTGTCAAAAAACTGTCTGTCCTGAACCGCTATTTCGTAACGCCTTTCCAAAACCTTTTTCTTGGCCAACACTTCTGGCGACGGGTTGGTGGTCTCCGGAATTGCCGCGTTTTCGATAATCGTTTGGAACACGGTTTCATTGGCTGTGCGTGCGTTGTAAACCGACGAGCCAATGCTAAATACAAACAGCAGCAATCCAAACAACGCGTAGAACTTGTAGATATTGTCCGTCGGAAGCGGGATTCGGCTTTCCATAACGCCACCCTATCAACCCGGCCCGCGACTTTCCAGCTTTACACAACCTGTCGCCATACTCGTCTCTCCTGCTGTGCCTGATACATATCTAAGATATGTATCACCTCCCTCCCATCGCTGATACATGGTAGTACCATGTATCGACAGTACACACCGTTTCCCGTCGCCTCCGGGGATATTGGCGGTGCGCTTGGAAAAGGACGATTACATCATCGACGTCTTCGACAGCGCCATCGAGTCCGCTGACGACGCCCATCTCACCACCCACACCTGCGACACCTTCCGCCGACGCTGAAGCTCTGGCGGACGGGGGGAACAAGTCCTCGCCTTCTGCACCCACTACGACGGCATTTCCGTACTCTGATCGCCACCGGCCTTGTTCCTGCTGCTTTCCGGCTTCACACAACCCGTCGCCCTGCATTCATTCTCCCTTCCAGCCCTGATACATATCTAAGATATGTATCATGCCGTTCTACGTTCCTGATACATGGTAGTACCATGTATCGACGGTACATGCCGTTTCCCGTCTCCTCCGGGGACATTGGCGGTGCGCTGGAGAGCGACGGCTAGGCTACTTGGGAGGCAACGGCTGACCGGGATGAATCTTCTTGGGCTTGCGGCCACCGGTCAGCGCCACGAGGATGGCGACGACAAGCAAAACCGCCATCGCGATCTTGGCCAGGATCAAACTCACGAAGTAGAAGAGGATCAAGCCGATCATCAGTACCGCCATCAAGGCGATCGCCAGGCGTTTGATTGGGTTCATGACTACACCCTTCCGCAAGCAGCCTTGAATTGCAAGGGTGATCGCCCCGAAAGCATTCGGGGCAGAAAAATAGAGCTGAGAGGGAAACTAGCTTCGTGCGCACTCCCCGATTACTACTCCTCTCGGCTATTGTATAATATACGCCATATCCAGCCGAATGCAACCCGAGCCCCTGAGAGCGGCGAGCCGAGTCACACGAGGGCCTGTGTATTATTAGCATTCAAGGGATGGCGTTTTCCGGCGAATTGAACGAAGGTATACAGAATGTGGTATCTCGTCGTCTTCTTGTCAGCGCTCACGGTCGACTTCGTTCCCTTCATCGCGCCCCCTGCGTGGACGATCATGGTATTCCTGCTGGTAAGATTCCACCTGAACCCCTTGTTCGTGCTGCTCGCCGGCGTTCCCGGGTCCACCCTCGGCAGATACCTGATGGGCCTCTGCGTCCCCAGGTTCTCCAACCTGTTCATCAAACGCAGCAAACACATTGAACTGGAATTCGTCGGGAAAAAATTGAGCGCGAAACTCTGGCAGAGCTGGCTCTTCGTTTTCCTCTACACCCTGACTCCCCTCTCTTCCACGGCCCTCTACACCGCCGCCGCCATCGCGAAAGTGAAGACGATCCGCGTCGTGCCGCCCTTCTTCTGCGGCAAATTCCTGACCGACGCCATCATGCTTCTCATGGGGCGCTACGCCATCGAAAGCTTCACCACCATGTCGCACGGCGCCTTTTCCTGGAAAGGGGTTTCCACCCTCGTTGGCGGCACCGCGCTCGTGGGCGTCCTGCTCTTCCTCGACGGCCGCGCCCTCCTCCAACAAAAGAAGTTCACCTTCAATTTCAAAATCTGGAAATGAAGGGGAGCCCGAGCACGACCCGTCACGCGCGGAACATAAAATACGCGGCGCCGACCAGGCAGAGACCGGCCCACAGGAAGTCCAGCTTGAGCGGCTGGCGCATGTAGAAAAAGGCAAACGGGACGAACACGGCGATCGTGATGATTTCCTGTATCACTTTCAATTGCGGCAGGCTCATCGTCGTGTGCCCGATGCGGTTGGCGGGGACCATGAGCAGATACTCGAACAGCGCAATGCCCCAGCTCAACACCGCCGCGATATACCACTTCTTGTCGCCCCAGTTTCGTAAGTGGGCGTACCACGCGAAGGTCATGAATGTGTTCGAGCAGGTCAACAACAGCACGGTCCGGTACACGATGGGTAAATTCATGGCGTCAGGATAATAAAATCCCGTCCGCTTTCGCAAGTCCGAGCGTAGCCCTGGCTGCGCAGATCTCGCGGACTCGGCTTCGCCGCAACCAAGGCCGATCCGAGCGGGCACGAGCGCGTGCAGCCGAGGCTGCCATGCGGTGAACACCCCATTGTTTCGCCGGACGGTGGGGCTAAGCTAATGGTAGTTCAGAACGATCAAACTACAAAACGAACGGAGAAAGTCTTGAAACAAGTAAAACAATTGTGCCTGTCGCTGGCCGTAATGGTCGGCGTCGGTGGATTCGCGATGATCACACCCCGCGTTTCGGCAGCAGACGTTATTATCCAGATCGGACCGCAACCAGCTCCCGTAGGGACCGTGTATCATTATACGTATTATCCAGACGAGGAAGTATACTTCGTGCCGGAGACGCGTGTCTACTGGTGGTCCGTCGGCGGGGAATGGCGTTCGGGACCCCACGTGCCGGATGGCCTCAAGCTGGGAGCGAGCATAAATCTTGGCGTGGATGGCCGGGATCCGTGGCGGCATCATGAGATGATCGTCAAGCAGTACCCGCACCGCAAGCAAGAGGACCGCGACCGCGAAGACAAGCACGACCGGGACGACAAGCACCGTGACCACGACTAGAACACTATCTCAAATGCCTGACCTCAGCCCGACGGTGGCGTGATCGTTGGTGAACGACATTGCCGCAGGTTACAATTGCCGGGCTATCGGTGTTCTAGAGCAGAAGCTCGTAGTAGATCAGGGGCGCGCCACGATAGGTGACGCGTCCCTTTTCCCGGTAACCGCACTTGGCGTAGAACTCGCCGCCACCACCGGGCAAATCGTAGGCATCCAGCCGAATGGCATCACCGGGCGATGCCTTGACGACGCGTTTCACGTCCTCGATCATGGCGTGACCAATCCCACGGCGCTGCCGGTCCGGTGCGACGGCCATCGCGAGAAGATAGAGCGGCCGCTCACACTTGCTGAAGTACGATCGATCGTGCGCCCACGGTTTCGTCGTGGTCAACTGAAGAGTCCCGATGATCGTGCGCCCGTCCCGCGCCACGTAAACCCGTCCTGCGCGCATGCCATACAAGACGCCTTTGTCCGTCGCCGTCGACGACCACGGCCCACGCCCAAAGTCACGGGTGAGTTTCTCGTTGGTCGCCATCCGCAGCCTCGCGATGGCCACGGCCTGTGCTGTCGTCGCCGGTTTAAGCGTGACCTTCATCTCGACGCGCGGTACGGCTCAAAGCCGGCCCTCTTCGTCGTCGTACACGTCGAAGAAGAAACGGACGCGGTTCGGATGCGGACAGAATTGCGGGATGTACGTCTCGTAGTAGGTGAGGTAACTGTCCGCCAGATCGCTGAGCAGCTTGCACTTCATCTCATGATTCCAGCGAATGATCGCCGCGGCATCCTTCACTTTGGATTGCTCGCGGAACCATTGCGCCACCTCGTCGTCGCCGGCGCCGGTGGCGACGAATTCCTTGAACGGGGTGGGCGCAATCCCCGTGAATTGCCACAGGAACGCGCGGCATTTCACAAGGCTGCGCATGGCAATGACGTAGCCACCGAGTTTTTCATGCGGGCTGGGCGGCGGTTGTTTGCGGAGATCCTGGGCAAGGGCCTGGAGCTTCGGTGTATTCATGGCTCTTTGTCCTCCCATTATACGCAATTCCTCGTCTACGTCGAGCGCATCGCGGCAGTTTTCATTTGCGATTGACACGGGGAAGGGCGTCACGGATTATCGGCAGCAGGGCGTTTGGAATCCGCGGGAAACCAGTGAGTGAGGAAACCCTCGAAACCTGAGGAGAAGGAGATTGCTATGACCGACGCGACGACACCCCCTCCATCAACCGGCTCTCAACTCTCACAGCAGGAAATCGACAGCGGCAAGACCATGGCGATCCTGGCCTACATCCCCATCGCTCTGATCGGCCTGATCGTGTCGATTATCTCAATCTCCTCGAAGAACAACGCGTTTGCCCTCTATCACGCGAAGCAGGCCCTCACCCTGTACATCTGCGCCGTGGTCGCCGGCCTGTGCTGCGTCCCGCTTTTTCTTATCTGCATCGGGATACCGTTGCTGATTGCCGTGGAAGTGGGTGCGCTGGTGCTGTGCATTATGGGGATTATCAACGCCAGCTCCAACCAATGTAAACCGTTGCCCCTAATCGCCAAATTCGTCGACAAGCTCTTCGGGAAAATCCAGAAGGTCTAGCCGCTTACTGACCCGTCGTGAGGACGACCCGAAACCGGGCTTTGCCGCTCATCATGCGGTCGTAGGCTTCGCTGACCCGTTCCAGCGGGAAGACCTCATTCATCGACCGCACGCCGGCGAGCACGCTGAACGAAAGCGTGTCCTGCGAGTCAATCGACGTCCCGGAATACCAGCCCCTGATCGACCGCTTCCCCGAAATGAGCGGATAGGGTGACACCGTGAGCGACGGCGGAGCGCCAAGGATCATCAACGTCCCCCCGACGCCCAAACCGCCAATGGTCGCACTCATCGCTTCGCCGTTCGTCACCGTGGCGAGAACGACCTTCGCGCCGCCCAGTTTCGTCAGCTCCGCCGCCGGGTCCTGCGTCTGGCTGTCAATGTAATGCCACGCGCCGAGCTGCCGGGCCAGCGGTTCCTTGTCCTTCCCGCGGGCAATGGCCACCGTCTTGAAACCCATCTTCACCGCGAACTGTACGCCCAAGTGACCGAGTCCGCCGATCCCAAGAATCGCCACCAGGTCGCCGGCCCGCGCACCGCTGTTGCGGAGGGCGTTGAATGTCGTGAGCCCGGCGCACATCAGCGGCGCTGCCTCGACGCCTGACAAGCCCTCGGGAACCCGCGCGAGCGCTTCGGCAGGAGCAATCATGTAATCAGCGTAACCGCCGTCGCTCGTGATCCCGGTAATCTGGGTGGCCGTCTGGCACGCAAAAAAATCACCGCGCCGGCAATTATCACAGTGCCCGCAGTGCCCCCCATGCCAACCCACTCCCACCCGCTCGCCCGGCGTCCATCCGCTAACACCGGGGCCGACGGCATCCACAAGCCCGATGACCTCATGCCCGGGAACTCGCGGGTATTGGATGCCCGGCATGCCTCCCTCTTTGGTCAGCACGTCACTGTGGCAGACGCCACAGGCCTGAACTTTGACGCGCACCGATCCGGCGCGGGGCGCCGGGATTTCGCGTTCAACGATTTCAAATGGCCCCTTCGGGCGGGAAACCTGTGCCACTCGCATCTTCGCCATAATCGCCTCCAATCGTCTTCTCAACCAGTCGTTGCAGCCGAATAGTAGCCCCAGAATAAACACGGCGCAAGGTGCCGCGAGTCGCTTCGGTTTGCTTGTCGGGAATTTGGGGGGGATATCGCCCGTCGGCTTCCTTAACGCGGAGGGACGGTTCGCAACTACCCACCGTCCCTCCGCTATGTAAGGAACTCTCGCCTATCTACGAGACACACAATAGACGCGCCATGTGGAGAGACGATTGCGGAATCGTTACAAATGTGTGAAGCCTGACCGTCCTCGAGCCCTCCTACGGCTTCTCGTACCCGCCGCCCTTGGGTTCGCCATTTCGCGGCAGGTCTTCACTTCGGATCTCGGGCAGGCGGGCCTGGTTGTCGGGTATTTGGGTGTCGATGAGTTTGCCGTCGGTGCCGATGATAAACGTTTTTTCCTGGCCGTTGAACGTCACGGCGGCCTCATAATACGACTGGCCATCTTCGGTAACATCGGCGATGGACTCGATCTTGCCGTTGGTGGCGCTTTGCTGGATGGTCTTTTGCACTGCGGCAGAGAGATTGGTCAGAGCCATCTCCTCGGCCCGCAACAGCAGTTTGCCGTCGGGGGCGACCTCGATCTGCCACTTCCTCCCGTCTTTCGCGCACTCCACGCCATAGGCGATTCGGCGATCCACGGTCTCCTTCCGCATCTTCACAATCTTGCCGTCAGCAACCTGTTCCTTGACGGTTTTCTGGACCGCTTTGGGGAGCTTGGAGACATCGAAGACCTCATCGCTCTTCGCAAAGGAACTCGTCGCCAGGCCTGCGGCAAGAATCAATGTGACCAGCCTGGATACAATACGATAGTGGCGCATGGCATGCCTCCGCGTCGCAACGGCTTATTCCTTTGCCTTGACCAGATAAGCAATGAATTTGTTTTCGAATACCTGCGGGTCGCTCGATTTCGTACCGTACACGTCCCGCCATGCGGAATCAAATCGCGCACCCTCACTCTGGAGCTTCAGAAATCTCATCAACGGCTCCCTCCCGCCATGTTGGTAGTACAGGAAATTGATCAGCCGCTCCGATTCGGTGTAGAACGCCGTCACCTCGTCGGTCGACCTCGGGTAATCGACCGCGCTGGTCAGGCTGTCCAGCGGAATGTATTGGTCGCGCTCCAGATGGTCGCGGACATTTGGCAGGGTGTAATTGCGCATCTTGAGGTACGTGCGATACAGGCGAAAGCCTTCGAATTCGGCTAGCCCTTCATTGAGCCACAGCGGAATGTCGCCGCCCACGAACCGATGGAGCACAAGATGGGTCATCTCATGCGGCAGCGTGGTGCCCTGAAACTTGAAATTCGGACGCGACCAGAAAAAGAGTTCGCGTCCCGTGCACCAACCGCCCGTCCATGGTTCCATCTTGCCTTCGCCGATAAAGTGTTGCCAGGCCGGTTGGTTGAGGAACACGTAAACGTGGCATTTGCGCTCAAACGAATCCTGGGTGATCCCCAGGTCCTTCTTGATCTCCGCATACGACCACTCCGCCACACCCACGAGCTGAGTCACCGCAAAGCCCACCTCGGTGTGAAAAATGAAATGGTCGGACTCGCTGTGCTGCCAGGTGATGCTCTTGATCCCGAGGGCCATGTCGCCCTGCCGCGACACGCTGTGCTCGCTCATTTCTTCCAGCGTCCCCAGCTTGAGACGATACACGCCCGCCGGCAAAGCGTCGTCCTCGCCTTGCGCCACGGGATACACCCCACAGAGAATTGCGCCAACCAAACCCACGAGCGCTCCGACGCGTTTCATGGGCCTGTGTATAAATGCCGTCCGCCGCGAGTTCCAGTGAAATCGACTACGACGGCAGGAACCACGCACCACGGCGCGGCCTACTTCCGGGGTGCGTCGGGGTCGAGGTCCCGCAGGTATTGGAACGACAGGATGCCCGAGGCATGGCCGTCGCCCCATTGCGGCTGGATGGCATAGCCGCCCACATACTGCCAACTGCGCAATTCAAAGCTGGCGGGCGTGAGCTTCTGGGGAGGCGGCTTGTACTCGACCATGACGTTGGTCTCGCCCTTGCACATCGCGCACGGACAGGCGCGCCGCAGCGTCTCGAAGTCAAAATAACTCTCATGCCCATCCTCCCATACGATGGCGAGAATGTTGTTCACGGTTTCGATGTTCTTCGCTTTCACTTCGCCTTCGTCTTCCCCGGCCATGGGCAGAGCTTGTTAATCGAACAATTCGGGCAGTCGGGATTTCTTGCCCGGCACACGCGCCGCCCGTGGAACTGTAGCAGGTGACAGAATTTCGTCCACTCCTTCCGCGGCACGAGGATCACGAGGTCGGCCTCGATCTTGTCGGGCGCATCCTGGTTCGTCAACCCGAGCCGCTGCGACAGACGCCACGTATGCGTATCGACCACAATGGCCGGTTGCCCAAACGCATTCGCGAGGATGGCGTTGGCCGTCTTGCGTCCGACGCCGGGCAGCCGTAAGAGATCGTCGATGTTGTCAGGCACCTGGCTCCCGAAATCTTTCACCAACATCGCGCACGCTTGCTGGATCGAGCGCGTCTTTTGACGATAGAAATTGATCCGGCTCACCTGTTTCTGGAGCACCGATTCCTTCTCGTTGGCGTAGGCGGCGGCGGTACGGTACTGGGAGAACAGTTCCGGCGTCACGACGTTGACGAGGTCGTCACGCGCCTGTGCGGCGAGGATGAGCGCGACGAGTAACTGGAGTGGATCTGAGAAATCCAGCGCCAGCTTCGCGTCCGGATGCGTGCGTTTGAGAAGCGCAACGATTTTCCTGACGCGAACCTGCTTCGCTCCGTGAGACTCCCTCGCCATGGCGCATTTAAGGAGAGGCGACGATCTGTTGAAACCGCGGGTTGCCGCGCAGACTGGTGAATTGCTGGTCGTTGGCGGCCTGGGCCCGGAGCTGCGGCGCCAGTGCAATGGCCTTCTCCAGCATGGGGAGCGCTGCGTCGGCGTTATTCTCCATTGCGTGCATCATCGCCAGGAAGTAATAGGCCCGCGCGTCCTGCGGAAAGTGCTGCCCCATGAGTTCCAGCGATTTCAAGGCCGCGTCGTGCTGACCGATGTTCCAGTACGCTTGCGCCGCCTGCAAAAAGGCGTCGGCGGGGATGTCCTTCTGCGTCAGGTAATTATTCAACAGCATGACAATGCGGTCATTCTGGCCGGCCTTTGAGTACGCTTGCGCCAGCTGGGACAACAACCCGAAGTCGCGCGGATTTTTCGCGTAAGCCGCTTCCAGTTGTGGGATGTCCTGACGCGACTGCTTGATGCCCTTGATTTGGTCGATGGCCCCCGTGATTTTGTCGTTGAGCGGGTCCAGCTTCTGTAACGCCTCCAGCGTGGCCAGGGCGTCTTCCGTGCGGTTAAGTTCCATGTAAAGTTGCGCGAGACGGAAATTGCCTTCGGGACTTTCAGGACAAAGCTGGAGCGCCTGCTTGAACGCGTATTCCGCTTCGACCGCCATCTGCCGCGACGCGTAGAGCCCGCCAATGGCCGAACGCAGTTTGGAGAACGTCTTTTGCGCGTCGCTGTCGCGGTGGAACTGCGGGCGCGCGTTGAGCTCTTCACAAAGCTTGTCCCAATAAGCCTTGTCGCGACTGACGATATCCGCCCAAAGCTTCGGGTCTTGCTGGGGACTGGCCAGCGGGTCGCGGTTGATCTTCATGATGATCCCGGCCGGCGTGAGGTACGGATACATCCATGGAATGACATAGCTCTCCTCGACGTAGAACGAGTGCTTGTCCTTGGCATGGTCGAAAATCCACTTGGTGAGGATGCCGTTGATGTTCATCACCCCGGCCACGCCGCGCACTTGCACGGCACCACCTTCGACTGTGACATTCTCGTCGGCGCTGAGATGCTCGCCGTGCGCCTGGCGGGTCTGCACGTTGTTGATGTACTCCTGAAACGCATGTTGTGTGTCCGTTTCGCTGGGAATCCAGATCGGTTCCTTGGGATACATGGTATCGCGATGGAGGTGGGTCCAGCCCCAGCGGAACAGCTCCCGCTGCCAGGGCAGGCGGCGTTCGAGCGTCTGCGGGTTGTTGGGATCCGGCCGCGTGTAATCGTAGTGGTCGCGGATGTACGACATGTACGTGCTGTCGGCCAGCGCGTTTTGGGTGATGATGTACACGTCGCGGCGGTCAAAATTCGGGCTGCCCTCCGAGTCGAAATGCGGATCGCGGTAGCGATCTTTGGGGGGAACGCGACTTTCGCAGAAAATCATATACGTCGGCACGAAGCGGCCCGGATCAGTCCCGCCGTAGAGGACGGCGTCTCGATCCATATCCGGATAACCCCCCAGCGGCCGGAACATGCGGTAGCCAAACTGGTAGCCGAAGTCGTGGTCGCGCTGGTCGCAACTCCGCAGGTTTCGTTCGAAGGAAATCAGCGGCAACGCCAGCGACGCCACGCACAACCCGCGCATCAGCCCGCGCGGAAACTGCCGCCAACGGTTCAACACCCATGCCGCCGCCAGTGCCAGTCCGTACCCGATCATCATCGCAAAGAACCCGTGCGCGGGCGCGAAAAACTTGATGTTGATCTCCTGGTTCTGTTTGTCGACGCCTGGATTGATGATCGTCAGCAGGCCGAACCCTGTCGTCAGGAACGACAGCCATACGAAGATCAGCCAGGCGCGGGCGCGCCCCTGCAGATCTTTCCACATGCCGATCAGCACCGCCAGCGTGGCAAACGCGAACAGGACGATCGGCAGGCCAAGCAGGAAATCGTAGTCTGCAAGGGCCGGCCAGTTGAGCTTGTGCGCTACGGACTCAAGCGACAGGCTGAACTGCTGCAACAACGCGCGCGCGAAGAGCCAGGCCTGGACCCAGAACCCCTTGCGCCATGGTGGGGATAAATTCAGCCTCTCGTATTGGCCACGCGTGAAGGTATGGAGGAAACCCTGTTTCGTGTACGCATAGCCCCAATTCATCGGCGGATTCGTCGACGACGCCACCGACATGTAGAAGTAGAAACTGCAGCCGACGAGAAACGCCGCGGTACAGATCAGCGCGTTCTTTCGGCTCAGCCACCCTTCATTCCCCATCCAGACCAGCAGCAGTACGGCCAGCGCCGCCGGCATGAATATCAAGGCCGTCGCCGCAATCGGCGGACCAAAAAGAATGAACATGTTCACTTTCTGTGACAGGACCTCGCTATTGGGGGTCGTCTGCAACCACGCGTCGACGTACGCGCTCGCCGCCAAACCGAGCAGGGCCGCAACCACGAGTTCCCAAAATGCGGATAACGCCGGCATTACCACGGCCATCCGCCATGGCTGCCGGTCCCACACCGACAAAAGTCCCAGGGCGAGTGCGCCTGCCATGAACGGCGCCGCCATCACCACGATGGTCTGGTGATTGGCGATACCCAGCGCATACATGAGGATCGTCGCGTACAGAAATCCGTGCCGCTGTGGCCGCATCATCCACGCAAAGAACGTGCACGCGGTGATGATGAACATGAACACATTCAAGACCCGCATCTCGGGCACGCAGGCCCACAACCATACGCCACGGTTGAATCCGAAGAGCAGCGCCACCGCTGACCCGATCGTCAGCGCCATCCAGTGCTTCATGGAATCTTCCAGGTCCTTCGCCCAGGTCACCGAGCGCAGCAACATCATGATCGAACGCGTCATCAATAACGTCAGCACGCCGACCACCAACGCGCCGGTCAGCACCGACATCAGGCAAATCCGATACGCCGGATTGCCGAACGGCACAAAATGGCGCCACACCCATCCCAGGAAGGCCCACAGCGGATACCCCGGCGGATGCGGCACGCCGAAGTTGAACGCGCCCGTCACCAGTTCGCCGGAATCCTCCAGCGTCACCTCGGGCGACATAAAGTAAAGAAACGCAAACCCGGAAATCAGGAACGTGACCACCGCCGCGATCCAGTCCTCGGGCGTGAAGAAAGCGTGATAACTTTGTGGCGGTTCCGGCGGGGCTGCGGGCGCCGGCGCGGCCTTGACCGGAGCGGCTGGGGTGGTCGTTGGTGTTGTCGGCTTACGGTTTTTCTTGCCCATAATTGTTGCTCGTCAGTATTGCAGGTGTCGCCTTAACGGCGAATTTGAATATTCGTCAGTATCGATGGTGAACGCAGCACGGCAACGGTGTTCTCGCCCATGGGGCAAGCCGCCGCAAGTTTGGTCTCCCAAAGAGCCAGCGATGGCAACAGCCCGTTACTGGCCACAATCTTCGCCGGATTGGCGTGGGATACCGGTCGAAGTGACCGGGACAGCCACTGCCACCCCACCAGCAACGTCAGTGACAGGGCGCCGGCCAGCGCGACCTGAAAACCGATGCGGTGACCGAACTGCCAGAACGCCCACCCGTGTCCGGTTACCGGTCGTTGCATTTCGTGCAAGATGGATCGCCGCGCCGTCGCCGGCAGACGCGCCGGACGAAGTGCGTTAAGTTGATCTTCCAACGTGTCGAATGGTGTACTCATGGTTTGCCTGCCTTCTCGAGGTGTTGCCGTAACGCGGCGAGTGCCAACCGGTAGCGGGAGGCGACCGTGTTGGGCGATTCGTCGGTCACCGTGGCAATCTGTTGAAATGTCAGTTCGCCCCAAATCTTCAGCGTGAGGACCTCCCGTTGCTCAATCGGAAGTTCACGGACCGCCATCTCCAGTTTGGCGTGCTCTTCGGCCTTCTCCAGGGATGATTCAAACAACGGCGGCTGCTCGTAGAGGGACTCCCCGGCTGCGACCTCACGCCGCCAGCGTCGGGCCGCTTGTCGCTGACGGTCGAGCACCGTAAAGCGTACGGCGGAATAACAAAGCGCCGGCAGATCCGGTTCGGTAACGCCGTTGTTCGAGTGTTTGCGCCAGACGCGGAGAAACGCTTCCTGCACCACGTCGGCGGCATCGGCGTCGTTGTGGCACAACTGGCGTGCGTACAAAAACAGTCCATCTCCACACTGGTGAAGCATCCGCTGCCACATGGTCCTGTCTGTTGCGTCGTCGATCACTCGGTTGGCGCCTTGCCAAATGCTAATCGTCGCCGAGGGCGTCATTTGTCACCACAAGCACAATTCATCGTCGGTTCGCTGGTTCCTGGTTTACGGGCTGCTCCAGGCGGCGCATCGCCTGCAGGTTCTTGACGTACGCTTCGAGCCGCTTTTCTTCGTCGGCAATGTGGCGCACCCGCAGGATCGAGCGCACCCGTACCATCAACTCCAGCGCATGGATCGGTTTCGCAAGAAAATCGTCAGCCCCTGCGATAATACTCTCTTCCAGGGCCCGTTTCGAGTCCAATCCCGACACGACGATAATGCGAATGTGGCGCGTGCGCGGATCCGCGCGCAATTGCTGGCACACCTCGATGCCGGACATTTCGGGCATCATGATGTCCAAGAGCAATAAATCCGGTTGTTGCTCCCGCGCTATTCGCACGGCTTCGACGCCATCACTGGCCGTAAGCACCTCGTGCCCCAACTCCGCCAGCAAACCGCTTTCGTATTCGCGAATCGGCGCTTCGTCATCCACCACCAAAATTCTTGCCCGCATCGGTGCTCGGTTCATCATCGTTCCTTGTATCGTCCTAGTGCCGGAAATGCCGGATTCCAGTGAAGACCATCGCCACATTACGTTCATCCGCCGCCGCAATCACCTCGGCGTCGCGGACGCTGCCACCCGGCTGGATGACCGCGGTCGCCCCGGCTTCGACCGCCGCGATCACACCGTCGGGGAACGGGAAAAAGGCGTCGCTGGCAACCACGCTGCCCTTGAGATCAAGCCCGGCTTCTCCGGCTTTCCAGACCGCAATCTTCGAGGAATCCACGCGACTCATTTGACCCGCGCCCACGCCCAACGTTCGACTCCCACGGGCGTCGAATCGCGCAAAAACGATGGCGTTGGACTTTACATGTTTGACCACCCGCCAGGCGAACAAGATCGCATGCCGCTCCTCGTGCGTCGGATGCCGCAGGGTCACGACCTTCATGTCCGCTGCCGAGACCAGTCGCGTATCGCGCTCCTGGGCGAGCAATCCACCCGTGACCGAACGGAACGCCAGGCCCGCACCAGCCGGCCGCAGGTTCTTGAGGAATCGCAAATTCTTTTTCTTCTGGAGGATGGCGAGGGCCCCGGGTTCAAACTCCGGCGCCACAATCACCTCGCTAAAAATCTCTGCGATGGCCGACGCGATGGCTGCGTCGAGTGGACGGTTCACCGCAACCACACCGCCGAAAGGCGCCTGTTTGTCGGTCGCATACGCCAGGTTCCACGCCTCGAGCAAGGTCGTCGCGCTGCCCACGCCGCACGGATTGGTATGCTTGATAATCGCCACCGTGGGCTCTTCAAATTCGGCCACCAACTCGGCGGCGGCGGTAAGATCGAGAATATTATTGTAGGAAAGCTCCTTGCCGTGGAGTTGCTGGAAGTGCCCAAAGAAATTACCGTACAACGCCGCCTGCTGGTGCGGGTTCTCGCCGTAACGCAAGTCCTGCGCCTTTTTCAGCGACAGAGGCAGGATCTCAGGTAGTTCATTCCTCTCCTTTCCTGTTCCCCCCTTCGCCCGCATGCGCGCGGCGTGCAGGTATTGGGCAATGGCCCCATCATAACGCGCCGTCGTCTCGAAAGCCTTCACCGCCAGCTTCCAGCGGAACATCTCGCAGGTGTTGCCGCCGTGTTCCTTGAGGTCCTTGAGTAGCGCGGGGTAATCGGCGGGATCGACGACCACCGTGACGCTGGCGTGGTTCTTCGCCGCGCTGCGCAACATGCTCGGTCCGCCGATGTCGATGTTTTCGATAGCGTCCGACAGCGAAACATTCGGCTTGGCGACCGTTTCTTCGAACGGATAAAGGTTTACCACTACGAGATCGATGGGTTTGATGCCCTGTTTGGCCGCTTGCGCTTCATGCTCGGCGTTGCCGCGAATATAAAGCAGACCGCCGTGCACTTTCGGATGCAGCGTCTTCACGCGGCCATCGAGCATCTCGGGAAAGCCGGTGAACTCGCTGATTTCGACGACCGGAATGCCGGCGTCCTTGAGGGTGCGAGCCGTCCCGCCCGTCGAAATTATCTCGACCCCAAACGCCTGCAATTCCTTCGCAAAATCAACCAGCCCCGTCTTGTCCGAAACGCTGATTAGCGCCCGTTGGATTCTGCCCATAACCTGCTAAGGGTAACGGATGGCGGGTCGACCTTCAATCGAATTTCAACTCGGGCGATTCGACCCGGATGAGCTTCCAGGTGGAATCATTTTTACGGAAATACAGGCGAAAACGTTCCGAGCGAATTTCACTCTCGGAAAGGCTGCCCTTGGCCTTGGCGAGAACTTTCGCGATAAACACTGCCCGCGCTTTCTGGTGGTCGGGATCGATGGTGACGGTCAGGTCGCTGAGGTGAATAAAGATTGCGTCGTATTGGGCGCGAAACGAGCTGACCCCGCCCAGCAGCATGGACTTGTCCATTCCCCAGTCATCGCTGTAGTCGGCGGCTACCGCATCCGCCAGTTGCAGCAGTTTGCCCTTTTCCACTGCATTCTCCATGACACCGATCTGTTTCTTGACCCTCGCCTCATCGGTCACAAACACCCGTTGCCAAACCTGCCAAAGCACGAACGCAGCGATTCCGACCATGGCGATTCGTAGTAGCCATTTCATCGGTTCCACCTCCAATGCCAGGCCATTCGCGATCGTACCAATCGGGTGGCGACAGGCCCCTTCACGTAGTCCTCAAGATCAAAGTCGCGGTTGTCACCCACGACAAAAATTCTTCCCGCAGGGAGTGGTATCGGTTCCATCTGCCAATCGGGGTTGATCGTGGTGTACGGCTCGGATAACGGCGCACCGTTGATCTTGAATACACCATGGTCCATGGACACGGTCTCGCCGGGCAATGCGATTACGCGTTTCACAAAGTACAATGGCGGGTCGTCCGCCGTGCGAAACTCCACAATGTCGCCACGGCGCGGTTCGTAATGCCACACGCGCTGCATGACGCATAGTTCCCATGACTTCAGCGTCGGCGACATGCTGTCGCCATACACAATGCGTGGCACGGCAACGAATTTGACCACGAGGAATACGCTGACACCGATGACCAGCAGCCTTAACAGAGATTTGGCGCCGAGCCTCATATCGTAACTTCGTCCAGAATGTCAGAAAAGAAAGTGGCTGTCAGGTGATTACAACCACCGGCTTGCCCTTACGAACTTCACCGATGAGATAAGATTTCACACCCGCGCGTGAAGCGACCTTCTGGAGTGCCGCCACCGATTTCGGATCGACGATGCACACCATGCCGATGCCCATGTTAAACACGCGATGCATCTCCTCACCGGTCACCCCGCCGCCTTCTTGGAGCAGTTTGAAAATCGGCAGCACATCCCACGAACCGCTGCGAATGACTGCCCCACAATTCCTCGGCAGTACCCGCGGAATGTTGTCATAAAACCCGCCACCGGTGATGTGCGCCACCCCATGCAATGATTTTCGCGCTTTCTTGATGATGGGCCAGTAGTTGCGGTGGACCTTGAGCAGTTCTTCGCCGAACGTACAACCAAGACCGCTGTGGTAATCATCCAACCGCCCCCGCATCTGCGCGAAAAGAATCTGCCGGGCCAGGGAATAGCCATTCGTGTGCAGCCCTGTGCTGGCCAGGCCGAGGATCGCGTCCCCCGGACGGATACGCGAGCCGTCGATGATCTGGTCGCGTTCCACCACGCCGACAATCGTGCTGACCAAATCGTAATCACCTGCCGCATACATACCAGGCATCTGCGCCGTCTCGCCGCCGATCAACGCGCAACCCGCTTCCACACACGCCTTGACCAGGCCATCGATAATCTGGTTGAACACGCGCGGCGACAATTCGCCCATGCCGATGTAATCCAGGAAAAACAAGGGTTCTGCGCCGACCGCGGCGATGTCGTTGACGCAATGATTAACAAGGTCCTGCCCGACCGTGTCGTGTTTGTTCAGCGCGACAGCAATCTTCAGCTTCGTCCCAACGCCGTCCATACTGCTCACCAGCACCGGCCGTTTGTGTTTCTTCAGGTCGAGCGCAAACAGCCCGCCAAACCCGCCAATGGAACCGAGGACTTCAGGGCGCAGGGTCTTGCGGACTTTCTGCTTGAGCCCACCCTTCAGCGTGTCCGCGAGATGGATGTTTACGCCCGAGTGGGTGTAAGCATCTTTTGTTGTGCCTTGTTGATTCATGGCTTGCGAACGGGAAACCCAGCGATGACTTTTTCAAGCTCATGCATCGACCTTCCGAGTTGTGACTGATCGAAGCGCAAAATAAAGTTGAGTTGATTGCCAGTACCCGGTTCGTCCATGACCTCGCCATCAAGTTCAATATGTCCCTTGCCATCACCGACGAGTCGCATATGTACTTGATCTTCTGTTGTCGTGAACTCCGCCGAACCATGTAGCGTTTCAAAGAGCGGACGCACTTGATTCATAAACGTGACTAATTCGTCTGTGACAATTGCTGCATCGAAACTGCCACGAAACCCGCCAGCCTGAACTGATATGCGCACGGTTAACCAGTTGTCGTCGTGGTACTCGCCAGCCGGCTTCCGTTCGTAGCGAAGCACATCAACCTCGATGCGTTCACGTTCTGATTCACCGAAGGAGAAGGTCATGACTTCTTCATAACAACGGTCGCTGCGTATCGTCATGCACCAGATCGGAGACGGGGCGGCGGTATTTGGTGCGGCGTTGTTCCATGACGAACTTGTCCATTTCGGATTCGACGGGTGAGGGATATTGGCCGGTGTAGCAGGCGGCACAGAATTCGTTTGCGGGCAACCCGGTAGACGCGATCATGCCGTCGAGCGAGAGGTAGCCGAGAGAGTCGGCGCCGAGAAATTCGCGGATCTGTTCCTGCGAATTGTTCGCGGCCATCAACTCCTTGCGCGTCGGGAAATCGATGCCGTAGGCGCAGGGCCATTTGTGCGGCGGGCAACTGACGCGCATATGGACTTCCTTCGCGCCGGCTTCGCGTAGCGTAACCACCCGCGCGCGCGCGGTCGTGCCGCGCACAATCGAATCGTCCACTACCACGACACGCTTGCCCACGACCATTTCCTCGATGAGGTTGAGTTTCACCCGCACGCCGAAATCGCGGATGAGCTGGGTCGGCTGCAGGAAGGTCCGTCCCACGTAGTGATTGCGGACGAACGCGTTACCAAAATCGATCCCGCTTTCTTCCGCGAACCCCATCGCCGCCCAATTCCCGCTGTCGGGCACGGGAATCACGAGGTCCGCCTCGATGGGATGCTCGCGGGCCAACTGGCGGCCCAGATTGATCCGGACCTGCGCGACGTTCTTGTTGAAGATGTCGCTGTCGGGTCGCGCGAAGTAGACGTACTCGAAAATGCAGAACGCGTGCGGTTGCTGCGTGCCGGCCCAGGGATTGACCGAGCGCACGCCGTGCTTGTCGATGACCACGATTTCGCCGGGGGCCAGGTCGCGCACGTAATCAGCGTGAATGAGGTCGAGCGCGCACGTTTCGCTGGCCAGCACGTAGGCGACGCCGCCTTCGCTGCCGTCTTCCTTCGGCGCGGCCAGTTTGCCCAGCACCAGCGGACGGAATCCAAACGGATCGCGGACGCCGATGAGTTCATCCTCACCCATGATGACGAGCGAATACGCGCCCTGGATCTTGCGCATGACCGCTTCAAGCGAATGCGCCCGGTCGTCCTTGGACGGCTGCGCGAGCAGGTGCAGGATGATTTCACTATCGACGGTTGTCTGGAAAATCGAGCCCTGCTCTTCGAGTTCGGCGCGCAGGCGCGAGGCGTTGGTGAGATTGCCGTTGTGACCGATGGCGATCTGCCCGCGCGCGCAATCGACGACCAGCGGCTGGGCGTTCTTGATGTTGGAACTGCCGGTGGTGGAGTAGCGGACGTGACCGATGGCAAGAGGGCCGGGCAACGAACGCAGGATGTTCTTGTCGAAGACCTGGCCGACGAGCCCCATGCCCTTGTAGGTCCGCAAGTCGATGCCGTCGGAGGCCGTGATCCCTGCGCTCTCCTGGCCGCGATGCTGCAGCGCGTACAACCCGTAATACGTCAGCTCCGCCGCATTCGGGTGCCCGTAAATCCCAAACAGCCCGCAATAATGACGGGGCCGCATGCTTTCTTCTGGGTTCATTCCTGGGTTAACTCGTCTCGACGAACGCAAGCCGTCGAAAGTTCCACCTCGGGAAAACGTTTAGTCGAACAGGAGACAAATAGCAAGGGGCAACCCCGTGCGGAGTGGAATTATCCGGGTTGACGAAAACGCATCTCTCGTCGGCGCGTGAAGATGGACTACTTGGAGGCGGAAACCGGGGCTTTGCCGGCGGAAGTGCCTTCGATAACTTCCTCCACGGTCTTCAGCAGTTCTTCATTGTTGAAGGGCTTGGAGACGAATCTCTCGACGCCGTGGTGGAAGCTTTCCGGAAGCTCGGCCACGCGGAACCCGGACACGGCCACAACTTTCAGTCCAGGGTTCAGCTTGCGCAGGAACTCGAGGGTCTCGGCGCCGTTGAATCGTGGCATATTGTAGTCGAGCAGCACAAGGCGGACATCTTTGGGGGCATACCGCACCATGTCGAGGCCCTTCGGGCCGGTGCTGGAAGTTAGCACGTTGTATCCCGCTTCGCGCAAAACAAGCCGGACCGCATCCAGGAAAGTCGGGTCGTCATCGATGACCAGGACCGTGCCTTTCCCTTCGTTCTCGTCACTGGAAGCGGCGTCGCGAGGCCGTTTTTCCCGTTGGCCCACGCCGCCATTGGTTAATAACGAGACTGCTGCGGTGAAGATGCCCATATGGTTATTTCCTTAATCGACTATAAATTCACACGGCAACCAGGGCTAGATAGTGCAGGGTCTATGCCAGAAAAACTACAACCGTGCGGCGACATGTTTATGGCCCCAAAGGACTTCAACTCGCTTGTGTAAACAACTGCCTGTCAGTCAGTTGTCGAAGGAGATCAATCGGCTGGAAACAACGAATTCATTGGCCGATAAGGATGATCGAGCCCTCGGGAGTTGACACGCCGCCAGTGTTTTCGACCGTGACGGCAAACTTATCGATACACGCGATATCCTTGGCCAGCTTGACCCGTAAATTGCCACTCCCAGACTCGTCCGTCCAGCCGATGCCCGCCGGAACAGGCGGTTCGCTGCCGCAGATTGCCCAAATTTCGAGGCACTTCCCTTGACCCTCCACGACAGGTGTGAGACTGGACACAACCATGAGCCCCGTCTTTTTCTCGCTCTGCCAGTAAACCTTGGCGGTCGCTTTCGTCTCCCCCTTCGGGTCGGTCAGCGGCGCAATACGAATCGCCGGATCCGTCAAGACCTCGAGTGAGGCGGTTTGTTCGTTGGCCTTCTTTAAGAGTGAGGCGGTCTGCAGAATCTGCTGCTCGAGTTGTTCGCGCATCCGGTCCGCGGCGCGTTGCAACTGGACCTTTTCAGCGTTGAGTTCCGTGTGGGCCGCGCGCAAGGTTTTAAGGCTCTGCTGCTGCTCGGCGTTCTCGACGCGAAGCTTGTCGACTTGTTCCTGAAACTGCTGCGCCTGGGCGGAGGACTCCCTGGTCTGGGCATCGAGGCGGGCGGCAAGATTGGTGATGCCGCCATGCTGCTCGTCATTCTTGGCGAGAAGCTTGTTGTAGTCATCCGTCAGCGCCCGCCGCAAACGCGTCATCTCTCGAAGTTGGCCGTTCGCGCTGATCAACATAAATGCCAGCACGGCGGCGGCCGCCCAGGGAATGCCGCGGAGGATGAGCAGGCCGAGGTTGAGACCTTTGCGCTCGCGGCGTTCGGCAACTGGCACAGACACGGGCGCAGACACTGGTGCAGGCGCGAACGCAGGCGCGGCCACAGGGACGCGCACAGGCACACGCGTCGGCGCCACCACGGGAGCCGGTGCGGGCGCTTCTGCTGGATATTTCTTTTCTTCTATCGCCGTCAAGATGCGGCCGTACACCATCGGTGATGGCTGTGCGAACGGAGCGGCCAGCGCCATTTGGTCGGCAATCGCCTGGTACTCCGCAATCTCGATCCGGCAGAGTTCACGGTTCTCCGCGATGTAACGCTCGAAATGATACAGTTCGTCGCCATCGAGCGCGCCAATCACGTAGAGCGGAAGCATCTCGCGAAATGTCTCGTGCGTCATGCCGTTCGCCCCTCTTTCCCAGCGGTGACGCTGCCGAGTTGCTCGCGGAGACGGATCATGCCAGTGCGAATCCTGGTTTTCACGGTGCCGAGTGGTTGGCTGATTTTTTGGGCAATTTCAAATTGGGTCAACCCGCCGAAGTAAGCCATCTCGATGGGCACCCGCTGGTCGTCAGGCAGTTTGCCCAGGGCATCTCGCACGGTCCGTTGCGCCTCGGAGGCGACTGCGTCGGCGGCGGGCGTCGTGGACGTCGTGATTTGCGTTTCTTCTTTCCCAACCGATTCGGCGAGACGAGCGCGCGTCTTGCGTGACCGGAGACGGTCGATGGCGCGGCTCCGCGTAAGCATGATAAACCAGCCGAGCGGTTTGCCGCGCTGGTCATCAAACGAGACGGCGGTTTTCCAAACCTGGACAAACGTTTCCTGCAAAACGCCTTCGGCCTCGGTCCGATCACTGAGAATCTTCACCGCGAGGGAGAAGAGCAGCGGACTATGGCGCGCATAGAGCTGCTGAAACGCGTCTTTGTCGCGAGTGGCCACGGCGCGCAGCAACGCACCATCATCCCGGATCTCCGTCGAAGAGACATTCCCGCCGCTTTGGCCATCGGACATAGCGGCAATGTAACAATCGCGCGAAAAGCTTGCGAGTGAAAAAGTTTCGGACGCGCCGGCGGAAACACGTGACCTGTTATGAGGGCGAGTGGCAACCGTCAGATGCCCGTGAACTCGGTTTCGGCCAACCTGCTGCAAGGCGTCGCAGCCTCGTGATCGACCAAACGAAACCGATCGTCGCCATTGCGCTTGAGGAAGCACCCGGTCGAACGAGGTTGTCCGCGGAGGGAACAGATCATCCCCGTGCGTTGGCGCAGGCGGAGATTCTGTGTATGGGTGTCGTGCGAAATACATGAATGAACCTGCTTCGGCGTTGGCGCCCCGGCCTCCCGATCGTGACCTTCACGGGCCACGAAAGGGAGACCGTGAACACAACGGGCACCGAACACTGTCGACGCGGATGGGGCAGTGGTCGTTCCGCTTCTTCGAGGCGGCCACGGAAGACGTTCCAGTTTCGGTTCATGCGTCTCATCCTTGTTTCCGACGGCATCGTCAGTCCCGTTGTTCAATAGATACTACGCGGGCCGCAGCGGCATGGATTGCCCGGCAATTGAGTTTGACCGTTCTGCTCGCGCTGCCTATCCTGTGCAAAGACGGGATGAGCAAAGCTATGAAAAGGTTTGTGTGGATGCTGGTTGTGGCGTTGGGCGCATCATTGGCCATCACCGGCTGCGGTCACAAGGGCGCGGTGAGCACTTCCGAGTTGCGGAGCAGTTTCAAGTCGGCCGAACCAGCCATGCAGACCCTGGTCGATAACACGGTGGCGTCTGTCAAATCCAACAACTACCCTGAAGCACTCAGCGACCTGCAGGTCCTGTCGCACAAGGCCAGGTTGACACCCGATCAGCAACAGTCCCTCAAGAACACCATTGCGGCGATCCAGAATAAAATCTCCAGCACGACCAACAAACCCGCGGCCGAACCACATAAGCAGCCCGACTATCTCCAGAAATTGTTGGGGAAGCCGAAATAACCCACATCACTCAGGCGTCCATCAGGCGCCCGATGGCGTTCCACCAAACATCCCGCATATGGACCAGGTCCCACGACAACTCGCCACGGGACGTTTTAATATTCAGCGCCTTGCCACCCGTAACTCCGAGACGGGTCACCGGTAAGCCCGAACGCAGGATTTCCTCCGCGTGCTTTGCCGGGCAACTGAGCACGATCCGCGATTGCGTTTCGCCAAACAGCACAGCGTCCAATCGTCCTGGAAACTTCGACGAGTCCACACTCGCGCCGATCATTGCATCGCCGTTGCTCATGCAGCATTCCGCGAGTGCCACGGCCAGGCCGCCCTCACTGCAGTCGTGCGCGCTCTTAACCCAACCTTTGCGAATGCTCCCCAAGGTGAAATCCGAAATCTGTTTTGCCAACGCCAAATCCATCCGCGGCGATTTGCCGGTTTTAAGTCTGTGAATCCGTTTCAGGTATTCGCTGCCGCCAAGTTCATCCCCGATTTCGCCCAACAGCAGAACTACGTCGCCCTCGTCCTTGAACCATTGGGTTGTGATGTGTTTCGGGTCGTCGATCAATCCCAGCATGCCGATCGTCGGCGTCGGGTCAATCGCGCCCGCGGGCGATTCGTTGTAGAAGCTGACGTTGCCACCGGTGACCGGCGTATCGAATGCCTGGCACGCTTCGCAAATGCCTTCCACGCAACGGCGAAACTGCCAGAACACTTCCGGTTTCATCGGGTTGCCGAAGTTGAGGTTGTCGGTGATGGCCAATGGCCGTGCTCCGCTACAGACCAGGTTGCGCACGGCTTCCGCCACGGCAATCTTGCCGCCCTCAAACGGATCGAGATAGCAGTAGGTCGAATTGCAATCGGTTGTGAATGCGATGAACTTCTCGCCCGTCGCACCGGGTGCGCCGAGGTCGGGCCGTGAAAGGTTGATGCGAACCACTGCCGCGTCGCTGCCGGGCGCCACGATCGTCCCATCCTGAACCATGTGATCGTACTGTCGATACACCCAGTTCTTGGAGGCAATCGTCGGCGAGCCGAGTAGCTTTAGCAGGACTTCCCCGCAATCGCGTGGTTCAATGACGTTCCGGATTTCGAAATTCGCGTTTTGGATTTCCCAATCCGGTTGTTTTGCTTCGCGATGGTAAATCGGCGCGTCTTCGGCAAGTTGCCTGGCGGGAATCTCCGCTGCGACAACGCTGCCGAATTTCACGCGCATCATGCCGTCGTCCGTCACGCGACCAATTGTGACACCGTGCAGGTCCCACTTCTCAAAGATCGCCTCGACTTCCTTCTCGCGGCCCTTCTGCGCGATGAGCAACATCCGTTCCTGTGATTCGCTGAGCAGGATCTCGTACGGCGTCATGCCCGTCTCGCGTTTCGGCACGAGGTTCAGGTCAATCTCATTGCCCGTGCCGCCACGGCTCGCGGTTTCGCAGGTCGAGCACGTCAGCCCCGCCGCGCCCATGTCCTGAATGCCCACGACGAGTCCGTTGGTGCGCATCACTTCGAGGCAGGCTTCCAGCAGTAGTTTTTCCATGAACGGATCGCCCACCTGCACCGCGGGTCGGTCTTGCTGCGATTCCTCCGTGAGTTCTCGCGACGCAAACGCGGCGCCGGCCAGCCCATCGCGGCCCGTCGCGCTGCCCACATAGATAACGGGGTTGCCGACCCCCGCGGCTTTGCCGCGCTTGATCTGGTCGTGGCGCAACACGCCCAGCGAGAGGGCGTTGACGAGCGGGTTGCCATCGTACGATTCGTCGAAATACACTTCGCCACCCACCGTCGGGACCCCGATGCAGTTGCCGTAATGGGCAATCCCGGCCACAACTCCCGCAAACAGCCGGCGGTTCTGCGCCGCCTCCACCGAGTCGCCCTCGATAGGACCAAACCGCAGCGAGTTCATATTGAGAATCGGGCGTGCGCCCATCGTGAAAATATCGCGGATAATCCCGCCCACTCCTGTCGCCGCGCCTTGAAACGGCTCCACGGCGCTCGGGTGGTTATGGGACTCGATCTTGAACGCGATCGCCCAGCTGTCGCCGATATCCACGATCCCGGCGTTCTCTTCGCCTGCCTTCACAAGAATGAATGGCGCTTCGCGCGGAAATTTCTTCAGTTCGGGTCGCGAGTTCTTGTAGCTGCAGTGCTCGCTCCACATCACGGAAAAGATGCCGAGTTCCGTGATGTTCGGGGCGCGGCCCAGGATCTTCTCGATGGATCCATACTCCTCCGGCGTGACCCCATGCTTCGCGATAATCTCCGATGTGATCTCGATGTCAGCTTTCATCAGCAACGCGCAAAGTTTAATACATGCCTTGCAGAAAACCAATAACCGGCTCGACAGTACCCTCACAATGTCACACAGTTGTCACGGAACCAAACTCTATGAACTTTTCCGAAAATCGCTACGAAACCATGCCGTATCGGCGTTGCGGCCGCAGCGGGCTGAAGTTGCCGGCCCTGTCGCTCGGCTGCTGGCACAACTTCGGCGGTCGCGCCGACCACGCCGAGGCACGCCGCATGTTGCATCGCGCGTTCGACCTCGGCATCACGCACTTCGATTTCGCCAACAATTATGGGCCGCCACCGGGTAGCGCCGAGTCGTTCGCCGGGCAGGTCCTGGCGGAGGATTTCAAGGGCTATCGGGACGAACTCATCATCTCATCAAAAGCCGGGTACGGGATGTGGCCCGGTCCTTATGGCGAGTGGGGTTCCCGCAAATATCTGTTGGCCAGTCTCGACCAATCGCTCCAACGACTCGGCTTGGATTACGTGGACATTTTTTACTCGCACCGGCCCGATCCCGACACGCCGCTGGAGGAAACCATCGGCGCGCTCGATAGCGTCGTTCGACAGGGCAAAGCCCTGTACGTTGGCATCAGCAGTTACAATGGAGCTATGACCGAAGCGGCCATGAAGGTCGCACAGGAATTGCGCACGCCGCTAATCATTCACCAGCCTTCCTATTCCATGCTCAACCGCTGGATCGAATCCGACCTGCTGCCGCACACGCGGAAACTGGGGCTCGGTGTGATCGCGTTCTGTCCCCTCTCGCAGGGGTTGTTGACCGATAAATACCTGGCCGGTATCCCGGCAAACTCGCGCGCGGCCAGCGCGGATGGCTTCCTTCGTCCGGAACACGTCACCCCGGAGGCGGTCGCAAAGGTGAAGCAATTGAATGCGCTCGCCCAGCGTCGCGGTCAAAGCATGGCGCAGATGGCGTTGGCGTGGGTACTGCGGGATGAAGCCGTAACCAGCGCGTTGATCGGCGCCAGTCGCGTCAGCCAGATCGACGAAAATGTCGCTGCGCTGGCCAATCTGAAGTTCTCCGACAAAGAACTGCAGGAAATCGAACGTATCCTCGCGGGCTAAACCTTGCGCGCAACGGCGACAAGACGTGGCGCATCAGGGCCATACGGTTGGCCATCGAAGTCCCCGTACAACTTCACCTGGGAGAACCCGGCTTGTTGGAGCCGATCGCTGAGTTCCTGACCGGAATACATGGTGTGATGGAACTTGAACCGCTTTGCCCGGTTGCCCTTGATGAGGATCCATTCATTGCGAATGCGCGTCCAGTCGTCAAAGATCTCGTGCATCTGGACCAGCAACGCGCCGTTGGGACACCGCGTCACGGTCGCGGGATGCATGATTTTGGCGAGACGTTCCTTGCCAAATACATCGATGACACACACGCCGCCGGGCTTGAGGCTTTCGAAAATATTGCCCAGGGCACGGCGGTCGTCGTTTTTGTTGTCGAAATAACCGAAGGACGTCCACAGATTTAGCGCGAGCCGGTAGGCGCCGGGCCGCACGAAATCACGCATGTCGGCGCGGACGAATTCCACCCGGGCCCGAGACGATTTGGCGTGGCGCCGGGCCTTGTTCAGCAAGAACCGCGTGCGATCCACGGCGGTGACCTTAAACCCGCGCTTCGCCAGGGCCACGGAATGCCGCCCCGGGCCGCAGCAAAGATCTAGCACTGCTCCGCGGCGGATGCCGGTCAATTTGAGAACCTTGCGGACCTGTTCGTCAGCCTGCGCAAAGCGATTGTCGTCGAACATGTACGGGTACAGCTCCCGCCAGAACGACTCGTCCTCAAACCATTCCGTCATAATCAATCTTCTGTTGTGAGTGGAACCTGCATACAGCAATTCATTACCGGTGTCACCTCGGTAAACACGCCGCAGATGGCTTTGACCAATTCGTAGCCGGTGCTGGCGCGGACTTCGCGCTCGGGCATGGGGTAGTAGAGTTGGAAGCCCGCCCACTCCTGCCGCTTCGGATATTTCTTTGCCGCGTCGCGAATTTGGCGGGCAGACTTGAAGTTCTTGGCATTGAAAACGGCGTTCGCTTCAAAGTTGCCAACTTCAGCCACAAAACCCTCCCGCTTCAACAACCGGCGCAGTTCATCGTCGAGTTTAGTGCCGGCGGCACACTGTTTGATGAGCCGATGCCAGTCCCAATCGGGTTTCAACAGGCAGCCGGGATACGGCTCGGGTTCCTGCGTGTAGCCGCGCTCGATTTGCAGTCCGCTCTTGAAGATTTTTGTATCCGTGTCAGCCGAGATGAAGAGCTTGGCGCAACCGAAATTCACGTCGTGCGAGATCGGCTTGGCCTCGCGATTGGCGCGCGGCAGCCAACAGATCCATTGCCAGTACACGCCACGTCCCCAGCGGTCCGTGACGAAGGAGGTATGGTAACGTTGTTCGAGATAGAACTTCAGGATCTGCGTGATGCGCTCGTGCGGTTCGATATTGCCGACGCGGATCCCGTGTTCGAAATCGATCCACTCGCTGCGAAACGCCTCGCCCGTGGGCAACTCCGCCACGCGCCCCGTGCCCTTCGCCAGCGGCAGCCAGTCTTTAGCTGACACGGACCGCTTCATGGCGTCCAGCTTTCGTGTGTTGAAGAATCGAATTAAAAATCAATTTTCCATCTTCGCTGCCGAGCAGGAGCTCGCAGGCGCGTTCGGGATGCGGCATCAGGCCGAAGACGTTGCGGCGTTCGTTGCAGATGCCGGCGATATTATCGAGCGAACCGTTCGGGTTGGCGTCATCGGTGATCGCGCCGTCCTTCGTGCAGTAGCGGAGGAGGACGCGGTCTTCGCGTTGGAGTTGCTCAATCACAGACGGCTCCGCGAAATAGTTCCCCTCTCCGTGCGCGATTGGGATGCGCAAGACCTGGCCCTTGCGGCAAGCGTTGGTGAACGGCGAGTTGGTCGTTTCGACGCGCACATGAAGGTATTCGCAGCGGAGCTTGAGTCCGCGGTTGCGAATCAGCGCGCCCGGCAACAGGTGAGCTTCGCAGAGAATCTGGAAGCCGTTGCAGATGCCGATCACGAGTCCGCCAGATTCCGCGTGCGCGATTACCGCCTTCATCGCGGGCGAGAAGCGCGCGATGGCGCCCGTGCGCAAGTAGTCACCATAACTGAACCCGCCGGGGACGACGACGCAGTCGACATCGCCCAGGGTTGTGTCCTTGTGCCAGATATAACGCGTGGGTTGACCCAAAACATCTACCAACGCGTGATACGCGTCCTGATCACAATTACTACCGGGAAACTGGATGACTCCAAATCTCATAACACGAACCTATTCGTGGATCTCAAAGGTGTACTCTTCGATGACCGGATTGCTCAAGAGCTTGTGGCAGGCTTCGTCGATCTTCTTCTGCAGCTCGGCCTTGTTGCCGCCCTCGAGTTCGATCTCCATGAATTTTCCGATACGCACTTCCTTGATGCCGGTGAAATTCATCGACTCGAGCGCGTGCTTGACGGTCTTTCCCTGCGGATCCAGCACGGTCTTCTTTGGCATGACGATGATCTTCGCTTTCACGCGATCCCAACTTTCTTAAAGGTGGCATCGACCTGACGCAAATGGATGTCCAAGTCGAACGCGTGTTCAATCTCGCGTTTGGTGAGATGCCGCAAAACTTCCGCGTCTTTGAGCAGAGAGTCCTTGAATGTCCCGGCACCAGTCCCCGTCTTCATCGCGTTGCGCTGGACGAGCGCGTAGGCTTTCTCACGCGTCAGCCCTTTCTTCGTGAGCGCGAGCAGGATCCCTTGCGAATAGATCAGGCCCTTGCTCGATTCGAGATTCGATTTCATGCGCGCGGGATATACCAACAACTTGTCCACCACGTTGGTGAGCGTCACGAGCATGTAGTCGAGGAGTGTGGTTGAATCGGGCAGGATGATGCGTTCGACGCTGCTGTGAGAGATGTCGCGTTCGTGCCAGAGGGCGACGTTCTCCATCGCCGCGAGCGCGTTGCCGCGCAGCACGCGGGCGAGACCGCAAAGCCGCTCGCAGGTGATCGGGTTGCGTTTGTGCGGCATGGCGCTGCTGCCCTTCTGTCCCTCCGCGAAAAACTCCTCGGCTTCGAGCACCTCCGTGCGCTGTAGATGACGGAACTCCAGCGCCCAACGGTCGATGGAACAGCCGACGAGCGCAATTGCGCTCATGTATTCGGCGTGACGATCGCGCTGGATGATCTGCGTGGAAATATCCGCCGCTCGGAGGCCGAGCCTCCGGCAGACGTATTGCTCAACCTTGGGATTCATGTGCGCGTAGGTGCCGACGGCGCCGGAGATTTTTCCGACGGCAACGATGTCGCGGGCCAGCGCGAGCCGTTCGAACGCGCGACAGAATTCGTCGTACATCAGCGCCATCTTCAAGCCGAAGGTAATCGGCTCGGCATGAACGCCGTGCGTGCGCCCGATCATGGGAACGTATTTGTATTTCTTCGCCTTCTTCGCGACAACGGCGCGCAACTTCCTCACATCGTCGAGAAGAATGTCCGCCGACTGCACCATTTGTACCGCCAACGCGGTGTCAACAACGTCGGATGACGTAAGCCCTTCGTGGATATGCCGCGAAGCCGGGCCGACGTGTTCGGCGACATTTGTGGTGAACGCGATGACGTCGTGGTTGGTAGTACGCTCGATCTCGCGAATGCGCTCGACGCTGAATTTCGCGCGGCGCTTGATGGTCGCGAGGTCTTTGCGCGGAATCTTGCGCGCCTCACAAGCCAGAATCTCGATCTGGAGCCAGATGGAGAACTTGTTCTCCTCCGTCCAAATCTCGCGCATCGCCTCGCGGCTGTATCGGCGAATCATGTTGCCACGAGGCTACGAACTCCCGCGCTGGTTGTCAACGCGGGGGGAAATGATACACTTACCCCTCGACCCCTTCGATGGCCAACCGTTGCGGTACAAGAAGCTCCCCAAAGGATACGTCGTCTACAGCAACGGCGAGGATGGCAAGGACGACGGCGGGGACGAGAAGAAGGACATCACCTTCACGGTCGAGCGGTGAGTCCTGCTGCATGAAAAGACAGAGATTCTTCGCTTCGCTCAGA
>PLZV01000034.1 GCA_003152315.1 Verrucomicrobiota bacterium
CGGAGGCGCGCTTTCATATATTCATGCTGAGTCCCGTCGTCCGACGGGATCCCGCAGGAGTGCGGGACTTGTCGAACCATCTCTGTCGTTCGCCGTCTCCGCTGAAATTCCCGGCGGCGCCCACGCTCCATCGCGTCAGCGTCCGCACGCCGTTCACACCCCCAAAAGAAGGTCAAAACATGCATTCAAATCCGCAAATACCCCCTCAAAACCCCTTCCCGGTGGGTTCGTTTTCCAAAACGAACCCACCGATTTCTCTCGGAGATTGCCGCCGCAACCAGCGTATTCAAAGCCATTTGCATCGAAAAAATCCCGAAAAAACGGTGGGTTCGTTTGGTAAAAAGGCATGTTTGATGTGCCCCTCGTCCCGTCGTAGCCTTGTCGACGTCAAATCCTCGCCTCTCCCCTTGGGGGGAGCCGAGTCGGACAAGACGCCGTTGTCGTATACGGCAAAGGATTGAGGTGAGGGGTATTTCCGTCCGTGCTTGCTCGCCCGCCACCCTCTCCTCGCTTGACCAAATCCGCCACCTCGTCCGCGTAAAGTATTCCGGTTCCGATAGATAAAAGGGGTATTCGTTTCGCATTTCGAGGTGCGGGGGTGGCACCAAGAAGGCGTCGCGTCGTGCCGACGCCCGAAGGGTGTAGCTCAGGGGACTGAGCGGAGCCAACCGAGCGCAGCGAGAACCAACCACCCCCCTGCCTTGCCTGTTGCAGCGGCGCTTCTGTGAAGCGCCGAATAGCGGTGGACGGATCCAACGCGCCGCCAGCTTTCTTCCGCCTCTCCCCTTGGGGGAGAGGGTTAGGGTGAGGGGTAGTCGTATCCTCCCCCAACCCCTTGAAAGTTGGACGGCGTGCCCCGAATCCTTTTCGGGGTTGAGCGTTGGAAGTTGAGCGTTCATGTGTATGTCGCTTCCCATTCTACCCCCCTCAGCAGCCCGTGTCCAGTAAAATTATCGGTATAAGATATACAAGCGGGGGCAGTCAACGCGAAACACGTTGATTTCGGCAGGGAAGTTGCTAAATTATGTGTGGAATGAGATTCCAATTCAACCAGATCAAGGCTACACAAGCCGGAGCGCATCTTCTGAAGCGGAACGGCGGGAATATGGACATGTACATCTGGATCAAGATGCTCTACCTGGCCGACAAAGAATCCATGTTCAAATGGGAAGAGCCAATAACTGGAGACAGTATCGCCTCGCTGCAATACGGGCCAGTTTTGAGCACAGTCTATGATTTGACAAAAGGAGACTGCCCCACGCTCCGTGAATATTGGCAGACGTACATTTCTGATGCTGATTGCGAGGCCAACAGGATATCTCTCAAGGCAGATCCCGGAGTGAGGGATCTATCGAAAGCAGAAATCAAGATTCTTGACTCTGTGTTCGAGGAATTCAAGGGCTTTTCCTTTGCAGAAATGAAATCTCACATTCATGGTCTTCCAGAGTATGAAGAAGTGGGAGGCGGCTCCAAGGACATGCCTGTCGAACACCTTCTGCGAACAAATGGCAAGAGCACAGAGGAAATACAGGAAGCCGAGAAGGGTCATATCCAGATGAGGGTAGCCGAGATGCTTTTCACAAAAACCTGATGCCTGAGCCCGGCACAGTCTTCCAAATTGTTCCCGAAGGCAGCAACCACTACTGGGTGGTGATTTCTACTCCACTGGATGGAAAGGTTCTGATGGTCAACATCACCGATGAGAGACACTGCCCGGATTCTCCCTGCAAAGTGGCGATTGGCGAGCATCCCAGCGTGGACAAGGCGAGTGCAGTATATTATCGGAAAGCAAGAGAGGTTGAGGCCGCCATGCGGTCTTGTATGAAGTCAACGAGTTCGCCGTAGTTCATGTCCGCGTCGATGGTAGTCTTTTCCAAGAATCTTGCAAGCGGGGTGAAGAATCTGCGATTATGATATTCACTATGGCAAAACCAGTTGCTGCCGAGTTCGCACGTTTCTGCATTCCTGTTCTACAAACCCTCAAAGAAATGGGGGGTTCGGGAAATGCGTCGGAAGTGGTCGATGCGGTATTGGCAAGACTCAAAATCCCCGAAGCCGAACAGCAAGTGGTTAACAAGAACGGACAATCTCGCATAGAGAATCAAATTCAGTGGGCGAGATTTTATATGTTTCGTGCGGGATACATGGATTCCTCAAGCCGTGGGGTCTGGACCCTGACGGAAAAAGGTAGAGAACTCGACCTTGCGACATTTGATTATTCCGCTGCCATTAGAAGTGTACGTGCTGCGGTTGCAGCGATGCATAAAGAGCACCCCAAGCAGGAGGTTCTCGAGGACGATGTTAGCGAACAGGTTTTGGAGGAATCGGACTACCGGCTGGAATTGTTGCAAACCTTGAAGGCAATTTCACCTGCTGGTTTTGAGCGACTCTGCCAAAGACTCTTGAGAGAAGCCGGTTTTCAAGAGGTCAATGTCACTGGTCATAGCGGGGATGGCGGAATTGACGGAAACGGGGTACTCGCCATAAATCCGCTGGTCAGTTTCAATGTGCTGTTTCAATCCAAGAGATACGAAGGCGCAGTGACTGCCTCGCAAGTACGTGATTTTCGGGGAGCGATGTCGGGGAGAACAGATAAGGGCATCATCATCACCACAGGCACATTTACGTCGGAAGCCAAGAAAGAATCCCGAAGGGATGGTGTTCCACCTATCGAGTTGGTTGACGGAGAAAAACTCGTGCAGATGTTTGAAAAATACGACCTAGGTCTTGTCCGTCGAAATACGTATAGCATCGACCACAAGTTCTTCGATGATTTCAGAGAGTAGGCTTGAACTCATCGGTGACAAACACAGACTATGGCAAAAATCCTAGGCAAAGCAGGCCGCTACGTTGAAGACCAGACTCTTAAAAAAGCTCAACGAGTTGTTCTTGTCCTCTTAATTGCTGGATTTGTTTGCGCCATACTCGCCGGTTTCCTATTGGGGAGGTCGGTCAGTACAATACGGGTTTCACCTTTTATGAGCCTGCCATTCCTTCTGCTTACGCTCGGCCTCGTTCACTTTGGCTATCGAAAGCTGGAAAAAAGAATCGACGTTATCGAGCGCGAGAAGATTTCCTTTCGCAAGGGCGCAGTTGGCGAAGCTCTCATCGCTGGCGTTCTCGAAGGACTGTCAGATGACTACGTTTTGATTAACGACCTCACCACGCCGTTCGGCAATATCGACAGCGTTGTAATAGGGCCAACGGGGGTCTACGGAATTGATGCGAAAAACTGGAAGGGAACGGTCACACCTGATGGTAATGGCGGGTTGCTGCTCAACGGGAAAACAACGACGAAAAACGAACCGAGAAACTTTGTCAGGACGTTGATGGCTTGTCGGGAACAAGTGCTGACTCTCTGTAAATCCAACCGACTCGACTGTGACATTTTCATTCGTGCGGTGCTGGCGTTTCCTTCTGCGTATGTTGATACGCCATTTGGGTCGGTGAAAAATGCTGACTGCCTGACCGACGAAAGACTCTGTGGCTACATCACAGACAAATATAACGAGGGGAAACTTAACAAGGAGCAAATCGACATTATCGCTCGTGCGTTTCTTGCTCTGGCGCAGATGGACAAGGAATTCCCTGACACTGCCTCAACTCAATCGGCTGCTACTTAAAAGCTGTGACTTGCTCAATGGGGGGACACCACTTTACAGCGGCTCTCGCAATCGGTCCCGCATGCACCAAACTGAACGACTTCTACATGCTTTTTGGCGCTCCGCAAGACAAAATCAATACAGACTTCTGCTACCGCGGCACCACCGCGATCAACAACCCAATCCCACACGTCAATACCACTGTGCCAACGCCGACTCCTGGAAATGCGGTCAGAGTTTTGTACGTATGACGAAATTGCTCTTCCCGAGAAGCTCTCCAACAACAACAATCTGATAGTGCATGCACGCGACGCTTCGCGTCCTTTGTCCCATTCGTGTTGAATACCCTTGTCCGCCTCCCCAATCAGTAGTAGGCTTGGCAGTTCGATATGATGACGATTTCGGGAATGACCAAGGCCTTTGGGGCGCACGTGCTGTTCGAGGACGCGTCCCTGCAGGTCAACCGCGGCGACCGCATCGGGCTGGTCGGGCCGAACGGCGCGGGCAAGTCCACCTTGTTCTCGCTCGTCCTCGGCCACGACACTCCCGACGAGGGCGAGGTGACCATCGAACGCAACGGGACGATGGGCCATTTGCCACAGGAGACCGCGCCGGTGGGGGAGGAGACGGTGCTGGAGCTGGCCACGGCCATTACGCCCGAGATCGCGGAATTGCAGCGGCGGCTGAAAGCGTTCGAAGCGGGTCACGATACCGAGTCACACGATTTCCACGAAGTGCAGGCGCGGTTCGACGAACTCGGCGGCTACCAGCTCGAACCGACGGCCAAGACGATCCTGCATGGGTTGGCGTTCCGCGAACGCGATTTTGATCGGCAGTTGAAAGCGATGAGCGGCGGCTGGGTCATGCGCGCGCACCTCGCGCGGTTGCTCGTGCAACAGCCCGACCTGCTGCTGCTCGACGAACCGACCAACCATCTCGACCTCGAAGCGTTGCAGTGGTTCCAGGAATACCTCAAAACCTATCCGGGCGGCGTGTTGCTGATCTCCCACGACCGCGAATTCCTGAATCAACTCGTCGGCAGCATCGTGGAGATTCGCCAGAGCCAGTTGCTCCGCTATCGCGGCAACTACGACGAGTATCTCGTCCAGCGCGAGGCGCAATCGGAGCAATTGCTGGCGGCCTACAAGAACCAGCAGCGCGACATCCAGCGCTTGCAGGAGTTCGCCGACCGTTTCCGCGCGAAGGCCAGCAAGGCGTCGCAGGCGCAGGCGAAACTCAAGCAGATCGAGCGCATGGACAAGATCGAGGCGCCGGTGAACGAAGCGCGCAAGATTAAATTCAAGTTTCCACAGCCGCAACGCAGCGGGTTGAAGGTGATCACGCTCAAGAATATCCATCACGCGTACGGCAGCACCGTCGTTTATCGCGGCATGAACTGCGAGGCCGAGCGCGGCCAGCGCATCGTGCTGGTCGGCCCGAACGGCGCGGGCAAATCTACGCTGCTTAAGCTCCTCGCCGGCGTGCTCCCCGTCCAGGGCGGCACGCGCGAGTTGGGCTTGAACGTAAAGGTCGGTTACTACGCCCAGTACCGCGTCGAGATGCTGAACCCCGAGCACACCGTCGTCCAGGAAGCACTGGACACGCCCCAACGCATCTCCGAGCAAACCGTCCGCACCGTCCTCGGCTCATTTCTATTTCGCGGCGACGACGTCTTCAAATCGGTCGGCGTGCTCAGCGGCGGCGAGAAAAGCCGGTTGGCGCTGGTCAAGCTGCTGCTCGATCCGCCAAACCTGCTCTTGATGGACGAGCCGACCACGCACCTCGACATGGCGAGCATCGACGCGCTCATCAGCGCGCTGGAATCCTACGAAGGCACGCTGATTTTCATCAGCCACGACGTCTATTTCATCCGCCAGCTCGCCAAATACGTCTTGCACGTGAACAACGGCGAACTCATGCATTACCATGGCGATTACCAATACTACCTCGACAAATCAGCCGCCATCGCCGCGGCGATCGCGGCGTCAGCGGCTCCGATCGCGCCGGCGGCGATTTCCACTCGCGCCAAGGGCAAGGAACAAAAGCGGTCGGAAGCCGAGGCGCGCAATGTGCGTTCGCGCGAACGTCGCGAACAGGAACAGCTCGTGGGTACTCTGGAAAAAGAAATCGCCCGGCTGGAACAAAAGCAGAAGGAACTGGCCGCCGAACTGGAAAAGCCCGAGACCTACGACAAGCCGGGCCGCGCCGTGGCCATCAATCGTGAACTGAGCACCGTCACCGAAGACCTCGCCCGCGCCACCGCCGATTGGGAGCAGGCCGCCGCGCGCGTGAACGAGTTGAAGCCCGCCCTGAAACCCGACCTCACAGTGTCTTGAGGTATTCGATCAGCTCGCGTTTCTCCGGGTCCGAAAGATCAGTGCCGTAGTTGTGCCCCGTGTTTGCGTTTCCTCCACTGGCTGTGTCGAACAGGTATGCGCCTTCGTCCGCATAACCCATCTCCGTGGAGTTGTAAGCATGCGAGCCGCGATGGAAAGTCTTGGCGCGTTCCTTCGGCGATGTCAGCAACTCATTCATCGTTCGCACCGAACCGTCGTGCAGGTAGGGCGAGCGCGCCCAAACACCGGCCAAACTGGGTGTCCAATACTTTTGCGTGCTGCGAATACCGGGCACCTTCGACGGCTTGTACCCATCCACCTGCAACTCCGCCAAAAATGTATCGAACAATTCAGCTTGATGCGGTGTGAACTGCAGCGCCCGTCGCGGGTCCGTCCCAACGTCATCTGCGTTGCGAAGCCGAGTGTCGTCATCGGGTATGTTGTGACACGAGGCGCAGCGGGCCTGATAGTGGTGAGCACCGGCTTGGGCGGCTTCGGTATCAATCGTGAGCGGATACCGCGGCGGACGAATCACCTCCGCCAGGTCCGTTTGTCGTTTGACGTGCGCGAAGTTGAGGTCTCCGCGTTTGCCGATCAGCGGCGCGCCGAGACCGAGCGATGCGAGCAGGTTGTGCCCGATGGGTGACTGTGTGTTCCCATCCCAATGCACCCAGTGGCGATGATCGACGTTCCAAACCAGCCCGTACTTCACCGGCGCGTACGGCTGCGGCGTGCCGAACAACACCGCGGAAAGCAGGCCAAAGGCGTCATTCCGACCCGGCCCAGAAGCCGGCGGCGCCTTGTCGGGCGGCTGATCGGGGATATGCAGCGCGGCGCGCATATTGTGAAATAGCTGCAATTGCGAGCGCACGAGCGGCGTCAGGTCCCGGCCACGCCCTAGAAGTCGGCTATCGAGGCGAACATCCCCCGCTGAAATCCGGTACAACGCGCCGGCGGTAATCCCTTTCGTACCGAACGGATCGGCCGCGATGGCGGCCGTGATTTTCTCGTCCTGCCGCTGCAGTTCCGTCGCGAGTAAATCCTGCGCTTTCGTCCCGGCCTGTGGGTCGGATGCAACGAGATAATTCGCCAGATACCGTTTCATGTTCGCCGCGTCACTCGTGCGCCACGTCGCCACCGCCACCGCGCCAAAAAACGCCTCGGCATCGAAATGACTGGTCATGCCGAGCACCCGCACGGGATTGGCGGCCGCGCCGAATGTGATTTCACCGACGTGACAGGCAGCGCAATTGATGCCGATCGAAGATAAATGTGCCAGATGCGGCACTTCGCGACGGCTGATGCCAATGGGCCATCCGCCCGAAGCATCCGGGATTAGTCCAAAGGTCGAGAGATCGTTTCCATGAAACAGATCCGGGTAGGTGGCCATGAAAGCCTTGAGCACGCGCTCGGGAACGACCTCTGTGCTCATCGACCCGTGCAGAAAAAATTCCATATCTTCGTGCGACCATGTCGGCACTTGGGCGAGATCGATGCCGGGACGTTCCTGGGCCGAAGCGGTGGAGAGCGCCAACGCGATAACAGCGCCCACGAGCGAAGCGAGGAGCGGGGTTCTCATTAGGCGGAAGATGCTAAGATATTGCCCGCTGGAAAATCAAGAAACTTGCAGTGCAAACGTCGTCTTCCCATCTCAGGCCCAAAGCTTCGGCGGGTACTCGCTTTTGGCCACGAGTTTGAGGATGCTGGCGATGACCTGCGGTTTGTCTTCCTTGTACGTGATGCCGAACCACGAAGCCGGCGTGCTCAGGACCTTTACACGGGCCGCGCCCAACGCCACCAGTTCATTCACCGTCGTCGGAATATAACACTCACTCTTCAGCTCCTGCCCGCCGCGGCGTAGGAATTCACTGAACCGCTCCCGCAGTTGCGGGAACAACGCGGGCGTAAACCCCCAGAAATTCATCGAGACCAATTCGTCGCCGCTGAGCACCCGGTCTTCCGCCTGCGCGCCGCGACCCCGCTTCTCGATTTTGGTTAACTCTACGACCGCCCGCAGCAGGCCGGCCGCGTCGCATTCGCACACACCGCGCGACACGCTGCCGTGTTCGGACAAGGTGTTCCGCAGTGTGTAGCCGACCATCGCGTAGTCCGGTCCGCCCACCCGCAAAAAATCAGCCATGACTTGAAACGACTCGCGTCCATAAAAGTCGTCCGCATTGATCGCGGCGAACGGTTCGCGCAAGGTCTCCTCGGCCAGGAGGATGGCGTGCGTCGTGCCCCACGGTTTCGTGCGACCGGGCGGGACAGTGAATCCGGACGGAAGCTTGTCGAGTTCCTGGAAAACGTAATCGACGGCAATCCGTTTTTCGAACTTTCCGCCAATCGCCTCCCGAAACGGCGCTTCAATGTCGCGGCGAATGACAAACACCAGCCGCCCGAAACCCGCCCGCAACGCATCGTAGATCGAGTAGTCGATGATCGCTTCACCGTTGGGGCCGACGGCATCGATTTGCTTGAGCCCGCCGTAACGGCTGCCCATCCCTGCGGCCATGACCAGTAGAGTCGGTTGCATTTGTCAATCTTGCGGATTTCTGCCAGTTGTAATCCGTCTTCCTTAGCCGGGTTGCAGCGTCTTCGTCAAGAACGACCTTTGCGAAAGGGCGGTGCATGGCGTCCTTTGACAGAATTGTTCATCTCCCCTTGCCAGTTTGGTTCATTCCCCCGCCCAAACGCAAATCTGCATTCGCAAAAGCCGCCCAACCAGCGCGTTATCGCCCGCCATGAGGAACCGGCACGCGGGATGCAGAGGACACTGCGGTCAGCATGAATAATCAGGAACAGTTCAATTTTCAAGACCCCTATCGTGGGCGGTTCGGTAGCGAAGAAACCCCACACGGTCGCGCGCGCGATAGACGTACCTGCGGCATCTGTGTCGTCCCTGACAACCCTAGCGACACATCCCGCAACCTGACCAAAAATCGCGCCCGCCGTGTCCCTTCACCCCGAGCCGTCCGCGAAAAGTTTCCCCAAGCGGAACGTGGACAAATCACAACCACTGGAGCCGACTTATGAGCGTCGTGGAACCACCCCTGACCCGAAATGATGAATTGCGCGCCGAACTGCGTGAGGTTTGCTTGAAGGAATGCGGCGCGGCCGTGTCGCCGATCCGCCAGGCCATGCAAGCCATCGCCAAAAACCCGACGGATGTTGCGACGCTGTACGAACTTTACCGCCAGATGCATTCGCTGGCGGAGAATGCCAGCGTGACGCGGCTCCTGACCATCGCGCGTGTCGTAGGCGCCTTCGATGCGTTGCTCAAGCAGCTCATGGATAAGCCCGACAGCGTCACGCAGTCCGTCCGCCGCACCATGGCGCAATCCGTTGATTTGCTCTGCACCCTGTTCGAGGGTGAAGGGCAAGAAGTGGACCTGGCCACGGCGCGGGTATTGACGGTCGATGACCAGCAGATTGCGCTGCGTTCCGTGATGCACGCGCTCGAGAAAGCCAACCTGAAGGCGCAGGCGTTGTCGGATCCCTCCGCGGGACTCAGCGTGGCGCAGGAATGGCAATTTGACCTCATTGTGCTCGACCACGAAATGCCCGGCATGACCGGCGCGGAACTCTGCGCGAAGCTGCGGGCCCTCCCGAACTACAAGAAGACCCCCATTCTCTTTGTCACGAGTGCCAGCGGTTTCGAGAACCGCGCCGAAATCTGCCGCAGCGGCGGCACCGATGTCATCGCCAAACCGTTTTTGTCGACCGAACTCGGCCTAAAAGCCCTCACCCTCATCGTCAAGTCTAGGACGGTAGCTTCGTAGCGTCGTCAATCTCCATTCGATATGTAGCCGCACCCTTTAGGGTGCGTAGGCTAAAGTTTCCCGTTCAGGATTTGTAGGGCAAGCGGCCCGCTTGCCACCGCTGTTGGAGGGACGCGCTCCGTCGCGTCCGCTTAGGGATAAACCGAACACGGCAGAAGGTCGCAAGCCGAGTTGGTGCATTTTCACTCCAAACGAACCGGATTCGTCAGTCCACGCTCTTATCGTATAACCTATTGTGGCTCTGTTGGATAGCCGCTGTTTTGCGAGCCAAATCAATCCAGTTCGTTTCGCAGAAACACATGTTTTTGAGAAACCCTCCTTCCCAGAAAAACACCCTTCTTCCCTCTGCCTTTCCGCTCCGCGCTCTCCGCTTTCTTTCTTTCCCAATGTCAAAGAACTGCGCCGACTATACGCCATTCACCGCGCGCTGTCCAGAAGAATTATCGGTAGCCGATTGCTGAGCGTGTTTCGCTCTTCGGAGGATATCAGCGCGGGTGCTTTGCTCAAGAACATTCTTGCACAACATGATTTTAACAGCGAAGCCGGAATTGCCGCCTTCTTGGCAGAGATTCTTGCCTCACTTGAGAATGACAAACGTCCTGGAGGCAACCCTGTCAAGGTCATCGACCAGATCCGCAAGGGTAAAACAGTTCTCGCACTCTACGATTTGATTTATTCGCTGGAATACCTGAAGCCGCGATATGCACTCAGAATTGGAAATAAAGAACTATACCAATTGTCGTCAGGGGAACGCGGGACCTTATTGCTTGTGTTTTACCTGCTGGTTGACAAAGACGATATCCCGCTGGTGATTGATCAGCCCGAAGAGAACTTGGATAACCAAACTGTTTACGAATTGCTCGTGCCTTGCATGAAGGAAGCAAAACAACGGCGGCAGATATTCATTGTGACGCACAATCCAAACTTGGCGGTAGTTTGCGATGCTGAGCAAATCATCAGCGCCGACTTGGACAAGAAGGCAAATTGCCGGATGAATTACATCTCCGGGGCAATCGAGAATCCTGAAATAAATAGGGCAATCGTGGATATTCTAGAAGGCACAATGCCGGCATTTGATAACAGGGATTCGAAATATCTCGGGACAGCACGGTAACTCATTCACTGCCTCGTTTTGACTTCCGCCACCGAATTCCCTAGAGTGCTGCGCTTGAGGAGCGCGCATGGTTGATTGGCAAATCGTCCTGGTAAAAATCGCCACAATGTTCCTGGTGATTCTCGTCGGCTGGTTCGTGCGCCGACGCGGCTATCTGCCTGAGGAAACCACGAGGATCTTGAGCCGGTTCGTCATCGACATCGCGTTCCCCGCTTTGGTGTTCACGGAAATGCTGCGCACGGTCACGCCGGGAGCCTTGCGCGAGGGCTGGTTCGCGCCGTTGCTCATGGGCGTGCTGATCGTCATTGCCTGGCTGGCGGGCTTGTTGGTTGCGCCATTCTTCTGTCGCGGGGAACAAAAGAAAACCTTCGTCTTTCTCGCGGCGATACCGAATTGGATTTTCTTGCCGCTGCTGATCGTCCAGACCATGTACGGAGACGCGGGCGTGCGGACTCTCCTGCTCGATAACGTCGGTGCGCAACTCATGCTCTGGTCGTTTGGTGTGTGGCTCCTCCGTGGCGGCGTAACTCCCCGCGAAGCGGCGCGTAATATCGTGACCAATCCGGGCCTAATCGCAACAGCCATCGGGATTCTGGTCGCGCTGCTGGTTCCTTCTTCGCACAACTGGGAGCTGGCTGAACATTTCTCAGGATCACCCGTGCCCCTGCTCGCAAGTGCCGTGGTGCAAGCGCTGGCCATCGTGGGGAGCATGACCATCCCGGTCTCATTGCTGGCCATCGGCGCGCAACTCGGCGATCTCGAATTACATATGCATCGACCCTCGCGGGCGCTCTGGGGAGTGCTGCTCGCCCGGCTCATCGTCGGGCCGCTGCTCACGGTAGCGGTCGGCTGGGCCTTGTTAAAAACGGGTTTGATCGTGCCGGAAATCCCGCGCATGATCGGCTATCTGATCGCAACGATGCCCGTGGCGATTTCCTGCAGCATGTTCACCGAACGCTTCGGCGGCGACGTCTCACTCAGTGCGCAAGGAATTTTCTACAGCACGCTTTTCAGTTTGCTCACCGTACCGGCCATTTTCTTCGTCATCCAGCGGCTGGGGCTTTAACGGTCGGCAACTTTCAAGAGTTGTCGTTGTTTAACCGATGGGATTACATTCGTGCCTGTGCGGAATCGTGCCAGTTCATTGAGCATACCGGTCGCGCTGATCATCGTGGCGCTCTTCTGCGCGCTGTTGTCGGCCTATCACGTTGCTTGTTATGACGGAACGGACGAAAACGGTTACCTGGTGACCGCGAAGGGACTGGCCACGCGGGGCGACTCGGGAAAAGTACTGGCGGACCCCAACGAATTCGTCAGCGGCAACTACGTGTTGGCGGACAACGGGAGTTACTACGGGAAGTATCCGCTCGGTTACCCATACTTGTGCGCCCTGGCCTACAAACTCGGCGGGCCGTCGGCTGTCTTTCTGGTGAACCCGATCCTCGCCGCGCTCGCGGTACTGGGGACTTTCTTCCTGGGCCGCGCCATGATGAGCGCGTTTGCGGGTACATTGGCGGCGATTCTCCTCGCGACAAATCCGCTGCACGCCTATTTCGGCCTCTCCTCGCTCAGCCACTCTGGGTCGATCTGCTTTGCGGTCTGCGGAATGTTTTTCTTATGGCGCTGGACGGAGTCGGGCGGGAAGGGGAACGCGTTGTTGGCGGGCGCGTTGTCGGCGTATGCGAGCACGGTGCGCTATACGGACGGCCTGTTGCTGTTGCCGATTGTGGGCATGGTGTGCTGGCGATTCTTCGCAAAGGAAACTCCCGCTGACCAACGGCCGGTCGCCCGGCGGAAAGTCGTGGGAGACGTAATCACGATGACTGTGGCAGCGATCGTCGTTGTGACACCATTGCTGATTCATCATTGGCGGGCGTTCGGCGCGCCGTGGGTGACGGGGTATTCGTTGTGTGGCGAATCGACGGGTTTCGGCTGGAAGTTTTTTAAGGAAAACTGGTGGTTGATGCTGACCCGCATGGATACGGGCGGGTTGATCCTGTTGTTCCCTCTGGGACTGGTGGGCTTGGCCTACCTGGCCACGCACGATGCTAAGCGCGGTCTGTTGCTCGGGCTGTGGGCTGTGCCCGGCCTGTTACTCTACAGCGCCTATTACTGGGCGCCACAAGGTGAGGGACCGGGATACGTGCGCTTTTTCGTCAGCGTGTTTCCGCCGCTGATCCTGAGCGCGCTCACGCTCCTCTGCTTCGCAGTGCGGGCGCGGCCGTGGTGGTGGGAGGTGGGACTGGGCGCGTTCGTGGCCGTCGTGGCGACGGCGAATTTGCGCGAAGCAACGCGCCAACTCGATCGCCAGATGTATCGGTTGCTGTTCGCGAAAGAAACCACCGATCGAATGCGGGAAAAACTACCTGACGGCGCGGTCATCGTGGCGAGCGATCGCCTGCTGAATTTCGTAGAGTTCGCCGGCGACTGGCACCTCTACGCGCTGGAGACGTTCGATCGCGGGGCGATCCAGAACAGGATCAAGAACCTCAATGACAACAATCCGCGTCCGTTCCAGCGGCGCAAGGCGCAGAAACTGGCGGAGACGCAGGGCAGCAAAACCGATTCGGAGTTGACCCAGGCGCAGCGCGATCTCATCAGCCGGCGATTGGCGGAAGGACGTGAAGTTGCGATGGTCCTCCCCAAAGACTCCTACCGACGCGCGCGCGGACGGCTCGGAGACAAGTTTGAGTTTGATTCACTGACAGAATGGACGGAGATTCGTCTTGGCTTCCGGGACAACGACCTGAACTATACCTCGTGGGCACTGTACCGAATCAAACCGCACACAACCAAACCCGCGAGCGCGGCTGATTTGGAACAACAGATTGATAATTTGGACGCCAAACTGCGGGACGCGCGCGCGGATTTCGACGCGCGCTATCCGGGCGGACAGACGGCGTGGACAAAAGTGCAGGACCTGGAGCGCGATTTGCGTGATCTGCGCGATAAGTTGAAGAAGTCGACAGCGAAAAAGTCACCGCCACCTGTGCCAAAGTCTTTGACGGTCACGACCAATGCGCCGCCGCCGACTTCTGCGGTGAATCCCGGCGAGGTGAAGAAATGAATGGCGATTCGCAGCAAGGGCGGGGGACGCGTGGCTTCACGTTGGTGGAACTGCTCGTCGCCATCGCCATCATCGGGCTTCTGGCAGCGCTGTTGATGCCGTCCTTGGGAACTGCGCGCAAGAAGGCCAAGGCGGCCGGATGCATCAATAACCTCCGCCAACTCGGCCTGGCCGTGCAGATGTACACCGACGACTCGGGCGGCCAACTCGCGGGCTTGAGCGGGATTTTCCCGACATGGGGGTCGACCAACGGCCCGCAGGCCTGGACCCAACTTTTGTTTCCGTACGTGAAGACCACTACAGTCTATCTCGATCCGGACCGCCCCCCTTGGATGCCCGAGCTGCCGGTGGCGTATTATCTGAACTTGCTGCCGGCCTACGTCGAGGCCGGATCGCCCGGCACGGGGATTTATGCGATCGATTTCCGGCAGATCAGCAACCCCTCCGCGTTCATCCTGATGAGCGAGGACCTCTTCATCAGCCCCCAACAAGAGATTGACCCGACAAACGAGAGGGCCGACCGCACGGGATTCAGCACCACCTCGGGGACTTATCCGCCGCCGCATCTCGGTTACGCCAATTTTTTGTTTGCGGATGGGCATGTCGCCCCGTTCAATCGCTTCGATGTGACGCAGATGACCTACTGGTACGACAAGATGGCCAACTGGCAGTGACATGAAAGACAACTGGAAGCTTTGGCTCGCGGTGGTCGCCTGTGTAGTCGTTACGGCCTTCTGTGCGCGGCGGGCGTACGACGCGTTTCATGAGCGTCCGCCGGCCTGGGTCAAAACAGAAGATCGCATCGGTCCTGCAATCAGTCGAGACGCCCAACTCAATGTCGCGTGGAAAAAATTCAGCGACCTGCTGGGGACGGTGCGACGCGAATCCGCGCAGCAACAATTGCCCGTCGGCACCGTCTCCTTGCTGGCGCTCGAAAGCGACGCGACCAATGCCGTCTCCATCGCCACCGAGTCAGTGGTGAATCAGGGTTTCAACCCGCTCAATAATATCCAGGCTTCCATCGGCGGTGACGAAAAGCGATTCGTCGGCTTTTACGCAACCGATGGCGGGCCAATCGCGTTCACCATCGTGCGCGTACCGGGGCGACCGCGAAACCCGCCGGTAACGCTGCATCTCAACAGCCCGATCGCGCCCGGTGAAACGCAGTTGGTGGTGCGCGTCGAGCGACGGCGTGCGCCTGTCAATATCGGCAAAGATGGGAAAGCGCAGGCCGGCCTGGGTCGTTTCCCGCGAACGCCCAACGCGGTTTACGGGCGCGCGCTGGGATTGCCAGCCGGTAGTGCGATTGTCCGCACCGTTCCGGACAAGACGGCGACGATATCGGACGGCGTGGCCCCGCTGGTATCGTGGATTGGCACCGCGACCAGCGCAAACGCACCAATGAGCGTCGTCTTCACTTTGGCCAAGTAGTGAGAGCTTGCCGAACGGCCGCCTCCACCTCGTCCACATGAATCGCCGCAAAGCTCCTCCGCCAATGTTTCTCTTGTGATTCCCACCGCTTTCGTGGAACGGACTTTGCCACGATAACCGCCTTTTCCGTTAAGGGACGCCAGCGTGTCGGCCCGTACATCGGCGCGGTGCGACCAAAGATCACCACGACCGGGCAACCGACCGCCGCCGCCAGATGACTCGGTCCCGTATCCCGCGTGACCAGCCCACGTGCGTGTTTCAGTAACCAGCCCAATTCGCCAAGGTCCGTTTTGCCGGCAAGATTCAGAAACCGCGAGGGGATGGCAGGAACGCAATCATCGGAATCGGCGCCGATGAAGACCGGCACCAGGCCGTATTCGCTCTGTAGCTTGTCGGCCAGACGCACGTAGTACTCGATCGGCCAACGGGCCACCGGCGAGTGTGCCGAGGGGTTTAGGACGACAAACCGCGTGGATTCCAATGGACACGGCAATTTCGCCCGGAGTGAACCAAGCGCAGACTCAGGAAGATGAACGTTTGATTCCAGCCGCGCCGGCTGGACGACTCCGAGCAACTGCAGTAAATCGAAATTGTACTCCGCTTCATGTTTCAAACCCTCGGTCCGTCGGTCTTCGAGTGCCTGAGTAAGATGTTTGGACAAGGATTTGTGACGGTACCCGATGCGGACGGGAATTCCGGCGTTGTGTGCTGCGACGTAACACTCCTTGTCAGGATGCAGATGAACAATGGCATCCGGCTTGATGGACGCGATGTGCAGTGGATCCGAAATGTAGCCAGTTAGATCAGGATGATTGTCCAGCAACGGTCGCATCCGCTCTGCCGCCAAAAAATAGATTTCACCGCGCGGGAACGCCTGACGGAGCGGTGCAAGACACGACGTGGAGATGATCACATCACCCACGCGGTCGGGACGCGCGATGAGCAGGCGCGGCGCGTCAGGCAGCGCCAATTTCGCGGTAGAGGTCATTTGTATAGTCATCCCAGGAACGGAAGGCACGGTCGCACGCTTCGGTAAACAGCCGGCGGTATGTCGTTTCATTCATGAGCAACTCGCGCATTGCCGCAGCCAGCGAGTTGACATCGGAGGATTTCATCGTCAGGCACCCGCCGCCATTCGCGACTTCGGCAATCGCGCCATTATCACCGCAAACGCAAGGGCGTCCATGCCAGAGGCTTTCCAAAATGGGCAAACCGAAACCTTCCCGCACGGATGGATAGACCGTGAACGAACAATCCCGATACGCTATGTGCAACACCTTGTCAGTAACGTGGCGCAACCATTTCACGGGTCTCCCGCGTTTCACCAGACGCTCGACGATCCCGAGGACGGTCGGGCCCCAGTCCGGGGTGGACCGTCCGATGAGCAATAGCTCAAAGTTCAGGCCGCTGCTCCACAGTTGTTCGGAGGCTTCCAAGAGGAGCCCATGGTTTTTGCGTCGCTCCAGGGTGGCCACACAGAGAATTCGCTGTGCCGGAAAGTTCGGTTGGGGAGTCGGGCGGGCTTTCCCAAAATCGGTCGGCAAACCCAACACCGCCGTTGCCGTCGCGTCCACACCGTAAAGGTCCCAATAGTGATGCAGGTCGGTCTCGACCTCGCGCGAAATGCAGACCACTTTGTCAAATTGGGCGAGCGACTGCACGTACTCGGGAAAGTTTGGCTTGCGTGTCGACGCGGTAAACTCGGGCAGGCGCAGGACAATCGCGTCATAAAAGACGGCGCCGGTGCGGCCGGGGAACCAGGTTTTCAGCGCGCGGACTTTCGCGATGCGGTTGTCCTGGAAGATTTCCGGCACAAACAGGACATCGCGGGCCGTGGCCGCCCGTTCGAGCGCGAAACGGCGATGACGGTTGCGCAAATACCGCACGGTCGCCGACCACGGGAACCGAGCCGCCAGTTTTTCGGGTTTGGCACTCGATTGTTGATGGCGGGCAAACGGCTCGACGAGAAACCGTCGTTCGCGGGCGGTGAGACGACAATAGGAGTTGAGCTTGGGACTCCACAGCAACGGAGTGACCGGCGACCGGGCCGACAGCGCCGCAAAGATTCCCCGCACCATTCGCTGAACACCCGTGTTCATCGGCGATTTGCAGGAACTGGTGACATCCAGGTAAAGCACGCGGGAGTGTAGAAAGAGGTGGCCGACTGTGGCAAGATACAAACGCAGATGGACCAATCGCCAACAACCAAACTCGTGGCCGGACGGTTCTCAATCGTTGTCCCGTCGTTTCAGCAAGGTGAGTTTCTCGAGCGCACCTTGCAGAGCATTCTTGGCCAGCGCGAGGTGGATGTGGAAGTCATCGTCCAGGATGGCGGCAGCACGGATCAGACCGTAGGTATTCTGAAACGCTATGGGGATCGCGTGCGGTGGGAAAGCCGAACCGATGGGGGACAAACCGCCGCCATCAACAGTGGTCTTCAAAAGGCCAGCGGCGAATACATTGGTTACCTGAATTCCGATGATGTGCTCTGCGAGGGCGCGCTCCAGCAAGTGCGTGCGTTCTTCACGGCGCACCCCGCCGCCGGGGTTGTCTACGGATTGGCAGACTTTATTGACGAGAATGATCAGGCGATCGCCGCCTATCCCGTTGAACCCTGGAGCTATGCCCGGTTGCGCGAGATTTGTTTCATTTGTCAGCCGGCGTGTTTTTATCGGCGCTCAGTTTGGGAGCGCTGTGGGCCATTCGACCCGGCGTTACATTACTCCATGGACTATGAGTACTGGCTTCGGGTCGGCGCAGTCGAACCCTTTCATTTTCTCCCCCAAAAACTCGCGGGCTCCCGGCATCATGGCTCCGCCAAGACGTTTAACCGGAGCCGCGAGGCGCACCGCGAAACGATTGCCGTCCTGCAGCGGTATCACGCGGGGCAAATTCCGCCATTTTGGATCATTGCCTACGCGCGACACTGCGGCGAGGACCGCTTGCGCGAGGGAGGTCCGTTGCCGCTGCGTTGGCTGAAGTTCGCTTTAAGCTACTGGATTCATTTGCTAATGCTGGCCCCGAAAGTCACACCAGGAGGCACACGGGTACTCCTGCGCAAACTCGGTCCGCCTTACCCCAGCGCGTGCCGGAGAATGCGGGACCCGTTAAGTTGTTTGAAGATGGCGGCTTGTCCCGCAATCGACTGACAAACTGAGGAGTTAGCGCGCGTAGCTTTCTAATCCGCTCGGCGCACCACCAGGTTCTTGATCAAGTAGGAAGCCATACGCGAATCCTGTTCCGATAGTCTTACGGGCGGCAAGTCACAGTCAAAGACGACTTCAACTGTATCACCCGTGTGGTCGATCTCGATTGGTTCTGATGTCCAGTTGTGCCAACCCCCGTCCATCGTGAGTTCGAATGTCTTGCCACCGACGGATAGGTGGACCGGTAGATGATCGCTGGTTGGCATGTGCGTAAACGAAACGATGACACGCTGAGGTCGTTCGCCTATAATACCGTAGGTGAAGTGGAGTTGCCGGCCAGTCCAGTGCCACCACCCGGTTTGATCCTGCTCGCGATCGTAACCGCCTGTGGAAGATCGCAGGGTGAAGAGAGTGCCGGGACAGAGGTCCAGCCAGAGATTGCCGGCCCGCCGCGCGGTGGGCGGCGGCGAGACGTCCATCGAGATGATCCAGCGGCACGGTTCGGTGGTTTGGTTTCGCTGGTCTTCGGGCAACGCGCTGAGGTAGCCATCCGATCTCCAGTCGCCTGCCAGCGCGTGATCTTCCAATGCGTACATGAGCATCTCTCGCGGTTTGTACAGGCTATCGGCCACGTCCAGGTAGATGGGAACATCTTTAGGGACATACGCTGAGAACTGGTGGATCTTGGAGAAGGCCGATAACGGGTCATAGGGGAGACCGGTGTCTTGTCTCACGTGGAATGTTCGGGGACCAGACAACTGGGCGTGGCTTCTGATTCCTGCGGCGAGAATCGCCAACAAACCCACAGACACAATGGATGACGTAATCAAATTCTTCCTGCCGACCGCCGCCATGCCCGCCGCCAGCAAACAGAACACGCTCGGAGATGCCCAGTTGCTCAACTTGAACTGGCTCCAGGATTGTCCGGTTCCCGTCGGCCAGGGAGATGCGACGACAAATCGAAAACAGACAAAGGCCATGATCATAAGTGCCAGAAAGACCACGTGGGGCATGAGTCTCCATATGTTTCCCCGACCCCGTAAAGACCACCGGAGTCCTGCCATCACCACGCCGATTCCCACCAGACACGCGACGGGAGTGACGAACTTGCCGAGCAGGAACACGTCGCCGTCCCAGGAGCCGCTGCGAAGTCCCATCGCGTGCCAGAGAAAATGCCACCACGGCCAGTCCACCGGGGTACCGACAACTGCGGTCACTTGGCGGCGAAGAGATTTGGCGACCCGCACCCATTCCAAATTCACCAGGATAAGGCACAGGAGCCCAAGCCATCCTGCGACGACAAGAAGGCGGCCACGCCGCAGCCGAAGCGGGAAGCTGGCGATGACAAAGACCAACCCCATCGTCGCAACTGCGAATGGGGAGATGTCCGAATAGCAGTGAATTGTTGCCGAGAGCAACAGTGCGACCGGTATCCACTGTCCTAGAGCAGCAGTCGTCTTGGAGTGCGCGACAGAGTGGCGTAAGACCGGACCAGCGAGGACAAGGGCTCCGGCGACAAAGGCCAACCCCCAAGTCTGTGCGAAGAAGCCATTGGAAGCTCCGAAGGTAAACCCGTTGAGAGTTAGCCCAACGGCCGCACCGCATAGCAACGACAGCGAGATCCTGTGGCAGACGGAATATGCCATTCCGGCCACAGCCAGAGCGCAGAGGGCCACGGGGATTGCCACGGCGGCAGGATAAACCTGATAGGACCATCCGGCGCCCATCAGCGCCTGGAGGTAACCCAGGATGAAAGAGGCGCCCATCCTCCAGCCGGTTACCTGGTAAGCCCACACCAGACTTACCGCGGGATAGTTTCCGGACTGCATGGCGCGGTGAGCGAACCCGTGGGTTTGCAGCCACTGCCCATGCACCAGGTAGGTGAAAGCGTCGTTGTACGGATTGAGCGCGGCGTATTGCCACACGGAATACAGCACTCCGGCGGTCGCGACGACCGAAAAGCAAACGATGAGCAGGATATTCTTGATCAGTGGCGTGAGATCGCGTCGGCCCCAGAGCGACGCCAGCACGGGCGCGGCCATGGCCAGCACGCACACCGGCTGGCGGTAGCCATGCCCGAACCAGCCAAGCGGAATAATCAGGTGAAGTATCACCGCGAATCCGAGCAAGGGACTCAGGAATAGTTTGCTTTCCGGACGCAACCTCCAAGGCAAAAGACTTACCACCCTCCAGCCAATCACGGTTGAGGCCGTCAATATCACGAACAGGATTGCCAGTGACTCGCAGTAAAGCATGCTCGCTCCTCAGGATAGCAGTCGGTTCAAGTCCGTCTGCAGGGCCACCTCCACGCTCCCTTGTTCCGATCCCTCAATCATCATACCAGAAAGGTACGGTGCGCTCGCCTCGTTTGCTCCGGTGCCTTCATAACAGGCACGCCAACGTTGTGTCAAAAGGTAAGTTCGCGCTGGCGTTACGCTTCTACTAGAAACTGCTTCTCCCAGACCGCGCCCAAATGTGGAATTTCCACTATCTGCTGGTATATCTCGCGGACTTGTTCGGCAGTTGACTGCCACGAAAACTCACTCGCTCGCGCAACGCCCTGCTCGCGTAGAACCTCACGGTTGATCTGTCCGGTTGCCAGTTGGTGCATGGCGTTGACAATCGAGTCTTCAGCAAATGGATCCACCAGCAATCCCGCGCGACCGACGATCTCGGGCAATGACGTCGTGTTGGACGTAATGACGGGCGCGCCGAGCGTCATGGCTTCCAACACCGGCAAACCGAAGCCTTCAAATAGCGATGGGTACAGGAAGGCAAAACAATTCTGATAAAGCCACTGCAACTCGGTCTCCTCCACGTATCCAGGAAGAATGACGTCTTGCTGCAGGCCCAACTCCTCAATGAATCTGTCAAAACCCTCCATCAGCCAGCCTTTGCCGCCGGCCAGCACCAGTGGAAAACTTCCGCCCAACTGCGTTTTCAAACGCGCGTATGCCTGGAGCAACCGCCGATGATTCTTGCGCGGCTCAATTGTCCCCACGTTCAGCCAGAAACGTCCCGGCTGAAGGTGGGCCAGCCTCCGGGGATGTGGGCACTCCGGCTGCAAGTGAAACCGGCTGGCGGGATGCACGACGTGAATACGGTCGGGCGGGTAGTGCGGGAACGTGTTCAGAAAGTGATTGCGACTGTAATGCGAGATCGCCACGATGAAATCGGCGCGCAGACTGGCGCCAAACGTCCCGGTAAAACAGGCGATCCGATTCGCTTCCGTCGTCGATTCGGGATGCTCCAGAAACATCAGGTCATACAACGTGTACACGAGTCGAGCCCGGCGCAAACCGTGCGGGCAGAAAAAGTTGTTGGCATGGACGATGTCGGGCTCGCCCAGTCGCGCCTCAAAATCGTCACTAGGGTTGCGCCAGAATTGCTGCGCCTCCGCCAGCGTGCTGTGGGACAAGCCCCGTTGAAAATTCGGCCTGTCAATATGGACGGTGGCCGCAGGCCCGTCCATGTCCCAATACACGTCACCGAACGTGGGATACAGGACATATTCATTCCGCGCGTCGATCTCCGCGAGGTGACGAACCAAACTGTCAGCTAGCCAGCCGCAACCGGCTTTGGCGTTCCCCGTCTGGCTGGTGTCGAAACCGATTCTCATCAGGCGAGTCTCTCCCGTATCGCTTTGCCGGCGTTGCCACTAATCCAACCGCCCGTTGTTTGCAGCACGTTCCTCGAAAGCGAATGATTCCATCGCAAGGAGGCGTACCAAGAGACCGCCGACACCGCCAAGGCAAACCGAAACGGTTCGCTGCGACGAAAGCCTTTCGTTTCCACCACGGCGTGTGCATAGTTGAACACCCAACGGTCGGGCGTCTTGCCGAGATGCCGGCACATGAAATTGTTAATAGCTGTATGGCATGCGACCCGCGCCCCGACCGTAAACGCCTCGGCATGCAAGCGCGTCGCCGCCAACAATTTCGGAAGGTACTCGAACCGCACGCCGTTCTTGCCCAGCCGCACCCAGTATTCGTAATCGATGCTCTGGCGCAGGGCGAGATCCATCAGCCCACACCGGTCAAACACCCGGCGCCGCAGGAAAGCCGCTGGCTGACTGATGAAACAGTTCTCCAATAGCCGGTCCCAGTTCCACGGCTCCGTCAGATACTTCTCGATAAACACATCCTCTTCATCGATGTGACAGGCGTCGCCATAAACTACATCGACGTCAGGATGCGCATCGAAAAACTCAAGCACCGTTGCCAGCGCGCCCGGATAATAGATGTCATCGGAATTCAACCACCCCACAATGGGTGCCGAGGAGCGCGCCACACCTTTGTTGATGGCGTCAGCATGGCCCCGGTCCTTTTCGGAAACCCACCAGAATCGATTGCCGTGGCTTGTCAGTATTTCCACGGTTTGATCGGTGCTACCACCGTCGATCACCACGTACTCCAGGCCCTCCACCCCCTGCGTCAGCACGCTTTGAATGGTGCGCTCGATATACTTCCCTTGATTGTAGGACGGCGTGATGATGCTGATGCGCGGCGTCATGCCTGCGGTACCTCGGCGAACAGTTCCACCATTTCGTCGGGTGCCAGAATCCGGCATGACCGGCACAGGCAACCCAATATTCGCGTATCCGCCCCCAACCGATGCACCTGTGGTTGAAAGGTCGGGCGGACCTGGATTTCCAACGCGCCGCCCACGGCCGGCAGCCGATGCCGCAGTGTGACCGTTTGCCCGCGTTTGATCACGTGCGTTTGGGGGCGCTCGCGGCCCAACGAGGCAAGGCGGATGGACAAGGTTTCGGATGGCAACCAGTCCGGGGCATACAGAGTCATCTCCAAATAGCGTTGCGCGCTGCTCGGGTTGTGCGTGACAGTCACACGCTCCCCGGTCCAGCCATCCGAGAACACGCCGTGTAGGGCCGGTGTGAGGTGGTTGCCCTCATTCAATGCGTCCTGAAGGACATGGAGATAACGCCGTGCCATCCCAGTGGCATCGTCAAAAGCCGTGAGACGATTCCGCCCGCGCTGGATCAATTGCCCCACCAGTTCGGGATCGGACTCGACTTGCTCGATTGCCTGCACGATTTCCGTCGGCTTGCGCGGATCGAACAGCACCGCCGCGTCACCGACAACCTCCGGCAAGCTGGTCACATTGCTGCATAACACCGGCTTGTCAACGGCCATTGCCTCCAGCACCGGCATACCGAATCCCTCGAACAGCGATGGGAAAACCATGGCACGGCACGTACGTAGCAGCACCGCAAACTCTTCGTTGGGGAGGAACTCCGTCAATATCAACTGTCCGTCCAGTCCCATCCGCGCCCCGGCCTCTTGTAGCTCCTCCCGACGTGCACTCAACCCACCAGTGCACACGAGTTTCAAATCGGATTCTGGATGACGCGCGCGATACATCCCAAATGCCGTCAGCAGCATCTCGTGATTCTTGTGCGGCCAGTAATTCGCCGGGTATAAAAGAAACCGGCCCGCATGCAAGCCATATCGTGACAACACGTCGGCGTCCTTGACTGTCCGGCTGTCGGCCAACCGATGGAACAGGCTGATGTGAATGGTCGTGACCTGCGGCGAATCCACCGTTCCGTGTTGCAGGACAGTCCCACGCACATAGTCCGACATGCAAATCACCCGCGTCGCGAAACGACATACATTCCGAAATTCCTGATCGCGATGAGCGCGCTCCTTTTGGCTGAACAATTCCGGGTACGCCAGATACTGCAAATCGTGCACGATGGTTACCATGGGCACTCGCGGATCGAAAAACCGTGCCGTCGTAAACGGACAAAAAACAATGTCGGGACTCAACTCTCGCAGTAAACTGCGACGGGAGGACGACTTAAAGCGTTTGCCCAGCCGCGAAAGGCCACCAGGAGGTCGCCGTGATGTTTCGGGAATCCGCGCGTCATCCCCTCCCACGCATACCCGTCGCACATTATGCGAATCCAATGACGCCAGATCGGCATGGCCCTTCTCAGAAGTCAGAAGGACCCACTCGCAGGAGGGAGCAAGCTGCGCAAGATGCCGCACCAATTCCATGGCAACCAATTTCGCCCCGCCGTTGTCGGCGCCCGGCAGGACCGGCGTCAAGTCCACCACCACTCGCCGCAACGTCTTCTGCGGACCGTCACTGGTGGGACGTGGCGCGATTGATCCACTCCCGGCAGCCGCCGTGATCGACCGGTCGAGCGAACGCCACAAACCGAGCGCACGCATGACCCGGTAGGTGTGGCTATGGCCCAGCTGCTGCAACGTGGCTTGCATTGTCCCGGCGTGAGCCTTCGAGTAGCTCATCTCGGCCTGCAATCGCTTGTGCTTGGAATCGGCCTCTTCCAACATCCGTTGTTGTTTGTTGATTTCCTCGCCGTGTGCGACTCGGTCGGCTTCCGACGACTCCAACCGCTGTTGCAATTCGGTCAGACGCACATGTAAACTGGCCACTTGCGCACCCTGGGTCTGGATGACGCCCAGCCGGGCTGCCCGATCTCGTTCCGACTCCCCGAGCAACTGTTCCAGTTGTCGGATGTTTTCCAGACGTGCCGCCCGGTCCGCTTCCGACGTCTCCAACCGCTGTTGCAATTCGGTCAGACGCGCCTGCGCCAGTCCGCGCTCGGTTTCCAAGTTGCCCACCTCGGTCTGCAACCGGGCCAGGTGATTGGCAGATTCCGCGATGTCGGCGGACATCCGTGTTCGGTCAGCCTCGACGGCGATCAGGTCCTGTCGGGTCTTTTCCAGTTGTCCAAGGAGATCGAGCTTCTCTTTTGCGAACGCCGATTGCTGGGCCTGCTTCTCGTGCGCGAGTGATTCACTCTTACTCCGCTCTTGCTCCAGTTCGGTCTGCAACCCGTTCATTCGGGCAGTTGCCTGCTTGTTCTTCTCGATCAGACGCGATACCTGGTCGTTCAACTCGGCTCGGAGGCTCTCCGTCTGCTGCGCCTGGGCGGAATACTTCTTCGTCTCCTCGAGCCAGCGATGAACCTCGGCCTCCAATTCTGTAAGCCGTTGACCCTGCTGGTGGATCACTTGCAATCGAGCTGCGCGATCCGACTCGGACTCCGTATAGCGTGTGCGCAGGTCGCGCACCTGGTCGTCCAAATCGATGAAGGCTTGAACGACCCGCCCGCCCGGCGTCACGGTCAGCGCCTGCTGAATTTCCTCGGGAGCAAAGACGGGCAGCGGACGGCAGCCGGTAATCAGAAACATGTCGTAGTGGGCGAAGATCGCCGGCTCGAAGACTACGAAATCGGCGCCCAGGCGGTGGAACATCTCGCGGATTGATTGTTGGCTGAACAAGTAGAGATGTTGGTCTGGTTTCAATTGCTCCAGAAAGCGATCCGCCAGTAGGGTCAGTTCCTCCAGCGTTTTGCCGGCGAGATAATGCGGGGTCTGGATCGCCAATAGACCATTCGGCTTGAGCAGCTTCAGGCAGACGCGCATCGTGCCCAACGGATCAGGCAGATGTTCGATCACATCCATCATCGCGATAACGTCCAGGCTGCCCGCGCGAATCTTTTGATCTTCGATCGGCCCGACCAGCGTCGGCACGTCGAACGTGCGACGGGCGAATTTCGCCAGCCACGGGCTCAGTTCCAATCCCGTGGCATCGAAGCCGGCATCCCGCAGCATGGCAACAAATCCCCCATGAGCGCTGCCCAACTCAAGCACGCGCGCCGGTGGCAGCTTGTACTTGAGGACGGTGCGCAGCCAGTAGATACAGCGTTCCGGCAGGTCCAGCCGCGCGCGGGCGCCCAGGTCGGGATATCCGTGTTCTTTCGGTAGACGGGTCAGGTAATAATTCTTTCCGTACAGGTCTTTTTCTTCATCTTGAACGCGCGAAACATCACCTTTCGGTGGCCGGCGCAGCACCAGGGTTTCACACTGGGCACAGCGCCGGTAATCGTCAGAAAACGGTTTCAGACCCTCATTCCCGCACCAGCAGGCGGGGTCATGCTCACGGCGCGATCTGTCCGGTTGCTTGCCTGGGGATTTCATTCAGACTTTCGCGCACCCACGGGGTTTTCCACAGTCACCGCGCAAGAACCGGGAAGATTGGCGACGCCGTGATGCAGTAGTTGCACGGGTTGACCGCGGGAACGAAACGTGACTCCGATAACCCCGACGCGCGCCAGATGACACAGCCGAATAATCTTCGGATGCAGATCCGTGTGTATCAAGGAGCCGCGCCGCTCATAGTCGTCTTTCGTTAGCATGGCCAACCCCAACGTAAACACGTATTCGCCAACGGCCAGTTCCAGCGAAATGTCCTGTCGGAACCGCAAGCGCGCGCCGGCGCTTACCCGCAAGGGTACGTCCGAGCCATACTCCAGCGTATTCTTTCCATGCACGATCATGCTCTTGTCATTGAGAATCTCCAATCCGCCGATCGGAACCTCAATGTCGCGCAACAACTCAAACTCGTAGAAGAAGGAGGCGGTCTGGCCTTGCTCAAAAGCGCGGCAGGTTCGGCCATCGGCGTTGCAGATCGCCACACCCGTGCAGCATGCCCAGCCATTGGAGACCTGGGGAACATGCTCAATATCGAAAAAAGCTTCCGCAGGCGCCCACGGCAGTTTGTGATTCTCAGATAGTGAGTGTCCGCCGTTCTGGCCTGCCGCAACCGGCTGGGACGGCGCGACGGCAGGCAGATGAGCCTGTTGTTCCATCAAATAGTACCGCTTGACCGCCTCGGAGGCGTTTCCTTGGAAGGCCACCAATCCCTGGTCGAGCAGGAGCGCGTTATGGCAGAACTGTTCGACCTCGTTCATCGCGTGCGAGACGAGCAGAATGGACACGCCCCGCTCCCGCATCCGCTCCAGGCGCTGGTAACATTTTTGCCGGAAGAAGATATCGCCCACGGCCAGGGCCTCATCGATCAACAGCACCTGGGCGTCCACGGTCGTTGACACCGCGAACGCCAGCCGCACCAGCATGCCGCTGGAGTAGGTCTTGGTCGGTTGGTCGATGAAGTCACCGATGTCCGCGAAAGCCTCGATCTCGTCAAACTTCGCGTCGGTTTCTTCCTGGCTCATGCCGCGGATGGCGGTGTTCATGTAGACGTTTTCGCGGCCGGTGAACTCGGGGTTGAACCCGCTGCCCAATTCCAGTAGCGCGGCCACACTGCCCGCGACGGTGACATCGCCTTCCGTGGGCATCAGTGTTCCCGCGATGATCTGCAGGAGCGTGCTTTTGCCCGAACCATTTCGCCCGATGATGCCAAGGCTCTCGCCGCGGGCCACGGTGAACGAGATGTTCTTCAACGCGTAAAAGCTCCGGAACGATTGGCGGGAATGCCGACTGCACCAATCGCGTACGCCGGGTGGCAGGAACGGCAACTGCCCGACCTGGCCCAACATCGGCCCGTGCAGCCGGGCTGAGGGCGACGACCAGATGGCGTACGCTTTGGAGACGTTATCGACCGTGATGACGATATCGGAACTCACGCCTTGTGTATCAGGACTTTCTTCGTAGAATTGATCCTCGACCGTGTGCCAGGAACGTCATGGACTTTAGTTTATTATGCTGATGGCCGCCCAATCTGCGAGCAAGAAAATTCCTCTCGCGCAACTCGTGTTGCCGTGGCACATCGGTGCGCACCTTCGTCGGCACCGCATGCTGATCGGGCAATTCGTCAAGCGCGACGTGCTCAGCCGCTACCGCGGTTCGTACCTCGGTGTGTTTTGGTCGCTCCTGCGCCCGTTGTCCATGCTGGCGATGTATACGATTGTGTTTGGTTACATTTTCGAATCCAAACTCGGCACCCGCCCCAACGAAACCAAATTCGATTTCACGCTTGCGCTGTTCTGCGGCCTGATCCTTTTTGACTTCTTCGCGGAATGCCTGGCGCGCGCCCCCACGTTGGTGCTGACCAATACCAACTACGTGACGAAAGTTGTTTTCCCGTTGGAGGTCTTGCCGGTGGTGGCCGTTGGAGCGGCCTTTACGCAACTGGTGATCAGTTTTGTCCCACTGCTCGTCGGCCTGGCTTGCGCGCACGGCTTCGTCCCGCTGACGGCGGTTTACCTGCCGATCATTCTGATTCCGCTGGTTCTGTTTTGTCTCGGGATCACCTGGTTACTGGCCAGCCTCGGCGTGTTTATTCGCGACATCAACTCTTTCGTGCCCGTACTGATCGTCATCATTTTGTACGCCAGCGCGATTTTTTACCCCATCAGCCGGGTGCCGCCGAATTTGCTTCCCATCGTGCTCTACAATCCCCTGGCCACAGTCATCGAGCAGACGCGCAACGCAGTCCTTTGGGGCGTCCCGCCGGCTTGGGGACGATACGGGATGGTCCTGCTTACGAGTTTCGTCGTCATGATTATCGGCTACGCCTTTTTCATGCGGACGAAAAGCGCTTTCGCGGATGTGCTTTAGAAAATCGACAGGTGGAGAAGTCCCGAAATTGCGGACACTGGCGGCGAAAACGAAGGAACAATTGTCCAATGGCTCGACGTGCACCCTGATTCTCCAAAAGTCCCTAATAAGGGAATTCTCCTGACTCTCGGCATTATGATTGTCGTAATGGGAGTTCGGACATTCATTCTAGGGGAAATTAGGGCGCGCGGTGCTGTTGTGACTGGGTTGGAAGCGAAGGCTTTTGGGCCTTTGCCGCAGCTGTAGGCGCTTATTATATATTTTATTGCGTGCGAAAGAGATGAACAGCTTGGGAGCTCAGAGGCTTTCTCCATGCGGATGCTAGTGGTGAAAGCAGCCGCACCGTTGTTCAATGCCTCGTTACGGTGCGGCCGACTCTGTGATCGTGAATGTCTTACTGCCAATAATGATCGTACCGGTTAGGGGGATGTTGTTCGTGTTCTCCGCGACTGTGTAACTGACCGTTCCTTTCCCAACGCCACTGGCGCCATCTGCAATTGTGATGAACGAATCGTTACTGACGGCAGTCCACGCACAGTCGCTCAAGTTGGCGTTGACCTTCACGGTCTTGGCAGCCAAAGTGCCGAGAAAACCGCACTTGGCAATCTTGGGGCTTATTGACAATTTGCAACCACCGGCAGCCTGGTTGACCGTGAACGTCTGGCCAGCAATGGTCATCGTGCCGGTCAGGGGCACGGTGTTGGTATTGCCGGGGACTGTGTAACGAACAGTCCCGTTACCGTTGCTGCTGGCGCCCGCGGTGATCGTAATAAACGGGTCGTTACTGACTGCCGTCCAATCGCAGGACATTTCGTGAGATTTCACCCTCAGAGTCCTGAAACCGCCCTTTGCCGGGAGTCTGACACTCGCTGGGCTCACGGTGAAGATGCAGTTTACGCTGGCAGCCTGGTCGACACTGAACGCCTGCCCCGCAATGGTCATCGCGCCCATGCGCGCGCCGGCGCTGGTGTTGGTAGCAACCGTGTAGCTGACCGTCCCGCCGCCTGAGCCGCTGGCTCCCGATATAATTACAATCCAATCCGCACTGCTGCTCGCTGTCCAAACGCAGTCCGTCGCAGCCGTAACGGTTACAATTCCCTCACCGCCGCTCGCGTCGTAGAGCGCGGTTGTCGGCAGAATCGAGGAGGGACATGTGAAATTGGCGACCAGAGTACTATCACCCGTCGCCGTGAACGTGTAGTTTGACGACGTGCTAACCACCACTCCGCCTTCCGTCCAATTCGCAAAGCTGTAGCCCTCTGCGGGCGCGGCTGAAACCGTTGCGCTCGACCCGCAAGTCACAGAGCCGCCGCCGCTTGTGATGCCACCTTCCAAAGGTGAACTGTCCGTGTTAATCAGTGGGTCGATAGCCGGCGGGAAATTGGCCACCAATGTCCTATTGCTAACCGCCGTGAATGTATACTCCGGCGATGTACTCACTTGAACGCCGTTTTCAGTCCAATTGAAGAAGTTATAGCACGGGCTCGGCGTCGCGGTCACGGTTGCATCCGACCCGCAGTTCACCGTGCCATCGCCACTCGTGCTGCCACCGCCAATTGGAGCAGGACTCGTCGCTATCGTGTACGCGCACGAAGTGAGGGCGTTGATCAGTCCGTTTGCCTTGGGCGTGCCCCAGCCGGTGCAGAGGTCGTAGCGGGAAACAGCGGGAAACCGGGAGGGGCTGAAATGTGTTTCGTTGTTTCCGCTGGTGATGTCATGGAAAGAAGCGGTATACGTCGTCCCGGTGCCGATCACGTAGATAGCGGGGTTGATAAGGCCGACCGTTGGCTGACCGTTGGCCTCCGCTTGCTGATTGACCAGCGCTATAAGTCCTGCCCAGAGCGGTGCGGCGCAACTGGTGCCTCCGATACCGGTAGCCGTGCTTCCGTTGTCGGAGATAACATAGATGCCATCCGCAACCATGGCCACATCGGGAACATTCCGCGAGAATGTCGATCCCTGATTGGGTGTCATGTTGATTCCCTTTTGCCAAATCGGAATCGGGTAGTTGACACTGATCCCGCCGCCGCTCGCACCATTGGTCTGACTCGGTCCGGTGCCGGGATTCCAGTTCCACACGGTTTCCGATTGCCAGGGTCCCTTTGGCCCGGTCGTCGTCAAGGTTGTCCCACCAACCAGCGTGATGTACGGGCTGTCTGCTTGCTGTTGGTCTGGCCAGAGCGAGGTAAACGCTCCATTGTCCCCGGAAGCCTGGAAGAACGACTGACCCTGCGCTGCATATTGTTTATAGATCTGATCAAAAGTCGGGTCGTCGCCGAGTGTCCAGGAACAACTAATCTGTTTGGCCAAATTATCCGTGGCGATTTGGTTCAAAACGTCATCATTGAATGTTGAATTATTGGGGGCCTCGTAGATGATAACCTTAGAGAGTCCCGGTGCCATACTGATCGCCATTTCGATATCCAGGGATACTTCCTGCACTTGGTCGGCATTGGCAGTGGGGGTTCCGTTGAACCCGCCAATCAACACATTCTTCAGTGGGACATGCGGCAACCCGGCTTGGCTCTCGTAGCTGGTGATATCATTTGCGAAGTAGCCATCCAGCTCCACCAGACCGACCACTTGCCCGGAGCCGTCGAGCGACACGCCCGGTACGTAGGCCGACCTAAAATCAGATCCCCTGTAGCTACCGGATGGCCCCGAACCGGAGGCTGGCGTCGCGTTTGCCGCTTTGTTTTCAAGAGCTGCTTGGATGCTCATAGGATGCGGCAAGCTGTAGTTGTTCAAGCCGGTGATGTGCAATATCGGGACAGACAAGTCGAGGGACGGTTCGACATCCGCCGCGTAGAATTCGCGGGCTTCCGTCGGGTGTTGATAGGTGTGTAGCGTCACCCGGAAAGTCCTCTCGATATTCGCCACGGAGCCGCGTACATCCACCAGGGTGCGATTGGGATGCGTTCCGGTAATGGTGAACCCATTCGCCTTCGCAAACTCGATGACAGTTTGGTAGTCCTGCTCCGTCGGCCCGAACGTTGCCGTGAATTCATCGGGTGTCAGCCAGTGATGGTACTGGGAGCTTGTTGGTTCATATTGCTGTTGCAACAAATTGGTGAGTGCGTCTTGGTTGCGCAGCGGTAGTCCGACCACCAAATCCAGATATGTCGAACTCGCAAGCTTTCCGACCGGCTGCAAGCTTAGTTCCGTAATCGCCCTTACGGTGTGGCCGTTTAAGGCCTGTCTTTCCGCCGCCTGAGCGGGCGCTTTGAATGCGCAAGTGAAGACAGAAAAAACCATCCAGAAGAATAGAATTGGTTTCGCTATGGAATTCATATTCAAACGTTCCGCTAGGGCTGACACAAGCAGGCTCCGTTTAGGGCATCGGATTTCAAGCCCATTCGAGTCACAGCCATCTTCGCCTGCAAATTAGCCCGTCACAAGCCGTTCAAGTCAAGCCAGCTTTCGCGGCTCAGGGGCGTGCCTGCCACTAAAGAGCTTCGTGCACAACTCAAGTGGTTCGGTACGAACGTCCGCCGGAAACGATACGCCCGGGGTCTGGCACAACAGTAGTTTGCCGAATTAGTAGACTTGAACCTCCGCATAGTGCAAAAGATCGAGGCGGGCGAAATTAACATTCTCATAACCAACTTACTCCGCACCCGGCGCGCCTTGCGTTGTCGCTGGGGTAAACTCGTCGAAGACGAAGAGACCCAGCGTCGCACTAGCTACTCGGCGGGCCGCTGCGCACCACGACGCCGTCTTTCATCTCGTGGATGAAATCGCCGGCGCGGGCGATTTGAGGGTTGTGGGTCGCCAGCAAGAGGGCCTTCTGCTCGCGTTTCACCAGATCGGTAAGCAGCTTGAAGATGCGTTCGGAGTTTTCGGCGTCGAGATTGCCCGTGGGCTCGTCGGCGAGGAGGATTTTCGGGTCGTTGGCCAGCGAGCGGGCGATGGCGACGCGTTGTTGTTCTCCACCGGAGAGGTGATTGGCGGGCCGCTCCAGTTTATCACCCAGTCCCACGGCCTCGAGCAGCATTGCCGCGCGGTCGCGCATCCCGCGGGGGCTTAATTTGGCGAGCCGTCGCATCGGGATGGTCACGTTCTCGAGCGCCGTGAACTCGTGCATCAGGAAGTGAAACTGAAAGACGAACCCGATCAGCTCGCTGCGCTTTTGGGAGAGCTCGTTGTCGGACAACCCCGACACGTCTTCGCCACCGATGATGATCCGGCCCTGGTCAGGAAGGTCCAGCAATCCCAACACGTAGAGCAACGTGCTCTTGCCGCAACCGGAGGGACCGACAATGGAGTGGACCGATCCGACTTCGACATTCAGTGTGATGCCTCGCAAGACATGCACGCGCGATTCGAATTCACCGAGATAGCGGTGCAGTCCCTGGCAGGATAGCGCCGCGAAGGTTGTCGAGTCGCTGGTCATTGGCCAGAACCACGGAGAATGGCCACCGGCGCCAACTTCGCCGCGCGCCGCGCCGGGAAGTAGCTCGCCAAAAACACGCCGACGAACGCGATGCCGGTGGCCGCGGCATAGTGGTACCAACTCCAATACACGAGGAAATGTTCCGTCGCGAAGAAGCCGCGCATTTTGATCGGGATGCGCGACACGCCCCACGTCAGCAGCGCCCCAAGCACGCATCCCGCCACAGAGCCGATCACGGCGACCAGCAGGCCCTGCCAGAGGAAGATCGCGCTGATATCGCCGCGGCGATAGCCCATGGAGCGCAGGATCGCGATCTCGCGCACTTTCTCCAGCACCATCAGGGTGAGGATGTTGAAGATGCCGAAGCCCGCCAGCACGATGATCGTCGAGACCGTGATGGCGGCGGAGTAGCGGATGGCCTTGAAGATTTGCAGGTTCCCGTGCTCGCGTTCCTGCCAACTGCGCGAGCGATGTTGCAGCAAGGTCTCCAGGTGCGCGGCCAGTGGTGGCGCGCGGTCGGGATCTTGCAGTTTGACGAGGATAAACGACACCATGGCTGGTTTATTAAACAGGTTCTGCGCCACGCGCAGGTGGATGAAACCGCGCTTTTCGTCAACCAGGTTGTCTCCCGTGCGAAAGATACCGCAGCACTCGAAGCTGCGGATGTCACCACCCGGCCCGATAATGGAGACAGTGCTGCCCACCTGGATGCCCATCTTCCCCGCCAGTAGCGAGCCGAGGAGCAGTCCCGATGACTTCTGGCGGAAGTCACCGAGGTCGCCCGAAACCATATAGCTTCGCAGGTCAGTGGCCCGCAACTGTGCGTCCAGGTCAATGCCCTGCAAGCGAAACACCTCGCTCTGAAAATCCGTCTCCACGGTCGCGCTGCCTTCCAGCACGGGGGCGCAGGCAATGATGTTGGAGAACTCGCGCAGCACGCGCATGACCTCGTCGGCGTCGGTGATGCCTTCGTAGTATTTGCGCGGTTGCTCGTTCTTGACGCTGACCAGCGTCTTGTTGTTGCCCCCCCGCAGAATCCCCACATACCGCTCCTGAAAACGGTCCTGCACAACGATCGAGCCGGTCGTGCCCAGGACGGTTTGAATGTAGAACCGCTCAAATCCCTGCGTCTGCGCCTGGGTGCAAATGAAAAACGCCACGCCCAAAATGATTCCGCCCAGGCTCAGGATGATGGCCTTCTTGCGATGGCCGATGAAGCGGAGCGCGATGTACAACGGGGAGGGCATGCACGTTACATATTGATGGTGACGACGCGGACACGCTGGCCGGGACGGAACAAATCCTGATCGGCGACGACGACCTGCTCGCCTTCCTTCAATCCCTCCAGGATCTCCGCGCGTTCGAGGTTGCGGAAGCCGACCTTCACGGCGCGCGGCTTGACTACATCGTCCTTGACGACGAACACACGGTCGGCCAGGACCGCCCGCGACGGGACGATCAGCGCGTTCTCGCGTCGGCCGGCGACGATGTTCATTTCACCCGTCATGCCCGACATGAGGTTGGGTGGGGCTTTGTCCAGCGTCAGGGTGATCGTGTAGCGCTGGTTGTTCGCCGTGGGAAGAACCTGGGAAACGGTGGCGGTGAAATCCCGGTTGGCGTAGGAGTAGAGGCGCACGGCGGCTTTCATCTGCGGCAACACCTGACCGACATCCTCTTCGTTGATTTGGCCCTCGAGGAACGTGGACGCGGTCGCGACGACGAACGGCGTGCTGCCGTCGGTGATGAATTCGCCATTGAGGCAGTTGATGCCGTTGAGATAGCCGCCGATCGGCGATGTGATAAAGCAGTGCGCTTTGCGGTCCTGCAACACACCGGCCTGTTCCCGGTAGATCGCCACCTCGCGGTCCTGTTCCAATTGTTCGGCGCGCACGCGTTCGCGCAGGCTCTGCACGTCATTGCGGGTCCGTTCGAGGTCCGCCGCGGGCACATTTTGCATTTGCGCCAGTTTTTCCAACCGCGCCAGCAACGCCTCTTGCGTATTGAGCTGCTGCTGGCTGGGTGGTCCGATTCTCCGTCTTCCCTCGGCGGCCTGCAGCTCCGTCTCGGCCTTGGTGATCTCACGATCGAGGTCTTCATTGGTAATGGTGGCCAGCAATTCACCTTGCGTGACCACCAGGCCAACCACGGAGTTTGAGGCAATGCGATCGGAAAAGCGGACCGTGCCGTTACTGCGCGCGCGGATGTTGATGGTGATGGAGGCCACGACTTTCACCGTGCCATACACTGCCGAAATGGCCGTGCCGCGCTGGACGACATAGACCTCGGCGGCCGGACGCGAGGCCCACATGCCGTAAAGGATCACGGCTGTTGCCGAGACGACGAGCGCTGCCGGTATGGCGATTTTTTTCATCGAGTATGAAACGGAGGAATACTATTCGCGCGTCTTCGACAACGCAAGCGCCCTCATGGCGCGTCGGCGGTGATGTATTGCAAATAGCGGCCGGTGGCGTGATCCAATTCGGCGCGGGCGGCTTCGTGGGAATACGTGGCATCCGCGAGGCCGGCCCGCACGGAGAGCAGGTTGCTTTGCGCCTTCAAGAAGTCAAACTGCGTGGCCTCGCCCAGTGTAACCTGCGCCTCAATCAAACGCAGGTTTTCCTCGGCGGACTCGGCGGACTTGAGGAATGCATCGCGGCGCGCGTCGGCGCTTTGCAAGGAGCCCGCAACGGTCGCGAGTTCGCGCGGGATGTTCTGCTCCAGCTTGTGCAGCATGATCTCATAGGCCTGCTGTGTGGCTGCCAGTTCGTGACTCGCGCCGATCACCTGTCCGTTATCGATGATGCGCCAACTCAAGGCCACTCCGGCGTCCAACTCGCTCGTGCGCGGATCCTGCCCGGGCACGATACTGGTCTGCTTGCTGACGAGCAGGTTTTCCGGAATGAACAATCCCGAGGCGACGAGCGATACCGTCGGAAGATACTGCGCCCGGACCGTCTGTTTGTCGGCGGCGGTCGCATCGACAAGCGCCTGCAGCAGTTTCAGGTCGGCACGGTGTTCCCGCGCATACATGGATTCCCGCGCCAGATCCACGGAGACCGGTTCGTAGCGCAGCGGCCCGACCGGTTTTGGCAGCCGCAGTTGCCACGAACCATTCGTTCCCTGACCCGGATCGCTTCCGCACAGCGCGGCGATCCTGCACACGGAGGAATAATAGTAGCCCTGCAAGTTGGCGAGATCGCCTTTCAGGTTGAGTTGCTGGACCTTGGCCGACTTCAACGCCGCTTCGCTGCCGGTGCCCACGTCGAGCCGCTGTTGCTCGCTGTGAACGTTCGCCTGGAGGCGCTGGTTGAGTTCCTCGTAGATGGCAATAAGATCGCGGAAATACAGCGCCTGCAAAAACACGAGGCGGGCCTCGTGCAACCGGTCCGTTATGGAGCGGTTAAGAGTTTGTTGCGCGAGGATGACCTCCAACCGGCCGCGGCGCAGCGTGGGCGGAACCCCGGTGTCGAGCAGCGGTTGGGAGAACTGCGCGGCGACAATGCTGAACAGGCCCGCGGGGGGATATAACCGGCCGCCCCGCAAGCCATCCTGTGTTTGGGCGGCCAGTTGGGGCAGCGCGCGCGAGCGATAGACGAGCCTGCTGCCCGCCGCCCGTTCGACATCGATCTGCCACTGCCGGATCTCCGGGTTCTGCGTCAGCGTTGAAGCCAAGCAGTCCTCCAGCGTCAAGTCATACGTCTCCGCCTGTTTCGTGATTTGCGCGAACGCGGTTTGCGCGACGCCAAGCACGAAGAGTAGAACGCAGGTCTGGTAGCGTCCGTGTCTCATGGGCTGCCTTTACCCCTGGGCCGGGCGTCAGTGATTTGAAAGTGGCTGCCCATGGCGCGGTCCAGTCGCGCCAGTGCGGCGTTGTATTCAAAGCGCGCCGACAATTCCGCCGTCTGCGCGCGGGTCAGGTCGAGCTGGCTTTGCAATACTTCCAATTGGCTCGTCAACCCGGTGTCGAAATTGGCAGTGGCAAGTTTCAAGGAATCGGCGGCAAGTTGCACGTTGGCCGTTTGCGTCCCGATGTTTTCCTCGGACCGCTGCAGGTCATGCCAGGCCAGCAGCACGTCGGTCTCGATGCTGCGATAAACCGCGTCATGAGAAACCTCGGCGGCCTCGACGCGGGCGCGGGTGGCGTTCATGCGACCCCGCGTGGCGAAACCGTCGAACAACTGCCAACTGACAGAGACACCCCCGAGATAACCCTCGAAGTAATCCGCTGATTGCGAGCGGTCAGGCTCGCTGACGACATCGTAACCCGCGAACAGGCTCACGTGCGGCAGCAGTTGGCTGTGGTCGACGATCAATTGTTTCTTCTGCACGTTGATATCATTTTCCCGGGCCGCGAGTTCGGGACGTTGAACGAGCGCGCGCGAAAGACAGTCGTCCAATTCGAGTGCTGTTTTCTCGTGAACCAATTTGCCATCGACATCGAACGGCACGCGCTCCTGGTCGACGGAGTAGGGGATCGACAGGAGTTCGCTGAGCCGCAGCCAGGAATTGCGGAGGCGATTGCGGGCATCGACGAGGGCGGATTGCTCGAGCGCGCGGTTCACCTCCGCGCGGAGAACGTTGAGTTTCTGGCCGGTGCCGACTTCGAGGCGGGCCTGTTCGTTCTTGACCTGTTCGGCGAGAAAGTTGACGGCCTGTTCGTGGACAGCGACGTCGGATTGATTGCGCAGGATGTCGTAAAAGGCGATGCGCACGTCCATGATGACCTGGTTGATCGCGCCCTCGTAGTCGAGCGTGCGCGAGTGCTGTTGCAACCGCGCAATCTCCATCCCGGCGCGCACCGCGCCACCCGCGTAAATGGCTTCGGTCAGGCGGATATTGACGTTCCAGATCTCCGACCGATTGTTCACCGATCCACCCAGCGTCGCGTAGTTGGCTTCGAGCTTCTCGTAGTTAGCGTAACTGGTGAGGCTGGGCAGGAAGCCCGCGCGGGCCACGACGATGGCGCCCGCGGCCTCTTCGAGATACTTCTTCGCCACGAGGACGTCGGGGTTCTGTTCCAGCGCGCGATCGATGCACTGCTGGAGCGTGTAGCGCGTCGGTTGTGGCGAGAGCGACACCACGTTGGAGACGACATCGTTCTCCGCGAACGCGCACGGCGCGCACGCCAGCGCACAGACCAGCCACAGGATTGTTTCTCGCAACGACAAAGCGCTTGCAGTTTTAATGATAAACCGCCCCGTTGCCAACGACTTTCGCGCAGTTCAAACCTGTTTCGGACGCTTTGCTTTCAGATGACCAGTGAATCTGAGGATGCCGAGCCATGCCAATGACCAGAGTGTCGTGTGAAGGATGATTGCTGTAATCCAAGTCCAGATGTCTCCCATGTGGAGAACATCGGAGACGTAGCATGCTGGCATCATGTAAACGAAGAACAACGCGCCGAGCAGATTCGAAGGGCCGCACGGGCCAACACTGCCGAACCCCATCAGTAAACCCAAACTACCTGCTTCGCTGACAGCCCCCAACAGAATCGGTTTTAACAAGGCTTTCATGCGTAGTTCAACGCTAGCGAAAGTCCTTCGCCTGGAAATTCGAAGAATCGGGGGGTGGCATCAGGAACCAAAGCGCCAGGTAGACTGCCACTCCCGGAAAAGCCGCGCTCAAAAATGAAAGGAGGACAAAGATAATCCGCACTCGCTCGGGAGACCATCCCAGCCACTCGGCGATCCCGCCGCAGACTCCGGCGATCATCTGGTTGTGAGATCTCTTAAGCTTCATGCCTCATCCAGCCAACGGGCTAAAATTGAGCCACGCCGGGACAAAAGGCAAGCCTGCGGAAGCGGAACGGAAGGCGCGACCGGCGCTGGCTCCAGCGCGCCTATCGTAACGCGATAATTCTTCTGGACAGCGTGTTGCGGGATGGGTATAGTTGGCGCGGTTCTTTGACAAGAGAGAAAAGGGTGTTGTTTGTAGCCAGAGGAGGGGGCGCGAAAACATGCATTTCTGCGAAACGAACCCGAATTGTCCCCTATAGATTTCGCATGTAGCTTGCTTACTGATAGGCACTTATGGCGAAAATGCGCAAAAATCGATTCGGGTTCGTTTGGCAAGGTTGCGTCGTATTTGCTTCCTTTATAATGGTGGTTTCGTTTACGCAGGGTTTGCGGTCAAGGCGGTGCCTGGCTTGCGCGCGGCTTGACTGGCGGAGGGCGTTCCATTAGCCTCGCGCGAAGTTATAGGAGCGTGTCGAGTTTTGTTCTCCCGCAAGTCCAAACCAATCATCGAGCGGTGCGAGTCGGATGTGAATACGCGGTTGCGGCTGAAGTATGCGCCGTACTACCGTGTCATCGATTCCGCCGATGGCGTCAACATCGTGGTCGAAGGCCGGCCGATGGTGATGATGTCCACCAACGAATACCTCGGGCTGATCCGTCATCCGAAGGTCGTGGCGGCGGCGAAGAAGGCGCTCGACGTTTGGGGCGCGAGTTCGTGCGGTTCGCGCCTGGCCAACGGCAGCCGCGCGTACCACATTGAATTGGAGGAAGCGCTGGCGGCATTTCTTGGCAAGGAAGCGTGCCATGTCACCTCGGCGGGTTACCTCGCCTGCGTCTGCAGTTTAAGTTCGTTGGTCCAGCGCGGCGACGTTTTGGTCGTCGATCCCAGCATCCACTCCTCGCTGTGGGACGGCGCGTTGTTGAGCGGGGCGAAGGTCGAGCGGTTCGCGCACGAGGACATGGATTCGCTGGCGCAGGTGCTCGAACATCTCGACGCGAAACAGGCCAAGGCCATCGCGGTGGATGGCGTGTACTCGATGGAAGGGCACATCGCGTCACTGCCGCGACTGTGCGACCTGGCGGAGCAATACGGCGCGGCGGTGGTTGTGGACGACGCCCACGGCTTTGGGATTCTCGGCCGGGATGGGCGCGGCGTGTGCGATCACCTCGGAGTGACGGAGCGGGTGGATTTGATTGCGGGCAGTTTCTCGAAGTCGCTGGCGAGCAGCGGGGGATTCGTGGCGGGAAGCAAGGCGTTGATTGAGTATCTGCGGAGCAGTTCGCGGCAGATTATTTTCAGCGCGGCGATCAGTCCGGCGGCGGCGGCGAGCGCGCTGGCGGCGCTGCAGGTGATCCAGGAAGAGCCGGAGCATCGCGAACGATTATGGGCCAACTATCATCATCTGCGCGGCATCGTGGAAAGCCTGGGCCTGGATTATTGGCAAAGCCCGACGGCGGCGCTGCCGATTGTCGTCGGCGACAAGGAGAAGTGTTATTGGATGTGGAAGGCGCTGTGGGACGAAGGATTCTTCACGGTGATGTCCATCGCGCCGGGTGTCCCGCCTGGCAAAGACCTGATTCGCGCGGCGGTCACTTCGTTGCACACGAAGGAGCAACTCGACCGCTTCGGCGAGGCGCTCAAGGTGGCCATGAAGAAGGCGGGACTCAAGCCGAAGTCCGCTTGATCTGGTGGCCAGCTTCGCGGAATGCATGGGCCAGAGTTTCAGCGTTTCGGGCAATCAAGAAATTCTCCTCGACCCAGCGTCGACCGTTTTCACCAAGTTGCTGGCGCAGCGCCAGGTCCCCGGCGAGCCGCTTCACAGCATCCGCCAGTTCCCGGGCGTCGGACACGTCGACGACCAGTCCGGTGGTCTCATGCGTCACCGCTTCCATCGGGCCCGCCGTACGGCTGGAGATCACGGGCAGACAGTGCGCGAACGCTTCGGGGATCACATTCGGAATACCATCGCGGTCGCCTTGTGGGTCGATCACCCCTGTGTGCCAGAAAATGTCTGCCCAACGGTATTCCTCTTCCACGCGCTCCGGTGGGAGCGCGCCGCATAGCGTGACCGAGCCGCTGAGTCCATCGCGGTCGATGCGGCGCTGCAACTCGTCTCGTAGCGGGCCACCACCAACAATTCTCAAGTCAAAAGGCATACCCCACGACTTCAACAAAGCACTGGCAACGAGCTGGTAGTCGTGGCCTTTCTTTGGGACAAGGCGTCCGACGGAAAGCAGGCGGATTGGTCGGGCCACGGCATCGCGGACGGGCTTTGGGGGAAGTCGATCGAGACCCCGGCGTGCGAGAATGATCTTCACCGCTGCCCCGCCGGCGCGTTCGTGCAGATACGTGACGCCCGCCACGGTGGTCGTGTGAACGAAACTGGCGGCGCGGAGTTTGGGTTCGAGAAACGCATCGCCGCCATGCCGATAAATATCATGAGCGTGGCCGCCGAAGCTGAACGGAATGCCGCAGAGTCGGCCCAGGATCGCGGCGGCGGTGGCGGGGCCTGTCGCCCAGACGCCGTGAATCCTATCGGGTCTGTGCCGGCGCATGCGGTTGGCGCGGCAGACGGCGAAGATCATGGCCCACACGGTGGTCCAGAAGTTTTCGGGATTTGTGGGGCGATACCGACGATACAATTGCCAGCCGTCGCGGAGCAGCGTGCGGTCGCGCAAGAGTTCGCGGGGCAGCGCGATGACCAGTTTCGCGGCTTCCCACCAACGAAAATAGTCGACGGGTACATCCGCGAGCGCGTGAGCCCGATCGGCGGCGCTGGGCATGAGCATCGAATGAATTTCCACGCGCACACCTTGACCGCACACGCCCGCGACCTCGCGCCGTAAGAACGTCTGCGAGAGCACAGGATAGCGCTCGAAGATGTAGGCGATGGTTGGCGGCGCGCTCATCCGTCCTTTCGCGGCGCAGGGTTGTGGATGAGATCGCGGACGCGGTTGGTGACGATCTCGGTGCCGTCCACGAAAGTTTCCCGAATCTTCCGGCGGTATCCGTCGAGGTGTGACTCGAATTCCGCGAACAGGGCGAGCGTTGGCTGGAAGCTGGCCGAAAAGTTCCCGTAGCCGAGTTCGCGCACGTACCAGGCGTTGATGAATTGCTCGAAGTTGACCGTCACGGGAAAACACAGGAGCGGTTTGCCGAAGTAGAGCGCCTCGCTGATGAGGTTGTGGCCGGCGTTGACGACGGCGTAAGCACTGCCGGCGAGGTCTTCGAGGATAGTGCGCGGATCAAACGGTTTGAACGTCAGATTGCCTTCGACCACCTTTTCGTTGCGATAACCATAGACGATGGCAGGTCGGTGGAGCTGGCGCGCGACATCGATGAGAGCACTGAAGGTCGGTGTCGATTGGTAGATGAAAACGTAATCACCTTGTCGTGGTTGAATTTCACGCACGGCCGGCCGCAGGACCGGCGGAAGCAGTTCATTTTGACCGCGGCGTTTGAGTTCGGGGTGGAAGAAGGAAGTGACCAGATTGTGTCGGGTGTGGTCGAAGAAGAGATAATCTTCGATGCGTGAAAGCGACCACGAGACCGCTTGGGACGCGGGGACCTTGTAGCGACAGACTTGCAACACATGCGAGTGGTCGAGCGAAAACATCGGCAGCCCCACCTTGTGGACGGCATGAGGCAGGAAGAACTCGCGATCGCAAATGGCGACGTCGGGTCGCCAACGGTCAATGAGATCGAGAATTTCCCTGCGCACGCGGGGCCGGTTGATCACGCAACGGGCGAGATTGCCGCAGGTGCCCAGTACGTAAGCGCGCTGTTTTTTGTAAACCGTGCGCGCGACGGGCACTTCCAGGACGGGATACAAGCCTCGCAAGACCTCCGGCACGCGACCGCCGCCAACAAAATGGAACTCGTGCTCCGGCAGTCGGCGTGCGACAGCCAGGGCGCGGGAGACGTGCCCGAACGTATTACCCATGACTCCGTAGAGGACTCTGGCCATAAATTCAGGGTCTTTCCGACGCGCGGGCCATTTTTCGCATGACGTACAGGGTGCGGTCGGTTATTCTCCAGCGCGCCTACATTGGTGATGCAAACATAAGAGCGGAGCCGAAACAACCAGATTCATGCGTGCTCTAATTCTCACATCGAGCACGGGCGGCGGCCACAACATGCGCGCCCGTGCCTTTCAGGAATGGGCCCAGACGGAACCCGATTTGGGTCGTCCGCCACAGCTGCATCGCCCGCTGGAAAAATCGCATGAGATCTACGCCTTTGGCGTCTGGCTCTACAATTGGATCCAGCGCACCGCGCCGTTCCTCCATCATGGTTATTTTAACTTCCTCGAAGTCGTGGCGATCGTCCGCACGAGCCGGCCGCTGGGCTCCCAGAAGTATCGCGAGATCCTGGAAGAACTGCAGCCCGACGTACTCATCAGCGTCCATGACTCCCTGAATCACACGTTCTTCGAGTACGCCCGCGAGGTGCTTGGCGAAGACCGCGTGAGGTGCGTCACCTATTGCGGCGAGTTGTCCGGCGGTTATGGCTTCAGTCGTCACTGGGTGAATCCGTCGGCCGATCTTTTCATCGGCGCGGTTCCGGAAACCTGCGAAGCCGCCGTGCGTCGGGGCATGGCGCCGGAGAAGACACAGGTGGGCGGTTTCCTCTTGCGTCGGTTTTTCTACGATGAACCATCCGACGAGGCCGGGCGAGCGGCATTCATCCGCCAGCAGTTGCAGCTCGATCCAAACGAGTTCATTTTGCTGCTCAGCGCCTCGAGCCGGGGCGCGCACAATCATGTCCGCTTTCTCGAAACGCTGAAACAACGCCACATCGACGCGCAGGTGGTGCTGCTGTGTGGCAAATCGCAAATCGCCGAACGCGAAATCTCGGCGTGGGCGAAGGCGAACCCCAGGGCACGCGTGCGCCTGCTGCCGCACAACACGAATGTCGGCAAATTGATGCGCTCGGTCTCGGCCATCGTTGCGCGGCCGGGTACCGGCACGACCAGCGAGGCTATCGTCAGCGGTTGTCCCCTGTTGCTCAACTGTCTCGGCGGCGTCATGCCGCAGGAACACATCACCGTGAAGTTTTGCCGCAAGCACGGTGTCGCGCAACTTATCCGCAGTCCCGACGAGCTGGCGCAGGTCGTCGCGCAATGGAGGAAGCGGCCGGAGTTGCCCGCGGCGATTCGTCAGGCAATGAAAGCAGCCTGCCCGCCGCTACACCCACGCGACATTGTGCGAACAATTGCGGCGCTTCACGTCAGAGCCGATAATATCGCCGTAGGGCCCATTCCAGTAATCGAAGCGGCAAGAGCCGCGCACCCAGCGGTGTTACCCGTGCCTGGAAAAAACCTCCCACAACCAGTACCGGCGGCGGGTTCGATACCGTAATCACGCGCAGTACAGCCCGGGCGACGCGCTCGGGCGGTGGGGCGGCGACCATGTTGCGGACTTGCGTATCCCAGGCTGCTTTCAGGCGGCGCTGGTCCTCGGTGCTCGCGGCGGCAGTCGCTTGTTTCGTCCGTTCGTGAAACAGTGTCTGGATATCGCCGGGCCGCAACTCCACGACGTGAATCGACGTATTGGACAACTCCACCCGCAGTCCCTGTGTGAACGAGCTGAGCGCGGATTTCGCCGCGCTGTAGGGTGCCATGAACGGAATTGGGAATTGCGCGGCCAGCGAAGTGACGTTGAGGATCACACCACGGTCGCGTTCCCGCATTTTCGGGAGTGCCAGGCGGATCAACTCCAGCGGCGCGTCGACCAGCACCTGAAACTGTTCGCGCACCATTTCCGCCGGCATCGTTTCCAGTGGGCCAAACGCGCCATCGCCAGCATTGTTGATCAGCGCCTCGAACGCGCCGGCCTCCCTCAGGGCCTCGGCAAAACCCTCGCGGATCGAGTCGAAGCTGGTCAGGTCCATGCGCACCGGGTGGAAGCCCGGTACTTGCGGAAGGCGCAAAATATCGCGGGATGTTCCCCAAACTTCACAGCCGTGTTGGGTGAGAAGTCTGGCCGTTTCCAGCCCGATGCCGGAACTGGCGCCGGTAAGGAAAATCTTCCTGGGTTCGCTAGCAGCCATTTTCCCAGCGGCGCACCGCGAGGCAGACGTTGGTGCCGCCGAAGCCACTCGAATTGTTAAGCGCCACACGCGGCGCGTTGGCGATCGGTTTCGTGACAATGGGCACGATGGCGCATTCGGGATCGAGTTGGGTGATGTGCGCGGAAACCGGTGTAAACTTTTCCTGCACCGCGAGGACACAAAAAGCGGCTTCCATCGCTCCGGCCAGCGACAAGCCGTGGCCCGTGAGACTTTTCGTGCTACTCACCGGCGGGGTCTTACCGTTACCGAACACCGCGCGGATCGCGCGACACTCGCTGACATCACCCGCGGGCGTGGAGGTGGCGTGGGCGTTGATGTAATCGACTTCATCATTCGACAGGCTCGCGTCTTGCAACGCTGCTTCCATGGCGCGCCGCAAGCCATCGCCATTGGGGTCGGGTGCGATGACGTTGTATCCGTCGGAGGCCTGTCCCCACCCGAGCACCTCGGCAGCGATGGGCGCGCCGCGTTGTTGCGCGTGCTCCAGTTCTTCCAATACGAGAACAGCGGCACCGCCCGTACCGACAAATCCGTCGCGTTTCATGTCAAAGGCGCACGGTGTTTTTTGGGGATCGGTCTGCAGGCTCAGGGCGCGAATGCCGGCGAACGGAAGAATATTGAACTTGTTGCAATCCTCGGCGCCGACTACGAAGACCACCTCCTGGCGGTTGAGGCGAATCAGGTCGCACGCGGCGCCGAGCGCGTGGGCGGAGGACGAGCAGGCACTGGAAAAGCCGGCAGAGCCGCCTTTGATTTTGAAGGTGGTGACGAGATTGATGTAGAGCGAGCCGGGGATGCTGTTGATGATCCCCATCGGCTGGCAGCGGGCGACGCCGCGGGTGAGCATGGTATGCAGGTTGTCATACGCGAGCCACATCGACCCACCCGAAGCACACATGACGCCGGCGCGCGGGTTTGAGACCAGGTCGGGAGTCAGCTTTGCCTCAGCGATCGCCTGTTGCATGGCGCAGTAGGCGTAGAGTGAGTTCGGCGCCATCGGCCGCAACTGTTCGCGCGTGAGTTTGCACTCGGGCGGATAGCTCCAGTCCTCAAAGTACGACGTGGGGAATTGGAAACCTTTGACGGTGCCGACCAGTTTCACGGGTATGTCGGAAGTGGCAAAGTCGGGAAACGGTTCGACACCAGTGCGACATTCCTGAAGACTACGCAGCACCTGCTTGCGATTGTTGCCGATGCTGGTGATGAACCCCAGGCCCGTGACGACGACACGCTTCATTGGCGGATTGGATTGATGCGGAATCAGGGCTGACCGTTTTCCGAGCCGTTGGGCGCGACAGGCACCGCAAGAGTCACAGGAGCTTCCGACTCGGGCGCAGTTGTCGGCGCGGTGCTCCCGGGCAGCAACTGCTCGCCGAACGCGAGCACGAGACGCTCGACCTTGGCGACACGCTCGCCGTTGGAGGTCACCGTTCCCTCAAAAATAGCCAGCGGCTCACGCAGTTTCGTCAGCTTCTGCTCGAACTCCAGTTTTTCCCCGGGCCTGGCCTTGCGGTAAAAATGCGCGCCATCAAGCGACGCGAAGAAGACGTGATTCGACTTGATCTCTTTGCCGAGCTGGGCGGCCCCGCTTTCCAACACCCAAAGGCACGCGGCCTGACCCATCGCCTCGAAAACGATCGACGCCGGGAAAATCGGTTCATCCTTGAAATGGCCTTCGAGGAAAAACTCGCTGCCTTTGATCGTGTAACCCGCCCTTACACTGTCTCCATTGAGCAGGGCTTCGTCGAGGAACAGGAATGGTGGCTGCTGCGGCAGTACGAGCGCAATTTGCTCGCGGGTATAGCGCTTGGCGGGCGCTTCGATTGTGGCTCCCGTGATCTTGTCGTGGAGGAACTTGTTGAGTTGGCCAAGGGTGCGGATTTCACGGAGTTCCTCATTCTCGATACGCAGTTTGAGGACTTCCTCGATGGAAAGGACGATTTCGAGCAGGGTCAGTGAGTCCAGCCCGATGTCTTCGATGAGACGCGTGTTTTCATTCGCCTCCGACAGTTTCACCGCTGCTGTCGCGGGTTGGTAGCGGTCGAGAATCCCGAAGACGATCGTCGGAATCGCGTCGAGATCACCGCTTTCGCGGTAGCGGATAGCGGCTTCTATTGTTTCCGGGCTGCACCGCCGCAGTCCTTCCTTCAGGTCAGCCACATCAGTTTCAGTCAAAGTCACGCTCATTAGACGCTACACTTACAATTCAGTTCGCCGGGAGACTGATAGCAAACCCCATCCCAAAGTGAAAGTGCTTTTTTGGGTTGGCAGGGCCACGCCAGTCTGTTGAGATGACGGTAGCTCACGCATGACACCAGCCGCAAGCGTAAAACCGAGAGTCGTGATCGTCACCCACGAGTTCGCCCTGTTTCGCGGTGGCGTTGCCACGTACAGCGCCGAACTGGCGGCCGCTCTCAATCGCGCTGGCGAGGCCGTCGAAGTCTGGGCGCCCGACTACGGCACGGCCAATGCGACTGACGATTTTACTTTTCCCGTCGCCCGACTGCGGGCCGGCGGCAGCCTGGGATTTTGCGACATGGTGCAGTTCGCGCGACAATTGATAGCGCGGCGGGCACAACTGGAGCCGGCAACCGTGCTGCTCACAAGCGTCGGCGCGCATATGGCCTTCATGATTCTCGTGCCACTCGGGCTCGTCAAATGCCGGCGTGTGCTCTCGCTGCTGCACGGTTCCGAAGTGCTGCGATTCGAACGCAACCCATTTTGGAAATTCTGGGCTACGCGTTTTTTTTCGCGCGTCGAGTGTGTGCTGACGGTTTCCCGGTTCTCCAGGTCGTTGATCGAACGGAGCTTTTTGTCATCGTTGACCCAGCAGATTGTCATGGCTCCATGTTCTTGTAGTGCGGCCGCAATGCAATCGATCCCCATCGCAAAGCCAGGCGACGACAAGGTCCGTGTCCTCACGCTGGCCCGCGTTCACCCGCGCAAGGGGCAACTCGATACTGCGCAGGCACTGGCGCTGTTGCCACCCGAATTGCGCACGAAGATCATTTACCAGGTTGGCGGTAAAGGGGACACCGAGTACTTGCGACGGGTGGAACAGACCTGCCATGATGGGGGTGTGGTTCTCGAGTACCTGGGCGAGATAACCGACGCCCTCGCCCGTACCTACCAGCAATGCGACATCTTCGCCATGACCAGCCGGACACTGCCGAAAAGTGTCGAAGGATTCGGCATCACCTACCTCGAAGCTGGTTTTCACGGGAAACCGGTCGTCGGCTACCGCAGCGGTGGCGCTGTGGAAGCGGTCGTCAACGGGGAAACGGGAATCCTGGTTGAGGAGGGTGACGTCGCCGCACTGTCGAAAGCCCTACAGCAACTCGTGACCGACCCGGCGCTGCGACAGCGGTTGGGTGAGGGCGGACGCAGGCACAGCGCCCGTTTCAGTTGGGATGCGACCGCGCGAATCGTAATGGAAGCCGCGCTCCAAGAACCTCAGTGATGTCTCAGTGTTCTTTTGGGGTAATTAATAATGGATTGACGTTTATCGGGGGGGGAGTAGAGTTTTCACGATCTTCAACGGGTTGTTCTCCAAGACCAGAACGCAGGGGCGAATGCAAGTCTTCGGAGCGAAGCGAGTCGTGAACGACAGCATCAAGCGTTGGGGAATTGGCGCACTGGCGGCAGCCGTATTCACGTTCATCGGCTGGAAGGCCGCTGTGCTCTACGAACGCCGCGGAGACCGCCTGCCAACCGCACAGGCGCACAAGCAGCAAACGACGCCAAAGCGGGACATCTACAACCCGAAAGCGGTATACGTTCCCACGGCGGACATCTCCGCCAATCCATTATTCTCTGATTACATACCGACATCGGCCAGTTCCAAACCAGTTGAAGACGATGGGATCCGTTTGGTCTCCGGCTTTGAGGGTTCTCCTGCCGCAAAGATCACGAAGGACACTGATGGGCATTGGGTCATTGAGCAAGAAGATCCAACGTGGAAGAAGCCGCATTTCTTCCTGTTTCGGATTGAAGGAGCAAACGGCCATGATGTAACAATTGAGCTTCGCAACGTGCCCGACAGATGGTCCACCATCAATCCCGTTTACTCCTACACGAGAAGTTTGGATGATTTGGCCGCGTTCGCCTTAACTCTTCCAACCAACGCCGTTGCGCTCCACAAGGCGCAGAATGGCGCGGACTTACCCGATACGAGCGGCCAAAGTTGGCATTTCATCGAAGACACAAAGGCGTTCAATGGAAGTTTCTGGTTTCGGCAAAAGCTTGACCACGACGCCCACGTTTGCATGCGCTACCCATATACGCCAAGCTACAATGAGCGTTATCTCGACAGCCTCACCAATGAGTCTTCGGTGTCAGTTATCACGGTCGGCTCCTCCAAAGAAGGTCGGCCGCTTCGTGTTGTGAAGATCGGGGAAGGCACTGAGGCGGGTGAACAGCGAAAGCCGTGCGTATTGATTTATGCCCGCGAGCACGCTGACGAACAGGATTCAAGTTGGGCGGCGCAAGGCGCCATTGAGTTTCTGGTCTCGGATACGACCGAAGCCCGACAAATAAGGAAGCAGTGCACGTTTCTAGTGATTCCACTGCTCGATCCTGACGGTGCGGCTGCCCCTGTTTACGAACATATTACAGACAGTTTCGGAGAGGGATACACGACGATTGAGTCGATTGCGTACAGCGCAACTTTTAAAGCTTGGGTAGACAGAGGCAAGCCACTGCAGCTAGTTCTAAACTTACACAATCTCGAAAGCCAAGAAGGGCCGCATGTATCTAATCCGAGGATCGAGTCGGACGCGAAGAGGATAAAGTATAGTCAGGCGTTCTATAATGAATTTGTGGTGCCGCCAATAAAAGCTATCGACTTCAGGGTTGGAGCTCCGACTGAATCAAAAGGGCCGAGTCCGGGACGATTGGGTGATTGGCTTCGCGTCACGTATGGAACTCTTCATCTGCCGATAGAACTGAACTCGCAGGAGCGGCACAGACACATGACAATTTCGGACTTACATCAAGTGGGCAAACTGTTGGTACTGTCTTGTACGCAATACCTGAATTCCGAAGAGGCCGCTCCCTTGCTGGCTGGAATAGAGCAAGTGCGCAACGAGCGTGCCGCACGATGGAAGAAATATGCTGAAGTCATCGTCGCAAAGAGTGCAATCGAGGCGGAGCGGAATTGCCAGTGGAAGGAACAGTCTGATCGTCTTTATTCTGAATGGGGCGGCAGGCCACCGAAATGAATGTAGTGTGGTCAGTCACTGGTGTGAATCACAACAGCGAACCAACAACCACAAACAACTCAATTTGGAGGACGCGAAAATGAAGAGAGTCAGTAAGATGAAGTTAGGCGGGCTCGCCGCAGCTTTGGCACTGCTGGGCTCGCAGTCCGTTGCCTTGGCAATGTCATCGGCATCAGATGCGGAACTTGGAAGCATCAAAGGGATGTACGCACAGGTCAAAAAGTGCTGTAAATTTGGTGGGGGCTCTCAATGCATGTACGCCGGTCCGCCAATGGAGGGCTGTGGTGTTGGCGGTATAAGTTGCGCCGTGGGTAACCAGTGCTTTAAGGTGATGGACGGCCCGTCGGACGATGATGTTTGCTGCAACTTAGACGATAAGGACGCCGCCTGCGGCATTAGCTCTAACGGAATTTGCATAAAGTACCACCCGGGCCTGTGTAGCGAATGGGTGGCCAATGCCATGGTTAACTGTGCTTGCGATGCGACGCTGGTTTCGGCTTCGAACGTTAATGGTATAGGCCGCAAGTACTGTGGAGGATGGAGCTCGTGTCCTTGGTACTGGTGGTTCAGCAGTTATTGTCCGTAGGCTGAAGGCACGTGAGGATTCGATGCGTCCCTTGTCTACATATCTCGTCTTGCTCGCCATTCTACATGCATTAATCCACTCAGGATTTGCGCAATCAGAGTTGCTGGAGCAACTGCGCGTTAAAGTCTCCGAAACCGAGATGAGGGTAACTAATCTGCGGGTTGATGGTACGTCTCAGCACGATTCTTGGGATGCCACGGCTAAGGCATGGAAGTACTCGGGGGAGTCCGAAGCGACAGCTTGGTATGGTGGGCTGCCCGGAAGCAAGGCGCGCGTAGACTACCACAGGGATGTATCGACCACAGTTGGTGGCCCCGCGCCATTCTACGAAGAAAGTTTCACCGTCGCTTACAACGGCCGTATTAACCAGAAGCTATACAAGAGTGAAGGTCCGCCAGATCAACAACATGAGGTCGGACGTGGGGTACTGGATTCAAAACGAGACGACGAGATTGTGACAGGGGGTTTTGCAAGCGGATGGAATTATTCCATATATGGGTGCCTAGATAACCGGGGGATGCGCCTTTCAAACGTGTTTGATTCGAAAGACTTCGTTGTGCAGGCGAAAGAAAAGTCTTACAGCGGCGTGAACTGCATCCAATTGACAGCGACCGCGCGTCGAGAGCCAATAGAGCGTACTTGGTATTTAGATCCCACGCGTGGATATGCAATACTTGGCTGTGAACTCGCATTTGTTAAGACGAACCGGGTGGTTTTTTCGCGGATCACCGTCCAGAAATTGTTAGAGCCGTCACCGGGTATCTACTATCCCGGCAAGGTTCTTGAAGAAGTGACGAATCCGGATGGCACCCCAAGTAGCCGTTCAACATACGAAGCTTCAACGGTTATTGTGAATGATCCAACCTTTGCCGAGGATGTGTTTAACATCGAGTGGCCTAAAGGCACGCTGGTGTACGACAGAATTAACGACAAGAAGTTCATCGTCGAGGGTGACACAAATACCATAATGCAGAGTATAGATCATCAAGTTGAGCAAGTTCGATCGCAGATTGCAGATCAACGCACGCTTGTTCAAGCTCAGACCGAACAAACCGCAACGAAGACTATTCCGGTAGCCCGCAGGGCTTGGCCGTGCCCCCAAAAGCGGCTGATCGTCGTCGTGATTCTCCTTGCTGTCATACTGGCGGCAGGTGTGGCGGTGAGTCTACGACGAAAATGAAGACTGCGACCTTGGTGCTTGTCGGCATATGCGCGATTGCTCTGGGAGGTCGACTTCTTGGCGAAGAAGACTCACCTGTCCTGCGCGAATTGGGAGATGCCAAATTGGAGAACTGCGGCGTGGATGTTACGCTATTCCTGTTGGGCTGGTTCAATGTCCCGGTCGGGTTGGAGCGGCTGCAAAACGAACTGGGGGTGGGGCCGCACTGGGCAAAAGCGACCTCTCTTGCTCAGATCAAGAGTGCGCTTGAGCGCCGTGGATTGAAAGTTGACGCCTACAAGGACGCACGAGTGGATGAAGTACTTCCCCGGATCGACGGGAAACAGGTCTGCGTGTTGCACGTGCAGCGAGACGATTCTCCGGTGGGACATTTTTATCTTGTAGTTGCACGCAGACTTACTGAAGTGTTCTTGGTGGATGCTGGCACCCGTCAGGATTGGGTTCCGATTCAAGAGTTCAATGAGAAGCTTGGAAAGTCGTTTACCGGGTATTGCCTGTTTATCTCGCAAGCCAATCCGAATCCTCAACCAGAGCATACGCTCGACGAGAAGATCATCGAAGTGGATGTGGGGACAATCACAAACTCACCGGGCATCCTACTCGTAACAATTCCAGTAGTGAATACGAAGCAAGTGCCGATTGTCGTCGAGAAAGCTTCGGGGTCTTGTGGTTGTTTCAACGGAGCGGGGTTCAGGGGGGAGCGCCCGACACGCCTGGAGCCGGGTGAGAAGCAAGTGCTCGAACTGCGGTTCGACCGGGCGTCGATAGGAGTCGGCGATGTCCGGCGCGCCGCCACCCTAAGTGTCAAAGACACAGAGGCAAGGGAAGTGCAGATCAAGATCACTGCCCACGTCTTCCAGCTGCCGGTCGAGCAGCGCGTCACGTGGTTTCCCCAGAAGATCGACTACGGGTTGGTCAAGGATACCGGCACTTTGCTACGGCCGCAGGATGTGGCGATTTGGTTGCCGCCGGGGGTGATGTTAGGCAGTATAACGCCAAGTTCTTCTAACGTCCTGGCCAAAGTTTTGGACAAACAGGAGAACGTTGAAGGCGATGACCAAGTCCCGCGGCGGGCCTACCGATTGGAGGTCTCGATCACGGCCACGCGAAATGGACCGTTCAACGAAAAGGTCTCCATCACGACAAGCGATACCAATTATCCCTTGGTAGAGATTCCACTGGTTGGCGAAGTTACGCATCAATAGCGAAGCGGAGGGTGGTGTTATGAGAGATCCAGTTTGGAGCGTTCTGTTGATACTGTCTCCAGCGATATTCTGTGGCAGTTGGCCAGCATCGGCACAGTCACAGCCTCAAACGGCCAAGGAACCGACGGTTCGCCAGCGGATAGAGAGCAAAGACTCAAATCAGGTGACAGAAGCAGTTGAGACCATTTGGGAGCGACTCCATTCCTCCAATCCTCAAGATGTGAAGAATGCTGCCAATGGGTTGGACGCGAATCATTGGTTGGATGATTTGATCGCCGCCGGGCATTATGAAGATGCTGAGAGGTTGGCGCTCGACGCGATTCGAACGTTGCCTTCGGACACGCGTTTAGTTGAAGCGCTACAGGGTTATCGGATGCGGGCGCTGTTGGGAATGGGCAAGACGAACGACGCGTTGGGCGCGGCGAAGGGGTTGTTCAACGTATGCCGGCTGCAAAGCACGGCCAATGTATTGGCACGCGTTATCGAATGCCTCAAGGCGACACATCCGGGCGACGATGCGTTGATCGACAGGTTTCGCGCGGAACAAATGGCGGGGGCAAAGGCTGAGGCTGTCGGTTCTCCGTGGTCAGCAGTCAGAAGTCAGTCTTCGGTTCTGGGAAGCATCAAGGTGGACGGCTCGCCGTATGAGAAGGGTATTGAGGAGCGCAAAACCAACGGCTATTGGAGTTTGAAAGGAACGGGCAATTTGCTGCTGCTTGCCGACAAACCGGAGCAAGCGAAGCCGTTTTTTGAAAAGGCGTACAAACTTGCTCCGACGAATGTCTTGGCAGAAGCGACGGAAAGCATCGCGCGTTGTATGAAAGCCGAGGACGGCACGGTGGGACGGGCCAATGCATGGGTGCTGTCAAACCGGCCGTAAGGTGCGCGACGCTTCTGTGAAACGTCTTCTTCGTGTGGTGTCAACTGCGCGTTTCGCAGAAGCGCGGCTTGTATCTTGCCCATATGGGTCC
>PLZV01000012.1 GCA_003152315.1 Verrucomicrobiota bacterium
AAGAACTCGGCATCGGCTTCGTTCCTTATAGCCCGCTGGGCAAAGGTTTTCTCACGGGCGCTATGAACGAGAACACCAAACTCGATAGCACCGACTTTCGCAGCACCCTTCCTCGCTTCACACCCGAAGCGATGAAGGCGAACCAGGCACTGGTTGATCTGCTCGGCAAGATCGGTCAGCGGAAGAAGGCGACCCCGGCTCAGATCGCACTGGCGTGGCTGCTCGCTCAAAAGCCGTGGANNGAGAACATCGGAGCAGCGGCAGTCGAGCTAACGCCCGATGACCTTCGTGAAATCGAAAGCGCCGCCTCCAGGATCAAGGTGCAAGGGGCTCGATATCCGGAGAAGCTGGAACAGATGACCGGGCGTTGATATCCTAATTTGCCGTTTGGAGGGACGCGCTCCGTCGCGTCCGTTCGATTAACGCAGCCACGACGGAGCGTGGCCCTCCATAGGAGTTTTAAAACATGGAAATCAAAAGAAGCGGCTCACAACCTTCCAACAAAGGGCCCGCCGATTGGTTTACCGGCACGGTGCGAATCGATCCACTGTTTCAGGTAAAGGAGCCGGCTCGCGCGGCTGGCAACAGTGTCACGTTTGAACCCGGCGCTCGAACAGCATGGCACACCCATCCGCTGGGCCAGACGCTGATCGTCACGGCTGGCTGCGGGCGTGTGCAGCGCTGGGGCGGCCCGATCGAAGAAATTCGGCCAGGTGACGTGATCTGGTTCCCACCGGGCGAGAAGCATTGGCACGGCGCCGCACCAACGACGGCCATGACGCACATCGCCATCCAGGAACAGCTCGACGGCAAAGCGGTTGACTGGATGGAAAAGGTCAGCGACGAACAGTATCGGGCCTGATTCAGGGCAAAAGACCATCAATACTGCGGCACGTTCGGGTCGATGCGTTCGGCCCGGGCGTTGATGCCGCCGGCGACCGGCCCGAGTCGTTCTAGCGGGCTCGATAACGTGCTTTAGCGTCCTTCACCTGAAAATCGATGCCCTTCTTCGGCGGCTTCGACGGCTCCGGCAAGGCGGCCGGGTCGATGATGTCCATGACGCGCTGGAGAATGGTGACGATGGCGGCTTCGTGAACGCCGAGACGGTCCTTAAGCTCCTTCTCCAAGGCAGCGAGTTTGCGGGCGAGTTCCCGGTTGTCGGATAGCACCGCGCGCATTTTCACGAACGCGCGGACTACGAAGACGCTCATCTGCGCGGCGCGTGGGCTGTTGAGCACGTTGGCGGCCATGATCGCGCCGTGCTCGGTGAACACTCACGGCAGTTTGCGTCGCCCTCCGTGCTGTGAACTTGATGTTCCAGTTTGGAACTTCAAGCTTGCAACCTCTTGCGGGGTAAGCTGAAAGGCGAAATCCGCCGGGAACCGGTCGCGATTGCGTTTCACGGCCTTATTCAGATCCCGGGTTGCGACGCCATAGACAACCGCCAAATCGCGGTCTAGCATCACCTTCTGACCACGAATCTCGTAGATGAGGCGGTCGAGATTCTCAACCGGGGTGGGCAAATCCTTCTCCGAAGCCATTGCCGGGAGAGTATGCCAACCCAGCCAGATGCCGGCAAGCATACAGAATCGCGGGTAGTGTCCTCATTTGGAGGACCACGCTCTGTCGTGGCCGCATTGAGCGAGCGGACGCGACGGAGCGGCGTCCCTCCACTACAGGCGAGTCGCCCCTGCTGCCTAATACTGCGGCACGTTCGTATCTATCCGCTCGGCCCAGGCGTTGATCCCGCCGGCGACGTTCTTGACCTTGCTGTAGCCTTGCGATTGCAAGAATTTCAGCGCGCGGCCGCTGCGGCCACCGGACTTGCAATGCAGGACCACGAGCTTGTCCTTCGGCAGTTCCTGGAATCGCTGCGGCAACTCGGGTAAGGGGAGTTTCACTGAACCGTCGATGACGCAAATCTCGAATTCATCGGGATTGCGAACGTCGACGAGGACGAAATCTTCCTTGCGGTCGCGCATTTGTTTGAGTGTCTCGACGCTGATGTCGTCGGGACCGAGTCCTTCATCCTTCTGTTCCACGATAGAATCTCCTGATGTGCCCGCGTCTTCGCCGCGGCCGATGCCGCAGAATTGGTTGTAATCGATCAGTTTAGTCACCGTGGGATTCTTACCGCACACGGGACAATTTGGGTCGCGCGGAATCTTGTACTCGCGGAAGCTCATGTCCATCGCGTCGAAGCGGAGTAATCGGCCCATGAGCGGCTTGCCCTTGCCAATGATGAGCTTGACGGCTTCGTTCGCCTGGATGTTGCCGATGATGCCGCAGATGACGCCGAGCACACCGCCTTCGGCGCAACTCGGGACAAGCCCAGGCGGCGGCGGTTCGGGATACCAGCAACGATAGCAGGGTCCGCCGAGGTGCGGCGCGAACACACTGGCCATGCCTTCCCAACGGAAGATCGAGCCGTACACGTTCGGCTTCTTGAGCATCACGCACGCGTCGTTGACAAGGTAGCGCGTTGGAAAATTGTCCGTGCCGTCAAGAACGAGATCGTAGTCCTTGATGATGTCGAGCGCGTTCTCGCTCGTGATCTTGACGGGGTAGGGGATGAAATTCAGGTTGGGGTTGATCGCCTTGAGTTTTTCCTCGGCGCTCTTAAGCTTGTGCTTCCCCACGTCGCCCGTGAAATGAATGATCTGCCGCTGCAGGTTGCTGAAATCGACCGTGTCGAATTCGACCATCCCGATCGTGCCCACGCCCGCGGCCGTCAGGTACAACGCAATCGGCGAACCGAGGCCGCCCGAGCCAATGAGCAGCACCTTCGCGGCTTTGATGCGTTCCTGGCCCTCCATGCCGACTTCGGGCAAGATCAGGTGCCGCGAATAGCGTTTGATTTCTTCATTCGTCAGCTTCGCCCGGTCTTTGATGATCGGCGCGAGCTTGGCGAGGTTGCCGCCCGCAATCGACGGCACGATGGATATCTCGTCGCCTTCATTGACCGCCGCATCGTCGCCCCTGGCGCGAATGTCCTCGTCATTGACGTACACGCGCACAAAATTCCGCAGCTTGCCGTCCTCGCTGTAGAGATGCGGCCGCAATTGGGCGTGCTCCGTGGTCAGGTTGCCGAGGACCTCGTTGATTGTTGCGCCGGCCACCTCGACCGTCGACTGCCCGTTGGCAAAGCGACGCAAGGCCGTTGGAATTGTGACTTTAATCGCCATCGTTCTCTCCTGTGTGTCTATGACCCGCAAGACGTAGTTTACCCAAATTACGCCGAAAGTTCAACAGCCTCTTGATCGAAGGCCGAACGGTCGTCCCGCAGCCGCCAGGAATTCGATTCCACCGCTTTGCCCTTGACGACCGAGATGATCAGGTACGAAAAGTCCGGCCACGCGTGGTCGAGGTCGAACTGCGACGGTCGGGCGGCCACATCCGGATGCGAATGATAGATGCCCAGCACCTGTAGCCCGCGTTTGTCGGCCTCCCGCTCAATCTTCAGGTAGATCAGCGGATCAATCAAATAGCGGTTGCGGGCACTGTCATTCCGCTGGTTGTCCGCGGAAATGACCTCGGTGACCATCCCCTTCTGACCCAGCATCACCCCGCAACCCTCGTTCGGGTAACTTGCCTCTAGGTGCTGGTGGATTTGATGCAGGAGCTGTTGAGAGAGTTTCATGCTGCCTCCCAGAATTTCTCGCTTTGGTAACGGTTGCCGGCGTCGGGGCAAATGGCGACGAGCGTGCCTTCCTGGATGGTTGCCGCGATCTTCAGCGCGGCGCAAATGGCGGCGCCCGCGCTGACGCCGACATAAAGGCCCTCTTCGCGGGTCAGGCGTTTGGCCATTTGCTGCGCGCCTTCCGTGGAGACATAGACAGTTTGGTCGGGAACCTTGGCGTTGTACAACTCGGGGACGTGCGAGGCCGTCTCCATGTGCTTGAGCCCTTCGAGTCCGTGGAACGGGCCCTCAGGCTGGACGGCAACGAGCTTGATGTCGCGATTGAATTCGCGGAGTCGCTTGCCGGTTCCCATCAAGGTGCCGCTGGTGCCAAGACCGGCGAGGAAATGGGTAATCTTGCCAGCGGTCTGATCGATGATCTCGGGGCCTGTGGTCTCGTAGTGGGCGCGCGGGTTTTCGGGATTCCCGTACTGGTCAGGATAGACGTAGAGGTCCGGCTGCTCCTTGTAAAGGCGTTGCGCCGCGAAGAACGCGCCATCGCTACCTTCGCTGGGGTCAGTGAGAACCAGATCAGCACCGTACGCCTGGAGCAGTTTTTTGCGCTCGGTGCTGGCGTTGGCCGGCATGAGTAATTTGCAACGGTACCCGCGCCGCGCGGCGATCATCGCATAGGCGATACCGGTATTGCCACTCGTCGCGTCGAGGATGGTTTTGCCCGGCGTGAGCTGGCCCGACAACTCGGCGGCGCGGATCATGCGGTAAGCGGCGCGGTCCTTCACCGAGCCGCCGGGATTGAACCACTCCGCCTTGGCGAAGATGCGGACGCCGGGAAATTCCCGGCCGATGCGCAGCAGGGGAATGAGCGGCGTGTTGCCGATCGTTCGCAACAGCGCGTCGGTTTCCGACGAAGGCAGGAGCGGTTGTATGTCGGCTGTCATCATGGATACGCCCGCGACCGTTGGCGGTTCCGAAAAAGCTGGTGGAGATGAGGGGATTCGAACCCCTGACCTCCTCGTTGCGAACGAGGCGCTCTACCAATTGAGCTACATCCCCAGCCGTGGTGCAGCGGCACCATTCCAAAAATACGCACCCGAGTCAAGCCGCCAAGCCCACCTCCGCAACATGGCACGTGGCCTGCTAAAGACAATACCCATGAAACAGAATGGATCGAAGTCCACCCGTAAGAGTGCTCCGACCTTGGCGGAGTTGATCACCACAGTCAACGAACTGACGCGTGACGAGCAGCTTGGCGCGTACATCGTGGCTGACCTCATCAATTCACGTAAAGTACGCCTGGAAGGGGAGTTCCACGGACACCGCGTTCTTGTTGACTAGGCATTTTACGGATAAATAGAGCGTCTTGCGCGACGCTCTCGGTTTTGTAAAAAAACCTGCCATTTCGCGCTCATTTTTGACACACTCGCGCAAAAATGAGCGCGCCTTTTCGTCCCAAACGTAAACTTGTCATCGGTGTAATCCACCTTCAGCCCCTGCCCGGCTCGCCCAAATGGGGCGGCAACCTCAAGTCCGTCATCGACTACGCCCTCGCCGACACGCGGGCCTACGTGCGCGGCGGCGTGGACGCGATCATCATCGAAAACTTCGGCGATGCGCCGTTCACCAAGGCCGGCGTTGATCCCGAGACGATTGCGGCGATGTCGGCTGCGGGTTCCTCGGTACGTGCCGCAACCAATCTCCCCTTGGGTTTCAATGTTCTTCGCAACGATGCCCGCGCGGCGCTGGCGCTGTGCGCGGCGTGCGGCGGCAGCTTCATCCGTGTCAATGTCCATACCGGCGCGATGCTCACCGATCAGGGCATCATCGAAGGCAGCGCGTACGAAACAGTCCGCTACCGTGAACGGATTTGCCCGGCCGTGTCCATTTTTGCCGATGTGCACGTGAAACACGCGGTGCCACTCGGAGACTTTCAGATCGAAGATTCCGCCCACGATACGCTGGAACGGGGCCTGGCCGACGCGCTCATTGTTTCGGGAACGGGCACGGGTGTCGCGGCGGACATTACCGACGTTCAGCGGGTGCGGCGCGCCTGCCCGAACGCGAAGATTCTCCTCGGTAGCGGTATCACGATCGGCAACGTCCAGGAGTTCCTCCGCCACGCCGACGGTGTGATTGTTGGCACGTCACTGAAGGTGGGCGGCAAACTCTTTCATCCCGTCGATCCCCGGCGAGTGGCCACTCTTGTCAAAGCGGCCCGCGCTGGCTAATGCAAGCCGTACACCGCCAGGTGGCGGACAGCTCCCACGTAAACCTTGCCGTTGGCGACCGTCGGCACGGCGAATTTCACGGCCAGGCCCGGCGGTTGGCGGCTGGTGGTGCTGTTGTAAAGTTCCCGCGTCAGGTCCGTGGCGTCGTAGGCATGGAGAATGGCCTGGCCATTGCGATTTGTATAGGAGTCCGTTTGAATGATCCACACAATGGCGTTGCTGGTGCCGTTCGCGGAGATGCTCGGCGTGGCGCCGGGGAAGCCGATGTTACTGGCGGACTGCGAGACGGGATTGGCGGAGAGCAGACCGCTGTTAAGGGCGAACTCTTTAAGCGTGTCGTCCGAGCCGCTGTAGTAAATGTTCCCATTGAACCAGGCCGGGGTGCAAAACGTGCTGCCGATGGCGCCGGGCAGTGATTGAACAATCTGGCTATCGCTGCCATTTTGGAAGTGACCGAGGTTGTCGCGATTGAGCACGTAGACTGTGCCCGCTTTGCCGGCGGTGATCGCGAGGTGCGTATTGGGACCAGGCTGGTCGGGCAGCAGCAGGACGCCGCCGGAGCCGAGGTCCGTATCGGAAGCGGAAAGGCTGGCCTGGTCGAACGGGGTGAAGTAATCGGCGACGGTGAGGCCGCTGCCGGCGTTGAATTCGATAACGCTGCTGCCGTAGTCGCTGCCGCCGGTATCGACGTCGAACGTTCCGTTGCCGGTGCTGGCGTAAACGTTGCCACTCGCGTCAGCGGAAGGTCCGCACCCGGACATCCACACACCACCCAGACCGCCGTTGGGGGTGGTATTGAAGGCGGTAACCTGCGCGAGATTGGTGGCGTTGTAGCCCAGAATCCAGCCGTGATACGGGCCGATGTCACAATGGGCGGCCGAGGCGATGTACACCACGCCATTGACCAGCAAGAGGCCACTGCGTTGGTGCTGGCGAAGCGGATCGTAGCTGACGGTACCGCTGATGTTGCCATCGCCGCTGCCCGGCGTGCTGGCGGTCAGGCTCACCGGGCCGCCAAATTTTTCCGCCCCGGTGGCCAGATCAAGCGCATGAAGACGCTGGAAGAAAACGGTGTTGGTTTTGCCCTTCTCGACGACGTAGATCGTGCTCGTCGCCGGATCGATCACCGGCGTGCTGGTGACACCGATTTCGGGGATGAGGTCGGTGCAATTCGCGTCTTTGACTGACGAGACGGTTTTGCCGCGCTTGGGGAGCAGCTTCTTGTGCCAGTAACTGCGGCCGCTGATGGCATCGAACGCGTACAGGCTATCGTGCTCGGTGGCGACGTACACCACGTTTCGTGAGCCGACCCGCGGGAGGTTGACGCCCGCGGCCACGAGCGGCTGCGCGTACACATAGCCGTCCACGCTGCGGGTGAACAGTCGCTTGAAAATGTTGGAGCTGACGTTGGCCGGCGTGAGAATCGTTTCGTTGGTGTTCACGCCCGTGCGCGAGTTGTCGTTGTGATACGTGAGCACGCTCACCTGCGCGTGGCTGCGTGGCATCAAGCCAAAGGCCAGTAGAGTCAGCAAAACTGTTACGAGTCTCTTCATAGGTTCTTTCTTTGCCCAATTCTTCATAACTAAGATCATTGTAACCCGCCTGTCAACGGGGTTTGCGGCAACGGACGATCAGGAAGAGGGCTACGTGGCGTGTGTCGGCGACGGCGGGGCAGTCGGCCGCGGTTTTGTCATCGGCGCAGGGTTCCGTCACGCGCTCGATCTGAAATCCCGTAAGGTTTTCGACCAGTTCGTCCGACACAATCATAGCCCAAGCTTTGCCGCTCTGGCAAAAATCTGCTTGGCCGCATCCCGCAATTTCGCGATACGGTCGAGCGCGCTTTGATGAACGCGAATCCGTTCGGCAGGCGTCCGTCGCAGGCTCTCCTCCAGCAAATTCATGTCGCAGCCGTGCGCCGCCGCCGCCCAAGCATCTTTCTTTGCCGCGGGAGCGGTCTTCGAGCGATTGTTTGCGCAACCCCTCTTCATAGCGTCGGTTTTTCGGTTTCGGCGGTGCGGCGATGTTCGTAGAGGGTGCGATTGATGGCGTTCAAGTAGGCGAGGGCGCTGGCTTCGATGATATCGGTCGAGACGCCTTTGCCGGTCACGATCTTGGTTTCTCCTCCGGCGGGCGAGACGTTGGCGCGACTGTCGAAGGTGACGCGGACGGTGACTTCGCCGACGGCATCCTTGCCACGCGTGACGCTCTTGACGCTGTAATCAGTGAGGCTGCCGTGGAGGCCGGTAATGCGGTCGATGGTCTTGAGCATCGCATCGATCGGGCCGTCGCCGGTGCCGGCGTCGGCAATGGGTTCTTTTTTCTCGGCGTGGATGAGGCGCACGGAGGCGGTTGGGATTTCGCCGGTCATGACGCTGAGGTAGCCCAGTTTCCAGACCTGCGGCACCTCGCTGAACTGGCCTTCGACGATGGCCGTGACGTCCTCGTCGTACACCTGCTTCTTTTTGTCGGCGAGCGTCTTGATCTGGTCGGTGATGCGGCGGACTTCTTCCTCGCTGAGTTTGTAGCCCATCTCCTCGAGCTTTTTGCCGACAGCATGGTGGCCCATGTGTTTGCCCCAGGTGAGTTCACTGGAACGGCCCACGTCCTCGGCGCGCATGATCTCGTAGGTCTCGCGGTTGGCCATCATGCCATGCTGGTGGATGCCGGCTTCGTGGGCGAACGCGTTGTCCCCGACGATGGCCTTGTTGCGCTGCACGATCATACCGGTCATGTGCGAGACGAGGCGGCTGCTGCGATAGATCTGCGTGCTGTCGATATTCGTCTGATAACCGCTGAACGCATCCTGGCGCACCTTGAGGGCCATGACGACTTCTTCGAGCGACGCATTGCCCGCGCGTTCGCCGATGCCGTTGATCGTGCACTCGATTTGACGCGCGCCATTCTGGATCGCAGCGAGTGAATTGGCGACGGCGAGGCCGAGATCGTTGTGGCAGTGAACGCTGATGATGGCGTTCTTGATGTTGGGGACGTGATCGTAGAGATGCTTGATGAGCGCGCCGAACTGATGCGGCGCGGCGTAGCCGACGGTGTCCGGGATGTTGACGGTTGTGGCGCCTGCCTCAATGACCGCCTGTGTCACCTCGGCCAAGAACTCGGGTTCTGTGCGCGAGGCGTCTTCGGGAGAAAACTCCACGTCTTTGCAGTAGCCGAGCGCGCGTTTCACGCCTTCCACGCTGCGCTTGAGGATTTCGCTCTGGGCCATCTTGAGTTTGTGTTCGCGATGGATGGCGCTGGTGGCGAGAAAAACGTGGATGCGAGCGCGGTCGCCCGCCGGCTTCACGGCTTCGGCGGCGCGGTCGATGTCCTTATCGACACAACGGGCCAAGCCGGCGATGCGCGGGCCTTGCACCTCGCTGGCGATGGCCTTCACGGCCTCGAAATCGCCATCGCTGGCGATGGGGAAGCCCGCCTCGATGATGTCCACGCGCAAGCGCGCGAGCTGCCGCGCGACCTCGAGTTTCTCGCGAATGTTCATCGACGCGCCGGGGCATTGCTCGCCGTCGCGCAACGTCGTGTCGAATATCAATATCTGGTCACTCATGACTCTACCTTTCTAACGCAATTGGCGGGGGAGGAAAATAAAAAACCCACCCCGACGCTCGCGTCGGGATGGGTTCGAAGTTCTTTGTAAGCAGACCTCAGCCCATCGTCTCCGACGCGAATCGGAGAGCCAGCAGAGCCAGTGATAGACCGAGGTTGCAATTCATTACAGGGTATTGGTAGCAGGGGTTGGGCCGGAAGTCAAGGGGGAGGTGAGATGGGGCCACGTAGAGCGACCGCCTTCTTGCCGGCACTTGTAGTAGCACCGGTGGTTATAGTGAAGGTGGATGATCATCGCTCGAGGTCCGGGGTCCCGTGGTACTTCGCCACCCTCATACACCCCATGCTAATCTCGGCAGGCCAGCGCCCTTCATATATTCGATCATGTTGATTTGCTCGTGCTTGAAGCTTGAAATAATAGTCGTCAGTAAAACAAAGAAGTAGAATAAATTCCCTTGCTCTTGATTCGCCCAGAGCCAAGAAATCTTCGGATTCTCATCTCTTTTCTCTGGAGGGAGCCATCCTACAGGGGCGTTGTCAAAATAAAGAAATCCCTTTCCAAGGATAATGACAGCGTCCAACCCTGTGCATGGCACATTAACCCGTTTATCTATCTCGCGGGGCAGTTCCGGAAAAGCACAAAAGAGTATTGCAAACGCGCCTCTTGCGGTGGCATGTGCGATCGTGTATTATAATACCCACGAAATGAAGACGGAACTGCTCCAGCGGATTTCCATTGAGCCGGACAAGTGCGGCGGACGCCCTTGCATTCGCGGGAAGCGTCTCCGGGTTGTGGACGTTCTGCAACTGCTCAGCGCGGGTGCGTCGTTCGAGGAAGTTCTCGCTGACTACCCGTTTCTGGAGCGGGAAGACATTCTGGCGGCGATTGAATACGCCGCGCTACAGACCGACCACGTTGTGCTGCAATCCGCGTGAAATTCCTGGTGGACAACCAGCTTCCGTCGGCCCTGGCCAAGATGCTGGTTTCTCGTGGACATGAAGCCCGCCATGTTTTGGATGTTGGGCTCGACGCAGCCACCGACACCGAAATCTGGAAGTACGCAGCGGCGAACTCACTCGTGCTGATCACCAAGGACGAGGATTTTTCCCAGCGCGCCTCGCAACCAAGCGCATCAGTGCAAGTCGTGTGGGTGCGTCTTGGCAATTGTCGAAAGACCGCGCTCCTGTCGGCGTTCGACTCTGTACTTTCCCAGATGCAGACTGCCCTTGAAGCCGGTAATCACGTCGTCGAAATTCGCTAACCGCCGTCGTGCGGTTCACGCTATGGAGAGCAAGCAGAACTGCGCCGCATATCTGTCAATCAGAGTGTGAGTCCGACAAGCCAGAACGTGAGTAGAGCGGTCAGCAAGGTAGCTCCCAGGAATGAGAATACCGGATAGGCCAAGGTCCATCTCGATGAAGTCGATCGCTTCGATTTGATCAGCCACTTCTCCATCTGCAGTGAATAGGCGCCCGCAGCGCCACCGAGAACCAAGCCAGCGACCGTAAACAAGAGGATTGTCCAACCCCCAGCCCCTTCGCTGTGGGCCACGCAAGCGCCGACAAAAGCGCACGTGAACGGACTCAACGCGGCGTAGAGGCTGAAGGTGTTCATCATAGGATATCCTTCTAAGGCCCAGATTGTAAGGCACAGCAGGACAAAAGGCAAGCCTGCAGAGGCGAACCGACGCAATGGTCAGCGGCGGGAGTTTGTCGCCGATGACGCTCCGTTTGTTTCTGCGCGAATTAACTGGCTTCCGTTCGCTGCACCGTCTGGTTTGGAAGTCTCTGCTTTAATTCTACGATCTATCGCTATCAGCAGTTTCTCGTTCTCTTCGGAGGGAAACAGACGAAACGCTTCCGCATAGTGCTCCCTCGCTTTCTCGGTCTTGCCTGCGGCCAAGTACGCCCCTGCCAATCGTCGATGGGCATCGGGATATTGCGGGGTCTTCAGTATGAGTTCCTCACCGATCCGTATCGCCTTTTCGAAGTCGCCATGACGAACATTCTGATCCACATCGTACCAGTCGGGTTTTTGGCTGGAAGTAGTGTCTTCTATTTGTTTTGTAAATCGGTGCTCCATCACAACACCAACGAGCATCATGGCAGGTAAGAAGATGCCGAGCGCGATTAGTGACCATTTGGTCGCCTTGCGCTGCATGTCGGCCCAGGCGGAAATCTTTCGCAGTTCGGTGAGAATTGGTTCGTTGTCGTTCATTTGTTTGCTTCCTTCTTCTTCTCCTTGAAGAATTTGCTGTCCTCGGGATAGCCAGCATCCTGGTATATCTTGTCCGCGTCCTGCACCGCTCGCCTGAAAACATAGACAAGAAGCAGGGACCCGATCGCGGCGATCAAGAGAATCCATTTGAACATCGCCGTCGTCGTGCGGTATCCAGCCCTGAATCCGGAGATGATTGGGCTGGCCATACTGAAATCTCAAACGCTTAGGTTCTGCCGCCTTTTCGCAAGAGCTCCTTATCTCTGCCAGTTTTACCGTAGTAGCCGAGCGTTGCTACAACCACGACTCCGGTGATCGCCCCGGTGACAAATGGTGACCATGACGAAGATGAGCCGATGTGAAAAACCTCCACTACGGCAGTCCTTAATGCTGCGGCAATCATCCCGACACCGAATCCCACGATGGCCAGTCGAACTTTGCTGTAGTCTTTGATAGGTCTCATGATGAGTATCATACCCGAAACGGGCGCACTGGCCATTACAATGGGGCGGTGCTTCTGTAATCGGAGCCGAGGCGGTTGCAAGAAAACGGCAGTTGCGCTTCACAGAGGCGCAGCTGCAACAGAAACACGATAAACCGATAATCTCTCGTATATCGTAGAGCGATATTTTTGCTGGACATGGAGTGGAGGGCTGGGTATAGTCAGCGCAGTTCTTTGACAATTGAGAGAGGGGACATCCGCCGTCGCCAAGGCTTTGGCGGACAAGGAGGACCTTGAAACATGTGTTTCTGCGAAACGAACCGGATTGGTCGGCGCGAAATTAGGAGCGGATGTGACAGCGTGGTAAGGAGTTAGGACGCGCGGGCTGATTTTTGCAATCCGGTTCGTTTGGCGAAGATTGGGAAGTTCTGGTGATGCGGGCGAGACGCCCGCGCCACTAAGGGATACGGCTACAGGTGGGACGCCTGTTCAACGCGAGAAACGGTTAAGAGCCCGACCTATTTCTTGCCGATGGCGATTCCCAAACCGACGGCGATGAGCGCACCGGGGACGACCATCGAGAAGACCACCTCGTGCTTCATCCAGTCGCCAAAGAACGACTTGTCCATGAAGGGATTGGTGAAGGTCGTGCTCTCGTGGTTGCCGAACGGATTCGTCAGCGTCGCGCTGTTGTTGTTGGAATAATCGTAGCGCGCGTAGCAGAAGCTGAGAATCGCCAGCACGAAGGCGGTCAGGATGATGTTGATCCTCTTGCGCATGGAACCTCCTCAATACGCGGCCTGCGCGCCGCTGAGTTTGCGTTTCTTCATCCACGGGAAGTTGGCGCGGATTTGCTCGCCGAGCTTCTCGATGGGGTGTTCCGCGCCGCGCTTCATCAGCGCGTTGTACACGGGACGACCGGCCTGGTTCTCGGTGATCCATTCCTTCGCAAAGACGCCGCTCTGGATTTCGCCGAGAATCTTCTTCATCTCGGCGCGGGTCTGGTCGGTGATGATGCGTTTGCCGCGGGTGATGTCGCCGTACTTGGCGGTGTCGCTGATCGAGAAGCGCATGCCGCTGATGCCCGCTTCATACACGAGATCAACGATGAGTTTCATTTCGTGGCAGCATTCGAAGTAGGCCATCTCGGGAGCGTACCCGGCTTCGACGAGGGTTTCGAAGCCGGCGGTGATCAGTTCACTCAATCCACCGCAGAGCACGGCCTGCTCGCCAAAAAGATCGGTTTCGGTTTCTTCGCGAATCGTGGTCTCGAACACCGCGGCGCGGGTGGCGCCGATGCCCTTGGCCCAGGCCAGCGCGATTTGCTTGGCTTTGCCCGTGGCATTCTGGTGCACGGCGACCAGTGAGGGGACGCCTTTGCCTTCGGTGTACATGCGACGAACGAGGTGGCCCGGGCCTTTGGGGGCGACGAGGAACACGTCCACATCTTCGGGTGGGACGACCTGGCCGAAATGCAGCGAGAACCCGTGCGCGACACCGAGCGCCTTCCCCTTTTTCAGGTGCGGCGCGATCTCGCGGCGGTACGTCTCGCCATGGCGCGTGTCGGGGATGGTGATCATGATCACGTCGGCCGCCTTGGCCGCGTCGGCGACGGAAAGAACTTCGAGACCCTGGCTCCGGGCGACCGCGGCAGACTTGCTGCCCTCGTAGAGGCCGACGACGACTTTCACGCCGCTGTCCTTGAGATTGAGCGCATGGGCGTGGCCTTGCGAGCCGTAGCCGATGACGGCGCAGGTCTTGCCCTTGAGGTATTTCAGGTCTGCATCTTTGTCGTGATAGATTTTAGCTGCCATGATCGTATGTTCTTTCTGTATGAGATTTGCCGCCGAACGACGGGCGGCCTCTCCGAGTTTCGCTTCGCTCCGGATGACACCGCGGGGCCGTGTCACTTCCTCGGCATCGCCACTTTGCCGGTGCGCGTGATATCGCGGACGCCGAACGGTTCCATCAATTCCAAAAACTTCGTGACTTTCGATTCGTTGCCCGTGATCTCGATGGTCAGGGTCTTGTGGGCCACGTCGACGATCTTCGTGCGGAAAATGTCGCAAATCTGCATGATCTCGGAACGCGTCTTGTTGTCCGCGTTCACCTTGACGAGCACGAGTTCGCGGTCAACGTACTCGCCTTCCGGGCAATCCTGCACCTTGATGATGTCGACGAGTTTGTTGAGTTGTTTGGTGACCTGCTCGAGGACGGTGTCGTCGCCCTTCACCACGATGGTCATGCGGGACTGCGTCGGGTCCTGCGTCGGGGCGACGTTGAGTGTGTCGATGTTGAACCCGCGGCCGCTGAACAGCCCCGAGATGCGGGTCAACACGCCGAATTTATTCTCGACCAAGACAGAAAGGGTATGCCTCATAAAGCGTCCAGCTTATACGGCAATCTGTCCCGCCAATCAACCCCCATTTGACGGTGACTTTTGGCGGCATGGCGGGGTTGGTGTTGCGGTGGCGGCAAATGAAGTCTTGCGATGGATGTGCCCGGGCCCTACCATATATGCCATGCCTTTCAAACAACTTGGACTTTCTGAAGAGGTCGTGCGCGGCGTGCAGGCCGCAGGTTACGTCGAGCCGACGCCCATTCAACTACGGGGTATCCCGCTCATCCTGGCTGGCAAAGATCTTATCGGCGCGGCGCAAACTGGCACCGGCAAGACCGCCGCGTTTGCCCTGCCGATCCTCACGCTGCTGAAGACGCACGGCAAATGCCGCTGCCTCGTGCTCGAGCCGACGCGTGAGCTGGCCGCGCAAGTCGAGACCGCCTTTCACGAGTACGGGCGGTTCACCAACATGAAAACGGCGGTCATCTTCGGCGGAGTCGGTTACGGCAACCAGAAACAGGAATTGCAACGCGGTGTGGATATCGTGGTCGCGACGCCGGGGCGGCTGCTGGATCTGTTGGGGCAGGGGTCGCTACATCTGCGCGACGTGAATATGTTGGTGCTCGACGAAGTGGATCGCATGCTCGACATGGGTTTCCTGCCCGACGTCCGCAGGATCGTCAACCTTTGTCCAAAACAACGGCAAACGCTGCTGTTCTCGGCGACCGTTCCCCCGGAGATCGGTCAACTCGCCGCTTGGGTGCTCCGCAACCCTGAGAAGATCGAAATCGGTGCGAGCCGTTCGCCGGCCGAGACGGTTACCCACGCCTGTTACCCGGTCGCGACCAGCCAGAAGTTTCAACTACTTGCGGCGTTGCTACAGCGCACAAATTTCGACAGCGTGCTCATCTTCTCGCGCACCAAGCACGGCGCCGATAAGATTGCGACCCGGTTGCGGGCCGAACGGCACTCGGTGGCGGCGTTGCACTCGAACCGCACGCAACGCGAACGTGTCGAGGCGCTTGATGGATTCAAGTCCGGCAAGTATGAAGTCATGGTGGCGACCGATATCGCCGCGCGCGGGCTCGACGTCGAGGGCGTCACGCACGTGATCAACTACGACGTGCCGCAGCATCCTGAAGATTACGTCCATCGCATCGGCCGCACCGGCCGCGCACAGAAGGTGGGCGATGCGTTCACGCTGGTGACCATCGAGGAACTCGAATACCTCCGCGCCATCGAACGTTTCATTGGCCAGACGATCCCGCAGCTCAAGCTGGAGAACTTCGACTACGTCCTGACCCCACTTTTCGAAGGAAAGCAAATCTCCGGTGACCGCCGCAGCGTCCGCGCCGTCCGCACGATGAAAGGCTATTCCTTCAGCCCGAGCCGGAAGCGGCGGTAGCAAGATAATGCGCCATTGGCCGGTTAGTCGTGGAGCGCCGCGATGAATTCTTCTGGGGTGATACCGGCTTGCTTGAGAACACCGTGCAATGTTCCAACTTTGAGTTCGCGGTGAAGCGGCACCACGCATCCGCGATCGTTGCGGCGCATTATAACGTGACTACCGCGCTGCCGAACGGTAAGAAATCCCAGACGCTGAAGAACACGGACACACTCGGCGCCACCAATGCGCGGTAGCTTAGGCACTACCGACCTCGATGGTGGTCAATAGCGGTTGGCCGGAGGACTTGAGCGGGAACTCCTCCAAATACAATTCGGTCGCTTCCTTCAGGTTGGCGAGAGCTTCAGCGATGCTTTCTCCCTGGGTTGTTGTTCCGGTTTCAGGATTGAAAGCAACAAAACCGCCCTCGGCATCTGGTGTCAAAACTGCGGCTAGTCTCATGATGAAACTGTACTCGGTTTCTCCCACCGCTTCAAGTGCACTGTTCAGGGAAATGACCATCTCCGTCGACCGCCGTAGCGTCCGTGCCGTCCGCACGATGAAAGGGTACTCCTTCAGCCCGAGCCGCAGGCGGCGGTAGATTGCCGCGCTCCTTTCTCTTAGCGAAACAAAGAAGAGAATCCAAGGAGGAGCATCAGGAAGATGAAGACCGTGAGGCTCCAGGTAAACCAGAAATCACGCGCGTTCTCCGTGCGAACAAATGGCTTCGTGTAACCCCTGAAGTGGATCACACCTGTTTTGAGGGCAACGAGTAATTTCCAGAACGCATACAGAAAGAACGCGACAGCGAATACTTTCAGGTACGTTTCCATTTCGCCAACCTACCACAATTCATTTGGGCCGGCCGGCACTTTGACGGCAAGAGGAGGCGCGGCGGCGAGACCCAGCGGGTGCGGTTCGTAATGCGGAAGCAAGTCGCCGGCGGCGTCGAGGAATTGGGTGCGCCACTCGCGGTAGGCGTCGAGGATTTCGTCGAAATCGGCGCGGGTGGTCAGATGGACGACGAGCTTGTGGAATTCCTTTGTTGGGCCGAAGGTCCGTGAGTATTGCAAGGCGACCTTCCGGAACATAAGGCAGCCCATTTTTTCGCCGAAGATTTCCACCATCAAATCCAGGTGACGATTCATTACGTTGACGCGCCCTTCGAAACCCTGTTCTGGCGGCAGTTCGCCCGTCGCAAGGTAATGGGCCGTGTGCCGAAAAATCCACGGGTTATAGAACGCGCCGCGTCCGATGCTGATCGCGGCGCAGCCGGTTTCCTCAAACATTCTCTTCGCCGTCTGCGGCGTCGTGATGTCGCCGTTGCCGATGACCGGCACGCGCGACACCGCTTCAACCACGGCGCGGATGCCCGCAAGATTCACCGACCCGCCGAATCCCTGCTCCCGCGTGCGGCCATGCACGGCAATTGCGGCCACACCCACATCCTCCAGCGCGCGAGCGAGACCGGGTGCGGTGAGGTTTTCATCGTCCCAGCCCAGTCGCATTTTGCAAGTAACGGGGATCTTCACTGCGCCGACCATCAAACTGACAAACCGCGCGGCCTTCTCGTAGTCGCCCATTAGTTTTGAGCCGCTGCCGTTGCGGCAGATTTTGCGAACGGGGCAGCCCATGTTGATGTCCACCGAACTCACGCCGAGCGATTCGAGCAACGCCGCGGCATCGCGCAGTTCCTCGGGCACGGAGCCGTAAAGTTGGACCGACAGCGGACGATCCTGCGGACGGCTGGCGATGAGTTGGAGCGCCTTACGGTTTTTCTCCAGCAACGAGCGGGCGTTGACGAGGTCGGTGGTGCAAAGCCCGACACCGCCGATTTCGCGGATGATGAGTCGAAAGGGAAGATTGGTGTAACCCGCCAGCGGCGAAAGAAACAGATTCGAGTTGAGCGTAAGTTGACCCAGGGCGAACGGCACGCACCATTAATACGGCCTTTCGCAACGATTTGCAATCCAACGGCAAGGGCGTGAAAATCTCCCCTTTGGGTGTTTACGCAATATCCTGAAAGAAGATGATGGCTTTTTTCACGGAAATAGGGGATTGTATAGAACATGTCAGCCCAAAGGAGGGGGGCCGTGCCAGCCGAATACACCGGAAAAATTTCTCGTACTCACGCCGGTGTTAACGAGGTAGCCGGTCAGCCCCCAAAATTCATGGCATTAGAAGCCGTCACGTCGTTTTTCACCTTTGGGGGTGAATTGCTCAGCAATCCGGGCCCTGTCGGATCGGCTGTGCCCAGTTCCCGTTTTCTGGCGCGCCGGATGGCCAGTTTTCTTCCCCGGTCGCCGAAAGGCTACATCGTGGAGTTGGGGGCCGGTACGGGGGCCATTACCGCAGCCTTGCTTACGCGGGGGATTCCTGCGGACCGCATTCTCCCCGTCGAACGCTCGGAGACGATGGTGAAATTGCTAAAGCGGCGTTTCCCGTCGTTAAATATCGCGCTGGGTGACGCTACCGAACTTCGTTCGCTTCTCAAGACCTGGCTTCCCAAGGACCCGCTTGAAATCAGTTACGTCGTTTCCAGCCTGCCATTGCGGTCGCTCCCAGAAAACGTCGTGGTCAGCATCCTGCAAGAGATTTACCATATTCTGCCTAAACACGGGAAACTGGTGCAGTATACCTACGACCTTCGCAGGACGCCTCATCCCCGCCTTTCCGGCTTCAAGCGGTGCCGTACAACCGTCGTGTGGGCAAACATTCCGCCCGCTCGCGTGGATGTGTTTGAGAAGAACGGCGCCGCGCACTGACGTCGTCCCAAGCGCCCTCTCCGTTTCAGCGCCCCGGTCTTTTCCCTCGCCGCGAAAACTTGTGGCGGCGCGAACTGATTCGCAGTAGAAAGGGACGCAACGTTTCAACCCAGAGGTCTCTATGAGCGAGCAGGCGAAATTGGAAATCGGCGGCAAGGTTTATCAACTCCCCATTGTGGTCGGCACGGAAGACGAACACGCGGTTGACATCTCGAAGTTGCGTCAGGAATCCGGTTACATTACCCTCGACGACGGATATTCGAACACGGGCTCCTGCAGCAGCGCCATCACCTTCATCGACGGCGAGAAGGGGATCCTGCGCTATCGCGGTATTCCCATCGAGGAACTCGCCGAGAAATCCACCTTCATCGAGAGCGCGTATTTGCTCATTTACGGTCACTTGCCGACGAGCCTCGAACTCCGCCGTTTCTCCGACTTATTGACACAGAATGAAATGCTGCATGAGGACATGAAGTTCCATTTCGAGGGTTTCCCGCCCAATGCCCACCCAATGGCGATCCTGTCCTCGATGATCAACGCGGCAAGCTGCTTTCACCCGCGTTTGATGGAAGGCTATCAGCCGGGCAACTTCGAAGTGCAGTCCGCCCGCTTGCTTTCCAAGGTCCGCACCATTGCGGCATTTGCCTATCGCAAATCGCACGGGTTGCCGATCATCTATCCCAAGCCGATTTACAAATACACCTCCAATTTCCTGCATATGATGTTCTCGGAGCCGTACGAAGATTACAATTTAAAGCCCGAGGTCGTGCGCGCGCTCGACCTGATCTTCCTCCTGCACGCGGACCACGAACAGAATTGTTCCACCTCAACGGTACGGATGATTGCCTCGAGCCGCGCGAACCTTTTTGCCTGCGCGGCAGGCGGCGTGTGCGCTCTGTGGGGGCCGCTCCACGGCGGCGCGAACCAAGCGGTGATCGAGATGCTGGAGCAGATTCATCGCGAGGGCGACGACGGTTCGAAATTCATCGAGGCCGCAAAAGACAAGAAGAGTGGACGAAAACTGATGGGTTTCGGCCACCGCGTTTATAAGAACTACGATCCGCGCGCCAAGATTATCAAGCAACAGTGCGACAAAATCCTGGAGAGCCTGCACATTAACGACCCGCTGTTGGACATCGCAAAAAAACTGGAGGAAGCAGCCTTGCACGACAGCTATTTCGTCGAGCGCAAACTGTATCCGAACGTGGACTTTTACAGCGGGATCATCATGCGCGCGATTGGCATCCCGATCGAGATGTTCACCGTGATTTTCGCCATCGGCCGCATGCCCGGCTGGATCGCGAACTACAAGGAAATCATGGACGAAGCCACCACCCGCATCTACCGTCCGCGCCAGGTTTACGTTGGTCCGACTGAGCGTCACTACCTTCCGATCGAGAAACGCACTAAGAACGCGTAATTCCTGCAACACAGTCCTTCTTTGCAGGTGACTTGATTGCGCGTGTCGGCTACCGTTAAGGGGGCATGGAACGTATTGTTTGGACGGCGGTGCGCGGCGAAGCTTCCGCGTAACGGTCGCACCAGAGGCGCTCTCGATCAATTATGGCAATGCGACGGCAAGGAGCGGCCAGAAGATGGGCGATACGCATCGCCATCGCCCTCGTGCTGTATACCGTGCTCGGCTTTCTCGTGCTCCCCGCGATTATCAAGTCGCAGATGCTCAAGCGGCTGCCCGCGTTGACGCATCGGCGCGTCGCCATCCAGGAAGTGAAGCTGAATCCTTATACGCTTTCATTTACTCTGCGCGGCCTTTCCCTTACGGAGACGAACGGCGATGAATTCGTTTCGCTCGGTGAAGTGTACGTGAATTTGCAGTCCATTTCGCTCCTGAGACGCGGTTTTGTCTTCAAGGAGATCAGCGTCAAGAAGCCTTCGGCGAACATCGTTCAATTCATGGGGGGCACGTTCAACTTCACCAATTTACTAACGAACGCACCACCCGCGGGCGCCAGCCCCAAAGCCAGCCAGCGGTTGCCACTCGTGATGATCGACGAACTCAAGGTGGAAGACGGCCGGTTTTCGTTCACGGATCTGGATCGTAAGAAGCCATTCCATCGGCAGTTGGGGCCAATCAACGTCAACCTCACGAAGTTCACCACACGACCGAAGGAAGGCAGTCCGTATTCCGTGGTCGTGAGCACGGAAGATGGTCGGACGTTTGCGTGGTCGGGCGATGTCACTCTCACGCCTTTGCATTCTGCAGGCACATTCAAGCTCGCTGGGTTCCAGATCACAAGGTACGCCCCTTACATCGAAGACGCCGTGCCCATTCACATTCTCAGTGGCCAGGTGGACCTGCAGACGGATTACCGCTTTGATGTGACCGGCGAAGAAGCCAGCGTAGCCATCTCCAATGTCACGTTAGATCTGTCCAATCTGCAAGTGGAGATGGCGCACTCAAAGCCGGCTCGCGCTATTGTCGATCAACTTCACCTTTCCGTCAGAGGTGTGAAGCTCGACACCGCAGCGAAGAGCATCGACGTGGCGGAAGTGCGGTTGGCTAATCTTAAGACGGGCGTGACACTGTTGCCCGGTGCCGCGACCACGTCCACCGTTGCCGAGGTTGTAACACCGGTGCCGTCGCAGTCAAAAACGGCCGGGACCCAGACCAACAAGTTCCAGATCAGGATCGGCGAGGTTGCCATCGATAACGCGTCCTTCCACTTCACCGACGAGTCGGTTGAGCCGCACGTGGAATCGACGATCGGGGAGTTCAACGGGAGCGTGAAGGGGCTCACTTCCGATCTCGACACCGTTGCCGCGGTGGATTTCAAAGGCAAGGTGAACAACTACGCGCCGTTCTCGATTAGCGGCAAGATCAACCCGCTGGCGTCGGACTTGTTCGTCGATCTGGCGATTTCATTGAAGGACGACGCGCTGCTGCCCGGTTCCCCCTACTCGGGCAGGTACGTGGGTTATCCACTGGAGAAGGGCTCGCTGTCCCTTGACTTGCACTATTACGTCACCCGTCGTGAGTTAAAGGCGGAGAACAAGGTGCGCGTGGACCAGTTGCGGCTCGGGGAGGCCAGCAACAGTCCCGATGCGATCAAGTTGCCCGTGAAGCTCGGCATTGCGCTGTTGCAGGACCGTCACGGCGTGATCGCGCTTGACGTGCCTCTCCACGGACGCCTTGATGACCCGAAGTTCCGGCTTGGTCCCCTCATCATGCAGGTGTTTATGAATGTGATCACCAAGGCGGTTACGAAACCTTTCGCGTTACTCGGATCGGTTTTCGGTGGTGGTGAGGACCTCGATCACATCGCGTTCGATCTCGGCAAAGCGGACTTTAGCGCAGGCGAAGTCGGTAAACTCGACACGCTTGCGACCGCGCTCTACGAACGCCCCGCACTAAAGCTTGGCATCACCGGTTCGATTGATCCCGTCAAAGACCGCGACGCGTTGGCGAAGCTCAAACTGGAGAGGAAACTGGGGGAGTTGCGCGTTAAAGAACTCCAGGTCACGGGGCAAAAGGTGACGTCGGTGGATTCCGTGCGGTTGGCGCCAGAGGATCGTGAGCGCTTGGTGAAGTTGGCCTACGCCGAGGCAATGGGTCTCGTTTCGAGCAAGGCTACCGCGACCGGTGCGTCAACCGTCCTGGCGCATTTGACAACGAAGCAAAACTTCGAGCCGCTACGCAAGAACAAGAGCGCTGACCAGTCCAAAGACATGACGCCCAAAGGGCCAGTCGGTCCTGCGGATATGGAGGTCAAGCTTTTGGAGCTGACCGAAATCACTTCTGACGATTTCAAGAAGCTCATGGACGAACGCGCAATTGCGGTGCAGAGCTACCTGCTGCAAAGTGGCAAGGTCACACCCGAACGTCTGACGACGGTTGCCCCCAAGACGGTCGATGCGTCGTTCCAAGGGTCGAATCGCGTGAACCTGACGTTACAGTAACGTAGGTTGTGGAAGGCGAGGCGAACGATGACTTACATCACAGCGCGCGACTTCGCAGTGATGGACATGGTGTAGCGTCCATTCTCGATCTTCAACCGGACACGCGAATCGAACGCACGGCTTAGGGATTCGGACGTGAGGACGGCCGTCGTCGTTCCCTGTGCGAGGACGCGACCGGCTTTGAGCAGCAGTACGTGCGAAAAAGCTGGTATGACTTCCTCGACGTGGTGCGTGACCAGGATGAGCGTCGGTGCGCCCTCACGTCGGCTGAGCTTCTGGAGAAACTGCAGAAAATGTTCGCGCGCTATGGGATCGAGCCCGGCGCACGGTTCGTCGAGGATCATCAAAGGCGGATCCGCCATTAGCGCACGCCCAATGAGCACGCGCTGACGCTCGCCCTGCGACAGGACGCGCCACGGGCGAGCAGTGAGATGGGAGCATTCGATGCTCTTGAGGATATACGCGGCTCGCTTGAGGTCGGCAACCGATGGATCGCCCCAGTAATCAATCATCGCGTACTTGCCGCTCACGACCGTTTCCAGCGCCGCCTCATCATCCGCCATCATCTGCCGCACCGACGAACTGACCAACCCGACCCGCTTCCGTAACTCACGCCAGTCGCTTTCCCCGTACCGCTCGCCCAGCACTTCGATTGTACCAGCGCTGGGCGATAGGTAGGCGGTCAGCGCATTGAGCAACGATGTCTTGCCGGAGCCATTCGCGCCGAGAATGGCCCAGTGTTCGCCCCGCTTCACGCGCCACGAGACGTCATTGAGGATTACGGTTGCGCTACGCTCGACGCGCAAATCGCGAACATTCAGGATCGTTGATCGTTTTCGTGCCCGCATGACGCGAAATGTTAGCACAGAAGGGCGTGTTATGGCCGGCTGATGTGAACACGAATAAACCGGCTCGTAGCGGAGGAGATGGGCGTGGTGTCGCGCACTGTGATGGTTTCCGTCCCATTGCCGTGATCCACGACTGAAACCGGCACAGTGAATCCGGACCCGGAGCTCCACGTCGTCAAATTACCCGAGACCTCTACGGTGCAGGTAATGTCAGTGTTGAAAAGCGCTTGCTCGTAGGAGATCGTGAGATAGTCCGAGCCACCGACAAACGATATTCCCATAACAGGCAGACCACTCAACTCCGCAACCTTCGGGTTCGTGTTGAACGCGTATTCTGCAAGATTGGGAATTCCGTCGCCGTCTGGATCAGCTGTATCGCCACTGATGGTGGGATCGGCGAGTTCTGCCGGGCTGAAGTTAGCCTGCTGCCAAAGTTGATAGGGCGGAGTCAGCAGGCCGTACACGACGAGGTTGCTGGCGGTGGTCGACACGTAGACCTTGCCGTTGGCAATTGTCGGCGCGCAGAACTTGACATAACTGCCCAACGCATCACGCGTGGCGTTCTGCTGGCTGTTCCACAGTTCGTGCGCGACGTTCACCGCCTCATACGCGCGCAGGGTCCCGCCGTTGCCATCGTGCGTACCCCAAACAATAGCACTGCTCGCGAGGCTGCCGTTGGCGGAGAGCGATGTGCCACCGGGGGATTTACCTTGCGCCACGGTGGTCGCGGCAAGGGGCTTGGTTTGGATATTGGCTCCGGTAAACTTGTATGCGTCAAGGACGCGGAAGCCGCACCACGTAAAGATAAACTGGTTCGTCGGCCCGTTCCAGTAAACGGGGCTTTGCCCGGCGATCTGCTTGTTGGTCATGATCTGGAACTCCTGAACGATGTTCGTGTCGCTGCTGAAGTTAACGAACCCGCCGAGTTTGCTGCGGTCGAGCAGATAGATGGTTCCTGACTTGCCGATGCTGACGAAAAGGTTGGTGCTGGGCAGCAACAACGGGCCCCCTGACCCGAAATCGAGGTCTTGCGCGTTAAGCGTTGCCTGGTTGTGCGGTGCGAACCAACTCGTGACGCTGACCGTATCGTTCGATGGCGTGAGTTTGAGGCAGGAGTCGCCGTAATTGCGCCCGCCTGTGTCCCGGTCGAAGGTCCCGTTGCCCGTTGCCACGTAGATGTCTCCATTCTCGTCGGCGGCGGGCCCCATGCCGCAAAGCCAGATTCCGCCATCGCTGCCATCCGGGGTCGAGTTGAAGATACAGGTTCGCTGGAGGTTCGTGGCGTTGTAGCCAAACAACCACCCGTGGTACGGAGGCTAATCACAAAGCGCGGCGTAGCAGAGATAGACGACGTTGCTCAGTAGCAGCAGGCCGGGCCGATTGTTCTCGTGCAGGGCGTTAAATGTGTTCGTGCCGCCCACGCTGCCGGCTCCCGTTCCGAGTATAAAGCCCTGCACCACCGCCGGCCCGCCAAACTTTTCTTGGCCCGTAAACAAATCCAACGCATGGAGCTTGTGGAAATAACTTCCGCTTTCCTTGGTCTTGGCCGCGACGTAGATCGTGCCGCCCGCCAGATCAATGACGGAAGTTGCGGTGATGCCGACTTCGGGGACGAGGTCGCCGCAATTGCTGAGGTCTGCGCTGGGTACCGGCGACCCGAGCTTGGTTTGCCACAACGCGTTGGACGCGGCGGCATTGTCAGCGTCGAACGCGTAAACACTGTTGTGTTCGGTACAGACGTAGATGACGTTGTGCGTCTTGTTGGAAATGGTCAGCCCATGAACGTACAGCGGCTGTGCATAGATTTGGCCGTCCAGCCGACGTGAATAGAGTTTGCCGAATTGGCCCGTGTTGACATTGGAGGTCGTCAGCACGAACTCGCCGAGGTTGGCGCCCGTGCGGAAACTGTCGTTATGCTGGGTGAGAACATTGACCGCCGCCGCTCGCGGCGTTAGCTGACAGGCAAACGCGAGAAGTAAAAACGCCTGCAGCCGGGCGAATTCGCACGACAGGCAATACTTCCCACGGCAACGATGACCCTTCACGGTGCCCAGCCCAATGCGTTTAGTATCTCACAAGCAACCACGCAAGACAAGCGCGCAAGCCTCATGCCATATGTTCCACTTGCAAGCGAGTTTACGGTTCGGCTATGGTTGAATGGTTATGGCGACGACGATTCTAGTGGGAGCCCAATGGGGCGATGAGGGCAAGGGTAAGATCATTGATGTGCTCACGGAGCAGGCCGACGTGGTGGTGCGCTACCAGGGCGGCAACAACGCGGGCCACACGGTCGAGGTTGGCGACCAGAAGTATGTGTTGCACCTGATTCCGTCGGGGATTCTGCATCCCGGCAAGATCAGCGTGATTGGCAACGGCGTCGTGGTCGATCCCGCCGCGTTGCTCGGCGAGATCGAGCACTTGCGTGGGCGCGGCGTGAGTATCGATGGCAATCTTTACGTGAGCGAAACGGCGCACCTGGTATTCCCGTACCACAAATTGCTCGACGAAATCCGCGAGGAACAGAAGGGCAAACGCAAAATCGGCACGACCAAGCGTGGCATCGGCCCCGCCTATGCTGATAAGGTCGCGCGCACGGGTTTGCGGCTGGTCGATCTGCTCGCGACGGAACGGTTTTCCGGAAAACTGCGTCGAAAGGTCCAGGAAAACAACGAGATCTTTAAGGCGTTCGGCGCGAAGCCGTTGAGCTTCGCGAAGATCAACGATGAATATGTGGAATGCGGGCGTAAGCTGCGGCCGTTTATCACGGATACGGTAACACTGCTAAATCGCGCAGTTCGCGACGGCAAAAACATCCTCTTCGAGGGCGCGCAAGGTACGCTGCTCGATATCGATTTTGGGACGTATCCATTCGTGACCAGCTCGAACGCCACGGCCGGCGGCGCCTGCGTCGGGACGGGTGTCCCGCCGCACAAGGTCGATCGCGTGGTTGGCGTCATGAAAGCCTACACGACACGGGTGGGCGAAGGGCCGTTTCCGACGGAGCTGCTTGACAATCAGGGCACCTTGCTTCGCGAAACGGGCCGTGAATTTGGCGCCACTACGGGCCGTCCTCGTCGCTGTGGCTGGTTCGATGCGGTGGCGACGCGCTACGCGGTCATGGTCAACGGTATCGACGAACTGGCAGTTACGAAACTCGACGTGCTCGATGGCTTGCCGAAGGTCAAAGTATGCGTCGCGTACAAGGTGGGCGGGAAGGTCTATGAGACTGTGCCGAACGACATCGACCTGTTACAGCGCTGCACGCCGATGTATCAGGAGTTCGACGGTTGGCAAACGTCCACGAAACTCGCGCAAGACTTCGACCAACTGCCCAAGCGCGCGCGCGTTTACCTGCAAAAACTCGCCCAACTTAGCGGCGCAAAGCTCAGCATCGTCTCGGTAGGCGCGCGGCGGGAAGAGACGATATTCTTGTGAGTCAGTATAGCGGTGCTTCTATGAAGCACTGAGAGAAAACAACCCGCGTCTCACAGAGGCGCGGCGGCAACGAATGGCACATCAGATAAAAAACCTTCCCCGCCACGTGGCCATCATTATGGACGGCAACGGGCGCTGGGCGCGCGAGCGCGGGTTACCTCATATCGAGGGACATCGGCGCGGCGCGGAGAGCGTGCGTGAAATCGTCCGCATCTCGGGCGAACTGGGTATCGATTATCTGACTCTGTATGCATTCTCGACCGAGAACTGGAATCGTCCCCGCGCGGAAGTCTCCGCGTTGATGCGCTTGCTGGAGTTTTACCTCAAGCAGGAGATTGCCGAGTTGAACAAGAACAACGTGCGCCTCGCGGCGATCGGGCGGATTCGCGAACTGCCGGCGAGCGCCCAGAAGCAGCTTGCGAAATCCATTGACGCGCTGAAGAAAAACACAGGTCTGACGCTGGTGCTGGCGCTGAGTTACGGCGGCCGGGCTGAGATCGTCGATGCCATACGTTCGATCGCGCGCGAGGTGAAGGCGGAACGAGTCGGTGTGGAGGACATCGATGAGAAGGTCATCTCCCAGCATTTATATACGCGCGCAATACCCGACCCGGACTTGTTGATTCGCACAAGCGGCGAATTGCGGGTGAGCAATTTCCTGCTCTGGCAGATTTCCTATGCGGAGATTTATGTCACCGAAACCCTCTGGCCCGATTTCCGAAAGGCCGCGTACCTGAAAGCACTGGAGGACTACAGCGGACGAGACCGGCGTTTTGGCCTGGTCAGCCCGAACGAAGTCACGTGAGTACGATGCCCGGTAACTCTGGAGTGGTAACTCCCGTCCCAGCCGACCAGCCGGCAGCGACGACGCTGCCAGCCTCGCGCAGTGGATTCCTGTGGCGGCTGGTCAGTTCGATCGTGCTGTGGGGGATCATGTTGTCGGTGATTTTCTGGCTGCCGCCGACGGCGCTGTATATTTTTGTGAACGTGGTCCTGGCGCGGGCGGTCTGGGAGTTTTACCGGATTTGCGAGGCCAAGGGACTGCGTACGTACAAAGTCTGGGGCGTCATCGGCACGCTGGCGCTGGTTTCGGGCAGTTGGTTTTTCTACCGGCAACCGCAGCGGCTGCAGCTTTCCTACGATTTCGATATTTTGATCCTGCTCGTTTTCGCGCTCGGTGTTTTCATCCGTCAATTTCCCCAGAAACTGAATCCGCAGGGGATCGAGACGATGGCAGTGACGTTGTTTGGACTTATGTATGTCGCTTGGCTGGGCAATTTCATCACGCGGATCAATTTTGCTTCGCCGCATGGGCGTTACTTCATCATGCTGCTGGTCGTCGCGACGAAATTCACCGACATGGGCGCGTATCTGGTCGGCTCCACCATGGGCCGGCATAAACTGATCCCCCGCATCAGCCCGAAGAAAACATGGGAAGGCACGATTGGGGGGATTGTCTTTGCGGTTGGAGGCGCATTTCTCTGCCGCTGGGTCATGCCGGTGGAAATGGCGCAGTTGACCAATGTGCATGCGATGATCGTCGGCTTGTTGCTGGGCGTGGCGGCGGTCATCGGCGACCTCGCCGAGTCGCTGATCAAACGCGAAGCCGGTGTCAAGGATTCCAGCACGATCCTACCCGGACACGGTGGCTGCCTCGATATGATCGACAGTCTGCTCTTCACCGCACCATTGCTTTATGTGTATATGAGATTGGTACTACGCTGGTGAAACCAAAGAACATCGTCTTGCTCGGCTGCACGGGATCCATCGGCGTTTCGACGCAGAAGGTGGCAGCGGATTTGCCGGAACAGATTCGGATTGTGGGGATGGCGTCGCGTGAGAATGTGGACGGGATGGAAGAAGCGATTCACCAGTTCAAGCCGCTGGCGGTGGGGATGACGGATCCCGCGAAGGCGAAGGAATTGCAACAGCGTATCGGTGGCAAGATTCCCGTACACACGGGCGAGCGCGGGTTGGTCGAGTTGGCAACGATGCCGGAGGCGGATGTTGTACTGGTGGCCATTGTCGGCACAGCGGGATTGGAGCCGGCGCTGGCCGCGATTCGGGCGGGGAAGGATCTGGCGGTTGCGTCCAAGGAAATTCTTGTGATGGCGGGCGAGTTGGTCATGAGCGAAGCGCGCAAGCACGGTGTTAAAGTGCTGCCAGTGGACAGCGAACACAGCGCGATTTTTCAATGTCTCGAAGGCCGCGAGCCGCGGGACGTGAAGCGCCTGATTCTCACGGCCTCCGGCGGGCCATTTCGGCAAACGCCACGCGAGCAGTTCGCGAAGATCACCGTGGCGCAGGCGCTGAAGCACCCGAGTTGGAACATGGGGCAGAAGATTACGATTGATTCCGCCACCTTGTTCAACAAGGGACTGGAGATGATTGAGGCGCGGTGGCTATTCGATGTCGAGGTGGATCGTGTGGATGTGGTGATCCACCCGCAGAGCGTCGTACATTCGATGGTGGAGTTCACAGACGGGTCGATCCTGGCGCAGTTGAGCGTGCCGGACATGCGTTACCCGATCCAGTATGCACTCACGTGGCCGCGGCGATTACCGAACTCGATGCCACCCACTGATCTCGCCAAGATCGGCACGCTGACCTTTGAGAACCCTGATCGCGAGAAGTTCCCGTCGCTACGGCTGGCGCACGAAGCGGGACAGATCGGCGGGACGATGCCGGCGGTGTTCAATGCCGCTAACGAGGTTGCGGTGGCGCGGTTTGTGGATGGGCAGATCGGTTTCCTGCAGATTTTTGAGACCGTCGAGAAGGTAATGCGCATCCATGAGAAAGGTGGCCAGCCGGGCTTCTCATGGGTTGCATCGCCGATGTTGGATGCTATACTGAAGGCAGACCTCTGGGCCAGAAAGGAAGCCGAACGTGCCGTTTGAAACAGTATTGAATTTTGTCACGGGCATAATTTATCCCGCACTTCTTGTTCTCTTCTTTTTTGGACTGACGATTTTCATCCATGAGTTGGGGCATTTTCTCGTGGCGAAGCGGCGCGGGATGAAGATCGAGCGTTTCTCAGTTGGATTCGGGCCCAAAATCTGGGGCTACAAGAAGGATGGAATTGACTACCGTGTTTCCTGGTTCCCCTTCGGCGGTTACGTTGCCCTGCCACAGATGTCGCCGATGGAAACGATTGAGGGGGAGACCGAGTCGAAAGCGGACGACCTGCCGTCTGTGTCCCCCAGTTCCAAGTTCCTGGTCGCAATCTCCGGTCCGCTGATGAACATTCTATTGGCTGCGATATTGGCCGCGGTTCTCTGGGTGGTCGGTATGCCGACGAATCTGGCCGTTGTCGGTTGGGTTGATTCGGGCAGTCCGGAGGAACTGGCCGGGGTCCGTCCCGGCGACCGCATCGTAAAGGTCAACGATCAGAAAGTGAAGACCTGGGGACAGTTCATGGAAGTCGTGGCGTTTAGCCGCGAGCCAACGGTGCGGGTAACTGTCCAGCGAAACGGCGCCGAGCAGGAATTCCTGTTGGAAACGAAGGTGAACGAGCAGTTTGGGGTCAAGATGCTGGAACACTTGTGGCCTCGCGGTCACCCATTTGCCCAGAGAGTTTTGGTGGGTTCGCCGGCGGAGCGCGCCGGCTTGTTGGTAGGCGACCAATTCGTCTCGATCGAGGGAATCCCCATCTATAGTTCCGATCAATTGCGGGAGTTGATTAGCAAGCGGCCTGACCAGCCTACTGAGGTACAGGTGCTCCGGGGGGGCGAGATGCAGACGCTGACCGTGGTTCCCGAGCTAAACACCGATGAGAAGGTCGGGCGCATGGGTGTGGAACTGGGCGATCACATGGAAATCGCCCAGCCCGGTCCCACCCCCACGGAACAATTTGCGGACATACTGGTTTCCATGGGCCGCATGGTTACGGGGCTGGCTCATTCCAAAGAGACCGGTGTGAGCGCCAAGAGCATGAGCGGGCCCGTGGGCATTCTGGGGATTTGGTGGTATGCCATCGCCAGCGGCGGGTGGCGCCAGGGATTGCACATCGCCGTGTTGCTAAACATCAACCTGGCCATCATCAATCTGTTGCCGATTCCGGTGCTGGATGGTGGGCATATTGTTTTCGCCGCGCTAGAGGCCATCCGTCGCAAACCATTGAGCGCGCGACTCGTGCACGCGGCCTCAGTTACGTTCGCGGTCCTCCTGATCACTTTCATGTTGTACGTTACTTACTTCGATATTCAGCGGTTCACGTTCGGACGGTTGAAGACCATGCCGAAGCCGGACACCAAAGAGAGTGTGCCGGCCACGGAACCCGTCACCCACCCATGAACTACTGTGCGAATCCATTCTTCTGGCAGCGGCGCATCACGCGAGAAGTAAAGGTCGGTCCGGTTGGTGTCGGCGGTGACAACCCGATCCGCGTCCAGACGATGCTGATTTCCGACACGATGAAGACGGAGGCTTGCGTCAACGAAGCACTCCCGATCATTGAGGCAGGCTGTGAAATCCTCCGTATCACCGCCCCGAGCATCAACGACGCGAAGAACCTCAAGAACATCGTGGCCGAACTTCGCCAACGTGGCCACCATACGCCCATCGTTGCCGACATTCATTTCGTCCCGTCAGCCGCGATGGAGGCGGCGCTCTGGTGCGAGAAGGTCCGCATCAACCCAGGCAACTACGCCGACCGCAAGAAATTCGCCACCCGCGAATACACGGACGACCAGTATGCCGAGGAACTGGAACGTCTGGAAAAGGCCTTCACGCCGCTCGTGCTCAAATGCAAGGAATTGGGCCGGGCCATGCGCATCGGCACAAATCACGGTTCGCTCTCCGACCGTATTATGAATCGTTACGGCGACACGCCGCTGGGCATGGTGGAAAGCGCGCTGGAATTCGTCCGCCTTTGCCGCAAGTGCAACTATCACGAGATCATTCTCTCGATGAAGGCCAGTAATCCGAAGGTGATGATCGAAGCCTATCGATTGCTCGTCGCGCGGTTGAACGAAGAAGGCCCGGACTGGAATTACCCGCTGCACCTCGGTGTCACGGAAGCCGGGGAAGGGGAGGATGGCCGCATCAAGTCCGCCATTGGCATCGGCGCGCTGCTCGAAGACGGCATCGGGGACACGGTGCGTGTCTCGCTCACCGAAGACAGTGTGCACGAAATCCCGGTCTGCCAGGAACTGGTCAAGAAGTACAACACACTTTGGGAGCAACAACGCGCCGGAAAACTCACGGCACAAACGTCCCTGCGCGTAAGAGAAAAGCGCGATCCATTCACCTACACGCGACGGCCCACTCCCGAGTATTTCATCGGCGACTTGCGTCTGCGCCTTGGCAAGGATCACCCACAACGCGTCGAACTACCCGTGCCGTTGACCGCACGCATCGGTGACATCCAGCGCATCACGACCGCTGAGCCGGACACGTTTGCCGAAATCCTTCAATTTCATGTCAAGACGATGGCAGACATCGGCAAAATCGCGGCTCTGAAACCGGAGCTGCGCAAACGGCATATCCACACGCCGATCGCGGTGAAACTCGACAGCGCGGAAGTGACGCTGCCGGTGACCGATGTCGCGGAGAAGATTAACGTTCCCTACAACGGCAAAGAAGATGTGACCGCCCTGTTGGCGGACGCTGCGAGCCTGACCGTGCAGTTCGATGTCGAAGGCGATTCACCGGAGCAGTTTGCGAACAACTGCGCGACGCTGGCGGGCGTGATGAATATGTTTCCGAAGAATCAGGTGATTCTCGCTGTCGGTGATGTAAAGGGGCTCGAGGTCATCGCGGCGTACCGCATTCTGGCTGCCACATTGGACAACCATGGGCTGAGCCTGCCGATACTGATACGTGACCGCGTTAGTTCCGGGCCTGCCCATCATGCGCGGCAGGACGCGCTCATTGGCGCGAGTACTCACGTTGGCGCGCTGTTGTGCGACGGCATTGGTGACGCGGTGGAAGTCACGGGCGAGGAAGATTTACTCAAGTCGGTCAAACTCGTGTACAACATTTTACAGGGGGCCGGGGCGCGGACCTTCAAGACCGATTACGTGGCCTGCCCGAGTTGCGGGCGCACGCTGTTCGACCTGCAGACCGTGACGGCGGGGATCAAGTCGCGTACGGCGCATCTAAAAGGTGTGAAAATTGCCGTGATGGGTTGCATCGTCAATGGTCCCGGCGAGATGGCTGATGCTGATTTCGGCTATGTGGGTACCGCTCCGGGCAAAATCTCCCTTTGGGTGGGTAAGACGCAGGTGAAGCAACACATCCCCGAGGAGCAAGCGGTGGATGAGTTGATTGCGCTCATCAAAGAGCACGGTAAATGGATCGAGCCACCGGCGAAGGCAGAACCGAAGGAAGTTGCGCTCAGCACGCGTTAACGGAAGGAAGGCATGAAAAGACTCATCACGGTTACTATTCTGGGTTTCCTGGCACTCAGCGCGAGCGCATTGGCAGCGGTGGACTGGGGACACGACTACGACGCCGCGCTGGAGACGGCGAAGAAGGACAAGAAATTGGTTATGGTGGACTTGTACACGGATTGGTGCGGTTGGTGCAAAAAGCTCGACAAGGACACTTACAGTGACAAGGACGTTGAGGCCAGGCTCGCCAAGGATTTTGTCGCGGTCAAAGTGAATCCCGAAAAGAGCCAGCGGAATGCGAAACTGTCCAAGGATTTCGGCACGACTGGTTACCCGCACATCGTTTTCGTGGATGCCGATGGTAAGAAGGTATCCGAGATCGACGGTTATCTGCCAGCCGTTCAGTTCCTCGAACGGTTGAATAAGATCAGCGAAAAAGCGACGAAGAAGTGACGCCCCGCCAGCCACAACCCTGGCAAATCCAGTCCTCTGAGATTATCGCCGACTGCCGTATTTTTAAGGTGCGCAAGGACCTGACCGTAAACCCGCGCACGGGCCAGCCGCATGACATGTTCGTCCTCGAACAACCAAATTGGGTCAACATCATCCCGCTCACGGACGACGAGCAGGTCATCATGGTCGAGCAATGGCGCCACGGCACCCGCTCAGTTCATCTCGAGACGCCGGGCGGCCTGATAGACGATGGGGAAACACCTGAACAATGTGCACGGCGCGAGTTGCTCGAAGAGACCGGGTACGACTCGGATAGCATCGTCCGCTTGGGCACAGTCCATCCCAATCCGGCGATCCAAAACAATCTGCAGTATTACATACTCGCCAAAGACTGCCACAAAGTCGCCGACCCGAAACTCGATCAGGCGGAAGACGTCGTGATAAAGTTAGTCCCGTTGGCTGCTATACCCCAAATGATCGAGACAGGTGAGATTACTCATGGGATCGTCATCGGTGGGTTTTACTGGTTGAACCTGTATCGCCAAAAGCATGGCTGAGCTTGTCGCCAAACTGAACGAGATGATGGCCAGCGAGTGGGCCTGCGTCCGTACCCTGCGCCGCGCCGAGTCGGTTTGCGATGACCCCGGCCAACTCGAAGTCATCAAGCGCGTGCGCAAGGATTGCAGTGTTAATTGTGTCAGCCTCGCCAACATTATCCGCGGCCTGGGTGGGCGTCCGACGGATGTCCCCAGCGCGCGCTTCTCCCTGAAACTTGCCGACGAAACACTGGCTGACTGTCTTGACCTTGCCCAATGCGCCCAGGAGCACATCGTGGCGGAGATTGACTTGGTGATTGATGAGTCCGAAATGAGACCCTGGCGCGATCCACTTGCGCTTGTTCGAGAGCTCCACGTCGTGGATACACGCTGGCTGAAGTCGGCGATAGTCAGCTAACCACCCTGCTCAATACACAATCGCGGCGAAGAGCGGGTAGTCTTTGAGGCGTTCGCGGCCTTTGAGGAAGGACAATTCGATCAGGAAGTCGATCTCAGCGATGCTGGCGCCGAGTTGTTTGACCAACGTCGCTGCCGCCATCGCGGTGCCTCCCGTGGCGAGAAGATCGTCAACGATAACGACGTTGTCGCCCTTCTTGAGGGAGTCGATGTGCATCTCGCTGGTCTCGCTGCCGTATTCGAGCGTGTAGCTGGTGACGACCGTCTTATAGGGAAGTTTGCCCTTTTTGCGGACGGGCACAAACCCCACCCCCAGCTTGTAGGCGACCGCGCCCGCGAAGATAAACCCCCGGGCGTCGATGCCGACAATCGCGTCAATCTTCTTGTTCTTATGGCGGTCTGCGAACGAGTCCACGGCGATGCGAAACAACCGCCCATCATGCAGAATGGGTGTTATGTCCTTGAACAGGATTCCCTTGATCGGAAAGTCCGGCACGTCGCGGACAGCAGCTTTCAATTCGTCATACATAGTGGTGGCTGACCTCAATGGCTCGCAAAGTTGTTTCTACTGGATTGGGAAATGGAAGGGAAGCCTGAATATGATGAGGCGCGGACTAATTCCGCGAGATGGCTTTTGGCCGGTCTTGTTTGTCCATCACGCGACGGAGCTTGGTCAACGCAATGTTCTGGATCTGGCGTACACGCTCGCGCGTGACCTTGAACTTCCGGCCCACTTCTTCGAGTGTTTTCGGCTTGTTGCCGTCCAGTCCGAAGCGCAGGTTCAGGATTTCGGCCTCACGCGGCTCGAGTTCCTCCAAAATATCCCGCACCTCCTGCCGTAGCGTCTTGTCGCGCAGCAATTCAAACGGGGTCAAGGCGTTCTCGTCGCCGACGATTTCGCTGAACTCCGTCGCGTCATCGTCGCCAATCGGCGCATCGAGGCTGGCCGGGCGGATGCTGATGGTCCGCAACTGCGCGACCTTCGTTCGCGGAATCCCGAGCACATCGGCCAATTCCTGGTCGGTTGGCTCGCGGCCCAGCCTTTCGCTGAGCTTGTGGCCTGCCCGCTTCATCTTGCTGATCTTGTCAACGAGATGCACGGGCAGGCGAATCGTCTTCGATTGGTTTGCCAGGGCGCGCTTGATCGATTGCTTGATCCACCACGCGGCATAGGTCGATAGTTTGCCGCCTTTCTTGGGATCGAAGCGCTCGACAGCTTTCATCAAGCCGATGTTGCCTTCACTGATGAGATCGAGCAGTGGCAGGCCGTAATTCGAGTAGTCATGGGCAATCTTGACCACGAGACGGAGATTCGCCTTGATCATCTCCGCGCGCGCCTGTTTGTCGCCCTTCTTGATGCGCGCCGCCAGGCGAATCTCGTCCTTGGGGGTCAGCAGAGCAATCTGCCCGATCTCGCGCAGATAGATCTTGATCCCATTCTCGCTTTCTTGGTTGCGGTCAATCACCATGGTCCTCTCACGATGCAAAAAAATGTCTCAGCTCTCTGGCTCGCAACGAAGCTATGCGGTCAGTTTGCGCGACGCAAGAACTTTTAAGCTGGATTCGCGACAGCATCGGCCACCTGAATATTAGATGTCCCAAGAGCCTGTTTGGTTCAAAGCAGTAGTTGGGCCACAAAAAAACAGGGCCGGGGATTACCCGGCCCTGCGATTATTCTCCGTTTTTTGCGAACGTAACTATTTACCGGCCTTCGCTTCCTTGAGAACGGCCTGCGCCGCAGCCAAACGCGCGATCGGAACGCGGAAGGGGCTGCAGCTCACATACGTGAGGCCGAGGCGATGGCAAAACTCCACCGAACTCGGATCGCCGCCGTGTTCGCCGCAGATGCCGAGCTTGATGTCGGGTCGCGTTTGGCGGCCCTTCTCGACGGCAATCTTCATCAGCTCACCGACGCCCCGCTGATCGATGGAGGCAAAAGGATTCGTCTTCACGATTTCCAGTTCCTGATACGGCGGCAGGAAACTGCCAGAATCGTCCCGGCTCATCCCGAGCGCGGTCTGCGTCAGGTCGTTCGTGCCGAAGCTGAAAAACTGCGCCGTCTCGGCGATCTCGTCCGCCGTGAGTGCTCCACGTGGGACTTCGATCATCGTGCCGACCAGATAATTCAGCTTCACCTTCTTCTCCGCCTGGACCTCGGCGGCGACGCGATGGACCACCGCGACCTGCAAGTCCAGTTCCCGCTTGAATCCAACGAGTGGGATCATGATTTCGGGCTTCACTTTGATGCCCTGCTTCTGCACGTCCGCAGCCGCTTCCAATACCGCGCGCGACTGCATCTCGCTGATCTCCTCATGCACGATTCCCAAGCGGCAACCACGGAAACCGAGCATCGGGTTGAACTCGTGCAGTTCCTTCACCCGCTGTTTGATCCGCTCGACCGGCACGCCCATCTTCGCCGCCAGATCCTTCTGCGCCGCGTCATCGTGCGGCAGGAATTCATGCAACGGCGGATCGAGGAAACGGATCGTAGCTGGTAAGCCCTTCAATTCCTTGAACATCCCAATGAAGTCCTGGCGCTGAAATGGCAGGATCTTCGCAAGCGCCTTCTTCCGGTCCGCGACATTCGTGGCGAGAATCATCTCGCGCATCGCGTCAATGCGATTGCCCTCGAAGAACATGTGCTCGGTCCGGCACAAGCCGATACCCGTCGCACCGAAGGCCACGGCGTTCGCGGTCTGTTCCGGGTTGTCGGCGTTGGTGCGTACCTGCAACTTCGCGACCTTGCTGCACCAGTTCATCAACTTCTCGAAGTTCTGGAACGTCCGGCTCTCCTTCGCATCCAGCGACTTCTCCACCAGCACCTGGACGACCTCCGACGCCGCCGTCTTGATCTGGCCGGCATACACTTCGCCTGCCGTTCCGTTGATCGAGAAGAAATCTCCCTCGTGATAGGTGCCGCCGTCCACCGTCACCGTCTTGGCCGCGTAATCAATCTGTAACGCCGCTGCACCGCACACACACACCTTGCCCATCTGTCGGGCCACGAGCGCCGCGTGCGAACTCACACCGCCCTTGGCCGTGAGAATCCCTTCCGCGGCAATCATCCCGCGCAAATCCTCGGGAGAAGTTTCGTTGCGGACCAGCAGTACCTTCTCGCCACGCGCCGCCGCTTCCACCACGCGGTCGGCGTTGAGGTAAATCTTGCCGCAAGCCGCGCCGGGTCCCGCCGGCAATCCCTTGGCAATGCACTTCGCCGCTTTGACCGCCTGCCGGTCAAAAATCGGCGCGAGCACCTGGTCGAGCTGGTCGGCCGGGACGCGTAGGATGGCCGTCTTCCAGTCGATCAGTTTTTCCTGCTCCATCTCGACGGCGAACCGCACCGCCGCGATGCCCGTGCGTTTGCCGTTGCGGGTCTGGAGCATGAACACCTTGCCGTCTTCGATGGTAAACTCAAAATCCTGCACGTCCTTGAAGTGCCGTTCGAGCTTCTGACGGATCCCCTCCAACTCGGTGTAGGCCTTGGGCATTTCCTTCGCCAACTGCGCCACCGGCTCCGGTGTGCGCACGCCGGCGACGACGTCCTCGCCCTGCGCGTTGATGAGAAACTCGCCGTAAAATACCTTCTCGCCCGTGGCCGGGTCACGCGTAAACGCCACGCCTGAGCCGGACTTGTCGCCCGTATTGCCATAGACCATCGCCTGCACGTTGACGGCCGTACCCCATTCCGCCGGGATGCCGTACTTGCGGCGATAGACAATCGCGCGATCATTCATCCACGAACCAAATACCGCGCCGACCGAACCCCACAACTGCTTCCACGGATCTTGCGGAAACTCCTTGCCGGTCCGTTCGACGATCAGCTTCTTAAACCGGGCGACGAGTTCTTTCAAATCGTTCGCGGTCAGCTTCGTGTCTTCAATGTCCGCGTGATGCCGCTCGTGTTTGAGTTTCTCGATCACCACTTCAAACGGCTCGTGGTCCTCACCGGCGCGCTTCTGCACGCCCATCACCACGTCCCCGTACATCTGCACGAATCGCCGGTAACAATCCCACGCGAACCGCTCATTGTTGCTGTAGCGGGCCAGTGCCAGCACCGTCTGGTCGTTGAGGCCGAGGTTGAGGATCGTGTCCATCATGCCCGGCATCGAATCACGCGCGCCGGAGCGGACCGACACAAGCAATGGCTTGTCGAGGCTGTTGAACTTTTTCCCGAGAGTGTTTTCCAGGAACGTCACACCGGTTTTCACCTGCGCTTCGAGCGCCTGCGGGTACGTGCGCTTGTTCTGGTAGTAATGCGTGCAGACTTCCGTGGTGATCGTGAACCCCGGCGGCACCGGCAACCCGATGCGCGTCATCTCCGCGAGGTTCGCTCCCTTGCCGCCGAGCAACGGTTTCATCTTCCCGTCGCCGTCAGCCTTGCTGTTCCCAAATAGATAAACGTACTTCGCTGTTTTCGTTGCCTTCTTACCGGATGTTTTTAATTTCTTAATAGCCATGTGCATGGAATCCTCTCAAGAGTGCTCTCCCGCCCAAGGGCGGAGACTGACCTCCAGCTAAACGGGGAGAAACTTAGCGAGGGAAGTGTACCAAACCCGCCCCACCTGTCAACGCTCCTTTCCGCACGAACCGGCCCCCGGTGCCTTTGGACAAAGCTTGTGAGGCGTTGGGGATTTTGGTAACAACGCAACATGAACATGCAGCAAATCCGCAAAGCTCTTTCCACGGAACTCAAAAGGCTGGAGACACAACGTATCAATGTGCGAACGGCCATGAAAGCTCTCGGTGACCTCCCGGTGGGTCGCGGCCAGCCATCAACAAGCTCGGTCACGATTCGGCGCAAACCCAAATTCACCCGGGCGGGGCTGGAGAGAATCGCCGCCGCACAGCGGGCCAGGTGGGCGAAGGTGAAGGCGGCCAGGGTGGGAGCAGTGCGTAAATGAGAGTTACGGAATACAAGATCGTCATCGCCTCGTCCGCTGACAATCTGGCTGCCGAAGTAAACAAGTTGGTCAAAGACCGCTGGCAGCCCTGTGGCGGAATGTGCGTGTCTCGTGAAACCGTCTCGGGAATCGTGCAATCGTTTATGCAACCCATGATCCGAGAACCGAAGAAGCACGTGGGAAGGTTGACGGCACAGAATACCAATCCGTAGCCCATTCGGATTGCGTCTCGACATGGTGAATCGGGTCAACTCTTGCCTCCTTCACGGCGCTAGGGCAGGTGCACGTAGGATGCCCCGGCTTGCACTGGTTTTGTTCCGGCTGGTAGATCATTCCCCGTGAGAGCGAGTTCCTCGCCGGGCACCGCGCTCACTCCCAGGAACACCGCCGTGCCCGGGTCCGGCCGCGCCGCGGTAATGAAGACGCGTTTGGTTTTCTCCAGGCCGATGGCGGCCAGCTTCGTTCCGGCCGGACCGCCGCTGAAACCGTTGAGGGAAAGATCCTCGACGCGTCCGGCGTAGATGGCATGCCGATCTTGGGGCGCCTCCTCGGTGTCCCAGATGACACGCACGTCGCGCAAGTCGAGCCCGCGGACATTCGCGAAAATCAACGCCGCCGGCACGGGGCCATAATCCGTCTCCGGCGTGGCCGTGCGAATCTTGCCGACCCCGCGCGGTTTGTGCTCCTTGGAAACCGTCTCGAATCCGGTGACCCGCATGAGGATATTGTGGAAACTCAGGTTCTCCAACGAGCGCTCTGGCCCGCCGGCAACCAGCACCCGGCCCTTGCCGCGGATGCTGATGTCGCTGAAACTCACGTCGCGGATGCGGCCCAGGGCCGAGCCCTCGCCGCGCCGTTCGAGGTCGAGAAAAATGGGATACTCCGACCGCGTGCGCTTACGGCCCGTCCGCGCGTTTTCGAACGCGGCCGACGTGTCGATGGTGATATTCGCGAAACGGATGCCTTCGACGAGCCCGCCGTCCTTGATGTACATCGCGATGCCGTAGCGCGTCCCGGTGATCACGCAATTGGCGAACGTGCAATCCCGGAAATCGCCCCAACTGGCCGTGCCCAGTTTGATCGCCGAATCGTCACTGATCAGCACGCAATTGGCTACGGCCACGTTTTCGCAGGCCTGCGCCGTCGCGGCCCCGGGGCGCTTGTCCGTCTTCAAGCAGATCGCGTCGTCGCCCGTCTCGATATACGAGTCTGAGATGAACACGTTGCGGCTCGCATCCGGGTCGATGCCATCTGTGTTTGGGCTGTCCATGTCGCTGATCATCGAAATGCCGCGGATGTACACGCCGTCGCAGTTCCACGGACGAATCCCCCAGCCGGGTGTGTTGCGAATGCGCACGTCGCGGATGTGCACGTTGTGGCAGCCAACCAGTTCGATCAACGGGCTGGGGCGTTTCTCCACCGGCCGGAACTCCGGGCCCCAAAACGCGTCGCCGTTGCCGTTGATCGTGCCATCACCTTCGACCGCGATGTTGTCGGCGTCCTGCGCGTAAATCAGATGGAACGGCTTGTAGTCTTCGATGTGACGGCTACCCCACAGCGTTGCGCCGGGGGACAGGTGCAAGGTCACGTTGCTCTTCAGGATGATCGTTCCCGTCAGAAAATTGCCGGGCGGCAGATAGACCATGCCACCGCCGGCCTGCGCGCAAGCGTCGATGGCCTTTTGGATGGCCGCGCCGTCGTTGGCGATCCCATCGCCCTTCGCTCCGTAGGACATCGGGTCAAAGACCGAACGCGGCAGTTCCGCCGCCAGGACTGTCGATGAAGCAAGAATGATCGCGATAACGATAAGTCTCATAAAGGTGCCTTTCGCAGAACGCGCGCGAGCGCCCGGACATTGTAGAAGACGCATCGTGTCTGTCCAGCCATTAGACGCCCCACCGTGCCGGCCAACTGGCCCGCCGTTTTGTCGGCTGATAGCGCAAAGCGCGACGGAGAATTTGGGTTCGTTTTGGTCTCCGGGGCATCCGGACCCCCCATAAAATCCCTTAGAATGGGTTCGTTTTTCCAAAACGAACCCATTTGCAAACGCCGCTGCAAACGGCATAAGTTCCTATAAATGAAATTGATACATCGAAAAGTACTCCGGAATAAAATGGGTTCGTTTCGCAGAAACGTATAGAGGCCCCCCCACGTGCCGCGCCATGGCACGAAGCGTAACGGCGGATCACCGGCAACGTTCCCGCGATGAAGGAACCCGTACGCTGTAGAGCCGCACGCGTTGATTGTTCCTCTGGACAGGACCATACCATACACTATATCATTATCGTAATTCGATTTCCAGAGAAAAGATCGGTTTGTTTACACTGGGGGGTTTTGGAGGACAAAACGACAGGTGAAGTGGCCAAATCCACCGCATTCAAGGACGCCACCCACCCGTAAGTCTCATATTACCTTGCTTCGACACCGCTGGAGAGCTTGCATGAACCCGACGCTTGGTTTCACCCCCAACTGATCTGCGGCCGCCGCAGACTGGAAGAGTTCATGATTTCAGTTGTGCCTCCAAATAACGGTAAATCCAGCCCCACCGCCTGTGAGGCCGAACGGTTGTGCGAGCGTCGTGCTGGTGATGAGGTTTTCCATCGTCAGGCTTTCATTTTGCCACGAGCCGTCATTGATCGCGCCCGCGACACCCTCCATGGTCGTCGAGCACCCGCTGAAGGGTACGGTCCCGAAATCCGCCAGGGAAAGGATCCGGTGGAAGAATGGGGCTTCGACGATCCATTCCGCCGACGTGCGTTGGGCGGCTCGTTTCTTGGTGATCGAAAACCCGACGTTCTGTGTGAGGTTGCTGATGCTGAGGACAAATTGGTTTTTGGCGATGAACTGGACTTCCGCGCTGATCTGATCACCGGGCTGGATGGGAACCGCCGTAATCATAAATCCGCGCGCGGGATACATCTCAAACCACGCGTAGTACACCGGCGCGCCCCCGGCCCAATCCTGTTCGGTGCCGATCTGTTCCACGGTCCTGTTGGAATCGCCATCGATTCCCACCCAGACCGCCGACGCAGTATTCAGCGTGCCCGAGGCAACGACGGTCGGCACCCGCCACGATCCTTGCACATCTGTCACGGAATGTTTCAGGGGAATTGACAGGTCCGTTGCCGCCACGTACCCGGCCCAGTTCGACGTCTTGCTCGAACCATGGCGGATCACCGGCAGGAATTGCCGGGAAGGGGTGGAGGACAAAGAGCGGCGATCACCCAGCAACAACAGCCCAGTGAAAGTGGCCAGAAGAGAAAGCAACGTCAGTGCGCGCATCATAACGCCCTGAGCCCTACGCTCATTGATAAGAAAAGTCAATCCGATCGAATCGACGACGCAATCCATAGACGAGGCTCAGCCCCTCCCTCGTGACAAATCTGCCGCGGGCTTCCCTTCAATTGCGATTGACCATGGAAGCGCTCGGGCCTAGAATACCCACACGACCAGGGGCGTGAAGCGATTGTCTCGGAAACGCACAGGGCCATAAAAGGCAATTGTTATTTATGATCAAGATCACCAGATTCCTCGCCATCTTCCTTGCCTTGGTCTGCCTGACGCGAACCGTATTGGCGTGGGATGCCGAAGGGCACATGGTCGTGGCGCAAATCGCCTACAATCATCTCGACTCCGCCGTAAAGGCCAAATGCGATGCGCTCATTGCGATACCAGTCTATCACTCGACTTCGGCGAACAGCAATTTTGTGACCGCTGCCTGCTGGGCGGACGATATAAAAAGTTTCACGTCGGCGTACAGCGACTCGCACTATATTGATATAGGCATCAGTCTCGATGGCTTTCCGACCAACGGCGTTGTCAACGACCCATCCAATGTCGTCGTGGCTATCCGATCTTCCATTACCATCTTGCAAGACCCAACTCAGAGTCTCAGCAACCAGGCCGTCGCCTTGCGCTTTCTGATCCACTTCTGCGGCGACATTACGCAGCCCCTCCATTGTTCCACTGGTGTTACCACGAACATGCCGGCCGGGGATGCCGGTGGCAATAACTTCAACCTCACGGGTACGTGGAGTGAGCTCCACGCCCTTTGGGACGCGGGCGGTGGCTATCTCTCCGATTCCGTCACGCGGCCGTTCACGCCCGCCAGCCAGGCCATCATTGTCAATAAGGCCGCCGCCGTCGAAGCCGCCTACACGTATAGCGCCAGTGTCGGCTCGATTCCCGACCCGATGCCGTGGGCCCTGGAAGGCCGGGGACTTGCCGCGACCATATCCTATGTTGGGATCACCAACGGCACCTCTCCCACGGCCAGTTACACCAATACCGCCCAGTCCACCACCATCCAGCGCATGGCCATCGGCGGCCAACGCCTCACCAAGTTGCTCAGCACCATCTACGTGACCAACGTCCCTCCCTTGATCTCGGCGACCATCACCAATAACAATTTCGGTCTTTCGTGGGGTGCCGTCACGGGCCGAATCTATCGCGTTCAATGGAAGCAACAGCCCACTGATCTCGCGTGGGTCGACCAGACCGATATCACGGTTTCGAATACCTCGATTACGTTCACCGACCCGGTCCTGCAACCCCAGCGCTTTTACCGTGTCATCGTGGTGAACTAAACCCGCCGCCCCGAAGACCACACTTAACTCGCCTTTGAGCGAGTGTTCTACTGGCTCCAGAGTCCGTTGCGAGAGTTGGTGTTTTCCCCGTTTGTACAGTCGTTTGAAATGGCGGTGTTGGTTCAGCGAGCCCAATGCCTGCCATGGAACAGACACCTATACTAACCAACCGCCTGCGGAAGCAGGCACAGTGAGGAGAAGCCATGAAGAATTCCCACGTTCCCAGCCCTGCACACAGAATCACATTCATCTCGACCTTCACTCTGGATACGAGCAACTCCACGGCGGCCTACGGCCTCACCGGCCTCGGCGGCTGGTTCAGCGGCCTGACGACGGACGGCAATCCGGACGTCCTGCGCAATAACACGGCAAGTCCGATCCTTCTCCCTCCCTTTACCAATTTCCAACCAGGGCAACTGACGTTGAATATGTTTCAGACCACGTATTCCGTAATCCGTTGGACCGCGCCTTCGACCGGACAGTTTAGTATCGTGGCCACATTTTCCGCCGTCAGTACGATCGGCGGTTCAACGGACGTGCATGTTCAACGGAATGGGGTCTCGGTATTCGATTCATCCGTGTTGGGTTTCCCCAGCCCGACGTCCTATTCGGGAACTCTGAACCTCGTGTCAGGCGACCATATCGATTTTGCCGTGGGCTTTGGGAGTAACGGGAACGATCATGAAGATACCACAGCCCTGGCCGCAACGATTGTGGCCGTGCCCGAACCAGGCACACTCGGTCTTGTGAGCGTAGCTCTCGGCTGTCTGCTCTCGCTCCGTTTCCTGAAGAGGAATTGACCGCCACATCGAAAGGACGGTCGGTCGGAGAACTCAGTCCTTCTGCAGTGGGATCTGGTTCCGCGGGGCCACCTGCGCAAAATCCCCGGCGGGCGTACTGCTCGGAACGGGTCTGAATTGTTTCTTTTGGCGGTCGATGGGATGGAAGAGTCCGTCAAAAAAACCGCCAAACCAGGCCGGGATGCAACAACTCTCCTGGCGCGGTTGTCTCAAACGACACACGGACCGCAAGAAGTCCTTCACATAAAACCAAAGATAGGTGAGCGGTGCACGGTAGAGAACCCCGAGCCGTAGATACTTCGCAAAGGCCGCGCCCCGCGGCCGGCTCCAACGTCGGAAATCATCTCGCAAGTGATGAAGCTCGCGGAACCCGAAATGGGTGACCTTGGCCTCGGGCGAGAAAAAGATGACGTAGCCCGCGAGGAGCATCCGTGCCGCAAGGTCCGATTCGTCGCCGCCATTGAATCGGCCACCCGCCGACAAACACGGATCAAAGCCCTGCACTCTCGTCAGCGCCTCGGCTCTCACCGCCATATTGGCACCCATGCCCGTGTGAACGCGCTCCGGAATGCGGATGTAATCACGCAGGTGATAGACAAACCGTGGTTCGACCGTTCGTAGCGCAGGAATATAGCCCTTGGTCGGATCATAGGGTCCCGCCATCACGTCACCGAAGATGCAGCCAATCTTCGGATTCAACTCGAAGCCCGCCGCCATGGCGGTCAACCATCCCGAATCCGGTTCACAATCATCATCGGTCAGCGCCCCGTACTCCCCTTGTGCCACGCTTGCACCCAGGTTTAATCCGAGAGACTTCCCGATCGGTGGCGATTTCACGTAACGGACGCGCGGATCCTGCGCGCACAACGGCGCCAGCGCCTTCGCGGTCAATTCATCAGTGCTTTGATCCACAATTACTAGTTCGATATTTGGGTAATCATTCCTCAGAATTGCGTTTGCCGTGAGGACAACATTGTCGCCGCGGTTACGCGTGCAAATGATGACGGATATCAAACTGGCCACAGTGAGTGGATCCCTTCTTTCGTGCCAGGGCAAGGTTGACCCAATTTCGCGCCAGATACAACATTCACCTGAGCGTATTACTCGGATTCAAACGAATACATTACCCATTGATTACATTGCCCTTCGATTCGAATGGGGTCCCGCCGGGAGTGGTACGTCCACGCGCACTCCCAGCCACTCGACACACTCCCCAAACTCTGGTAAGCATTTGTCGCTCTTATGAACCTCCGCAAGGACATCCTCGGCAAGGTTAGCCGCATCGTGATCAAGCTCGGCACAGGCTTGCTCACGGATGCGCAGAACCGTCTTTCGTTGCCGCAGATCGAGCAGATCGTCGCACAACTTGCCGCGCTCCATGCGGCGAAGAAGCAGATCATCGTGGTTACCTCGGGGGCCATCGGCGCAGGGATGTCGGAACTGGGAATCAAGCAGCGCCCGAAACGATTGGATGAACTCCAGGCGGCGGCGGCCATCGGCCAGAGCAAGTTGATGGCAATCTACGACCGCCTGTTCGGCAACTCCGGCATTACTGTCGCGCAGGTGTTGCTCACGCACGATGATCTGCAGAACCGCGCGCGCCACCTCAACGCCCACAACACTCTCGCCACCTTGCTCACCCGCGGGGCCGTCCCCGTCATCAACGAGAATGACACCGTCGCGGTGGACGAAATCAAATTCGGCGACAACGACCGTCTCGGCGCGTTGACTGCCACCCTCATCGACGCGGATCTGCTCATCATCCTCTCGCACGTGGAGGGATTGTTGGACGAACAAAAGCGCGTCGTGGCTACCGTCTCTGAGATACGCGAAGTCGAATCGCTGGCGCGTGGCACGGACCGTTCGACCAGCGTTGGCGGCATGAGATCGAAGATCGAGGCCGCGAAGATCGCCACCCGCGCCGGTATCCCCCTCGTGATCGCGAATGGCAATCGCGCGAATGTCGTGCGGGACGTGCTGGCCGGCGAGGAAGTCGGGACGATCTTTCTGCCGCACGTCGACAAGTTGGCCAGTCGCAAGCGCTGGATTGCGTTTTTCCAATACCCTGCGGGCACGGTGGTTGTGGATGAAGGCGCGAAGCAGGCGCTCTGTGCAAACGGTAAGAGCCTGCTGGCCAAGGGTATCGTCTCGACGGAAGGAGAGTTCGCGGAAGGCGACGTCGTCAGTATCTGCGACGAAAATCAGGTTGAATTTGCGCGCGGCCTGGCGAAGGTTGGCGGCATCCTAATCAAGTCAGCCACTGGTGTGGTGATTCATCGGGATGACATGGTAATTCTCTAAATGGATTTGAAACAACAAATGCGATTGCTGGCCGAACGTTCGCGCGATGCGTCGCGAGCGTTGGCCAGGCTCGACTCGGAACAGAAGAACTCGCTGCTTCGCGCCATGGCCGACGGGATCGAAAAGTCCGCCGACCGCATCCAGCCCGCCAATGCCAAGGACCTCGAAGCGGGGAAGAAGGCGGGACTTACCTCGGCCATGCTCGATCGTTTGACCCTCACCGATAAGCGCATCAGCGAAATGGCCGAAGGAGTGCGCGAGGTTGCCGCATTGCCTGACCCCGTTGGCAAAACCATCAGCGAGTGGACGCGCCCGAACGGTATCCGCATCCAGAAAGTGCGCGTGCCGATCGGTGTCATCCTGATCATTTACGAGTCGCGCCCGAATGTCACCGCGGACGCCGGCTGCCTCTGCTTCAAGACGGGCAACGCCGTGATCCTGCGCGGCGGTTCGGAGGCCATCCATAGCAATCTGGCCATCGCCGAGGCGATGAACGTCCCCGGCCTGCCGCCGAACAGCATTACCGTCGTGCCCACGACCGACCGCGCGGCTATCGACGAATTGCTGCAACTCGACGACTTGGTCAACCTCTGTATCCCGCGCGGTGGGGAAGGGCTCATCCGTGCCGTCGCGGAAAAATCGCGCATTCCCGTCATCAAACACTACAAAGGCGTCTGCCACGTGTACGTCGACCGCGATGCCGATTTCGACATGGCGGAAGAAATCGTCGTGAACGCCAAGTGTCAGCGTCCCAGCGTCTGCAACGCCATCGAGACGCTGCTCATCGACGAGAAAATAGCCGACCAATTCCTGCCGCGCGTCGCGAAGGCTCTCGCCGAGAAGAAAGTCGAGCTGCGTGGCGATGACCGGACACGTCAGCTCGTCCCATCCGCCAAGCCGGCCACAGAAGACGACTGGTACGCCGAATACCTCGATCTCATCCTGGCCGTGCGCGTCATCAACGGCGTGGACGAAGCCATCGATCACATCACGAAATACGGCTCCGCCCACAGCGACGCCATCGTCACTCGCAACAAGGCGACAGCGGAAAAATTCCTCCGCGAAGTAGACAGCTCCAGCGTGTTCTGGAACGCCAGCACCCGGCTTGCCGATGGCGGCCAATATGGTTTCGGCGCCGAAATCGGCATCTCCACCGACAAGCTCCACGCCCGCGGCCCCATGGGCCTGGAGGAATTGACCAGCTACAAGTTTGTAGTCGTCGGCGACGGCCAGTTGCGCGAATGACGACTGAAGTCACAGCACTGCAGCGGGCGCAATACGTCCGCGACCAAATGCCCGCGCATGGGATGTTTGCCGGCGCGACATGGCGCATCTCCCCAGAGGCCTTTCCGCTCTCGCAAGAACTCGTCACAAAGTTGGAAGCGCTTGGCCCGCAATTGCTGGCCTTCTACCGCGCCTGCAATGTGCTGTACCGCCACAGCGTGCAGGGCAAGTTGCCGCATTGGATCGCGGAGTATCTCGACACGGGCAAGCCGAAGGAACTCATCGAATTATCGCGGCGCGACCGTTTCAAGGGTCACGTCCCGCGCGTGATCCGCCCGGACGTGATTCTCAGTAACGACCATTTCTTCATCACCGAACTCGATTCCGTGCCCGGTGGGATTGGCCTAACAGGCTGGCTCGGTAAAACATATACGGAGCTGGGCGACACGGTGGTGGGGGGTGCACACGGGATGATGGAAGGTTTCGATGCGATGCTGCGCGCGGAAGCGAAAAGCGAGAAACCGCTGGCGGTCGTCGTGGTGTCGGACGAAGCAGCGGCGTATCGACCCGAGATGGAATGGCTCGGCCAGCAAATCGGCTTCCGCGTCATGCGACCCGAGGAATTGGTGACTCTGGACAAAACGGCGGTCGTCTATCGTTTCTTCGAATTATTCGATTTGCCGAACATCCCCAACGCGAATCTGCTGACAGAGGCCGCTGCCCACGCGCAGGTAGCGGTGACACCGCCCTTCAAGCCCCAGCTCGAAGAGAAAATGTTGTTCGCATTTCTCTGGATGGAACAGTTGCGGCCGTTCTGGCGCGAACAACTCGGCGAGGACAAACTGGCCGCCTTGCGCCAAATCTTCCCGTATACGTGGATCGTTGACCCGACGCCATTGCCGCCGCACGCCGTGATTCCCGAACTTGGCATTCACGACTGGCGCGAGATGGCAAAGTTCTCGCAGAAGCAACGCGAGCTGGTCCTGAAAATCTCCGGCTTCAGCGAAGAGGCCTGGGGTAGCCGCGGCGTGCACGTGGGTCACGACCTGCCCGCCGCCGAATGGGCCGAAGCCATCGACCAGGCATTGAATGGCTTTGCGGCGCACCCCTTTATCCTGCAGCGCTTTGAAAAGTCGAAGCTCTTCGAGGCACAGTATGTCGACTTTGACGCGAATGAAGCGCGGACGTTTGGCGCACGGGTGCGGCTCTGCCCCTACTACTTCGTGGTCGGCGACGACGCAAAGCTCGGCGGCATCCTGGTCACGGTTTGCCCTGCTGATAAGAAGATCCTCCACGGCATGCCTGACGCCGTCATGGCGCCGTGCCGCGTCCAGTAGCCTGCAGGGCTTGCTCTTGACGCTCAACCGACTGCTGGTGTAGCTTGGCGCACGCATTCGATGCGGGCGTAGCATAGTGGTAATGCGCCAGCCTTCCAAGCTGGTGAGGTGGGTTCGATTCCCATCGCCCGCTCCATATTTCCTGGTGAATACGCAAATATAAGTTTTTGCGTGACAAAACCGTGACAAACTTGGTAGTCTGGGGCGTGCGATGAAGCGCTCGTTCCTAGTCAGCGTTGGATCGGTCAAGATTCCAGTCTACGGACTCTCCAGTGGCCGATGGTGCATCAGCTTCTACCAAGACGGGCAGCGCCGCAGGGAGACGCGCTCCACGCGCGAGGAAGCCACCAAACGAGCGGTAGAAGTCGCGACCGCCATCCACAGTCAGAAAGCCTCTGGCCTCACCCTGACGGGCGCAGACCGCGATTCCTATGCACGCTCCCTTGAGGTGCTTAAACCCTTTGGAGTGACGCTCCATGACGCCCTGGAAGCTTACACCAAAGCAAGACACAAGCTCCAAAAGGCGTCATTGAACGAGGCGGTGGATTTCTACCTGCGGCATCACCCGACGAACCTGCCAGCCAAGACGGTCAAGGAAGTTGCGGACGAATTGCTGTCAGCAAAGCGGCAGGACGGCGTAAGCGCCGCTTACCTGAAAGACCTAAATACACGGCTCCCGCATATCGCCGCTGCATTCTCAGGCCCTATCGGGCTAGTTTCACAAGGTCAGCTTGAGAACTGGCTGCGGTCGCTGCCATGCGCTTTGCGCTCACGAAACAATTACAGGAGCCTTGTTGTGACGCTCTGGCGGTTTGCGCGGCAGCGCGGCTATCTCTTGCGTGATCGCTCCACGGAAGCCGACACGCTGCCCCGCGCAAAGGATAACGGCGGGGAGATCGAGATATTCCGCTCCATAGACTTCGCGAAGCTGATCGCCAAGGCGGATTCGAACTTGGTGCCATTCCTTGCCATCGGTGCCTTTACGGGGCTTCGCCATGCGGAGCTTCTGCGCTTGGAATGGGAGGATGTTCGCTTTGCCCAAGGGTTTATTGAGGTCAAGGCGAAGAAGGCCAAGACCGCGCAACGCCGCCTTGTGCCCATCCAGCCAAATTTGCAGGCGTGGCTTGCCCCATACCGTGCGAAAACGGGGCCAGTCTGCGTCTGGTCCCGCATCGGACGCAAGGCGTCCGTGCTGGCGAAGGAGCTTGGCATCCGCTGGCCGAGCAACGGCTTGCGGCATTCATATGCGACGTACCGACTGGCACAATGCCAGGATGCGGCGAAAGTCGCGCTCGAAATGGGCAACACACCGAGCATGGTGTTTCGGCACTACAGGGAATTGGTGACGCCGAAAGAAGCGGCAGCGTGGTGGAGCGTCTCCCCGAAGCGGGCGGCAAACGTGGTGCTATTGGGGACACCATTCCTTTAAGATCAGCTGACCTCATGCCATAGCGAGAACCATCTGAATCAATGAATAACAAGAACTCAGCGGGTTTGGGGATCTTGCCCATGCGAAGCTGTGCGTGGGCCCACTTGTACTAAAATAATAAGGTTCTCGGAACGACACAACGCGAAATATCGTTTTACCGCAACGGTTTCCTCTTGCAACCGGAAATCCGTTCCACTATGAACGCGATGTTCTTTCGGTGATGTTGTCGGTGTGGGACTTCGGTTGTTCTTGCTAAGGCGGCAAGAACAACAGAGCGAGGCTAGGTCCAAAACGAACAACACGCGAGCCTGTCTTCAGTTCGTAGCCGCTACCTTTAAGCAATCCCTGCGTCTGCAAATCCTGACGTTTTCTCATCCGGAACTTAATTCCCCGCAGATGTTCTATGGTCACAAGCTGATGTCGCATCTTTTCTGTGACGACCGTTGCAGGGTGCTTGATCTTTGGACTTTCCAGTGCACCAACACTCTTGATGGATTCATCCGATGGTCAGGATGGGCCGGCGAGTCAGGGATGGCCCACCGGTCGGCGGCGGGAAGAGCGTCTACTGACGGTATTATAAATCCCCTAACTTGGACTTTGGTCAACTGATGAATGGAGGCGGCATGAAGAATCGATACCTCATTATTACCAGTCTAGCGCTTTGCGTCGTCGCTGTGCTCTCATGGAAACTGCAACCTGTGGGTGCCCAGAGCCCTTCGATCACTTCAACAAATATCACCGCAGCCTCGTCAGCCGACGTCGATTCGGATGGCGACGGCTTCACCGATGCGCAAGAGATCGCCTGGGGCACCGATCCGCATGATCCCAATAGCCATCCTGATTTGGTTACCGGCATGGTCGCATGGTTGCCACTCGATGAGGGCCAGGGGACGCAGGCGCTGGATGTCTCGGGCCAGGGACACAACGGAACGCTCGAAGGCAGTTCGCTTCCCACATGGACCAGCGACGGCAGCGGACCATCACTGGCGTTCAGTGGCGCGCAGAGCCAAGTCGTTGTCCCGAATTCCAGCGAACTGACACCCACCAACAAGTTCACCATGATGGCCTGGATAAAGGTCAACCCTGGAGTCCAAGGTACGGTGCTCAGCAAGAAGACTTCGGATGCTTCCCAAACCGGTTACTCGCTCTCGATTACCGGCGGACGATTGTCGGCCTTATTGCGGGTCGGGGGAATGGATCGTCCGCTCTACGGACACGTCCCGGTTGCCGATGGTCAATGGCATTACGTTGCCTGTGCGTACAACGGCTTGGAGTTTCGCCTCTTCGTGGATGGTGTGCGGGACGTGTTGACGCATACGGGAGGAGCCGTAGTTCAGACCGACGGGTCGCTAATCATTGGGCAACTCGCCGGACAGATGCGCGACGTGGGACTCTACCAACGGGCCTTCAACGATGGCGAAATCAAGTTGCTCTATGAGACCACGAGCACGATGAGCACCCAGTTGGCTCGACGCCAACCAGCCGCTCCGACATTCCTCTATGCGCGGCTGAAGGAGCGCGGGCGCATTCAAGCAGCACAAGCAGAACTGCGCAAAAGGGTGACGCCATGAACCGGACCACCCGACTTTTCATGATGGTTGTGATAGCAATCATTGTCTCCTTTCATTCGGCCTTGGCGCTTCCCAATCCCGTTGGCTGGTGGAACTTTGACGAGGGCAGCGGCACGCTAACGGTCGATTCCAGTGGCAATGGCAATACGGGAACGGTCGGCGGTTCGTGGATCACGAACGGCATGTCGAGCAATGCCGTAACGTACACCACCTCGCAATTCACCACTATTCCTTACTGGTCGGGCTTTAACCTGAGCAATTCCATCACGGTATCCGTGTGGATCAAGCCGTCGGCGCCCGGATCGCCCGGCCCGGGTTATTCGCAAATGTTTGAAAAGGGCGTCGGGTACTTCGGCGACTGGGGCCTGCTCTATCTGGATACCTCCCAGATCGAGTTTCAAATGACCGGGATGAACGGCAATTCGATTGCCACCATCTCGCTCGTTCCCACGGGTCTCTGGACGCATGTGGTCGCCACTTTCGACGGCACGACCGCCAAACTCTACATTAACGGTTTGCTGGATCGATTCGCCACCTGGCCGGGTTCGCAGATCTTCACGACCAACGGAATCCAAATCGGCAGCTTGCCCGGTGCCATTGATGACGCTCGGATCTACAGCAATGCGCTCACGGAAATCCAGGTTGCGCAACTGTTTCTTGAACGTGACAAGGACCTCGACCGGTTGATCGACGCCAATGAAACCATTTGCGGCACCGACCCGAACAATCCGGATTCTGACGGCGACGGCTACCCGGACGGGATGGAGGTGATGGCGGGAACCGATCCTCTTAATTCGTCGAGTCACCCCGATGTGACCACCGGCCTCGTGGGCTGGTGGAAGCTCGACGAAGGCAGCGGCACGCTGACGGCTGATTCCACTACCAACGGCGACGGCGGCACCCTGGCCGGGCCAGCTTGGGTCACTGGCATCCACAGCAACGCACTGCAGTTTGATGGAGTGGATGATTTCGTTGTCTGTGGCGCGGGCGGTTCCAGCAGCCCGCTGGCGGTGACCAACCTGACGATTGCGCTTTGGGCTTACGTGACCAATACCGTGCAGGATGCAAACTTGGTTGACCGTTTCTGGCCTGTCAATGGTTACTCGGTGGGCTGGCAACAGGTCTACAACCGTATCATCCTGATTCTGCCTAATATTCAACCCATCCCCATCGACCTTGACGATGTGGCCGCGAATGCGTGGAACCATTTCGCGTTCACCTACGACGGGTCTACGGTGAACTGCTACCTAAATGGCCGACTGTACAACAGCGGTAGTTACACCAACGCCATCGGGAGTTCGACTCAGCCCCTTTATCTAGGCCAGGCAACTGCGTTCAACTATCAATTCCAGGGCCAACTCGATGATGTGCGCATCTACAACCGGGCCCTCGCGGCCGGGGACGTTTACGCATTGGGACTCGTGGGCACTTACTGCAACGGCCTGCCCGACATCCAAAAATTCCGTCTGGGTCTAAACCCGAACACTGCCTCCACCACGGGCGACGGGATACCGGATGACTGGGCAATCGCGCATGGGTTGAATCCGCTCGACTCCACCGTTGCCACCCAAACCTGCACGTTGGCCTTTACCCATGGGCTCAATAACTTGCAGGTCTACGAAAACCAGAGCGTCCTGATTTCCGACGGCTATAGCACGCTTGGGGACGGAATTGGAGATTGGTGGAAGGTCACCTACGGCTTCAGCCTTACTGATACCAGTGTCGCCAGCGGTGACCCCGAGGGGGACGGCTTGAGCAATCTGCAAAAATACCAACTCGGTCTGAATCCGTTCGTGTCGTATGCGATAACTGCACCCTCAATCGTGCTTATCAATTCAACCAGCAACACCGCTTCCGTTGCCGACGCAGGCGCGGGAGCGAGTTATTCATGGTCAATCGACAATGGTACAATCGACGGCGGCTCGGGCACGCCAAACATCTCGTGGTCAGCGGGCGACAGTGGTGTGGCGACGCTCACTATGCAACTGACCACTTCTGGTGGCTCAGCCAACCTCAGCGCGCCGATAACGGTCACTCCGTGTTCGTTGGCTGCCAATATTACAGTTCCATCGTCCGTGCTTCTAGGCTCCACAAACACGGCTTCCCTGCCGAATCCTCTGACAGTTCTGTACAGTTTTACCAATGGTGTCGACGGTGCCATACCCGTGGGGGTTGTGCAGGGAACCGGTATCTACAGTAATGCCCTTTACGGAGCCGCCGCCTACGGAGGGACGAATGGTGCTGGCACTTTGTTTTCGATAACTCCAGACGGTGCTACACTTTCGACCTTGTGGCAGTTTGATCCAAACACTGACGGCGACGGTCCCTCGACGCTCGTACAAGGCAGCAGTGCACCTGGTACCACCAATCGTTATTTCTACGGTGTGACGACAGGAGGAGGACCGGGCAGCAACGGCACCGTGTTCGCGATCACGCCGGGGGGAAGTTTGACCAATCTGCATGCCTTTAACTACACGCAAGGTTCGTATCCAGCGGGACTCACGCAAGGACGGGACGGCAATTTTTACGGAGTAACTGAAGCCGGTGGATCTAACAACAATGGCGTTGTCTTCATGATCTCGTCGAACATCAATACAGTTACGTTCAAGATATTGTATTATTTCAACGGGGGCACCAATGGTAATTTCTCGCAAGCAACTCTCATGCAGGGCAGTGGCACGGACACCAGTTTCTATGGAACAACCCATTTTGGCGGGACGAATTCTGCGTGTCTTGGCGGGTGCGGCACAATCTTCAAGATCACTACTAACGGTGTTTTTTCATACCTGCATGTATTCAACGGTTCCGACGGCGGCTGGCCGACAACGCCCCTGACCTTGGGCACTAACGGGCTCTTCTATGGCACCGGGTTCACGGGAGGGAGTAACGGGTGCGGCATCGCGTTTAGCATTTCTTCTCAAGGCACCTTTAATAAACTCTACACCTTTGGTGACCCCAATGGTCGTGGTCCTGATTCTGGACTACTGCAAGGATTCGACGGGAACTTCTATGGCACGACTGTGAGCGGAGGATTAACGAATATATTCAACGGCGTGGCCGGCTATGGCACGGCATTTAAGTTAACCCCTCAGGGCACGAATACAGTCCTGCATCAGTTCAGCGGAAGCCCGGATGGCTACCTTCCGTTCGAGGGGGGTCTGACGACGGGCTTTGCTCAGGGGAAAACAAATGGCTATCTTTATGGTGTAACTCTGTTGGGAGGAACTAGCACCAATTGCTGGGCCGGCTGCGGAACCGTGTTTCTGGTCAACCCGTCTTCCTACATATGGTCAGTCGCGGGCGGCACCATCCTCACGGGGCAAGGCACTCCTACTATCACCTGGACGGCGGACAGCCCAGGGGGAGCAATTATTAGCGTGATCATTTCCAATTCCCCAGTCTGCACCACTAATGTCTCCGTCACAGTCCCGATCACCGCCTACAACGAGTGGTACGGGCCGTTCAACTCATGGACGAACGTTTCGGCTTGGGGTGCTGACGGTGGAGGAACCAACGATGACACAGGGAGTATAAACGCTGCACTGGCGGCTATCGGTCTTAACGGCTGTTCACCCGTGTTGTATTGCCCGGGCAAGTACTTGATCTCCCAAACGATTCACTTGCAAAATCGACAGGGTGTGGCTGTCTTTGGCAAGGACTCGGCAGTATCCGGATTCACCTGGATCGGCAACACAGGCACAACGGTTGGCGATGCAACAACGATGTTTTGGGTGGATGCCGTGAACACCACCTATTTCGAGCGGCTGTTCTTTGACGGCAAAGGCAAGTCTTACACACTGGTCAATCACAGCCAAAACAACGGCAATCCGTATTTCGATAATGCGAACACATGGGCCGATTGTGTGTTCAAGAACTCAGTAGCGGGCGGTCTTGGAATTGCGGGAGCCAAGATCAACGGAGGTTTCTCGAATGAGGCCTTTCTGCGCTGCGTGTTCACCAATCTAGGAGTAGCAGTTGAGACTTATGACTACAACGCCATTGACGGCTGGATGGTCAATTGCTATTTCGCCAATTGCGGCGTCGGGTTGCAGATGAATCCGGGTAGTCTCCATGCCTATCAAAGCGTTTTCGTGAACAATGGGACTGACGTGTTCAACAACACCGGCAACGATTTTGAATGCGTCACAGGCAACACCAGTTGGCACTCAACTGCGTTCTACGTTGACCCGATCCACAATGGGCCGGTATTAATCAAGGGCAACACGATTATCGACCCCTCCGGTCAACCGTTCTTAACGGGGCAACAGGGGCCGTTTGTGGTAATGGACAACACGTTTGCTTATTCCAATGGCGTGGCCGCGAACTTTACCTCCAACGGTACAACAGTCTTGCTGCTCGGCAACACGAATTGTTACGCACCGTTCTATACGATTGCTTCCAATCCGATCACTAACCTGGTGGATAACGTGACGGTGAACCGAAGCAGTCTGGCGCTCTCACAGCCGGGCCTTCCGACCGAGGCGACAAATCTCAACCGTACCATTGTGGATATGCCACGGAGTTTTACGGCATCCTCGTTGCAGACAGCAATCAACGGGGCTACGGATGGGACAGTGATCCACATTCCGTGGACGAATACCGGGACGTACTACAGTATGAATGCTACCGTCACAATCCCCGCCAACCGTGATATTCGGATTGTGGGCGACGGCTCGCTTTCCATACTTGCTGGAGATTCTGGCGGCGGTCCCATGTTTTCGCTGTTGCATCCTTCGCACGCCACCTTCAGCCACGTCCACCTATTTGGCGATTCCACCGTCCAGAACGCCCCAAATCTCATTCAGATCACTGGCGTGGGAAGCACGTCAGCCCGGCTATATCTCCGGGACAGCATTTGCAGATATGGCACGAACGCCAACTTGGACGTGCAGGATTGCCCTGGCTTAACCGTTGACTGGCGCGGTAACAATGAAGAGAACAGCACAGGCGGAAACGGGCTTTGGCTCGAAGGGCGTGGCACAATCCGATTCATCGGCACGGAGTCGGGGGCCAGCCGTATCGACGCGGTCGTGACCAATGGCGGCACTCTCTATATCGAGATGTCCTACAACGAGGACAACTACCAGCCCACCATGGGTTTTCGCAATTTGTTGACCGCGAGTAATAGCACCGTCATGTACCTTTGCGGCGTGCAGCACGAGCAAAGTGGCACGAATGGGCTCGACGGTTTTTGGCCTAACGGAGGTACTACTAACGCTTTTGGCATCACGAATTTTAGCGGCAATTGCACACTGAGCTTAGTAAAGGGGGTTTCCGACTGGATGCGCATCAGCGGGGCGCAATCGGGCAACGTGTGGGTCGAAGGCTGCACCACGAAGAATTCTCCCACACTCGGCGGGCTGTGGCCGATCACCAACCTGACGTCCTTCCTCCCCGTGCAAACTATGAATTGGGACTACAATACCACCAGCCAGTTGTTTAGCAATTACGCCGATATCGGTACGGCAACGGTGTCCTACACGCGAACAATGTTCGCTCCCTCACGTTCGACATATTCCGATTTGGGGCCGATGACGCGGAGAACCAACCAGACCGACGTACTGATTGAGGATACGATACTGGAAGACAGCCTAATAAACCTACAGGTGAAACCGTGACCCACTCTGCGATCAAGCTACGTCGACGCTATCAGTTGGTGCCGCATCCTACGACGACGGCTTGGAAAGCTCAAATCTGCTGGACATTCACGTCGCGACCTGTTCTACTTGTGTAAGTAAACCCGTGCGTTATCGCATTATTAGGCCGGGGATGAGACGAACCATCTGGTTGATATTGGCTATTGCGATAAATGCGATCAGCCCTACGGCTTCAGAGGCGCAGACCAACAGTTGCATCAGTTCAACAGACGGCTTCTGGGATGAGGCCCGTATTTGGTCACTCCACAAGCCACCCTCGATTAAGCAGTCTGCAATTCTCATCACCAACGCCGCCTCAGAGCAAATAACAATCGATAATACCACGGCAAACGATTTCAAGAATACGCTCATCATCAGCAACCTTGTTATCGCCCCTCCGTCAGGCGGCACCGACACTCTCTACCTTGATAATACCGGCACCATTGCCTTGCATATTCTTAACAGCCTCATCATCGGCAGTACTGAGACACCTCCTGGCGGCGGAGGATCAGAATTGATCAGTGTCAATTCCAAACTGATCGTTGACGGTTTGTTGGGCGGACTACTCCAGGATAACGGCACGATGGTCATCATGGGTGGCTCCGTGATCACGACAAACTGCACTCTACAGATTGAGCCTTCGTTTGCTGCAGGGCTCCTAATCATCTCCAATGGTGTTGTGCGAGCTCGGGATGTTAGTATTGATGTGGGAGAAGGCGGTAGCGGAACGATCGAAGTCATTGGTGGAGTAATGACCTTGTCTTCTTCTCTGAGTCTCGGTGGTCACAATGGCTTGCAGGCGACCTTGTTTGTGGCTAACGGGGGTCTGCTTGTAGTTACAAACGGTCCGACGTACATAGGAAATGGCTCCGAGTGCTCTGGAAGCATCACGGTCACGAACGCCACCTTGCTGGCACATGACCTGTGGGTTGGTGATGGACATGACTGCAGTGGCGACCTCTCCATTGAGGCTGGCACAGTAACACTTGGGGGATCGTTGAACTTCGGCGGCGGTTCAGGTGGAGTAGTCTCCTTAAGCGGCGGTGTGCTCATCGTCACCAACGATACAACGACTATCGGTGGCGAGGAGGGTAATGGCGAAATAACTATCGAAGATGGTCTTTTTTGGGCACGGGAAATCCTTGTCGGTTCTGAAGACCAATCCGATGGCGTGCTGACCGTTAATGGTGGCACCACGCAGTTGAGTTCTTATCTACAGGTCGGCGGTCTTGGCAACCTGAGCGATGGCGAAGTGTTTGTGAATAGCGGCCAGCTTGTGGTGACGAATGGTGAAATAATAGTGGGCAGCGAAGATGCTGCCAGCATTACTGTGTCGTTAGGCTTGTTGGCAGCAAATTACATCGACCTGGGTGTAGGGAGACTTGCAGCAGGCACGCTCTCGGTCAAGGGGGGCTCTGTCACCGCTGCGACAGGAATTACGCTAGGAGACTGTGCTAGCAATACTTTCGGCTACGTCTCGGTGGACGGCGGACAATTGACCGTGACCAACGCGGCCCACACGGGATTCATCGACGTTCAGAATGGCCAGTTGGTTCTCAGCAGTGGCCTGTTGCAGGTTGATAAGCTCGTGATGACGAATACCTGCAGCAGCTTCGTCCACAACGGCGGCACCCTCATCGTCGGTAGTGTGGCGCTCGATCCAAACACTTTCCGTATCGTCTCGGTGATCCCGCAGGGCAACAACATGCTGGTCACCTGGCTTATGGCCCCCGGACAGACCAACGCCTTGCAGGTTTCGTCTGGCGGAATCCATGGCAGCTACGAGACCAATGGTTTCGTCGACATCTTCATTGTAACGAACAACACCATTGTCGGTTCCCTGACCAACTATCTCGACATTGGCGCTGCCACGAACAAACCCTCCCGTTACTACCGCGCCCGGGTTTCCCCCTGAGAATCCTAAGAATGGCTCACTGAATTGCACGCACGCGGGCGAGATTGGTTTGTGCCTGCGCAAAGTCGGGCTTGATCTGCAACGCTCGTTCGTACTGTGCCGCCGCCTCTCGTAGTCGGCCTGAAAACTCCAGAGCGAGCCCCAGGTTGTTGTGTGTGTCAACGTCATTCGGTTGGATGTGCAGAATCAATTGGAACTGGTCAATCGCTTCCGGCACTTTTCCCGCCTGGAGCAGAGCATTCGCTAAATTGCGCCGGGCCTGAAGGAGGTCGGGCTTGATGCGAACCACCCGTTGGTAATGGTCGATTGCCTCCTGCCACCGGCCCAGACGACTAGACGCAAGCGCCAAGTTGAAGTGGGCCTCTTCATTATCGGGTTGGATTCGCAGCGCCTGCTGATAGTGATCGACCGCCTCCTGCAATCGGCCGCGGGACATTAAAAGAACACCCAAATTGTTGTGGGCAAAGGCAAAATCGGGCTGGATGCGTATCGCCTGTTCGTATTGTCCGATTGCCTCGTCCACCCGCCCCGCCTGTTCCAACGTCGACCCAAAATTGAAATGCACGCCTGCGACATTGGGTTTGCTGCGAGCTGCTTGCTCGTAGTGATTGATGGCTTCCGGCAGCCTGCCTTGATTCCTCAAGATGCCTGCCAGGTTGTTGTGCGCGTCCCCGTAATCGGGTTGGATTCGTATCGCCTGTTCATAGTGCTCGACTGCCTCTTGAGTCCGACCAAGGCTTTCCAGCGCGAGACCCAAGTTGTAATGTGCCTGGGCGAAATCCGGATTGAGCCGCAACGCCCGATCAAATTGCCCAATCGCCTCCTGCGGTCGACCGGCAGCTTGTAACGCCATCCCTATATTGTCATGCGAGTCAGCCCAACGCGCGGTACACGCCAGCAGATTGAACGCCACCGAAAAAGCGAGTAGAACACTCCACCCCCAGCGCATCGCGCGTCGCCGGCCCGGCTGGCCACCCAGGTCGCGTTCCGCACCGAGAATGCCGATCACAGCCAGTAGCACCAACACCGGCATAAACTCCACCTCATACCGGCCGGCGGTGTAGTAATAAAAGCCTAGCGTCAGTGCAGCAATTCCGAAGAGCAGGGCTGCGGACGAAAGAAACAAGTCGAGGCAGTAACGCGACTCTGGGGATCGACCGCGCCGGGCTAGCGGGACGGCCAGCGCCAGCCAAACGAGCGGAATATTGACGAGGATTCCAAAGGTCTGTTCCACAGGCCCATGACCTGGGGGCGATGGGGCCAGAATGGTATTGCGCACGAAAGGAAACCGGGTGCTCCAGCGAGCGGTTTCCAGAAAATAAGCCCGGAAGTTAAACCATAGATACCGAAAACTGAAAGGTTGCTGCGTCAATTGCCGATCACCGGCCAATTGATAACGAAAGCCAAACTCAAAAGGGTTGTCGAACCGGAGGACGTTGTAGAACATCAATCCGAGGCCAACGAGCGCGATCGGGCCCAGCGCCGCCAGCAAGGGGACCCAAACCTTCCGTTGTTCGCGCCACGCTTGAATCACCGGGACCAGCAATACAATTGCGCCGAATAGCAAGGAGGGTCGCGCCCCTACGGCCAATCCGTACATCAGGCTCGCTCCCGCGAGCCACCGGGTCTGTCGTGACAAATCGTGGATTGCCTTCCAAATACACAGCAGCGCCAGCATCGTGAACGCATACCCGCAACTGATCGCCACCTCGTACACGTCACACCGCGCCAAAAGGAACGGCACGCAGGTGACCAAACCCATCGCGAGCGCACCGGCGGAGACCATCGCGACATTGACCTCGGCAAAGTATCGCCGCCAAAGGGCGCACAACAGACCCACTCCGGCCAAGAAACCGATACTGCAGAAACATATTGCAGCGGCCTTTTGCGGCAGATAGTGGCCCGTGAGTACCACATATGGCCAGAAAAGAACCAGAGCGGGAGTGACCCCGAAATACAGGTAGAATTTCCCCTTGTAATAGCTCATGTCGAGCACACGATACGGGGCATGTGCTGCCGGATCGTAGGGATTCGCAAGCTGCGCAAAGCCGGGCACGTAGATTATCAGGTTGAGCTGGCCGGCGCGAAAGCTGCGCACAAGCAAATTGTAATAAGCATCCGCGGGATTCAGACTATTCGATGCAACAAGACCCGACTGAGCCGTGTACGCGTACACGCCAATGACCAGCATACACATGGCGCATAAGATGCCGTACTGCTTTCGCCGGCAGTTCTTTTCAACTGCCTGCACGTTGGCGAAATCTGGTTTGCCGTCAATCATCGTGACTCCAAGGCCGCCGCTTTTGGAGTTCATCGGATAATAGCCATTGCGGGTTGGCCCTGCAATGCTCTCCGCGCGCTGGACGATTTTCGGACGTAGCAATTTCAGGCTTGAGAATAGGACTTTATGCCCCGGTCAACCCCAGCCCACGATTGCGACCTTGGATCATAGCTAAGCCTGTTAATCACCCGCGCTAAAGACGGTTGCGCCCGATGAAAAATGTTCTGTTCTGGGTTGTGTACCTGGTCGATGCATCGGCGAAATGGTGCTGCGAGATGCGCGGATTTGCCGTCGTGCAATACCCAACAGGGCTCCTCTCTGGTATGGAAGTACCTTGGCCCGTCTTTATCTTCGGGCCAGCAACTTGCAGCGGGGAGTGGTCGCCAATTTCTTTATTGAGGACTGCCCGAATACGGTGGTCGGTATCTCGGCTTCGAGTTACGGGGCGACCCGGACTCCTCCGGAGAGCGGCACCAACATCGTGCTCGGGGGGCACGGAAAGGTGCGCTTCGTCCAGTCCGATAGCCGCGACAATAGGCAGAGTTACATCCCGCGTTCAAAGAACACCTGTTCCAAGAGCGTCACATGGCTGATGGCTGCCGGCCAGACCAACGCCCTCCAAGTTTCCTCCGGCGGACCCCACGGGGCTTACACCAACTCCTTCACCGACCTCTTCATCGTCACGAACAACACTATTGCCGGCTCCCTAACCAACTACCTCGACATCGGCGGTGCCACCAACATCCCGTCCCGCTTCTACCGCGCGCGGTTCTCGCCATAACAATGGCGAGCTCGGAATCAACAACAGACCGTCTCTATAGTGTTCAAACTTACACGGGACAATCTTGACGCTTCTTTGTTGTAGATTTGTGACGGCATTTTGAGAAGCCCATGCTTAGGGTGTTTGACTTGGATAATTAAGTATTTGGGATCGTAAGCACGATTCCTGGATTCTGCGAATGCAGACAGTGGAAAGCTCTTCTGGTCAGCGAGTCGCTGGGACGGAATAGCTGGCCGAAACCTTCCCCGGCGCGAGGTACTAGAGGCCCGCCGTCCTCGGCTCGCCGAGCACTGTCACCGGTGGAGACACGAAGTGGTCTACCTTGACAGGCGCAAGCGAGCCGTACAATCGGGGCGACCCGCGCTGGGGCCGAGTTGATCCATCCGACTCGTGCGGATAAATCACGACTCGAATTGAATGGTGTTGAATCAGTCAACGCTTGTCAACGTCGCTGCCGGATGGCTGCCGTCGCGTAGACATAAATCCTACGCCGATGCGTAGGGGTCTCGCGTCAAATCTGTAACCCAGACGTATAGGATGGGCGGCTACCGAGTTTTCTCGATGCGGACAACATTGACAGCAATTGCGGGAAATCGAGAAGTCAATGGATTGCCAGAGTGATGCTGGCAGAATGGACAGCATAGGCTCTTTCCATGAACCGTGCATGCTCTGTTCGTGAATCATGCGTGGCACTTTGCGTAAACCGCGCGTGGTCTTTGCGTGAACCTTGCATGGTCACTGGTGGCTCGATGCATGGCATCTGCCGAGCCGCTGCGGGACATCAGCGGGAAATCGGCGGCACATCGGCGGGAAATCGGTGGCACATCTTCGGACATCTACTTGGACACCTGTACGACATCTGAGCGTACGCAACGTCGGACAGGAATCGGATGCACTGCGGTTGCATCGCGGACACTGGTTGGTCACAGTTGCGACTATGACCAAACCGCAATCGTGGAAATCGGGGGGACCTCGTGAGGGCCACGTCGGCCATGTGATCATGGTTGGGGAACACGCTGAACGCGCGGCCCGAATCGGAAAGCGGAACGGAGTCGCAGCACGTTGTCGTTTACGTCAGGCGACGGCAGAGAAGCGGCGATGAGGGACGGGCGTTGGGCGTGGGATTGATCGAGACCGTCGCTTTGTCTGGCCTGGCTGCGAGGCACGAGCAGAGCCGGCCAGTCTGAGCGCGGGCCCAGGACTTTTGTCCCGTTCTGCTATTGAGATGCAACCATTGGCACCTGGGTTGACACCTCGACTTTTGTGTAGCTGCTACACGTGCGACTGTCGCCCACGTGCTACCTCTGGTCGGATGATTGCACCACATCATCGGCCATCGACTGCGCGTGAGGTAGCGCCAGAAGATTGTACAGCTCGCTGCGCGCCGTCAAGAAGTTGTCCACTTCGTGGCTCCACTGTGACCGTTCTCGCTCGCCACCGGCCTGGCTCGTAGGGTTTCACGCGCAGGCAATTCACTACTGGGGACTGAACCGGATGACCTTTCAAAACCTGTCCAGCACAAAATGAAGAATTTTGCGCAAGCAAAGCCAAACACGGAATTTCGCAGCTACCGCTGGCAACATTCTACCCTGCTGGATTTCAATTTCTCGATTTTCCCCGTGCTACGCTCGCACCCGCGATTCAGAAAGGAGCAATGGCCCATGAACAATTCGATGAGTAAACAAACCATAACCCTCGAAGTGCGGGGGCGCGAACGTGGCAAGATCGCGGCCCAAATCGAGGGCGGTGCACAATCCCGCGTAACCGGCGTCAACTCGCTTGCTACCCGCTAACGCAATCTCCCACGCTGCCTGTAACCTCTGGCCATGCTCGCTACCAAAGCACAATACCGACTGCCCAACGCCAAGGAGTATTTCAAGGAACACCTGAGCGTCGGTGATTACTACGCCCAAGACCAACAGGTCTTGGGCCAGTGGTATGGCGATGGGGCCGAGCAACTGGGGCTGTCGGGGGTCACACGCCAGAACGAATTCGTTCGTCTCTGTGAGAACCTTCACCCGCAGACCGGCCAGAGGTTGACGGTGCGCCAGAAAACCACCCGCATGGATATTGGCCCGGATGGCCAGCCCCGCCAAAGCACCAATCGGCGCGTATTCTACGATTTCACCTTCTCGCCGGCCAAGTCAGTGTCCATCGCCGCCCTGGTGGGCCAAGATCAGCGCATCGTCGAGGCGCACGAGCGGGCTGTCACGGCCGCCCTGAACCAATTGCAGGCGTTCGCGTCCACTCGGGTCCGCAAGAACGGCCAGTGCACCGACCGGACGACGGGCAACATTGTGGCCGCTGTGTTCCGCCACGATACGTCCCGCGCCCTCGATCCGCATCTGCACACCCATTGCATCGTGTTCAACAGCACGTTCGATGCGGTCGAGCGCCGCTGGAAGGCGCTGCAGAACCACGACATGCTCTTTGCCCACAAGTTCGTCGAGAACGTCTATTACCACGAGCTGGCCCGCAGGTTGCGGCAATTCGGCTACGGCATCGAGAACAAGCGGCGGGGGGATTTTGAAATCAAGGGCATTTCCCCGGCGCTCGTCGAAAAGTATTCCAAGCGCCACCAAGAGATTGATCGAAAAACCCGCCAATTTCTGGAACGCCAGCCGGAGAAGGCCGATGGGAACCTCGCCCTTATCCGCAACCATATCGCCCACCAGGATCGGCCTCGCAAGATCAAGGGCATCACCCTTGCCGAATTACAGACCAGTTGGGGCCAACAACTAACTGCCGAGGAAAAAACATCGCTTGGCCGTCTGGCCACTGAGCCGCCGGCGACTACGATCTCCAGTGGGGCACTGGCGCAACAGGCCGTCGCATGGGCTGAGGAACATCTGTTTGAACGACGATCGGTGGTGCCTGAATACGAGTTGTGGCGGCACGCGCTAGAGCACGTACGCGGGCAGAACGTGGCGTTGGCCGACATTCAGGCTGCCACGGCCCGGCGCGGCTACTTGCGCTACAAGGAACATCCTGGCCGGATCACCACGCGGGAAGTGCTGCACCGGGAATGGGAGATTGTGTGCATGGCGCGTGATGGAGTTGGCCGGTTCGGCCCGCACTGCTCCGATCATTCGATTCGCAATGCCAGCCTGGATGCGGTCCAGCGTCAAGCTGTCGAGCGTATCCTGCAATCACGCGACTTTATCACCCTGTTTCGCGGTGGTGCAGGCACCGGCAAGAGCTACACGCTTCGGGAAGTGTACATCGCCTTGCAACAGACCGGGCGGACGGTCACGGTTGCCGCCCCGCAGCGGCAACAGGTCGTTGACATGGAGAGGGACGGTTTTCACGGCGCGCAAACCGTCAGCGCGTTGCTGGCGCGCGGTGCTCTGCCTCGCGGTGGCGTGCTGCTGGTTGATGAGGCCGGTCAAATCGGCGGCCAGCAGATGCACCAACTCATGAGCCTGGCGAAAGCCAACGCAGGCCGGGTAATTCTCTCGGGCGACACTCGCCAACATGCCGCAGTCGAAGCCTCGGATGCGCTGCGTGCCATCGAGAAGTATTCCACGCTCCAGGCCATCGAACTCACCGAGATTCGGCGTCAAGACCCGGCTCGCGGGAAGACCCGAGCCGAACGGGAGCGGATTGCCCAGTACAGGCAGGCTGTGCAAGAAGCTTCCGAAGGTAACCTCGATGCCTCGTTTCGTCGGCTGGATCGACAAGGGGCGGTTGTGGTCTGTTCTCCACCGGAACAAGCCGAGCGTCTTGCCCAGCAATACCTGTCCCTCGTTGAACAACACCAGTCCGTTGTCGTGGTATCTCAAACCTGGTCGGAGATCCACCGCGTCAATGAGCAGGTGCGTGCGGCATTGAAATCTCGTGGGCTTCTCGGGTCTGAGGACAGAGCGGTGACGGGGGTGGAGACGGTTGATCTCACTGAGGCGCAAAAGCGTGATCGTCGCTTCTACCAAGAGGACACCGTGCTGGTGTTGAACCGCAACGCGGGCGGATTCCAGAAGGGCCAGACGTGCCGGCTCGTGACCATTACCGATCGAGGCTTGGTTCTGGAAAGTGCGGACAAGGTTCGCACTGTCCCGTTTCGGTTTATGGATCGGCTCACCGTGTGCCAACCTAAACCAGTCGTGTTGGCGGCCGGTGACCGCCTGCAACTGAAAGCCAACGCCACGACTACGCACGGACGACGCCTGACAAACGGTGAGCTGGTCACCGTTGAGAAAGTCTTGGCCGATGGCCGTATCCGGCTCCGTGATGGACGTACCCTCTCGAAGGATTACCGGCAATTCGTGCACGGCTTCGCCATCAGCTCGTATGCGTCACAGGGCAAGACGGTCGATCACGTCTTGTTCTCCGATTCGGCTATCAAGGCCGCGACGAACCAACAACAGTGGTATGTGACCATTTCTCGCGGGCGCAAAGGAGTCACCATCTTCACCAGCGACAAGGCGCAACTGGCAGAGAACATCCAGCGGTCCGGTGACCGACCCCTGGCACTGGACTTGGCGAAGCAGCGGTATTTTCAAAGCCTCGGCATTCCTCGCCGGTTGTGGACACGGTGCTTGCGGATCGCGACGTATGCCGAAGGGTTTCGGCAGCGCCGGCTTGATAGCTTCACCAAGCTACGAACACGGGCAATCCAACAAACACAGGGAATGAGGGTACAATGATACGGCACGGACAAGACGAGAGCCGACGGACTTCCCCCTGTTGGGAAGGGGACGCCAACGCCCAGGCTCTGCGAGTGGAGTTGGCTGATGGCAAATCCTGCCTGGTCCCTTACAGCCGTATTGCATTTGTGGAATGCGAGCACGGTGCGGATCACACCACGCTTTGTCTGCGCTCAGACACTCACGAAATCCGGATTGTCGGCAAGAACCTTCGGCGGTTGGAATCTGCGCTGCAGAGGTTCGAGGTCGGCTGGGTGAAGGCAGTGCCGTCGCGCTACGAGCTTGATACGGCGGACAATTTCGTTTGGATCACCAACATCACCGTCAGTGAGCTGCAAGAGTGAATATGACTGCGGGCACGACAGAGAGGAACTGAGGGGCCATGATCACGCTGACCTGCAGATCGTACCGGGCGCGAGTGGATGGCGAGAATGTCGTCCTGGAGATCGACGATGCCCAACCAATGAATTTCGTGCCGCAATTGATGAGCAAGGCGGACGTGGCCAGTCGTTTGCATATCAGCATCCGTAAGGTTGCAGAGATCGCCCAATCGGGCCGGCTGGCGGTCGTGCGCGTTGACGGGGCCGTCCGATTCCGAGAAGAAGATGTTCTCCGGCTGTTGACCGAGCGTCAGGAACCGAGGCCACGCCTACTGGCGTTGCCGCCGCGCGCATCAGGTCGGGAATGTGAACATCGGGCTGTTCAACATGCGAACCAGCGTCAGTGAGCATGATCGCTTCTTGGTGGCCAACCCACCTTGAGCAGTAGGACGAAAGCTCGACATTAATACCCCGGTTTGCTATTCTGTTATAGTTGTGAAAAGCCCACTGACAGTGGAAAGGGATTCTGACCAGCTCGCTTCCATCGCTCGGCGTGTTTGCTGGTGGCAGTCGGCTGAGGCAACGCTGGAAGACACACCGCGTTTTCTCTGTCAGGTCATGGTGTTTGGAACGTGGGATGATACCTGTTTTGCCCTCGGTCATTATGGCGAGGCTGCATTCCGCGAAGCGTTGCGATCCGCTCCACCGGGCCTCTTTGACAATCGGTCCTGGCATTATTGGCATCACCGGCTGCATCTTCTCCCCGTTCCTCCCAGGCCCCAGCGCGCGATTCCCGCATGAGGCCACGGTTGGACATTCTCCCGGCCGAGCAGCGCCGCTTATGGCCCGAGCTTTCTCAAGTCCCTAAGCATTTCGTCTTGTATGGCGGAACGGCCATTGCCCTGCGTCTGGGCGGGAGACAATCCGTTGATTTCGATTTCTTCACAAGCCAGCCCGTTTCGGCGGGTGCGCTGGGCCAGGGTCTGGCATTCCTTGCTGGCGCAAAGCTCATTCAATCGGAGCTCAACACGGCATCATTCACGGTCGAACGGGGCGGCGACGTGAAAGTCTCGTTCTTCGGCGGGCTCACCATGGGCCGCGTGGGCCGACCTGATCGCTGCGAAGACAACCGCGTTCGCATTGCGTCGCTTCTCGATCTAGCCGCGCAGAAGGTAAAAGTGATTCTGGTCCGCGCCGAACCAAGAGATTACGAGGACATTTACACGCTTCTGAAGTCGGGGGTCAGCCTTCCCAAAGCGCTGGGAGCAGCCAAAGCACTTTATCCTGAATTCAACCCCGTCCTCTCACTCAAAGCCCTCACCTACTACGGCGAGCGAACTCTTGCTACCGTGCCGACAGCCGTTCGCGAATACTTGACGGAGGAGAGCGCCAAGGTCAAATCGATCAGAACGATTCCAAGAATCGCAGTGAGCATCAGTCCTTCCGCGTCGTTTCGGAATACGCCTACGCCAGGCCACAGCAAAGGTATCAGAATCTAAGTGCTCTCCGAGGTTTTGTCGTCATCTCCAAATGACCTATTGCGATAATTCAGGAGCGCCTCGGCAGGGAGGCGCTGGAAGCCGCGATTGTTGCGTGACAAAATGTGACAAAAGACCATCCCGATCCTGCGCTTTTTCGTATTTTGCGGTTGCGAAAATATGCAGAATCACGCAGGATTGACACAGGGAGATGGATTCGATTCCCATCGCCCGCTCCAACCCCGCAGAGGCGGGGAAATTCGAAATCCGAAATTCGAGTCTCGGAACTGATGTGTTTCGGATTTCGGTATTCGGTTTTCGGATTTTTCGCCTGGAGAGGTACCGAAGTGGTTTAACGGGGCAGACTGTAAATCTGCTGGCTAACGCCTTCGGTGGTTCGAATCCACCCCTCTCCACCACTTTCCCTGCAAGTGGTTGCGTGAATTCACGCGCACACGAGCGAGACCCAAGCCAGTGCCAATATACCCGCCCGTATACCCGGAGGCGGCTTGGGTGGGGCTTGTTGGGCGAGATTGAAGGCCAGCACGCCCAAGAGGACGATCACACCCGGCGACGTGGGCGCGGTATTGAATCGGCTGTGGGAAAGCGTCGCGTTGCGCTCACGTTTGCCCCTGGCGCGCGTGGCCGCTCGCCTCCGAGTCCAGAGGGTAGGGAAGAACGGGTGTGAGTTGGCCACGGAAGGCGCGATTGCTTTCAACTGCGTTCCGCTTTTCACGACAGCACGGAGGTGGGGTAGGGGAGGGGCAAAAAGGTACTCCTGCGTAAATTGGCGGGTAGGAGGAACATGATTCCCTTAATGAATCATGGGATGAACGACGCCGCCCACAAACGGAATTGCTGTGGACACAGGGGGACCGGATTACGCTAATCGCGCTGGCGCGGTTTTGGTGGCGGCGATTCGTCTCTTCCGATTATCCGTAAACACGATCTTCCGGGCGTGCGTCCTCAAGCCTGAAATTTCCTCGTGGTACATCGGCAATGAGCCGAAATACGCCCGTGCAGTTTTGGCCAGCGGATAGCACTGTGACTCTGACAAGGTAGCGTCCCGATGAAAGCTTCCAGTTTGGATGTCGCCATATCGGATTTGAGAAGTAATTTTCATTACTCCATCCGTAACACTCGACTTCGCTGTCAAATTTCGCCGCGATATTGAGTGCTTCTCCTTCACCGGGGTAAACGTCAACCCTCGGGTTGAGGCTAAATCGCGTGGGGTCGGCGATAGAAACATGTTGGTTTCCGATGCTAAACAAGATTGGTACTGGCTCCGGCTGGCCCGCCCACCGGATTGGCATCGCACTACCGAATATATTCTGTCCGTCGTTTAAGTGATGAAAAGTGATACTTCCGTGGCATTGTAGTGCTGCGGTCCGGCTCATCCAGCGGGCAATGGGGGGCAACGGCTTGTTCAGCAAATTCACGGCTAGAAATCTGGCGTCTGTCGCCGGACGGTTTGTATAGTGCGCATCCGAAGGGGGTAAGATACTGAGCGTAAGCTTCGGCTTGCGTAGATTCTCAATCCAAACGCTGGTCGCGATTGCCACAATCGCGCCAAGCACGAATTGAATAATCGAAATCAGGATGGATGACGTGCCACAAGCAGTGCCGGTACAAGCGCCCATGACCTGAATTATAGACAGTGCGCCTCACTAAGCAACGCAGAAACGAGAGCTTCATAACGCTTCCAACCAGAACCAGCTTTCAGCCATCCCAACGATTCTCTCTTGCGATTGCCATTGTGTTCGAACAATAATACTATGCTCGTTGCGGCAGTTGAGGCGCAAATGGGCGATTCAAATAAAGTCCCGGATCCGAAAATGCTCGAACTCGGTGAGTGGATGCAGAATATCCAACTCGCTGACGATCACGGTTGTATTCTTATGGGAGTGGGTTACGTGGAGTCATTGCTCGGTGACCTTCTTAGCGCCAGGATGATCGCAGAATCAAAAGTGCCTGACGTTCTTCTGAGAGACAGGGGGGCGCTTGGATCGCTCTCCGCCCGGATAGATGCTACCGTAGCATTTGGGGTTATCAGTCCCGAGTTGGGAGCGGAGCTTCATCGTCTCCGAAAAATTCGCAATCGTGCGGCCCACGAATACAAACCGATGTCGCTCGAAAAGCCGCCCGTTTCCGATATGTGCAATGCACTCCGCTTGGTCAAAAGTTACCCGACTAATCTGCCTATAACTCAGAGCGTCCGAATGCGATTTGTGATGGCAGTTTCTTCTATTTGCATGACCTTGCAAACCCGAATTCCCGAAATTCAGCGGTGTAAACGACCAAAGCTAGACAGTCTTTGGCTGGCATTGATTGATGACGTGAAGCGTGCAGAAGTAGCTGAACAGGTTAAACACAATGAGGGGCGTATCCCACTCGATTCGCGATTATACGAATCTTAGAATTCCCTTCGCGGCTTTGGCGTTATTTTGTGCTAGCCATGAACATTGACCGCCAACGTATTTATATCCGGTGCCCACGTTGCACTTTTTACGCGCGTCCTTTTTTGCGGCAAGTACGACACGGGGAGACGGTGATCTGCGGGGGTTGCAAATCAAACATTCGCTTGGAAGATCATTTAGGAAGCTATCTAAAGGCTCAACGAAAACTTCAAAGGGCGCTGGATGAACTGACCTCATCACTTGGTGATATGAACATCACAATCAGACTCTGACTATGGACTCCGATTACATTCAATTTATTCGTTACAAGTTGCAGAAACGACTCAAGCGTCTCAATTCAGCGGATTTCCAATCCTTCCATTTTACGCTTGTTCATTCCTGGGGTTTTCTACAGAGCAACGAAATTACCAAAGGCATTCTCGATGACTTAGAACGTCGCTCACCGGAATCGGAAGCAGACGCTGACAAAACGCTTGGTGGTACACCTCAGATCGGCACGTCAGAACAAGAAAACGATGGGCTCTGCTACTGGGTTGTGAAGAAGTGTGCACTTTCAAATGAGATGAATATTGAAATCCAAGTTGGCTTCAACCTCGCGCATGAGGGGAAATACGACGAGTGTGTGGAGCGCTTTCGACAAGCGTACGTCGAGCCGCTTTTCGACTATATCGACGAGCAAATTGACGATAAGAGAATGACGCTGCTCCTGCTCAAGAAGTACAAACATCGGTGCGAGTGGTTTCAACGTGCTAGTCTGCTGACTAAATGTATGGGAGAAACACAGAAGGGCGAAAAGACACTGGCGTATGACCTGTACCAGTACCTGCACGACCAGGGAGTCCAATTCCATATCGAGCCCGAGTCGGCATCGGGGCGACCCGACCTGATTTCGGCTCAAACCGGTAAGGATCGTCTTGTTGCCGACGTGAAGGTGTTTAATCCCGAACGTGGGCAGACTACCGCTTACATCGCCAAAGGTTTCCGCCAAGTGTACGATTACATGAAGGATTACACCGAGCCTTTCGGGTATCTGGTCATTTTTAAGACGTGCCCCGAAGACCTCTCTATCGTCACGGAGAAACAGGAGTCAGCCGTGCCGTTTGTGATGCACAACAACAAGACAATATTTCTTCTCGTAGTTGACATCTGCGAATACGAGCAGTCGGCATCGAAACGCGGTACGTTAAAGTCGTACGAATTGACGCCCAAAGAATTCGTGGAGGCGCTTCAGTGATGGGCGATATGTGCGGAAGGTATGCCCTAACCGCTGGTTGGAAGAAAGCGGCCAATCATTTCGGGGCACCGATGCCTGTTGTCAGCCTCCTCCTTGCTTGCTAAGCTCTGACCGTTTTATGGCAGAGACTCCGATCCCAAATTTCGACTGGTATTCCTCTGAGAGCAAACGTCTGAATCTTCCGCCGCGCTGTCCGTTTGCTTCAGTTGAAACCTGTCCGCGCTATTATGAGAGCCTTTCGTTAATGGGAAAAGCTGGCGCAACATCGCTTGCGTCCGAAAGAGACAATGAATTGCTCGCGCGGTGGAAGCGGCATCCCTTATGGCCAGCAACAGACGAACAGGCAGCCTCAGTGGTTGGGAATCCAAGGGCACCCGCGCTCTCCAACTTTTGCCCGGAGGTTATTTACAATATATTCCACTACTTCGCCACGGGTCTCGCGCGACATTATGACGAGTTTGACGCTGAGAGCGCCCATAAGCGACTTCGGGCGGAGGGCGCGACAAGAGACGATCCACGCTGGACATATTCCTATATCGAAGCACAACACTATTCCGAGTGTCCGCTGTATTCACCGTTAGCTCATGGAAATCTAGTCACATCACAGCCTGCTCACGCAGAACCCGGGAGGCACGAATATGATGTTTTTATATCTCATGCGAGTGAGGACAAGGAAGAATTCGTGAGGCCACTTGCCGAGCAACTTCAACGTCGTGGACTCAAAGTGTGGTATGACGAACTCGAACTTACGATCGGTGATAGTCTGCGCGGCAAAATAGATCATGGTTTAGCGAGGAGCGCGTTTGGAGTGGTGGTCATATCGCGCAGTTTTATCGCGAAACAGTGGCCTAAGGCTGAGCTTGACGGGCTCTTCGCAATGGAGATGTCGGGGGGTAGAAAAATCATCCTTCCAGTGGTGCATGGGATTTCTCGCCAAGAATTAGAGCGGTTTTCTCCAATGCTGGCGGGGAAGTTTGCGGGTAATTCAATGAAGGGAGCCAGTGCGAACGCAGACGAGATTTACAAAGCAGTCCGTCCCGGGCGACCATTACCGGCATCCGGTAAGGCAGAAGAAGTTAGAACGTACAACTTACCCAGCATTGACGGAATCATTCAGACACCTCCTTCACCACAGGTTCAGAAGACCGTACAACTGCAAGAAATTTACGAGGACTTCAAGGCCACTGGGTTGACCAGTCGCGATATAACCGGCACCCAAGAGAAGTACATTGGAAAGCACATTGATTTGCAACTGAACCTTATGCGTTCTGAACCGGACAACCAGAAGGGTACCATTCGTGTAATACTCTATCATCCTGACTACCGGGGCGATCCCTTTATGAGTTGTGTATGCACTGTTTTGCAAAACGATTACCCTGGCATGTGGCGACTGGACGAGGATGACCCGGTTAGAATTACCGGCATTGTAGAAGGCTTCTGGATGGGTATTCAAATTGGGGACGCCAAATTGGAGGTACCACGAAAAAGCACACGTCCACCGACAGAAACCGATTCTTCGCGCTGATAGGGCGGCCTGCGAAGCCGTGGACGTGCTTGCTTCGTCAGTCAGTCGGCGCGGAGGGTACTCGACAGAAAATCAGCCAACGTGTCGGCCATTGACGGACCGAGCTTGCGTAGATGTGCTCGGAGACGCGCGTCGTCTGCCGTCGCCATGCACGAACATCGGGGAACTGTGCTGTAGCATTCCGTGATCGTCAGAGCCGTAGTAACTGGACATGGAGGCACGGTGTACCGTGGCAGAGGGTGGGTGTCAAGAAGACCGTTGGAAAGCACGTCCAGTTGTTTCACGCCGACAATTCGGCACGTATCAGATCGTTGACACTATCTCTCAGCGACCTCTCAAATCGGTAGTGTCCTAATTTGAATCTCCAAGGTTGACCGGCCCATCGGACCGGGGTAAATCGGTGTCGTGAAAGCTCCTACCAAGCGCAAGCTCAAAAAGGTCTGGGTTGATGTGACCGTACATCCCGGCGGTAAAATCACCCATAGGATTGTCAAGGGCAAGTCAGAGTCGAAGAAGAAGTAACGCTACGCTATCGCGGGTGCGCGTGATTGAGCGGTATATTGCTCAATCATCGCGTGCACATTGATTGGGGGGAGTATCAGAACTGGAATTGGCATGCGAGACATCATGTCCACGATGAACTCACGAAGGAACGGGATTAAATGGGTCAAAGCCATCGCGTTACTAAACTCCGCCCAATTCATGTTTGCGCTTTCGGGCCGCGTGTATACAGCAAGGTAGGTACAGGTTAACTGACAAACTGGATTTTTAATTCCAGACATGAGATCAAATGAAGCCACAAAATTCAGTACTTTATCGCCTTCCGCAATAGACCGTTCTAGATGTTTGAGTGTTAAATTGAACGACAATGCCCCTTCTTGCGGTGGGTCGCCCAGATGACACTCGCAATCCAAGAGATTGATTCGCGCAATCGAAATCCCGGGCTGCTTTGTTTGATCCATGACAATTAAGCTGCTAAAGCCAATTCCTGATTAGCGGCTATCTCGGCATAGCCGGTGTAATCCGGCCTCTGTATTTCAACCATTAACTGGTTGTGGTCAATGTTGACATTTATACTCTTAAGGTTCGCGTCGGATAGCACTAGGCTTTGGAAAGTTCCGCCACAAAGTAAATGGCTGTAATATTTAGCGGTTGTTTCCTCATCTCGAACCATTGCAACGAGACTGACATTTGCGCCACGGCAGAGAGTTTCTTCAAGTTCGTTGACTGTATTCTCCACAAGCCCGACCATCTTTTCTGGAACTCGAAATACGCCAATGCCAATGATCGCATCGTCGTCTTCTATGTGTTCGAGACGAACAATGAATCCGGGAAACTTTGATTGCAGTATTGACTGCGCTTGAACTTTTATTGTGTCGATACTCATAGTGTTATTGCTCGCACAAGGTTATGCACAATAATCGCAAATCTTGCATGGGTAAAATGAGGCGTTCCAATTCGGATTCCTTAACAGACTCCGGAAAATAATCTGCCTTGATTCGCAAGGTGTACAGTTTCTTCAGAAGATTCATTTGGCCCGGTCCGCACTTTTTCCGCACAACGTCCAAGGCTAGCTGATGCTTCCCTTGAACCTCTACCTTCTCTTGCCGCCGAAACTCCTCATATCCGATCACTGCCTGAAATACTGCGTAATAGCTACGGTTAGCGGCAGCATCAAATAATTCATGGCCTTTGCACGCGAGTGCTTGATTCCATGTTCGCTGTGACTTTTCCTTGAAAGCGTTTGCCACAGTTTGTTCAGTGATTTAAGCGGTTTGTATGCCAAGGAATCTGATGACATGGGCAAATATATGGCCTAGTTCGATAGCGTGTCAATGGGCAAAGGGAGGGGGCCGTTACCAGTCAAGAACTTAGGCATTCAGAGACTTTAGCGTATTTATTTCTGAGCTTTGCTGGCGATTGCAGCCCGTACCGCTGTTTGTGGCGATTCAACCGGCGGAAGCTCCAAAACTGTAATGTAGCGGGTTGTCTGTCCATCCACAAAGCTCCACGCATAGCACCATTTGGCCCTGGGATGCTCTAGCAGGGCAAACTTTTCAACCACACCCTCCCCCCCACGACTTTATCCCCGAACATCTCGCGCACCGGCACGGGCTGATCGTGGAGAGCCTTGCACTTGTGGGCCGTCTCCACGGCATCCTTGAGGGTTTTGATGCGCTCGTTCACGCTTCAATCATAGACGAATAGAATTTGCGGAGTTGAGACACTTCTTCAGAGCCGCTTGGAAGTCTCCAACGTCGAATGGGAGCAAAAAGAAATTGGCCGCTCCTGCACGCGTGGCTTTTTCCCACAGCAGGAGATCACGAGGCTCGCCAGCCATTGCGATTATTGGAGTAGCACAGGTTTGCTTGAGTTGAGCGACGAATTGTGAGGCCATGTCTGTAAATTCGTCTGCCCAATGCGCAGTCGAGGAATATGCAGGCCGGTTGAATTCTGGCGGATAAGACAGGTTGTTCAAAATGACGATAGACAGATCGAATTCTTGGCTTCGCGCGTATTCTAAAACCTGCTCTGCTCGCTCTGTGGTTGTCGGAACCAATTCAAATTGACCATTGCCACTGTAAGCTATTATATCGAGGATGACTTCGCTTATAGCCGGTTGGCTGTTGCCGATGAGGACGCGAACCTTCCGTTTCTTGTGCTGTTGATCCTCTATCGGACGAATGCCTGTACTCGACAGAGAATCAGCCAACTTGTCAGCCAATGCCGGATCGAGTGTGCGCAGGTGGTCAAGAACGTCGAGCGACTCTGGACACTTCCCCTGATCCACGTAAGCCCCGCCGAGGTGGAACCAAGCATTTGGATCGTTTGGTTTCAACTCGACCACTCGACGGTAGGCTTCTGCCGCGTCGGCATACTTGCCCTGAATGTTGTAGGACCAACCCAGACTGTGCCAAAGGTCAGAATCATCCGGGTGGTTCAGTTCGGCCCATCGGCGGTAGGCTGGTGTGGCCTTGTGACATTTGCCGTCTTTTCTGTAAATGACATATACCTCTGGATAATCCGGCTTCAGTTCGACGGCTTGCTCGAAAGCTGCGATTGCATCGTCGTGCCGACCTTGTTTTTTGCAGACCACACCGAGATTGTACCAAGCTTTCGGATCATCGGGTTTCAATTTGGTCACTAGGCGGTATGCCTCTGTCCGGTCGTCAGGCGTAGGTGAAAGCCAAAACACAAAGTCAGGCTTAAGAAAGCGAGCCAACTCGGGACCTAAGCACGAATTGTCGAAAGCGTCTGTAAGCGCTTGGATTTTCTGTCCAAATGCGTGGATTTCCGTTTGTTGTTCGTTGATCTTCTGTCGCTGCTTATTGAAAGCGTAAAAAGTGACTCCAACAAGTGCCGCACTCAGCAGGCCAACGTCAAAGTCTCCATCATCGTCGGTTTTGTCCTCGCTGCCAGTCGTATTCAATTTCGTGCGGATGAAGAGGAGGGATTTGTCCACACCCGAATACAGCACGGCAACGCACAGCACGAAGATAAGCACCAAGCCGATGCGTATGGCAAGTTTTCCGAGAACACGTTCCGCATCTATTCCCCAACGCTTGCCGATCCATTGCACACAGCTCGCCCAACCCTTGCGCACAACACCACAAATCGAGATAATGCCTACGAGGGCGCTGCCGACAATCGAGGCAAAGCCATCGAGAACGCCGCCAATAATTGCCAACAAACGGGCAGGCTCCTTGTTTGGGCTTCGGTTGTCTCCGCTCATTTCCCATCCTTCTTCGGCGGCGATGGTTTTAGTGTCGGCTGTTTCTCCGCTTTAAGGGTAAAGATTGACGCGAGCGCGATAGCAATGGTGACGATGTTGACGACGGGCCAAATTGTGCGCGTGAGGTGTGCGGGGAATATGGGGTTGTAGATGGCTGCCGTGATGCCGAGAACCCAAACCCAGGCTTGTTGGTCGCGTGCGGCGGCACGCACGGCGGCGAACGCAAACACCCCACAGCACACCCACCGAAGCAAAATGTAGTATCCGTAGGGGCTGTGCGGGTATAGCGCCCCCAGCAATAAGCAGATCGCGACAGTCTGAGGAATCCAGAGTCGTTTCATCATGTCAACCGTCTGGACTATCGGGTTTTGGTTCTGTTGTCTTAGTTGCGCTGGCGAGTGGCTTGTGGGTGGCAGTTTGTCTCTTTTGGATGTAGAACAACGCGATTATGAAAACCGCAGTAAGTATTCCGCAAATGTCATTCCGTACGCCTTCATCGACGTGAGCCGCAGTAGCCAGGAGACGCAACACGAAGAAGAACCCCATTCCCAGCCCGAACCGAATCATAAATTTTTTCATTATTGGTTCTTTCGGAAGTATTAGACGGTAAACGGCAAGGCCACGGACGGTGGACAAAAAGGGGGCGCGAACTCAACGCACCCCCCACGAGAGGCACCGCGAAGCGCCTGTGCAGAGAGATACGCCAAGCCGCGCCCTTGTGGGCGCGTGCCGGGCAGGTCTCTGCACAGTGAAAATTCGCGGTTTTCTCGTGAGACCGTAGCCGTAGGCTACGCGAAAATGTTGGTCAGTTGTTTTTGGTCAGTGCGTGTGCGTTTCTCCTATTGGCCGACAGTGTAGCCAGTGGCCTCCGCACCGGCAAGTCAATCACGCCCGCCCCTGGCACCGGGCAGACGGCTGACGTTGGCAGTGATTTGAAGGCGATGGTATCATGCGGACGCTATGAAAGACTGCGATCTAAGGAAGTTTGTTCTTCAGAAATATTATGACTCACGCGGCTGGGGTCATTTGATCCACTGGTACTCTGATGAGATTAAGGACTGGCAGAATACGGTCTCCTTCAGTGTGAAAGATTTGCAGCGCATCTGTCGTCAGCTTGCAGATCACAGGCTAATCGACTTCTATCCCGACAACGTGGGGGTAGCGGGCGGAGCGGGCCGGATTAACACTCGTGGCGTGGCTTTTATCGAGGGCACGGAAATGCCTCCGACACCGAATTCCAAAACCTTGGAGCGGATTGACCGGAACATTGAGGCCGTGGCAAAAGACAAATACGAACTTCGCAAAGAGAACGAGGATTTGAAGCGGCTCCATGCTCAGGGACGCTTCGACTTCGCCCTGCGAGTGGACGGTCTGGACTTCCAAGCATTCGCGGCCATCATGCTCCTTGGCAACCGGAAGAAAGCAGCCGACTCCCTCAAAATCCCTCACCGCACGTTCTATGACCGTGTAGCACATTGGCGCGGCAATGGATCGGACTACAAGCGCCTGTCGGATATGGTCGAATGGCGGAAAAAGTCCGGACGCAAAATCAAAGTCCGCTTGGAGGATTCCCTGCAATCCGGTGAACCTTCCGACCAAACCGAGAACCCAGAAACCAACAACGACATTCTAAACAAGATCAAAGAGAACCAGATTGAGCAGGATCGCCCGGCCCTTTTTCGTGACATACTCGACGCGCTTCGACGGCAGAACCTCGGAAACTGGGTGTCCGTCCGAGACGAACTGATTGGAATCGTCAGCGAAGAGATTCCGCAATAATTTCCGCAACTCCCCCCAAATCGTTGCAAATTGTTCACTCGTAGAGGGTAGCCTTACCGCTGCCCTCTCTTTTTTGTCCCGATTCCGCAAAAGGACGCACCTATGACGGCGAAATGGGTTCGCCATTGTAAACAAAACAGGAGTTCGGCACATGGCAACCAACTTGAGACTGCGGACGGCGCGAGTGGCGCGGGGTATGACCCAGCTTCAACTCGCGGAGAAGGTTGGCAAGAGGGAGATCGAAATTTCGCGCATTGAAACCGGGCGGGCGCAGCCGGACACCGAGACGAAGCACCTGATAGCCGAAGCTCTTCAAAAACCTACGTTTGAATTGTTCGACTGCTGAGGGGCGACACTGTGAAGGAGAATCCATTTCTCACCGCAGCCTTGGCCTTCGCCCAAAAAGGAACGCCAGTGTTTCCCTGCCGGCCCAGAAGCAAGAAGCCTATCACGGAACATGGCTTTAAGAACGCGACCACTGACGAGAAAACAATCCGCGAGTGGTGGACAAAGTACCCGGACGCAAACGTTGCCATTCCGACAGGCAAGCTATCCGGGGTTTTTGTGGTGGACGCTGACCTTGACCCGGCCAAGGGCAAAGACGGCCCCGCAGAATTGAGGCGACTGGAAGCTCAATACGGCCCGCTTCCGGCTACGAAGGAAGTCCAGACTCCGCGAGGCGGAAGCCATCGCTACTACAAGAACCCAGAACACCAGACAATCAGGTGCAGCACAGGCCGTCTGGCACCTGGAATCGACGTGAAAGGCGAGGGTGGGTACGTCTTGGTGCCGCCAAGCAAACTGCCAAAGGGCGATTATCGGTGCCTGTCCAACGGCACAGCCCCGGCGGAATGCCCCGGCTGGCTGTTGGCGCTGGTGTTGAATGGAATAGGGAAGACGCAGAAGCAGGTGGCAGTCACACCTGCACCAGCCCGTCCACAAGCAGAAAATGCGACTGAGGAAGAGAACCGGATCCGTGACGCCCTGCAAGTCATCCCCGCGGGCGATTACGACGTATGGATCAAAATCGGCATGGCCTTGCATTTTTGGGACCCGACGGAACGCGGTTTTGCGATATGGGATGCTTGGAGCCGGAAGTGTCCGGAAAAGTATCACGAGGATGAGTTACCGAAAAAGTGGACGAGCTTCAAGAACGACCGCCCCGATGGGGTGACATTGGGCACGCTGTTTGACTTGGCGAAGCGCGGGGGATGGTTACAAGCCAACGCTGGGGACAATGGCCTTCTCATTTTGCCAAGTGGCACTGTTACGATCACCCAATCGGCAACCAAACTGTTTCAGCGAATCGCGCCGACACACACGCTGTTTAATCGCGGGGGCGTGGTTGTGATGTTGGTTCAAGATCAGCAGAGTGGGTTGGCATTGGAAGTTATACGACCGTCCGCTGCGCGTTCCCTTTTCGAGAAATACGCGCGTTTCGTGGCGTGGCGCGCGGGCAAAGATAACAAGCCGGTATTGAAGCCGACAACCGTTCCCGAAGAAATGGCACGCGCCTTACTGGAATCCGAAGCTCCGAAGCAATTTCTGCCCCGCGTCGATGGCCTTATCAATTGCCCGGTCATCGTTGGCGACGGTGAGATCGTCGGCCTGGGCTACCACGAGGGAACCCGACTGCTTATCACCGGCGGGGAGCTTCCGCCCGAAGTCCCGTTGTCAGAGGCAATCGAATCTCTGAAAGAGTTGGTTTGCGAGTACGATTTTCAAACCCCCGGCGATAGATCGCGGGCGCTGGCATCCTTCATTACACCGGCGTTGAAGCTGGGCGGGCATCTGAAGGGGAACGTTCCGGCGGACGTGGCCGAAGCCGACAAGTCGCAGTCGGGAAAGACATATCGACAAAAAACCGTTGCTGCTGTCTATAACGATAAGGCTTCACTCGTGACGTGTCGGGCGGGTGGTGTCGGTTCGGTCGATGAAAGCCTAAACCAGCAACTCATTGGGGGCCGTCCATTCATTCAACTGGACAATTTTCGGGGCAAGTTTGATTCGCCACACATTGAGGCGCTGCTCACGGCGGAGAAAAGCTTCCCGGCCCGTGTACCGCATTGTCGCGAAGTCGAAATAGACCCGTCGCGCTTTTTTGTGATGTTGACCAGCAACGGCGTCGAAACCACCCGTGACTTTGCCAATCGGTCGAGCATCGTTCGGATAAAGAAACGCGAAGGCTTCACGTTTCGCCACTACCCCGAAGGTGATTTGCTTGCTCACATCCGGGCGCGACAACCCTACTATTTGGGCTGCGTCTTTGCCATCGTGTGTGAGTGGGTTCGGCAAGGGCGTCAGCGCACTAGTGAGACGCGGCACGACTTCAGGGAATGGTGTCAAACGCTGGATTGGATTGTTCAACATCTACTAGGCGAGGCACCGCTCATGGACGGCCACGAAGCGGCACAGGTGAGAGTATCAAACCCTAACCTGACATTCCTTCGGAAGTTGGCCCTTGCCGTCGTCGAGCAAGGCCGGGTCGGGATACCGCTGACAGCCTCACAGCTTTACGAGATCGCGGACACTGCCGGTGTGGACGTGCCCGGCTTACGTGAACCCACCCAAGATCGCGGAATGCGGCAAATTGGCATCGTCATGGGCCGCTTGTTCAAGGATTGCGAGGCAGTTGACACGGAAGGGTTCACGGTTCTGCGCAAGGAAACTACCGCACCACGCGGGGGTGGCGGAACCTATCCGTCCAAGACCTACACATTCACCAATTCTGCGCAACCCGCGCAACCCGCACAAGGCGTTAAATGTCAGGGAAAACAGGACTGTTTTCTTAAGAGTATAGAGTCTTGTGCGGGTTGCGCGGAGAATCCCGCTTCCGCACAACCCCCTCCGTGTCCAACAACCAAAAGTAAGGACCCGCTTGAATTTAACGATTAGCCGTTTGAATTTGGATCAAATTCCGTGTGACGGTATTCACAAAACTTCAGAAACCGATGGGGTAGAGAGGGATATGATAGCTGGTATTTATGCACTTTGTATATTTTTGCCACTCAACTTATATCCGATTTTGAATGCAACCCTAACAGCGCCTTGGCAATGCGAGATAAAGAGGCTTTAGGGCGCGAATCTGTGAATTTTCGCTCCAATATCGCCAGCGAGCCCAATAGCGTAAAGGCAAAGCGCAATAAATGACGCAAAAGTGTAAATCGTGTAAGTCAGTTGTAAATCCAAGTCGAATACCGACTGACTTCGGCTTCCGCAGGATACAAGCGCCTGTCGCAATCGCGAAGCGCTGCTTGGAAGCGACGGGGTTCGGTGGATTGCTGACTGCTCAAGTCATGGCCGCCAATGGATCGGAGGTTCAAGGATGAGCACGACCGGCGAAATGCCAGGGGGCGCTGTTACGTCAGGCAGCTCCCGCGAGCGCGGCACTGAGACCAACAACCCGCAACCGGAGCGCCTGTTTACCTTGCAGCAAATCCAGCAGGCGGGGGGACTCAGTAGGAGCACGCTGTACCGGCTACGGCACGGCGGCGGGCTGCGAACCGTGGTTGTGGCCGGGCTGGTGCGGGTGCGTGAATCGGATTGGCAGCGATTTCTTGAACGCAACGCAACGACTGAAGAAACGGGCAATAATCTGACACCGCACCAGTGACGGCAGCCAAAAAGAGCTTGCAATCGACAGGCGGTAAAGTATGATAGGTCATACCGAAAGGATACAACCACATGGTAAGACCAACAAAAAGCCCCAAAGGTGCGGCAGTGAAGTTTGGAGCTTCCGTTTCCCCTGAGTCATGGGCGAAGCTGGAAGCCTACTGCCGCAAGAACGACCGACCCCGAAGCTGGGTGATCGATAAGCTGATTGCCCGCTACTTGGAGAAGCTGCCATGAGCGCGACCGGCTTTGAGCGAATTGACGGCGGATTGTACCGGCGCAACGGGCTGATCTATGCGCGTGTCCGTGAGGACGGCAAGCGTAGTTGGCGCGGGACCGGCACCAACGACCTACCCACGGCGCGTAAGCTGTTCAAGAAATGGCGCGAGGAACAAGTATTGAAGGCGCACGGTATTGAGACAGCAGAAGCGGCTTTAGCTCGCAATCGACTGACCGTGGCGAAGGTGTTGGACGCATACATTTTGGCGGGTTGCCCGACAAAGAAGATGCAGCCGAAGTCGCCCGCTACCGTGCGAAACGAGTTGAAGGCGTTGAACCCGGTGCGCCGTCACTTTGGCGAGCGGGCGGCGGTGACGTTGAAGCTGGCCGACTGCGACAAGTACCGGGACTGGCGCAACGCGGGCGGCTACACGATCACGCGAAAGCGCAAGGATGGCGAGGAAGTCACAATCCGCACGCGGGGCGGCGACCGTGGCGTTGACTTGGAGTTGACGACTTTGAGCAATGCCTTGCGGCTGGGGGTGCGCCGTGGCGAATTGAAGGCGAACCCACTGGCGGGGCGGACGGCTTACGGTGTGGCTGAGAACGTGCGCCATTGCCGCGAGGTTGCCCCGACGCCCGAAGGCTTGGCGAAGATTCTGGACTGGCTACGCGACAGCAATGAGGCGGGCGCGGCTGACGTTGTGGCGTTTATGGCGTATAGCGGCTTGCGGATTGGCGAGGCGGTGCCGTTGACGTGGGCGGCGGTGAACATTGGCGAAGGCCTTGTGAACGTGCGCCGCGAGAAGCGTGGCTGCAATCCGTGGGTTGCAATCACGCCAGAGCTTGAAACGCTCTTGCGCGATATGCAAGGGCGGGCGACAAGCGGGCTGATGTTTCCTTCACCGCACGACCCCAGCAAGCCACGCGACAAAGCGCGAATCAATCGGCGGATTGCGGCGGCTTGTGTTGCGTTGAAGCTGTCGCACGTCACACCGCACGGGCTGAGAAGCTACTTTGTTACGCAAGCCCGGCAGAGTGGTTTGACCGACGCGGAGATCGCCATGCTGATCGGCGACAAGACCGGGCCGTCAATCATCGCCACAACCTACGGCGATTTGCGCGACGATCATTTGTTGGCGCAAGCGCGACGTGTGCGCCACACGATTGCACCGAGCGGCGAGGCCGCTTCCGGTATACCCGTTAGTATACCCACGTGCCCCCAAGAGTCGTCGCGAACCCATAAGGCCGAGCTAGTGCCGAAAGTGAAGTAACATGCAGAAGCGCGGACACTTGAGAGCACGACAGGGGCCGCTGAGACACGCGCCGTGTCTCCCTGTAAATCTGCTGGCTTACGCCTTCGGTGGTTCGAATCCACCCCTCTCCACCATTTTTCCGCTCCCGCCGACAAAGGCTGGTTGAAAAAACCTCCCGGTTGAGCCAGAGTGCAGTATGCGATTCGCGTCAGCACTGACAACTAAGACGGATTGGGCTGAAGCCGTGGAGGACCTGGGCCGCCAGGTCGCCGCGCAACTCGGCTCAGCCAAAACCGAACTCGCGGTGCTGTTCGTCCACCCGAAGTTTGTGCCCCAAATCGATGGCCTTGTTGAGTCGGTACAGAAGACCGTGGGGGCGCGGCATTTGATCGGCTGTACCGGCGCGGGGATCATTGGAATCGATCAGGAAGTTGAACAACAGCCGGCCATCTCCCTCCTGGTAGGGGAGTTGCCCGGCGTCGAGGTCGCGCCTTTCCATCTGACCGAGAAAAATCTCGAGGAATCGACCGGCGCGAACTTCTGGCATTTCCAGTTGGAACTCGAACCCGACGCGTCACCCCAGTTCCTCCTGTTCGTTGACCCGTTCACAACGCACGCCGTCCAGCTTGTCGATGCGTTGACCGACGCCTATCCACAAGCGCCAATCGTGGGCGGCCTCGCCAGCGGGGCCCAGCAGCCCGGCGAGAATCGGCTGTTTCTCGATGGCAAAGTTTACGACGATGGCGCGGTGGGCATCGGCCTGACCGGCCAGATCGCATTGCAGACGGTCGTCTCGCAGGGCTGTCGGCCGATTGGCGAACCACTGGTGGTGACGCGTGCCGAAAAGAACGTGGTCTTCGAGCTTGGCGGCCGACCACCGATGAAGATTCTGCAGGAGATGCTGCCGCAATTGCCCGCGAAGGACCGCCAACTGGCGCGCTCGGGGCTGTTGTTCCTTGGCCGCGTGATCAACGAATACCAGGAAGAGTACGGTCGCGGCGACTTCCTGATTCGCAACCTCATCGAGAGCGATCGCGAGTCGGGTGCCCTGGCGGTGGCCGATTTGATGCGGACGGGGCAGACGGTGCAATTTCAAGTGCGGGATGGCGAGACGGCGGACGAGGATTTGCGGCATTTGCTGGAGCAGGAGCACCGCACGCTTCTGGGGACGCCGCCGCGCGCCGCGCTGCTCTTCACCTGTCTCGGTCGCGGCGAAGGGATGTATGGCTCGGCGCATCACGACATCCGGGCGGTGCAGGAAACCCTCGGGCCTCTGCCGGTCGCGGGTTTCTTCTGCAACGGTGAGATCGGCCCCGTCGGCCAGCGCGCCTTCGTCCACGGTTTCACCAGCGTCCTGGGCCTCTTCACCGAACCGGCAGCGTAGGGTTCCATCGGTCCCATAAACCGGGATCAAACCACTTGTCCCAATGCTCCCTCCACGGCCTTGACCAGCTTCTTGTGATCAACCGGCGAGGGAAAATAATCAACAACGCCTTCACTCAAGGCCTGCGCGTACCCGTTCCAATCTCCGTCCCGCGTCACGACCAGCATCGGCAGATCTTTGTGGCTCAATCGCGCCGCATGCACCAACTCCATCCCGCGCCGACCGCGCATCGCCTCCTGGATGATCACAAAGTTGTATTGCTTCGCCCAATCTTCCACCGTGCTGAAAGCCCGTTCAGGATCGCTGATGGTGGTGACGGTATAGCCCTGGGCATGCAAGACATCCTGGACCATCTGCTGGTCTTTCGGACAATCTTCGACTAAGAGAACAGCGCCTCGCTTCACAATACTTCCTCCTCTCTCCGCAACAACTCGCTCTCTCAAAGGTAGAACCAAATCGAACGAAGTCAAACGCAATAACCGAACTTCCGAATTCAACCGACATCGCCTCTCCCGCCCAAGCCGCGTACAGCGGCGCAGTCGCGCCATCTCGTCCGCCGACTTGTCCGCCATAGCTCGAAGAGCGTAGGCGGAAGCTTTGGCGTAGGAGGAAGCTCGAAGAGCGACGGCGGATTCCCTCCCAACCGCACTCCCACACCACAATATGCTGTGTGTTTCTTCCGCATTCTTTTCCATGCATGACCGTCGTTCCCCATCGTCACTCATCTGTTCGCAGCCACCCGAACTTGGCTCCATTTTCCCCGGAAACGAACCCAATTTTCACTGAACCGACCCCCGAAAACCCCTTCCGGTGGGTTCGTTTTCCAAAACGAACCCACCGATTTCTTTCGGAGATTTCCGCTGTAAGGCGCTTATTCAGAGCCATTTCCATAAAGAAATCCGGAAAAAAACGGTGGGTTCGTTTCGTAAAAACATATATGGGGGGCCTTCTCGCCCCTGAAGGGACAAAGTTGCGCCATCCTGTCGCGCCGTCGTGTCCGCCATAGCTCGAAGAGCGACGGCGGATTGATCTTCGTGATTTCGTCTCCGGATTGTAGGGCACGATGCCTGTCGTGTAGGTATCGCGCCGCGCCGTAGGTTCGCCCCCCCGCCTCTCCACTTGGGGGAGAGGATTGAGGTGAGGGGTATTTCCGTCCTCGCCCTGCAGCCTTGAAAGTTGAGCGTTTAACGTTTCATGTTGAACAGCCTGCCCCGAAGCCTTTTCGGGGTTCATTTGTTGCAGTCTACCCCATCCCCCAACACCCTGTCCAGCAAAAAATATCGCGTAACGATAGGCAGGCGGGATAAAGAATGCTTTTGGCATGTGCTCCGTCTTACCCGCCGTACGCTCCCTTTGAATGTTTCGCGTTGGACGTTGAACGTTGGGCGGCCTGCCCCGAATCCTTTTCGGGGTTAAATCCGTTCCCCCCCCTCCTCGGAGGGGCAGGGGTGGGTGACTTGCCCGGACACAAGCCGTGGCTTAAATCACGGTCTTGCCGTCGTAGTCGCGACAGTAACGCTCGACCTGCTCCCACGTCTCACATTCATGGGTGGTCAGATACGCTTCGTCCGGATTGCCGATCTCGCTGTCGAAGACATCGACAACGTAGTTGTCTTGCTCCAACCGAATGTGAAAATTGAACGGTTCCCGCTCGGCATCCCATTCGGTCGGGGAAATTGGGGTCACATCTCTATTTTCTACAATTGACGTTCGATTGTTGCCAGCGTCTGGAGTAGTTGTCGATCTCGGTGTAATTGTCTCTCAAATCTTCCGACGGCGGCGCTCACACATCGATAATCGGCCCCGCCGATGGCTTGGCCCAGTTCGCTCAGTGTCATCGCGCAGCGCTTTCTTGCCAGCCATAATACCGCATCCCGCCCCCAATCACCATGCCGATCGCGCCAGTGCACCCATGGCTCGCCTTTGGCCTTCTCCACGGCGGCGACAACGGCTTTGAATGACGGACGCTCTCGCAAGTGGCGCAGCGGGAATTGTTCTTTGGCATCGCCTCGCGCCAGACGCCGCATTTGCTCAACAAAGGACGCGCTTCCCAGCAGCAGTTGTCCCTGTAATCGCTCCCAAGGCGATGGCAACAATCCTTCACGAACTGCTTCTTCAATAAATTCCCCGTAACGATGCTGCCGGGCCGCTCGTCCCTTGGGAGTTTCGCCGGCCAGTCCCAAGATATGGTCGCAGGTCAACCAAGGGGAAGCCGGCTCCCGCCCCACATAGGCTCGGAACGAACTCCACCGATATTGCCGCAAGTGCTGAAGTCGCTGCCGCACCA
>PLZV01000039.1 GCA_003152315.1 Verrucomicrobiota bacterium
CGCCTTTGATTTCGAGTGTGTTCATTGCAGTTTTCTTTTGTTGTTTTTCGTGTTTATTCAGCACCTTCGTGATGGCAGAATTGTTTTGGCATGCCGGTTAATCCACCACTAGCTTGACGGAAGAGTCGCCGCGCAGGGCTTTGGAATAANNGCGCCGTGGTAACAGGCGGAATACGCGCCCGCAAACAACAGCTCGGGATTGGGACCGCGTTTCTCGGTGCCTTTCTCCAACGGATTTCCCAATGTGACATCCAGCAGTCCGTCGGGTGTCTGAATGGTTCCCGAACGTCCGCCCTTGGAAATCGCTTCCGCCGTAAATAAAGTTTTCATAATGGAGTAACGCTACGCTGAGTATCGAGGCTTTCCTATGGGGTATAATCCTACCTATGGTGCCGGGATTCGCTCCGCCAATGCTTTCGCCGGGTACGTCCAGATTTCCGCCAGTGTGGGATGGTAGTGCGGCAGGGCCGCGAGTTCATGGACGGTCATCCTTTTCGCCAGCGCCGCGACGATTTCATGGATCAACTCGCCGCCGACCGGGCCGACGCACGCACCGCCGAAGATTTCACCCGACTGCGGATCGGCCAGGAGTTTCACGTAGCCGTCCCTGACGTCCATAATGAGCGATTTGCCATGGTCACTAAAGGGATAGCGGGCGGTCAGGTACGGAACGCCGCGGGTCGTCGCGGTTTTCTCGGTCAGGCCGACAAACGCCGCTAGCGGCTCGGTAAAAATCACCGCCATCAAAAGCCGGTAATCCATCCGCCGCGGCGCATTCGGGTGCGCGATGTTGTGCGCCGCAATCTCGCTCTGCTGCACGGCGAGATGCAAGATCTCGTGCGGCCCGGTGCAATCGCCGGCGGTGTAAATATGCGGCGCGCTGGTTTGCATGAATTCGTTCGCCACGATGCGCCCGCGTTCGGTAGCGACGCCGGCTTTATCGAGGTCAAGCGATGCGGTGTTCGGTAGGCGACCCATGGCGAGAAAGATTTCTTCAGCGGAGACGGACACGGGCTGGCCGTGATGCTGGAACGAAATGGTTTTGAGCTGACCGTCGCGCCGCGCGTCGGTTAGCTCCGTATTCGTGAAAATTTCGATGCCGTCGCGACGTAAGACTTTCTCAATTTCCATCGCCGCATCGGTGTCGAACTCGCGCAGGATGTGCTCGCCGCGCTGGAGAAGCGTGACGTGGACGCCGAACCGCGCGAAGAACTGCGCAAATTCCACCGCCACCGCGCCGCCGCCGAGGACGATCAAAGATTTTGGGAGTTGCGCCAGCTTCAGGGCGTCGTCGCTGGTGAGATAGCCGATTTCATAAAGCTGGGGCAGCGGAGGCGGTGCGACGGTTGAGCCGGTGGTGATCACGAAATGCGCAGCGGTGAGGGGCCCGATGTTGCTCACCGCGACCGAGTGCGGATCGAGAAAATTCGCGTTGGCGCGGATGAACTTGAATTTACCACTGGCCAGTTGTTCGCGGCGATCGTCCGCGAAGCCTTTGATGAGCGTGTTCTTGCGCGCCATCACTTTCGCGAAGTCAAAACCAACATTTTCAGCACGGATGCCCCACGGCTCGGCATGGCCGGCGAGGTGCAGGACTTCGGCGGCGTAGAGGAGCGCCTTGGTGGGCATGCAGCCGCGCAGGATGCACAGGCCGCCCACTTCCGCGCCGTTTTCGATCACGACCGCCCGCAAACCGGCGGCTGCCGCCGTCCGCGCCGCCACGTACCCGGCGCTGCCGCCGCCGAGGATTGCGACATTGTATTCGAATCGGTTGCGTGTTTCGTTCACGGTCAGTCGCAGGCGAAGTCGATGAAACCGCGCTCAACGTCGGTGTGGATGAGTTTGACGCGAACGTGATCGCCCACGTCGAGACCTTGGAACCCGCCCTCCAGCCGGCCTTCGGTCGGTGGTTGGAAGAGCCGGACCCACGTACCCTTGTCCGATGCGCCGGTGACGATGGCATCGAACTGCTCCCCGATCCTTGATTCCAGCAGCATCGCGGCGGCGGATTTTGTGACCTGACGCTCAACTTTTTTCGCTGCGTCTTCCTGTTCGGTACAATGTGTTGCGAGCGCTTCCAAGTCATCGTTCTCGTAAGGCACGGAACGTCCTCCCGCTGCAGCTTTGAGCAACCGCTGGGTAATCACATCGGGGTATCGGCGGTTCGGGGCGGTGGAGTGAGCGTAATCCTCAACCGCGAGCCCGAAGTGCCCGGCGACACTGCCTCCCGGAAGTTCGACGACGTATTCCCCCGCGCCCATGAGCTTGATGACGCTCAGAGAGAGATCGGGGAAACGGAGAGGATCGGCGGCTTTTGCTGATACCAGGAACTGCTCCAGCGCTTTTGCATCCGGTGCCTTGGGCAACGTCGAGCCCCGCTTTGCGGCAAGCTCGATGATCTGGTCCCAGTGCTTGGGTACACGGACTACCCGTCGCAGTGACGGAAACTTTTTCGCCGCGAGGTATCGTGCGGTAACTCCATTGGCGGCGATCATGAAGTCCTCAATAATGTCCTTAGCACTATTCGCCTTGTCGACTTCCAAGTCCTTGAGCTCATCTCCATCAAAGACCGGACGGGCTTCGATTGTTTCGAGATCAAGCGCACCATGCTGGTGCCGGAGCGCTTTCAGTTTTTGGGCCACGCGGCCCTGGAGTCGAAGGTTCTCGTCGAGACCGCTGACCTTGCCGATCCCTGGTGGTATCGGCCCATTCCCCTCCAGCCAGCCGGCAACGTTGTTATAGGCGAGCTTTGCACGATTACGCACCGTCGCTCGATAAAGGTCCGAACTCTGAAGCGATCCATCTCCGGCCAGAACCATTTCAATGACGATGGCCAGGCGGTCTGATTCATAGTTAAGAGAGGTCAGATTCGTGGAGAGTTTCTCCGGCAGCATCGGAAAGATCTCGGCAACCGTGTAGACCGAGGTGGTGTTTTGGCGTGCGTGATCGTCAAGTGCCGATCCCTTTTTGACAAGAGCGTCAACGTCAGCTATGGCGACAAGCACCTTTGCGGCCCCGTCGGGCATAGCTTCGGCAACGGTAAGCTGATCCAGATCGCGGGAATCATCGTTGTCGATGGAGCACCAGAGAAGGTTTCTGAGATCGCGCACAGATTCCTCAGCTCCCGTCGCTGGCCCGTGGATTCCATCGAGCTCAGCAAGCGCCTGAGGCGGAAACTCTGGAACCAGTCCTCTTTCAAGCATCACCCGATGGGCGATTCTTTGCAGAATAGCACGGTGTTGTCCGTCGACTGTATCGGTCATAAAGTCACCTTGTTGGAACCGCCCTGTCTTTGCCCATGTTGGGATGCCAAATCGAGACTGTGAACGGTTCGTGCCCCGTCGGCTTAACGAGAGGCTGAATGGAGACTGAATCGGATCCATTTTAGATCAGCGCTAATGGCAGTCTTGGCCTCCTGCGGCGATCCATCGCGTGCGGGCGTTTTTTTCAGATAGCGGCATGGCGAAACTTATTTACCGAATAGTTTTGCTATGAAGAAAATGACAACGGCTCCAAAAAGGCCTCCGCCTCCGAGGAGATATATCAAGGAGTAACCTGCAGCGGCTAACATGGGATGCATTATCATTGCAATCATGTGTCCTTTCACGATTCTACTTGTGTTGCTCTGCAACCGTCTCGCGACGGCAGCAGAGCCATTGCTGTTAGCGTGACATCGAACCCTTGCGATTGCGGCTAACTTACGTCATGACCGTTTGTGCTTGGCGTGGTCGACGACTTCCTTACCGGAATCAATAACGGCGGCGAGATCGGCTTTCCGGTCTTGAAGGAATTCCTGCGCGCTCTCGACCGTATCTTGGGCCTTGGTTTTGAGCTGCTTGGCCTTCTTGGCTATCAGCTTTCACGTTTCTTTCCCGGACTGGGGTGCATATAGCAGCGCGATGCTAGCGCCAATAAGGGCGCCGACGGCGAAGATGGTGAATCCACTTCGTGGGGATGGTTGATCGTCGGACATATTTTACCTCCTGTTACTGGTTTATTTGATTGTGTTTGGTGCCCGGCGAGCCGGCGTATTATGTTCTTGAAACTTCGGCGGACTTCCGACCTTTGCCGTGCTGAGTCTCTTTAGCCACTTTCTCGTCGTCCTCTACTCTTATGTCCGCTGACGTTCTTCGTCGTGTTTGCCCTTCAAATCCGACCCATCAGAATCAATATGAGCAGGATCAGGACGACCAGTCCAAGCCCACCGCTCGGAAAGTAACCCCAATTTTTGCTGTGAGGCCAGGTGGGCAATGCGCCCACGAGGAAGAGAATAAGCACGATCAATAGGACTAATCCCATACGGTTGCTCCTTTCTTTATCGCTGGCGGTATGCTACGCCAAAAGCTGATTCGCCTTCTATAGGGTCAACACCCCATAGGCGGCTTGCTTCACTTCTGACAATCCCACCCATGCAATCGCCGAGCCTTCAGTGACAACCACGCCATCGATACATTCTGTTACGTCCCGTTACGAGAGCCGAGAGGTAAAAACGGGTGTGCAGACCTTTGGGCAGACCCGAGCGGTTTTTGGGGCATGTTGGCGAACTGAGGATTGCGTAAGTCTTTGCTATGCAAGGGGAGTTTGGTGCGCCATGTAGGAATCGAACCTACAACCTCGTGATTAAGAGTCGGTTTTGCCTTATGCACGGCTTTGGTTGGTCCCGTGGGGTAAAGATACTCATTCACAACCAGTACCCGCTGAATGACCAGATGCCGGAATCGTGGCTGGTGGGATTGGCATAGCTCACGTTGCCGCTGCCGGTGATGTAGGCATTCGCTTCCAAGGCATGGGATCCTCCTCGCCGCGATGCTCCCCGAGGAAATTGAGCAAGGGTGAGTTGTTTGATCGCGCGGGTAGCAGCGGGCAGCCGAGGTAGTTGGTGACCTCGGTACCGCTGAGTCGCCTTGGATGTCAGTAAAAATTAGGCTTCTGGCTTGACCACCGTCGTTAGTTGCTTTATCAATGACCCCGCAGTGTCTACAGGTTGGGTTGGCAAGGGCGATGCTCCCAAACTGAACGAATGCGAGAATCGTGCAATCAACAGCCATAGAAGGACCTTACAGCCTCACCGCGCAGAAGATCGCGGAAGTTGTAACAAGAACTTCTGCTGGGAATTATGCGCTGGGGCGTGTCGAGAAAAACGGATTCTGCGTCCTATACATTGGCCGCTCCGATGATGACCTAGCCAAACAACTGTGTTCCTGGGCAAGGCAACATACGCGCTACAAGGCGTTCGTGTTCAGCTTTGCGCCCAATCCACGGGCAGCCTTCGACAAGGAATGCGAAGATTTCCACGATCTTGGGGGCACCGAGAGATTGGATAATGCGGAGCACCCGAAACGTCCCGCCAAGACCGATTGGTTCTGTCCTCGGTGCGATTTTTACGGTTGAACCGACTCCTTGAATCCGCTGGCAAGCTGTCGGGGAGACACCGGTGTTTGGTTGACTGCAAACGAAAGGAATTTCAACTCCGCTACTGTTCAGGCTCCCTCAAAAGCATATATGTGATTCACAGCGAGGAAATGCCCGCGATGACATTTGCCGAAACACTTCGCCAACTCTACTCCAACGCCAACGTCCGCGTGCCGGATTTCAAAGTGTCAGTGGAACCTAAACCGGTTCCACCCACAAAAAAAGAGCCCCGCCGTAGCGCGGCTCTTCCGAATCGTCAACGATGCGTGTCGTCGCCTACAGGCTTTCTTTGAGGCCCTGACCCGCGCTGAAACGCATGGTCTTGGAAGCCTTGATCTGGATCGGCGCGCCCGTCTTCGGGTTGCGGCCCATTCGCGCGGCACGCAACCAGATGGCCGAGCGGTTGCCAGTTCCTTCCAGACTGTTGCGAGTCGTAACGCGTCTCCAATTCTATCGGGGTTGAAATTACCCATGCTTGATTAAGCACAGTGGCTAGGGTAGTGATGAAGCAGGTTGCAGTAGCGGCGCGCCCGCGGAGTCATATGGACGTTCGCTGATCAAACCCAAGGCCTCAATGAATCACCACGTCAGCCAGACTCGGATGCCCTTGGAGGAGAATGGCACAGTGGTCGTCATCGGTGGGGGGCCCGCGGGGGCTTTCTTCTCCATTCATCTGCTCCGGCGATCTCGAGAGTTGAACCGCAAGGTGAGAGTTTTGGTCATCGAGCGGCGACGCCAAGGCATCGGCAAGGCTGGGTGCGGCTTCGTTGAAGGCTGGCGAGGCTGCAGCTATTGCGCCGGGGGACTTTCCCCTAGACTGAATGACGTGCTGAAGAGCCTGCGCCTGCGGTTGCCTGTCGAGGTGATTCAGAGCCGGATTCATTTGATCACGATTCAGGGCTATTGGAAGAACATCGAACTCGAGGTGCCCGATGATCGGGAGATCCTGTCGGTGTTTCGCGGCGTGCGTCCCGTCCCTCGGCCTGACCGGCAGTACAATTTTGATGCCGTGTTGCTGGACCGGGCGGTGGAGGAAGGAGCGGAATTGGTCAGCGGCGAGGTGTTTGATGCAGCCTATTCGGCGTCGGGCCGGCCGGTCGTGAGCTACCGTGCGGACGGATTAGAGGCGAAACTGGAAGCGGACTTTGCCGTGTTTGCGGCGGGGGTTAATGACGGAGCCGTGATTCGCCCGGGGAGTTCACCGCTGGTTGTGATGTTCCGACGACTGGCACCCAATTATCAGCCTCCCCGACTGCGCCCGGCCCTGATCTTTGAATTGGAGTCGCCAGCGGGTGTCGTGACGAACCTGGAGGGCCACTTGCACTTCGTGGAATACGGTTCGGCGACGTTGCAGCTTGAGATGTGTTCGTTGCTGCCGAAGCGAGGCTACATCACTACGGTTCTGGTGGGTCCGAGCATCGACGCCTCCACCGGCCCAGCAGAGAACACTAGGATCATCAACGAATTTCTCCAACTCCCCCATGTGCGTAAATTGCTTTTGCCCGGCATGCGGTTGCGCACGGCCTGCGTCTGCAATCCCCGGTTGGTGGTCGGGTCGGCCACGCACCCGTTCGCCGAGCGGGTGGCCGCGGTCGGGGACATGGTGACCTCCCGCCTCTACAAGGACGGAATTCTGTCGGCCTACCACACCGGTTGCGCCTTGGCGGAGACGCTGCTCGTGCGGGGCGTGGACCGGCGTAGTCTCCAGGCGGGATATACGCCCACCATCCAAAGCTTTCGGCGGGATAACCGATTCGCAGCGCTGGTCTTCCTGTTGCACCGGTTTGTGTTCAGGTCATCGGTGCTGAGCCGGATCCTCTACCAGGCCGTCATCACGGAACGGAAACGTAACATCGCAGTGCGGCGGCGTCTGGAGAAGATCCTCTGGAAGATCGCCAGTGGCGACGATCCGTATGAGGTCACCTTTCTAGCGATGATCCATCCGGCGACATTGTGGCTGATCCTAAGCGGCGGGGGATGGATCACCTTGCGCAATTATCTCACCGAACAGTTCTTCAATCTAAGCTGGGAGGGTTTCGGCCGATTCACGACGGGCGTGGCGAAGGAACAACTCGAAACCAAGCGCGCGGTCTTCAGGCGTGAGCTGGTCGAGGCTGGCGTGGCGGTGCCCGACCGCTTGGAATTCGAGCGGATGTATACGATCCGCATCCGGGCACCGGCCACCAAAGTCCTGCACCAACTTGGCCGTTTTGGGGAAGCCGACCGGGGTTATATTCGTCCCCGCTGGGTGCAGATCCAGCGCACGGAAGGTCTGCCGAATGAACTGGGCTGTGTAATCCGTTACGAAATCTTCAGCCATCGGATCTCCTTCTGTCTGGAGTTGGAACGGATCTTGGCAGGGCATCTGGTGGTGTACCGGGTCCGCGACGGCTTCGCCCGTGGCGGCGTGCTGCTCTTCGAAATCGAGCCGGCAACCACGGAAATCTGCAATCTGTCGATTTACGTGGCCGTCAACTTCGTGCGCGGGAGGACCGCGATGACGCGGCCGCTGTGGTGGTTATTTCGGCACGTGTTTCCCGCCTTTGTGCATGATGTCCTCTGGAACCATTCGCTCTGCCAGTTGAGGAGCATCGCCGAAGCAGAAGACCCCGTAACATGACGTTCCCTCGCGGCGATGTTTCAAGTGGCAGCGAGACCCGGCGAATTATTATGCCACACGGAGAAGGGTTCTTGTTCTGAGATCCTCTTGTCGGCCCCACCAGTATCATGTCGATGAACTTGCGGAATTTGGTTCCTCCGCCCCCCCGCCGCACGCGTCGGTGGCGGGGAGGATGTCGGGGGCTCTTGCGGCTGGTTGCGCAGGACGCGGTTCTCCCCGAGTGGGTACTCGATTCTGTGTAACAGGTCTTCGTTGACGTTGCCGGTGATGTAGGCCAGCATTCGTTTCCAACGCATGGGATGTTCCTGATGGTAATGCTAGCCGAGGACATTCAGCCAGGACGAGTTTTTTGGATCACAGGGGATGCCTACAACCGCACCACTGGATTGTGGCGTTCGCCCCGATCCGCGGCAGGTCCTGGCTTCTACCATCTGAAACTTGGGCGGCGACTGCCGATCACTCTGCCGTGGCGGGCGGACAGAAGAAATTCTTTGCGAAACAATTAGGTTATTCCCCAACGAGGTGTATGGTTGGATTGGTCTCAGCGAGTTGCTTCTCTCCGACCAAACCTCGCAGCACTGCGGCGCAGCAAGGCAGCACAGCGAAACATCAACCAGCGCTGCTAAGGGAAACTTTTATGACAATTAACAAGTTCAGCGGAGAGAATTTCGGCCAGTTCTGCAGCAAACAGTATGAACTCGCCTGTGCGTTGTTGGATTGCGAGGCGTTCAAATCACGGCAAGCACCGTCACGGAACGAGTGGAGTGAGGTGCTCGCCTCGACAAAAACGATGGTGAAACAGTACGACTGGCCGTTGTATGAAGTCACCTGCGATGGCGACGACGCGTCATCCGCGCGCATCATGAATACCGGTTTAATGTTAAACGCCATTCATAAATTGCTGGGTGTATTTCACGGTCACGATGTGAGTTCCGTGCCGTCGCGAGAGCAGTGGGGCGACATCATGCGGGTGGTGGATGAAACCACCCAGCGTCGCGCCGTGGTTGACCAGGCGGCGAAACTCCAACATTGACGACTTGTCCGACCCAGACCGACCCGGAGGAAGAGGCTTGACCGAAAGGAATCGAATGACCAAAGAACCTAATGTCACCGAAACAGCTTTCCGTTTCACAACAATCGGCGGAGGCGTCCTCATTAATCGAATTGATGAGATCGAAAAGTTGGCACTGAGCAATCTCCAAAGCGGGAAATCTCTTGATCGTGTTGTCACGGGTGCGCTGGTGTCGTTAAAAGATGCTTGCAACGATGCGCGGGCCAGCGTCGCATAGGAATGGGCGGCGTTATCCCAGAATGAGGCTTATGTTTGTTTCGGTCGTCAGCGAGCTGTCCCACTCCGACCAAATCCTACAGCAATGCGGCCCCAAGGCAGCCGAACCCAATATCAACCTTCGCTGCTGGAGGGGGCGTCTGTGGCAATCAAGAGCATAGGTAGACATGAGTTCAACCAGTTGCTACCACATCATCTTGTCTTGGAGAGTCTAATGGGGGAGCAAGTCGAATGGTTCGCCAACAAGGCGAAAAACCTCATCGGCACTATTGCCTTGACCAAGACAGGGAAGAGTTGGAATTTTGTCGTTTTGAGGCGGAACAAGCTGGGCAACTTCCAGATCTGCGACAGCGGAAAGAACTTTTTTAACCTCAGGCAAACAATGGTTCAGTTTAGGTATGCGATGGCAGCGGCCAAGAATAGCCGACAGGAGGTCTTGCCCAGCTCAGATTGAAGCTGTACCGTCTCTTGAGGTCAGGATGCCCGACATTTTCTTCAAATGCGGGTCATGCGGCAACCATCTCGTTGCCGATGATGCGGGGGCTGGGCAGACAATCGACTGTCCCGACTGCAACACCCCCACGACGATCCCCGAAATATCAACGACCCATCAATGTCCTCAATATCGGCAACGACTGAAGTTCTCTCCTGAGATGAAAGGAGAGTTGGTGCTAATGTCCGGCCTGTCATGGAGAAGTTCGTCTGCCAGGACAGCATTATCCAGAAACCTGTCCAAAATGCGGAGCGGGTTGGGTTAAGCCATTACACCGTTGCCCAAGTTGTTCCTACAGCATGGACACCCCGCCGCCGCCACCCCCGGCGAAGCCCAAGAAGTAACCAACAAGCGCCGTGCAGCGGCTCATTTGGCATAGGTTGAAGCACGTTTGGTTTTAACCCGAATTACCCCAGCATCGCAGATAGTGCTGAAATCCGCCAGTTCATCCTCAACGGCTGCGACAGACCCGGCAGCTTTGCCATTTAAGACCAATGGGATCACTGATTTAGTTTGCCTAAACAAATCGCATATTGTATCGTACTGCGATACAACTTGAAATAAACGATGACTTCAAATGCACGACCGTTAAACTCACGAGTGATGGCGAGACCCAGGCAACTTATCAAGTCGCAGTATGAAACACTCGCAGCGTTTCGTTACACGCTTCGGCAGTTTATCTGCTTCAGTGAACAGGCGGCACAGGCTGCCGGCATCACGGCGCAACAGCATCAGGCGTTGCTGGCCATCAAAGGGTTCCCTGGGCGCGATAGTGTCACGGTGGGCGAATTGGCGGAACGATTGCAGCTTCGCCATCACAGCTCCGTTGGACTGATTGACCGGCTGGTGGCGGAGAAGTTGGTGGCACGCGCGCCGTCGGCAGAAGACCACCGGCAGGTTTTCGTTCGACTCACCAGCCGCGGCGAAAATGTGCTGGAGAAGCTTACGTCGGCCCACGAGGAACAACTGAAGCGAATTGGCCCTGGACTCAACCTGCTGCTCAAGCGGCTTGCTTGCGTCGATGAAGAGAAAATGGAGCCAATGCAATCGTGTAAACCAAACGCACACATAGGTCTTTTGCCTACTGTACTAACGATCGGCCATTCCACGCGCACGCTCGCTGAATTCATTCGCTTGCTTCGGGCACACGGTGCAACTCGCGTGGTGGACGTACGGACGGTGCCACGTTCGTGGCACAACCCACAATTCAACAAGACTTCCCTGCCGGGTTCGTTGAAGAAAGCGGGTCTGCGATATGTCCACATGCCGGGACTAGGCGGCCTGCGTCACGCTCAGCGCGATTCGCCCAACGTGGGCTGGCGAAATGCCTCCTTTCGAGGTTACGCGGATTACATGCAGACGCCGGAATTTGATCAGAGCCTCGAAGAATTGATCCAGTTGGCGAATCAAGACCGGATCGCCTTGATGTGCGCTGAAGCGGTGCCCTGGCGCTGTCATCGTTCGCTCATCGCCGATGCCTTGCTGGTTCATGGAATCCGCACGGAGGACATCATGAGTCCAACTCGCCGCCAGGTTCATACTCTTACTCCTTTCGCCAAAGTTCGGGGCATCACAATTACCTATCCGACCGTGGCCTCACGGAGCGCTCAAAAGAAGCCATCGGCCAAACGCATATGAACCTAATCATCTGTTCAAGCCTCTGAGAGTGATGGCGTGCGCATTCGATTGAAGACACTGTTGCTGTTGGTTTCGCCGTTCGTGCTCCTGGTTGCCGCGGCTTATTGGCAGTGGGCCATCGTCGGTCTCCCGCCGCTTCCGCACAGCTTTCAACCCCATCTGGCGGCTCAACCTCAGGGATTTCCGATATGGCTGCGCGCCACTCATTATGTGAATTTTCTCTTCTTGATTTTGCTGATCCGCAGCGGTTTGCAGATTCTCATGGATCATCCCCGGCTCTACTGGAACGTCCACTGCACGCCCCGCACGGAGTGGCTCCGGCTGACGCCAATCGAAGTGCCTCGGGATCGCGTGTGGACGGCCAAGAAGGACTCACGCTACCTATCGCCTTGGATTGGATTGCCCGGTCGTCGGCACACGGTTGGCATGGCGCGGCATTGGCATTTCCTCAGTGCGCTGTTCTGGGTGGTCAACGGCGGAGTCTTTGTGGCCCTGCTGTTCGGCACCGAACAGTGGAGGCGTTTAGTGCCAACGTCCTGGCAAATTGTGCCGGACGCGTGGGCTTACTTCGTCCACTACGCTACTTTCCATTTGCCACCGGAGCCGGACAGTTTCCAGCACTACAACGCGCTGCAGCAACTGACGTACTTCATTGTGGTTTTCATTCTTGCGCCGCTGGCAATCTTGAGCGGCCCTTCGATGTCGCCCGCCTTGACGAACCGGTTCCAGTGGTATCCCAGGCTGCCGGGAAACCGTCAGATTGGCCGGTCGCTGCACTTTCTGGTCATGGGCGCGTTTGTGGTGTTTCTCGTCGCGCATGTGACGATGGTGGCCGTTACGGGATTGGCTCGGAACATGAATCACATTGTGGTGGGCACAAACGACACGCGAGCAATCGGCCTGTACCTGGGAATATTGGGGCTGGCAATCGTCGTGGTCGTGAACGCGCTCGCTCACTGGATGGCGTGGAAACGCCCGCGCTTCGTCCAGCACGCCTCCAAGACCATCGTCACGCCCGTCATGAGTGTCCTGCTCGACCGCGCCGTGCCGCAAGCCGAGTTCTCCACGGAAGACATCTCGCCATTTTTCTGGGCCAACGGCAAGCTGCCCATTGGCGATGACTGGAACACACTGGCCGCCCATGGCTTCAAGGATTACCGGCTGAAAGTGTCCGGCTTGGTCGAAAACCCGGTCGAACTGTCACTGGACGACCTGCGAAGGATGAACAAGAAGACACAGATTACGCTGCACCATTGTATCCAAGGTTGGTCGGGCATTGCCCAGTGGGGCGGACTGCCCCTGATTGATTTGGTCGGATTGGTTCGACCCAAGCCAGAAGCGCGGGCCGTCGTCTTCTATTCGTTCGGCGAAGGCGCGGAAGGTGGACGGTTTTATGACAGTCTCTCGCTGGAGAACGCCCGGCACCCGCAGACCCTGCTCGCTTATGAGATGAACTCCGAATCACTCCCCGTACTGCACGGCGCACCGCTGCGATTGCGAGTCGAAAACCAACTCGGGTTCAAAATGGTGAAATGGATTCAAGCCATTGAATTTATCGAAAGCGCCAGGTCGGTCGGTAAGGGCGAAGGCGGTTACAACGAGGACAACGAATACTTCGGTGAGTTAGCCAACATATAATCCATGGCCGCGCCGGTGCGATAAAATGATGTAATCGATATTGATTCCGATGAAGAGAAGACAATGGCATCTTGAGGACATGTCCCGCCATCAGAACCGTGGCCGATCCCGAAGATTGTGGATTACAACGAGCAGGAGCACCGGTTTTACTGCGACGAAAAGCAGATGTACAAGAATCCTGAATGGACGTACTCGGTGCCGTCTGCCGTCAAGTTGCAGACCAGCAGGTACACCAGTGAACGAGCAGCGGCTTTACGAGTTGGCTGGAAAAAGTAGAGTGAATCAGAACCAAAGGAGGATGCCATGCATGTGTATAAGCGGTACGATAGCGGGAAACGACGACTGGCGGGGCCACAGCTGTTCTTCAATCTGGACGAGGAGTTCACTCAATTAAAAGAGGACCCTGAGTGGAGCGCGCGGCACCGCAACGCGGTCACGCTGCTCAAGGAGCCACACTTGAGCGTCGTATTGGTGGGTCTGCAGAAAGGAGCGGCATTGAGTAAGCACAAGGCGCAAGGACCGGTGACGATTTGCGTTTTGATCGGTGCCGTATGCGTCAAGACGGAACACGAATCGCGGACATTACACAGTCACGGGATGCTGTCGCTGGAAAAGGACATTCCGCATGAGGTTGAGGCGCTGGAGGAAAGTGCCGTGCTGGTGACGATTGCCGAACCTAAGCCGTGAGGTGGAGATGTCATCCTGATTCATATTAAACGCACTTACGAAACACCGGCGCGAGAGGACGGCGCGCGGTTTCTGGTCGAGCGCCTGGCAGTAATTGGATCGCGACGGCGTCAATCAGCCTGCTGGCTGACGACGTGCGGGATTGAGGAGAGTCGTTAACGTCAGCAACCCCTGTATGGTGTAAAAAGTCGTACGCTCAAATTCGACGCGATTATCGTGAGCTTTTCCCATCTTCGGGGTAGAATTTCGTATAATGAATGCGACATCTTTTTACGATACCATTATTATTGGGGGCGGGCCGGGCGGCAGCACCGCCGGTGCATTCCTGGGCAAAGCTGGGCAGCGGGTATTGCTGTTGGAGCGCGAGATGTTTCCGCGATTTCACATTGGGGAATCGTTGCTCCCCTTTGGTAACGACGTATTGAAGGACAGTGGCGCATGGGCGAAAATCGATGGGGCCGGGTTCCAACGAAAATATGGCGCGGAGTTCGTTGTTGCCAATGGTTCCCGTTGGCAGCGATTTTGGTTCGCTCGCGGCCTGGTAGCCGGGTACGGCGAGACCTTCCAGGTGGAGCGGGCGAAATTCGATCATGTGTTACTCGACCACGCGGCCAGTTGCGGGTGCGAAGTGCGCCAGGGCTGTGCCGCCAAGGTCATAACGCGAGATGGAGACGAGTGGTGCGTAAGGCTGGAACAGGGGGAAGTGCGTGGGCGCTGGTTAATCGACGCGAGTGGGCGCGATTCTTTTTTGGGACGAACCCTGGGGTTTGCGAAGAAACCGATGAATCTCACCAAACGCATCGCGGTGTACGCACATTTCAAAGGTGTGTACCGCAACCCAGGTGACGCAGAGGGACACATCACGATTGTGCGGTTGGAGGATGGCTGGTTTTGGTTGATACCGTTGGCGGAAGGAAAGATGTCGGTTGGCATGGTGCGGACACTGGAGGACTTGAAGAGGTCGGGCGGTACGGCGGAGGAGTGGTTCGCAAAGACCGTGGCTTCGAGCAGCGAATTGACGCGTCGAATGAACGGGGCGAAACAGATTGGGCAGTTTTACAAGACAAGCGACTACAGCTATCACCACGAGCAAATGGCGATCGACCGCGCCATCATGGTGGGAGACGCGGCGGGATTTATCGACCCGATTTTCTCGTCGGGAGTACACATTGCGACGAAGTCAGGTCAAATTGCTGCCGGATTGATTCAGCAGGCGGAGGCAAGAAAACGCGGACTGACAGTGGCCGAGCAACGGCGCTATTCCCGCGACGTGTATCGGTACATGGAAGTGTATCGGGAGATGATTTCGATGTACTACGACAACCGTTCCTTTGAAGTGCTGATGCATCCAGAAGGACGGTTCGGTATCGTGCCGGCGGTGACCTCGATCCTGGCGGGAAACTTTCATCCGTCGTTCAAGATGTGGTGGCGGGTGAAATTGTTTCGGCTCGTTTGCGCCATTCATCGTCGCGTGCCGATTGTGCCGCGGCTAGATTATTCGGAAGCCTGAAACGGCGCTAGTTACCAATCTCGAGGACGGTTCATATGAGAATGGCGATACCGTGGCGTTTCCGCTTCTACCGCGTGCGACTGGTGCCGTAAGAAACGAAAACCCAATCCGCTTTACATCTTGCAGGATCGGCGGGATGGGGAACAGCGCCAAAAACAAAGGCAACGGCAATCGCAGCATTTGGAGGTTCATCCCCATGCGGCCTTGTTAGGAGCGCATTTTGTCAGAACCTGCTGCTCAGCCGTTGCAAGTCAATGTACAACCAAATGCTCATAGCACAATTTGAAACATTTCTGATTCGCGTCTAGGAAATCCGCCGAGAACGCCACCAAGTTCTCCAACTTCAACTATCACGTGCGGCTGGTGCCGTAGCCGCCGACAAAGCGGGCACCAGAAGCTGAGCGACATACCTCGATAGGTATTCAAGCCCCGGCAGTTCGATTCGAAGGCACCGATGAGGATGAGGAGGCCTGAATCTCGAACTGCTAAAAAACAGCCTCGGACACAAACCATGGCTCGAAAACAGTGGGCCGGTCACCCGCAACGGCTATTGAATCAAACAGCGGGGGGTGCTATTGTCTCGCTCATGCGAGGCAGTTTTTTTGGGGTCGCTCAACTGCCGCCCTTCATTTTTCTATGGGCAGGTTTTGTATCGCAATTGCCGTGCTCCTCTTCGCCTCGGCCAGCCCTGCGGCAATCGGCGCTCAGGTCATTCATCGTCATTTGCCCGCAGCGGCAATGAGCCTGCAACCTTTCGGACGCCTTGCGGCCACAGACCGATTGGATCTGATTATCGGGCTGCCATTGCGCAATCAGGGATTGCTTTAACCAATCTCCTACAACACCTCAACGATCCCAGCAGTCCCCAATCCCATCGATACCTCACTCCCGAACAGTTCGCGCAACAGTTTGGGCCGAAGGAACAGGACTACCTGGCCGTTGTCGTGTTCGCGAAGGCCAATGGGTTTATTGTGACCGGCACGCATCGCAATCGCACGCTGGTCGACATTAATGGATCAGTCGCCGACATCGAACGCGTGTTTCATGTCACTATGCGAACGTATCAGCATCCCACGGAAGCCCGAACGTTTTTCGCACTCGACACGGACCCTTCGATTGACCTTACCGTTCCGGTACTGAGCATCAAGGGGTTGAATAATTACTCGCTGCCACACCCCATGGGTCATCACGTGGCAGTTTCATCCGCCCAAGCGCAGCCTTATGCGACCGGCACGGGACCGGGCGGCTGGTTCATCGGGAGCGATTACCGTCATGCCTATGCACCGGGGGTGACTCTCACGGGTACCGGGCAGTCGGTCGCATTGTTTGAGTTGGATGGTTACTACGACAGCGACATTACCAACTATGAGGGGCTGGCCGGGCTGCCCAACGTAACCTTGACGAACGTGCTAATCGATGGATTCGATGGCAGCCCGGGGTCGGGCAATGACGAGGTGGCCCTGGACATTGAAATCGTCATCTCTATGGCACCCGGTTTGTCCAAGGTGCTCGTATACGAGGGCAATTCCAATCCCGACGATATCCTGAACCAAATCGCGACGGACAATCTAGCGAAGCAAATCAGCAGTTCCTGGGGCTACACTATCGACGCAACCACGGAACAGATCTTCCAGCAGTACGCCGCACAGGGACAATCGTTCTTTGAGGCATGCGGCGACTCGGGCGCTTATCCTGGAGCCATCAATACGCCGGCGGACGATCCCCTGGTGACTTCCGTCGGCGAGACGGTGTTGACGACAAGCACGAACGGCGGGCCATGGTCGTCCGAAACCACTTGGCAGAGCGGTAGCGGCGGGATCAGCACGGTGTACGCGATTCCGTCTTGGCAACAAGGGGTCAGCATGGCCAGCAATCAAGGGTCGACATACAGCCGCAATGTCCCCGACGTTTCCATGATCGCTGCCGACTGCTGGGCCATAGCTAACGATGGGGTGGGCGCGATTTACTTCGGTACCAGCATTTCCGCGCCCATGTGGGCGGGTTTCATCGCCCTGGCCAATCAGCAGGCCGCAGCTAACGGTCGGCCGCCGCTCGGCCTGATCAACCCGCTCATTTACACGATTGGCACCAACCCGACGTACGGTGCGGCGTTACACGACATCACAACCGGCAACAACACCAACACCAGCAGTCCTACCCGGTTTTTCGCCGTGCCCGGCTACGATCTCTGTACCGGCTGGGGCACACCGACCGGCAGCAATCTGATCAATGCCCTGGTCGCTTTGGATGTCGTTAAACCCACGCCGGTGCCGTTTACGATCACGAGCGTCGCCCGTACGAACAAGAACATCCTGATCACCTGGGAAACGGCTGGCGGCACGACCAATGTGGTGCAGGTCAGCCAGGGCGGTGCCGGCGGCGCGTACTCCACCAACTTTGCCAACCTCAGCACGCTGATCGTCCCGCCAGGGAGCGGGTTCGTCAGCACCAACTACCTTGATGTCAACGGGGCGACCAATGCGCCTTCACGGTATTATCGGGTCAAGATCACGGCTCCTCCGCCGTCCGATAGCGCGGCTGATCCGGTTTACGCTGGTGGCTGATTCTACGGCGACAATGGCGGGACAGGCTTTGGTCCGTGGGTGTTCACGGGGATCGGCGCGATTAACAGCCAGTGGAACGGATTCTACATTGGCTCGTCCACCAACAACGGGGGCGGCGGCGGACCGGGGATTGACGTGAATGGGAAATCATGGGGGATTTACGCCAACAAGGGTAACTATGCGGCCGCGTATCGATCGTTTGCCTACGGGCCGCTGCAGGTGGACCAATCTCTGTCGCTCAGCATGGACAATGGCTACATTGACAGCGGTCGCTATGTTGGATTTGTGCTTCGCAGCGGCGACGCGACGGACGGCCCGTTCGATTACGATACCGGGGCGCGTCTTCAATTTATCTTCTTCGGCGGCGGCAACGATTACCAAATCTACGACAACGCCGGCCAGCAGGACAGCGGTATTTTCTTTACGGACACGGGGCTGCGGTTCGTGTTCACCCTGACGGCGGCTGATACATACTCGTTGCAGGTGATTAACAACAGCAGCGGCACGACCAACTCATACAACGGCACACTCAGCGGCACAGCGGGCAGTGGCATCAACAGCATCGCTATATTTAACTTCAGCGCCGGTACCAGCCCGAATAACGACTGCTTCTTCAACTCGCTCAAGATCACCGGTCCGTGAGTTAACGACGACTGCGCGGTAGCCATCCAAATATCCGTCCGACGGGAGAGCGCGCAACCATCATGCAGCAGAACTTGTAACCGTGAGGTTGAACTCGACCGGCTGCCTACTTGGCTATCGTAGGGATCCCAACGCATGAACCAGCCCCACGTCATCGGCGTCATTTCTGATACGCACGGGCTGCTGCGTCCCGAAGCCGTCGATGCGCTTCAAGGCTCCGAATTGATCATCCATGCAGGCGATGTAGGCAAACCAGAGATATTCGATGAAGTCCGCAAGATTGCACCTATCGTGGCGATTCGGGGAAATGTCGACGATGGCATCTGGGCTCAAGAGTTGCCCCAGACCCGAACAGTGGAATTTGGCGGGGTTCGTATTTACGTCATACACAACATCGATGACCTCTCTGGTGCTCCCGCTGCTGGTTGCGCCGTCATCATCAGCGGTCATTCGCATCGACCATCGGCAGTTCCCAAGAATGGCATATTGTTTCTGAATCCAGGTAGCGCTGGCCCGAGGCGGTTTGATTTGCCTATCAGCCTGGCATTGGGACTAGCGGCGGTGGCACCGTGTTCAAGCTCGCTGTCGGCGGTGGCGATGGCGGCTCCGGACCTTGCACGTACACACTGGGCGCGACGGATGTCAACCTCCTGGCCAAGGGCGGATCGAAAAACGTGAGCGTAAGGGTCACAGGCACCGACTGCTCATGGATCGCCGTGAGTAACGATCCCTTCATCACGATCACCTCCGGCAGCAGCGGCACGGGCAACGGCAAGGTCCAGTACACCGTCCCCGGCAACACCAACACCACACCCCTGATCGGCACGATGACGATAGCGGGGCAGACGTTCACCGTCAATCAGGCGCCGGGAGGATGCACCTTCAAGCTGAGCCCCAAGGCCGCCAAATTGAAGGCCACCGGCAGAGCCAAGACTGTAAGAGTTAACCCCAACTTCAGCGACTGTGACTGGACCGCTGTCAGCAACGATCCGTTTATTACGATCACAAGTGGCGCTAGTGGCACTGGCAAGGGAACGGTCAGTTACACCGTCGCGGCCAACACCAACACCACGGCGGTTACCGGTTCCATCACGATTGGCGGCGAGACGTTCACGGTAACCTAGGCGGGAGCAAAGTGACGTGTGCCATACCGCCGGCGAATTGAGCAGGAGCAGCGACAAACAGAGAAGAAGAGAAACATCATGAAGATCCTTCGCATTCCATTGGTCATTGTGCTGGTCATTCTGGCGGGTCGAACTTTCCACGCCAACGCACAGACGGAGTCCAGTCTTTACTCGTTTGGCAGTTCCCTCACTGATGGGGGCAATCCGCAAGCCGGGCTAGTGCAGGGCAGGGATGGCAATTTCTACGGCACGACCTCCGGCGGCGGGACGATTGGGCAGGAAAATGACCGGTGGGGCACCGTCTTTCGGATCAGTCCCAGTGGCAGCGAAACGATTCTTCACTCCTTTCCCAGTTTCCCCACCGACGGATCCGTTCCATATGGCGGACTAGTGCAGGGCAGCGACGGGAATTTCTATGGGACGACCGAGTATGGCGGGAATCTCAACCGGGGCACCCTATTTCGGATCAGTCCCAGCGGCACCTACACGAACCTTTACTCGTTTGGTAGCTCCCCCAACGATGGAAGCAATCCAACTGCCGGATTGGTGCAGGGCAATGACGGGAATTTCTACGGAACGACCAGCGGTGGCGGGACGAACGGCGAGGGCACCGTGTTCAAACTGATAGTTCCCCCCAACCCTGTCGCTCTCATCGCTCCGCCCTATCCGATCAATCAAATCACCAACGTCCAGGTTGCAGCCACGAACATCATCGTTTCCCTCCCGTCCATAGCTGGCGAGACCTATCAATTGCAATTTAGTAGCTCGATGAACCCCACCAACTGGGTCGATCTCCCTGTATCGGTCACCAACAGCATCGGGGCTCTACTGACGTTGACCAATTTTGGCGGAGCGTCCCAGCCGCAAGGGTTCTATCGGTTCGATATAACGCCATAGGAATTCAGCATGAGTAGGACGGTGGATTATCAATTCAAAAGAACTTGGAGTCGATAAAAACGGAAAAGGAGAAGCCATGAAGATCCTTCGCATTCCAATGGTCATTGTCCTGTTGGTTGTGGCGGGACGGGTGACGGCGCAAACCTTCACGAACCTGCATACGTTCGCGGCAGCGGATATCAATGGCAACAACAGCGACGGAGTTGGGCCTGGTGCTCCTATTTTGTCGGGCAACATTCTGTATGGGACGGCTAGTGGTGGTGGCACGAACGGCAATGGCACGTTCTTTTCCGTCAAAACCAATGGTACGGATTTTACGGCCCTGTATACTTTCATGGCAACGAATGCTAACGGCAACAACAGCGATGGAATTGGGCCTAGTATTTCAGTTTTGTCGGGCAACACACTGTATGGGGCGGCGTTTGATGGCGGCACGAACGGCAATGGCACGATTTTCGCCGTCAAAACCAATGGCACGGGATTTACGACACTGCATGATTTTACATCAGTCTCTGTTGGTTTTCCTTCTACCAATAGTGACGGGATTGGGCCGAATCCTTTGAGTTTATCGGGAACTATCCTGTATGGAACGACGCAGGTCGGCGGCAGGTCGGGCGCTGGCACATTGTTCTCCATCAACACCAATGGCCTGAGCTTTGCGAGTTTATTTAGTTTTCCGGAAGACTACGACAATGCTCTGCCGGAAGGTCCTTTGATATTATCGGGCAACATCCTGTATGGGACGTTCGATCTGGGGGGCGATTCGGGCAACGGCAACCCATTCGCCATCAACATCAATGGCCTGGGTTTTACGAATCTCTATAGTTTCACGGCAACCGATGCCAACGGCAACAACAGGGACGGGGCCAACCCGGTTGAGGGCTTGGTTTTATCAGGAAGTACCCTATATGGGCCGGCCTCGGCTGGTGGCACGAACGGCAATGGCACAGTGTTCAGTCTTACGCTGGGGGCAGTCAGCCAGCCACCCTTTCCAACGAATCAGATTACTAAAATCCAGTTATCGGGCACGAATGTCGTGCTTACCATCCCCTCGGTAGCCGGTGAGACGTATCAACTGCAATTTAGCAGTTCACTGAACCCTACCAACTGGTCGAATGTCCCGGGCGCGTCGGTGACCAACAGCATCGGCGGTGTTCTGACGCTCACCAACTTCGGTGGGGCTTTGGCCCCGCAAAGGTTCTATCGGCTTGATATTACGCCGTGAGCATTCAGAATCGGGAGCGCAGCCGTGAGGACGAAACGGCAACGAAAGAACAACCGATGCCTCGTTCACGACTCGGTGAACAATCCCCCGCTGCGCTCTTCCTCATTATAACACGGCCCTGACCTCGCCACCACCAACTTCCCCACCCGCTACTACCGCGAGCGGTTGGTGCCATAGCTGGCTTTCAATCCTGATTCTTGCCGAAGCTGTTGCCTGCCGGTTGTAGTCATCCGCAAGGAGTTTATTCATCGGACTCGTCCTTCGTTGTTGGTTCCTTTTCCGACAGGGGGTTCAAGTACGCTCGAACGCTGGCCACATCAACCAGTCGGACGCTGAAGCTTTGACCGGGACGCCGCAAGCTAACTGTCCGAATCTTGCCATCGTTCATAAGCAGGTAGCCCATGCCCCGCGTCATGCCGGTAAGAATTCGCAAGTCAGCCATGCGGCAGAATTCAGGCGTGAACGGAATCTTGGGTCGGTTTTGACCGGGTTGAGTATATAGAGCTGGGGTTGATTCGGTTTAGCTGGCGATTTTGGGTTGTTCATGCTTTGATGCCACGGTGGTTGCCGCCGTCCACTAAATCAAGGCGGGTTCAGGCAGGAAATTGGTTTGAAATCAATGTCGGACGTGGCATGCTGGCAACTGGTCAGGCGTGAGGCATACCAAGACGGTCGTGGGGCGTACGTCATATGGGAAATGTCGGGTGAAAATAGCCTGATTGAAAGAATCGACCGACGAGAACGTGCATTAAACATCTGTTCCTCCTGCCCGCGCTGATATCCGGTCTCGGCTTGATTCTGGCTGGACGAGTAACGGCGCAGAGTGCCGCACCGATTCCAACACTCTTTAATACTGGCGTTTCTGCCAACAACTCCAATGGAAGTCCGGCCACATTGACTGCGGACGGGGCGAACGACCAGCATTACTCTATTATTGCCGGTGTTGACGGAGCCATTTCTCCATTTGTCACGGAGAGCGGGTCATATCCGTTTCCGTACGGGAGTCAAGATACCGCGACATCCAAGTGGATATCCCCGCAAGCAATGTATGCTGGATTTCTACAAGATCCTGTGGGAATCTATACTTACAGGACGACGTTCGACCTGACCAGCTTCGATATTACTACAGCGTCTATCTCCGGTCAGCTTGCGGTAGACAACGCTATCACTGCCGTCAGAATCAACGGCTTCGATATAGGGTATTCATATATTCCGTCCACTTTCAACCTGCACACTTTCTCGCTGCCGAATGGTCATTACATCAGCGGGGTTAATGCCATTGAATTTGACGTGACCAACTATGTTGCCAATGGGGGCAATCCAAGCGGTTTTCGAGTTGAACTAAATGGAACTGCTTCGCCCGTGACCGCGTTTCAGATTACGTCGATCGTGCTCACCAACGCCAAGGACCTGTTGATCACGTGGAACACCAGTGGAACCAACAACATCGTCCAGGTCAGCGCGGGTATGGGAGCCAAGGGCAGTTTCTCGACCAATGGCTTCACCGACCTGACCAATATCGTCGTCACGACCACCACGACGAACTTTTGGGATGTGGGCGCGACCACCAACAGACCAGCGCGGTACTACCGGATTCGCTCGCCGCAATGATGGCCAGAACAATTGTACAACGAACCTGAAGAATGATCAGCGCAGCCGTGGGACGAAACGGCACCGAAACAACAACCGATGCCGCGTTCACGACTCGGTGGACTGACTCGCGGCTGCGCTCTTCTCCATCGTTTCTCGGCTTGGACAAGTTACGTCGCTTCTGCCGTTCATCGAAAACGCGATACGTAACTCTCCACGGGTTGCGTAGTTTCTTCGTAACAAAATGTCGCGAATCTGGACTGCCTGACACTGAGATCGCCGCGTTGATTGGGGATAAGACCGGTCCGGCGATCATTGCGCGGACGTATGGCGACGTGCTGCCCGAGCACTTGCTTCGTCAAGCCAAGCGAGTACGCTTCCCGATCCGTGAAAAAGGACAAACCTATGGCTCCAAAATGGCGGCAGGCGCATGAAAAAGTGGATACCACTTGTGCTCCAGATTTCGGACTGTTCCAAGAATTGCTCGCGTTTGCGCTTCTTTCCCAACAGCTTGAAAATCAACATGTTTCGTGCAAACACTGCTAAAGTTGGCTAATGACAAAATACGGGTTTTCCAGCCTGCAAAACTCCTATCGTGAGTTCGATTCTCACACCCGCCTCCAATTTCATCTCCCACAACTCCAACGAGTTGCGTGAGTTATTGTTTCTAGAGAACTTCTGCGGAATGGCTGTTTGATACCCGTTTTGATACCCGGCCCGTTTTCAGAAACAGCGACAATCATGGACGAAGAGGAGCGAACGGCACGGAACCGTCGCCAGGGATTCGGGGCAATGGCGGCGTAGCGGCGGCGAGTTCAGGATGGAGATCCGGCGGCGGGAACTTTGGCGGAATGGCTCGACTTGCCTTTGCCGCAATGATAGAGAGCGGATGGAGTAGGTAGTATGAGCGACCTGTTACATAGTTGCTCGGATTGCGGGCATCAAATTTCCAAGAGAGCGTCGTTATGCCCTCATTGCGGCGCACCCTCAGCGGTTGCCCCGACAGTCCCCGCCGTTGCTGTCAGGAGTGGCGTGGGGGACGGCGTGAGAATCGGAATAGGTTTATTGGCGGTCGGACTGGTGGTCGGATTGATTGTCTATATGTTCAATTCCGTCGACGCTGACGACCGCCTTGCGGTGATGCTAACTGTCGCGGCTATCATCGGCGTGGCCCTCTTTGTGTTATATCGAAAAGGGAAGAAGGCTATGGAACGCGACAGGCAGGCGACGGGTGCATTGAAATAGTGGGGACGAGGGAACCGGGAGATACGACAGAAGCCTCCGGTACCGCTCGCGGGGAAGCCGCGCAGTGCCTACTGCTGATGTCTTGGCACGCCGTCCCACCGGACAGAGTGGCTATCTCCCGATTTGCCCTGCGTTTGGCGGGAATTATCTCGACAGACCAACCCTTATTTGTTACTGGGAATCGTCCGCAGCAACTGGCGAGTGGCTGCATGTCTTATGCCCTGTTCCCGTCGATAGGGTCCAAATTATGGGAGGTTTGGATTGGGTGCGCAATTCGATACGACGGTCGAACAAATTAGACGGAATTATACGACAACCGTTTCCCAGATGCGGTGTCCCTACCACCATAAGGACGCCTGGGTTGAAGTCGAAGGCCGAAGAGACAATACTTTCGACATCGATATTGTCACCTGCTGCGAAGAGTTTGAACAGCGTGTTCGCAAATCGTTGATGGAGATCCCAGCCTATGCAGCATTTCAACAGGACGAGCAGATCAGGCAGTCCATTGGGACGCCGAGCCAGCAACTACGGGGGTATTGATGGCGTCCCGGATTTTTCGGGCGAGGTCTGGAAAGTCAAACGGCTTCTGTAGGTAGCCCCGCAAACCTTTCTTGAGCATTTCATCTGCTACAGATTCTTCGCAGGCTGTCAATAGAACCACCCGCACGTCTGGATTCAGACGTTGCAGGTTCTCGAAGACCGAGTCGCCTGACATTTCGGGTAGCAAGTGGTCCAACAAAACCATGCTAATCTCCCGCCAGCGTTCCCCATACAGTTTGATGGCTTCACTCGGACTGGAAGCGGTGTGGACCAGGTAGCCCTGACTTGCCAACGTCATCTTGAGGATGTCTAAGAATCCTTCCTCGTCGTCGATAGCGAGAATACATTCTTTTTTAGGGAAACTACCGGGAGTCACGCCTTAGAATGAGCATTCAGCTTGCCAATTGGGCACGAAACCTGCCCATTTATCACTGTTTGCCATTTGAATTGATGGTCGATTGAGGAAAGAAGCATATGCGCATCTTCACCGCAGCACTCGCATTATTCAGCGATCGTGGCCTGGACCAACGGGAAAGACTCCCGGAGCGCCCTTCCAATGACGGGGGCGAACCGAAATTCACCGTCCTGGTCATTGATGACGACCCCCTGCTGCTCCACACCGTCCAATCCTTGCTGGGCAAGCGTGGCTTCAATGTGCTGACTTCGTCTTCGGGGCCCAAGGGATTGGAGACGCTCCGCTATGCCGCAGGTGACATCCGCATCGTGGTGCTCGATTACAGCATGCCGCAACTCAATGGTGGCGAGACGCTCACGTTCGTAAGGGAACTTAGCCCGAACGCGAAGGTCATTGGTCTCACGGCCATGAACCTCGACTCGGTTCCCAAGGCGTATCTCGACGGGGTTGACAAGTTGCTCACGAAACCGGTAATCGCCAGCCAACTGATCCGTGCCGTTTGCGAACTCCTTGGCGAGGAACAGACCGCTTCGTCGGCGAGAGGATGTGATTTAAAATGACTGGAAACACTCGCGACAATATCGGCAAGAATGTTGATGATGCTCATTTGATGGCAGTCTTTACAGTAAGCGGGAAATCTACAGAAATTCTTAAAGTTGTTCATTCCTTCCCCAATCAGGAAGGACTTCTCGAAACCGCACTCGCAAACTGCAACTGCTGATGATCCCATTGTACATCCTCCAACTAAGGTTTTGGCGCTGCTCGGAGACGCATACCCACGCTTCTTTCCCAGACGTTGCCTCACCCGCTTCTTAACAAGCCGAGTCGAGCAATCGGGTAATAGCCCGTCGACCCGTTTCCCGCCGAACCTGCCGCCAGTTCACCGTCCCGGAAATTCTTAAATCCGTTTTCGGGGATTCTCGAAGCTACGGCGATCGGGATGACGACAAAAGACGCTAGAACCGACACGTGACGCATTCTCGCAACCGTCGGGGTTTTCCATCAGGCAATGCGAGATATCGATAGATTGCCCCCGATACCTAGTCCGACATATTTTCGGATCTGGAAGACGCCTTTGATTGCTGACCGTTTTGTCGGTCACCGCCATCTTCAAAGTCAGCAACACGCCGCTGACACAAGGATACTTCGTCACCTACGACGGGATGCCAGCGGACTGGTATTTGCGTCTGACCGCCGAAGGCTCAAAAGTGCTGAGCGGCGAACGCCCCAACTCGCCCATCATCCCCATCTCGCCGTAGGAATTCGGCATGAGGAGCGCAGCGGTGAGAACGAAACGGCAACGAAACAACAACCCAAGCCGCTCGTGGCGAGCAGCACTCGCGACGATCCCACAGGAATTGTTCCGGACCATTCTGGAAAGGATTGGGCGGCTGAGGTTGCCCACACCGCTGCCGGGCTGAGGCCCGACGAATGGAAATTGCGGGAAGAAGTGCTGGCGGCGACGCTCTGTCTGTGTCCGTTCGAAAATCGGGGCGGAGCAGGACTGATGGCAACGACCGTCTCCCCGGGAGTCAGGAAGCGGGTCTTGGAGCCGCAAAGAGGCTTGATAGCACTGTCAGAGAGGATAAAATGCCGGTCAATAAGACTGACTGTCACGCGTTGGTCGCGGGGCGTATGTCACATGGGAAATCTCGGTCAATGGCACAACAGCCAAATTTCATAAAGGTGTGGAAATGAATCGCGTCGTCAGATTGACGGTCATCTTCAGTTGCGCGGTCATTCCGATGGCGACGCTTTCTGGCAAGGTGATGGTTTCGGAGGTGCCGCAACCGCCGCCGAGCAGTACCATCTTACTCGATTTTGGGAACAACCAGAGCTACCGCGGTACCAACACGCCGAGTCCGGATATAAAGGGGAATTTCTGGAATAGCGTTTGGGCGGGCGCTCTTAATAGCCCCCTGACGAACGCCGCCGGCGGGGTGACGACCATGAGTCTGGGATTTGACTCCACAGCCGGAACGGACTATTACAACGGTCCTTCAGGAGCGATTCAGAATCCTAGCGCCTGCGTCATTGACGCAAACGCGCTCGGCTACTTGGGCATCAATGAAGCCGTGTATGACTATTATGTCAATTCAACTTTCCAAATTCAAGGGCTGGATCCGACGAAAGTTTACTCGCTGACCTTCTTCGGATCGCATAAATACAGCGCTAGTGATTACACGACCTACTCCATTTGCAGTGACGCAAGTTATTCGAGGGTGGTCACTTCGATCAGTCTCTATGTACAGAGTCCCGGCAACCCTGGGGCCCACAATTTGACCAAGGTAGCCACCATTGGCCGGATCTCGCCGCAGAACAACGGCATCATGTACATCAAGTTCCAGGGAACGAACAGTGACTCCACAGTTGGTGGCTATCTGAACTGTATGCAGATCGTTGAGATTACCCCGACGAACGCCCCGCCGCCACCTCCCAAGTTGGGGAATTCGGTACAATAGACTCTGACCGTGAAAGATGATGGCGTGGGCCCGACTCGCCACAAATCCTCAACTGCAGGTACCTTCGAGCATCTGGTATCTCCGCCCGCCGACCCGCGCACGGAATGGCTGGTGCTCCACTCCCCAGAAGTTCGCCAACCGCATGGACCGGCTCATTCTACTCTGGTGTGCCCGAGTTTCGCTGATGGTGGCCAGACCAACTCCGACCCAGTTTCTCCCTTGCGGGATCTTCAGATGAAACGCCTTGCAGTCCCGATACTCACAGGCGTATAAGCCAAACTACACCCTGATTGTGGGGCCGCTTCTTGGCCCCAAGTGTCCAGTCTGTACGAAGCTGGGAATTCGTTGCGAATCGACTCATGAGGCACCCTATGAAGAAGCGGGAGTTGTTGGCAGCGGGCAAACTACCGATTCTCGAAGCGTTATTAACGATTTCTTGCGGTTCGTTGTTACTTCTCTTCACGACCGTTGCAAACGCGGCGGAAGGACAGCTGTTAAACGGCCACATACCAAGAGCTGTGACCGACTTGCTCTTGCAGCCGATAGGCAGGCTTTCCGGCTCAACAAATCTATATTTGGTGATCGGATTGCCGCTGCGAAACACGGGAGCACTCACCAACCTGCTGGAGCAACTCTACGATCCATCAAGCCCCCAGTATCATCACTGGCTGACACCGAATCAATTCGCGCAAATGTTTGGTCCGACAGAGCAGGACTATCAAGCGGTCATCGCTTACGCGGACACGAACGGCCTCACGGTGACCGGCACGCATTCAGACCGCACGCTGGTGGATGTGAATGGAGCCGTCGCCGACATCGAGAAAATCCTCCATGTAACAATGCGGGTTTATCAACATCCGACGGAAGCCCGTACGTTTTATGCGCCGGATGTTGAACCATCGATTGACTTGTCCGTTCCACTCCTGTACATCAGCGGCCTCAACAACTTCATCGTTCCGCATCCAGGAGGGGCGAGAGGAACTCCGTCCGATAAGGTAGCAAGCGCCGCTTCAGGCACGGGGTCGGGTCCAGGCAACGCGTATTGGGGAAATGATTTTCGGGTTGCCTATGTTCCGGGTGTCTCGCTCACCGGCTCCGGACAGATAGTTGGACTTCTTGAGCTGGATGGCTATTACACCAATGACATAACGGCCTACGAGACCCAGGCCGGGCTGCCGAACGTCACCGTGACGAATGTGTTGGTGGATGGATTCAGCGGGACTCCCGATGGCAATGCGAACTGGGTCGGGGAGGTGTCGCTGGACATCGAGATGGCGATCTCGATGGCACCGGGACTTTCCAAAGTAGTTGTCTATGAGTCGCCCAATTGCTGCTACTACTGGGTGGACATTCTGAAACGGATGCAAGAGGACAATGTCGCCAAACAACTCAATTGCTCTTGGCTATTTGACTATGATGACCCGAATGCAGAACCGATTTATCAGGAATTTCAAACGCAGGGGCAATCGTTTTTCCAATGCTCGGGGGACTACCTGGCATTTTATAACGGAGTCCCGCAATGGACGGACGACGCCAATGTTACGCTTGTCGGCGGAACCATGCTGACAACAACCGGTCCGGCCGGACCATGGGCATCAGAAACCACCTGGAACAACGGAAACGGCACTAATGGCAGCGGCGGGGGCATCAGCACCAACTACTTGGGGAACGTTTCCATTCCAAGTTGGCAGCAAGGGGTCAGCATGAGTGTCAATCACGGTTCCACCATTATGCGGAATGTTCCGGATGTGGCGATGGTTGCGTACGACGCCTGGGTTATATGGGACAATGGATCAAGTAATTGGTGGTGGGGCACAAGCATTGCAGCACCTCTGTGGGCTGGCTTCACGGCGTTGGTCAATCAACAGGCGGCGCTCAATGGCCAGCCAACAGTTGGCTTTATCAACCCGGCCATTTATGCGATTGGCAAAGGATCGACCTACGGTTCCGGCTTTCACGACATCACGACCGGCGGTAACCCCAACAGCCACAGTCCCACCCGTTTTTTTGCCGTCTCCGGTTACGACCTCTGTACCGGCTGGGGTTCTCCAACCGGCAATAATCTGATTAATCTACTTGCGCCGTCGCCTGTTGCCTTCCAAATCACCGGCATCGCGGAGCAGGGCAACGACATTCTCATCACCTGGCAGACGTCGGTTGGCTCAACCAACGCGTTGCAAGCGACTGTTGGCGGCGCGAACGGCAGCTACAATACCAATAACTTCGCCGCCATTTTCACCGTCACCAACTCCGTCGGCACGACGACCAACTACGTCGATGTTGGTGGCGCGACCAACGCCCCCGCCCGCTACTACCGCGTGCGGCTGGTGCCATGAGAAGCGCCCCGGATGCGGCACACACTAATCCTGCTCGGTGGCACCTATAGCCCCCAAGCAGCCTCCCGTCATGTGAGGCAAGTCGCGCCTGAGTTTTCCCGCATCACAAAGCGGGCTTGTCTGTGCCCGTCGCTGCTTTATATTCTTTCCAATGGATACCAATACGGCCCAACAAGTCACAAGCGGTTTGATCGATCTCCCTTGGTTGTACTGGGAACTTTGGGGAAATCAAGTGTGGCATTACCTAGTGTTTTTCGGATACGTGATCGCCGCCGTGTTCTTATCGAAGCTGGCCGATGTGTTGATGTCCCGACATTTCAAGAGGGTCGGGCAGGCCCAGCAGACCGCAATCGCCGACAGACTGCTCAGGTTGTGGCGCAGGCCGCTCAAACTGGCCGTATTCATCATGCTCTTGCATATCGGTCTCAAACCGATGAACAAACCCGCCTGGATGCAGGAATATTTGGATCATGGTTTCGGCATGTTGGTCGCCATTGCTGTTACCTATGCGCTGGTGAAGGCCGTCGATTTGGGCTTCGAGGTTGCCCATGAGCGATTCCATCAGCGGGATCCGCATAGTAAGCACCAAATCCTGCATTTGCTGGCGAAGGCGGCTCGAATCTTTGTCATTGTCACGGCAGTTCTCGTCACAGCCGAAAATAACGGGATCAAAGTTGGTGGAGTCCTCGCCAGCTTGGGACTTACGGGTTTGGCTGTGGCCTTGGCCGCTCAGGAGACCCTATCGAATCTCCTCGGTTCCATCGTCATTCTGGCTGACCGACCATTGTTTTTGGGTGACCGGGTAAAAATCGACGCCTACGAAGGAGTGGTGGAACACATCGGGATCCGCAACACTCGCTTGCGGACGACCAACGGCGACGTTGTTACCATTCCTAACCGCACGGTTGCTAGCTCCGCCGTAATCAACTACACGAAGACGACCGAACAATTGACGCACCCAAATCCGAATTCTCAAGCCTAATTGACCTCCGCCGAGAAGAGCTTCAGCTCCTTCATCTAATTGTGTTCGGGGTGCTCGTAGGATTAAAAACTCGTCCTGGCTGAATTTCCTGGGGGGAGCATCGCAGTGAGGAACCTCTCCTGCCTTGGAAGCGAAGGCTGGAACCGCTTTCGGGAAGCACCTCCAATCACTCACGGTAGGGTTTTACCTCATGGCGTAGGGCCAGCCCACCACATACGATTTAATGGGTGCACCAGCCGGTAGTGGAATCCAAGGCAAATTGAAAGGAAAACAGAGATGAAGACAACACAGCCAGGGATGATGGAAACGGTCAAAAATGGGATTGTTACCTCGGTCAAAGGGGGCGGTGACATCGCCAAAGTGACGGCGGATACAGTCGGCAGCACGCTCTCCACAACCCTCAAGGATGCTAGCAAGGTGGGCACGTCGGCGACCGAAGCCATTGGCCACGTTGCAGGCGGAGCGATCCAAGGCGCCGCAGAAGTCGGCGCCCACTTGGGGCATGCCGCGAAAGGAACCGTAGTCGGCGTGCTGCGCGGCACCAAACACGTCGGTAGCGAAGCCATTGACACCATCGGCCATACGGCCGGGGCGGTGATCCACCACACGGCCGCGGTCGGCGGTAAACTCGAACACGCCGCAACCGGTTTGGTGGAAGGGGCAATCCAATCCGCCAAAGGCATCGGCGTGAGCGCAGAAGACGCCGCTTCGGCCGCGGCCCATGGGGCATTGAAAGCCGCCGAGAAGGTGAGCTCCACCGCATTGGACACGGTCCGCAACGCCGTGACCCAGAGCATCTCCGGCGTCAAAGCCGTGCTGAAAGAACCGTTCAAAGGCAAAGGAGAGAAATAACAGCTTTGCCGTGAACGTTCGCAAACTACGATCCAAACCTCGGTGGAATGAAATGAAAGGAGTACAATGAGAGCAATGTGTTCATTGGTGCTGAAGGCAGTTGCGGTTATTGTGTTAGTCACCTCCGTGTCCGTGCAGGCGTCCGAGATGGACGCCCGTATCAAATCATCCGCCAAGAAGTCCTATGTGTTCAAAACGTACCTCAAAGGCGATGACATTAAGATCGAGTCCAACGATGGCGTCGTCGCCTTGACGGGGACGGTCGCCGAGGAGTCTCACAAATCACTGGCCCAGGACACCGTGGCGGGTCTGCCCGGCGTCAAGAGCGTGGACAATCGCCTGGAAGTCAAAGGCGAACGCCCCGCTGAGAACTCGGATACATGGGTCAGCATGAAAGTGAAAGGCGCGCTGTTGTTTCATCGCAACGTCAGCGCCAGCCAGACTGACGTTTCTGTCACAGATGGCTTTGTGACCCTGCGAGGCGAAGCCATCAGCCAAGCTCAAAAGGAATTGACCACCGAATACGCCAAGGACGTCGAAGGCGTCAAAGACGTAAAGAACGAAATGACGGTGGCGAAGGCCTCGAAGAAGTCGGGAGAAACGATGGGCGAAAAAATCGATGACGCGTCCATCACCGCTCAGGTCAAGATGGCCTTGCTGTCCCATCGCTCGACCAGCCCACTCAACACCACGGTCACGACGACCGAGGGCGTGGTCACCTTGGGTGGTAAGGCGAAGAACGCTGCCGAAAAGGACCTGGTCACCAAGCTCGTCACCGACATCAACGGCGTGAAGAGTGTCGTCAACAACATGAGCATCGAGCCGACCGTGCCCAGTAACAACTAGACGTTAACTCATTGCTGGCTGGTGCGGGGGCAAAGGGCGCGCCAGCTGACAGTGAAACCAAGGCAGAAGGAAAGGAGAATCATATGTTGTACACAATTGCCGTAGTGCTAATCATTCTGTGGCTGCTGGGACTGGTGACCAGTTACACGATGGGCGGGTTAATTCACGTCCTGCTGGTGATTGCCGTGATTATGATCCTAGTCAACGTCATTCAGGGCCGACGACCGGTGTAAGAAGCGGTTATGCTGACAACAACCGAAACGAACCCACCAGGCCCAACGTCGTGGCCTTGTGTAAGAACTGTATGGCCATGATTGCTGGCCAAAGAACGGGAGATTAGCCAATGATTATCGCATTGTTCACACCAATTATTGCCGCTGCAGGATATTCTTTAATTTATCTTCTTTTAGGCGGAGGGTTTGGCGGTGCAATTGTAATTTTTATTGTTGCGAAAATGTTGGGCAAATAGTCGGTCAGCGAGCGCTGCGGGTTAAAGAACGCAATCCGAACGCCTGTTTGGATCGATAGGCTGACATGGAAGACCACAATTGGAAGACAACCGTGCTAGCGGCGGACTTGTTTTCGTCCACGAAGGAAAGCGCCGTGACCGGTTCCCATGGCAACGAGCGCCCATGTGCCGGGTTCGGGAACCGTTAGTGGAACGGGAACTTGTTGACCATTGGGGAATGAAGACCACGGGGAGGGCGGGTTTGCATCCTGCGCATTCGCATTACCCGCTCCCGGCGGCAGATCTGATTGAAACGACAATCCCCTGTACTGTGTAAAAACTCGTCCACCCTGATTTAACGCGTTCGTCACAAGCATAAGCAGAAGGATTGCCGTATCTGGATGGGCAGCACTGCCAGTAGAATTGCCAGTAAAGGTGTGGTGAACGTGCAGTAACCGAGTAGAGCCGGATTGTGCTTGAGTAGTCTGTAAGTTGTTGTTTATAAGGTTTCAGAACCCTAACAAAATCGAGGGTAAGGCGTTCGATTCTCACACCCGCCTCCAATTTCATCTCGCGTGAGTCCAACGACTTGCGCGAGTTTTGTTTTTGCGGAGCAAAACGGGTAGAGGGGCTGTGATACTCGGGCCGTTTCAGATTTCTCTACGCGAGAGTTGAAATCGCAATGCTGAACTGACGTGTAAAGACGGACAGCCCCCATGTGCGGGACCGGCGCTAGCGGATGGTCAATTGGACACTGCTCTCGATGATTCCCACGCCGATGGCATAGCGGGTGAGACCGGAGATCTCGTGGATATTGAGCTTTGCCATGAGATTCTGCCGATGTTTTTCGACCGTTTTAACGCTGATGTTGAGTTCCGCCGCAGTCCCATTGTTGGCCCTGCCTTGGGCAATCAGTTGGAGCATCTCCATCTCGCGCGAACTCAGTTGGGCAACTTTCTTCCTCAGGGGACCGCGAAAGTGCTGCTTATGTTTTATGGGAAAACAATAGGCAGGTGGACCAAGCGGGCGCTATGGGGTGTTCACCGTATGGAATAAATGCCAGCGGTTCGCTTAGCCTATGGTAGTGACCAAACCAGACCAACCAACGTCCACCCACTCCTCTGACCGACTCCCGGGGTAACTCGAACCGATGAAGCCGGTCAATGACCTGGGTCAAATCGTCTCGGTCGAGCAGAACCACGCGCGGCCTGAGCGCGGGCCTGCCGGCATCGATTGCGACTGGGGAGCCGGTCGTCGCTCCACCGGATGAATTGCGGTGTTATTATTATGTTGAGGACAGGAATCGTGGTCGGACAACGCGAAAAATAGACAGACGGTGTCATTGCGCTACCACAACTGGTGGGCCAGTCAGACGCGTTCACGCCCGCGCGCCAGCGAGGCGCCATTGCGAGCCGAGTTGTTCAGCGGCGAGCAGTTGCAGCGGCATGCCGTCGCGCTGGCGGGACAGCATCTGATCGACCCGAAACACGGCCCGAATCGGTTGCTGCTGCGGTTGGCGGACAACGAACAGGTTCTAATTCAAGCCTACGATCTGGTGACGGTCGCGGAGTCCGAAGGCCGGCGCGTCGCCCCGGCGGGCGAATGGCTGCTGGATAACTTTTATCTGATCGAGCAGCAAATCCGCCTGACGCGACTGCATTTGCCGCGGACCTACAGCCGCGAGTTGCCGCGTCTCTTGAATGGCGCATCGGCAGGGTTTCCCCGCGTGTATGATATCGCCCTGGAGTTGATCGCCCATGTGGACGCCCGCGTGGACGCGGAAAACGTCAGTCACTTCGTCACCGCCTATCAGTCGGTCACTCCGCTGACGCTCGGCGAACTGTGGGCCGTGCCGATCATGCTCCGTTTGGGGCTGATCGAGAACCTGCGGCGCGTGTCGGCGCACATTGCTCGGCGGCGACGAGATCGGAATCTGGCCAACCTGTGGGCCGGTCGCCTATTGGCGGCGGTAGAGAAAGAGCCGGAAATGGTCCTTCATCTGTTGGCGGAGATGGCCCAGTCCGATCCTCCGTTCAGCAACCAGTTCGTGGAGGAATTCTGCGGACGCTTGCAGGGACAGGGCCCAACACTGGCAACTGTCCAGAGCTGGGTCCAACACCGGCTCGCCGAACAAGGCCTGACTCGCGAGCAATTGCAGCGGGCCGAGAACCAGAACCAAGCGGCCGATCAGGTCTCTATCGGCAACAGCATCGGCAGTCTTCGCTTTCTGAGCGCGATGGACTGGCGGAAATTTGTCGAGACGATGAGCATCGTCGAGAAGACGTTGCGTACGGATCCAGCCGACGTGTATGCCAACATGGATTTCGTCACGCGCGACCGCTATCGCCACTGCGTGGAAGCCATGTCGCGACAGTCCGGGGTCGCCGAGGAGGCGGTGGCTCGCGCTGCGATCCAACTCGCGACGGAAGCGGTCCCCCACGACGGCACGTCGGCGCGCACCGCCCATGTGGGGTTCTATCTCAACGACAAAGGTCGAGGACGGTTGGAGAGCGTCGTCCGCGTCCGCTGGTCACTCCGTCGGTCCTTCACGCGGACGGTCCGTCTGTATCCTATGTTTTGGTATGTCGGCTCCCTATTGGTGATCACGGCGGCCACCGCCAGTCTGGTGCTGAAGCCGGTCTCCCCGTTCGGTTGGAATGACTGGCGGGTCTGGCTGTTGATGGTGCTGGGAATCACGGGCGCATCGCAGATGGCGGTCGCGCTGGTGAACTTGCTGACGAATCTCATGGTCGGCCCCCGCCTGCTGCCGCGACTTGATTTCTCGGAAGGGATCCCGGCGGACGACCGCACGATGGTGGTCATCCCCACGCTCTTGACCAGTCCGCGGGCCGTCACTGATTTGCTGGAAGGCCTGGAGATCCGCTACTTGGGGAATCGCGACCCGAACCTGTTTTTCGCGCTGCTCACCGATTTCCGCGATGCGCCCGAGCCGGTGGAGTCCGACGACGCGGACCTGCTGCGGCTCGTGCGCGACGGCGTCCAGTCCTTGAATGCGCGGTACAGCCCCGAGGGCGTGACCGTCTTCCATCTGTTCCATCGGTCGCGCGTTTGGAATCCGTACGAGCGCCTCTGGATGGGCTACGAACGCAAACGCGGCAAGCTGGAGCAATTCAACGCGCTGCTGCGCGGCGGTCCGCGCGATCCGTTCTCCGAGATCATCGGCGATCTGGCACTCCTCCCCACGATCCAATACGTCCTCACGCTGGACACCGATACCGGCTTGGCTCGCGATGCCGCCCGCAAACTCATCGGCACGATGGCGCATCCGCTGAACCGGCCGCGGTTTGATCCCCCGACGGGCCGCGTGGTCGAGGGCTACGCCATTTTGCAACCGCGCACGCCCATCAGCCTGCTCTCGGCCAATCGCTCGCGGTTCGCCCAGCTCAGTGCCGGCGAAGCGGGGATCGATCCCTACACGCGCGAGGTGTCCGACGTGTATCAGGACCTGTTTGCCGAGGGGTCCTATGTCGGCAAAGGCATCTACGACGTGGACGCGTTCCGGCAGGCCACGGCTGGGCGCTTCCCGGAAAATCTCATCCTGAGTCACGATCTGGTGGAAAGCGGTTATGCCCGCTCGGGGCTGGTCTCCGATGTGGAATTGCATGAGGACCACCCCGCGAGTTTCGCCGCCGAAATGAGCCGCCGCCATCGCTGGATCCGGGGCGACTGGCAGATTGCCGGTTGGCTCTTGCCGCGCGTGCTCGGGCCGGCCAACAAGCGTCTGCCAAACACGCTGACCGCGCTCGGCTGGTGGAAAATCTTCGACAATCTGCGCCGCAGCCTCGTGCCGCCCGCCCTGTTGCTGCTGTTGCTCGGTGGCTGGATGATGGCGCCGGAGCCGACGGGTTTCTGGACGCGGTTCGTGCTCCTGTTGCTTTTACTGCCCGTGCTGTTGGCGACGCTGGTGGAAGTGGTTCGCAAACCCCGGGAACGGGCGGGGGCGGTTCATCTGGACACCGCTCTGAAATCGCTGGGCCGGCAGTTGGCGGAGGCCGGTCTAACGCTGTGTACCCTGCCGTATCGCGCGGTCACCAATTTGGATGCGATCCTCGATTCCGGCGGGCGTAGGCTGTTCACCCGGCGCGGGCTGCTGCTCTGGCACACGCCGCGTTATGCGAAGCGCAACAATTGCACCACACTGGCCGAATTCCTTCAAGAGATGTGGGTCGCGCCGTTGTTCGCCGTGGCCGGTATCACGTGGCTCGCGCTGACACATCCCGGTGAACTGGTCGTCAGCGGGCCGGTGTTGCTGATGTGGCTGGTGTCCCCGGTCGTCGGCTGGTGGATCAGCCGGCCACTCGTGGCCGACAAGCCAGTATTGTCCGACGCGCAACAAACGTTTCTGCGCGGTTTGTCCCGGCAAACATGGCGCTACTTCGAAGTGCTGGTCAACGCGGGAGAAAATTGGCTGCCGCCCGATAATTTTCAGGAAGTCCCGACACCCGTGGTCGCCTCACGCACCTCTCCAACCAACATCGGTATGGCCTTGCTGGCCAATCTGGCAGCGGGCGACTTCGGCTACCTCTCCGCCGGCCAACTGCTCGACCGCACGGACAAAACCATCACCACGATGGAACAACTCGAACGCTACCGGGGTCATCTCTACAACTGGTACGACACGCGCACGCTAAAACCGCTGCGCCTGTTCTACGTGTCGAGTGTCGATAGCGGCAATCTGGCCGGGGCGTTGTACACCTTGCGTGCCGGACTTCTGGAATTGAAAAGCCAGCCAATCGTTTCGCCACGCGTTTTTACAGGGCTTCGTGATACCTTGGAAATGTTATCGTCTTCGTCAATCGACCGGCTCCGAGAAAAAGTGCAATCTCCGCCGCCGCCCAATCTCCCGGCAACATTGGCGTTGCTCCAGGAACTCAGCCGTGATGTCGCCGCGCTGCCCGCCAGCGGCGACGCGGAACAGCAATGGTGGGCGCACGCTCTCGTCCGGCAATGCAACGCCGCGCGGGACGATTTGCAGTTCCTCATTCCCGATCCCCAGCAGTTCGATCACGTGCCAACATTGCAGGAGTTGGCCGCCGCGCCCGCGGCGGGCGAGCGCGCCGCCGCGCGCATCCGGCAAATCGACAAACTCGCCCAGCGTTGCACCGAGCAGGCGGCGATGGATTTCACCTTCCTGTACGATCCCGCCTGCGACTTGTTGTCGATCGGTTACAACGTCAGCGACCGCCGACGCGATCCGTCGTATTACGACCTGCTCGCCTCGGAGGCGCGGCTGGCCAGTTTCATCCTCATCGCCCAGGATCAGTTGCCGCAGGACCATTGGTTTGCCTTGGGCCGGCAGTTGACCACCCACGCTGGCGCGATGGCGTTGTTGTCGTGGAGCGGCTCGATGTTCGAGTACCTGATGCCGCTGCTGGTAATGCCGACCTACGAGCACACGCTGCTCGATCAGACCTACCGGGCGGTCGTGGCCCGCCAGATCGAATACGGCCGCCAGCGCGGCGTGCCGTGGGGCATTTCCGAGTCGTGCTACAACACCACCGACGCCCACGGCATTTATCAATATGGTGCGTTCGGCGTGCCGGGGTTGGGGTTCAAGCGCGGCCTCGCCGACGATCTGGTCGTCGCGCCGTACGCGTCGGTGCTGGCGTTGATGGTCGCGCCCCGGGAGGCGTGCGAGAATCTGGAACTGCTTGCGGCAGGTGGCTACCATGGCGCGTACGGATTTTATGAAGCGATCGATTTCACACCCACGCGCGTGCCCCGCGGCAAGACCAACGTTCCACTCCGCAGTTACATGGCGCATCACCAAGGGATGAGCCTGCTGGCGCTCACGTACCTGCTGTTGAATCGGCCCATGCAACGACGGTTCCTGTCGGACCCGTCCTTCAAGGCGTCGGAGTTGCTACTATGCGAGCGCGTTCCCAAGGTCGCTTCTCCGTTACAGCCACATGCGGCCGAGGTCAGCGCCGCGCGCACACCGCCGGCGACAGCGGCCTCCAGCATGCGCGTGTTTCCAACGCCGCACACTCCGATTCCCGAGGTGCACCTGCTGTCCAACGGCCGCTATCACGTTATGATGACCAACGCGGGCGGGGGGTACAGCCGGTGGAAGGATTTGGCGGTCACGCGCTGGCGCGAGGACGCGACATGCGACGGGTGGGGCATGTTCTGCTATCTGTGCGATGCCGCCACGGGCGCGGTCTGGTCGTCGGCCTATCAACCGACACGGCGTTCGTCGAAGAACTACGAGGCGATCTTCGTGCAGGGCCGCGCCGAATATCGCCGCCGCGACGAAGACATCGATGCGCACACGGAGATCGCCGTGTCGCCCGAAGACGACGTCGAAGTCCGCCGCGTCACGCTGACCAATCTCTCGCCCAAGATCCGCACCATCGAGCTGACCAGCTACGCCGAAGTCGTCCTCGCTCCGCTGAACGCCGACCTCGCGCACCCGGCGTTCAGCAATCTGTTCGTGCAGACCGAGATCCTCCGTAATTCTCAGGCCATACTATGCACGCGCCGGCCGCGCGCGCCCGGCGAGGAACCGCCATGGATGTTTCATCTGATGACCATGCAAGGGACACCGGCGGGCGACACGTCCTACGAAACAGACCGCGCCAAATTTATTGGCCGCAGCCGCTCCGTCGCCAACCCGGCCGCGTTGGACGAGGCCGCTCCGCTTTCCAACACGGATGGCGCGGTGCTCGATCCGATTGTCGCGATTCGCCGTGGCGTCGTCATCCAACCCGACACCTCCGCCAACTGGCACATCATCTCCGGCATGGCCGAAACGCGCGCGGCAGCCTTGGCGTTGATCGATAAGTATCGCGAACCCAGCTTCGCCGCGCGCGCGTTCGACATGGCCTGGTCGCACAGCCAGATGGTGCTGCGGCAGTTGCAGGCAACCGAGGCGGAGGCGCAAGTGTATGCGCAGTTGGCCAGCTCGGTGATCTACGCCAACCCGCTGCACCGCGCTGGCGCTGGCATCCTTACGCGTAACCGGCTCGGCCAATCCGGCCTATGGGGGTTCGGGATATCGGGCGACCTGCCGATCCTCCTGATGCGCATCGCAGACGTGCACCGGATCGATCTAGTCAAACAGGTTCTCCAAGCCCACGCCTACTGGCGCGAAAAAGGATTGGAAGCTGATCTGGTCATCCTCAACGAAGATTTTTCAGGGTATCGTCAGGTCTTACAGGACCGCATCTTGGGCTTGATCGCCGCAGGCGCGGAAGCGCATCGCGTGGATAAACCCGGTGGGATTTTTCTGCGGCGCAGCGAACAGTTGTCGGAGGAAGACCGGGTCCTGCTGCAAACGGTCGCGCGAGTGATCCTCACCGACAGCGCTGAGACCCTGGCCGAGCAGGTCGAACGGCGGGCGCCGGTCGAGCGAAAGAGTCCGCGCTTCACCCCGACCCGATCGCCGTGGCCGGCCACCGCCCCCGCGCCGGCCCCGCGCGAGCGTCTCTTCTTTAACGGTCTGGGCGGGTTCACGCCCGACGGACGCGAGTACGTGATCTCGCTTCCCCCGGGTCGGGCCACGCCCGCGCCGTGGGCGAACGTGCTGGCCAACGCGCAAATCGGCACGGTGATCTCGGAAAGCGGCGGGGCGTACACGTGGGTGGACAACGCCCACGAATTCCGACTGACCCCCTGGCACAACGATCCCGTGGGCGACACCAGCGGCGAGGCTTTTTACATCCGTGACGAGGAAACCGGGCAGTTCTGGTCGCCGACGCCGCTGCCTACGCGCGGGAACGGCACCTACGTCTGCCGACACGGGTTTGGCTATAGCGTGTTTGAATACACGCAACTGGGGATCAGCTCGGAACTGTGGACCTACGTCGCGCCGGACGCACCCGTGAAACTGGTGGTGGTGAAAGTGCGCAACCGCTCGGGCCGGGCCCGGCGCCTGTCGGTAACGGGTTACTGGGAGTTGGTCCTCGGCCAGTGGCGGCACGCGAACCTGATGCACGTGGTCACCGAGATCGACCCGACCACGGGCGCACTGTTCGCCCGCAACGTGTACAACCGTGAGTTTGCCGGCAAGACCGTCTTCTTCAACGTCAGCGACGCCGCGCGGACCATCACCGGCAGCCGCACGGAGTTTCTTGGACGCAACGGCACGCCGGCCAGTCCCACCGCGATGCGCCACACGCAACTTTCCGGCAAGACGGGCGCGAGCCTAGACCCCTGCGCGGCGCTGCAGGTGCCGTTTGACCTGGCCGACGGCCAGGAGCGCGAACTGGTCTTCGTGCTGGGCGCCGGTAACAATGCCGACGAGGCCCAGCAACTGGTCCGGCGGTTCAACGGCCCGGCCAGTGCGCGGCTGGCCTTGGAGAGCGTCTGGGAATTCTGGAAACGGACGCTGGGCGTGGTGTACGCCGAGACGCCGGACCCCGCCTTGAACCTGCTGGTCAACGGCTGGCTGGAGTACCAGACGCTGGCCGGTCGCTATTGGGGACGGAGCGGGTATTACCAATCCGGCGGCGCGTACGGGTTCCGCGACCAACTCCAGGACACGGCGGCGTTGCTTCACGCCGCGCCATGGACAGCCCGCGAGCATTTATTGCGCTGCGCCAGCCGCCAGTTCCGCGAAGGCGACGTGCAACACTGGTGGCATCCGCCCACCGGCCGCGGCGTGCGCACGCATTGCTCCGACGATTACCTCTGGCTGCCGTACGCGACCTGCCGGTATGTGAAGACGACCGGCGACACCGGTGTGCTCGATGAGCGCGTGCCGTTCCTCGAAGGCCGGCCGGTGAACCCCGACGAGGAATCGTACTACGATCTGCCGCAGCGCTCGGGGGAAGACGGCACGCTCTACGAGCACTGCGTGCGGGCGATCAAACACGGACTCCGATTCGGCGCGCACGGGCTGCCGTTGATCGGCTGCGGTGACTGGAACGACGGGATGAACCTCATCGGCGAGAGAGGCAAGGGCGAGAGCGTGTGGCTGGCGTTCTTCCTGTGCCACGTGTTGCAGCGCTTCGCGGACCTGGCCCGACGGCGGGGCGATTCCGAGTTTGCCGACCAATGCACCAACCAGGCGGCGCTATTGCAGCAGAACATCGAACTACATGGGTGGGATGGCGATTGGTACCGGCGCGCGTACTTCGACGACGGCACACCGCTCGGCTCGGCCACGAACGAGGAATGCCAGATCGACTCCATCGCCCAGAGTTGGGCGGTGCTGTCGGGCGCCGCGGATCCGGCGCGGGCGCGGCTGGCCATGGATCAAGTGGATCAACGTCTGGTCCGACGCGACCAGCGGCTGATCCAGCTCTTCGATCCGCCGTTCGACAAATCTGCACTTGAACCCGGCTACATCAAAGGCTACGCGCCCGGCGTGCGCGAAAATGGCGGACAGTACACACATGGCGCGATCTGGGCCGTCATGGCGTTCGCGGAACTGGGCGAGACCGAGCGGGCGTGGGAACTGTTCTCGCTGCTCAACCCGATCCGTCACGCGATGGACTTGACGGAGGTCAACCGCTATAAGGTCGAGCCATACGTCGTCGTCGCCGACATCTACGCCGTCGGGCCGCACACCGGCCGTGGCGGCTGGACCTGGTACACGGGCTCCGCGGGCTGGATGTACCGGCTGATCGTCGAGACGCTGCTCGGTCTGCGGCTCGAAGCGGACCAACTGTGGGTGAGCCCGCGGCTGCCACGCGCCTGGGAGTCGCTCAAGCTGCACTACCGCTACCGCGACACGTTTTACCACATCACCGTGAAACGGGCCGGAGTGGAAGTTGCCCAGCCGGTCCGCGTGATCGTGGATGGCACGGAACAACCCGATGCCGCCATACGGCTCGTCGACGACCGCCGTGAGCATGCCGTCGAAATGACCGTCCGCTGAACGGGGAGTAGATGGTCACTTGGCTGATTGCATTGCATAGTAACAGCGGCAAATAGTTCAGCGGCGGAATCAGGCTATTCGGTGGCACGTTCCGAATCGATATGGATAGACGCACGGTCGCGGAAGGTAAGAAGATCCGTATAAAAAGACGGCTGGAATGCACTCTAATGCATCATCAAATACAACTTCTTCCGCTAATAGGGCTTTAAGAGGAAATATTCTCCACACCACACGCACACCCTATTCGGCTCAGCAAGCCTGAACTCACGGTTCACATTATGCGCGTGATGAAAGAGTGGACGCCTCACCCCTAAGCTGGGCTTAGAAGTTTTTGGTGCGGCAATCGCTGACGCTTTCGCAGAACAAACGCTGCTCCTTCGCAGCTGCAACGCAGTTACAACACTGGTATTTCGATGATACAATGCTGAACTACCGATGAGCCTACGCAGAACCGATTCGCGTCCCTTCCGAGAGAGAAGCGTCGGGGATGAAGAGACGGAGTTCGGTCGGGCTGACGACGGCGAGGAACATCCCCTGCCTTGGAAGCGAATGCCCACATCACCGGCAGGGTCAACGAAGACCTGGATGAGCAGCACTGCCAGTAGAATTGCCAGTAAATGTGTACTGAATGTGCAGTGATCGAGTAGGGCCGGATTGTGCTTGAGTAGTCTACAAGTTGTTGTATACAAGAGTTCAGAACCCTAACAAAATCGAGGGTAAGGCGTTCGATTCTCATACCCGCCTCCAATTTCTGTCCCCTGCATTTCCAAGGAGTTGCACAGGTTTTCTTTTTTGCAGCCAGATTACGAAACCGGTGCTGGACACCACTTCCTATTTCTGGTCGCAGGGCTATGTGGTGCAACGGAGACGACCGTGTAGAAAGTTCTTGGGCCTCTCATGCTATCGCGGAAAGCACGATGCAACTTGGTGAACGCGAAGGCATACTTCGAGGAACACCCACCTACAGAGGATTATTACAGCGAGGGAGAAACGGTCGCAGATCAGTGGTTCGGTGAAGGCGCTGAGACGCCCCGACTGTCAGGTGTGGTCAAGCGCGACGAGTTTTTGCGCCTCTGTGACAATCTGGACCCGCGCAATGGCGAACTGCTCACGCAACGGCTCAAGACCACCTGAAACGAGGTCGATGAGGACGGCAAGACGCGTGACGTGGCGGATCGCCGTGTGTTTTACGATTTCACCTTCTCCCCGCCCAAATCGCTGTCGATTACAGCACTTTTCGGCAATGACAGCCGTATCCTAGGGGCCCACAACCGTGCCGTGGTTGTGACATTACGGGAACTGGAACGGCTCGCAGCGACCGTGCGATCAAACTCGAGAATGTGAAAATTGAAACGGACACTGTGGGCGAAGGATGGGAACAACAAACAAGCAAGCCACAGCCATAAAGGCTCTGGGAATTGGGGGCTACCCACCCGCGAGCCGCGCCAGCAGGGCCAGTAACCCCGCGAAATCAAGGCTCTTATCGAGAAAGTGTGTGGCGCCGGCGGCGAGACAAGCCTCCCGATAGGTGTTCAGAGGGTCGTTCGTTATGACGATGGAGAGCGGGCAATGCGCATCGCCTTGAAGGGTTTGTAGCACCTGCGGTGCGTTCCCATCACGCAGGTGGAAATCCAGGATCAAGACATCCGGTTTGATCTCGCGCACAGCCACATTCGCTTCCGCCACGCTGTCGGTTTCTCCGACAATCTCAAGGCCGGCGATCTGTTTGAACTCATGAATCAAAGCGCGGCGCAAGGGGATGGAGTCTTCCACAACGTAAACGCGTAGCGGCCCGGTGCGACTCAAACCATTCATACGGGCAGCCCACTCCCATGGCACGCGACTGATGTTGCACGCATGCCAGATATATCGGCAGAAAACCCGCCGGACCGCAGTTTTTCCCTACTGCAGGTAATCCAGCAGCGATTGCTTCAAAATCGTCGCCCCGCTTTGGAGTGCCGCTTGGTACGCGTACTGCGCCTGGCTCAGACTCGTAATCGTTTGCGCGAGATCAGCGTCGGCATCGTTCGAGATCAGTGTGGTCAGCGAGGCTTGCTGGGTCTGGGCCGCAGTTGTGGCCGTCGTGAGGCGCCCCTCGGCCACATTGATGTTCGTGGAGTAAAGAATTTGGTTTTGTTGGTCGGCCTGCAGTGCCGGAAGATCGGTATTGGTAATCGACTGCACGTCGCCGGACAGGAGATGATCGCGGAGCGAGATCATATGCGCGAAGAGATCCGCGCCCGTTCGCGAGTCGGCGATCAGTCCACCAGCGCCACTGCCCGAAGTGTTGGCCCCCGGTGACACGACGCTGAGCGTGACACCCTGGGCGATTTCAGCGCTCGCCACGGATGTGTTTCCCTGGTAGGCAACGGACGTAATTTGCCCATCCGAGTCGGTCGTCGCAACAAACGGTGATTGGTTGCTGAGTGTGCCGCCAAACAGATAGTCGCCGTTATACTGCGTGTTGGTCGTGCTCACGGCTTCGCTGATCAGTTGTGAGACTTCCGTGGCATAGGCGTCGAGATCCTGCTGTGATACGGCGCCGCCGGCGGACGTGGCGATGTCGGAAACCCGTGTCACAATTTGCTGCAGCGCGCTGACCGCACTGCCGGCGGCAGTGGCCGTTCCCTGCAACGTCGCGATATTGCTTTGGTATTGCTGCAACTCGCTCGATTCGCTTTGCATGTTCAATACCTGCTGCACGGCGCTCGGATCGTCTTCGGGATTCTGAATGCGCTGCCCCGTTGCCGACTCGGTCTGCAATTGCATCAGCCTCCGCGACAGCACTCCCAATTCCTGACTCAGCATATTGGGGAACATTGAACTGGATACACGCATGGGTTATGGCACTCCGGTTCCCAGACCGATCAACGTCGTCAATATTTCGTCAACAACGCTGATCACCCGCGCGTTCGCCTCGTACGCGCGTTGATAGACCGTGAGGTTGCTCACCTCTTCGTCGATCGAAACACCGCTAACTGACTCCCGCTGCTGAGTTAGCATGTTCTGGATCGCTTGTTGGCTGTTCACCTGATCGTTGACGTTGGACAATGCCTGTCCCATGTTGGCTACGGTCTGGTTGTAACTTTGATTGAACGTCATGTTGTTTAACCCCGACTGTTGCGTGTCGGCCAGTTGTGCCAGCGCGAGTGCCACCTGGTTGTCGCCTGTAACGCCGTCGGTGCCGCTGGCCTGAACCAGGGACGGATCGGTCAACAGCGCGCTGTTCACGCCGATGTCGGAGGCGTCGGTCCCGGTGAAAAACGGGGCCTTGGTGGTGCCGTTCAGACCGTATCCTTTTGCATGAACCGCGTTCACTGTGGTAATCAGGGTCGACGCGAGGGTGTTGAGGTCGTCGGATAAGGACTGCACTTCCCCGTCACGCACATCGATTCGCGCCTGGATCGAGCCGCCCGTGGTCAAGGTTGTGCCGGCAGTCTTCGCCTGCACCAGATTCTGACCCGCGCTGTTGGTGAATACCTGGAGCGTGTCCGATACCTGGTTGCCGGAAACCATCGTCACCCCGCCAATCGACAAGGTCAGGCTTCCATCGGATTGGGTCGTTGTGGTAACACTCGCCAACTGGGACAGCTGCTCGATGTCCGCCTGTCGCTGATCCCGCAGATCGTTGGCCGTCGAGTGCGTAGTCAACTCCGTGACCGAGATGCTCTTGTTCAGGGTGGCGATCTCGCCCAGCAGTTCGTTGGCGTTCGTGACGTCGCTCTGCAGCCCGGAGTTGATCGAATCGTGCAAGCTCGATATGCCGGAGGAAAGCTGATTGAACTCCGTCGCTAGGCTCGAGGCGTTCAGCATCAGCGCCTGGCGGTTCGCCAACGATGTCGGGTCGGTCGACAATGTCTGAAACGCGTTGAACAGGTTCGAGATGTAGTCGCCCAATCCTCCCTCGTTGGTGGAGCCTGTGGTGGACGAACTGCTGGTGTCGACTACCTGCCCCAGGGTCGCCTCAAGGTTCTGCAGGGTCGTCTGCGCCGTTCCCACGTAGCTCGTTGTGCTGTTCTCAGACTGGATTTGCGTATCCAGCAGCGCGTCGCGGATTTGCTGGATCGACACCACTTGGGCGCCCGTGCCTTGCACCCCAATCGGGGTAACAAGGGTTGGACTGCTCGCGACGATGACCCGCTGGCGTGCATACGCCGGATTGGTCATATTCGCCAGGTTCTGGCCCGTGATTTCAATGGCTTCCTGCTGCACCTGCAGCGCGCGCGTTGCCATATCCATCGTGCCGATTGGGCCGAGACTCATGTCGTATCTCCTTCTACGCGACGGTGCTCCACAGCGACCGCTGCCCGATCGCTTGTTTGGCCAGTTGCCCGCTGTCGTCGTACATCGACATGCGCACCGTGGAAAGCAGACCATCGAGCAAGCGCTGTATCAGTTCCACGGAACGCGCCAGCATTAGATGATTCTGGCGTGCCCGTTGCCGGACACGTCCCAATAATTTGTTGTTCTCTTCGACGAGGGCGTTGATCTGTAACCGATACTCGTCGGATACGAACCGGCTCAATTCCACCAGCGTGTTGTTCTGTCCGTCCATCTGGAGCAGGCCGGCCAATTCGCGCTGGCGTGACGTGCGAAACTCACGGGCCTGGCGAATGGTTTCCATTTGGCGATTGATGGCTTGGACAACTTCCGCCAGTCGCGGCACCGTGTGGGACTTGATGAGTTCCTGTTGCTGATCGAGTAACGCCAACGCTTCGCCATATTGCTGGAGTTCCTCGCGTAACGCGTCGACAAGTTGCTGTAGTTTCTCGGTCATCGTGGATTATCCGTCTTGAGTTGCATTTGCGGCGACGATTGCGAGGCCCTGGGCTCTTTGCCTGCCAACTGTCGCGTCAATTGGCTGCTCAAACTGTCCGCCAAGCCAAATCCCCCGCCCCGGCTGATACGATCCGCCAGTTGCGAGGTGGTCATGTCCTGATAAATCGCATTGGCTGTTGAACTGCTGGTGTACTTCGAGACAATCACGGGTTTCAGCGCCTCATGGAGAATCTGTCGCGTGACAAGCGCTTCAAACTGGCGGCTTAACTCTCCAATCTTCGCGGGCTCGGACAATTGCTGATTGCCTGCCAGATTTTCCAGCGGCAAATCCGCGGCCTGCACCGGGCGTTCCAATGGGGACACGTTCATGGTTACCGAATCACCAGTTCTGCTTGAAGGGCTCCTGCCTGTTTCATTGCCTGGAAAATCGCCATCATGTCGCGCGGCGTGACGCCCAGCGAGTTGAGCGCCGCCGCGACCTTCTCCACGGTCGGCATCTCGGGCAAGGGGACCATGAAGGCCTTCGCTTCGGTGACTTTCGTGTCCGTACGCGGGGTGACCACAGTTTCACCGGTCTGACTGAATGCGTTGGGCTGTGAGACGTCCAGCGAGGAAGCAATCGTGATAGTCAGGTTGCCGTGCGACACCGCACAACTCGAAATGTGAATGCGCGACGAAGCGACGATCGTTCCCGTCCGCTCGTTGATGATAATGCGCGCGGGCACATCCGGCGAAACTTCCACGGCCTGAACCAGCGCTACGAAATCAACCGTTGAACTCTGAAACGCTTCGGGAATCCGAACGCGCACGGCCGTCGCATCGAGCGCCTGCGCGCTCTGGGGAAACCGTTCGTTGATGGCCGCGGCCACGCGAGAAGCTGATGTGAAATCTGGCTCCCGCAGCAACACGTCGATCATATTGTCATGCACCACCGTGGCAGGGATTTCCCGTTCGACCAACGCACCGCCGATGATTTGCCCGACCGTCGGGTGATTCTTTTGTACGGTCGCCCCGCCCGCACCCTCGGCACCGGCGGTGAAACCACCGATGGACACCGCGCCTTGCGCGACGGCATACACTTTTCCATCAGCACCCTGCAAGGGCGTCTGCAACAACATTCCTCCCTGCAAAGTGTCCGCGTCGCCCATCGAAGATACTGCCACGTCGAGCCGCTCGCCGGGCTTCACGAACGCGGGAATGTCCGCGGTGACCATCACTACGGCAACGTTCTTCGACTGGATGGTGGACGAAGGAATGCTGACGCCGAATCGCTGCAGCACGTTGGCCATCGTCTGAATCGTATAGGTGGGGTTCTTGTCGCCATTACCCGCGAGACCGGCAACCAAGCCGTATCCGACCAACTGATTGTCTCGCGCGCCAGCGAGTACCGAGAGATCTTTTACGCGTACTCCAGCGGCAAAACCGCTGGGAATCCCCGCCAGGAGTGTCAACACGATGTGCAATAGCAGCTTGAGCTTGCGTAGCATGGTCATCAATCTTAGAAGGGAGTGAGCTTGTCCCAAATCTTCGTGAACCAGCCCTTCTTCTCGGTGTCACTGATGGGTCCCTTGCCGATGAACTTGATGGTCGCATCAGCAACATTGTAACTGTAGACGGTGTTATTGGGTGCGATGTCTTCGACGCGGACAACCCCGCGCAACACGGCCTTTTGCATTTCTCCGCCGAATTCGGTCTCGCGAGTGCCTTCAACGACAAGATTGTGGTTGGGGAGAACATCCACGACCCGGACAGGAATCATGGCAATAATCTTCTCATCAGAACTGACCGTGCCGCCACCTTGGAAGCTGTTGTTTTGGCTGGCGCTAATCGCGGGTAATTGACCTTTGTGGGTCAGAAGACCGCTGGCCGCAGGCGTATACAAGAAAGCCGCGATACTGGCATCGATGCTCGATTTCTTTGCCGTTTGTGTGTTGCGATCCTTACTGGCTGTGCTGGTTTCCTGGACAGCGATCGTAAGGATATCGCCTACCGCCCCCGCCTTTTTGTCCGCAAACATCGATTTCGGTTCCGAAGCCTGCCAAAGGCTGTCAGCCCTCGTGGCCAATGGCCAGACCAGGGCGATGGACGGCAATAGGCTAGAAAGCAACCAGAATCGTTTGTTCATTCTGCACCTTGCCATGGAATATGGTTCTCGAGCGAGGATTGCGAACGCGCACGGTCTGTCCGGACGCGCCATCCTCGAGTACCTCAACCTCCAACGACACCAGCAACGCTCCATCCTGGAACAAAGCTTCCGCCAACTGGCCGCGCCTTATGAGTGTCCGAGGCTTTACCGAACTGGCGTATAGTGGCCCGCCCGCGGGAAGATTGACGGCCAACTCGTTTGTCGCTTCCTCAATTTCGGTTCCGTCCCAGCAGGCCTCGCGCAGAACCAAGACATCGCGCTGTTCCCGCTTGAGATCAGCTTTGGCGATCAGTTGACCGCGGGTCAGGGGGCTTTGTGCGACCCACACCTCACGAAATACCCTGGCTTGAGCAGGCATTTGCCACGTGCCCAGAGAGGCGTTGGCCGTGCGGATCTCGAATCGAACAATGAAATTGGGAGTCACGCCGAGGGAGGGCAGTTCCAGAACCTTGAACGTCAGCGGTTCATTCGGAACCGTCAACGGACGCCAGGGGTGCGTGAACCGCACTTCCAGTTCGCCTTTCTCGCCGACGTAGTTGGCCTGCAGCGTGGTGCGGAGCATTTGTCGCAATTCTTCTTCTCCAAGCACGCGCGTTTGTCGATTGGTTTCCGCCGCCGGTTCTGGAGCAAGGAGGGCGGAGGAGAAGCTGGTGGGTTCGGACAGCGCGAGTCCTCCGCGTGGTCTGGCCAGCAGAATCAGACAACCGAGTGTGAGAAGCAGCGATCTCATGTGCGCCGTAAGTTGTTGCTCATTTGCATCATTTCGTCCGAGGCTTGCACGGCCTTGGCGTTGACCTCATAGGCCCGTTGGGCCATGATCATGTTGACCATTTCCTCGACGACCGTGACATTGGACAGTTCGAGGTAGCCTTGCTCCAGTTGGCCGAAGCCATTCTGGTTGGGGTTGCCAAGCTCCGCGGCCCCCGAGGCGGGCGTCTCGCGGTACAGATTCCCCCCAAGGCTGTCCAAACCGCTGGGGTTCGCGAAACGCGCGAGTTGAACTTGAAAACTTGTCGTGCCGTTTGCGCCGGTGTAGCTGACAACTCCATTGGTCGAGATGTTGATGCTGGTCGTGCCGGTTGGCACGGGTTGAAAGCCGCTTTGCACGACAAGACCGTCGCTCGTCGTGATACGGCCATCGGCCCCGGCCTTCAGCGCGCCATCACGCGTGTACGCCTTGGTGCCGTCGGCAAGTTGCACTTCCAGGAATCCGTCACCCTGGATCGCGACATCGAGGCTTTCGCCGGTGTGCGTAAGTTCGCCATTCGTGAAAATCTTGGACGTCGCCACCGCTTGCGAGCCATGGCCCATTTGCATTCCCGTCGGCAGTTGGTTGCCGGAGCCCTGGTCGGCGCCCGCACGGTCGAACTGAAGTCGGCCAATGAGAAGTTGCGCGCCGAGATCGCCAAACGTAAGGAGATCGAAACCGAACTGGTTCAGGCGCAAAAGATGGAGGCGGTCGGCCGGCTCGCTGGTGGCGTCGCGCATGACTTTAACAACATTCTGACGGCCATCATGGGGTACAGTGAATTGATTCTGGCGGACGCGACTTCGAACAGCACGCTGCATGGTAATGCCGAGGAGATCTTCAAGTCGGCACAACGGGCCGCGGAGTTGACGCGGCGGCTCCTGGCCTTCAGCCGTCGCCAGATTCTGGAACTGAAGGTTGTGAATCTGGGCAACCTGGTGAACGACCTGCTGAAGATGCTGCGTCATATGATCAGCGAAAATGTGGAACCGATTACCATCAACACCGCGGATTTGTGGCTGGTCAACGTTGATCCTCACCAGATCGAACAGGTCATCCTCAATCTGGCCATCAATGCACACGACGCGATGCCGAAGGGTGGGAAGCTGACGATTGAAACCGCCAACATCGTGCTCCAGGACGCAGACCGCGCCGTTACTCACGAAGGTGTCTCGCCCGGTGGGTACGTTGTGCTCTCGGTGAGCGACACGGGCGTCGGCATGACGCCCGAAGTGCAAGAGCGCCTCTTCGAACCGTTCTTCACCACGAAGGAATTCGGCAAGGGCACCGGCTTGGGGTTGGCCACGTGTTATGGCATTATCAAACAAAGCGGTGGTCATATCGCCGTGTCCAGCACGCCGGGACAGGGTTCAACGTTTCGAGTTTATCTGCCTCGCGTGACAGCCGTTGACGCGCAACTCGCCAGGCAACGCCAGGCACAAATTCAGCCCGGCGGCGCGGAAACGATCCTGCTTGTGGAAGATGAATCGTCCCTCCGACATCTGGCCACCAAGATCCTGTGCAATCTCGGTTATAATGTGTTGGCGGCTGAGAACGGGGTCGAGGCGTTGCAGGTGATCGAACAGCGGAGGGAACAGAAGGTCAACTTGTTATTGACCGACGTGGTGATGCCGAAACTCGGGGGCAGGGAATTGGCCGACCAGCTACACGCCAAACGTCCCGACGTGAAGGTACTATTCACGTCTGGTTGGACAGGGGACGCTATCGTGCATCACGGAATTCTGGACGAAGGCGTGGCGTTCCTAGCCAAACCATACACTCCTGACGTACTGGCCCGCAAAGTGCGCGAAGTTCTCGACGCAACGGCCTGAATCTACTTCCCGCAGTGAAGGTTGGGGGAATACTCCAAGTGACACGAGACCTCGCCCATGTCGAATTCTATTGAGTCCTGACGGAACCGGAATCGATGAACTGAACAGGACGGTGACGGGGCAGGATGCGGATGGTAGCGAGCTGCTTGCCGCCAGGGGATACCTCCAGGACGCTTTCCGGGGCCTCGAGGTAATGGTGCGGTGGGAGGTTGTCGCCGTAAACCTTGACGGTCCAGCGGCCTGGACGAATGTGGTCGAATGAAACTGAGCCACTGTTGTCGGTCGTGCGGCGGAATGTTTCCGTGCCGTTGCTGATTTCAGTCAACGCTCCTTCCAGGCCGGCAACTTCGGTGAAACTGTCTTTTGCCGTGTCCTTGTCGTCGGTCGTGATGTTTCCAGTTGAAGCTCCATAAACTACGACTTTGGCCGATAAGCTGGCGGCCCGCACGACGCCAATGTCCACTACGGTCGTCTCCCCTTTTCGCACCTCGACCAATACCGGAAACACCTGGGTGGTCACCCGGTCGAAGCCGATCGATTCCTGTTGAATACGCACCAGGTGGCGGCCGGGTTTGAGGGACGGAAAAACGAACTCGCCATTGCGGTCGGTCACGGCGGTCGCATCACCTGCCGTCAGCACAGCCCGACTCACGGGGGCGGCCGAAGGATCCTCAACGTCATGGACACGCCCCTTCAACACCCCGACACCGGTCCTCCGTCCCACGGGGAGGCCGAAAGGAATTGAGTACGTGACCATCACCGATTCTTCTGTTTGGTCCGGGTCGTTGTGTTTGGCAACACGGGCCGTCAACGCCAGTTCGTTGCCCCGCGAACTGGTGTAGGCGACCGTCGAATAGATGCTGTCGATGTGTCGTCCCGTGTCTGTTTCCGTTACGTTGCGGCTGAGTTGCACGTTCATGCGCAGGCCGCGGCCCACGATCCATTGTGCGGAACCACCAAAACTTTGCGAACGGCCCGGCGACGCGGTCAGCAATCCCTGGCCCGTGCTGGCAAAGAGCGAATACGTTTGCTTGGGTGTTGCCCGGAAGAAGAGGAACGTGCTGTACCGCTCGATCAGGTGCTCGTGGTGGATCAGATAATCGTACAGCGTTCCTCGTTCCGCGTAGACCTGCGCGCTGAGCCGGCCAATGTTCTGGCCGACGCCCAGCTTCGCCGAGTGTTCGGTAAAGTCGTAATCGGCGGGCAGCATCACATCCTGACGTCGCAGGTTGGTGTAATCGAGCAACAACTCCGTGTCGCGAAACAGGGCGTATCGCAGGCCGGGGCGATACGTGGTCTCGCGGGTGGCAACGGGGCCGCGCGCCGGGTTGCGGTCGAGGTTGTTGGCGTAATCCTGGAAATTGAAATTGCCGCGCAACCTCGCATAAATCGGAAAGGTCACCGAACCTTGCGCGAAATCTGAATCATTGTAATACCCGAAGAACCGTGGCCCCGCGTAGACCTTCTCGAGTGAATAGAAGATGTCGCGGGCCAGTTCGCCGCTCGCCTGTGCCCGATACCCGAAGTTATTGCCCTGGTGATAGTGATCTTCCTCACCGCCGCCGCCCTCCAGGTTGATGTCGACCGCCTTCCCGAAAACCAAATGGGATTCAAGACTGACCAGATCCTGTGAAACACCGTTCGTGAGCGCTGTCCGATCCGATCCATCCCGGTGCAACATATTCGCCTTGAGGCCGAACCATGGGGTGAATTGCTGCTGCACATGGGCGCCGACTTCACTGAAATCAGACGGTTGCAGACGGCTGTCCATATAGAATGCTCCGAAGCCGGTGGGGCCGTGATGCGCGTCCAGCTCGACGCCGCGACCGTAGGAGTTCCGTTCGGTCAACGGGGACAGTGCGTAGCTTCGGTCGCCCAGATAGGCGTCGAAGGACTTGTCCAGGTAGTTGACCCAGAACTCGTCAGGCGTTCCAAACACGCTGTCGTGCTGTGTATTCGGTGACCGGGCAAGGAAGTACAGTTTACGGTCGCCGTCTTCGTCCAAATTGCCGCCTCCTGAGTATTGCGTCTGGAATGCCGCTGACTTTCCCGAGTCCTTTACGGCGGTGAAACTCAGCCGCGTTGGCAAACGATAGTAAGGATCGGAGTCGCCCGTCACCTGGGGGAGGACCTCCACAACAGCGCTCTTGGAGGCGACGACGGCCCCACTCTCCGTAACGGCCTTGATAGTGAGAACATGCAGAATTCGCTTGTGGTTGGCGCCATCAGTGGAAACAGTCAGTCGCACGGACTGCGAAGCGCCAGGAGCCAACTCCAGGGAGGCATGCTCGTAGGTCACCGGGTAATCGGGCATGCTCTCCACTTGCAACCGCAGGACGGCACGCTTGTTTCCGCGGTTCATGACCCGCAATAACACGTCGTAGCTTTCGCCGGCCAGGACGACCGGCGGTTGCTCGTCGACCAGCAACTCGGTCTTGTACACCGTTTGCACCGCCACCGTAAACCCAACGCTGTCCGCCAGGGCCAGATTGCGTTGACCGTGCATCGAATAGCCGACCTCGAAGCGTCCCGCCGGCGAGGCGGCAGGCACGAACAACGCAACTACGCGAACCTGCTGCGAGTTTGCTTTGACGATAAAAAACGGATCTGTCGGGGCGACTTGCTGCCATCCCGGTGGCAGGGCCAGCGCCTCCGTCAGTTGTTGATCGTGGTCGGTGTCGTTGGATACGAGAAGACCAGCCGTGACGATTTTACCCGGCGCGGTCTCGACCAGGCTGGGCGAGATGAGCCGAACCTGGTAATTGCCGGCGATCGCGTCGCGCAGACTGAACAAGAACAGGAAGCCCGCCAGCAGCAGGCGAAGATCAGCGCGGAATCGCCATGTCGTATTGGGCCCCCATAACATGATCATCTCCGTTGTCCAGGATCACCAACGCGGTGTACTGGCCTGGGGGGACCTTGCTCACGTCGACGTGATAGCGGACCGAGCACGCCGGATAGACGCGTAACCGTTCTCCCTCAAATTTCCCAACGGATATCCCCTCCTTGTTGAACAACTCCACCCAGATGGCCGGGATCGTCACCCGGTCGCTGGCGTTTTCCGCATCGAGCAGAAACAGCCGCTTGGGGCCCTCCAGCGAGAGCCGTTTGTCCGTCACGCGCAACGTTCCGCCGCCTCCGTTGCCGACCTCCGTGACGATTTGCACGGCAAAGCGAACGATGGTCTGCACGCGCATGCCGGTATCCTCGTTCGCCGCCCGCACCACGGGGAGCGCCACCGGCTCGATCATCAGCATGCTCCAGTACGTGCCCGCAAGATCGTCCTGCGGCGGCACGGTCACCCGGTACGAGACCCCGGCGATTTCGTGCGCCGGAATCGTCACCTGCGACGGCGCCACGCTGATCCAGCGGGCGTTCGACCGTGGTGTCGTGCCGGGCTCACCGTACAGATCGCGGCCGTCGGCATGGAAAACGTAATCAGTTTGCGACATTTTGACTTCCGCCGGTTCGCCTCCGGTGTTTTTCAGCAGAACCATGTCCTCGAAAGTCTCGCCCGGTCGCACGTTCTTGTTGCGCACGAGGCTGCCGATCACCACAACGCCGGCCGTGGCGGAAGCGTGAATCCCGGCGAGACCGCACGCCAGGAGCGCCAGGCTCTTCAAGCGGATATTTCTCATGGTGTCACCGTGTAGATCACCGAAGAAACGTAGGTGTCGGGAGTCACGTTCTTTGACATGCCCGTCACTCGAAATTGCAGCGCCACATTGTCGCGGGTTTCCGTCCCCGAAAACACGTCCGTGTCGAGTGCGCTAATCTCGACAAACGCCGCGCCGCCGGAAATTGAGCCGGTGCCACTTCCATCGGACGTGCGGCGCACCCACAAATGAAGTCCCGCGGGCCAGGTGCCGGTATCTCGACGCGCGCTCACGTGCCAGGTTCCCGACACATTGGAGATGTTGATCGTGGCGATCCCGACCGGGCTGTCATACTGGCTGTTGAGATCGGTGCCGGCGCCCCCCGTCAAATCAGCAGCCGTAATCGTCTGGGTCCAATCCCCGCTGGACGCAATATCCACCGCGCTGGCTCTCACGACGAGAAGCGCGATGGCGGCGGTAAACCAATATCGGCCTTTCATGATTGAAAGTTGATGATCGGGCGGCGGCCGCGCCGCGAATTACGACCCCGACGTAATCGTCAGGGTCACTGTCCGCGTATCGGAGGCCATCGAACCAGCGGCGGGCGTAGCCGAAAGCTTGTAGGTAATCCCCAGTCCCGATTGGTTCAATGTCGAGATGCCGGTTACGACGTCAGCCGCTGATGCGCCCAACGTCACCAGACCCGCGCTGGTTGCACCGGCGGGCGCTGTCAATTGGACTTTCAAAGTCACTCCGGCCGGCATCCCCGAATCAATCGCGGCGGTGATCTTCTGCCCGGATTGGTTGGTGGTGATGTCGTATGTCGTGCTGGAATCTGTCGCCGTGTCCGGGACGGATCCGGGCGTGGCCGTGGATACCGTCAACGCACCCGGGTTGCCGCTGACGGCGATCTCATTGATGGCATTGACTGAAAAAGTGATCGTTTGGGTGGTGCTGCTGCCCGCGAACAATGGAGCCGCGATGACTACGAGAGCCACCGAGGCAGCGATTCCAACCAGTTGTCTGATTCCGATGTGCTTCATGGGAACACTCCCTCTGTTTACTATTTGCAGTCTTGCTGCCGGGGCGGCTGTTTCATGCACCTGCCCTGTACATATATATGTCGGCTGTTTCTGGGGTTTGCTGAAGGAAGGAATTGGCCCTCCAGCCCATCCAACACGTCGATAAACACCTTGGAATCAATAACTTCGTGGAATGGAACTACGAGCGCCCTGAAAACCAAAGCCACCACCCAATTCACCTCCCATTTTGGGTTCGTTTTCGCCAAACACCCCCTTTTAGGCCCCCAAATTGGGTTCGTTTTCCAAAACGAACCCAAATATTTTGACCACATTCTAGGAGTATAACTAATTGCGATTACCATGGTTAGGAGCCATTTTCCACGCGAAGTAATTTGGGTTCGTTTCGCAGAAACGTATATAGGCCCCCCTGTCGCGCCATCGTGTCCGCCGAAGCTGTAGCGAAGGAGGCGGGTTTGCTGGAGAGAAGAAAGCGATCACGCCGCCACTCAACCGCTTCTTCTCCCCGTTAGAGAACATGCCCACACTATACTATTATCGTAAACCGATGTCCAGAAGAAAATGTGTTATTAACACCCGATTCCCGGGTGTTGTCATCCTGAGCAGAGCGAAGGATCTTGCCCGCCCACCACGAAGACCCCTCAGAGAATAGCGCCCGCGCAGTCCGGTTGTAGCGGCGGTCTATGACCGCCGTCCGTCTACGGTGGACTTACCTGGCTCAATATTCCCCAGCCTGTCAACCGCCGGCGAATTCACCTCACGCGACACCGGATAGAATTCCATCTCGTCGGTCAAGCAATTGGTCAAGCCTTCCCCTTACCCCTCTCCGCTTGCCCCTCCGGCATCGGTGCGCCGAACCGGTCAGCCACTTTCTTCAGGTCAGCAGTTAGGGTGTATCGCCCGCACATGGCGTCTGTTTGATAGTCGTACGCGTGTTCGAGGGCAATGTTAAGGCCCGTCACGTGAAATGCATAATGGATAGACCTAAGCCCAAGTGGTTCCTAAAAGCGCACCCATTGTTCAACAGCCTACTAAGCCCAATTCACGGTGTGAAATTAGAAGCCTGGCCAAGTCTGTATCGGAAAAGTTATTGGGCGGCGGAGATCGCCGGTTGCAGCCCTCGCAAGGAGAAGAGTCCAACGGTGGTGAAAGTCGTCTTGGTGTACCAATTTTTGGGGTCACATCTCAACATTGTAACATTTGCCAGTTCCGCTGCCGGCAGCGCGCTTCTCAAGCTTCCGACTTCAGCCCGTTGGGTATCATCGGCAGCGAACGCAGGCGAATGCCGGTCGCATCGAAAATCGCATTTCCCACCGCGGGGGCCAGGGTCAAAATCGGAGTCTCTCCCGCGCCGGCCGATGGCAGGTCTTTGCGGTCAATCAGGATGGTTTCGAGGACGGGGACGTCATTGAAACGCGGGACCCGATAGGTCGAGAAATGCGGATTGAGGACCCGGCCATTCTCAAACTCGATGGCTTCGAACAGCGCGCCTCCAATTCCCATGATCACCGCGCCCTCAATCTGATTCTTCAAATTGTCGGGATTGATAATGGCGCCGCATTCGAACGCCGTCACGACCCGCACGAGTTTTACCGTGCTGTTCGCGCGATCCACGGAGACCTCGGCACAGGTTACGACGTATCCGCTTTTCTCAGTTCCGCCGGCGATTCCGAACCCCTGTCCGGGCGAAGCTTTCGTTTTACCCCAGCCGAAGGACTTGGCCGCCGCGTCGAGGACGGCGCCGAGTCGCGCGTCTTTCAAGTTCTTCCGCCGAAACTCCAAAGGATCCATCTTCACGAGGCGCGCCAATTCGTCCATGTGCGTCTCCCGCGCGAAATGGTTGGCGGTCGCCGCCAGCGCACGATACGAGCCCTGCCGCAAGGGCGACTCGACCGGATGAAACTCGATCCGCTGGTTCGCCACTTCGTACGGAGTGCGGATACCGGAACCCCCGGAATTGTAATTGTGGAACTCCCACGCCGTAATGGTCCCGTCGTTGCGTGCGCCGCTGGAGATATCGATCACGCCGGCGGGACGGAAATACGCCCAGGTGAATTCCTCCTCACGCGTCCACACGACTTTCACGGGTTTGCCGGCCGCCTTTGCCAGTCGCGCCGCTTCAACCGCCGTTTCGCCGGAATGTTTGCCGCCGTATCCCGCGCCGGTATCCGGAACGATGACCTGGACATTCGTTTCGGGGATCCGGAGTGCGTTCGCGAGTTCGGAGCGGACCCCGAAAGGACGCTGTGAGCCAGTCCACACGGTCAACTTATCGTCCTTCCACTCGGCAACCGCTGCGCGTGGTTCCAGCGGTGCGTGGGCAATGTAGGCCACCGTGTAGTTCTGTGTCAGTTTCTTGTCGGCGGCCGCAAGTCCTTCCTCCATGGAACCAACCGAATGACCGGAGCGACTGTCGCCGCCCGTGGAATTCTTCTTCAAATAATCGAAGATCTCCCGTCCCGCAGGCTGGGGCTGGGTTTTCCATTCCGCTCGAATCGCGGCCATGGCCCGCTTCGCGTCGCTTTCGCTGGGAGCCGCCACGCCCACGAAGTTGCCGTCGTGAACGACCGTGACGCCCGGCATACTCTCAGCCTCTTTTGTATCCACTGAATCGAGCGTCGCTCGAAAGGCCGCGGGCCGGAGCACCTTCCCACAGAGCATGCCGGCAAGCTTCATGTCGGAAACGTATTTGTGCTGACCAGTCACAAAATTGCGTCCATCAATTTTTGGAACGGATTGTCCTTCGATTTTCCATTGGTCGGCCGGAGTTGTGGAAAGGTCGTCCGGAATCGCCGTGGTGATCTTCTGGCCTTTTGAGAGCTGGCCATAGTCGAATGACCGTTTACTGGAAGGATGGGTGACCTTCCCATCCGCCACAACGAGTTCCTTACGGTCCACGCTCCAGGCTGCGGCTGCCAAATCGATCAGGACTTCCCGCGCTGCGGCAGCCGCCCGCCGCAATCGCGGAACCATTTGCGGCGTCGTTTGGCTGCCGAACGTTCCCATGTCGAACGGCACAAGATCGGTGTCGCCCATGACCATGCGGACAGAGCCGACAGGAATGCGAAGTTCTTCGGCGACCACTTGCGTCAACTCGGTGCGACTGCCCTGGCCGACGTCCACCTTTCCCGTGTACGCGGTCACGATGCCGTCTTCTCCGATGTGCAACCACGCGCCGATTTCTTGCGGCACCGGTTGGCCACGTCCGCCGGCGCGGCGGTCCCGCGCTCCGGATTCTTGGCCGAGAACCTCACCGTGAGGCAGCAATAGGAAGACGACGATACCCCCGCCAACCGCCTTGAAAAACTGCCGCCGATTCAGATCGAAACGATACTGGGAGGCAACCTGCAATTCGTACCGCTCCGGCTCCAGCCCGATCTCGAAAGTCCGTTCTTCATTCATTTGCCGGCCTCCTTCAACACCTTTGCCGCCTTGCCGATGGCGGCGACGATCCGTGGATAGGTGCCGCATCGACAAATGTTGCCCTCCATGAATCGGCTGATCTCGGCCGGTGTCGGACTCGGATTCCGTCGCAAGAGGCCGACGCTCGACATGATCATACCCGAGGTGCAAAAAGCGCACTGCATCGCGCCCACGTCGAGGAACGCCTGTTGCAGGGGATGCAGCTTGTCGTCTCGTTCGAGGCCTTCGATGGTCGTGATCTGCTTGCCAACGACATCGCCGGCCTGTGTCTGGCAGGAACGTTGCGGGAAACCATCAATCAACACCGTGCACGCGCCGCATTGCCCTTCACCACACCCGTACTTGGTGCCCGTCAGATCGAGGTCGTCGCGCAGGACGCTGAGCAAACTGCGCGGTGGATCGGCACTGGCACGAAGTTTCTTTCCGTTCACCTGAAGTTCAATGGTTGCGGCCATCTGCCCTCCTCACGATGGATCGCTTGCTTCGGAGAAATCCAGAGCCATTCAAAACAGCCCCTCCAATGAAATCCGCACGCTCGCCATACGCTGAAGTTCAGTGTACGTCCGCCTCCATCAGCCGCAAGCAAAAAGCCAAGGTTCGTGGTGACAGGTTCAAGGCGTCGGCTCAAAGACCACAAAACCGCTGGCG
>PLZV01000011.1 GCA_003152315.1 Verrucomicrobiota bacterium
ATCCGTGAGCTTGGCCCATTTCTGTTTCAGCCTGTCCTTGGTGATGTTCCAGTCGCCTTTGATTTTGAGTGTGTTCATAGCAGCTCCTTTTGTTCTTCGTTTCCATTCGCCGTCAACGTAACGGCAAAAGTGTTTTCGCGGTTCGGATATTGGCCCAAGCTATGGCCTGGGCTGGCTCTTCGCTATGGGGTTAAACCCTACCTTGGATTATGGGTGCCACCGCTCTCCGAAAACGGATCTAGCGAACGATGTGTTTTATCGCGTTTCCTGAGTTTGTTTCAAATGGCCGTGGCTAGTCCAAGCACGCGGCACACCGAGCGCGCGATCATGCTGCCGGTGATGCAAGCCAGCCTTCGCTTCCAAGGCAGGGGATGTTCCTCGCCGCGATGCTCCCCGGGGAAATTCAACAAGGAGGAGTTTCTGGATCACACGGGATCAGTTTTTACATAGTACAGGGTTGACTTGCCGACGCGGTCGTTTGATCACGGATGATGTCTACGCCGGCCGAAGAATCGACGGGAGGACTTGGTGTCCGCTTTCCAGAGCAAACGGACGAGATGAAACTGACCGGCGTGCTCGGCAAGCATCAGCGCGGTTTGACCGTCGGGGCCTTTGGCTTTGAGGTTTGCACCATGGCCGATCAATGCCTTGACGAAGTCCTCACGGCCATGTTGCACGGCGAGCATCAGGGCGGTCATTCCGTCGGAAGCGGCGGCATTAACGTCCCCACCCTGGGCAAGCGCCTCGTTCAGCGATCCCGCGTCGCCTTGTTGCACCGCAAGAAGCAGGGAGGTGCTGGCTTTTTCTCGTTGCTTCGCTTCGGCGGGAGGCGCTGGTCTGGACGGAACGATCACCTGCGCCGGACACTGCGGGCAGTCCACAATCATCCCCACGGCGGATTCGTCGATCACCATGCTCTTGCCTCAATTGGGGCATTCAAACAGGATGTCACTGGGCGCGATGGCGATTTCTGGTATGGTCGGGCCGATGTGAAGCGTATCCATAACGTCCCTCTGCGACAGTAGGCATAACTACATACCAACTTCGGTCATTGACTTGCAAGCATTATCCTGCATGGGCTACAAGACTTCGGCGGCGCGATGCCCAACCCCGTCCCAAGCCAGCGGGGATCTCTGGCTTGCCCACATCGCCTGCATGGATGATCAATTCGGAGCCTTGAAGCGCATCGACGGCTTCGGGACGCAGCAGCCCGTAGGTATCAGAAATGACGCCAATGACGTGGGGCTGGTTCATGCGTTGGGATTTTTACGATAACTATTGGCACTGACTCGATGATTTGCCATCGCCAATACGCGTCTACGGTCTCCAACGCTCGCAACCCCGCTGAACCGCCGTCACTTCCACCGCCTCCGCGAACCGCCCAAAAACCAAATCCTGCCAATTGCTTCCTGTATCTTGATGACCCGTAAACACCTGGATCTCGTAGTCGAACCGCCGTTGCTGTTTGTTCCGCAGGACTTCCCAATAACCGATGATGCAACCCTTCCGCTTGAGCAGTAGATCCCGCTCTGGCAACGCATCGCTCTTGCTCAGGTTGATTCGTCCATCGCAGGGAAACAGGTTCCACAGATCATTGCTGTGCCAAAGACTGAACGGGATGGCATGATCGACCGCAAACCGGTTCCGCAGGCTCTGCCCTGACCAAACGCATGCCTTCGTTGCGACACTTGGAACGGAATTCTCAACTGGCTGCGTCAAATCGACCAGTTCCGACAGACCCTGACCGCTCTGCCGGCGGCGGCGTAACCTACTTATGGACAGGCAACACCAATTGATTACCGGCCACCACAAAGGAATCCGCCATGCCCAGACTTGACGAGCAACTGGACCGTGAAGCGGTCCGCATAGTGGCCTTGACCCGGCACCTGTGCGCAGAAACGCGTCTTGCGCGGGTCTGCCCCGAGGCCTATGGCGTCGCCATCCTGGCTTTCGGTCCTAATGCCGCGACGCGGGCCGTCAAGTCGCTCGGCGGCAACCTGAACACTCTCCTGCCAGCTTGCCGGGGTGTGCTACAAGCGCGGGTGGCAAACTTCGCGTCGACGCCTGGCGGCTACTTCAGCGTCGAGGTCGATGAATCATGCCGTCTGATGGCCCGTGCCGCGGAGGAGCACCGCGTCCTGGCACGAGCGCCGCGTACCGGGGTTGTTCATATCTTGCTCGGGGTGCTACAGACCAGCCCCGAGGTCGCCAAGGCCTTCGACACCGCCGGAACTGGGCTGGCGGCTCTGCAGGGATTCGTCCGTCGTCCCGTCGAGCCGCAACGTCCGACGGCATCTCCCAAGACCGGCCCCAAGGTCGACCCGATCCATCATTCCGGGGAAGCGTCGTCACACCCCTTGGATCCACTGGCGGCATTCTGCGTCGATCTCAACGCCATGGCCGCGGCCGGGCAACTGCAGGCGGTGATTGGACGCGAGCGCGAGATTGATCGCATCATCACCACTCTCTGTCGGCAAAAGAAAAACAATCCTCTGCTGGTCGGCCCCGAAGGTGTTGGCAAGACCGCCATCGTCGAAGCAGTCGCGCATCGACTCGTCGCCGGCCGCGTTCCGTCCCAGATTGCCGGGCGGCGGATCTATTCCGTGGATCTGGCTCGATTGGTCGCCGGCACCCAGTATCGGGGACAGTTCGAAGAGCGCTTAAAGGCATTAGTGGATGCCACCCGCTGCAACCGCAACTGCGTGCTATTTATTGATGAAGCCCACACCATCGTTGGCGCCGGTAGCGCCATCGGCACCTTGGACGCCAGTAACATGTTGAAGCCGGCATTGGCTCGCGGCGAGATCGCTTGCATCGGCGCCACGACCGAGAACGAGTACCGGAAATACTTTCGCACGGACAAGGCATTGGATCGGCGCTTCCAGCGCATTCCTATTGATGAACCGTCGCCCCGCGAGACCGTGGAGGTCTTGAAGGGCTTGCGCGCCTCTTTGGAGCGTCACCACCACTGCACCATCACGGATGAAGTGGTAGAAGCGGCGGTCGAATTCTCCGAACGGCACATCACCGACCGCCACTTCCCGGACAAGGCAATCGATGTTGTAGATGAAATGTGTGCCCGATTTGCCGGCGGCGGCCAACCGATCGGACGTGCGCAGGCCGCTCAAACCGTGGCGGATCAGATTGCCGCGCCGCTGGAGACGGTGCTGCCAACCAACGGTCAACGCGAGGAACTTGTCAGGAACGAACTGCGACGCCTGGTGGCCGGGCAGGGGAGAGCCATCGAAGCCGTGGCACGGGTGGTGTCGCGGGTTTTCTCCCCGCTGCGCGACCCGACGCGACCGCTGGCCAGTTTGGTCTTCGGAGGGCCATCGAGTGTCGGCAAGAGTTACGTCGCCAAGATTCTCAGCGAACAGCTTTACGCCAGGACACCCCTGATCCGCATTAACCTCGCCGAATACACGGAGAAACACAACGCGAGTAGGCTGATCGGGTCGCCGCCGGGTTACATCGGTCATGGCGAACGAAACCAACTAACTGACCCGGTGATGCGTCACCCGCACAGCGTCCTGCTCTTTGACAACCTCGACAAGGCTCACCCGGAAGTGATGACCACGCTAATGGAGATGCTGGATGCCGGAGTGCTGACGGATGGGGAGGGGAATGAAGTCAATTTCCGTAGCACGTTCATCATCATGACCACTGTAGCCGGCGCGGCCAATTCGTCGAACGCCAATATCGGTTTCGGTTCGCGGTCCGCGGGAACCGAACACGATACCGGCCGTAAGCGACTGATGGATGCCTGCCGCAATCTGTTCGGAGACGAATTCGTCAATCGGATTGACGAGTTCGTGCCGTTCACGCCCCTGGGTCCGGCCGGATTGCGTCAGGTCGCGGTGTTCGCAATGGAGCAGATCCGACAACGGCTGGCGCAGGCCGGCATCAAGCTGCACTGGGATGATGCCGTGCTCAATCATCTCGCGCAAGAAAACACGCATGCCCGTGCCGTGCGAACTGCGGTCAAGAATGAGATTGAACCAGTGGTTTGCGCCGGCCTCAACCGGACCGGCACCACGAAAATCAAGATCAGACTGAAGAACAACCGCTTCACCATCGAATGAGGAGGAATCCACCCCGTGCTATCACCAAGCAACCATAGTCTCCGCGACAACGACACCCGACGGAGTGATTTTCCGGCGAACCTGCTGTCTCGCGTAGTCAAAGCCGATGCGGCCATCACGGTCGACGGCATCACCCCGGAAGGGGACATCAAGTTCAGCGTGCCCTTGCGCGCGGTTGGCCTCTCGCGCCAGGCGATGGCCCGGTCCCTGTCGTGCCGAAGCGCATTTGTCGTGAATCTGCTGGGCGAATTGCTTGTCCGCAAGAACCTGGAGCGCTTCGCCGAGATGCTCCAAAAAGTGGATCCTCGGGATTATGACCGAATCGTCAACAATTTCCGTCACCGGGATTTTGGGATGATGGTCGATCAGAATGATGTCGTTCGCTTTACATTTCACATTTCGCACGTCCAAGAGATTCTAATCGAAGACATCGGTGTGGTCTTTCGTTCCTAAAGCTGGCGGGAGAAAGGAATCATGAGCCTGCATTGTTTTAACGGCGAATATTTCCCAGTCGCACGTCGGGGGTTTAACCATGTGGCGAGCGGAACTGAGGAATTCGCAAGGTTCCGCGCCACCCAACCCGGGGGATTCCGATGAGCGTGACCATCACTTGCTTCGGCGGCGCCGGCGAAATCGGGGGGAATAAGATCCTGCTCGAGGACGGCGAGAAGCGGTTACTATTGGACTTCGGTATGGCTTTCGGTCGGACCGGAGACTTTTTCGATGGCGTCTTCTTGTCACAGCGCTCCGGACGCGGCTTGCTGGACCCTCTGGCTCTCGGACTTGTCCCTCCTCTCCGGGGAATCCTCCGAGATGACCTAGTGCCGGCCACGCTCGATGAGGATTTCCATGTTACCGAAGTCCCGACAGCCGGACGAAGACACGCAGCTAGGAAGGTAACCAACCTGCACCCCGGCGTGATCGAGTCGTTTTGGCAGCACTGGCAGGACCGCTTTCCCAATGTCTATCGCGATCTTCGCCGTGATGATGGCCCGGCCGTTGACGCTGTGCTGATCAGTCACGCGCACCAGGATCACATCTCGGATTTGGAGTACATGCGCGGCGACATCCCGGCAGCCGGCACCTGCATGACAGCGTTCATCGCGAAAGTGTTGCTCGACATTGGAGGCGGTTCGGGGGCCGCATACATTCGTCCTGCGGCATTGTCAGAGCACGGCGTCGTGCAATCAGACCGGAGCGCTCCCAGTCAGCGGCGACCGTGGTATTTCCTGGATCGGGTTCCTTCGGGCATAACGTCTGAAGATGCGCTGGCCAGTCCCCGCTCATTCTGGGACGCGTCAGCCGGCAAGAATGGCTCTCTCGTGTTGTCGCCCAGCTACTCGTTCGACGGCATGGTCGGGCCTTGGCGCGTCAAATGGTGGCCGGTGGATCACTCGCTTCCCGGTGCGGTCGCCTTTGCGGTTGAGACCGACGCCGGATGGGTCGCATACTCCGGTGACATCCGCTGTCATGGTCTTCGCGGGGCGATGACGTTGGAAGCGGCGAACCAAATGGCAGCGTTGCATCCGGTCGGGCTTCTTTGCGAGGGGACGCGGTTGACCGGTCCCAACGCCACCACGGAGGCGGAAGTCTACGAGAACTGCCGGCGCGTCGTCGACGACGCGGCGGGCAAATTGGTGATCGCCGATTTCGCGCCGCGAAACATTGAGCGGTTCGAGATCTTCACGCGTATTGCGGAGGAGACCGGGCGGCGACTGCTGGTCCAACCAAAGGATGCGTACTTGCTCCGCGTCGTGCATCTGGCGGACCCTAGCACGGTCGACCTGATGGCATCGTCGCACGTCGCGGTCTACGACGATCCCAAAGGCGTTTACCGGAAATATGAGGAAGCGGTTCGCGCGCGGTACGTGGATCGCATCGTGTCTCCCGATGAGGTGCGGCATCACTTAGGGGATTTCATCCTGGCATTCAGCCTGACGGACGCGGCTGACCTCCTCGATCTGGAATACCTTGTCGGGCACCAACTCGGCGGGGTTTACATTTTTAGCAATAGCCCGGCCTATGACGACGAGCAGACAATTGACCTAGTTCGACTCTGGAATTGGATGCAGCACTTGGGTCTGACGCTGATCGGCCTGCAACCACGGCATGATGTGAATGGACAGATCGTGGCGATGGACGTTCAGGCCGGGTACCACGCCTCGGGCCACGCCGGCGGAGATGATCTGAAGGAGTTCGTGCGACGCATCTCGCCAAGGACACTCGTTCCAATCCACACCCAAGCAGCCCACCTTTGGCCGCAAATGCTTGCTGGCGAGCCGATTCGCATCGTTACACCCCAATGCGCGCAGCCGATCGGCTTCTGATGACTGGGCCATGATTCGTATCCGGCTGACGGAGTACGTCCGCTTTCCTTTGCCGCTTCATGCAATTGCGCCTCAGCAACTCCTTCCGGAAGGGCCACTCGAAGTTGGCGCTATTCGGATCGAAGAGTGCCGAATCGGCTCCTCCGATCTGTCGGCAGCGATATGGAGCCCGCTGGCCGGTCTAATTAGGGGGACTTCTCCCCTTTGGAAATATGCTTGCCAATAAACCATTAAACCACACAGAATTTCAGTCCATGACACTTTGCATCGCTGCGATATGCCGCCGTGATGGTGAGGAAGCGATTATTGCGGCCAGTGATTTCTTGCTTTCCAACCCAAGCCTGAGTCTAAAGTTTGACACTGGAGCTTACAAATTTACTACTGCCAGCCCAACTCATAGATGGATTTCCATGTTTGCCGGTAGGCCCTATGGGGCGACGGAAATTTGGGAATGCACGAGAGGAAAGTTCCGCAATAAACAAGACTCATCGAAGAACATGCGTTTGGCTTACGAACAATGTGTAGAAAAATTGCGCAAGCAGCTTGCTGAAAAGCAGCTACTTCGCAATCAGTTTATCTCCCTAAGGGAATTCAAGCGGGACGGGCCAACGCTGTTTCCGGGCAGGAGACTCGCCATAATGCAACGAAAATTGAGAAACTTCGATTTTGGAACGGAGTTTTTGGTTGGCGGCTTTGATGCTCGGGGTGTGCCTGACTTGTTTACAATAACGGGGCGCGGGCAGATGCATAGTTTTTTGTCAACAAGCTGTGCAATGATTGGCTGTGGGGCCGACCTTGCGAAAGTATCTTTTACCAAATCATTTAATCCCAGAGACGATTGGACAGAAATTGTCTATCACGTCTGCGAGGCGAAATTCAGGGCAGAGGTTGACCGCAGAGTTGGGGATAGAACAGTCGTTGTGATCGTGGATAAGAACGGAATCTGGCGGCATATTCCAGAGGAGGGAATAGAAAAGGTGCGCAATGCGTGGAAACGGTTGGGCGGCAAGAGAATTTCGCAATCTGTAAGCGAGATGATTGTGGGCCTTCCAGTCACATTTGGATGGAGCAAGCGGTAGATAATCTACCACCACCTGGCGTTTGAGGACGTGCTGGCAACTATGCTTCCAGCTCATCGTGCCTCGGAAACAGCCTAGACAAAGCGACGGCGTCGGTCAATCGCACACTCATCGCCGCTTCTCGTCGCCACGGTATAGGCCACTATATTCACAAATCTTCCTTCTCGAATCGTTGTAGTTTATCGGCATGAGACAGCATGCACGGGCCATAAATTCCTTCCGCGAACTTCCATTTTCCGCCGCTCGGCCAGTCCTTCTTACTGACCGTTTCTGATTCTTTGGCCATAATGCTCCAAAGTTTGGCTTTTATGGTCTGCGGGCGACCTTTCATTTTCTCGTAGCTTTTATACAAAGACTGATATTGATATTTGGTCGTTTCCTGATTCTTCCATAAATCTACAAAATATTCTCCATCACTGCGGACTGCTTCTTCAGAAGTTGCCGGGGTTGACGGAGGTGTGAAGGTTTTTCCGTAATGAAAATAAAGGCTTCGGGGTGTTTCGATTGGCGATAGATCTCGCAACTCGTCGACGGTTAAACAAGTTCTGAACAAGAATTCGCTCTCTGATTCCTGGAAGGGGAGGACAAGAAAAAAATTGGAGGCCACGGCGGCCTCTCCGTGGCCGTTTGGGCACAGTACCATAATAATGGAGGAACTGAATAGTAGCCACAACAACTCGCCGATGTTTCGGCTGGAGCCACTTGTTACCCGCTCGCGAAATCGATCCAAAACATGGCTGGCAAAAGCGACCTTTTTCCCTGACAGAAATATCGGCGGTAGAAAGTCCTTGCCCGCGAAAAAGCGAAACGAGTGCTTGATACCAAGATCTTCGGTTTTCTCGACGTGTTGGGCGACCGATAACCCGGCCACCCCATCGCGTGAGAAGTATGGAAAAACCAGCAGTGTGTCCTCATCGATAGCGTTAAATTGCCAGCAGAACACGCGCACCAACTCGTATAAGGCGAATTTTCGATAATCATCTGCTCGCTGATCCGTGTTGGCCATTCGCGCGGAAATCCCCACCAAAAACTCGTTTTGAATGGCCTTAAAAATCGCTGGCAACTGTTCAGTATGGGGGAACAGCCGGACATCTCCCTGCCGCTCTTCGACCAGATGCAAATCCCGTAGGTACGCTAGATGCGATGGCAATACCCGTGTTGGTGAACGTCCGGTCATCTTATGCCTGAGCAAATTACATGTCGTACAGTGGCCATGCTCGTTCCTTTGCTAGTCCGTGCGATCTTTCGCGGCGGTGAGAAATGCATTCTCAATAAAGTGCCGCTTCATGGCGGTAGCAAAAGCCTGGTCGATCATTTGGTTCGTCACTTCCATTGCCGGCAAACCCGGTGCGGGTTCTTTGACTGGGGCTGAAAATCTGTCAAGAAATCCGAGTAAGGCTGTTTTGTAGAGTAGAGGAGCTAGATGTGTCAATGGTGGTCGCTTGTTGTTCTTAAACGGGAACAGATGTTCTGGTAAAACCTCATTCCCGTGCAGAAAACAGTTCCGTGCTTTGTAAAGGTCCCAATAAAGTTTCACGACCAAATTCACTTTGTGGCATTTTTTATCATAATGCACATCGTACTTGCAGTCTCGCAGCTCCGCATTTGCCCAAGTCTGTTTTTCCAACAACGCCTTCACCGTTCCGAAGTTGGCGTCGCCTCCGCTCCCCCCCAGCCTCGGATGCGCCAGAATCTCAAACGCACTGACCCACAACCCGATTCTGACCCCAAAATCATGAATGCTTGGCTGGTTGCTTACCGGCAAGGCCGCTGCGTGATAAGCGACCTGAAGCGACCGGAACAGAGCTTCGGTGGCCTCGCGTGAATAATGAGTCGTACCAGTGTAGAAATTATTCCACGCCTCCATTAGCGGACGCAGCAACGTCTCTTCCGGTTCCACATCCACCCATTCGGTCGATGGCAAACCCGGCGAGGTCATACCATGAAACACTTGTGGCTGATCCCAACCATTCAAAGCTGGTGAAATCGTGAGAACTGCTGTTCGATCCGCCGTGATCGTGGTCGGATAAAAGTCAAAGAAATCTGTGTAGAATGTCCCGCGAACATTTAGCTGGCCAAGGCTCTCCTGCCTACCCTGCACCACACAAGAAATGGCGACGAGGTTTCTAAAGCAGACGGCAGCGTCAATAGTCCGCACCTGAGCGGGAGCATCGTTACGCATTATCAACACGCACGGGTTGCGCTTTTTTCCAAACTGGTCAGTGAAGTTCTCGACCAAAGATCGTTCAAGCGCGCTATTTGCCGCGATCTGCTGAACACGCGGATCGGAGTGTGGTGCGATGGCCATGTACTCAGAATCAAATGGCTTCTTGCAGGTCAGGTTGTGCAAGACGTAACCCAACAGCCACGGTTCTGCGGGTACGGCTGGGGCGCTCAATTGGTTGCGCTTTTCCCGACCGGCTCGTTTCGCTCGTTGAGTGCTGGCAAGGAATTGACGATCTTCATGGTTTCGAGGCTGACGGTGATGACGCGTTGGGAGAGTTCCAGGGGATACCGGGCGTTGGCCATAGTTTCAGTGCCTCAGAGGTTGGCGTCGTTGACGATGCCGCTGTCTTTGTCGGTGGTTACAAACGCCGTCGTGCCGCTACCGCACGTCGGGTCGAGTGCCAAGTCGCCGGGGTCGGTTGAAATCCTTATCATACCTTTGCTGCCACGTTCACAAGTTCCGCACCGTAATCTTTCGGACTTAAAACCGTGTCATAAAGGCCAATGTCTTCGGCTTCATGTTTGTTAATGCCGGTATAGCCCAAACTGGCATCTTCATACCGCTTGAATTTATAGACCGCGTCATTCATCAAGGCGCTGTTAAACACACCGAGGCTGACCAGCAACTCGAAGTCTTTCACCGTCAACCCGGTAACCTTTTTGAAAAGCCCCGGCTCTAGTTGCGTGATGACATCTTTCAGGCTTCGCTCCCGGTAGTCGGTCAAATACATAAACACCGGCACACGCGTGGCGAATTTGATCAACTTCTCCTGAATCTCTTTGCGCTTACTCTTGTATTCCTTTTCCTCGTCGGTAAGCTCCTGCTTTTTCTTGGCGGAAAGCTCTTTGTCGTTGGCCTCCTTCTTCGCCTTTTTCACGGCTTCCGACTTGTTGATAATGGTTTCAATATCCTGATTCAGATTGCGGAATCCCTCGATGCTCATCAACGCATCCATGGCGGCTTGATTGCCCATCAACCGCTGCAACGTGCCGTTATCCACATTCACCAGCAACGCGCTTTCCCAGCGCCGCGCCAACAAGGTTGCCGTCGTGCCGCTCATCGCCATATCCAGAATACCGGCGGCATCAATCTGCTTCATCGAACTGCCGTCATACGCCAGCACCGGCAGGAAGCTGATAAACTCCTCCACCTTCTTCTCCGGGTTTGATTCCCCGACATTCAGGCGGCAACTGTAATCCGCGATCTGCCGCAACGCCCGGTCCGGCGCGAAGTCAAAGACATAACATTCCTCTTTGATGATCTGCTCCTTCTTCGGCGTGAGACTGTCCGGATTATTGACCGTCCACGGGGATTGCACGCGGAACGCGGCCTGAAAATACGTTTCGGGACTGGACGAATTGCGCAGCATGAGAATCCCGGTCCACGGCTTCACCGTCACCCCGGTCGTCAGTTTCCCACAGGACAGCGTGATCGTCTTGGTCTTCAGCGGATCATCCATTGCCTCCTTAATCGGCGGCAACGCTTCCACCCCGATCCCGGCACCACTGCCGGCAGCCACAAGCACCCGGTAATCGTGATAAAACTTGTTCTGCTTCTGCGCCAAAAGATTGTTCATCGCATGACATGCCGCCACGCTGGGCAAAAACCAAAACGTATGTGACAAGACATTCAGCAGCCGGGCGTCCGAATACGGCATCGGCGGCTTTTTCGCGCCCAGCTTCAGATTGTCGATAGTGGTTTCCTGAAATCCGCCCCGGATCAAGTCCAGCCACTTCTGCACCTCATCCGCGTAAGTGAACTTCGCTTCATCCCCAAACCTCGCCGCGGAAAAGAAAACATTCAGATCGAACTCGCTAAACTCTCCCTGCATCGCGATTTCTCGGATGGCATCCGGTAATTGATAAGTCAGCAATACCATCCTCGGCAACGCCGCGTATGGATTGTCCGCGCCTTTCCAATCTCGCTTCGCCCGCTGTTCATCCGAATACGTCCAGTTGAAAATCTGCTCCTCGATAAACTCGCCGGAGGCAATCGCCCGAAACGGCGTGCCGGACAGATACAAAAAGCCGCCCGTCGTGATCGGGATAATCTCTTCGTCGAAATCCTTAATCCCTGCGCCTTCCCCGAACTCGATTTCCTTTTTGTCTTCCGCTTCAAAAAGGTCCTTCGCGTTTTCGCGCCATGCTCCGTAATGATATTCGTCAAGGATCACGCAATCCCAGTTGGTGGCATGCACCCACTCGTTATTGGTCTTAATCCCTCCCGTGCTCGTGTTCCTCCCTAAATAATCCTGAAACGACCCGAAGCAGACGAACGGCTTCTTCTTATCCGCATCCTCATACGCCAAGCCACCCGGCGAAATAAACTGCCAGCCCTTGAAATCAATATGGCGTTTCAAATCCTCTTCCCAAGCGTCTTGCACCGCCGGCTTGAACGTCAGCACCAGCACTTTGCGCCAGCCCATTTTCTTGGCGAGTTGATAGGCGGTAAAGGTCTTCCCGAACCGCATTTTCGCGTTCCACAGGAAGTGCGGCGGCTTGTCGCGGTTCTCTTTCCGGAAACTCTTGAAATAAGCCGCCGTCTTTTCCACCGCTTCCGTTTGTTCCGGCCGCATCTTGAAATTAAGATCCCGGTTCTCCTCGTTCAACTCGCCGGTCTTGAGCGCGATGATCGCCGCCTTGATCTCCTTCTCCGCACACTTGAACCACTCGCCATCGGGATTCGGGATGCCGGCCTGTCGCAGATGCCGGTGAACATCGCGATCGGTGAAGGTTGTGCCGTCATTGCGCATCGCGGACACTTCCAGCACAATCCGGTAGGGTGGCTTGCCGGGTTTCAACGTCGGATACTGCTGCGCCACCCGCGTCTGCGCATCCACCGTCGTGTAGCCGATTTTGAGCAAGCCCCGGTATTGCGGATTCGTGTCCTCGTAGGCGTAGATCGTCGGCTTGGAATCTGGCCGGGGAGGAAAAAACTCTTTACTCATTCTTCGACTCCATCGGGCGGATCATTGACTCGATGAACGAGATGTCAGCTTTGGTCAGGTTGTATTTTTTGTAGAGTGCTTCATCAGTCCATGTGCGATCCCAAGTCTGTTGAGGAACCCACAGATAGGCTTCACGCGTCGTATGCTGAGTAATCTTCCGAAGCGAAACTAGAAATCGTAGAAACCGGGTGCGGTAGTAACTCGCAATGCTGTCCGCTTGCTCTCGCGAGTCAGCACACACGAAAAGGAATGATTGTGTGCAAACCGATGGCTTTGTCGCCACGAAGCTGGGCCCAAGCACCATCGCCGGACGAGTGCCGCGCTCACCATAGGCCGAGGGCACCATCGCTTTCCATCGTGCTATCGATTCTTGGTTGATCTTTACCTCGCTCCTTGCAATCCAAGCTTTGACACGCCCGCGAGGACTTGTGGCATAGTAACAAACATCGCCGGGACTTTGTTTGTTCCGGTAACCTGAAAAGTTCGAGACGATTCCAAACGCAGTCCTGGCTGACAGAACTTCCGAAAGACTTGGCTCTTTTACCGAGAGTATCTTCTTTAGGATTCTCAGCGCCCTGACGTCGCGAACAAATACGTCAAACTCGCTCAAATTGCGTGCGACCGGAGCACTTGCGTTGTCCCCACTGATTGTCGTGACATCGCAATCGCCTTCGTCATCGCGATCCCATAGGAAGTAGCAAATACCACCCTCGAAATCCACGCCGGGGAAAACAGCATCCATTCTCTCGTAGTCCACCAGTTTCCGGATACGTCGATCTTCTAGCATTGTGCGGCGGAACTCGGAAAGACCCAGTCCACCGGCCATCCAACGTGCGGGGATGATCATGGAAAGAAAGCGCGGGTTCAGCTTCTTTGCCTGATCGACGAACTTGTTGTAGATGGGAATATCGCGAGTGCCGCCGTCAGAGCCCATTTGATACGGCGGATTGCCGGCAATGACATCAAACTTCATATTGAATATCTCCTCTGGCTTTTCGGTGTGGATGAATTGGTAGGCGTGGGTTTCCAGTTCCTCGCCACGGGCATAGGCTTCCTCACTCGCTCCGCAGAAAGCGCATCTTCCATTTTCCCAAGTATGGTTGACGCGCTTGAATCGGATATTGCCCTGCTCGTCATCGAAGGCTTCACACACGGAATACTTGCCATTGGCTTTCTTGGAGCAATACACCGACCGGCGGGAAAGCAAGGAAGTCAGTTCCGTGATGGCAATGCCGAAGATCTGGTTTTGGAAAATGTGGTTGGCGCGTTTCTGCTCGTTGGGAATCTGCTTCGCCAATCCCACCATGAGCCGCTTGGCGATCTCCCGCAGAAACACGCCGGTCTTGCAGAACGGATCGAGGAACCGGGCATTCTTGTCGCTCCAGATTTCCGGGGGCAGCATATCCAGAATCTGGTTGACCAGTTGCGGCGGGGTGAAAACTTCGTCGTTGCTCAGATTGGCCAAGCAACTCAGGACATCGGGATTGTAATTAGTGGTGGTCAACATCGGCAACCTTCAGGAAGTGCGTTAAGGGATATTCTTTCAACGGGGTCGGGATGAACACATCCTCACCGAGATCAGAAAAGAGCGGCAGTTCACTCATCGCCGCATGATCGAGCAATCCATGAAACGTAAAGTCGCGGCGCTTTAACTGGCTGCCGTTGACGGGCGACCATTCAGAAAAGACAATCGGTTTCGTGTTATCGCCAACGCTTTTCAAGGTGAGGGCATCGCCCCAGATGATGTTGCGCGCCAGAATATATTTAACGGCCCTCCGGCAATCGTCCGTGGCTGCCGACTTGAAAAGGGCGGTGTATTTCTGCTCGAAAAGATCAAACAGCCGTTGCCGGCAAGCCGCGACATTATCTTCCAGAATATCGATCCCATAGATGGAGGACACGGCCAGCACGGCATTCCGCTCGTAATCCAACTGACTTTTGCCGTACCGCGCTGCGACGACGCGCAGTTTCCGCTCCAGAATTTCCGTCAGAAAATTGCCATCGCCGCAAGCCGGCTCAAGAAAGCGGGATTCGATCCGTTCCGTTTCCTGTTTCACCAAATCGAGCATGGCCGAGACTTCCCGTTTGGCAGTTAAAACCTCGCCATGGTCGGTGACGCGCTTTCGCGAGACAACCTGCTTTTCGTGCTTCGCTAGGCTCACGTCTTCAATATTTATCATAGCCATCCTCCGGCAACTGCAAGGTAGTCAATGCCGACGGTAGGCTCATGGTTGCTGTTTGTATCATTATCTGCTCGTTTCGGTGGCCTAGAGTGTAGTCAGTCAGTGCCCCTTCGACAAGCCCATGCTGGCAGACGAAAAAAAGAGAGGCCGTAATCTGCCTCTCTTTTTCTGTCGTAGGCTCGTTCAATTATTGCGGCGGCTTCGGCTGCGCGGGTTTCGGACTGGGGGCGTCAACTCGCCCATACCTAGCCTAGCTGAGTGCTCGACTCGGTCTTGGTAGGACACGCTTTTGATGCTTCTCATCGCGCCAAGGAATTGGAGGGGCGCCGCCATAGAAGACAATACCGGTGGCTATCTTTTTGGCTTTCCCATGCGCTACTGCTTTTAGAATCATGGGATAGGACCGCATGAGTCGCTCAAAATTCAGCCGGGTAGGATTGACGGGCTGGGGCGTCCCTGCGGCGGCCGTCGGCTTGCCACGCTCGGTCCTGACCGCAAAGACCCTGTGCTTATTATCCATGAATTCCACGTCTGCAATGCACACCTTCTCGTTTCGCTTACCACCAATCCACACCCGGATTGTTCGGCATAGCAGCGTTATCCTAGATCGAAGACGCTCGCGTACACTGCGTAATTCTTCATCTTTCAGCTTCTCCAGCTTCGCGCAGAGGTCCGAAACTTCGGCGACCACTTCCACTCCAACCGGTGCGCTGCGCCTGGAGCGAACCTCCTCCAATTCCACTGCCAAGCTGGCCTCCTGTCCGCCGAGTCGTTTTAGCAACGACAGCATAGCATCGAAATTCCCACTCTCATCAATTGCCTTCTGTGTCTTTACAATTCGTTCCCTGACCTCGGCGAGTCTGCCGGTCAGCGCGTCAGTGTCGGAGCGCAACGGTTCATCTTCTAGAGTAAGCTCTTTCACCCACTGCAGGAAATGGCGCTCGAACTCGTGGTAGTTGAAACTGCGATATGTCGCGAGACCTCGTAGAAAATTAGCCGACACCATGTCAAGGGAGCCCTTGCGTCGGTGCATCAGCACTATCGTGCCGTCATCTTGGCCGCTCACGAGCACCTTTCCAAACAGGTTGACTACGTTACGCGCACCCCTACCCCTGACTTTGGAGCGGGCGGAAATTCCTGCCTGAAGACGGTAGAACTCGTCTTCCGAGATCAGCGCCGGATAGTAGCCCTTGATTGATTCACCTTCGGGGACTGGCTTGCCATTCACATAGCGATGCGGCTGATACTCCCCGATCAACGTTCGGCTGCGAGTGATGTGCCGGGTTACTGCCACGTTCCAATGAGTAGGACGCTTTCTCTTTCGCTTGCTGATTGGCGGTACTTTTTCGCGGTTTAGCAAGGCAGTGATGGCAGGCGCACCGCGCCCGCTGAGCGCGAGGTTGACGATACGACGTACAATCGCGGATTCATTTGGCAGAAACACAAATTTCCCGGTTTCGCTCAGCTCTAGCCAGCCTGGGCAGCGACTGGTAACCGGCCGCTCGGCCGCCCGCATTCGTTTCTGCTCCCAAGATGATGCGAGTCGCTTTGACTTAGTCGCACTTTCCTCATTCGCGCGAGACATCACCATCACCGAATACATGAGGTCGAATGGGTTCGCATTGACCGATTGTTTTGTGTATTCCTTACCGTCCAATAGCGTCACAATCATGATCTCTGCGTTGATAATACGGACAAACAATTCGAGTGCCGTCAACACCTCGGCGCGACTTAATCTGTCAAGAGATTCCACGATCAGGACTGAACCTGGTCTCACGCGTCCGGCCTCAATGGCGTCGAAAAAGCGAGCCAGTGCGCCATGTGTGGCGTTTCTACCGCGAAATGCCGACACGCCTAGGTCACGCATTGTGAGCGACTCGTCGAGTCGCAGACGATGCTGGTCGCAATAACGGCGGGTCGCCTCAAACTGACGGCGGAGGCTGTCCCCCCTGAGTTGGTCAGGAGAAGAGAATCTGATATAAGAATACGCGATAGTCACATTGTTATATGTATAATTTAGAGTGCTTAAATTAAAAAGTCAATCCTTTACCACTGGTATGCGCCTGCGTAAGCCGATTCCTTTATTGATGCTGATGGTGCTCGTTGCCTTCACTGCGACCATAGCTGGCGAGCAGAACGGTCAGGGCAACATTTCAGGCACGGTTCGCCTGGTTGGTCCTCCACCCAGCATCCCCACCGTGTTGCCGCAGATGGATTTCGATATGTGCGGCTCCGTGGCACGACCGACGCAGTCGCTGTTGTTGGGCACAAACCAAACCGTCCGCAACGTGATTGTGTACCTCGTGGGTTACGCACAGAACAGCACAAGCAATGGGACCAACGACGCGATCATCGTCGATCAACGCGACTGCGAGTTCGTCCCCCGTATCCAAGTCGCCCGCAGTGGTGTGCCATTAATCTTGAAGAACAGCGATCCCATCCTGCACGTCGTGCGCATCGATTCGATGAGTAGCACCAACGGGCAACGGACGCTCTTGAAAGCCGCGACGCCCTACGCCGGCTATGAAAAGATCTACCAGCTCGCCAACTTTCGCGAACCGACACTATTACAGGTGACCTCCGGCAACGGCCATGAATGGATGGCAGCTTATATTGCCGTCTTGCCTCACCCTTGGGCCGCGCTCACCGACGAGAATGGACGGTTTACGCTGCGCAACGTACCCGTGGGAACCCACAAGATCTACGTGTGGCACGAAGCACTGGGCACGATGACGCGTGATATACGCGTCAACGGCGAAGGTAGTACCACGGTGGACTTCCATTTTTCGACGGCGCATTGATGTTCGATGGCCGGCCGCAAGCTCTACAGGTTGCGCAACATCCGCGTTTCCGCCAGCTTGGCATTCTTTTCGTCACCAAGAGCGGTGAAGCACTCCTTCAGTGTCCGCCACACAGCGCGGTCATCAATCCCGTGCTCGACCGCGGGCCGCAACACCTGAATTGCGTCGCCGTAACGTTTTGCCTGAAGAAGCGCGTCCGCAAGGCTCCTGCGGCCGACAAGCCCGTTGGGAGCGACGTCCACAGCCCGCGTCCCATAGGCGATAGCCTCGTCGAGTTGCTTCATGCTGGTGTAGTAGACCGTGAGATTGACGAGTGCCGGATAACAACCCGGGTCCTCCGCGAGCGCATTCTGGAACAAGGTTTCTGTATTCGTCCAGACCGCCGAGCGTTTCGCGCTCAGAACCGCCAGCGCGACCAGCAGCGTGGTGACCGTGGCGGCAAGGATTGGTCGGGCCTGGCGCCAATTGTTCGCCAGAATGACGATACCGATGCTCAACGGCAGGGCCAGTCCAATGAGCGGCACGTACGTGAAACGGTCAGCCACAACGTGCACACCGACCGGAACCAGTCCGATTGTTGGCGAGAGTGTTATCAGGTAAAATAACCAGGACGGCAAGACGATGGGGGCGCGCTTGCGGAAAGCGAAAGCGACGGCGAGGAGCATGACGAACGCCAGCAAGTAGCCAACAGCATGCAGCGGCGTCCAACCAAAGTCTTCAAACGATGGGTACACTGCGGACAAGTGGAGCGGCCAGAGGAACTTTCCCACATGAAACAGCGTACAGTACCCGACCAATCCCAGCCGCGCCCAAAGTGGGATGACTCCCGTGCCCACGACCGTCTCGCCATTGCCGCCGGCTTGCGCGACGAACGTTGCGGCGCCGATGATCAAACTTACGGCAAAGAATGGGATCTTCTCCCACAACGCCACGCGCCGCTTCCAAAACACGTCGAAAAGAACCAGCACGAGAGGGAGTGTAACGGCTGTTGATTTGGCAAGCACGGAACCGATGAACAACAATAGGCATGCCCAATAGTCTCGCCGATTGCCTCGAGTAACCCACCGCAGGTACGCGAGGAGAGCGAGTAAGTAGAAGAATGCGAAGAGTAAATCCTTCCGCTCTGTCACCCACGCGATGGATTCGACACGGAGCGGGTGCACGCCGAAAATGGCCGCTGTCAGAATTGCCGCTGGTTGCGCGTGCTCGAGACGTCCCCGGAGAAGCTGGAACGCGAGGAGCAACACGAGCATGGTGTTCGCCCCGTGCAGCAACAAATTGGTAAGGTGGTAGCCAAACGGGTTACGACCCCACACCTGATAATCGATTGCGAACGAGAGCCACGTGAGCGGCACATACAGCTTTGCGGCGGGCTGCGTGAACATCCCCCAGAGATTCGCAGGTGCGAGTGAGCGAATCGCGGGATTCTGTGTGATATGGCTGTAATCGTCCCACTGGAGAAACTGACCTTGCAAGCCTCGCGCGTGTGCGGCGATTGTCAGCAGCACGACCAGCAAGCTGCCGATCCACAACCACCGATCCGTGCGCGTTGCTTCATTCATAAGAGCGGTAGGAGAAGCGTCCTCAAAGTTTGCCCTCACAGCGGCGCTGAGACTCCCGCGCCAGTTTCGCGTTGTTGGTGTCTCCCAGGGCTTCGAAACATTCGGCAAGCGCGCGCCAGACGTCGGGGTCCTGAACGTCGTGCTGCGCGAGGGGGCGCAGGACGCTGATGGCTTCACGCCGATCCCCCTTGTTGATCAGCGCGTAGGCGAGGTCCTTGCGGCCCGGAATACCGTTGGGTGCGAGATCGACTGCTTGCTTTCCCTGATTGATCGCTTCATCAAATTCTTTGCGAGTTGTATGCCACACCGTGAGGTTGATGTGCGCGGGCAGGCAGTTCGGGTTTTCCTGCAAAGCGTTGCGGAAGAGTGTCCCCGTGTCGCTCCAGACTGCCCCGCGTTGGTCTGTCAGAAAAGCCAACGCCAGCAGGACGGCAGCGGCCGCCAGGCTCATGACAAATCGCGATGCTGTGTTCGGCAACGAAAAAATCGCCCAGACCACAGCCATGCTGAGAGGCAAGGCCAACCCGATCAGCGGCACGTACGAAAAGCGATCAGCAACGACATGGATGCCGACAGGAATCAGCCCGATAGTCGGTGAAAGCGTGACGAGATAAAAGAACCACGCGGGCAGCAACACCGGCCAGCGACGCCGCACGGCGATGACCAGCGCCGTCACGGCTGCCAACGCCGTCAGGTATCCGAAGCTCGTGAGGGGATTCCAACTCATTTCTTCGAAGCTTGGGTAGACCGCCGAGAGATGAAAGGGCCAGAAGAATTTTCTCACGTAAAATAGCGAGCAATACCCGGCCAATCCCGCCCGCGCCCACAGCGGAACGAGTGCGGGAGGCGCCACGGTTTCTCCTGTCCCGCCGGCTTGGGTCATAAGCGTGATCGTGGTGATGACCAGGCTGACAGCGAAAAACGGCACCTTCTCTTCCCAGGCTTTACGCTTGGCGAGCCAGTGGTCAATGATCAGCAGGACGAACGGGAAAGTCACCGCCGTGGACTTGGAGAGCGCGGACGCGACGAAAAGGCCGAAGCAGGCCCAGTAGGTTCGCCTTTTGTGGCTACCCAGCCAGCGCCAATACGTGATCAGCGCGCAAAGGTAGAAGAACGCGAACAACACATCCTTGCGCTCCGTCGCCCAGGCCACTGATTCCACGCGCAACGGGTGAACGCCAAAAATCGCCGCCGTGAGAAGTGCCGCCGCGGTTGCGTATTGAAACCGGTCGCGGAGGATCTCCCGGACGAGCACCAGCACGAGCAGGGTATTCGCGAGGTGCAGCAGGAGGTTGGTGAGGTGATAGCCAAAGGGAGCGCGGCCCCAGATTTGATAATCGACTGCGAACGAGAGCCACGTGAGCGGGCAATACAATTTGGCAATCGGGTGCGCAAACATCAGGCACAGGTTCTCCGGGGTCAGGGCGCGGATGGCGGCGTTGCGCGTGATATGCGTGGTGTCGTCCCATTCGACGAATTGCCCTTGTAATCCGCGAACGTGCGCGACGAACGTAAGCGCGAGAACCAGGATTGCTCCCAGCCAGAGTAGTTTATTGGACTCGGAACGCTCGTTCATGCCCGTTGGGCACCGGCGCTACGCAAGGTTGGCGGAGACGATCTGGCTGACCAGACGGTTGTCGGCGCGGCCCGCTAATTTGGCCTGGACGGCTTTCATCACCTTGCCCATGTCTGTCTTGGTCGTGGCTCCCACTTCGGCAATCGTGGCCTTGACGACCTCTTCCACCTGCGCTTGCGAAAGCTCTTCCGGCAGATAGGCTTTCAGCACCGCCAACTCCGCCTTCTCCTTGTCGACCAAATCCGCGCGCCCGCCTTTCTCAAAACCCTCGATCGAATCCTGCCGCTGTTTGATTTGCTTTTTGATGACGGCGGTAACTTCGGCGTCCGTAAGTTGCTCCTGCTTCTTCTCGATCTTGTGGTATTCAACCGCCGATTTAAGCAGGCGCAAAGTGGACAGGCGGGCGGCCTCCTTGGCGCGCATCGCGTCCTTCATATCGGCTGCGATTTTGTCCATCAACATGCGATCAAGACTAGGCGGCCGATGCGCAGCTTGTCAACTCATTCGACCACGGCGAGGGAGACGACGAGCACCGTGTCGCCGACGTCGGGGCCTTTGACAAGCAGCTCACCACGGCCGACGCGGATGCTCGACTTCACAAGCGCCGCACGACCGGAATACATTTCAAAATCCATCATCCGTCCCTTTTTCTCCTCAGCCCTGGGCGTGACGAAAATGACGATGCCTTCGCCCAGATCCAGCCGGAGTTGACTGTTCTCCTTGAGCGGTCCCCGTTGGAGTCCGAGTTGCTGATAGTGCCGGTAGCCAAAAACCTTCTTCAGTTTGGGCTCAAGCTTGGTGAGTTGCTCGTCCGGCTTGTCGGCCTCGTTGGACGCGCGGATTAGCCGCGCCTCAATCGAGGCGGCCTGAACGCTGGCACCCAAAACGACGCCGAGCAAGGCAGCCATCAGCCAGCGCATGTTATGTGTCCAGGTTCGCAAATTGCGTCTTCATTTCGTTCATGTCGGGCGTCCAGGGCAGTCCCGTGACCCAGATCACCGTCACGCCGGCATCCTCGGAATCAAATGTCGTTGCGGCGGAATGGGGGACGGGAGTCTTCAATTGTTCGACCTCGGCAAAACCCGCCGGCGCGGCCACGGAAGCCGTCACCTCGGGTGCGCGACGAACTGTCTGCATGAACCAAACCGCGCTGCCAGCGGCGATGACCAACGCCACCGCCGTCGCCATCGCGAATTGATGTTGCCGCAACCAGTCAGCCAATGCCAACCGGGGTAGCGGAACCTCGATCGACTCCTCGCCGCGTCGCTGGATCTCCGTCTTTACCTTCGACCAGAAGAACTCGGCCGAATCGCCCATCGCCGCTGCCGTCGGGTTGGCCCGCAACAGGCGCCGCACCCGCTGCTGGTGCCGATACTCCAACGCGCACACCGGGCACGCGCTAATATGCCGTTTCGCGAGCCAAAGGCGCAGGCCCTTCAGCTCGCCGTCCAGCAATCCCGCAACTGATTCTGTGTTGTGGCTCATAGCATTTCCTTCAACAGCTTCTGCAAATGTTTCCGGGCATAGTGCAGCCGCGACATGACCGTGCCGATCGTGCAGCCAGTGACCTTCGCAATGGCCGCGTAATCCAAGCCGTCAAACTCGCGGAGTTGCACAACCACGCGATGCTCGGGCGATAACTCGCGCAGCGCGGCATCAATCTGCTCGCGCAATTCCCTCCGTTGGGCCTCGTCCACCGGCGACGGGTTTGCGGACGGCGCCTGCTGGACGCTCGCGTCCGTGTCGGGACTGATTCCCTCCTCGAACGGGGTGGTTGGACGCCGGTTCCGGCGACGCACAAAATCAATCGCGAGATTGGTCGTGATCCGGTAAATCCACGTGTAAAATGATGCAGTCTTCTGGAATTTGCGGATCGCCTGCCAGCCGCGGACGAAAGCTTCCTGGCACAGATCGGTCGCATCCTGTTCGTTACGGAGCATGCTGAACGCGAGTCCGTACACCTTGTTGCGGTAACGGCCAACGAGCGCTTCGTAGGCCTCCAGCTCGCCCCGCTGGCAGCGCTCAACCAGTTCGCGGTCGTTGACTTCAGGCTGCGAGAGTTCATGCACCGGATTCGACGCACTCGCCACCGAAATATTCACGGGAATTTTGGCCGCGTTTTCCATTAGCCTTTGACCACCCCGATGGGCCGCAACCGCGCCACCTTGCGCGCAATGCCCGCATTATGGCAAACATCCACCACGTTTTCCACGTCTTTATAGGCCCACGGGGCCTCTTCCAACGCCGTGCTTCGTCCCTGCGCCATCATGACCACTCCCCGCTCGCTCATCTCCCGCTGCAAATCCTGGAAACTCTTCTCCTTCTTCGCGCGCGCGCGACTCATCATCCGCCCGGCCCCATGGCAAACCGTGCCCCAGGTCTGTTTCATTGCGCCATCGGTGCCCACGAGAACGAAGGAGTAACGTCCCATGTCGCCCGGCACCAGCACCGGCTGGCCGATGGGCCGGTATCGTTCGGGAATCATCGCGTGACCCGGCGGGAACGCGCGCGTCGCGCCTTTGCGGTGGACGCAAAGGGTCTTCTCGCGACCATCAACCTTGTGCTGCTCCAGCTTGGCGATGTTGTGCGGGACGTCGTACACCAGTTCCATGCCCAGTTCGCGCGGTGAGATGTCCAGCGCGTGGAGAAACGCCTGCTCGGTCTTGGACATCAGCACCTGCCGGTTCGCAAACGCGTAATTCGCCGCGCAACGCATCGACGACAAATACTCCTCGCCCTCGGGCGAACGCACCGGCGCGCTCACCAGTTGTCGGTCGGGCAATTGGATGCCGTATTTTTGCGGCGCATTGCGCAGGATTTTCAAGTAATCGTCACACACCTGGTAGCCGAACCCGCGCGAGCCGCAGTGGATCATCACCGTGACCTGGCCGAGGAACAATCCCATCACATCCGCCGCGTTTTCGTAAAAGATTTCATCAACAACCTGCACTTCGAGGAAATGGTTGCCGCTGCCCAACGAACCGAGTTGCCCCTTGCCGCGTTCCAGCGCGCGATCGGTGATGTTCGACGGCTCAGCGTCGGCCAGCCGCCCATTTTCCTCGATGAAATCGAGGTCTTCCGCCCTGCCGAAACCATGCTCGACCGCCCACCGAGCACCCTGGTCGACGCATTGGCGCTCGTCAGCATACGACATTTTCAAATCGCTGCCGCGTCCCAGCCCACACGGTATGTCCCGGAAAAGTTGCGCGACCAACTCGTGGATCTTCGGCGCGACGTCCTCGCGCTTCAGGTGGGTGCGCATCAAGCGGACGCCGCAATTGATATCGTAGCCGACCCCGCCCGGGGAGATCACGCCGCCTTCATTCGGGTCGGTCGCGCAGCAACCGCCGATGGGAAAACCGTAACCCCAATGAATGTCCGGCATCGCGAGCGAATATTTCTGGATGCCCGGCAAAAACGCGACGTTCGCCACCTGTTCCAGGCAATTGTCGCCCACGATGTGGTCCAGCATCTTTTCCGAGGCATAAATCCGCCCCGGCACCCGCATCCCCGCCTTGTAAGACACCGGCAGTTCCCAAAGACACTCGTTAATTTTCTGCAGGGGATTCACGGCCCAAGATTACCCTCCGCATAGTGGTCTCGCAAGGCAGCTTGCCGTGATCGTCCGTGTCCGCGTTCGTGATCGTCGGTGATCCTCAAGCCGAGTCCGACGGAGCCGAGTTCGACGAGACGCCGCTGTCGTCTGCGGCAAACCCGCGATGTCGTTTTCGCGGCAAATGAACCCACTTTTCGCCTTTCACCACCCAAAAACACCCCTCCGGTGGGTTCGTTTTCCAAAACGAACCCACCTGCAAACGCCTTCTGCAAACCGCATAAGTCCTTTACCAAATGGATGTTCCACAACATTTCCCCTCCAAAAACGGTGGGTTCGTTTCGTAAAAACATATATAGGGGCCTCGTCCCCTTAGTGGCGCGGGCAGCTTGGCCTTCGTAGCGTCCTCGCGAAGTAGGCTCTCGCCCGTGTCTTGGGTGTTTTAGTACTGTGTCGTTCATCAAATCCTTGCCGTCGACGATCACTCGCCGCCCTTCCCCTTGTAGCAACGGCGTGCCGCCATTCGGCGGCATCCACGGTTCCAAGACCGGGACTCTGTCGCCGTTCCGCCTTGATTTGTAGGACGCCCCGCCGTTGCGCGCCGACCTCCCTTCTGCCTTCTTCTTGGCCGATTTCATCCTTTTGCCTTCATCCTTCTGACTTGACTCAAACCCTACCCCACGCCATCACCCGTGTCCAGCAGAATTATCGATTAAAGATATGCGCGGCGCAACCTCGACGCCCCAAGGGCGCAGCTCAGGGGTGTGTAGGTTGATTCGGTTTATAGTTCTGCCCTGTCACGGCAGAGGTTGTGGAAATTGAGTGCTTTCGGGTGGGAGACGAAGCAGACAACACCCCTCAAGGCGTAATGTCGAACCGATAGAACCCTTGCGGGCCGGATGCTCCGCCGAAGTTGGTCAGGGTGAGCAGGGCTCCGATGCTGTTGGTGACGGAGACGCCGGGGGCGTTTGACCAGATGCCGGAGGTCGGATCGGTGGTGAACTGGAGTTGGTAGGTCTCGCCTGCGACGGAAGGGATGTTGAAGACGAGGTTGTTGGCTGATGATTGTATTGCCGAGATTTGATTAGCGGGCGGGTTGAGGGGGATTGTGATTTCGTAAACGGTGCCGTAGTTACTCGCCCCGCCAAAATAAGTCATCCCATAGAAATTGCCATCGATCCCTTGCGACACCGGCCCACCTTTGGGCGCAACGTTGAACAAGGCGAGATTCGTGTAGCTGCCGCTCGGACTGACATCAAAAATCGCTGTCTCTTCGCCTACGCCTGTCATGCCGTAAAAATTGCCATCACTGCCTTGGATCAAGTCAGATCCGCCTGTAACGAAAGAATAGAGGTCTGTGTAAACGCCGCTTGGACTAATTCGAAAGAAAGTGCCGTTGCCGTTGGCCCCTCCTGCGGAGGTTGACCCGTAGAAATTACCGTCGCTGCCCGGCACCAACCTATGAAGAGGTAGCGCGCCACTTGAGAAGCCAGTAAACATGTGAAGGTTTGTAAAGTCTCCGCTAGGACTAACCCGAAATACGCAACCATACTTACCCACACCTGTCCCGTACCCGAACGCCGTCCCGTAGAAACTGCCGTCGCTACCCTGCACAAGCGCAGCCCTCGGTGAGGCACTGTCTGTGGCGTAAACGAACGAGTGTATAACAGTGAAGGTGCCGCTCGGGGTGATTCGGAAAACTGTACCCCAATTGTACAAACCACCTGATCCCGTTGTGCCGTAAAAATTGCTATCGCTACCCTGCACTAGTCCAGAGTACGGGGAGCTTCCATCAACCGGATAGCCAGAAAACGAGTGAAGATTCGTAAAATCGCCACTCGGACTGATCCGGAACAAGGTGCCGCAATTACAATAGCTGGCGGCGACTCCCCCTCTCAATGTTGTGCCGTAGAAATCACCATCGTTGCCCTGCACCAGTGAACCGTATGGAGTTTGTCCATCGACCGGATAGCCTAAAAACGAGTGAAGATTCGTAAAATCGCCGCTCGGACTGATCCGGAACACGGTGCCAAGAGGATATTCTCCACTGCTAGTAGTCATTCCGTAGAAGTTGCCATCAGTGCCCTGAGTTAGCCCACCAAGCGGCTCGCTGCCATCGGAGCCGCTAAAGGAGTAAAGAAAAGTCACTGTCTGCCCGGACGCTGCGACGGACTGTACGGTGAACAGCAGCAGCACAATCGCAAGTCTTTCCGTCGTCTTCATGGCCATCCTCTCTTTTGAAGCCATGCAGATCTGACGTGACCTGCGACCACGGAGACATCCCGGCCGCATACGCTTCTCCGTTTTTCATACTACTTTCCTGCCGTGAAGTCGAGGAAGATATCCCGTTGCCCGATGGGGGCAATGGGGTCAGTTGATACATTCCGCCTCGCCTTTCGATTTCCACATCACGTGTTCGTCTCCGCCCACATCCGGCAGTTATAGATAGTGCTATCCATAACTCCCGGAGCCGTCCGAGTGCGAACCGGCGTCAGATTGGCCTGATAGGTGTCACTGACACCTATCTCGCTTTCAACCCCGTGACGGTTTGCCACGATGTGGGCGCTGGGCGGTGGTCAACTCTTGCTGGACGCGGTCCCGAAGTGCGGGGTCGGCGACGCGCCGCCAGACCTTGTCGAGTTCTCGCAGGCTCAGTTCACGCTGCTGTGCGAGATGGTCGGCGAGGGCGCGTGGTGGCAGCGGACCTTCCCGCGTGAGGTGCTCCATTCCCATATCCACATCGTGGATGCGGCCAAGGACGCGCTCGACCTGATGGAGGCGTTTGGCAAGTTTGGCGGTGTTGTCTCCGAGCACGGGCGCGAAGAATTCCGCAAGGTAACGGGCCTTGCGCAGCGCGATGCGCAGTTCGTGCAGTTTTTTCGGCGAGGTCGAACGACGAAGCCGTTCGTGCTTTCGGGCACGACGCAGCGCCTTGTCCAATTGCCTGGCTGCGAACTTCGGCAAGGAACCGGGTGGTTCGGTTTTGGTCAATAGCGGCAATTCCACGCGGAGTAGGCGGTTGATCTTGAGGCGCTGGCTCGCGAAATGCCGCCCGCGCAGGCAACGGCGCACCGTCGCGTAGGCCAGTTGGCGGCGCTGCTGATGGTGCCGCACGTAAGCGGGAAACAGCCGGCTCCGCGCCACGATCGTGCGGATCCGCGCGGACTGCAGGAAGTCAACCCACTCATCGAGATCGCGGACAGGGCCGAGTTCTTCGCTGATCTCCGCCAGCAACCCCTCGATTTCCTGTCGCGGTTGGTCGGGCAAATGTTTGCGAAACACGCGCAGCAGGCTGCGCATACGTCGCATGGCAACGCGAATGTCGTGCAGCGCCTCGCTGGTTTCCCCTGCGACCGCGGCATCCAGATTCACGAGGATGATCTTGAACTGAATCCACAACAGCCGCCGTGCGACTTCGATCACGCGCATGTCGGCGCGAACCAGCGGCTCGCGGTTTCCCTTCCTGACCGGCGCGGCCACAAATTGGATGTCGTACGAAAACACAGCTCGCCAAAGATCGGCTTTGCGGTCGGTTCGGGCGAGGGATTCGGGAAACCGGTCACTGCGAACGGTCACGAAAATGGTCCGGCGCGCCCGGCGAACCCCCACAATCTTCGCCGTCTGCGCGTGGCTGTAATCCAGTCCATCCCCAATCCGCAGGAAGGCGGCCAGTTGCAGGAGGCGTGCGGGAACTCCGGTCGCAACGACTTTGCCCGAATGACGAACCATGATCTGGGTGATCTGCTCGCATTCCGGAGCAGTGAACCCCTTGATCCCCCCCTCCAGTACGATCTCGGCCCCGGCTTGCATATGATGCACCGGATCGACGCTGTACCCGACATCGTGCAACCGGGCCGCCGCCTCCAACAATCGCCGCGCCGCAGCCGGCAGGCCGAGCGCCACGCGCGTGCGATCGAACAGGTACAACGCGAGAGCGGCGACGTGTTCGGTATGCACGTCCTCGTTGTCATGGGCCGCGCACAACTCGCCGACCGACAGTCGAGCGATTCTGCGAAGGGGAGAAATCATGTCAACTCACGGGAGGCGCGGCGGCGGGCCGCTCCGGGACGAAGGTTTGATAACGGTCCTGCTGGGCTTGTTTGGCGGCTTCGCGGGCTTGCTCGAAGAAGTTTTGCTGGGAACGGGCCGCCTTGGCGCCGCCGGATGCGTGCAACCTTTCATGGCGACCGTCGGACATAAGCTGGCGCGCTTTGACATTGTCCTGGAAGGTCGTCAGCAGAATGGCAATCAGCCGCGCCTGGGAGACCGGGTCGACGACGGGCACGAGCAGCTCGACGCGGCGGTCGAGGTTGCGCGGCATCCAGTCGGCGCTGGAAATAAAGACGAGCGGTTCGCCGCCATGATGGAAATACAGGATGCGGCTGTGTTCGAGGAAACGGTCCACAATGCTGACGACCCGGATGTTCTCGCTCCGTTTCGGCACACCGGGCCGCAGGCAGCAGACGCCGCGAACGTTGAGCTGGATCTGCACGCCCTGTTGCGAAGCGCGGTACAGCGCCTCGATGACGTCTGCATCCACGAGCGAATTGAGCTTGGCCATGATGTGGCCCTGTTGACCCTCCTTGCAGCGTTGCGCTTCGCTCTCGATCAGGGCCAGCAGCCGCGCGCGCAATCCAAGCGGCGCCGCTTCGAGGCGTCGATACTTGATCGGCTGGGAGTAGGCCGTGATCGTATTGAAGAATTGCGTCGCGTCCGCGCCGAAGTCCTCGTTACAGGTCATCAGGCTCACGTCGCTGTACAGTCGCGCGGTGACTTCGTTGTAGTTTCCGGTGCCGAAGTGGAGGTAGCGGCGGATACCTCCCGGCTCGCGGCGGACCACGATGCAGATTTTGGCGTGCACCTTCAGTCCGCGCAGCCCGTAGATGATCTGCACCCCGGACTGTTCCAGCGCCTGCGCCCAATCGATATTGCGCGCCTCGTCGAAACGGGCCTTCAATTCCACGACAACAGTGACATGCTTGCCTTTCCCGGCCGCGCGCGCCAGCGCGGCGACAATCGGGCTGCTGCCGCTGGTGCGATAGAGGATTTGCTTGATCGCCAGAACGTCGGGATCGTCAGCCGCCTGCTCCAACAGGCGCACGACGGGCTCGAAACTTTCATACGGGTGGAACAGCAGGATGTCGCGCCGCGCGATGGCCTCGAACATCGATTCGCCCGGCGCGATCAGCGGGGACGGTTGCGGCAACCACGGTTCGAATTTCAGCTTCTCGAAGCCAGCCCTTCCCGCCAGCTCGCGGTACGCCGCCAGATCGAGCGGCCCCGGGATCTCATAAATCTGGTCGTCATTGATCTGGAGCGCGTGTTTCAGGAACGACAAGGACATCGGCGAGATGTTCTGGCCGATCTCCAGGCGCACGCAACCGCTGCGTTTGCGCGCATCCAGAACCTCACGCATTTGCGAGAGGAGATCGCCCGCCAGGTCTTCGCGGATGAGGAGGTCCGCGTTGCGCGTGATGCGGAACGGGACGCATTCACTGATGGATTCGCCGGGAAACAGCTTTTCCCGGAACATCGAAACGACATCTTCGAGCAGCGTGTAATCGTACCCGTCTTGCTGCACGGGCACCGTGATGAAACGGCTGAGGCGTTTCGGCAGGGTGACGACCGCGAAGCGCGGCCTGCGCGACCGCGCCGTCGCGGGACCAAGTCGCACCAGCAGTTCCAGGCCAAGGCCGGTCAACAGCGGGAAATCGGTCGCGTCAACCGCGCGCGGGGTAACGATCGGGTAAATCTCGCGCTCAAAAAGCCGCTCCACGTACTCGGCATATTCCGGCCCAATCTGGTCGGGCAACAGGCGGCGAATTCCTGCGTCCGCCAGCTTGGGTTCGATGTCCTGCGAAAAACACGCGGACTGTTCCGTCACGAACTGATGTGTGCGCCGGCTGATTTCAAGAAGCTGTTCGCGCGTGGTCAGGCCCGCGGGATCGAACAACCGCTTGCCTTCATTGAGCAATTGCTGCAAGCCGCCCACGCGCACCATGAAGAACTCATCGAGGTTCCCGCTGGTGATCGAGAGAAATCTCAGTCGTTCGAGCAGGGGGACCGACGGATCAATGGCTTCTTCAAGCACCCGCCGATTGAACTCGAGCCAGCTCAATTCCCGGTTGAGGAAGTGGTCGCCACCCTTAGCCATCGGCGACCAGCCCTTTCGTCGATTCCGCGTTGCGGACGACGGCTTTCATCCCAAAAACCTCCTCAAACAAGTTGCCCTTTTCCTTCAGCGCAAGCCGCTCCAGCGTCAGGTCAACGGCGTCGCTGATAGAAATGATAAACTGGCCCGGCTCGCGGGAGAAAGTCATCGCGCGCACCTGCTGCATGTGGTCGCGATCCAGCGCGTCGGCCACGCGTAGGATGGCCGCCATCTTCGCCACCGCGATGCGGCTGTCGCGGTCGAGTGTCGTGTATTCCTCATGGTAGGGCCGCGGCGTGGCGCGGCGGTGGTAACGGGCAACGAGGGCGATCAGCGCGATATCTTTCCGTGTCAGGCCGAACAACTCGCTGTTCATGATGATGTACATGGAGTGCTTGTGATGGCTGTGGTCGCCGATGAACATGCCCACCTCATGCAGCAGCGCCGCGATCTTCAGCAGCAGCTCAAAACGCTTTTCCAGGCGATGCTCCGGCTGCAGTTCATGAAACAACCGAATGCTCAAGTCGGTGACCTGCTTCGAATGTTTCTCATCGACGCCGAACTTCTCGCCCAATGCGAGTGCAGATTGGACGGCCTGTTCGGAGAAGGCCTCGGTCCACGTGCCCCCGGCGGCGATTTCCTTCAGCAAGCCTTCGCGCAGGCTCGATTTGGGGACGAGGATTTGCTTCACGTGGAACACGCGCGCCAAATGCGAGTAGGCCAGCAGTGCGGGGCCGACGGTTTCGGCCTCCTGGTAGGGGATGCGGTATTTGCGCACGAGTTCATCAACACTCATCGGGACGAGTTGTTCGGTGAGGGCCGAAAATGTCTTCACGTTCACGGAACTGATCCGCACGTCGGCCCATTTGGGAGAAAGGAGCGAGGCCGCAAACTGGGCATCCCCCGAAATCGCGACCAGGTACTGCACCTTATCGACGGGTACGTTGCGGTAAAGTTGGTCGACCATGCGGTGAATGTGCTGGTCGAGAATGGTGCGCACGCGATCGGCCGGCGCGCGAAACGTCTCCAGCGTCTCACGCATGCGGAGCGAGCCGAGGCGGTAGCTGTTGGCGAAGGTAACGCTGCCCTTTTGTGTCAGCACGAGTTCCGTGCTGCCACCGCCGACATCGACAATGATGGCACTGGCATCTTTCACGGAACCATCCTGTTGCAGTACGTCCTGCACGGCGATATACGTCAGACGGTTCTCCTCGGTGCCTTCGATGACTTCCACATTGATCTGCGTGGACATGTAGAGGCGATCGACAAAGGCGTAACGGTTCTCGGCCTCGCGCACAGCACTGGTGGCAACGGCGCGAATCTGGTCGTCGCGCGTAATGCCGTACTCGACCATCACGCGCCGGAAACCCAGCAGCACTTTGATGCAGTCCTCGATGGTCGCCGCCTGGATGCGACCCGTGCTGAACGTGTCCTTGCCGAGCCGCACTGCTTGTTGGAGGGAATCGAGGTTGCGAACCTCGCCCTGGGGTCCGATCTCCGCAATCCGCATGCGGATGGCGCTTGCCCCAATGTCGATGACCGCCACGGGTCGCGCGCCCGGTGTGGTACGCATGGCAATCTCCGGTCGTGTCGTTTTAATTTCTGGTTCGGTCATGATTCGCGTCAATCCCGCGGGTTGCGCTTGTATTCGGCGGCGAGCGCTGCGGCGCCCATCACCACCGCGTCATCGCCGAGTTTTGCGACGACCACTTTCAATGATTTTGTGTACGGACGCATCGCCTGTTTTTTTATTGAGGCACGGACTTGCTGGACGTACAGGCCCGGCATGGCTTCGACGAGGCCGCCGCCGAGGACAACCATATCAGGTGCGAGAAGATTCACAACACTGCCAATCGCGATCCCGAGATCCCTCGCGGAGTGGGCGACGATTTCTTCGACGACATGGTCGCCCGCCTTGATTGCGGATGCCAGCGCCCCGCTCCGAATCCCCGCCACGTCCGTGCCGGCGAGTTCCAACAGGTGCGGTGCTTCGCCGCGATACGCCGCCGCCCCGGCTTCCGCGGCGATGGCCAGGCGGCTGGCGACGGTTTCAAGACAACCACGCCGTCCGCAGCCACACAGTCGGCCTTTTGGTTGCATGTGGATATGGCCGATCTCCATGCAAGAACCGGTGCGACCACGAAACAGTTTGCCCTCGTACACGAGCCCGCCGCCAATGCCGGTGCCGGGGAACACACCAAGCAGGCAGCGCACGCCTTTGCCCGCGCCGAAATGGTATTCGCCGTACGTGCCGGCATCCACGTCGTTGACCATGAAGACTGGACAGCCGAAATCCTTGGTCAGTTCCTTCTTCAGTGGCACGTTGCGCAAGCCAAGATTCGGCGCATTGAGAACAACGCCGCGGTCGAGGTCGAGCCAACCCGGGCACCCGATGCCGATGGCGCTGAGCTGTCGGTGGTCGAGGTGCGCGGCCTGCAACGCTTCCTCCACGGTTTCGACGATGCGACCGAGCACACCCCTCGAACCTTTGCCATCTTTGGTTTTTTTGCGACGGTAGGCGACGATGTTGAAGTCCCGGTCAAACACCGTGGCCATCATCTTGGTTCCGCCCAGGTCGAACCCCAACCAATAGCGGTTCTTGGAAGACGATTTCATCCGTTCTCCTTTTATCGTAAACTTGGCCCGCACCCAAGCGACAGAGCGACCCGCAACGGTTGCGGCCCCATTTATTCGTTTTGGTGACGAATATCGCGCCCTTCGTAGAGATAGACAATATCTTCCGCAATATTTGTGGCGTGGTCGGCGATCCGCTCCAGGTTGTGCGCGACGCTCATCAAATTCAGGCACCGGGTGATGGTGTGCGGATCTTCAATCATGAAACTGGTCAACTCCCGGTGGAGTTGGCGGTTGAGGAGATCAACTTTCTCATCGCGCTTGATAACTTCGCGCGCCAGATTGGGCTTCGCGTAAACAAACGCGTCGAGGGAATCGTGGATCATCCCCTGAGCGTGTTCGGCCATGCGGGGAATATCCACCAGCGGTTTCAAGAGCGGTTCCCGGTTCAACTCCTCGGCCCGGTGGGCGATGTTCACGGCTTGATCGCCGATGCGTTCCAATTCACCGGAAAGTCTCATGGCCATCGTGATAAAACGCAGGTCAGTCGCCGTGGGTTGACGGAGCGCGAGGAGTTTGATGCAGCGGTCATCGATCTCAATCTCCAGTTTGTCGAGCGTAGCGTCGTCCGCGTCGACCTTCTTTGCCAGTGCGTCATCGCGTTGGACGAGCGCCTTGAGGGCCTGGGCAACGCTTTGCTCAGTGAAGCCCGCCATGCGCAGCAGATTCTCTTTCAAATCCGCGAGTTCTTGATCGAAGTGGCGCTCCATAATCAGCCAAACCTTCCCGTCACGTAGTCTTCCGTCTGTTTGTTTGAGGGATTGGTGAAGACCTTGTCGGTCTTATCGTACTCGATGAGGCGTCCCATGTAGAAGAATGCGGTGTAATCGCTGCAACGCGCCGCCTGCTGCATGTTATGCGTTACGATCACGATGGTATAGTCCTTCTTCAGTTCCTGGATCAACTCCTCGATTTTTGTTGTGGCGATCGGATCGAGGGCGGAAGCCGGCTCATCCATGAGCAGCACGTCCGGTTGCACGGCCAACGCGCGAGCGATACAAAGCCGTTGCTGCTGGCCCCCGGACAGGCTCGTACCCGGCCGATCCAGATGCTCGTTGACCTCCTCCCAGAGGGCAGCCATTCGCAGGGCCTTTTCCATCCGCTCTTCCAGGGCGATGTGGTTGCGGACGCCGTTGAGCCGCAGCCCCACGGTGACGTTCTCGCGGATGCTCATCGTGGGGAATGGATTGGATTTTTGGAACACCATGCCGACACGGCGACGGATCAATGTCGGGTCGATTCTCGGTCCGTAGATGTTCTCTCCAAACAATCGAATTTGACCACGTAATCGACTGCCACGAACCAGCTCGTGCATGCGGTTCAAGGAGCGGAGGAACGTGGATTTGCCGCAGCCACTGGGACCGATGATTGCGGTAACGGCTTTGGCGGGAATTTGCAGGCTCAGGTCCTGGACTGCCTGATGTTGCCCGAACCAGCAGCTGAGGCTGTCCACCTCGAAGGCCACCTCGGACACCGGGGTACCGCGAGAAGTTGTCTCTTTACCACCGGGGGTTGCTGGGCGAGTCAATGGAAGGCTTTGGCTTTCCTTGGTCTTCACGGCAGCGCCTTCTCGTTTGGATTGTGTCACGGTCAGGCTTGCGTTCATCGTGTCGCCCCTGAAAATCTTTCCCGAGTGAGCGCTCGCACGCCGATGTTGATAAGGAAGATCATCAGAATCAACACCAGGGCGCCGGCCCAGGCTTGGCGGTGCCAGTCGTCATAGGGGGAGATTGCATACGTGAAAATTTGGAGGGGGAGCGCGGCGATGGGATCCTTCAAATGATGGGTCCAAAATCGATTGCCAAACGCCGTGAAAAGCAGCGGGGCGGTTTCGCCGGCAATGCGCGCGCCCGCCAGCAACACACCCGTGACAATCCCCCTGAGGGCGGTTTTCATGACGATTTGCAGGTTGATTCGCCAGCGGGGAATACCCAACGCCAGTGCCGCCTCGCGATAACCATTGGGAACGAGCAAGAGCACCTCTTCCGTCGTCCGAATGATTAGCGGTATCATCATAAAGCCCAGCGCGACTCCACCCGCGTACGCGGAGAAGCCTTTCAGCGGAACCACAACCAGCGTGTAAGCAACGATGCCCCAGACAATCGACGGCACCCCGTTGAGCACGTCCGCGCCAAAGCGGATCCACCAATTCATCCGTTCGCCCCCGTACTCCGACAGATAAACACCCCCGAGTACGCCGACAGGCACACCAATCAGTGACGCCAACCCAAGCAATGTCAGCGTCCCGACGATGGCGTTGGCCATCCCTCCGCCCGTCTCGCCGACCGGTTTGGGGAGCTGGGTAAAAAAGTGCCAATCAATCGCGCCGGCTCCCGCAGTGATCAGGTAAAATAAAACCAACCCCAGCGGCGCGATGACCAGGGTGGCGCACGTGAACGACAAGCCGGACATGGTGAGGTTCTTCACTTTCCGCCAGGCATGGTATCGGGAGCTGGTGTTCATGGTCCTACCATCACTGGATCGCGCGGCTGGTCTTTGGGCCGGCTGTCGAGGCGATGAGCAACTGGGCCAGAATGTTCGTCAGGATTGTCACTCCCAACAGCACCAGCGCAATTTCAAACAAGGCGGACAGATAAAGGTCGGTGGTGGCCTCGGAAAACTCGTTGGCAATCACGCTGGCCAGTGTGTAGCCGGGCGCCAGCAATGACGTGGAGATTTCCGGGCGGTTGCCAATCAGCATCGTGACCGCCATGGTTTCGCCGAGGGCGCGCCCCAGTCCGAGCACGACCGCGCCAAACAATCCACGTTTCGCATAGCTGAGCACGGCGATGCGGGTCACTTCCCAGCGAGTGGCGCCCAAACCGTACGCGGCTTCGCGTTGCAGGTCGGGCACCGAGCGGAGAATCTCGCGCGACACGGAGGTGATGATCGGCAGAATCATGATGGCGATGATAATTCCCGCCGCCAACATACTGACCCCATAGTTGGGGCCTTGAAACAAAGGCAGAAACCCGAACAGCTTCTGGAGCCAGGGGAACAGATGCACACGCAGCCAGGAGATCAAGACAAAGATGCCCCACAAACCGAAGACGACGCTGGGTACGGCCGACAGCATCTCAATGACGGAGACCAACGGCTGGCGCACCCGCGGTGGCGCCAACTCGGTCAGAAACACTGCCGTGGCGATGCTCAACGGGACGGCAATCACGAGCGCAACCAGGGATGACACCAGCGTGCCGTAGATGAACGGCAAAGCCCCAAACACTTCTTGCACCGGGTCCCACTTGGAACCCGTCAGAAATCCCGTTCCGAAATGATGAACGGACATCGAGGCGCCCCGCCAGAGCGTGAATCCCACGATCACTATCAACGCTCCGACCGACAATCCCATTACCATGGCCAGCCACTTAAAAATACGATCTCCCACTTTTGACGGCGGGGCAAGTTGCACGTCATCCGTGGCACCCATGGTCGTCGTGAGAGTCTCAGCCATCGTTCGCCATTTAGAACGTAATCTCTTTGACCCGCGCGAGAGTGCGGTCCTGCAGGCCTTTCGGCAATGGCGCGTAATCCAGCGACGGGGCCATCGCTTCGCCCTTCGTGAGCGCCCAATTCAAGAATTCCACGATCTTTTTGCCCTTGGCTGGATCCTTTTGCGTTTGGTAAACGAGCAGCCAGGTCGTGCCGGCAATCGGATACGCGTCGGCACCAGAAGCGTTGACCATCGAGAACCGAAAGTCATCAGGGACTTTCGCAGTGGCCATGGCAGCGGTGATCGAATCCAGGGACGGCGAGATGTATTTCCCATCGGCGTTTTTTATATCTGCGAAGGAGAGTTTATTCTGCAGCGCATATATTAACTCCACGTAGCCAATGGCTCCGGGTGTTTGCTTGACCTGCCCGGCGACACCTTCATTGCCCTTGCCACCGAGGCCAACGGGCCAGTTTACGGCGGTACCTTTGCCGGCTTCCGCTTGCCACGGATGACTGATCGCGCTCAGGTAATCGGTGAAAATGTAAGTTGTGCCGCTTCCATCGGAGCGATGGACCACCACGATGTCGATGCCCGGCAACTCTACGCCGGGGTTCTGCCCGGTAATTCGCGTGTCATTCCATTTGGTGATTTTGCCTCGAAAAATGTCCACGATTGCTGGGCCGTCCAGCTTGAGCTTGAAATCACCGGGCAGGTTGTAGGTCACCACCACCGCGCCCGCGACGGTTGGAATGTGAAGGAGCTTGCCACTGGCCTTGGCAAGGTTCTCGTCGCTCATCGGGCCGTCGGATGCGCCGAAATCGACGGTCTGCGCCAGAATCTGCTTTTGTCCACCGCCCGATCCGATCGATTGATAGTTGAAACGAACGGAATCGTCCACTTTCGCGTACTCGTCAAACCACTTGGAATAAATTGGGTAGGGAAACGTGGCGCCCGCGCCGTTGATAAGCATCTGGGCTGACAATTCGGTCGCGAGCCCAAGCATCATCGCGGCTACTGCCAGATTGCCAAGTTTCTTGGTGAGGTTCATGGGCTTCTCTTTTTATTCAAATATCCATTTCTTGTTACGTTTGTGTTACGGGGTCGTTTCGGCCTCGTGATATCGAGGTTGCGTCGGAGACACCAGGGATTTGGCTGCGGAATCGAAAATTCACGAGCCATGCGACGGTTGTAACAATAATTCGATCCGCGCCAATAATTCGGGCATTGCGAACGGCTTGGTCATGTAATCATTCGCGCCCATCCTGAAACCCTCCACCTTGTTCTCGGTGGACGCCGCGGCGGTCAACATGAACACCGGTATGTGACAGGTCGATGGGCTGGCCTTCAACATTCGGCAGACTTCAAACCCATGCAGTTTCGGCAGCATCAAGTCGAGGATCACCAGGTCGGGACGTCGTTCAAAGCTAAGGTTCAGCGCGTTCACGCCGTCCGACGCGACGGTGGTGTGATACCCGCGTCGTTGCAAATGAAACTGCAACAGATTCGCCGTATCCGGCTCATCTTCGGCAATGAGAATCGTTTTGAGCTTTGGCATCGGGCAACACCCCATTCACCATGCCGCCGGCGGCTGACGACCACGCGACGAGCCGGTTACGGACAGGTTAAATCAACCAACCGGAGCGCTGTCACGCGCGAGGCAAGTTGAAGTAGAACGTGCTGCCCTTCTCAAGCTGGCTCTCGGCCCAGACGCGGCCGGTGTGGGACTGGACGATATGTTTGACAATCGAGAGCCCCAGGCCTGTGCCGCCAAGTTCACGGCTGCGCGCCTTGTCGACACGGTAGAAGCGTTCAAAGACGTGCGGTAGGTGTTCCGGCGCGATACCCGGGCCGTCATCCGCCACGGCGGTTTCAATAAACCCATCTTTCTCATCCGCCCGGATGGTCACATGGCCGCCGGACGGTGTGTATTTAATCGCGTTGTCGAGCAGGTTGAAGAGCACCTGGTGCAGGCGCTGGGCGTCGGCGCGAACGGCGGGAAGCTGTTCGGGAATCTCTAGCGAAACGGCGACGAATCTTTCAAAGGCCTGTCGCGCCAGTTCGTCCATGACCATCTGGGCAGCCGCGCGCATAGAGACCGGCTCGAAGTTGAGCCGGGCCTGCTGGGATTCGAGCGCGGAAATACTCAATAGATCGGCAATCAGCGCCTCGAGGCGACGTGAGTGGCGCTGGACGGTTTGGAGAAACTGACGAGCCGTCTCTTTGTCGGGCGGCTGCTCGTCGAGCAAGGTCTCGACGTACCCCTTGATGATCGACAACGGGGTGCGCAACTCGTGGCTGACATTAGCCACGAATTCCTTGCGCGTGTTCTCAAACTGTCGCATGCGGGTGATGTCGTGGAAGACCACAATCACCCCGGTGAGCACACCCTGGTCGTCATGCAGGCGCGTGGCGCTTAGTTCGTAGGCGTGTTCGTTCGGCGTCAGGAACGTCAACTCGCGGGCGGCCACGTCGCCTTCCTGAATGACTTCACTAACCAGTTCCTGCAGTGAAACGTTGCGGAATGCCTCCAATACGGTTTTTCCGACAGCTTCCTCGCTGATGGCGAACGGACTTCGCAGTGCCTGGTTCGTCAGGCGAATCCGGCCGTCGGGACGCACCACCAGCACGCCTTCCGTCATGCCCGCGAGGATTGCACTCAGATCAGCCTTCTCCTCACTGAGTTCGCGGATACGCGCGGCCAACTGTGACGACATGTCGTTCAGCGCGGCAGCCAGATCGCCGAGTTCGCCGCTGACTCTCGCGGGGGCCTTTTCGGTAAAATCCCCGCGCGCCATTCGTCCCGCCACTTCGCGCATCTGCAGGATGGGCCGGGTCACACGCCTCGATAACCAATACAGTACGGGCGCGGTGGCGAGGCCGACCAACACACTGGCCACTGCCACGGTGTGGAGCACGCGCGCGGTTGTGCGGTGAATTTCTATCAGCGGCATGGCCACCCGCACGATTCCCACGAGGTTGTCGTTCCGAATCGGCACCCCCACATACAACAGATCGACGCCAATCGTATCGCTGTGACGCGTCGCGCTCCCAATGTCTTCACGCAGCGCTTGCTGAACCTCGGGCCGTTGCAGGTGATTCTCGATGTTCTTCAGTTCGCTTTCTGGCTTGTCCGATTCGCCGATAACCGTGCCGCCCGGGCCGATGACGGTGATGCGGAGGCCGGTTTTCTTCGCGAGATCATGGCTGAGACGGTTGATCTCCGCCGCGTCCGGGTGCCCGGTCCTGAGTTGGGATTCGAAGACCTCGCGCACCACGACCGCGTCCCGTCTCAGATCCGTCTCGATCTGGCGCACCAGGTACGGAGGCAGCGTGAGGCGCAGGGCGAGGTAGACGACAATTAATAGATCGGCGAGCAGAATCGCCAGGCCGAGGAACCATTTCGATGGCAGTGTGAGTTTCACGCTTCTCGCGGGACACGATAGCGGACACCGGGTGTCGTTTCAACGAAATCGGACTGAAACCGTGAGAAGCCTAGCAACTTGTTGCTATTCCGTGTGAATTTCGTTACACAATCGTTATCGGTTATCAGGAGAATACCCCATGTTGAGGCGATTAATTCCACAGGAATATGATTTCTTCGAATCGTTCGACCGGGCAGCCGCACAGGCGGTCACGGCGGCCAGGCTGCTACTGAAGCTGACGGAGAACTTCGCCGACGCCGATCCCATCGCGCGCGAGCTAAACGAAGTCGAGCACGCTTGCGACGACGTCGCTCATCGCACGATCGAACAATTGAACAAGTCGTTCATCACCCCTCTTGACCGGGAGGACATCCACGTGATGATTCTGCGGATCGATGACATCGTCGATCTGACCAACGCGGCCGCCAACCGCATGGCCTACTTCGGCATCCAGAGGCCTACCCAACACGCGATCAATCTTGCCAAGCAAATTGTCCGCGGCTCCGAGAAGCTCGCGGAAGCGGTTCACGGGATGCGCTCAGCCAAACAGTATGAGCAGGTCATGCGCGATTGCATCACGGTGCATGAGGTGGAGAATGCGGCGGATGACATCCTCCACACGGCGCTGGCCGAGTTGTTCGCGAAGGAGAAGAACGCCATCGAGGTCATCAAGTGGAAGGACATTTACGAGACAATGGAAAAGGTCACCGACCGTCTGGAAGACGTGGCCAATGTGCTCCAGGGCGTCATCGTCAAGATGAGCTGAGCACCCGCTACGACTGGAGACCTGAATGTCCGCGTTTTTCACAGACCTGCTCCATATCCTCCAGAATCCGTACATTGCCCTGATTTTTTTCACGGCATTGGTATTTGATTTCATCAACGGCTTCCATGATGCGGCCAACTCCATCGCCACCGTCGTCGGCACGCGCGTCCTGCGGCCTTTTCAGGCGGTGTGTTGGGCGGCGTGGTGGAACCTTGCGGCGGCGTGGATCGGCGGCGTGCATGTCGCCAACGCTGTCGCAACCTGGGTGCACGCGGATTACATCACCGTCGAGGTCATTTTTGCCGGGCTGTTCGGGGCCATCGTCTGGAACCTGATCACGTGGTACGGCGGGATACCATCCAGTTCATCGCACGCCTTGCTCGGGGGATTTGGCGGGGCGGCGATTGTGCACGCGGGAAAGTGGGCCGGTGTCTTGCAAACAGGCAAGGTGGTGTTGACGGTGGAGTTCATCGTCATTGCGCCACTGGTTGGTCTGTTGTTGGGCCTCTTCTTTGTGTTCATCGTGATGTGGGTCTTCAGTAAGGCTTCGCCAATCAAGATGGATCGCTGGTTTCGACGGGTGCAACTTTGGACAGCCGCGGCCTACAGCCTGGGTCACGGCATGAACGACGCCCAGAAAACCATGGGCATCATCGCGGCCTTGCTGTACGCCAGCATTTGGAAAGGACAGCAGGCAGCGTTTGCCGCGGGAAAAGTGATATTTCCGTTTTGGATTGTGCTGGTCTGCAATTTGGCGATTGCGCTCGGCACGATGTGTGGAGGCTGGCGAATCGTCAAGACGATGGGCATGAGGATTACAAAACTGCGGCCTTACGATGGCGCCTGCGCGGAACTTGCGGCGGCGACATCGTTGTTTGCGGCGACGGCTCTGGGTGTTCCGGTCAGCACCACGCACACGATCACGGGCGCAATTATTGGCGTCGGCGCGGTGCATCGATTGTCCGCCGTGCGCTGGGGCGTTGCGCGGCAGGTGGTTTGGGCCTGGGTGTTAACGATTCCGTGTTCGGCGGTGGTGGCTGGGGTCGCCTATTGGCTCGTTGCGCTCTTGCATCGCCCCTAGCTCTCAGGGCACTTCCGCAAAGCGGTATCCGACACCGCGAACCGTCTCGACATAGTCAGAAACCTTGCCCAGTTTCTCACGCAGCCGCCGCATGTGCGTGTCTACGGTCCGCGTGTCCACGTCACCTTCGTAACCCCAGACATCCGTCAACAAACGGTCCCGCGATTGGACACGTCCGCGTCGCTCCAGCAACGTGGCCAGCAGCTTGAACTCCGTGGCCGTCAAGTCAACGACTTTGCCTTTCAACGTGACTTCGTGCTTGGCGATATCGATCGTGAGATCGCCGAACTTGAGGATTTCGGCGGGCGCCGTTTTTCCGCTGGCGCGCCGCAGCACGCTTTTCACCCGCAACGCGATCTCGCGCGGGCTGAATGGCTTCGTCACGTAATCGTCCGCACCCAACTCCAGGCCGACAACGCGATCCACTTCCTCGGCCTTCGCCGTGAGCATGATGATGGGGATGTGGGCGGTTTTCGAGTCGGCCTTCAGGTGCCGGCACACTTCCGTGCCGTCCATCTGCGGCAACATCAGGTCCAGGACGATCAGTGACGGCACTTCGTCGCGGGCCTTCTGCAGTGCAACATTGCCGTCGCGGGCGGTGACGGTCTTGTAGCCCGCCTTTTGGAGGTTGTAAACGAGCAGGTCACTCACATCTGGCTCGTCGTCCACAATGAGAATTGTTTCTGGCATGGCGGCACGGTGTAACAAACACGTCACGCCCCGGCGGCGCTGACGTTACAAGCTTGTGACGAGACTCACCCCGTGACAGCCCCTTCCGAGGCCGAGGACACCAGCTTGGCATATTTCGCCAACGCACCAGTTTCATAGCGCGGCTTCGGGGGTTTCCATTCCTTCAATCGCCGCCGGATCTCGTCGTCACTCAACTCCACATCCAGCCGGCGTTTCGCCACGTCGAACGATATCATGTCACCGTCGCGCACGATGGCGATGGGGCCGCCCTTGGATGCCTCCGGGGCAACGTGCCCCGCGGTAAAGCCGTACGTCGCGCCCGAGAACCGCCCATCGGTCATCAAGGCGACTTGATCGCTGATTCCCTGGCCAACGATCGCGGCCGTGACGGCCAGCATCTCGCGCATGCCGGGGCCGCCGTGCGGTCCTTCGTAGCGAATCACGACCACATCACCAGATTTGATCTGCTTCGCCTGGACGGCCGCAAACGAGTCTTCTTCACAGTCGAAAACACGCGCTGGACCGCGATGGCTCATGCGTTTGTGACCGACGACTTTCAAGACGCAACCCTCGGGAGCAAGGTTGCCTTTCAAAATGACGAGTCCACCCGTTGGCTTGATCGGGTTCGTGAGTGGACGGATGACCGGCTGCCCGGGAGCTTCCTTCGCGTCCCGGGCCTCCTCGCCAATCGTGCGTCCCGAAACGGTAATTTCGTCGGGGTTGAGCAGCCCCGCATCGAGCAGGCGTTTCGCGACGACCGCCGTGCCGCCGGCGGCGTAGATATCGGTGGCGACGAACTTGCCGCCCGGTTTCAGATCGCAAAGCAACGGGGTCTTTGCGCTGACGCGATCAAAGTCATCGATGTTCAGCGGCACGCCCGCTTCACGCGCAATCGCCAGGAGATGCAGAACGAGATTGGTCGACCCGCCCGACATCACACCGGCCGCAATGGCGTTTTCCAGGGCCTTTCGCGTGATGATTTTGCGTGGCGTCAGTTTTCGTCGAAGCAATTCAACAATTTGCTTTCCTGTTTCAAACGCAACCTGATCTTTCTTGGCATCCTCGGCGGGCACGCTATTCGCACCCATGAGTGAGATGCCGAGCATCTCCATTGCCATGGACATGGTGTTGGCGGTGAATTGGCCGCCGCACGCGCCCATGCCGGGACAGGCGGCAATTTCCAGGTCGCGCAGATCTTCCTTGGTGATCTTGCCAGCGGCACAGGAGCCAACGCCTTCAAACACATCCTGAATCGTCACGTCCTTGCCATGCCATTTGCCCGGCGCAATCGAGCCCCCGTAGAGCATCAAGCCCGGCAGGTCCAGCCGCGCCAACGCCATGACCGTACCAGGAATGGTCTTGTCGCAGCCTGAAAGCGCGACGACAGCGTCGAACAGATAACCGCGGGCAAACAACTCAATCGAGTCGGCGATAATCTCGCGGCTGATCAGCGAGCACTTCATGCCTTCCGTCCCCATGGAAATGCCGTCGGAAATCGCAATGGTGTTGCATTCGAGCGGCACGCCGCCCGCCGCGCGCACGCCTTCCTTGATTTTGGCGGCCAGCCGCTGCAGGTGCGCGTTGCAGGGCATCGCATCCGTCCAGGTGTTGGCAATGGCAACCAGCGGCTTGTTGTGCAAATCCTCATCACTGAGCCCGACGGAACGCAGGTACGAACGCGCCGCGGCGCGCCCGAGTCCATCGGTGACAGTGCTTGATCGGTGCTTAAGAGATTTCAAATCTGTGTTCATGGCTGTAGATCCTACAGCCAATTTCTATCACAGCTTGAAGGCGTGGGGAAGTAATTCTGAGAGCAGATGGATGCGCAAGCGGCGAGTGTTGCGCGAATCAGCGCAGATGACGATGCATTCACCGAATTCAGCCAGTACCTGACGGCAGGCGCCGCAGGGGCTGAGGGCGGCACTGGGCGCGACGACGGCGATCGCCTGGAACTTGCGATGTCCTTCGCTAACGGCCTTGCCGACGGCGACCCGCTCGGCGCAATTGGTCAGTCCGTAACTTGCATTCTCCACATTGACGCCCGTGTACACCTTGCCGCTCTTCGTCAGTAGCGCGGCACCGACACGAAACTTCGAGTAAGGAGCATGGGCGTTGCGCTGAGCGGCTTTGGCGGCAGCGATCAATTTACGGAATTTGAGTGGGTTGGATTTCATAGCGCCCCGATGAATTCGGTGAGCAGACGGGCGAGTTTTCCCTGGGCGGTGCGGCCCACTTCGAGAACTTCGTCATGGGAGAGTTTCTTGCTGGAGATGCCGGCCGCAAGGTTCGTGATGCAGGAAATACCGACGACTTCGATGTTGTGGTAGCGCGCCATGATGACTTCCGGCACGGTGCTCATCCCCACCGCGTCGGCGCCGATCCAGGCGAACGCCTTGATTTCGGCAGGCGTCTCGTAACTCGGCCCGGTGGTGGCGAGGTAAACGCCGCGCCAGACGGGGACCTGCTGTTTTTCGGCCGCCGCATCAAGTTTTTCACGCAGGCGGGGGGAATACGCCTGGCTCATATCAATGAACTTGACGCCGCCGTCGCCGTTGACGCCGCCAATGAGCGGATTGATCCCCAAATGATTGATGTGATCTTCGATCACCATAAGGTCGCCCGGCTTGTACTGTGGATTGATGCCACCCGCGGCATTCGTGACGATGAGCACTTTTACGCCGAGCGCATCGACCACGTGTATCGGGTAGGTGATTTCGGCGGGACTGCGTCCTTCGTAGCAGTGAAAACGTCCGCTCAGCACCAGCAGTTTTTTCCCCGCCAATTCGCCAAGAATTATCTGCCCGGCATGTCCTGCGACGGTGGGCTTCGGGAAGTGGGGAATATCGGTATAAGGGATGACGACCGGCTTCGTGACACCCTGCGTGATGCCCCCCAGACCCGAGCCGATAACCAGGGCCACATCCGGCTTGAAGCCGGCCAACTTCGATTCCAGAAAATCCTTGGTCTCTTTTACATTCGCCATCATCTGAATTAGGTCCTCACTCGATCTTTTGCACGATCAACGGCAATCGTGTATTTACTTCTTTGTCTTCGATCCTGTAGGCATCGCGCACCATACGGGTGGCCTCGGCTGCGCGTGTCTCATCGTTGTAATGCATGATCATCAGGGGCTCGCCCGCCTTTACCGCATCGCCAATTTTCTTCGGTTCCTCGAAACCGACCGCGAAATCGACCTTGTCCGCCGCCACTCGACGACCACCACCGAGAACAATGACTGCGTAACCGATTTGGTCGCACTCGATCGACTGGACGAATCCCGTCTTCGGCGCGGGAATTGGTTTCGCCTGTTTCGTGGACGGCAACCGCTTCCAATCGTCACAAACTTTCGCATCGCCACCTTGCACGGCGATCATCTCGGCAAACTTGTGGAGCGCCTCGCCATTCGCGAGCTTCTTTTGCAGGATTTCCCTTGCCGCTGCAACATTTTTCGCAGCACCCGCCATGAGCAACATCTCGGCGGAGAGCGCGAGCGTGACTTCCAGCAAATCATCGGCCTGGGTGGAACCATTCATGATCTCGATGCACTCGCGGACTTCCAGGGCGTTGCCAATTCTCCGGCCGAGCGGCTGGTTCATGTCCGTCTGCAGCGCGCAGACCTTCTTGCCGTAACGCTTGCCGACCTCGACGAGCGCTTTCGCCAGGTCCGCTGACGTCTCGCGTGTTCGCATGAATGCGCCGCTGCCCCATTTTACATCGAGCACGAGACCATCCACGTTCTCCGCCAGTTTCTTACTCATGATGCTGGCCACGATGAGGGGCAAGCACGACACTGTCGCCGTCACGTCGCGCAATGCGTAGAACTTCTTATCGGCGGGCGCGATTTCCGCGGTTTGGCCAATCATGCAACAACCAACTCGGTCCGTGATCCGCTTGAAGTCGTCGAGCGACAGGTTCACGTTGAAGCCGGAAATGCTCTCGAGTTTGTCCAGCGTGCCGCCGGTCGGGCCGAGTCCGCGCCCGGAGATCATCGGCACTTTCACGCCGCAGGCCGCCACCAGCGGCGCGAGAATCAGCGAGACTTTGTCGCCGATGCCGCCGGTGCTGTGCTTGTCGGCATAGAACGTGCCGGCCCTTCCCTTCCATTCAACGATCTTGCCGCTCTCGACCATGGCGCGCGTGAGCCACATCGTCTCGTCGAAGTTCATTCCCTGAAAACAAATCGCCATTGCCAGTGCGGACATCTGGTATTCGGGCAGTTCGCCGCTGGTGAACCCGTTGATGAAGAACCGGATTTCCTCCTCGGTCAGCGCCTTTCCATCGCGCTTCTTCTGGATGATTTGTGCGGGTAGGAGCATGCTTTCGTTACCTCCATTTGAGCAGGGAGATGATGTTGGAGAAATCGTCCGTCCACAAGCCAAAGCTGGTGCGGGACGGAAGCGGCTGCCATCGATTGTCCGATGGCAACGCACCCAAATCCTCCCGTTTGCGAGAGAGAACCACCCATTGGGACGCCTGTTTGCCCTGGGCCAACTCTTTCGCGCCGATCGCAAAGTCGTCGCGATTGAGGCAAACCAAACCAGCATCCTCAGCCAAATTGGCGACGACCGGCTTGAGATCGAGCCGCCGATTGGAAATGTGGAAGGCTATCAACCCGCCGTCAGCAAGCTTGTCGAGGTAGAGGCGTACCGCTTCCCGCGTGAGCAGGTGTACGGGAATCGCATCGGAGCTGAAAGCGTCCAGAACCAGCAAGCCATACTGCCGCTGGGGAGATTTTTGGAGTTGCAACCGCGCATCTCCCAAAACCACGTTTAGTTTCGCCGCGGAACTGTGCCGCAGATAGGTGAAATATCGGGGATCCTCGGCAATGCGCTGGACGGCGGGGTCGATTTCATAGAACGTCCAGTCCTGTGCCGGCTGCGCGTAGCAGGCCAGCGCGCCGGCTCCCAGGCCAATGATGGCCACGTGCGGCGCGGCGGGGGCGGCGTTGAACGCTTCAAACACCTGTCCGACAGGTCCGGTGGGATGGTAATAGGACAGCGGTTCCGTCGCCTGTAACGGATCGGTACTCTGGCGACCGTGGACGGTATTGCCCTGCACGATCTGGTGAAACTTTCCTTGTGGATCCATCGTGACGCGCAACACCCCAAAGAAATCCCGTTCGATATACAGGATCCGTCCCTGAGAAGTTGTATACAGACTGCCGGCCGCAAGCATCGCGCCAAGGCCCAGGGCGAATTGATGGGGACGCGTGACCAGCCGGTACACCAGCAAAGCCGGCACGCCGAAAATGGCGATTGTGGTCAGGGGTGCCGGGGTTGCGCTGGAATTCTGCAGGGACAGGATGAGTCCTGCCATGAGCAGGCCAATGCCCAGCGGCCAGAGCAGTTTCTGCCAGGGCTTCTGAGTGGGGACAGTCGTAGCGGGAGCCACGGGACGCACGGCGCAAGCCAATAACATTACGAGGGGATACTCCCACACCCGGCGAAAAAGCAGGGGCGCGACCAAGGCGTTCATGATCCCGCCCATTACTCCGCCTACGGACAGGCAGAGATAAAAATCCGTCAACCGCGCCGCCGGTGGACGATCCTTCGCGAGTTCACTGTGGCAGACCATGGCGGCGGCAAAGAACGCCAATAAATGCAGGGTGACGATGAGCCAGGCGGGCTCCGTCACTTCCACCGTTATAATGATGATCAACACTACGGCCAAGAGGCACAGGACGCGTCCCAGCCATGCCGGTGCCAGAAGTGGTCGCCGCGCAAACACGAGGATGAACGTCAGGAGGTAGAGTCCCAGCGGCAGCACCCACAGAAGGGGGATCGGCGCGACATCGGTCGTGATATAGGTGGTCACTCCCAGCATCAAACTTGATGGCACGAATGCCAACAGCATCCAGCGCAACCGTCGCCGCCACGTCACAGGCTGCGAGCTTTCAAGATTGTTGCTCGCGCCGGTGTCGGAGGCTGCTTCAGGGGCTCTTCGACGCCACATGGTCATTACGCAGCACAAGACCAGCACAACGAGAATCCCGTAACCAATGGCCCAAAACCAGCTTTGTTGCGCCAACCGCAGCCTGGGTTCGATCAGGATTGGATAGCCGAGAAGCCCAAGGAGGCTGCCCGCGTTGCTGGCGGCATACAGGAAATACGGATTGCCGGCGTCGGGATGGGTGGTGGAGGCGAACCATTTTTGCAGCAACGGCGCGGTGGCCGACACCACCAGCAGTGGGAGGCCGGCGGTCAACGCCAGAAAGCCCAACAGCCAGGGGATGGGATTGGCGTCGACGGGCACAGAGCCGATCATTCGTTGTGAAATGCTGATGGGAAGTACCGCAGCGGGCAGCAGCATCAAGCCCAGATGCGTGAGCGCATGATATCGTGACCCGACCCAGCGCGTGGACCAGTGCGCGTAGGCGTAACCCAAGAGGAGGGTCGATTGAAAGAACACCATGCACGTGTTCCATACCGCCGGCACGCCGCCCAGCAATGGCAGAACCATTTTCCCGATCATGGGCTGGACACCGAACGACAACGCCGCGCTCAAGAAGAGTGTCGCCGAGAATAATACCGTCAGACGAACTTCGTTCAAACAGTCAGATCGCATTTCCAACGAATTCATGTTGGCACACAATTTGCACCTTTTGCACGCAGACTATGAGCGGAACTGCGACAATAGCTACTGTATCCGACACGCAAATCAATGTCTTTTGGCGGCAAATGCAACGGCAACTTAAGTTTCCTCCTTGGTTGACGCTGCTTACTGGAATCTTCGCCGTGTGTGCCTGGAATAGCTTTGTGTTCAGTTTTCTCAGCCCAACCGCACAACTGTTTCGCGCCGCCATCCCCTTCTGGGCGGCCTTCACCGCTTGCTTCTTTATCGTCAGTCGCCAACCACGGTTCGCACTGAAGGCGGTTGGCTGGACCGGCCTCGTCTTTTCTGTCTTCTCATTGGTGGTGACCGTCGCCGAACTGTCGGGGCATTAAGTCCGTTCGTCACCCCGCCAACATCTCAGCGAATTTCTTGTAGAGCGACTTCAGCTTGTCGAGGTAGTAGTCGATGTTTTCATCCCGACGGGCGGGGTTGAAATCGGCGGCGAGTTTGCAGCTGTCGTAAACGCTGACGCGTTTGCCGTCGCCAGTGACGTAATAGGTGATTTGGTCGCCGGGTTGGTAGGTTCTTCCCGATTTGAGGGCCAACTCATACGCGGCGCTACGGTTGCGGGCGCTCTTGGCAATCTTCTGCTGGTAGGCGTCGAGCGTATCCTGGAGCGTATCCGTCTTGGCGAGCATTTCGATGGGGAATTGCCCGCGTTCGATCTTCTGGCAGTAATCCTCGTAGAGCTGCGGCACCTGCTTCGCTTCACCCTTGAGTGCGAGCGCGAGCATTTCTTCGAGAAACTGCCGCTGGAACTTTTCCAAACCACGCGAGCGAAGCGCTGAGCCGGTGACGTGGAGCTTCCCGTCATTATCGAGCAGCGCGTAGTTCTTCATCTTGTAACTGAACATTGCGGGGAACTGTCCATCGATCTCGACATCGAGGCCCTTGGGCAGCGCGGTCTGCAACTCGCTCTCAAGCGCTTTGGGATCGGTCTGGGACGGCGGGACGAAGTACAAACCGTCGGTATCGATTTCGATGACGTTTGCGCCGCGTTTTTGCAGCCAGTCGAGCATCGTCTTGAGCGTCTCCCGGCCTTTGGCGGTGACCTCCTCCGCCGCGGTGAAATCACCAAAGTGCGCCTGTGAAAATCCCAGGTAACCGTAAAACGAGTTGATGAGGATCTTGAAGGTCTGCTGCAGGGCGTCGAGATACTGGCGCTGAGTCTCATCCTTTGCAGTTTTGACGTCCGCCTTGGCGCGGAGGCGGAATTGGCGAAGATCGCGCAGCAACGGGAGAAGCAGATTCAGCTCGTCGCGTTGCGATTTAATGTCGAAAGCCAGGATCAGGGACGGATACAGCGATTGCACGTCGCAATGCCACACATTGCGCACAATGCCTTCCCGGAATAAATCCGTATAGCCGCCCGCGAACGGCCGCGATTCGCTGTATTGCGGGACCGAATGGCGCTGATGCAGGTACTCGCGCAAAAAGAGCGCGTCGATTTTTGTCGCGTTGCCGCGGACGACGACATCCTGATAGTTGTACGGAAAGATCTGTGCCTGGACGAAGTAACTCGGGCTGAGCAGGTCGCTAATCTTCCGCACGGCCACCGCGCCGGTCTCCGGCACGCCAAAATGCCGGGCAACTTCATCGAGGTCGAAGCCCTCCAATTCGCGCGAGGACACGTCATAGTACACGCTGAGCAGGAACGTATCGACGACGTGGCGACCGTGGATTTCGTACTTCGGGTACTGGATGGTGCGTTCGGCGATTTGCACGCGCGACTGGCGGGAGCGAAGCACGGCGCCATCGCGACCGAGTTTCAGCGGCACGCGGGCGGAACGCGCGCGGGCGGTGAGTTGCGTCAAGATGCCACGGAACATGTCGTGGCCTTCGAGAACATCCGGATCGCGCTCTTGTATCGTCTCGACGAATTTCTTGAGGATCTGGGTTTCCGTCCCCGTCAGTTCCTCATGCCAGCCACGGCTGTCGCAGAGCTGCAAGGCTTGCAAGGTGTTGTCGGCCGCGGCGGCCGTTGCCACTTGCAACCGGTAAAGCTGGTCGAAGCGCAGAGTCTTGAACGACGTACACCCGGTGGACATCAGGTATTGTTGCACGGGATCATTGACGGCGAAGTAGGGTACGGTGCCGAGAAATTTGCGCGCTTGTTGGAAATCCGCCCAGGACTGGAACCGCGCGAGGGACTTGAACGCACCGCTGCCCGCCAGCGGGACATGTTCCACCTTGCGGTCGAATCCCTGCAGAAAGACCTGCTCGCCAAGCCAGAGGAACGGCTGGAAAGGTTGCGTCTCCGTCGTGAGCCTGCCATTGAGCCGGCGGAAGACGGTGATTTCCGAGTCGCCAGCCAGTTCCGCACTGACGATGGACGAAGTGTCGTCACGGCCGAAGAGCAGTTGGTTGTCGGCGAAGGACGCCGCGTTGGCTTTCACGCTGACAATATAACAAAAACGGCCTGTTCCGAAAGCTTTCGGGACAGGCCGTGACAGTGGACGAGGAGTGTTACTTCAGGTCCTGCCAAGTGAACAGGAAACGGTAGATGTCGTCAAAAAAACGGCAAAACTGATGGCCAATGTAACTCAACGGGCCAAGGGGTTCCACATTTCCACCCTGAATCGTGCCGCCAACACGGATCATGTCCGCTTGGGCCGCCAATTCACCAAGTTGTCGTTCGCTGAGTTGCGAGAGATGGGCCTGCGCCTGCTTGCTGCTCAAGCCGACGGCCTGAAGTTGGGTCGCCACAATTTTCTCGCTAAGCAATGCATCGACCTTTTGATAGGCGGTGGACGCGCTGGCCGATCCGACAGATTCGCAGAGAGCGCCGTAGGTAGAGGATGCGCTTACGATGATTGCTGTGACCGCAGATAAGACGAATAACCGTGCCATATTCATGATGATCGCCTCCAAAACTGGTTCAAATATAGCTTAAGTCATACGCGACACAAGGAAATTTTCTCGATGCACAAATTACACTCGATAGGAATATCGCCTAGTGCGAAGCCGACGGAGCGGGCCTGGCAGCGCTGGACGAAGTTGGCGGTGGGGTTTTCTGGCAGGTGGCGGTGAGGAACTCGATGGACGCGCGCGCGACCTCCGTGGCGCGATGGCTGTCACGAGTGAGTTCGACATTGATGAGGCCCGTGTACTTGTTGTCGTTGAGCACGCGGAGGATGGCGACGAAATCCAGCTGGCCTTCGCCGAACATCAGATGCTCGTGTTTACGATCGCGGATGTCTTCGATGTGGATGTTGCGGACGAGGTTGGCAAACTTGCCATAGACCTGGCGGAATGGCGCGGTTTCGGTGCAGAACACATGGCCGATGTCGAGCGTCAGCCCAAACCGCGCGCTGCTAATATGTTTCTTGAGCACTTCAAACTTCGCCATGTCATCCACCAGCATACCCGGCTCCGGCTCGAAGGCGAGTTGGACGCCGCGGCGCTTGGAATGCTCCGCGAGTTGCAGGCAACCCGTGACAAGCCAGTCCCAGGCCTGGTGCTCGGGAACTTCGGGGTCGGGTCTGCCCGACCAGAAGCTGACGCATTCAGCATGCAAATCGGCGGCGATATCGACCGCGCGTCGGAGGAATTCCAGACGGATCTGCCGGCCCTCGCTGCTGACGAGCGTAGGATGGTGATTACGCTGTGGATTGAGAAGGTAGCGTGCCCCGGTTTCGATCACGACTCGGAGCTGCAGCTTGTCGAGGAGTTGGCGCAAGCGGCTGAGATCGGCGGGCTCGACCGTAAAGGGATTGCAGTGATAATTGTCCAACGTGAGCGCAACGCCGCGATAGCCACAATCGGCGATGATTTCCAGCGCATCTTCGAGTTTGTGGTGCGCAAACCCGTTTGTGTTGTAACCGAAACTCAGATTCATCTGCCTGCCTCGAACGACGACTCGCCTTGGTCAATCCGGCTCGAAAAATAGCGTGAGTCTGCTAGATTTGCGAGAGCAAATGATTCCTCCGTCACGATTCAAGCCGCCCCCAAGGCGCGTCTTCCCGGGCGTAGCCGGCGCTCTCGGCTGCGTTCTCGTCGCGTGGCTCACGATGGCGGCGGTGTACGAGCCGCCCGGACGCCCCGCCCCGAGCGACCTCACGGATAGCCAACCCGTTCTTGGGAGCGACCCGGCTCGCGCGGTCCTTTACCAAGGGCGCGGCATCAAGCTTGTCAGCGATGGCAAGCTGGAGCCGGCGCTGGACCAGTTCCGCCGCGCCGCAGCGTTCGATCCGTCCAACCTCAGCGTGCTCATCAACATCGCGTACGTACTCGACAAGCTGGGACGCTACGAAGAAGCCATTGTCCAGTTGAAGGAGGCCGAGAAGATCGATCCGCGCAACAGCATGGTCTTTCTGAATTGGGGCAACTCCCTTATTAATATGAAGAAGTTTGAGGAAGCCCTTGGACCGCTCCAAAAAGCGGCTGATCTTGACCCCAGCAACCAGCTTGTTTACGTGGATTTGGGCGCGGCACTCAACAACCTCGGTCGCTACCCGGAAGCCGCCGGCAAATTTGAGAAAGCGGTCGAGCTTGACCCAAAGAATGTCGTCTCGATCTTTAATTTGGCGACCATCTGGTCCAAGGCGGGCGAGACGACGAAGGCCATCCAGAAATACGAGCGCGTCATCGAACTCGACCCGAAGAATCTCACAGCCTATTACAACTGCGCGGCACTCCACGAAAAGGCCGGCAACCTCGACGGCGCTATCGAGACCATCCGCCGCGCAATCAAAGTCGATCCGGATAACGGGACGTTGCGAGAAATCCTTTCGCGATTGCTGGTCGCCAAGGCGAGCCAGCTTCCCACGATCAAAACGCCGCCCAAGTCGCCCGAGCAAGAGCCGGCGCATTAGTGAAGTCAGCTCGTGGCGAAAACCCTGCCCAATACAGCCGCGGGCACCAACAACGACAGCACCAGCAGCGCGCCAACCCAATCTCCGAAGGGCGACAGCATGACGACCAGCGCGTCGACCACGATAATCCCGAGCAGTAGTCGCTTGATGACTTGTTGCAGGGCCGGGTTGGCCGCGTCGCGCCGCGACAAGAAGGCGATGATGCCCGCATATACTCCGAGCGTCGCCGGCATCCACCACATTCTTACCGGCAGACAACGCATGCCGAGGAGGAAATTCGCAAAGCGGCAGGTGCCCAGCACCAGCGGACGCAATGCGGCGAAACGCCGCGCCCAGGCGTTGTAGAAAAAAATCATCGCCCCGAGGAAGGCGCCGACGCCGAGAGGAACCGGTCCCGCCAGGCCCGCCAGCGCCAACGCCGTGAGCATCAGGGCGGCGCCGAGCGTCCAGGCTGTTTTCAGCGGCACCGCACCGCTTGGCAGCGGACACTCCGGACGTTCGACGGAATCGAGTTGGTAGTTAAAACAATCGTTGAACACGATGCCCGCGGTGTAGAAGCACGCCGACGCGCCCACGAGCAACGGTAGTTGCCAGGCCGGTACGCCCCCGCCCACGGCAAACCAGCCCGCGAGCGGGTCGGCCATTGCGGTAAAGGCGTTCGGCAACCGAAGCAGTTGGGTATACACGAGGAATTTCGGACGCTGGTTCGTCATGGCCACGCGATTGTTGCGAATGTACCTGCCCATTTCCAGAGGAATCGGGCTGGAAATCCGCCGACCGCTTGGCGACAATGCCGCGCCGTGCACGGGAAACTTCTCAAGGTACTCTTCGCCACAGTCGTGATGTTGGCGCTCGCGTTTCCATTCCTGCTGGCGCTGAAGAAAGTTTCCGAGTCGGACACGTTCTGGCACCTCAAAACTGGTGAATGGATTCTGAGCCACGGATCGATCCCGCGAACCGATCCCTTCTCTGCGACCGTTTACGGGAAACCGTGGCTCGATTGGGAATGGCTGTTTCAGGCGGGTATTTATGCGGTGTACACGTGGGGCGGATTCAAAGCGCTGGTGGTGGCGAAGGCCGCCGTTGTCTTCCTGACAGGGCTGGTGATCTTTTTGGCGTGTCGTCGCAATGGCGCTGGTTCGCCACTGGCGGCGTTGTTGGTGATGGCGACATTCGTAGCGGCGCGTGAACGGCTCGAAGTGCGGCCCGACGTGATGATGTTGTTTTTCGCCGCCGTTACCGTCAGCCTGCTGGAAGCGGCGCGGCGCGGGAAGCCGATGTGGTTGTGGGGACTGCCGCTGGTGCAGGTGCTGTGGGTCAATGTGCACGCGTCCTTCCCCCTCGGTATTGCCCTCGCCGGAATCTACGGGCTGGTGCACGGAATTGAATTTTTCCTCCGCAAACAGTGGCGTTGCGTGCTGCTGATCGCGGCGACGCTCCTGCTGGCGTGCGCTGCCTGCCTCGTGAATCCCTTCGGAATTGAGTTGGTGCGCCATGCCGTCGAACAGACAAGAAGTTCGAGTCCGTCGGGCACAATTGGTGAGTGGCAGCCGACGCGCCTGCTGTTGGTCACGGAACCGAATTTGGCGCTGACGGTTTTTTGGTGGTTATTCTGGCTGAATCCGGTTGTTTTGATTGTTGTGCTGGCCCTCAAGCGGCGCGAGTTTCCGTGGTCACAGGCGCTGGTGGTGGCCGGCCTGAGTGCGTTGGCATTGCGAGCCAACAGGTTCACGGCGCTTTACGCCATCGTAACCGCGCCCATTCTCGCGCAGGGGTTGGCGGTGATCCGCGCGAAGCTGGCAGGAAAGCAACATTCGGATTGGGGGGAAGCGACAGCCCGGGTGGTGGCGGGGATCACGGCGGTCTTCCTGATTTTCGTAGTCATCACGAATCGCTGGGCGGTGGCGGAGAATCGACCCACGAAGTTCGGCCTCGGAGTGGATGAATCGGTGGTGCCGATGCGGGCGTTGTCCATGATGGCGAAGTTGCCGGCGGGCTTGAACGTCTTCAACACCTTCCTTTCCGGCGGCCCGTTGCTTTGGAAGGGGTATCCGCAATGGCGACCGTTTTGCGATGGGCGGGCGAACCTCTACGGACGCGAGTTTGTGGATCACTATCGGCGCGCGATGTTCGACCCTGCGGACTGGGAGGCATGGATGCGTGAGCGGTCGGTCTCGGTGGCTTACATCCAGTACGGCACGGGGGATGACCGGACCTTGCTGCAATACCTGGTGAAGAGTCATGTGTGGGACCTGCTGTATTTTGATCACGCGGCCTGTATTTTTGTGCACCAGAGTTCGTGGGCCAGGTTGCGGGCGGACAAGCAACTGGCGGATTACAAGCCTGTGCGCGTGACGGACACGAACGCGGTGCTGGCGTATGCGCACACGCTGGCCGACGAGACGGCCGGAGGCGATTCCTATCGCCGGGCGCGCGTCGTGACGACCATCGGAAATTTCCTTATGGCCATAGGCGCGGTCGATACGGCGCAGGCGTTGTTTGAAGATGCCGTGGCAATCAACCCGCGACCTTCCGAGGCGTGGATGAGTCTGGCTGTCATCAATCTCGACGAAGGCAAAACAACGGGGGCGCTGGAGTTCACGGGGAAACTGCTGGCGCGGAACCCGCGCTACTTCTACGCGCGTTTGTTGCAGGCGCAGATCAGGGCCACGGATGGTGATTTGGATGGGGCGGTGGCTGATGTGGACGCTGTGGTGGGTGAGCAACCACATTCCGCACAGGCGTGGTTGCTGCGCGCGCAGTTGGCGGCGCGCCAGGGAGATCGTCCAGGGGCGATCCGCGCGATCCAACGAACGATCGCGGAGGATGTCGAGGACGCGCATTTATTTCTGTTCCTCGGGCAGCTGCTGGTGGCCGAGGGACGAACGAACGAAGCGGTGGAAGCCTACAACAAATGCCTGCAGCTCTGGAACGGTCCGCCGAAAGCACGAGCGCAGATCGAAGCCGAGCTGGCCAAGTTGCACCCGCCCGTGCCGAAGTGAAAACGGGGCGTTTTACTCATCAAGGGGATGCCAGCGCGACTGTTCAAATACCCAGATCTTTTTGGTCTGTAGGCAACTCGGCCAATGGCTGCGGTTCGTTCGGATTTCGGCGGCATCGCCATAAGTGTAAAGATCAGAAACGACCTGGAGTTCTGCTTCATCGCATGTCGTGACGGGCTCCCGTCGCGTCCGTACGACAGGTGGCGTGAGGGGCGGCAAGGCACGGAAGGCGGAGGCTGCAAGGGTCTTCTTCAACCGGGTGTAATGGAAAAGCTCGCGCGAAAGGATGGACATGCCGATCGTCACGGCAGCAATTCCACGGAGCGCGCGCGATCCAAGAGCACTCAGCCCGACCCCCGCGAGCAGTTAGAGAATGTGCGCGCTGCCAACAAAACCACGATCGACCCACAGCGCGTGTTTGGTCACGGTTGAGTACGCAAAGATCAACGCCGCTGGAAGCACAATGAGCGCAACGGCAAAAACCAGAATCCACCGGTAGAATTCGCCACGCTTCCACAATTGACGACCTCCAAGGACGGCGCAGCCGATCATCACCACCGTCGACGCGTCGCGCAGCCACCACGTGATCTTGAAGGCCGTAAAGGAGGCCATTTCTCCCACGACCCAGTAGCGAACGAGATAGATGATCGTTTTCGCATGGGGAAGTTCAACGCCGCCGGATTTGTTTGATCGAATCATCCAGAAAAAAACCACGATGGGGGCGACCCCGAGGAACAGGCTGACAGTGGCGGCCACGAGCGCGGTTGGTTTCAACGGAAACGGACAACCCCGTAAGCGCTGCGAGATCCAGTAGCAGGCGAAGAATCCTAGTTGAAGCAAAACTGCCAGCAGTCCGTATGCATGCGTCCACGCCAAGCCGATATTGGCAGCCACCCAACCGATGAGGTGCGCCGGTTTTCCTTCGAGGGTTTCGACTAGCTCGGTGAAGGCCAGCACGAACAAGAAGGCGAGCAGCGCGTACATCCGCGCTTCCTGAGCGTAGTAAATATCGAACGGCGACACGGCGGCGAGAAGTCCAACATAGCAGGCGGCGCGATGTCCCCAATGCCGGTAGACAAATGTGATCAAGACGGCCAAGGTCGCGATGGAACAGAGAACGCTCACAACCCGGATGCCAAACTCCGTGTCGGGGAGAACCCACAGGCTGATTTTTAGCAGGTAATAGTAGAGGGGCGGGTGAGTGTTCGTCCAACATAGTCGCGTCAGCTCGCCAAAGCTCGTTTGCACTACCAGCCAGGAAAACCCCTCATCAATCCACACGCTCAGCCGGCCCAGATACAGGAACCGCAGGGTTGCGCCCAAGAGGACGATGGCCAGCAAGCTCCAGCTCCCAGGATTCGCTTCACTGGCTTGTTTTCGATCATCTGGCGGTTTAATCGTGCCAGACCGCACAGTTAATGTCACGTTCGTTTGGACTAACGGAGCGTGGAGGAAACTTCTACGGGCGGCGCCGCTCTCGGCTTGCAAATGTGGGGCGTTCAAGGCGCACTGCCTTGTGGGATTTGGTTACCGGCAGTGCGGGTTACGCACTGCCGGCAGCCGGCTCGCCAATGAGCTGCGACCACACGAAATTGATGAGGGACGGGCGTTTGATCCGCCCGACAGCGAGAGCCTGGGAAATGGGGGCAGGGGCAACGGTTGTGGGGTGAACTTCTCCGTTGCCCCCGATACTGGATAATCGTACGCCCAGCGACCGTACCAGGATCTGGAAGAAATTGAAGAGACCAACGTCCGGCGCCGCGGGGAACTTCGCCGCGCGCTGCGGACCGGAAAACCAGTAAAAATCAAATTTCGTTTCATCGGCGTCACGTCTCTTGCTACGCCGATTACTTAAGCACGTTGGGGTCCGGTGCGCTACGCCCGGTTTGACAATCTCTTAGCTCGGATTGTCCCCGCCTGCCGCACCCGAAATTCCGACGGCGAGCAACCAACATGGTGGCGGAACGCACGATTGAAGTACGGAATGGAATCGAACCCGGACTCGTAGGCCGCCTCACTCACCCTCCGTCTCGGGTCCAGCAACAGTCGTTTCGCGGCTTCGACGCGGGCTTGCGTACGGTACTCGGTGAACGTCAATCCCGTCTGCTTCCGAAACAGCTTGCAGAAATAACACGGACTGAGATGCAGCCGTTCGGCCAGTTCGCGCACGGTCAACGCCCGGTCGGACGGCTCGGCCAACTGCGCCTCGATCTTCTGCAACAGTGGGGATTGCTGTCCGGCCTCATGCAGCAACAGCCGTTGGCCGCACTCCGCCAGATATTGGGCGAACATCTCCAGCAGCGTCTCGACCGCCCGCAGTTTCTCGGGCGTGACCATGGGGCTGCTGTCCCTACTCGCCCTGACGATGTCCGCCCGTGATCCGAGCCCGTTCGCTCTCAACTGACCCATCAGCCGACGGTGTCCCGACCCTTTCAGCGGGCCAATGCTAAACGGGCCCGCCAACAAATTCCCCACATGCCGTCCGCCAATCATTACCGGCATCAGCACGCTGGCCAACCCGGTGGGACAGTGGAATTGGGTTGAGTGGCCCGTGTGGGAGGCATCGCGTTCCGCGGATAGCAGGGAGCCCTGACACAGTTGACCGCAGCGGGCGCCCAGACAGCCATCCACGCAGAACGCGGACGGTACTGGCGCTGTGGCCACTTCACTCGCGGGCAACAACGTCAATGGTAGCCCGGTCGCACAACCAAACGCGACCTGCTGCCGGCGCACCGCGTCGGATTCAGTGAGTTGCTGCCAGATGTCCATTGAGTCCTATGTCCCGGCTCTGCTTGTCGCGACGCCCTGTCCGTGGGGCGACAATAGAGTCCTCGTTTAGCAGCGGCGGCGCCACATCACGCATAACAAGCGCAACCTGTTGCGCCACAATAGAAAGCCGATCTCAGTCGGTCGAAACTGGAAAGCCTCCCGCCTGACGTATTGACGCAACAGCCAGCTCCAGCTTGACAAGTTGTCGGCACCGGCCCTCCCTCCCAAGTCAAGGGGTCAACGCCTCAGGGGCGTGTTCGATTTGGAGTATCTTGACCTCGTTTACGGCACCAGCCGCACGCGGTAGTAGCGGGACGGGGTATTGGTTGCGCCGCCGCTGTCCACATAGTTGGTGGTTGCGGCACCGTTGCCGGGGATGATGATGGGGGCGCTGATGTCGGTGAAGTTCGTGGTGTAGCCGGCGGTGCCGGTCGCTTGCACGATATTGGTCCGGCCACCGACCGTTCGCCAGGTGATCGATATGTCGGCGCCTTGTCGGGTCACCGAAAGAATCCGCAACCCGGACAGGCTGTCGGTTGGATCGGTACCCGACAGGAACTCATTGGTATTGCTGATTCCGTCGCCGTCCGGATCGGCATTGCCGGCGGCCTGCGGACAAATTGCGAGGTTGGTGCAGCTAAAATATTGGAGCTGCCAGGCCGCGAACGGATCGAGAGGTGGCGCGGCGGAGGTCACGACCAGGTTTACCTGACCGGGGATGTTGGTGGAGATCGCATAGGTGAAGTTCGTGCCGGGCGACGCTCCGATCGCCAGCCCGTTGTCGGTCAGCGTGCCGCCGTAGCTGAAAAGCGTGTAGGACGCTGCGGTGAAGCCGCCCGAAGCGGCGATGTTGAGCGTGCATTCAGGACGAGACTGCCGGCGACGGCGATTTCCGTGGTGTTGATGCCCAGCGCGAAGTTGAGGGTCGATGCACCGCCCAGATTCAGATCATTACTCACCGTGAGTGTGCTACCACCCAGCGTGAGGTATGGGTCGGTGCCGAGCAGATTGGTATCGGTGATGGCGGCTTGCGCGTTGAAGAAAGCCAGTGTGTTGTTGGTCGGCGGGATGGCCATTCCGCCCAGCGTGACCAGAGTGGCGTTCGGGGAGCTGTTGGTGACGGTGACCTGCGCGTTGTAGAGGGTGAACGTGTTCGTGCTGGTGGGGGTGGTGAGTTGCGAATCAACGATCCGGATACCCTGCGCATTATAGATGACAAAGGTCTTCGTGAGGGCGGTGATGTTGACGTTGTACAGGGTGACATTGGAGACGAGCATTTCCGTGCGGCCCCAGATGATGCCGTCGATGTTGTTGCCGGTCGTGGCGGTGACGGTCAGATTGCTGATAAGGATGTTCTGCCAAATCGGCGTGAGGCTGGTGACCGGGGCGACGGGCTGGACCGAGGCGATGGCGGGAGTGATGCTGTTGGGTGTCCCGATCTGATTGTAGTAGCTGTAGATGGTGATCGGGTAGGCGACGTTGGTCATGGTGATGTCGAGGTACTGGAGATTCTGTATCAGCCCGCCGCGGTCGTTATCGGATTTCATGCGGATGCCGTTGACGGTGCCGTTGAACGTGCAATTGCTCACGACCAGGTCATGCACCCCTCCCGAGGTGATGCTGCCGATCGACACACCGTGGCCGGTGCCGAACGTGCAGTTGGAGACGGTGATGTCGGCGGCCGGGCCACCGCTGCCCCCGATCTCGATGTTGTCGTCACCGTTACTGATGAAGCAGTTTTGGACCAGCACGTTGGTGGACGCCAGGTCCATTCCGTCGGTGTTGGGAGAGTCTCCCGGAGTGTTGATGATGATTCCCTGGATCGTGATTCCCGCGTTGTTGCCCTTCAACATGAGATGAAACGTCGGCGGGTTCTGCAACGTCACGTCCTGAACGAGCACGTTGGTGCAACCGCTAAAGCTGATGAAGTTCGGCCGCGACGAAGCGAGTAGGAACCACCAGTTCGTTCCCTGGCCATCGATGGTTCCCAAGCCGCTGATCTCCACGTCGTGAAGTGTCGTACCGGAAATGAAGGTCGATGTGCCGGGCCAATTGGCGCGCGGGAGCATCTGCAACATCGCGCCGACGTCGATCTTCAAGTTCACGTTGTTGGACAGGACAATCGGGCCACTCAGGTAGGTGCTCAAGGTACTGGCCGAGGGGATTTCGACCGTGCCGCCACCCGCCGCCGCGGCCGCATTGATAGTGCTCTGGATGGCGGCGGCATTGTTGGTCATACCATCGCCCAGTGCGCCAAAGTCAGTGACGTTGAATTGATTGGTGGGAATGTTCGGCAGCAGCGGAGGCGATTTGAGCGTTACGGCCAGGACCGCGTTGGTGCTGGTGGTTGTGCTGACGGAATTGCTCGCGACGACGGTGTACGTACCTGCGTCGGACGGTTGCACATTCGTAAGGGTCAGAGCGGATGAGGTCGCGCCGGGAATCGGCACGGTATTTTTGTTCCACTGGTAGGTGATGGGTTGTGTGCCCACGGCGGCCGCGGTGAAACTGGCGGTGTCGCCGGCATACACATGGAGGGAAACGGGTTGTGCGATAAAGACGGGCGCCGCGGGATTGGTGTTGACGGTCAGGACCGCATTGGAGCTGGTGACGGAGCCGGCCGAGTTGCTCACGACAACGGCGTAACTGCCCGCGTCGGTGGGTTGAACATTGGTGAGTGTCATCGAAGCGCCGGTGGCGCCAGACAAAAGGGTGTTGGTATTGTAATACCACTGGTAGATCAGCGGTTGGCTACCGCTGACCGTCACGCTGAAGGTGGCGAATTGGCCGGGGATGACCGTGAGATTCTGCGGTTGCGTGGTGATCGACGGGGCCGCGAGGCCGACCGTCAGTTGGCCGGCGGCGCTGGTCACCGCGCCGTAGGGATTGGACAGAAGGACAGAGTAACCGCCGGCATCGGCGAGGTGAACGCTGGTCGGCGCGAGTGTGGAATTGGTGGCGTTGGCAATGGGAGAACTGGTGTTGTCATACCATTGATACGACAGCGGCAGCGTGCCGTTGGGAACGACGGTGAAGGTGGCATTTTGCCCCTCGAAGACGGACTGACCCTGCGGTTCGGTTGTGATTGCGGGGGCTGTCGGTGCGGAACTCACCGTGATAGTTACCTCCTGGAAATCGTTCGTGGCCGGCGCTTGAGTGTTATTCGAAGGACGATAGGCAGCTCCGTCGAAACTGAAATTGGACGTCGAGTTGTCGGTAGCCGAGTCCGAGAGCGTCGCGCCGGTGACCATGTTCGATCAGGTGATGGTAATCACTATCGAGTTCAGGCCGGTCCGCTGCAGGACAAACTGCAAGCTGTACGGGGTCAGGTTGGCGAATCCGCCGAAGGAGTTCGTGGTGAGGGAATCCTTGGCCAGCGAGGTGAAGTCTCCGCTAGTGCCCAGCAGGGAACCATCGGCCAAATTGATGCGTTTGCGGACGTCGATGGGAGTGGCATCGCTAAACTTCCCATAAACTTTCCCGAACAGGGCGTAACCTGCGACGCCGGAGCCCTGGGAGCTGGAGCCGAAGCCGTCGCCGCTGATGCGCTTGGGGTTGTTGTTTCCGTCGGCAAAATCGAACAACCCGAACCGGAACCCCTGCGAACTGGTCCCATTTGGCGGGATACCGCTGGGAATGAATTTGAATGTAGCTGTTAGCGTGTCCCCGATGTTCAACTGGATGGGAGGACTATTGGTGTCGGGGGTGAAGTAGGTAATGGCCTGGAGGGCGCTGCCGGCGACCGTAAACGTCATGTTGCTGGTCACGGCGGTGAGTGTTCCCGGGGTTGACGCCCACCAGGCAGAACTCATCGGGAGGTTCTGATTGGTGTTCACGCCGCTGCTCCACGTGTCGTCGAGAACCAGAGTCGTGGGAACCTTCAGCGCGCTGAACGGGGATGCGGTGCACGAGTTGTAGGCCAGCGTTCGATACCAGTAGGTCGCGTTGGCCACCACGCCTGTATCGTGGTAGGTCGTGACGTTACCTCCCAGCGTGGCGATTTGCGCCCAGGATCCCGGGCTGCCAGCAGCGTCCGGCGCCCGATCGATTTCGAAGCCGGTTACGCCCGAAGAGTACTCGGACCATGACAGGTCGACTTCATTCGTGGCAATGATGGCTGCGCTGAGAGCCACAGGAGGGCCGGGGCGAGCCGCGAGTGCCAGACTGAATTGGTATCCACCGGCAACGGCCACTACCCCATTTAGTCCGCCGGGGATGGTCACTTCGCCGTCGCCATTGTAGCCCCAGCCGACGACCGTGCCATCGCGCTTCAAGGCCAGATTGTGGAAACCGCCACCGGCGATGGCCACGACGCCATTCAATCCAGGCGGTACGTTTGTCTCGCCGTTGCCGTCGTAACCCCAACCCATGACGGTACCATCACTCCTCAATCCCGAGCTGTTATAGTAACCGGCGGCGATCGCCACAACGTTGGACAGGCCGATTGGTACCGTTGTCTGGCCGTCGGAATTGTATCCCCAACCGATGACCGTGCCGTCGCTTTTCAAGGCGAGGCTGTGGAGGGAACCGGCGACTATGGCCACGACATTGGTCAATCCTGGGGGGATCGTGATCTCGCCGAAGCCATTGTCTCCCCAACCGACGACGGTACCGTTGCTGACCAGCCCCAGACCATGGTAGAGACCAAAGGCGATGGCGACCACCCCGGTCAATCCGGCTGGCGGCGTTGATTGGCCGGTATCATTAAGTCCCCAAGCGATAACAGATAGCGGGCACGCGGGAGTTGGCGTGACGGCGTTAGCGATGCTGGAGAATGCGGAGGCGCCGCCGGAATTGTAGGCGCGCACACGGTAGGAATAGGCTGTGCCCGGGAACAGCGCTGCGTTCCGATAATTCGTTACGCCCGCCGCTAGTTGCGCGATTTGAGAGAAGTTTATGCCGTCCAGGGATCGTTCGACTTTGAATCCGTCTTCGTTGGTGGAAGCGTCGGCCCACGACAGACTGATCTGCAAGGCCGAGATTACGGAGGCGGTAAGATTGGTCGGGGCATTCGGGATGGTCTGCGCCTGAGCCGAAGGATGGAGTGCGGCGAGGCAAAGGAACAGGGCACACCCTGAGCGGTGGAGGAGGCGCTTCATTATCGCGATCATGAATTACCCGAGTCTTGCCGCGATCGAGAATGGATACGACCCTTTCTCACCCGCAGCTTCCCGAAACGATTAAGTATAGTGGCAAAACTCTATAGAACAAGCTCCGCGTGGCCTGATTCCGTAGCTGGATCGCGTAGCCATAGACTGTTGCTAGTGACGTGGATGGCTTTGATTTTGGGCACTCCAAGGACTTGTGCTGGCATTGAATCGGTAGCCGTTTGTGATTTCAAGGCGCCCAGCCTGGCAAGTCCGTGTTACCGGTTTGTTACCCGCTTGTCCTGATATTGTCGTTGCCTCTACCCAGTTCCTAGGAAATGCGGGAGAAAGGTTACAGGTTGCCGCAAATCAGACCGAACCCTCTCGCTATTCATCCAACGCCAACCGTCCGCCATGGTAACCACTCGCGTTGATTTTGTCCTGTAATCAGTTCAACGGTGAGACGCGCTGAACGGAGCGTTTGGATTCAAGAATCTGCCTGCACAAGGTCGTTCATGCTGCCGCATCGCCAGCCGCGCGTCGGCCACGGGCAGCTGTTCGCGTTCAGGCGCTACCAGCATTTACATCGAGTAGAATGCCGGGAGCGAGAAGAGGTTCAATCGGGTTTGTACAAGCCCCGCGAAGAGGTGAGATCGGGGCGCGAGCCATGGCTGCTGGCCAAGGGGCATGAACCGGTGCGGGGCCGACCTTTTCTCACCACGGTCTGGGCGAGCGTGGCGCTCAAGGCATGGCCGCTGTCGTTGTCTGCGAAACATCCCAGCCGCCACCCAACGCTTTAATCAACTGGACGCTCGCCGTCATCTGTTGCATCCGGAGGTTCATCGCCGACTCCTGGTTGCCCAACAGAGCGGTTTGCGCGGTGATCACATTGAGGTAACTGTCCACGCCGGATTTGTAGCGGTCGTTGGCGAGCGTCAGGTAGCGCTGCGAGGATTCAACGGCGGCATTTTGTTGTTGAAGTTCCTGCGACAGGATTCGCAGCGTCGAGAGATTGTCTTCGACTTCTTGAAAAGCGGTGAGGACTGTCTGACGGTAATTCGCGACGGTGCCCCGGTAGATGGCCCGGGCTTGTTCGGTGACCGCCCTGCGTTTTCCGCCGTCAAACAGCGTTTGCGCCAGCGTCGAGCCCACCGACCAAAAAAGGCTTGGTCCAGACACAAGGTTGCCCAGCGACGAACTCTGGTATCCCGCCGAGCCGCTCAACGTAATCGTCGGAAAATAAGCGGCGCGCGCCACGCCGATTTGCGCGTTCGCCTCCGCGACGCGGCGTTCCGCGGCGGCGACGTCGGGACGGCGTTCGAGCAATTGCGACGGAACGCCGAAGGGAATCGCGATGGGTTCCGCGGTCAGCGGATTTGCGGTGATGGAGAAGGTGGAAGCCGGTTTCCCGAGAAGCGTCGCGATGGCGTGTTCGAGTTGCGCGCGCTGGATGCCGAGGTCGGTGGCCAGCGCACGCGTGATATTGAGTTGCGTTTCGGCTTGCGCGACGTCCTGACCGGACGCGAGGCCCGTGTGATGCTGGACTTTTGTTAGTTTAAGCGACTCCTGATAAGCGAGCACCGCCGCATCCAAGAGCTGCTTCTGCACATCCAGCACGCGCAGTTGAAAATAATCCGCGGCTACTTCCGCCTGAATGGACAGCCGCACATTTTCGAGGTCGGCGAGCGTGGCTTGCGCTTCCAGAGAGTTGGCCTTCACGGTGTTGCGAATCCGGCCCCAGAAATCCAACTCCCAGGAGGCGTCAAATGGCAGCGAGTATTCGGTGACAGTCAACGGGGCTGGCGACGAACTTGATTGGGTTCGCGGCGATGACTGCCGTGATCTCGTGACGGAAGGGCTGGCGGTCACGGTTGGGAAATACTGCGACTGGGTTTGTTTCACCACAGCTCGCGCGGCGAGGAAATTGGCGAACGCGGCGGCAACGGTCTGATTGGAAACGGCCACCTGGCTTTCGAGAGCGTCCAACTCCGGCTCATGGAACATTTCCCACCACTGGCCGCGAATCATGTTGTCTTTTGGCTCGGCGGTTTTCCAGCCGTCAGTTTCATTGAATTGCTCCGGAGCCAGTTCCTTGAAGGCGGCGGGCGTTTGGACTTCAGGCTTCCTATACGGCGGCGCGAAGCTGCAGCCGGCGAAAAGAACCAGGCTCGCCAGAGTAACCACCTTCATTTTGGTTTCCATTGCCTGATTCATGGCTATCCCCTGAAAATGTCGAAGGGCTCGATTTTGAGGACCTTGCGCACCCCGACATAGCTTGAGATTCCGGCGATCAGCAGGACCATGCCGAAGGCCAGCCCGAGGTTCGAGAAGGTGATCATGGCTGCGTAGTTGGGCAGCCGGGCTCGGGCGATCGAGATCATCAGCGTCACCAGACCGATGCCCAGGCCATAGCCGGTCAGTGCCGTAAAGGTTGCCATGAACAGGATCATGTAGACCAGTTCGCGCCCCTTGGCGCCGATGGCCTTCAGCGCGCCGAATTTCTCCAGGTTTTCGAGGATGAACGTATAAAAAGTCTGGCCCGAGATGGACAGTCCCACGATAAAGCTGATCACGGTCATCAACAGGATGTTGGTGCCGATCCCCGTCTTGTAGGTGTAATAGTCGGTGATGCTTTTGTTGAATTCACCCTCGGTTCGGGCCACATAGCCGAGCCTGGCGACCTGCTGCTTGATGCCGGCCACGGCCGCGTCGCTCTTCGGCTGCACCAGTATGTAGGAAATGGTGAACCGCGTCGTCGGGAGATATTCGATCGCGCGGTTGTAGGTGGTATAAAGTGTCGGCACACCGTTCAGTCCGTTCGCGGCGACCCGGGCGATGCCTCTGACCACACCACGGTGGTCATTGAGTTCGAATGAGGTGCCGATCTTCGGGTTCTCCAGTTTCGAGAATTCTGCGTCGTTGACCACCAGGAACGAGTTTTCGGCATAGATGTCCTGAATGTTGCCCTGTTCGAGTTCGGGACGGCCAAACAGGCTGCTGTCGTCGAGACCGATAACATTGACCGATTGGTAGGTGCCGTCATTGAGCTTGACCAGCGCGCCACCCATAAAGAGCGGCACCGCGTAGCTGACCCCGTCCATGCTTCGCACCGCGTCCAGCGCATAATCGGGCAGCGGGATCGCGCTGGTGGGAGTATTGACCGCCGGGTCCATGATCCACATCGCGGCACCGACATTGGTGACAGTCGAATAGGCACGGGTGAGGATACCGGCGAACATTGCGGTCATGAGCATCATCAGGAACACGGCGAAGGTGATCCCCATCAACAGCGCGGAGAACTTGGCTTTGTCATTCACCAGCAGCTTGAATCCGATCCGCAGGATGCCACCGTACTTCATGGGGCCTCGCCTTTCCACCGGCCTGCGTCCTGTTGGATTCCTGATCGAAAGGTGTTCATCGCATTGGCACCAACTATTGCTGCCCGATGTAGACATCCACCAACTGGCCCGGATAGACCGGGGCGTCCTTTTTCTCGAACCGGAAAATCACCGGCAACACGCGCAGGTCGACTTGTTCCTGGCGTTCATTCGACAGCTCGATCTTGGGCGAGACATAAGGCTGCACCCGGACGAACTCCAGCGGTATCTTAATATCCGTCCCGGTGATCTGCATCTGCGCGTGAATATGCCACTGGGATGGCAGACGTGAGACCAGGATCTCGTCGACATAGCAGCGCACAGCCAGATAGTCCTGGGGCGCTCCCATTACCACGAGCGGGTCGAATCCCTGGGTGTAGGCATCATAGGCGCCCTGCGACGACACATAGCTGCCGACCGCAGCGTCGACGGCCAGCACAACTCCGTCGACCGGCGCTTTGACCGAATATTTTTGCAGCAGCGCGTTCGCTGCCTTCAGGGCGGCTGTCGTCTGATTGACGGCGTCTTCCGCAGTATCCAGCACGTCCTTGGTGATCGATTCCGGATCGATGTCGTAGGAGGCGCGGCGCTTGTCGTACTGGTCGCGGGCCGCTTTCAGGTTGGATTCGGCCAGCTCCATGTTTGCTCTCGGCACGGAATCGTCGATGGTGAACAGCGGAGTGCCGGCCGACACCTGCTGGCCCTCGTGCACCAGCACCTGGGTGATCGGGCCGGAAACTTCTGGAAAGACATTGATGTTTTTACCGCTTGGCTGGTCGCTTTCGATAATGCCATTGGCATAGATGGCCGACTCGTAAGGGCTGCTGACCGGTTTAAACACGGGGGGCTGGGCCTTCCTCTTAATGCCAAAGAGGTAGGCGGCGACCAATCCGGCCAGGATACCGATTATCGAGAGGGCAAAGATGATCTTGTTTCTGGCTTCACGCTTCGGCTTGGTTGCTTTGGCGTCGGACGTGGACCCGGCTGCCTGGGCATCCGGCTTGGACTCGGCTGCCTTGGCATCGGGCATGGACCCGGTTGCTTTGACTTCCGTCTTGGGCGCGGCCTTCGCTTCCGGTTTGGACGCGGCGGCTTCTGGTTGCGGCCCGGTCGCTTTAACTTCCGGTTTGGGCTCGGCCTTCACTTCCGGTTGAGGTTCGGCGGCTTTGACTTCCGGTTTGGAAGCAGGTGCTTCCGGTTGCGGCCCGGTCGCCTTAACTTCCGGTTTGGGCTCATCGGCATTCATTCGGTACCCTTGTCCGCGCGCGGAGAGATGTCCATCTTCCATATGGAGGATCCGGTCTGCATACTCATTGATGCGCGCATCATGGGTGACGATCAGGATGCAGCGCTTCTCATTGAGTATGTTCTCTTTTACGAAGGCGATGATCATCTTCCCGGTGTCACCATCCAGGGAGGCGGTCGGTTCGTCGAAAATCAGGATCTCGGGACTGCTGATGATCGCGCGAGCGATGGCCACGCGCTGTTGCTCGCCGCCCGAGAGTTTGACTGGCATAATCTCGCCGCGGCCTTTCAGACCGACGATCTCGAGCTGTTTTTTTGCCTCGGCGATTGATTCGTTCCAGTCACGCTGCTTGAGGATCAAGGGGATCGCGACATTCTCGGCCGTGGTCAGCCGCGGGAAGAGATGGTAGTCCTGGAAGACGAAGCCAATGGTGTTCAGGCGGAAAGAAGCCAACTGGTCATTATTCAGAGTCCAGATATCGGCCCCTTTGACAGTCACCTTGCCAGCGTTGGGACGCAGAATACCCGAGATCATGCTGAGCAGCGTGGTCTTGCCGCTGCCGGAGGGGCCGATGATGAACAGCATCTCGCCAAAGTGAGCGACCAGCCCGACAGCATTCACGGCCGTCATCCTGGTATAGCCTTCGCCGAACCATTTTGTCAGATCCGTTGCGACGATCGCTTGATTTTCTGTTGGTTTTACGGTGTCGACGCCCATTGGTTTACCCGTCGGACCTTTCCTCGGAGAATCGGTCTTCCTGTTCTTGGCCGCGCGAGTGTCTGCGGGAAGGCTGGCAGGGGCTGTGAGGCGTTATCTGTCCCTCTCTGACTGAAACCCATGAACACGGGTGAGGTTGCGCTCCGTAATTAATTGGGCCTCTGCATCCAACCAGTGCTGTACGTGGCGCCCCAACGGGGAGCCTTCGTTCACATAGGTGAAGTACGCCCTCCTGGAAACCTCGTCAGGCGACGGCACGAAATCGGTTCCGATTTGGTCTGAATCCGCGGCTGGCGTTGACAGTGCTGCGCTGGCTGGGTGTTCGTGTTGGCGGGAATGTTTGTGGCCCATAGCATAACAATAACCATGAAAACCGCGCGCGACACCATGGGGTGTTCACCCCATCCGGTGGCCTGGATCAGCGGATGGTTGATTCGACTTTTCACGGAAACGCCGCTGCATAAACTTCGACAATTCGGTCTGGACATCGAATTACGATAATGGTATAGTCTGGGTGTGAACTTTGACACCCACCTTCGCTGGGATGCTTCCGCCTCCGCGAGACCGCGACGACGGATACGATGGCGGGCAAGAGCTTGCTTCGCGAGGAGGCTTCCGCCGTCGCTGGAGCTATGGCGGACGAGGAGGACCTTGAAAACATGTGTTTCTGCGAAACGAACCCACCGTTTTTGCAGTGAAAAACCGCATTTATCTATCATGGGCACAATATGTTATGTAATAAAAAATTTGGTAAAAAGTTTGGGTTCGTTTTGGAAAACGAACCCAATTTTAGGGTGTTTTTGAGGGGGTAAAGAGTGAATTCAAGCAGGAAAGAGGACGAAAGTGGACGGGTAAAGGAGGGGACGACGGCACGCGGGCCGCGTACCCCGATCTCGAAATCGGGGCAGACCCTACAATTCGAAGGTAGCACTGGGAGCGCGGCAGCGGGTTGGACAGGCGATCAAGCGGTTGGAATGGGTGGCGGGACGGGAGGGCAGATTGCGGACGCGGTTGGCGCAACTGCGGCAAGAAGCAAATTCGTCATGAAGACAGGTCTGACCCGATTTATTCCATCGCGGCCAGTACGTCGTCGATTGGCAGAGTGGCGAACGTGGTGGCGTAGTCGGACATGGCGTAGGGGATGATCAGATGACGGCCGCGCAGGAGACTGCCGCAGGAATACACGACGTTGGGCACGTAGCCTTCACGCTCGTTTTCGTTGGGCTTGATCAGCGGTTCGCGCAGCCGGCCGATGACCTTGGTTGGGTCGTCCCGGTCGAGCAGGAACGCGCCGATGCAATACTTCCGCATCGGTCCCACACCGTGGCTGAGCACGAGCCAGCCGGCGTCGGTTTCGATCGGGGAGCCGCAGTTACCCAATTGGACGAATTCCCATGGGAACTTCGGCTCCAAGAGAAGTTCGGTGGTATGCCAGAAGTGCAGATGATCGGAAAACATCATGTAGAGGTTTTCGGAATCCTGGCGCCCGAGCATGGCGTAGCGACCCTTGATCTTTCGCGGGAAGAGCGCCATGCCTTTGTTCTTCACGGCCGGGCCATTCAGCGTGGTGAAGTTGAAATGGAGAAAGTCGGACGTTTCAATGAACTGCGGCAGGATCAATTTGCCGTCGTACGCAGTATAGGTGGCATAGTAGGTCCGCGTGCCGTCCTCGTTGGTAAAGAGGACAAAGCGAGCGTCCTCGATCCCGTTGCTCTGCGACGGCGTGGTGGGAAACAGCACGCGTTCGGACAGGCGCGAGTCCGCCGGGAATTGCACTTCGTAATTCGATTGGGCCAGCATCAGGATTTTTCGTGCCGCGAATTGTCGCTCCTCATCACGGGCCCGGAGGTGCTTCAGGGTTGCCAGAACGCTGGTCCGCAGTTCCTCCACAGCGAACGTGCCGCCCAAGCCTTGCAGCACTTGACGGCTGAAGTCGTCCGCCAGACCGAGTTCCCGGAGCTTCCACTCGAAAAGGTGCTTGTCGTACGACGCATTGGGCACTTGCGCCGGTTCGATACAGTAACGGGTGGGCGCGTTAATGGTGATGTTCCCTTTATCGTCCAGGAAGCCGGTGCGAAAGGTGATGGATGAAATGTGCCCTTCGCCGGTGGCGCGCAGGCTAAGAATGAATCGCAATGAGCCCGGTGGAAGATCCGACTGGTCGGGATGCGGCACGATGGAGGGATTGAACAACGCTGCGGCCTCCAGCGAGTATTCGTGGGTGAAATACGCGCCGAGCAACAGTTTTCTTTCTTCAGACACTTTTGCGCCGGCGGGCAGAGAGGGGCGGATTCGTTCGAAGCGCCGCCTGAGGAACGCGTCAATTTTCACATGGCGCTCGCCAAACTCGGCCATCACTTCCTCCAACTGCGGGCGCACCACGCTTTCGGGAATCGCCATGATCTGCGCGCAAAGATTGATCGCTCGCCGGTCGTTCGTCAGGAGGAATGGACGCAGTAGCACCCGGGTGCGATCCGGATTCAGGATTACATTGGTGCGTTGGACGTGGGTGGCCATCATGGAGTGTTTTCCCCTAGGAGACCGGGTGATTGAATGCCGTGACGGCGTTTTGCATGAGCCGCATTTCCGCCAGGGAGAGCAGGAAGGCCAGGCTGGACTCCGCGCCCTGGTTTTGATTGACGCGATCCACGTGCAACGCATCACGGCAGCCGCCGGTGCTGGGGGCGTAGATTTCCAGGCCGAGATCGTTCCAGCCCAAAAACCAATCGAAGGCGCGCTCGGCTTCGGCGTACCACCGCGCGTCCGATGTGGCGCGATAGGCTTCGAGACAAGCGGACACCATGGCCTGCGCTTCGATGGGTTGTTGATCAAAGTTCGCGCGGGGCCCACCGCGCTTATGAAATCCGTTGCTGCCGATGGGGCGGAAATCGCCGCTCTCGGTCGTTTGCACTTCCGCAAGCCAGCGCAACGTCTGCAGGCCACGTTCAAACACTGGTTTTTGCCCGGTCGCTCTCCCGCTCACAATCAAGGCATGGGCGAGCTTGGCGTTGTCATAGGAGAGCACGTCTTCAAACCATGGCCAGTCGGGCTGGGCCGCGTGGTCGAACAGCTCCATGAGACTCGTGATCAAGACGTCGCGGATCTGGCTGGCGGATCGGTCCCCGCTCAGGCGCTGCAGGTACTCGTGAATCCCGAGCAAGCTGAAAGCCCAGGCGCGTGGCGACGTAAAGGCCGTCGCGGTGGGCAACGCCTCGGTGAAAATTTGCCCCGACATGACCTGAAAACTCCGATAGGGGGAGCGTCCCACGCCCATGCCCAGTGCCCAGAGCGCGCGGGCGTGCGAGTCCTCCGATCCCTGTTCATCGAGCCAGCGGCGGTCGAAGCTCAAATGGTTGTGAAACCGCTTCGTCTTGGGGTCGAACGCGTGGTGCAGAAACGCCGCGTAGGTTGTGGCCATGGTGCGGATGCGCTCCGGCTCCTCTTCCATCTCATCCAGGAGAACCGCGAGAATGAAGGCGCGCGCGTTGTCGTCCGTGCAGTAGCCTTCGGAAAAATTCGGCACGGTGAAGATGGCGTGTTGAAAAAGGCCCGTGGAATCGGTCATCCGCGCCAGATGGTCAAGCTTCAACTCCGGCAGGTCGCGCGGTTGCTGGTCGAGCGTCTTGGTGGCAAACGATTTTCGGGACAACACCGCGCATTCAAGCCGCGCCAGTTCAAAGGAGCGCATGTAAAGGCGGGCCACGTTGCTCCAGACCATGTCGCGTCCGAGCTTGTACGCGTTCTTGCGCATCGTGTGCCGGCGGGTATCGTCGCGCAGCAAGTCGATCACCTCGCGCCCAATGGCCTTCGCATCCCCGAACGGCACCAGCACGCCGCGCTCTTCCGCGAGCAATTCAGCCGCGTGCCAGTAGGGAGTGGAGATCACGGCTTTGCCCGCGCCAAACGCATAAGCTAATGTTCCCGAAGTACTCTGGGCTTCGTCCAGATAAGGAGTAATGTAAAGATCTGCCGCTCCAATGAACTCGGTCAGTGCCTTCAGCTCCACAAAGCGGTTGTGGAAGATGACGTTGTTCTGGAGTTTGTTTTTCTTGGCGATTGCCTCGAGGCCGAGGCGGTAGGCTTCGCCCCGCTTGCGCAACTCGTTGGGGTGGGTTGCGCCCAGCACAACGTAGACGACGTCGGGAAACTCAGCCACGATATCGGGGAGAGCATTGAGCACATGTTCGATCCCCTTGTTCGGCGACAGTAGCCCGAACGTTAGCAACACCTTCTTTCCACCCAAGCCAAACCTGTGCTTGTAATAATCCGGGGCGACGAATGCTACGTCGGGAATACCATGCGGGATGAGGTCGATCATGGCCGGTGGCGGCGGAACCAACGCCTCGATTGTTTTACCGGTCCGGGCGAGATCGAAATTAACATCGCCAGTGGGCGCAGTGAGTTGTTGGTCGGACCAAAGACGAGGCTTACGAGCCTGCGGCCAAAGACATTGAGTTTGAACGATTCTACTCCAAACCAAGGCTCAGATCCCGTATAACGCGCGATACGGAAAGTGGCCCCGGCGTCCATTCGACGAAAAATAGCTTCCGGGTTGCCGACCATCCGGAGGCTATCCAAACAACATGTTTCGAATGAGAGTTTTAGCTGAACTCCCTAGTGCTGTCGACGACTGACGATCTACCTTCCCACGAAGAATGAGGTGATTCCAGAAGGGAACGACGTCGAATCCGTAGGAGGCTGCGACGGGCGGCTTCGGGCAAATAGCCTTTGTCCGCTACGTTCACGAGCGGATCATCGTCAACAGC
>PLZV01000054.1 GCA_003152315.1 Verrucomicrobiota bacterium
GGAAATCCGGAACTGGCAGTGGGGCACGCCCGAGGCGGGCAAGCTGGCGTAAACCGCGCCGGCGCCAGAGGGAAATTTTCCCATGCACGCGACCGTAAATAAAACCGAAGCCGGGGCGGCGCCCTCGCCGCCGGCAAACCCCCAGCCCCCGGGCATCGCGTCCGCGTCGGTGCCCGACACGCTCGCGCAGCTCAAGGTTAATCCCGAGACCGGACTCGCGCATGCGGAGGTGGACGTCCGCCGNNGGCGTGGATGCTCGAGCTGATCATCATTCTGTCCGCCGTGCTCGGAAATTATTCGGACCTGGTCGTGGTGAGCGTGCTATTGGTGATCAATGCGGTGCTGGCCTTCGTGCAGGAACATCGGGCCGCCGGGGTCGTGGCGGCACTGCGGAAGCGCCTGCAGGTCAATGCCCGCGTCCGGCGCGATTCGAGCTGGCTGGTCATCCCCGCCCGGGAGCTGGTTCCCGGTGACATTATTCGGGTGCGACCCGGCGACATTATTCCCGCGGACGTCAAGCTCCTCACCGGAGCAATGACCATCGACCAGTCGGCGCTCACGGGCGAATCGAAGGACGCGGACAAGACACCCGGCGAGGTGCTTTCGTCGGGGTCCGTCGTCCGCCGGGGTGAGGGCAATGGTGTGGTGATGCTGACGGGAGCGAAGACCTATTTTGGCCGCACCACACAGCTGGTGCAGGAGGCGCGGCCGAAACTTCACATCGAAGCGGTCGTGGCCAAGGTTGTCCGCTGGCTCTTTGTAATCGTTGGCACGCTGCTGGGCGTGGTGCTCGTGCTGTCGCTGATCCGCGGCGTACCGCTCCTGGAGATGGTCCCGATCCTGCTCGTGCTGCTGATGAGCGCGGTGCCCACCGCCCTCCCGGTCATGTTCACGATCAGCACCGCGGTCGGGTCGAGGGAGCTGGCCCGGCATGGCGTGCTGGTCACCCGCCTCAGCGCTTCGGAGGATGCGGCGACGATGGACGTGCTCTGCGTTGACAAGACGGGCACGATCACAATGAACCAACTGGCCGTCACCGGCGTGATCCCACTGGAACACGCGACGGAATCCGACGTACTGTTCGCGGGCGCACTCGCGTCTCAAGAAGCCAACCAGGATCCGATTGACCTGGCGTTTCTCGCCGCGGCGAAGGCGCATCACGTATTCGACGGTGCTCCAGCGGCCTCGCCTGTCTCCTTCACTCCGTTTGATGCGAAAAATCGGCGAACGGAAGCCGTGGTGGAACAGAACGGGCAGCGGCTGCGTGTGATGAAAGGCGCCATGCGAACCGTCGCCGAGGCCTGTAGACTTCAACCCGCCGCAATCGAGACGTTGGAGGCACGCGTCAGCGAATCCGCCGCGAAGGGCTATCGGACGCTGGCGGTGGCGCGCGGCCCCGAGAGTGGCGCTCTTGTGTTAATCGGTTTGGCGACGCTGTATGATCCACTGCGACCAGATGCCAAGCAACTGATCGCCGAACTCCACGATCTCGGTGTCCCAGTGAAGATGCTCACCGGCGACGCGCTGCCGGTAGCGTGCGAGATCGGTCAAGGAGTCGGGTTGCCCAACATCCGGCGCATGGCGGACTTGAAGGCGGCGGGCGCGCAAGCCGGCAACGAGGCGGTGGACTTGCTGGCGGGCGCCGATGGTTTCGCCGAGGTGTATCCGGAGGACAAGTACATCGTAGTGCAGCACTTGCAGGCTGCAGGGCATGTAACCGGCATGACGGGCGACGGCGTCAACGATGCGCCCGCGCTGCGCCAGGCCGAAGTGGGCATCGCCGTCAGCACCGCTACCGACGTGGCCAAGGGCGCCGCCAGCGTCGTACTCACCGAACCGGGGCTGACCAACATTGTGGCGTTGGTCGAACAAGGGCGGACAATCTACCAGCGGGTGTTGACGTGGATCGTCAATAAGATTAGCCGAACGATCCTGAAGGCTGCGTTCGTGGCCATCGCGTTCGTGGTTACCGGCAAGTTCGTTGTTTCAGCCTTTGCGATGCTGTTGTTAGTGTTTATGACAGACTTCGCGAAGATCGCCTTGGCCACCGACAATGTTCGACCGTCCAAGAAGCCAGAGACATGGAACATCGGAGGCTTCATCATGGTGTCCGTTGTCCTGGGTATCGCGATGGTCGCCGAGACACTCCTCTTCTTGTGGATCGGTTGGTCGCGATTCGGTTTGGCGACCAACAACGATGCTCTCTACACCTTTAGCTTCCTGATGCTGCTCTACTTTGCCGCATTCTCCGTTGTGTCCGCGCGCGAGCGCCGCTGGTTCTGGGCGACGATGCCCAGCAAGACTCTTGTGGCGGCCCTCACGGCGGATGCGCTCACGGGTACCATTTTGACGGTCGTGGGCCTTCCGGGATTAAGGCCGTTGCCTTGGTGGCAGACGCTCGCGATTTTCGCCTATGCGATGGTCTCGTGCCTTGTCGTGAACGACGCCGTGAAGGTCGCGATGATTAAATGGCGCGTTCCCACGGCGATAGCCTAAAAGGCATCTTGCACTCGAGAATTTTTCTTGTCCGTCACGGAGAAGCGGCTTGGTCAAAGTCCGGCCAGAATACCGGCCGAGTTGGAATGCTTCAGGAACAAGAATACAGCGTTTGAAGCGATGGGTGAGTTGCAATCTTTTGTTGCAATCTATCGACGAAATTTCAGTGTCTTCAGGCCAAAGCTGGCAAATGCTCAGCAGGCAGCAAGTCCTGATTATTATTGGCTTTGGTCAATACAGCAACGCTCAGCTAATCAAGGCTAAAACTGCTGGTTGGAATTAGGAAACCGACGCTCTATCCATCTGAGCTACGGGAGCACGGCTGGACATTCCAGTGCTGGCGATCGCCAGAAATTTACTATGCCATCTTCAACACCGGCCGCAAGCAGATACGCCGTGGCCGTCAAGCCATCTTCTCTTTCTCCTCAATCGGCACCGTTGCCGGATTGTCGGGCGCGAAGCCCGAAGGGTTTCGCGCCGACCCCGCCTGCTTGGTCGTGTAGGCTATCCACTCCGTTTTACCTCCCATTTTGGGTTCGTTTTCGGTAAACACACCCACTTTAGGCTCCAAAATTGGGTTCGTTTTCCAAAACGAACCCACCGATTTCTTCGGAAGATTTCCGGCGCAACTCCCGTAGCCATTGATAATTACACCAAAAATTCCATCCAAAAACGGTGGGTTCGTTTCGCAGAATGGCATGTTTCTTTCACCCTTTCTTTTCTTAGTGGCGCGGGCGTCCCGCCCGTGTCCGTTTGATCCGCCGGTATATGACGTCTCCCCCTTCCTTTGTCTGTGGACGACCATACCACCGACTATACCACTATCGGAATACGATTTCCAGAAGAAAAACGGCGGCTAGAGCATAGGATAAGGTTCGCTTGCTAGTGTTCTGGCGCGGAAGTAAGATTGTATCACGTTTCCAGGCCTGATGTGGCAGATCGACCTTCGTATGGCACCCGAAGAAAAAGTCCGCCAGCAAATGGACGCCATTCTCAGCCGCTACAGTTGGACCGTTCAGTGCAAGTCGCAAATGAACCTCCACGCGGCCGAAAGCACCACGCTTCGCCAACTAACCGCGCAGAAGCGGATTGTGGCGGAAGTGGAGCGGCGGATGAGCGTGGTGGAGGAGTTGTCCGCGCTGGTAACTGCCAACCTCCTGCGCGCCACCCGCCTGCGGCAGTCCATTTTGCAGCCGGCGTTTGTCGGAGAACTTTCCACCAGATGAAACCTGCACCTCACCCGGACCGTCCCGTGCTGGCGCTACGACTCACCGCGCTTGGCACCAAGATGGATGCAACCCTTGCGTCCGAGCTTTTCCGGTTCATCAATCCACGATTTTCGAAGGCCGCTGATATTGTGAGCGGCGTCGGGGCATTGAACGCCGACGGCCGGTGGAATCTTGCCGGAGCCATGACGCTCAGCTACACGTCGCTGGCACCCGAGACGGCCATGGCGGAAGCGCTGGCACAGGCTCGTTATTACCGTCTACCGTTGAGCAAGGCATTGCCGCGGGTGCTGGTGGCACTGGATCTGAAAGCTAGCCGGGTGCTCGACTTGCGCAAGGGCGCGGTGCACAAAGCATTGAAGCTCTCGGAGCGCGTAATCCGTCACGGTGACTGGCGGCGTGATAACCAGAGCGGCGCGGAGGCGATCACCCAGGCTTGGGGATTCGCGTTTGCCCAGGCGGGGTTCGAGGCGGTCATCGTGCCGAGTGCGGCCGACAGGAACGGGGCGAACGTGCTGGTCTATCCCGACAATCGTCTGCCGGGCAGCCATTTCCGCGTAAAGACGACGGTAAAATGGCCCAAATAGTGATCCTGCAAAATTGCAGGATTTCTCTTGCATTCACCACAATCGCGTGTAATGTTCAGCAGCATGAAAACCACTACCAAATCAGCAACCGTAACGTGGAGGCGCGCCCGGGAGAGCGGCACCGCCCTTTACAAGTGGCGCCGTTTGGTCGGGATCAATCGTGTGACGTTTGCGAGGCTGGCGAATTTTTCCGAGCGGACACTGGCGACTTACGAAAAGAAACCGACATTTCCGGCTCCGATCCGACCCCAGGTGAATGAAGCCGTGCGACTGGTCCAGGCGCTACTGGAGATCATTCCGGCTGACAAACTTAAGCCATGGCTGCATACCGCCAACCCGGGCTTCGGCGGGCGTAAGCCGTGGACATTGATTCAGAACGGCGAGCGCGACATTATCTGGCAAATGATCCACCAAACGCGTACCGGGACGTTCGCCTGACGTACCCATGTCGACCCCCCACATCTTCGGCCCTCGTCCAGAAGCTCTGGAACTACTGTTCGATTACTCCGTGACGACGGTCTCTCTCACGGCGATTACGTCGAGCAATTGACATTTCTGCTGTTCCTCAAGATGGCCGAGGAGCAGAGCCAGCCGCCGTTCAACAAACCGTCGTCCGCGCCCAAGGGCTACGATTAGCGGAGCCTGATGGCCAAGAACGGCAACGAGCTGGAGACGCATCACTCGACAGGGCCAGCGCTTTACAATTTACATAAACAGCGTCTATCATCGCTCCAGACTTAGTCAGATCCGCCTACCCTCCGTAACTGGCCCTATCATCGGCCTCGAGGTAATCCACCAGCGTCGTACTCTCCGGCTTCAATCACACCTTGGCGCACTCACCGGCAAACTATTCTCGTTTCTTCGGATTGTTGTCAGTCAGGTTGGCGTCACACGATCAGTTTCCTCTCGCCGCCTCACTGGGATCTTCGGGGAACGAGAGCAGGCCGTATTTCTTGAGCTTGTATTGCAGGGTGCGACGGCTGATGCCGAGGGCCCGGGCGGCGAGTTCGCGATTGGCGGAAACGTGGAGAAGCGTCTGTCGGATGAGTTCCTTTTCAACGGCATCGATCGTCATGCCGGGGCGTACGGTAAACTCGGCTTGCGTGACGGCAACCTGACGGATTGGTTCCGGTAGGTCGGCGGGTTGGACGACCTTGTGATGGACGGTGATGATCATTCGTTCGATGACATTGCGCAGTTCGCGGACATTGCCGGGCCAGCGATACCGCTGGCAAAGCTGCAGGGCGTCCGGCGACATCACTTTCGCGGCACGCTTGTGCTTGGCGGTGAAGTGAGCGAGAAATGCGTCGATGAGCAACGGGATATCCTCGACGCGCTCGTATAGTGGCGGCAACTGGATGGGTATAACGTGTAAGCGATAGAATAGGTCTTCTCGAAAGCGACCGTCCTTGACGTGTTGCTCCAGGTGCTTGTTGGTGGCAGCGATGAGGCGGACGTTGCAGTGGGTTAGGTCGCTGCTGCCGACCCGGCGGAACATGCCTTCCTCGATGACGCGCAACAGGTCGCCCTGGCCCTTGGGCGGCATGTCTCCAACCTCATCCAAGAAGAGCGTGCCGCCCTCGGCCATCTGGAATCGGCCGGGGCGATCGGTGTACGCGCCGGTGAACGCGCCCTTGACGTGGCCAAACAGTTCGGCCTCCAGCAATTGCTCGGGCAACGCGGCGCAGTTGACCGAGATGAATGGTCTGTCGCGACGCAAGCCTTTCTGGTGGATGGCGCGGGCGACCAATTCCTTGCCGGTGCCGCTCTCGCCCTGGATGAGCACGGTCACATCGCTGGCCGCGACTTCCTCGACGAGCTGGCCGATGGCCCGCATGGTTTCCGTTGAGCCAAGGAGCGGACTGGGTTCAGAGCGCTTTTGCAGACGCAGCCTCAGCTCTTTGTTCTCGGCAACCACCCCTTGATATTCCAGCGCCTTGCCGACGAGGACGCGCAATCGCCGCATGTCCAGTGGCTTGGGCAGGTAATCGTATGCGCCTTGTTTCATGGCCTCGACGGCTGTGTTGACGGTGCCGTATGCCGTCATCAGAATCACGATGGTATCGGGACTTCTCGCTTTGATGTGGGCCATCAATTCCACGCCATTGGTGCCGGGGAGGCGGACATCGGAGATCACGAGATTGTAGAGTCGCCGGTCCAATCGTTCGATAGCCTTCGGGCCGTCGTCAGCCGTGGCAACCGGATAGCCTTCACGCTGCAGCGCTTCCTGGATGCCGGCACACAAGCCAGGTTCGTCTTCTACGACAAGGATGTGAATTCTGGATTTATCCATGCAGTAACCGAACCGGTAATGTGAGGATGAACGCCGCTCCTTTGCCGGTTGCGCTTTCGACGCGCAGCGTTCCGCCGTGCGCGTGTACGATCTGTTGCGTGATCCACAACCCCAAACCGCTGCCATCAGCCCTGGTGGTAAAGTACGGCTCGAAAATCCTGTCCTGATTCTCGGGCGCGATTCCATTGCCATCGTCAATGAACTCAATGGTTACGTCGGTCTTGCGCGCCGCCGTACGCACAATCACATGCCCTCCCTTTGACACAGCTTGCAGGGCATTGATGACCAGATTGATGAACGCCTGGGTCAATTGATCAGCGTCGGCTTCAACCTCTGGAAGCTTGTCGCCGAACTCCACGACCAGATCAATGCCCCGTTCTTCCGCCTGTGGTCGCAACAACTCACAGGTATGGCTGATCAATTTGTTCACGGAGAGGGGCACCAAGCTTAACGACGGTGGGCCGGCGAGTTGTAAGAACCGCGTAACCACGTTTTCCAGTCGATGCAACTCGCCATGGATAATCTCAAACCGGTCACCGGTTCGCTGCGCCAAATCCATGCCGCCAACTGCCACATCTTCTTCGAGCAATTGTACATGGATATCGAGCGAACTGAGTGGATTGCGAAGTTCATGCGCGACATGCGCGAGCAATCGGGTCAGCAACTCGCGCTTCTGCTCCTGCGTCAACCGCTGTAGTTCCTGCGACGGAACGGGCTGTCCGATCGCCTTGGCAAGGATTCGTTCCACGTGCTTGATGGTAACACGATTTGCAGGTTGGGCAAGGATGGGGATGGGATTGCACGACGCGCCCGTGGTGTCGTGCAAAACTTGCACGGAGACAGCGGCGCACGCGACGTGTGCACGGACCCGGTACCACCAGGTGAACGCTAACATGCTGCCGCCTAATGGATTCGCAATCGAGGCCCCAGTGTGGCATTGCCGGTGCTAAAGGGAACGGCGACCGACGCGAGGTATGCCATGACGAGTCTTAGTATCGAAAAACCGTTCGAGCTTCAAGAACAGCGACGGGACGATTTAACCATCCTGTTTGCCGCAGGCCCGCTGGAGCGAATCGAGCTTGGCGTGCTTGAGACGGCGCTCAAGCGATTGGCACGAGAGGATCGGCGTCGGGTCATCGTGGATTTTTCGGAAGTGACGACACTGAGTACGCTGGTAGTGGCCGGCTTCGTCATCTGCGCCGAGTCATTTCGGTCCAACGGCGGAGAAATGACGGTTACCGGGACTTCGCGCTCGCTGCGCGACGCCTTTCGGATGCTCGACTCCCACGGGAAGATCCATCAGCAACCCGACGTCGTGGCCGCTATCAAAACCATGTCCCAGCAAGCGACTGAAAAGGGTGGGTGAACAAGTGGCCGCGCAGCGAAATTCACCTCCTTCTTGCCAACAATCCAGTGGCGGTCCTGCGAAAGCTGCGCGCCCAACGGAGTTCCGGACGCTCGTGAAGCTCGTGACCGCCCTGCAGCGGCTGGAGCAACTCGCGCAACAGGACAGCCGAAGACAGCTGAGTCCACAAGAATTACTTCTATTGCAGGCGCAGGTCACCGGATTGCGCAAGAACATCCCCTCTGACGTTCTCAACTCCTATGAGACCGTAAAACGTTCCGACCCGAAAGCTTTCCTCGACCGGCAGTTATTCTCTCTGGTGGTACTACTGGCAGTGATTGCTGCCTGGGCCGAACAAAAACAGCATCATTCAGCCTTTCAAGACCACATACCTCGCGCTACCTTTCGAGTCCGACGTGTCAAATGGCCGAGTCTTCTGCGCCACGCCCGATACTCACTTGTGCAAAAGAAAAGAAGTGGAAGTATATGAGTGACCAACCGCAAACAGGTCCGCGACGGTATCACCCCGTTTCGCAGCCGCCTCCCCAAAAAACGCCACAACTTCATCGCGCGACGTTCACGTATGCGGATCCAAATGCCCGGAAGGTGTGCGTGGGAGGTGAATTCAATAGCTGGTCACCCGTTGCCAATCCGATGGTGCGGACGGCGGGCGGGGTCTGGATGTTGCAGTTACAATTGGCCAGCGGCACACACCAGTATCTGTTCAGCGTGGATGGCAAGTGGATAGCCGACCCCAAAGCGATGTTATCGCATACCAATTTCCACGGCGGCACCAACTCCGTGATTCTCGTTTGACGGGATTCCTCCGCCCGCAGGCAGTTGGGAAAGCTTAACCGTGTTTGCCCGTGCAATCAGGATGCGTGTTCAGGAAGAAGGAGCTTGAGCCTCCCTCCTGAACTTCGACACGCACTCGCAACGAACTGCTATTGATCGCCGTCAGGGTTTCGCGGCTGGGTTCTGCAGGGGTCGCGGAACAGGAATCGTCCGTGTCTCGCCCGTTACGAGCGACCGCGTCCACAGATCATTGGCCTGCCGTAGTTCAAGCGTGAACAAACCGTACCGGTCCGCGATGTCTTCAATTGTTTCCCCAGGCAGTACGCGGTGTTTCGTCGGACGGTGGATGACCCTTCGTGCCCGGCTCCGTCTGGAACCTGACTACTTTGTCGCAGCGGGTGCCGGCGTTGTCTTTGCTGAGGTGGCCGGGCGCGTCGCTGACGCTACAGCCGCTCGCGCCATGGGAATCCTGAGCTTCTGGTGGGGCTGGACCGGGCCGCTCAATTTGTTAAGCTGCCGCACATACTTCGCGGGCACGTCGTAGTTCTTGGCGATTTGCTCGACAGTTTCTCCCGCCACAACGACGTGTTCTTTTTGTAACGGAGCGGTGGACTGTTGACCCGGTTGAGTGATCGATTGAATCATAATGATTATCTCCTGTAGTTAATAGTGTGAATCATATCGGACGTTGCTCATGGCATTAGCGATGCCATGTACGACACGATCTGTCTAACCAACTTGAGTGCGAATACTTACAGAAGTTAGGAAACCCTTACCATGCAGCAATGTGGTATTGAACCGGGGCTTTTGGACAATTGTTGCACAATGAAGCGCGTCGAGTGTGCAACACCCATTCCTCACATTGTCAGCGACAGGGTTGGTCGATTTGTTTGTGCACGCGTTAGCCGGGATGAGTGCAAAACTTGCGCGACGCAACACCGCAATTGATTTGGTCAGTGCCGGCACCATTCTTCTTTAATACACAATACATTCGACTGCAAGCAGTTAGGCGATGGCCACGTGGACTGGCACACGGATTGTTTAAGGTAGCGCCATGACGATGACCGCAGGGGATTTTACAGAGTTGAGCTTGCTGGCTCCGCACCTGCTCGGTGCGGACCAAGCGACTGCGATTCACGCGCTCAGCCACCGACTACAAGGCGGGGGACGAATAGCGGACTCGTTAACATTTTTTCAAGCAGCTCTGCAACGCGATTACCTCTCGTCGTCTGCAATTGAGGACGGAGTGGCCTTTCCCCATGCGCGCGGGCACGGAATCAATCGTTTCTCTTTTGCGTTGGGGCTTTCCAAAGAGGGGGTTCATTGGCGGGACGGCTCGCAGGTGCACGCGGTGTTTCTGATCGCGGTCCCGTCGGCTGAAGCGCAACTATATCTGTCTCTCGTGTCGGCGCTGGCTAGGCAATCGCGGCTGGGCGGATGGTTGACCTCACTGATGGCGTGCAACCAACCAGAAGAGCTACTGGGCGTGCTGAGTCAAGTGAATGTGAGCGGCGCGGGAAACATTAGAACTGGTCAAGGGGTGGACGAACGTCATCAGGAGAGCTCGCCAACTCCGTTAGTAAAGAACCTTCGGTATGATACCCGACCGAAAGGGCAGGCGTTGGGGTAGGTCGCGTAAGATTCCGCATCAGTGAGTGATTTTTGAGCAAGGGAACGTTTTTGTTTGAAAGGATAGGAAGAACCAACCATGGAATTGCGTGTTCGCGAAGTGGCGAAGCTATTTGCCATCCCAGAAAAGAGAATTTACGAGTGGATTAAGGACAAGGGGTTGCCCGCCCGCCAGATTAGCGGCCAGTATCGCTTTAACCGTGCCGAGTTGCTGGAGTGGGCCACGGCGCGCCAGGTCCATCTCTCCAGCGAGATTTTCGGCGGACAGGAGAACGGTTCGGGACCGCCCCCCAGTTTGGCCGCTGCCTTGCAGGCTGGGGGGATTTTTCTCGGGGTTGGAGTCTCCGACCGCGAATCGGCATTGCGGGAGATTGTCAAAAATATGCCTCTTCCCGACGATGTGGATCGGGAACTTCTCTTCGACGTGCTGCTGGCGCGCGAAGCACTACAGTCCACGGGCGTTGGCGACGGCATCGCGATCCCGCACGTTCGCAACCCGGTCGTTCTGCATGTTCCAAAAGCAATGGTCAGCCTTTGTCTGCTCGCCACCCCCATCGAATTCGGGGCGATGGATGGCAAACCGGTGCATGCATTGTTTTCACTGATCAGTCCAACGGTACGGACGCACCTGCACCTGTTGTCGCGATTGGCGTTTACACTGCGCGATGCCGGTTTCAAGGCGGCGGTAACGCGTCGCGCATCCACGGACGAGATCCTGAAGGAGGCGCACCGCGTTGAAGTAGCTCTTACCCAACCAGTCATCGCTGCCACCAAGGAGGGGCAACGATGACGTTGTTCCTGGTCGCCATCGCAATTCTTGTGTTTAGCGGTTTGGCGGCCATCTTTTTCGCAAACCGCTCGCGCATCGCCACGGCGCTGGGCGCGGGCGGCGCGTTGGTGGGATGTGTGCTCGGTTTGGAACCATCGTTTCGCGGGTTGTTCCGCGCGAGTGCGGAATCGCTACAACTGCCGTGGCATGTGCCGGGTGGCGCATTTCACGTCCAACTGGATGCGTTGTCGGCGTTTTTCTTGATTCCCATCTTTGTGCTGGCGGCGCTGGCGGCGGTTTATGGAGGCGAATACCTGTTGGCCTATCGTGACACGAAGACGCTCGCGCCGCAGTGGTTTTTCTTCAATTTGTTTGTTGCGAGCATGGCCCTGGTTGTTGTCGCTCGTAACGTCGTGTTGTTTCTGGTCTCCTGGGAAGTGATGTCGGTCTCGGCATTCTTCTTGGTGACGTTCGAGCACGAGAAGCGCGATGTCCGCGTTGCGGGATGGATTTATCTCGTGGCTACCCATCTGGGCGCGGCGTTTTTGCTGGCGATGTTTCTATTGCTGGGAAGACAGGCCCACTCGCTCGACTTTGACGACTTCGCGGCGGTCGCGAGCCATCTCACGCCCGCCAGTGCCGGGCTTATCTTTGTTCTCGCGTTATTCGGGTTTGGAGCCAAGGCGGGTTTTGTGCCGCTGCACGTGTGGCTGCCCGAGGCGCATCCGGCCGCGCCAAGTCATGTGTCCGCGCTGATGTCCGGCGTAATGATCAAGATCGGGATTTACGGTGTTCTGCGAACGATGATGTTTCTGGGGAAACCGGCGGCATGGTGGGGACCAGTGTTGGTAATCATCGGGCTCACCGGCGGAGTGCTCGGCGTTTCGTTGGCGGTGTTCCAACGCGACTTGAAGCGGGCGCTGGCCTACTCCAGCATCGAAAACGTCGGTTTGATCATGCTGGCGCTGGGTGTTGGCGTGTGGGGGATTACGAGTGGACATCCGACAGTGGCTATCCTGGGACTGGCCGGCGGCCTGTTGCACATCTGGAATCACTCGTTGATGAAAGGTTTGATGTTCTTGAGTGCCGGCAGCGTGCTGCACGGGACGGGGACGAAGGACCTGGAGCGGCTCGGCGGTTTGATGAAACGAATGCCGCGAACCGGTGTGGCGATGACGCTGGGCGCGCTGGCCATCGCGGCGGTGCCACCGTTGAACGGGTTCGTCAGCGAATGGCTGATTTACATGGCCATGCTTCGTGGCGGGTTGGAGTTCACTGGTGTCAGCCGAACCGCGTTGCTGCTGGCGGTGGGCGTGCTGGCGCTCATTGGCGGCCTGGCCTCGATTTGTTTTGTCCGGCTGATCGGGATTGTGTTGTTGGGGGAGAGCCGTAGCAGTGAGGCGCGGCATGCGCATGAGTCGTCCGGTTGGATGACTGCGCCCCTCGGCGTTCTCGCCGTGTTCTGCGTGGTCGCTGGCATGTTCCCAAGGGCACTCGTCTCGATCTTCTCGCAAACGGTCGAACAGGTTTTTGGAATCTCCGCCGGAGATTTCACGGCCACTTTGAACTCCCCGCAATCGCCTTTGGCCATCCTGGGAATGCTCAATGTCATTGTGTGGAGTGCGCTCATCCTTGGCGCACTGATTCTCCTGGTTCTTCACAAGAACAGCCGCGCGGTGGCCGACGCGACGTGGGGATGCGGCTACGTCGCTCCGACAACACGGATGCAATACACAGGGCAATCATTTGCCGAATTGATGGTCACGCGGCTGTTTCCCAAGTCGTTGCGTCCGAAGACCAGCATCGTCGCCCCGCAGGGGCTGTTTCCTTCGGATGGCAAATTGGCGACAGAATATCCTGATCCGCTGAGCTGTGGCGTGTACCAACCATTCTTCGAGCGGTGGGCAGAACGGTTCGCTCAGTTGCGCTGGGTGCAACAGGGAAAGCTTCATTATTACTTGCTGTATTTCGTGGTGGTCCTGGTGGTGGCGCTTGCATGGGTAGTTTTCCGAGGGTGGGTGATGCCATGAGCGAATGGCTGATCTTCCTGGGCATTGGTTGCCACGCGGTGAGTGGCGTGCCGGGTCTGTTCCGCAGACGCGATTCGGACGCCGGACAGAAGTTCGCAGTGGTGCTGGGTCTCATCGGCTCCGCACTGGGTATCGTCGGCGCGGTGGGATCGTTGTGGCAGCCACCGGTGGCAAACTCGGTCATCAAGATCGACGCCATCTCCGTCATTTTTCTGTTGCCGATCTTTCTGATTCCGGCACTCGGCGGCGTCTACGGCCTGACTTATTGGAAGCAAGCGGAACACATCCACAACGGTCAAAAGTTGCGCTTGTTCTATGGACTGGTTACAGCGGCCCTGGCTGGCGTGACCATCGCCGCCAACTCCATCCTGTTTCTCGTCGCCTGGGAGATCATGGCGCTCAGTGCATTCTTCCTCATCACCACTGAGGACGAAGATCGGATGGTAAGCGAAGCTGGCTGGCTTTACCTGGTCACGACACACACGGCCACGCTGTGCCTGTTTGCGCTGTTTGCGCTGTTAAGGAACGTGACAGGTTCATTTACCTTGGTTGCATTACCCGATGGCCTCGGGGCAGGCCTCGCCACCGCGATCTTTTTGTTGGCGGTAATTGGCTTTGGCTTGAAGGCGGGCTTGATGCCGCTGCATGTCTGGCTGCCGGGTGCGCACGCCATGGCACCCAGTCATGTGTCGGCGCTGATGTCCGGGGTGCTCATCAAAATCGGCATCTACGGCCTCGTCCGTATCTGTTCGCTGCTGCCGCACCCACCGCTGTGGTGGGGTGGACTGCTACTGGTGGCGGGAACAATTTCCGGAGTGTTGGGCGTGGTGTTTGCCATCGGGCAGCATGACCTGAAGCGGTTGCTGGCTTATCACAGCGTTGAGAACATCGGCATCATCACCATGGGCTTGGGGCTGGCGATGGTGGGCCGTTCGTTGCATCGCGCGGATTGCGTGGCACTCGGCCTGGCCGGAGCACTGTTACACGTGTGGAATCACGGATTGTTCAAGTCCGTGTTGTTTTTCAGCGCTGGCGCGGTGATTCATGCAACCCACACGTGCGAGATTGATCGCCTGGGCGGATTGGCCAAGGCGATGCCGCGTACTGCGCTGTGTTTTGCCATTGGCGCGGTGGCGATTTGCGGGTTGCCGCCGCTCAACGGGTTTGTGAGTGAGTTGCTCATATACCTTGGTTTGTTTCGTTCGATTGGTATCGGCCATGAAACCGGTTGGGCTGGCTCTGCCTTTGCCCCGCCCGCGCTGGCCCTGATTGGGGCGTTGGCGGTGGCCTGCTTCGTGAAAGTGTTCGGCGGGGTGTTCCTCGGCGTGGCACGATCCGAACACGCCCGGCACGTACGTGAGGCGGATGCGAACATGACAGGACCGATGCTGGTGTTGGTGGGTTGCTGTTTGCTGATCGGGCTGGCGCCGCTGTTGGTGGCGCCGTTGTTTGAACAAGGAGTGTACGCCTGGTCGCCAGACTTGGCGACGGGTGCAGTGTCATTGGTGATGTTGGCACCGCTGAGATGGGTAAGTGTGGCCGGACTTGCGCTAATCGTGTTGATTGTTGTCGCTGGCGTCCTGTTGGGTCTGCGACTTCGTCATTGCGGCACAGCGTCAAGTGGTACCTGGGACTGTGGATACGCCGCACCAACGGCGAGGATGCAATATACGTCGTCTTCATTTGCCCAGATGCTGGTTGGTTGTTTTGTGTGGGTGCTTCGTCCGCGCGTCCACGCTCCGGGTGAGCAGCCATTGTTTTCTCGCGCCACGCAGTTTCGGAGCCACGTGCCGGACATTGTCCTGGATGGCGCGTTGCGTCCGAGTTTTCGCTTCGGGGCAAAAATCACGTCATCATTCCGTTTTCTACAGGCAGGAAACATCCACGCGTATTTGTTCTATATCGTGGTCTTCCTGATTCTGCTGCTGTTGTGGAGGTAACCAAAGAGATTGTCACAACTATGAGTCACATCATCGTACACATCGTTCTGATACTGGGGCTGCCGCCACTGCTGCTTGGCGTAATCGGCAAGACCAAAGCGTTGTTCGCGGGGCGCGTCGGCCCACCGCTGTTCCAGGCATACTACGACCTGGCCAAGCTCTTTCGAAAGGGCTCGGTATTCAGCACAACGACGACATGGGTGTTTCGCGCAGGGCCAATCGTCGGATTGGTGACGGCGTTGCTGGCCGGGATGTTGGTGCCGCTGGGTAACCACAGTGCGCCGGTGTCCTTCAGTGGCGACCTGATCCTGTTCGCATACTTGTTTGCCTTGGGAAGGTTCTTCACGGCGTCAGCGGCGTTGGACACGGGTTCGGCGTTCGAAGGAATGGGTGCGGCGCGCGAAGTGACGTTCTCCTGCCTGGCGGAGCCGGCGTTGTTCTTCGGCTTCCTGGTGCTGGCCAAATTGTCCGGGTCGCTCTCGTTGACGGGCATGCTGGATGGGCCATTCCCCAAAGGATGGGGTGTGGCGGGCGCGTCGTTGGTGCTGGTGGCCGCGAGCCTGTTCATCGTGTTGCTGGTGGAGAATTCACGCATTCCGTTCGATGACCCGAACACGCACCTGGAACTAACGATGATCCACGAGGTGATGGTGCTGGATCACAGCGGGCCGTCATTGGGGATGATCCTGTACGGCGCGTCCGTGAAACTGTTCGTGATGGGCGCGCTATTGATGCGCATCGTGGCGCCGTTCGAGTCCGGCAACGCCTGGGTCGACTGGGGCCTCTTCGTTGCGGGCATGCTGGCGCTTGCGATGGTGATCGGCGTCGTCGAATCCGTGATGGCACGATTTCGTCTCGTGTTTGTACCGACGTTTCTGGTCGCGGCGTGCCTCCTGTCGGCGTTCGGCATCGTTCTTCTATTAAGGTGATTTCATGAATCCATTACTCGATTTAATTCTCGTTGCGGTCTTGTTGCTAAACTTTGTCGCACTCGGCGCGAGTCAACTGCGCACGGTAATCCACGCCGTGGCGCTGCAGGGCGTGTTATTGGGCGCGACGATCGTGGTCGCGCACAGCACGGTGACGGTCTGGGTGATCGTGATGGCTGGTGCCGTGATCGCGTTGAAGGGCGTGGTGATTCCCCGGATGCTCTTTCATGCAATCCGCGAAGTGGTTATTCGCCGTGAAGTTGATCCAATTATCGGGTGCATCGCCTCGCTGCTGCTGGGAGGGGTGGGAACGGCGCTGGCCGTGCTGTTTTCCAAAACGCTGCCGATAGCCCATGAACACATCGGGTCGTTGGTTGTACCCGCGGCGTTGTCCACGGTGCTGACTGGATTTCTGATTTTAACGACGCGGGTGAAGGCGATCTCGCAAGTGGTCGGCTATCTGGTGCTGGAGAACGGCATCTTCATTTTCGGCCTGCTACTCGTCGAGGCGATGCCGTTCCTGGTCGAGATTGGTGTGTTGCTGGACTTGTTCGTCGCCATCTTCGTCATGGGCATTATCATTTATCAGATCAGCCAGGAGTTCTCGACGGTGAGCACTCGCAAACTTTCCGCGTTGAAGGAGTAAAGCATGGCTTGGCTCTTAATTCTCATTCCGTTATTGGCGGCTGTGGCGGCTGTGGCGGTGCCTTCCGACCGTTGGCGGCCGTGGTTGGTGCCATTGGGCGGATTGGGGCATCTTGTCCTTGTCGGCTACGCGCTCGCCGGCACGCCGGTGTCCGCGTTCAACGGCTGGCTGCTGTTGGACCCTCTGGGTAAACTGGTCCTCGGGTTTATCAGTGTTTTATTCTTTCTCTGCGCCCTCTACGCACCCGGCTATCTGGCGCTGCGGGCGGACCGCCCGAACCGCGTCTTCTGCGGCTGTTTGTTGACGATGCTGGCGATGATGACGCTGGTGACACTGTCGCACCATCTTGGTCTGATGTGGGTCGCCATTGAGGCGACCACACTCACCACAGCACCACTGCTGTTCTTCAATCACAACCCGCGCTCGCTGGAGGCGACCTGGAAATACCTGCTGATTGGCTCGGTAGGTATCGCGTTGGCCCTGCTCGGCTCATTCTTCCTCGCCTACTCGTCGGTGTACGCTGGTCTGAAATCGACCTTGCTGTTCGATGATCTCGTGAAGCTTGCGCCGCAGCTTTCGCGTCCCTGGCTTCACGCGGCGTTTGTCCTGCTGTTGGTCGGCTACGGTACGAAGATGGGACTCGCGCCGATGCACACTTGGAAACCGGACGCGTACGGCGAAGCGCCGGGATTGGTCGGTGCGCTGTTGGCCGGCGGCGTCACGAGTTGCGCGTTCCTGGCGATCCTGCGGTTCTTTCAGATCTGCGTGGCCGCACACGAGGCGGCGTTCGCGCGCGAGATCATGATCTTCGTGGGACTGCTTTCCATGGCCGTGGCGGCGGTATTCATGGTACGGCAGCGCGACTTCAAAAGGATGCTGGCATACTCCAGCGTCGAGCACATGGGTATACTGGTACTGGGCGTTGGCATCGGCGGACTCGCGACGTTTGGCGCCTTGTTGCATCTGCTCACCAACGGGCTGACCAAGGGAGTGCTATTTCTCTCGGCAGGCAATATCCATCGCGCCTACGACAGCAAGCTCACCGATGACGTGCGCGGCGCAATCCACCGTTTGCCGGTATCGGGGACGTTGTTCTTGGCCGGGTTTCTCGCGATTACCGGCTCGCCGCCGGGCGGGCCGTTCATCAGCGAATTTACCATTCTGAATGGCACAATTAACGACGGCAAATTCGTTGTCGCCGGGCTGTTTCTGTTGCTGTTGGCGATTGTATTCATCGGCATGGGGGCAACAGTACTGCGAGTCGTTCAGGGGACACCCTCGGCGCGGGCGGCGGCTACAGAATATCGTGATCGCCCGCAGGTCGTTGTCCCGATCCTTGTATTCATGGGGCTGGTGCTGCTGCTGGGGCTCTACATTCCGCCTCCGCTGGAATCCCTCCTGCGTGAAGCGGCGGCGTTCCTCGAGGGCGGACGATGAGTGCCGCCCCTCAGTTGGCGACTTTGCGAAACGGAGTGGCGCGGGCACGTCGGGAAATCCCGGACCTGGACTGGCCCCAATTCCGCAGTGCTATTCTCGATGGCGTGGCTGGTGGCGCGTACGTGACGGCGATGTTCGGCCACATGCCGAACGTCGATGACGTGGTGGAAATCTACGTGGTGCTCGCGGACCGTGAAGGCGGACAACTTCACGGAGCGAAAACACGGGTATGCGGGGACGTGTTCCCATCGCTAACACCCGAGTGCCCCCAGGTGCATCTGTTCGAGCGCGAGATTGCGGAACAGTTCGGCTTGCGCCCCGAAGGACATCCGTGGCTTAAACCGGTGCGCTTCGTCAAGTCGCAGCGCGCCGGCCACGACGCCTGGGGCCGGTCGACGAGCGAACAGCCCCTTATCGGCGTGATGAACTTTTACCGCGTCGAAGGCGAGGAAGTGCACGAAGTGGCTGTCGGCCCGATTCATGCAGGCGTGATCGAGCCAGGACATTTCCGTTTCCAGTGCCATGGCGAACACGTATTCCATTTGGAAATCTCGCTCGGTTATCAACACCGTGGCGTGGAGCGAGCGCTGGTGGGTGGACCGGACAAGCGCACGATCCATTACATGGAAACGCTGGCGGGCGACACGACGATCGGCCACGCAACCGCGTACTGTCAGGTCGTCGAAGCCCTCGCGGGCTGCAAGCCACCCGCCCGGGCACAAGTGTTGCGCGGCGTGGCGCTGGAACTGGAGCGATTGGCCAATCACACCGGTGACCTCGGCGCGCTGGCAGGCGACGTTGGATTTCTGCCGACCTCCTCATACTGCGGTCGATTGCGTGGCGACTTCCTCAACATGACAGCGCGTCTCTGTGGAAGCCGATTCGGTCGCGGTCTGGTCCGGCCGGGGGGCGTTGCGTTCGATGCAGACGGGACGCGCACTGAAGAACTGCTGAAAAGTTTGCAGACCGCAATGAGTGATGTCACCAGTGCAGTCGGTCTGCTCTGGGACTCATCTTCGGTGATGAGCCGTTTTGAGGACACAGGCAAAGTGTCCCTGGAGGTCTGTGAAGAGCTTGGTCTGGTCGGCCCAGCGGCTCGCGCCTGTGGCGCGGAAGGCGATATCCGCAATGATTTCCCGCTCGGCATCTACCGTTTCTCGCACATTCCGGTTTCAACGGCCAACACGGGGGATGTGTTTGCTCGGGCGTATGTGCGTTGGTTGGAAATCCAACGGTCAGCAGACTTCGTGCGGGAGCAATTGCAGATGCTGGCCGGCGGGACCACGCTTACAACGCCAGGCGAATTGGCCGCTGACTCGTTCGTCGTGTCGCTGGTGGAAGGCTGGCGCGGCAAGATTTGTCACGTGGCCATGACCGATGAGCGACGCCGCATCACCCGGTACAAAGTCATTGATCCGTCCTTCCACAACTGGATGGGTTTGGCGATGGCATTGCGGAACCAGCAGATCTCTGATTTTCCGTTGTGCAACAAAAGTTTTAACCTGTCCTACTGTGGACACGATCTCTGAGGTGATTGTATGTTGGACATCCTATTAGCACGCTGGCAACAAGGTCATCGCACGATTTCCTTTCCAAAGGGACAACCGGCTGTACCGGATCGGTTCCGAGGGGTGCCAGTAGTCGACCAGTCAAAATGCCCGGTCGGCTGCCGCGATTGCGTCGTGGCGTGCCCGACCGATGCGATCACCATTGATGCCAGGGGACTACGACTGGATCTGGGTCGGTGTTTGTTTTGCACCGACTGTGTCGAGGCCTGTCCGGAGCAGGCGATCCGCTACACGCAGGACTTTCGCTTGGCGGCGCGCAAGCGTGAAGACCTCGTATTGAATGGTGAGAGTCTCAAGCTGGCAGAAGCGCTCGACAAAAAAATGCGGCGGCTGTTCGGTCGGTCGCTCAAACTACGACAGGTCAGTGCCGGCGGATGCAACGGCTGCGAGGCTGATGTGAACGTATTGAGCACTGTCGTTTTCGACCTCGGTCGGTTTGGCATCCAAATGGTTGCCTCTCCGCGTCACGCGGACGGCCTGCTCATTACCGGACCCGTGACGGAGAACATGCGGCTGGCATTGAAGAAGGCTTACGACGCGGTGCCGGCGCCAAAGGTCGTCATTGCCGTTGGCGCGTGCGCCATCGCCGGGGGCCCGTACATCAACCATCCTGAACAACACAACGGCGCGGACAGCGTTGTGCCCGTTGACCTCTACATCCCTGGCTGCCCGCCGCACCCACTCACGATCCTGGATGGTTTGCTGCGGCTTCTAGGACGGCTTGAAGTTGGGCGACCTCGAGCATGAACTGGTGCACAACTCGGCGCAAACACACCCTGAACAAAAGAGCGTGTTGCAATCTTTTGTTGCAACCTATCGGCTGAATTTCAGCGGCACATTCTAGCCCTCTCTCACAAGATCTGAGGGAGAGCAGGCCTTACCGCATCCTCCCAAAGGCGATGCTATTTCAGAAGATCAATGACCCGGTCGTGAAGCGTCGTGCAGCGGTGCGAGAGCGCAGCCAGAAACTCCTGCCGCACTGGATTATCTTCTTGGTCGTGCAACACTTTCGCCAGATGGGCGGCGTAGTTCATGGACTCGGCCTGGGTGAAAAGTAATCGATGTTCAAACGTTTTGCCGCTGGACAGGAGAAGTTGTTTGGTCACAGTCGACTGGATGGCGGCCCGCGTCTGCAGTTCGATCTTGGGCAAATTGGTCATCTCAAAGCTCAGGTGACGGTCTTTTTCATGAAACAAGTCCAGTTCTTTCCTGGCCTGGTCGCAGGCGCTCGCAATCTCTTTGATAACGTCAACGACCGATGGGTCGGCGTGTTTGATGATGAGGATTTTGGCGACATCGCTGTCCTGGCTCATCAGGTGGTATAGGAGGCTGTAGCCTTCGTTGCGCACACGGGCCTTATGCCAGGCAGCGGTCGGGAGAACCTTCTGGACCGTCGCACAGCCCGTTACCGCCAGCGCGCATGCCATCAGTGTTCCACAGACCCAGGTCCGTCGTTTCATAAGTGTCCCACAATCAATGGAATCGGTCCCATACCGTTGCTCCGTTCTTCATCACTGACGATAATTTACGCGAAGGGCCATCCCTTTCATATGGGGTGAACGCCCTATCGCAGCCCACCGTTTCCCGGCTTACGTTTGTATTGTGAAACCTTCTGAGGCTCTTTCCAACAGAAACAATAACCGGAACACAGATCAGGCTCCCCGGCGATACCTGGCCACCGCGCTGGCTGTCTTCGGAATGTGCTTCGTCCTGGACGGCGCCATTTGCCGTGCCGATCCCTCCGGCACGGGTGATGAGCAGGGGGTCCAAGTGCTCACACGCGGGCCCGTGCATGAGGCGTTCGCGGGCATTATCACGTCCAATCCCGAACCGGGCGTGGTGGTCCCCAAAGCGCCGCCGGAGACTATTGAGGAAGTGCCGCCGGACGAGAAACCCGAGGGGGCCAACGTCACGTGGATTCCGGGCTACTGGGCCTGGGATGACGAGCGGACAGACTATCTTTGGGTCAGCGGCGTGTGGCGCGCCCTGCCGCCAGGCCGCCAATGGGTGGCCGGTTACTGGGGGAAATCCGCGCAAGGTTTTCAATGGACTTCCGGGTACTGGGCTGACGCCACGGCGAGTGAGACTACCTACTTGCCCGCGCCGCCTGCGACGGTCGAGGTGGGTCCCAACATTGAAGCGCCTTCGGCCGACTATGGTTGGACACCCGGCTGCTGGGTCTGGTATGAAGGCCGATTCGCCTGGCGCCCTGGATATTGGGTCGAAGGCCGGTCGGATTGGGATTGGAGCCCCGCCTATTACGCGTGGACACCTCGTGGCTATGTCTTCGTCGATGGCTACTGGGATTACTCTGTCGAGCGTCGCGGTGTTCTATTTGCGCCGGTGTATTTTGAATCCGGTGTATATGCACGGCGGGGCTATCACTACTCGCCAACGATCGCGATCGGCGTGGGCGTGTTCTCTGACCATCTTTTCCTCCGACCGCGCTACCACCACTACTACTTCGGCGACTACTACGCCGCCGGCTACTCCAGCGGAGGGTTCTACGCCTCGTTCTCCTTCGAATCCAGACATTACGGCTACGATCCGATCTTTGCCCATGAACGCTGGGAGCATCGCCAGGACCATGAGTGGGAGCACCACGTTGAAACGACGTACCAGTATCGCCGTGATCATGAGGACGCGCGGCCGCCGCGCACGTGGGCAGCCCAGAGAAGTATCAGCGTGAGCGTGAAGTCCAAAGACAGCAGCCTCGGGGTTGCTACGTCATTCGACCAACTGTCCAAGAGAAAAGATGGTCCAATGCGATTCCAGCCGGTGGCCAGGAAAGAGAAACAACAGCTTATCCAACGAGAGCAGGAAGTCCGGAAATCCCGGGATGAGCGGCGCACGCTTGAGGCCAATACCGTGGAGACATCAAACCCAAAGGCTGACAAGCTAACCGAGCCGTCCACAGCGAAACTTCCCAGGTCTCCAATTGTGGCGAAGTCATCCGACCAACTTGGAAAGGAACAGGCTCCGCCCAGCCCGCATAGAACTGTACAACCAAGTCCCAAGGACAGGCCCAAGCCCGAAATGTCCACACCCGAGCCGAAAGTGGACAAGGACAATCATCAAGTGGAACCGCTCAAGCCTGAGTACAAGGAAAAGCCCGTTCCCTCGAAGCCAGAGTCAGAGCAACCTGCCAAGCGCGAAGCGAAGCCAGAGACTGAGCAACCCGTGAAGCGCGAACCAAAGCCGGAGGCGGAACGGCCCGTCAAACGTGAGGCGCCGCCAGAGGCGGAGCAACCCGCCAAGCGCGAACCCAAACAAGAACCGGAACGCCCCGCCAGGGAAAAACAGGGCGAAAACGACAAAAGCGGAGCGCACAACGAGAACAAGGATGACCAACAACGGCCGTCGTCTGACAAATAGTTTGTTCTGCCACCCAACAACGAAGGAAACGCATGAAAGTTAGACTCATTATTCTCACCTTCGCCATCAGCAGTGTGCTGGGGCTGGTCGGCTGCTATGTCGAGCATCCTCACGAATACGCGCGTGGCCCTGCCGTCGGCGTTTCGTACTCCTATGTATATTACCCGGATGCGGAAGTGTATTTCGAACCCCATCGTCAGGTCTATTATTGGTCGGAAGGCGGTTCATGGCGTTCGGGTGCACGCGTGCCGCAGAACATCGTGTTGCGTTCTCATGTGACAGTCGCTCTTGATTCGTCTGTGCCGTATAAGCACCATGATGAAGTCCGGGCAAAATATCCGCGTCAGAAGCAAGAGGAAGAGCACGAGCAGAAACATCCGGATCGCGACCACCAGTAGCCCGCATCATGCAGAAAGGCGCAACCAGCATAGCATATGACAACTGACCTTTGGGACAAACACGGACACGCCGTCGCATACGTCGACGGCGACAAAGAGTCGATCTACATGCAAGATGGGACACCGGCGGGTTGGCTCTGTGGGAATGGGATCTACACATATAGCGGGAAATTCCTGGGATGGCTATACGAGGGGTGGATCTTTGGGCGTGATGGCAAGTGCGTGCTTTTTACAGAAAGGGCGCAACCCGGGGCCGTGAAGCCTTTCCGCGAACCTGCCATTGATCGTGGTAATCAAGGTGCGCGCCCTTCTCGCGAGACGCGGGACATTGCTTGCCGGCGGCCGGGGCGTTCTCCCTTGTGGTCGTCAATGGATGCCTTGTCGTTTTTTGATGTATAGAAACACTTGCTGCCAGTGACAACCCCTGCCCAGCCGGCAATCCGCAGTAGGGTTTCACCCCATGGAAAAAATCTGGCCCACAACTTAGGTTGAAGTCTCGGTAAACAAGTAACTGCCATAAAGGAAAGTACCGTATGTCAAAAACATCTCCAAACAAGAGCAAGACACTCAGTGCCTTGGGATTGGTCCTCTGTCTCGGGTCGTTGCCGTTGCTCGTGGGCTTGACTGGCTGCGCCAGCAATCGCTCCACGCAAAACTCCGCCCAACGGCAAGCCGCCGCCCAACGGAAGGATGACCATGCCATTTCCTGCCGTGTTGGCGCAGCGCTGGCAGACGATGGGCAATACCGATACCTCGAGGACGTGAAGGTGAGAACCTTCAAGGGTGTGGTCGAGTTGAGCGGCTGTGTGAATACAAGCATCCTGAAGGATCGAGCCGGAGATATAGCCCGTAGGGTAGCTTGCGTGAGAGACGTCCACGATAGTATCACCGTAAGAGATTGATTGAATTGACTAAAACCACCGTCACGGTTCCACGCCGGTTTCCGGCATCCGCAGAGTATCGGAATCGGCGGTGCCGAGCCCAAGCGCGCGCGCGACCCGCGCGAACGGCTGGATTACTTCAAGCGCGCGCGCCAGAGTCGCCTCGCCGGCTTTCTGGCTGTTGTCGGGGCCGCTGCTGAGGAGCGCCTCCAGCGGCGACTTCTTCAGCGGAAACTCTTTCAGGTGGATCTTCGCATCCACAGGCAGCCCCGCGGCTTCGCGCACGAGACGGACCGCAACAGGAAATCCACCGAGTTCATCCACCAGGCCGAACGCCTTGGCGTCTTCCCCCGTCCAGACGCGGCCTTTGGCGATTTCGAGCACTTTCTCCTTCGGCAGCTTGCGGCCTTCCGCAACCTTGGTTGTGAAATCATCGTAAATGCGGTCGAGCCACGTCTCAAATCGGGCCCATTGTTCGGGCGTGTAATCCTGCAGGCCCGTGAACACCGTGGCATTCGAACTCGTGTGCACTTCATCCCACGAGACGCCCAGCTTGTCCCAGAAATTCGTGCTCAGCATCTTGCCCGCAAACACCCCGATGGATCCCGTCAGCGTCGCCGGTTCCGCAACGATCTTGTCCGCCGACATCGCCACAAAATAACCGCCCGATCCCGCCACCGAACTCATCGACACAATCACCGGTTTGCCGGCCTTCTTCGCGCGCACCGTCTCCCGCCAAATTGTGTCGGAAGCAGCGTACGAACCGCCGGGGCTGTTGATGCGAAACAGTATCGCCTTCACCTTCTTGTCATCCACCGCCGCCCGGAACGCCGCCGCCACCGTGTCGGCGCCCATCGTCACTTCCTGGAACACCGGATCGTAGCCGCTCTTGCCGCGATGCACCCCGCCGACGCCGTAAATAAGAGCCACCGTCGTGCCCTTGTCGTACAGGCCGGTGACACGCTCGCCGTACTTTGAAAGATAGAGAAACTTCGCGTCCGCACCGGCCTTCTTCTTGATCTCCGCGTACGCGTCATCGCGGTACACGAGCTTGTCCACAAGTTTTGCCTGCAAGGCTTCCTCGCCGAGGAACGGCCCGCGATCGATCAGCGCCCGCACTTCGGGTTCGGACATCTTGCGCCTTTCCGCGATGCCCTTGACGATCTGGCCGAAAATCGACTCGACCAATTTCGTGGTCGCCTCACGATGCGCCGCGGTGTACTTCTTCTCCGTCAGCTCGTTCATCGCGTTCTTGTACTCGGATCGATGATCCATGCGGGGAATGAAACCGAGCTTGTCTAACGTCCCACGAAGAAACGGTGTCTCCGCCATCAAGCCCGCCAGACCGATTTCGCCCGACGGCTGCAAATAAATTTGATCGAACGCCGTCGCGAGGTAATACGAGCCGTTCCCTCTGGTGCCTTCGCCGAACGTCTCCGCATAGGCGATCGCCGGCTTGCCCTTGGCACGAAACGCGATGATGGCATCGCGAATTTCCTGGATTTGCGCGGCGGACAGTCCCGCTTCGCCCACGCGCGCAATCAAGCCGACCACACGATCATCCGTCGTGGCCCGTTCCAGCGCCTCCACCACGCCCAGGACTGTCGGCGCCCTGCCCGAAACGACCCTCGCCACCGCATCATCGGGGACGTATTCGACCAGACCCTTCTCAAAATCAGCCTCGAGGATCACCTTCGATGGAACCGGCCGCTTGGCCCCGAGCGCGCACACCGCAGCGACAATCCCCACCATGAGCGCCAACGCCCCCACGACCGCCAGTAACCCCACACCGAGTTTCGTCAAGGTCTGCAGTTTCATGATTCTCCTCCGAAGATCGAAGCATCCAATGTTTGGCCGGAAAGACTACTCCCGCACTCTCCCGGCGACAAGTGAACGTTGGCCGCCACAATTCTCAGTAGGAACTCTCCTTTGCGTGAACCCTGTCGAATGGACGTACCGCCTGTCGGATTTAGTAGCATCAAACCAACGAGCAAGCCGAACCCAGCGCCAAAAAAGCGGGCCGAACCATGAAAAATCACCTCAAAGAGCCTCAAAACACCCCCCAAATTGGGTTCGTTTCCCAAAACGAACCCACCAAAAATCCAAGATTCTTTCTGTCACTTCTATTTGCCTCATAACCACTTAACCCCTGTTTTCCGAGCAAAAATCGGTGGGTTCGTTTCGCAGAAACGTATAGGGCCCCCTTTTCCCTTCCCAAAGATAGCATTAGCGACGACGGGTCCCCCCCTCGCGACACTTCCATCATTAACCTCCCGCCATGTCGTAATTGTAGGGCGCGATGCCTGTCGTTTAGGTATCGCGCCGCATCGTTCATCAAGGCAATATCGTTCCGCACGTCGCGGTTACCCTTCAATTCATTATCCACGCGCCGACTATACCCCTCCCACAATACATTGTCCAGCAAAATTATTGATTTACGATAGGTGGACAGGACAGAGAATTTTGCCGCCTCGATCCGTCGAGGCGCCGGTCGAGCAGCATCTATGAAAAACTGCCGCAAACCCGGTAAGTGTGTTGCGATTTCGCATCAAACCGGGTACAATCCTCAAAGTTCAATGAGCAAATTCACCCCCCAGCCGGACGGGTCGTGATCTAATAGATTGTTGCTACCGTTACACCGCAGCAAGTTTTTGACAAGCAGGGGAAAACCTGACATAAAATCGGGCACTCGATATGAAAGTCTTGAATCTCTTAATTATCAGTGCGGTTTGTGTATTTGGTGGCTGTGCGACTCCTCAGCCTACAAGAGTGCAGTGGGAATACAAAACGATTAGGTTGCGTGGCGATTTCGAGGCCGCCGAAGTCCAGCTAAACGCGCTGGCTAAGGAGGGCTGGATTGTTGTCGATCACTCTGTGATTTCAGGGGCAGAAGGTTACACGTTTGTGTTAAAGCGTCCACTGAAATAGCCGGTACTCGCTAGCAAACTGTTGCCTCCTCAATCAGCCTTTCAACCGTCCAAGGCCCATCGGTGATCTCAGCCCCATGAGCGGGTGTTGTTCCTAATGTGCTGTGAACCTTGCAGAAGTTGAACACCGCCGCAAACAGGCTAATAGCTGCTCGGTGATTCGATAGTTTCCGTGACCGGCCGAGACCGAGACGGGCAAAGCGTTTGTTAAAATGTCTCACGGTCAAATTCGTGCGCTCCACAAAGGCCGTATTGATGCGGTCTTTGCGTGGCACACCGGCAATGATGTCCACACGGACGCCAGTGCATCGGGGCGGGGAATAGCGCCGGTTCGGGTTTATGTCGTTGGGGTCTTGTTGGCCGTAAATCTTTTGCATGACAGCGTAGTTAAGACGGGGCAGCAAGTAGCGCCGGATGATTTCAGGGTATGGCTGCCAGCCGTCAGTAGTGATCTGAATACGGCCCGCAATCCGCTGCTCCACGTCTGCGATAAACGCCTCAGTGTTAGGATAATCACGTTTGCCCGTGTGGTATACGACAGAATCAGCTTCTCGCGGGCTGTAACGGCCAAATAGGTGTACTGGTCGCCCCGTTCCGTGTCCTCTGGCGTGGTGCGCTGCTGACGTATTCCGACCCGGCTCCACAATTCGTCTATTTCGAGTGAGCCAGTCTCTACGTCCCGCACCAGCTTGTCATGGAGCCGGTCGCATTTCTCGCCCACAACACGGAGCACTTCCAACACGGTACGGATATGGCAACCAGTGAGCCGGGATACCGCCCGAATCCCCATACCCTCGGTGAGCAACTTCACAATCTGAATCACCGTGTCATGGCTGACGCGGAGATGGTCTAGGGGCTGATGTTCAGAGAACGTCTTTCCGCACACGACACAGCGGTAGCGTTGAACGGTGCGATTCTTGTTTTGGAAACGTCCGAAGCGTTTGGCTTCGCCACTGCAACAGTAACAATTCACTTTCGGCTCGAGTAAGGGGTCGACGCTTTACTATTTACAGATAGCGTCATCCTTGAGTTTCTCCAGTAGGGGCGACTCGCTGGCCATCGCCACGAATGGTGAAGCCATCTCAGCCGGGGGACCCAGGTCGAACTGGAAATCACCGGCAGTCAGTCGTCGTGCTCGCGTGTACTCGTTGCAGGCCGTCATCAGCGAGAAGCGGCATCCGGAATCGTTATTTGTCATAGCCGGCATCGCGCCTGCCATCGATTGACACGTAATGACGAAAGATAGATGATCTATCGTTTGCTGTGGCCTTCTCTATTCTGACTCAGTCCCCTTTGGGACCCGCGACGAGCAACACGATCCCGCCAGCCAGCGCGAGCGCGCCAGCAACGGGGGGAATGAAGTGGCTGTGGGTGGTCTCGATGTGCACTCCGAGGAAATCGACGGGCTTTCCCGGGGTCTTGTAAGTGATGCCCGAATAGGCGAGCACCACGAGGCCCAGTGCGATCAGTATCATTGCAATCATCTTTGTCATCGAATCCTCCGTTTCCTCCCCTTCAGTAACCACTGCTTACACCGGTCGTCGGCCCTGAATGACGTTGACCAGGATCATGATAACGGCAATCACCAGTAGGACGTGAATGAACCCGCCCATCGTGTAACTGGTCACCAGTCCCAGCAGCCATAGAACAACGAGTACTACTGCGATTGTGTACAACATGGGATTCTCCTTTCGACTTGCCCTGGATTCCACCGCCGGCTGGTGCGCCCCTTTACCCTCGCACCAGCTGGCAGTAATCCTGAGGTTGCGTTACTCTTTCTTGGGCTCCTCAATGGTCATGCTGTTGACCACGCTCTGGACACCGTTGATGTCGGTGACGAGCTTGGTGACGAGTGCCTTTTCGGCTTCGTTCCTGGCCGTGCCGCTCACCGTGACCACGCCATCGTTGGTCGTGACCTTGGTCTTGAGCATGCTGGTCGAGCGATGCGCCAGCAGTGATCCCTTGACCTGGGCGGTGATCGATGCGTCATCGATCTTTTCGCCCGTTGTTTCGCCGCGTGTTTCCAGGCTCGGGGACACGGTGATCTCGTTCTCCACATTTTTCACGCCATCGATGTCTTTGGCGTATTCCGTGGTCAGGTCCTTTTGGGCCTGGCTGGCGGCCACGCCTTTCAATGTCACCACGCCATCTTTCACGTACACCTCGGTCTTGGTGCCGCTGACGTTACGACGATACAGCAGTGCCGCTTTCACTTTCATGCTGATCCACGTGTCCGATTTCTCAGCGGGACGATCGCCCATGAACTCGATACGATTGTCCACGGTCTTGACTCCGGGCAACGCTTCGGCAACGTCCTGGGCCATCGGCCTGTGGGTCTCGTCGGCCACGTTGCCCGACAAGGTGACAGCTCCATCCTTGGAACTGATCTTGATATGTTCGTCCTTCAGATACGTCTTATAGACGTAGGTCTTCTTGAACGAAGACTCGATGCGGCTATCCGTCTCGGACGCACGCGCCGGCGCGCCGGTGAACGCCAGCACCCCCGCGGCCAGTACCAGCGCCAGCGGGTAGTTTATCCTCATTGCTTTCATCATGCTTCCTTACCTCCTGTTACTGCGTTGTGGGTTTCGGATTTGGAAGCAGGATGGGCTGGTGCGCTGACCCTTCGCCATGGGGTAAAACCCTACCGTGGGTCACTGGGGGTGTTTCCCGAAAAAAGGAAGGAGCGAGCCGGGACAACGTGACGCCGGCAACTGTTGAACATGACAAAAAAGCAGGAAAAAGTGCTGGAAAACCGGTGGCACCTGATAGAATATGAAGAATCCGTCATGCCGAGAAAGCCGAACATATCCAACGGTCCCGCCGAACTGCGCCGCCGCGCCGAAGCCCGCCTGCCCGTCCAGCGCAAAGGTCAGCGGTCAAAGGCCCGACATCAGAAGTCAGCAGCCGACACCCAGCGGACCCTCCACGAACTGGAGGTCTACCAGATCGAGCTGGAGATGCAGAACGCCGAATTGCAGAATGCCAGGAATGAGCTTGAGGTGGCGTTGGAGAAGTACACCGACCTCTACGATTTCGCCCCGGTGGGCTATTTCTCCATCGATGAATCGGGCGTGATCCTGGAGGCGAACCTGACGACCACCGCTTTGCTCGGCGTTGAACGGTCCCGACTGGTCAATCGGCGCTTGCTGCTTTTTATATCACCGACGAGTCAACCGACCTTTCTGGCCTTCCTGAAAAAAGTTTTCAACGGACTCACGGATCAGGTCTGTGAGTCGCTACTTCTGAAGAAGGGCGGCGGCGCTTTTTGGGCCAGCTTTCGGGCCACGTCCGCAGCCTCCCCCAAGGGGGCGCGGAAATGGTGCCGGGTCACGTTCGCGGACATTACCGAGCGCAAGAAGACCGAGAGGGCTTTGCGCGAAAGCGAGAAACGCTATCGCACCTTGTTCGACTTGTTTCCCGTCGCCGTCTATACCTGCGATGCCTCGGGTGTGATTCAGAGATTCAACCACCGCGCCGTGGAACTGTGGGGCCGCGAGCCGGCGTCAGGGGATACCGACGAACGGTTTTGTGGCTCGTTCAAAATGTTCCGTCCGGATGGCAGTTTTATGCCCCACGAGCGCTGTCCCATGGCCGAGGTGGTGAGCGGCAAAATACGGGCGGTGCATGACATGGAAGTGCTCATCGAACGGCCCGACGGCTCGCGGGTTTCCGTGATTGTGAATATCCGCCCGCTGAAGAACGAACAAGGCGAAGTCACGGGAGCCATCAATTGCTTTTACGACATCACCGAGCGCAAGCAGAGAGAGCAAGCGCAGCGCCGCATCGAGGTGCTGGACGCCTCGAACCAGAAGTTGCAGCAGGAAATTACGCGGCGTCAGACGCTGGAGCAGTCTCTCCAGGAAAGCGAGCAACACCAAAGCCGGTTGCTGAAGCAGTCATATCACATGCAGGAACAGTTGCGGCACCTGTCCCATCAAATCCTGAACGCGCAGGAGGAGGAACGGAAGCGTATCAGCCGCGAGTTGCATGATGAAA